>CAYZOP010000017.1:0-12318 GCA_964480485.1 uncultured Desulfobacterales bacterium | reverse complement strand
CCCAACCGCATCGGCCAGGGCATCGAGTTCGACTATTGCTGCGTCCATGCCGCCTTCGCCATCCGGGACGAAGGCTTCGAATCCATTATGGTGAACTGCAACCCCGAAACTGTGTCCACCGACTATGACACCTCGGACAAGCTCTACTTCGAACCACTCACCGTAGAAGACGTCCTGAGCATTTACGAAAAGGAGCAGCCCCAGGGCGTCATCGTCCAGTTCGGCGGGCAGACGCCTTTGAACCTCGCCCAGGAGCTTTCCGCCGCCGGAGTGAAGATTTTGGGAACCAGCCCGGACGTCATCGACTTGGCGGAAGACCGGGACCGCTTCCGGCAGATGATGCGCAACTTGGGGATTCCCCAGCCAGAATCCGGCATGGCCGGCACCATAGACGAGGCTCTCGCCATCGCCCAGGAGATCGGCTATCCCCTGATGGTCAGGCCCTCCTATGTCCTGGGAGGCCGGGCCATGGAATGCGTCCACGACGAAGCCATGCTGAAGCATTACCTGGCCCGGGCGGTGGAAGTCAGTCCGGAGCGCCCCATCCTCATCGACAAGTTCCTGGAGGACGCCATCGAGGCTGAGGCCGACGCCATCGCCGACGGCACCGACGCCTTTGTCCCCGCCGTCATGGAGCACATCGAACTGGCGGGCATCCACTCCGGCGACTCCGCCTGCGTCATCCCGCCCATTAGCATCCCGCCCAAGCACCTGGAAACCATCAACGAGTACACGCGGCGCATCGCCATCGAGCTCAACGTGGTGGGCCTGATGAACATCCAGTACGCCATTGCCAATGACACGGTCTATGTGCTGGAGGCCAACCCCCGAGCCTCCCGCACCGTGCCCCTGGTCTCCAAAGTCTGCAATATCCCCATGGCCCGCTACGCCACCCAGATCATGCTGGGAAAAAAGCTGCGCGACCTTAACCTGTCCCCCAAAGCCATTCCCCATTACGGCGTCAAGGAAGCCGTGTTCCCCTTCAACATGTTTCCGGAAGTGGACCCCCTCCTGGGGCCGGAGATGCGCTCCACCGGCGAGGTCCTGGGACTGGCCGACTCCTTCGGTCCGGCCTTCTACAAGGCCCAGGAGGCCGCCGGCCAGACCCTGCCCCGTCAGGGCACCATCCTCATCACCGTGGCTGAAACGGATCGCCCCGCGGTCCTGGAGGTGGCCCGCCAGTTTGCCCGCCTGGGCTTCAAAATCCTGGCCACCCAGGGGACGCAGCGGTTCCTCACGGAGCAGGGCATCGCCGCCGAACCGGTGCTCAAGCTCCACGAAGGTCGCCCCAACATCGTGGACGCCATCAAAAACCAGGAGATCCAACTCATCGTCAATACTCCCAGCGGCAAGCTGAGCAAGTACGACGACTCCTATATCCGCAAGGCGGCCATCCGCTACAAGATTCCCTATATCACCACTCTGGCTGGGGCCCTGGCCGCGGCCCGGGGCATCGCTGCAGCCAGGGAGCGGCAATTCCCGGTGCGCTCCCTGCAAAGCTACCACGCCGGGATTAAATGAATTGAGGGAGGAGGCCAGAGGGAAAGACCCCGGCCTCCCCTCCCGGCCCGCTACCAACACAAAGGGGAGGCCAGTGGCAGCCTCCCCTGAGTTTTCCCCGGCTCGTTCCGGGCTATTTCTTCTTGGTTCCCTTGGGCTTGGCTTCTTTGGCCGGAGTCTTGACTTCCACGTCCGTGGCGGTCATACGATACTGAATGGTCACCTTGGCCCCCACCTTCAGGTCGCCCTTCACCTGGGTGTCCTTGCCGCGGGCGATTTCCCACTTTTCGCTGCCTTTCTGCACCACGATGACATCGTCCGTCAGAGACAAGACCGGCCCGGTCACCTGATAGGTTTTGGGCGCGGCCGCCAGGGCCGCGGAAGCGGCAAACACCAGGACCATTGCGAACACCAGGAACCGTTTCATAGCGGCTTACCTCTCCTTTCCCGTTTTTGCCGCCGGAGGCCTTGACCTCCCGGACAGCTTATTTCACCGTGATGTAATCCTGAATGGCCTTGAAGGTCTCCTGCTTGATGCCTTTGACCTTCATGACGTCTTCAATGGCCTGGTACGGCCGGTTGTCGATGATGGCCTGGGCCTTCACCGGCCCGATCTCCGGCAGGGCCTCCAGCTCCTCTTTGGTGGCGGTGTTCAGGTTCACCTTCTGGCCCGGAGCCAGTTTGGGGGCGGCAGCGGGCTTCTCCGCCGGCGCCGGAGCGGCGGGAACCGGGGCTGACGGTTTCGGAGCCGGGGCCGGCGGTGGGCTGGGCGCAGTCACCGGCGGCGGCGTTGGAAGAGGCCCGGCCGGCTTGGCAGCCGGCAGCGCAGGTTTAGCAGCCGGTGCGGCAGGGGCGCTCACGGTGCCCTGGGATTTCAGCGCCTCCATGGTCTTGGCGGACAGGCCGGCTCTTTTCAGGTCATCCATGGATGTATACGGACGCCCGGCGATGATTTTCTTGGCATTGGCCGGCCCCACCCCCTTCAACGCCTCCAGTTCCTTGGCGGTGGCGGTGTTCAGGTCCAGCAATTTGGCGGGGGCAGCAGCGGGGGGCGCTTCTTTGGTCTTGGCCGCCGCTTTTTCTTTGGCGGCGGGCTTGTCCTTGGCGGCCGCCTCCTTGGCCGGCGCGGCCCCGCCCACGGTTACCTGCGACTTCAGACCCTTGATGGTCCTCTCGGATAATCCCACCTTTTTCAGGTCATCCACCGAGGCATATGGCCGCCCGGCGATGATCTTCTTGGCATTGGCCGGTCCTATGCCCGTTAACCCCTCCAGTTCCTTTTCCGAGGCGGTGTTCAGGTCCACCAAAACCTTTTTAGCCGCCGCCTGCACCCGGGGCATCCCCAGGACGAGGCCCAGAGCCAAGACAATGAAACCCATCAGCAGCACCCGGCCCAGCCTATCTGCCCTCCGCCAGCCCTTCCACATGGTTCCGTTCTCCCTCTGGTTAAACTACCCGGTTGTGGTCAGACATGCCCCTTCCCTGTTGCCATGCTTTGGTCGGCTCACGACCCGGAGCCCATCATAGGAAGGATTCTCCCTAAAGTCAATAATCCTCCATTTCTCACCAGCGGTGGCAAGAGGCTGTCCGGGGTGCCAGGGAGCACGGCGCCCCGCCCCTTTTTTCAAACCTCCTCCCCCTAACCCCATGGAGCGATTTGGCTTCGCTTAGACGCTACCAAGGGAAGCGCCATCCCACCGGCGTCGTGAGGAAGGGATTTGCCCACAGCCTGCCAAGGGAACCATTCCTGGGGGATGGCCTCGCCGCTGTCAACCGCTGGATTCCGCAGCGCTGCCGGCTTCGGGGGGGATGCTCCGGCCGTTCACCTTTTCCCCGGTTCTACCGAGGAGGCGGGGAACTTTGGGAGCCGGGAGCGGTCGGCACTTTTGTTACTGCATGCGGCGCCTTTCGGGGTATGATGGAATCGCCGGGCTGGCAATCTCCCGCAGATTTCTTTCGCTGGGAACCGCGGGGGAGAGGCAGAAAAACCGCCGCCCCGCTTTGCCCCAAAGCGGGCGGGCATGCCTTGCAGGTTCTGCATGAAACCAGACGATCTCAGGCGATCTCTCCAAGCTGGCGCCGCCGGCCTGGCCGGTCGGCGGTCATTGATAACCCTGAAGGAATTGGCCCAGAACCGGGGGCTTCAGGTGTATCTGGTGGGTGGCACCGTCCGGGAATTGGCCCTGGGCCGGGAGTCCCCGGACCTGGACCTGGCGGTTTCGGCCCACACCCTGAAGCTGGCGTCGGACCTGGCCCTGGCGCTGGCGGGCACGTATGTCATGCTGGACGACCGGGAGCGCACCGCCCGGGTGGTGGCCGGGGCCGACACCCTGGATTTGGCGGAGTTTCGGGCGCCGGGGATTGAAGGCGACTTGAAGGGCCGCGACTTCACCATCAACGCCATGGCCCTGGAATTGGGGGAGCTGCTCAAGGGGGGGACCGTGACCCTGCTGGATCCCCTGGGGGGCTTGGAAGACCTGGCCCGGGGCCTCATCCGGATGGTGGCCCCGGCCAATCTCACCGCCGATCCCTTGCGGCTGCTGCGGGCCTTCCGGTTTGCCGCCGCTCTGGGGTTTCAGCTCACATCTGACACCCTGGAGGCCATCCGCCAGCGGGCCGGCCTCCTCGAGACCGTCGCCGGAGAACGCCTGCGCCAAGAGCTCTTCCTGCTGTTGGCCGCTCCCCGGGCCGCGGCGGTGGTGCGGCAGATGGACGACGCCGGCCTCTTCTGCCGCCTTCTGCCGGAGCTCTGCGACGGCAAGGGCGTGGCCCAGGACGGCTTTCACCACCTGGACGTCTTTGCCCACAGCCTGGAAACCCTGGCCTGCCTGGAACGGGTCCTGGCCACGCCGGAAGCCTTTTTCCACAGCCCGGCCCCGGAAATCCGGCGCCTGGCCCAGGATGGCTGGTGGCGGGCGGTGGTGAAGCTGGCCGCCCTGTTCCACGACGCCGGCAAGCCCAAGGTGCAGGGCCGGCGCACCGACCCGGACCGATATACCTTCTATTACCACGAGAAGGTGGGCGCCGAGCTCTTTACTCAGGCCGGCCGGCGGCTGCGTTTAAGCCAGGAAGAGATCCGCACCGTGACCCACCTCATCGGCTGGCACATGCGCCCCTTTCTGCTGTTGCCGGCCTTCCGCCGGGGGGAACTCACCCTTCGGGCCCTGGGACGGATGGTGCGGGCTCTGCGCCCACACCTGGCCGCCGGCTTGGCCGTGGCCATGGCCGACAGCCTGGCGGCCCAAGGCCCTCAGAAGCCGCTGGAGTCCGAAGCCGCCCTGGCGTCTTTGGCCGAGGCGGCCTGGCGGTTCCTGAAAGAGCGCCTGGAGCCCCAAGAACACCGGCCCCGCCTGCTCACCGGCCATGACCTGAAGAGGGTGTTTCACCTGACGCCGGGACCACGCTTCCGGGTCCTCCTCACCGCAGTGGAGGAGGCCCAGTGGGAGGGGAAGGTGCGCACCCGGGAAGAGGCGCTGGCCTTGATCGCCAGGTTGCTGCCCAAGAACGTTGATACATAAAAAAAATTATGATTTTTTTTATTCAAGCAATGTATTTTTTTTAATATTCGTGCTACAAAGCAACCATTGGCTCCAGAGAGTTACGGGCTTGGGAAGGGAACCCTGGCCCCTTTCCCGGACGTTATCCCACCTCGACTGCAGGAGGGGGTATGGAACGGCGGTCGGAAGATCTCCTGGCGCGGCAGGCCCAGGCCGGGGCCCTGATTCGCCTGCGGGGGCTGTATCCCTCCCTCAAGGCGGCGTTGCGCAAGGTGGCGGACCTGGTCCTGGCCCGGCCCGAGATGGCCATTTACGCCTCGGTGAACGAAGTGGCCGCATCCGCCCAGGTGAGCGAGGCCACCGTGATGCGGCTGTGCCGCATCCTGGGATTTCGCGGCTTTCAGGATTTTAAGATCGCCCTGGCCCGGGAGTTGGTCTCCCCCCTGCAAAGGCTGCACGAAGAGGTGAGCCCCGGCGATGACCCCGACACCATCGTGCGCAAGGTCTTCCAGGCCAACATCGCCGCCTTGCAGGACACGCTGGAGGTCCTCAACATGGAGGCCATGGACCGGGCGGCCCAACTCATGCGGGCGGCCAAAAGCCTCCTGCTCATCGGCGTGGGCACTTCCGGTCCCATCGTCGAGGACGCCGCCAACAAGTTTTTCCGTCTGGGCCTCAACGTCAAGGCCATCACCGACGCCCACCTCATGCTGATGGCCGCCGCCCTGCTCACTCCCCAGGACGTCCTCTTAGCCGTCTCCCACTCCGGCAGCACCCGGGACCCGGTGGAAACCGCCCGGGTGGCCCGGGAGGCCGGGGCCAAGGTGGTGTGCATCACCAACAATTCCCTCTCCCCCCTCACCAAGGTGGCCGACCTGGTGTTGGTCACCGCCTCCCGGGAGACCCGCTTCCGCCAGGAAGCCATGGCCTCCCGCCTGTGCCAGACCAGCATCATCGACAGCCTCTTCACCCTCGTGGCCCTGGCCCAGCCGGAGGTGGCCCTGGAAAACCTGGGCAAGATTGAAAACGTCATCGTCACCAAACAATTTTAACCCGTGGGATAAGGCCGGGAGACCATGACCACCGGACAGAAGATGAAACAAAAAGTGGTGCGCATCTGCCGCCTGCTTCATCAGAAGAATCTGCTCGCCGCCACCGATGGCAACATCAGCGTCAAATTCGGGGACGGCTTGCTCACCACCCCCTCAGGGGTGAACAAGGCCTTTCTGGAAGAGGAGCAGATCATCACGGTGGATTTCGCCGGCCGGATCATCGAAGGCCAGGGCCAGCCCACCTCCGAGCTGGCCATGCACTTGGCGGTCTATCGCCTGCGGCCGGAAATCGAGGCCGTCATCCATGCCCATCCGCCTTTGGCCACCGCCTTTTCCATCGCCGGCGCTTCCCTGGAGCAGTTCGTTTTGCCCGAAGTGGTCATGAGCCTGGGGGTGATCCCCACCGCAGCCTATGCCACCCCCACCACCGCCGAGGTGCCCCTGGCCATCCGGGAGCTCATCAAGCAGTATGACGCCCTCATCCTGGAGCGTCACGGCGCCCTCACCGTGGGCCGGGACCTCATCGAGGCCTACAATAAGATGGAAAAGCTGGAACACACCGCCGCCATCATCTTCGCCGCCATCCAACTGGGCGGAGTGCGGAGCCTCCCCCCCCAGGAGGTGGAAAAACTGATCCGGCTGAAGCTCTCTTTGAGCCAATAAGATTTTGCGGTTTCTGAAAGCCGTCTCTCCTGACAGGAAATGAGCCTGGAGAACCCAGAAAAAAACGCTTAAGGAGGATAGTGGGACTGAACCGCCTCCCTGGGAAGGTGGTCATGAAAACCTGGGCCTTCCAGAGGGCGGGATGAGGTTCCCGGTCTTCTCCTCGGGGAAGCCTACCCCTTTCTGTCAGGGGTTCGGCAAGGAGGCCCGGGGTCCGCCACCCCGGTCCCCTCCGCTAGACCCTTTGAAAACCTCGGTTAGGTTCGGCGTTCCAGGAGCGCGAGGTATTTATAGGCGAAAAAATTCGAGCCGTAAGGGGCGATCATCTTCCCCAAAAACTTTATCAATTTGGGGAAAAAGGCCCGATAATCCCAATAAGCCAGCACCTCTTCAATCACCTCGAATCCCTGACGTTTGCCGGCATTTACAATAAAATTTTTGGCGTCCCGGTAGCTGATAAGCCATTTATGCCGGTCAGATGGCGGCTCCGCCGGGAGTATGAACTGACTGCTCAAATAGTTGCCGAACAATACTCTTAGGCGAAAATGCCATTCATAATCATTGGGCAAACAAATAATCACATAGCGGCGGCTGAGACGGCATATTTCAGCAAAAGCTTGGTGCAGCCGGTCCAAGTGCTCAAGAACATCTAACGCCATTACCATGTCAAAACTTGCGTCCCGAAAGGGCAGTCTGTATTCCAAATCCGCCACCACATCAGGGAGGCCGCTGACATCTATTCCCACATACTTGCCTGCCACCCATTTAGCCATATACTTGTCCCGACACCCGACATCCAGCACCATGCCTCTGAGATAAGGGGAGAATACCTCCCCGATCTTATCCAGCTTGCCCTTGCCGCGAAACATGATGGCTCTCTGCCGGGGCATTCTTTGCTTCCTCACAATTCCCGGGAGGCCGGGGCAAACACATCTTCCGGCCACTCCTGGCGCAGGTGTTTGGCGATTGCCGGCAGCAGTTCCGAAAGGCGCTGCTGCCAGGTATGGCGTCCATGGACCAGGGACGCCCCGGCTTCGGCAAGACGCTCCATCTCTTCCCGAGCCCCCAGCAGATAATATTCCATCTTGTCCTTAAAATTCTCCGGAGTCACGGCCACAAAGTTTTCCCCGTCCCGAAAGCCTAGGCCCTCCAAATCTGAGGTGGGTTCGGCAAAAAGCACCGTGCCGCAGGCGGGGATCTCGAAGTATTTCGCCAGGGTATATCCATACATGGAGGCGCAGGTAAAACAGGCCCTGAGCCGGTTCAGGGTGCGGGCAAATAATTCGGCGCTGTGCCCGCTCCTGCCTCCCACCCGGAGTTTCTTGAAGAACTTCAGGCGTCGCTCCTTGAGCAGATAATCACGCACCTGTCGGCGAAAGGGATAGACCCCGGTGGTATGGGCTCCCAGGCAGGCGATATCATAGCAGCGCCGACGCCCTAGGGGCTTGAAAATCTCCGGTGGGATGGCCCAAAAACTTTCCACAATCGGACTCTTGGGATTGTCCAGTCCCTGCACGATAAAATCCCGGCCCGACGGGTAGGGATTGACCAGGAGGGCTGGGGTTAAGTGCCGGTAAAATTGCCTCTTGGTGAGGAAGTTGGGCTCGTCTCGGATAAAGTCCTGGGGGTCGCCCACAAAGGTCGCCACGGGCGCTCCCAGATCCTCCCAACCCACCAGCCTGGGGGTGTAGCTGTGATGATAAACCAGCCAGATCCAGGCCGGAGGTCCGGCTGGAAAGAACCGGGCCACAATCTTGCGCAGGTCGAACTGATACTCCTGGAAGGGGAACCGCTCGGTGAGCCAGACGGTGGCAAAGCGCCGGCCCAGCTCCAGATCCCGGTAAAAGTTCTGATTCCGTTTCTCCATGCCCAGCATGAGCAGGCCGGGCCGTTTTTCGGGAGGAAAGCCCAGCCGCCTGATCCCTCCCCGCTGCTGCCACCATTGCCAAATCTTTGTGAGCATGAAGAATGGTCGTATCTTCCGGTCAAGGAATGGGTCTGCCCATTCTCAATCGGGTTCTGGCAAATGGAGCCGCCCCCAGGGGCGGATGATCCTTGCGGTGCCGACGGGCCTCAACGCCTGCGCCCCGCATCTTTTTGGCCTTTCCTTAAGCCGCTGGGAACCCGGGGGCCACTGACATGAGCGCCTGATACCTGGCTCACCCGGTTCCGGGCCATATCCCCCGGTAGAAACGAACCAGGTTTGCCGCATAGTGTTGCCAGGTGAACGATTCTATGTAGCTCCGGGCAGATCGGCCCAGTTCGGCGGCCGCCTCGGCATGCTGGTAAAGATACAGCAGTTTTTCTTCCAGGACCCCGGCATCGCGGGGTGCCACCAGAAAGCCGTCCAAGCCGTCTCTCACCGGTGACCCCGACTGGGGAGTGGTAATCACCGGCAGGCCCGCCGCCATGGCCTCAAAGGTGACCTTGGCGGCGCCCTCGTCCAGGGAGGGGAAGCAAAACACGCTGCTGGCCGCGAACAGCGGGGCCGGGTCCTTTTGAAATCCCACGATCTTGATATCGGACCGTGACCGGTAGCGGCTCAAAAAGGGTTTGATTTCCTCGTGCACCGATCCCGCCAAAATCAGCTCGGCTTGCTTGAGCCCCAAACGCTCCCAGGCCTCCAGGAGATACAGCACCCCCTTGCGCAAACCCAGTTGGCCCACGAACAGCACCCGAAAGATGGCATCCGCCGGCGGTTTGGGGTGAAACCTCCCCACATCCACCCCCCGGAGGAGGAGCACCAGCTTTTCCGGGGGATAGCCGCGCGCTCTGAAGGTGTCATAAGCAAACTGGGAAGGAAGGAGAATAAAATCCGCCAGGTCGAATTCCGCCACAGCCCGGTTCTGATCCCTGGTCCAGTGGTCCCAGGATTTCAGCCAAGGGTGGGGGGCCGGCGGCCAGGCCAGACCCCGGAAGGCATATTCCGCCGTCAGGATCTCCAGGCTCTGCCTGGGGTGGCAGTAGTTGCGCTCCACCACGGCGACGGCCCCCACCTCCCGAGCGGCCTTGAGGGTTTCCAGGCATTCGTTGGTCCAGCCATGCACCACCGCCGCGCCGTGGCGCCTGACAAACCGGGCCCCGGCGCGGTCCAGGGTGGAGCGTTTCATGGAGTAGTAATAACGGGAGGGCAGCCAGGAGAACACCTTTACCGGCTGAAATCTCACCTCCTTCATGAGGTGGGGAGGCAACTGCTCCAGGCGGCCGCGGAAGGCGATGGCCTGCTGCAGCAGGCCCGCCGCATGAATCGCAGCCACGGCCTGCCCGGCCACTTCCGCCAGCCCCACGCCCCCGATGGCAGTGGCGATGGCATAGACGATTCCTTTGGCGGTTTCCCGAGGAGTTCGGGCCTGACTCATCACCAGTGGGAGCACCTCTGTTTTCCGCCCCTCTCAGGAGGGCGCCAGCCGTTGGCTCGCCAACTCATCGTAAAGGGCCTGGACCCCCCGGCCGAATCGCTCCAGGGTGAAATGCGCGGCGACCCGCCTCCGGGCGGCCTCTCCCAGATGCTTGGCCTGGTCCGGGGAAAGCAGTATCTCCCGGAGGCACCGGCAGAGACCTTCCCGGTCGTTTTGAGGGAAAACCAACCCGCTGCTGCCAGCCTCCACCGCCTCCAGGTGCGGGGCATGGTCGCTCACCACCACCGGCAACCCGGCGGCCATGGCCTCCAGCAGGGCGTTGGGGAAGCCCTCCTTGGTGCTGGGCAGGACAAAGACATCCATGGCGGCCAGCAGCTCCGGGGTATCCCGCCGGTATCCCAGAAACTCCACCACCCCTTCCAGGTGATGGTCCCTGACCAGGCCGCGAATCCGCTCCTCATGAGGACCTGTGCCCACCACCAGAAGCTTCAGGGGGAATTGTGCCTTCAATGCTTCCAGTGCGGGTATCAGCACGCCGAACCCCTTGTCCAGATGGAGGCGGGACACCACCCCCACCACCCGGGTGTCGGGGGCCAGCCCCAGCCGTTCCCGGCTTGCGGCGCGCCAGCGGGCGGCCTGAAAGAATTCGGGCCGCACCCCGTTGTAAATGACCCGCACCTTGTCCGGATTAAGGTCGTACCAGGAAACCACCTGGTCTTTGACCGCCTGGGAAACGGCGATGTGCGCCTGGGTCCTCTTCCCCAGCCAGTGGCTGATCAGCGCCCGGTGGGGAATGCGGCGGTGGCTCAGCACATGCTCATGATTGATCAGAATGGGGACCCGGGCCAGAATTCCGGCCAAACGGGCATAGAGCCCGGGATGATAGGCCGAGCCGTGCACCAGATCGATCCGGCGGCTTTTCATCAAGCGGTACAACTCATAAACGATTCGGGGCCGGGCTGACTTTCCCTTTAAACCCAGGACGACCACCTCAAAACCGGCCTGGGCGATCTCCCGGCCCACCACCCCATCGTTTTCCAGGGCGCAGACCATGATTTCATACCGCTCAGGGTCGAGCTGGCGGCAGAGATTCAACACACCTTGCTGAACCCCTCCCAGGTTCAGACCGATCACTACCCGTAAGACCTTGATTCGGCGTCCCATGCTTTCACACTGCAATGGCCCGTCAGGTTCCAAGACGCCTGAGCTGCTGACTCAGGCACCGGGGCTGTCTAAGCCAATCTCGCCTTCGGGAATGGCAGAAAAATCCAAGTGGCATTCTGAGGAATAGGTAAACTGAAATAGAACGTACTCAATTAATCAAGGGATTACAAATCATTTATCTCCAATGAGGGTTCAGGTCCCCAGGGGCAGCGGTGGGGAATGATCCGGGCGCTCCGCCAACCCCATTCCCCCCGGGGGATTGCTGGGGAGTCCGCCGGTATCCTTGGGTAAAATGGCCTTCCCGGAAAAATTGCCGGGAGACCCCTGATATAAATTGCTTGACAGTGGCCCATGTCTTTGTAATATGCTTCACAATGGTCTGGTCTTCGGATGGCACTCCCACCTCAGACACCAAAATCTTAAGGAGGTTGCACGTTTATGGGTAAGATTCCGGCTGATTATTTACCCCCCAAGGAACTTTGGGCCGAGTACCTCGAGCCCGCCGAATTCCCGGTTCCGGACAAAATGAACCTGGGCGAGTTTTTCCTGGACCGACATGTCAAGGAAGGCCGGGGTGACAACGTGGCCATCCTTTTCGGCGACCAGAAGATCACCTACAAAGAGCTTCTGGCCATGGCCAACAAGTTCGCCAACGTGCTCAAAAGCCTGGGCGTCGAGGAACAGGACCGGGTGGGCATCCGCATGACCAACGCCCCGGAGGCCGTGGCCATCAATTTCGGCATCATGAAGGTGGGGGCCATCCCTGTGCCCGTGTCGCCCCTGTGGGCCAAGGAAGAAGTGGCCTTCGTGCTGAACAACGCCGAATTCAAGGCCTTCGCCGTAAGCTTCCCCCTGATGCAGGCGGTGGAGGAAGGCAAGCACGAGTTCGAATTCCCCACCAAGATCATCGTGGTGGGCGGCAAGCCCGAAGACGTGGAGGCCAAGGGCTTCGTCTCCTTCGCCAAGGCCATGGCCGGCGCTTCCGACCAGTTCACCGGCCCCCAGATGAGCAAGGACGACATCGGCGTCATCCTGTTCACCTCCGGCACCACCGGCCAGCCCAAGGGCTGCGTGCATTTCGTC
>CAYZOP010000016.1:0-13770 GCA_964480485.1 uncultured Desulfobacterales bacterium | reverse complement strand
TCGGTCCAGGAAGCCGCCTTCGCCACCGGTGTTCCTCCGGATATCTACGAATTTCACCTCTACACCCGGAATTCCGCTTCCCTCTCCCGAACTCAAGCCAGCCAGTATCAAAGGCACTTCCGGGGTTGAGCCCCGGGCTTTCACCCCTGACTTGATCGGCCGCCTGCACGCCCTTTACGCCCAATGATTCCGAATAACGCTTGCACCCTCCGTCTTACCGCGGCTGCTGGCACGGAGTTAGCCGGTGCTTCCTTCGGCGGTACCGTCACACCCGGAAGGTATTGGCTTCCAGGCTATTCTTCCCACCTGACAGGGCTTTACGATCCGAAGGCCTTCGTCACCCACGCGGCATCGCTGCGTCAGGGTTGCCCCCATTGCGCAATATTCCTCACTGCTGCCTCCCGTAGGAGTCTGGACCGTGTTCCAGTTCCAGTGTGGCTGGTCGTCCTCTCAGACCAGCTACCCATCGTCGCCTTGGTAGGCCGTTACCCTACCAACTAGCTAATGGGACGCGGGCTCATTTCCATCCGACAGCTTTGATCAAGAGGCCATCTTTGCCGACAGGCCCGGCGACCCGTCGGATTATGCGGTATTAGCCCACCTTTCGGTGGGTTATCCCCCAGACAGAAGTAGATTACCCACGCGTTACTCACCCGTGCGCCGCTGTACTCCCCCGGCGAACCGGGGTTTCTCGCTCGACTTGCATGTGTTAGGCATGCCGCCAGCGTTAATTCTGAGCCAGGATCAAACTCTCCAGTTGAACTGGGTCTCTCCCGCACTCGGGCTCGCTATTTAGTTTTCAAAGAGCAAGTTCCGCTAATTTAAATCTAAGCTATCTGCCGGTCGTTGTCAAGGGGTTTCTTTTTCGGTTTTGCGCCCCCGCCCGAGCGGCAACTGTCTATATAACCAATCCCCCCAACCCCTGTCAACCCCTTTCTCAAAAAATTTTTCCGCCCGCCAGCTACCTTGCCAGCATACCGGTTATCTCACTGTTTTCCCACCTTTTTCCACCTCTCCCTCCTCCAATCCCCTGCCGGCCGGCCATCCCCATGACATTCGGCACCAGAGCCTTCCCGGCAAAGGATGGCTGGGGTTGGCGCTTCGTGGCGGTGGAGGCCGGGCGGCAATTCCAGGATGATATGAGCTCGGCCAGAGCCAATCAAATGAGGGCTGAGAGGGTACAGGGGAAAAGTCTTTCCCGGAAAGAGGCCAGGCAAACAACGGCGGAAATCAAGTGGACGGTGGACCGGCTCTAGGAATACACGACCCATAAGCCCGACACTAAAAGCTGTCGCACCGACCGTTACCGCTACCGGATATTCCTGCAATCCGGCTTCGGCGGTAAGAAGCCGAAAGACAATGCCCAATTGGACCTGCATCGGCTGCGGATTAACCTCTCCAAGGCCCTGCAACCTCAGACCGTCAAGCACGTGCTGCAGCTGTTGGCTCGCATCATTAACTTCGGAGTGGAAAAGGGCCTATGCCACGGCTTGGCCTTCCAGGTTGAATATCCCCGAGTGAACAACCTCAAGACGGAAGACCTGAACCCGGAGCAACTGGCAAATCTTTTGGAAGCCATTGACCAGGAGCCGGACTTTATGGCCGCCAATTTCATGAAGTTGGCCTTGTTCACCGGCACGAGGCGGGGGAGCTATTCAAGCTGAAATGGGAGGGCATAGATTTTGGATGCGGCTTTGTCCATATCCGGGGACCGAAAGGCGGCAAAGATCAGAAAATCCTCATGAAACCGGCAGCCCATGAGGTTTTTGAAAACCATCCCCGGACCGACAGCCCTTATGTGTTCCCCGGACGCGGGGGAGGCAAAGAACCAGGGTCCCGAAAAGAATCGAGGCGATACGGGAAAGGCCTGGACTGCCCAAAGACTTCTGCCCCCTCCACGGCCTGAGACACACCTGCGCCTCCATGCTGGCCTCCTCGGGCAGGTGGACCTCTACACCCTCCAAAAGCTCCTGACGCCTAAGAGTCCGGCCATGACGCAGCGTTACGCCCACTTGAGGGACGAAGCCCTGCGCCGGGCCTCAGACCTGGCCGGGGATTTGCTGGGCCAGGTGATCAACGGCAATCACCGCAAGATTGCCAACGTGGAGGAATAAACCCATGGGACCCGCCAACCTGGAAACCTTGTATGGAAAGGTGAAGACCATTGCCAAAGGCCCCCATGCGGACCTGTTGGAAAAATTCATCGATCTGCTGTATGAGCGGGAGATGGAGGAAGAATAGTTCTCCCCGGAAGATGAGGCCGCCATTGCGGCAGGCAAGGCGCCGATTGCCCGCGGGGAGTATATGACGCTGGCGGAATTGAAAAAAGAGTTGGGCTTATGACTTACCGCGTCCACATTTCCTCTGCGGCCCAAAAGACCTTGAAGAAGCTGGACCGGATTTTTTCAGGACGGATCGTCAGGCGCCTGGAGGAACTGGCATTGTAACCGTTTAATCTCCGCATCTCCCGGCAGAAGGAGACGGACCCGGAATCCCCCTATTCGCGAGTGGGGGATTGGCGGATCATCTTCCAGGTGGACCAATTGCAGGAGATTATCAACGTCACGGCCATCAGGCCCCGAGGTTCCGCCTGTCAAGGAAAAGAAACATGTATGGAAACTGATCAGATTCTCCATTTTTCTGCCAATTTAGGAGCTTGCCTGACAAAGTCGAAACCGCTTTTATTTGCCGGGCCACCCGTGCTATAAGAGGGCAGGTTTTGGGTCCCAACGATTTATGATTTTCCCGGTAATCTTGCTGCACGGGTTTTCTTTCAGCGCTGATGCTCTTCGGGGAATATCGCTTTCATGCCGTTTTGGAAGACGATGCCATCCTCCCTCCCTATAAAGGTTCCACCTTTCGGGGGGGGTTCGGCGTCGCTCTGAAACAGGTGGTCTGCGCCCTCCGACGCCAGGCATGTCCGGCCTGCCTGCTGCGCCGGCAATGCGTCTATGCCCTGGTTTTCGAGTCCCTACCAGAGGCTAAAACCCCAGGTCCTCCCAGCCCCCCTCATCCCTTTGTCATTGAGCCACCGTTGGGCCCGAGGGAAAATCTTTGCAAGGGGGAGCCCTTTGACTTCACCCTGCTCCTCTTCGGTCCGGCCAATGACTACCTCCCCTATTTCGTCTACGCCTTTCGGGAGATGGGGCAAATCGGCATCGGGCGGCGTCTCCAGGGCCGCCGGGCCCGGTTCCTGCTGCATTCCATCACCTCTCCTCAGGCCGGCTTGGTGTATGCCGCCGAGAGCGGCGCTCTCAGCAGCGGTGGCACCGTGGACCTGCGGCTGGCGGAAGCGCCCGCCGGGCCGGTGGAACGCCTCACCCTGTCGCTGTTGACGCCGCTGCGTTTGAAGTTTCAGAACCGGCTGCAGGCGGAACTGCCCTTCCACGTCCTGGTGCGGGCGGCCCTCCGGCGGCTGAGCGCCCTCACCGGCCACTTCGCAGAGGGCGAGCCGCCCCTGGACTACAAGGGGCTCGTCGCCAGGGCCCAGGAGGTCCGGGTAGCCCAAGCCGGGCTTTCCTGGTTTGACTGGCAGCGCTACTCCAACCGGCAGGACAGCGCCATGCTCATGGGTGGCCTGGTGGGGGAGGTCACCTACGCCGGGCAGTTGCGGGAATTCGTGCCCCTCCTCCAGTACGTGGAAAAGGTCCACCTGGGCAAAGCCACCACCTTCGGCCTGGGGAAGATTCGCTTAACATATGGATAGAATGGAGGAACCGCACAGTGCGCACCGTTCTCCTCTGCACTGTGGGCACCAGCCTGAAAAACAATCTTCAGCACCAGGATCAGGAGCTGTTTGGGCTTTTCAGCCACGGGCAGTTTCGCGCTCTGGCCTCGAAAATGCTGACCTATGAGCCCACCACCCGGCTCCTGGGCGCCGAGATCAACTCCACCGACAGCATCATGAAGAAAAAAGACTCCCGCCAGAAACCTCTTTTGGGAGGACGGGAACATCTTTACCTGCTGACCTCGGACACCGAAGACGGGGAGTCAGTAGGAACGGTTCTGAGGCAATATTATGCGCATCCTGAAAATCCCTGGAAGTGGGCAAGGGTCGAGAGCCGACGCATCGCCGGCCTTCAGGACGGCGACCCCCAGCGCTTTGAGAAGGAGGGCCTGCGCCATCTCGTGCAGGAGATCGGGGCCATCGCCGGGAGGCACGGCTCCAATGCCCTGCTCATCAACGCCACCGGCGGCTACAAGGCCCAAATTTCCTTTGCCGGCCTCATCGGCCAGGCCTTGCAGATACCGGTATGTTACCAGTTTGAGGACTTTTCCGAGGTCATCGTCCTGCCGCCGCAGCCGGTGGCCCTGGATATGCATTTTTGGCTGGAGCATGTGCAACTCTTCTACGAGCTGGCAGAAAATGAAGGAGATGCCCTGGAGACCACCCAGGAACCGCGCTTCGATCCCTTGGTGGACGAAATCACTGTTGACGGTCAGCACGTGAGGGGCCTGTCTGCCATCGGCCAGCTGTTCCATGAGACCTTCCGTCATCTCTTCCGGCTTCAGCGGGAGAAGTTCCTGCCGCCGGAGGCGGGGCTAAAGCCGGAGGCCAAGAAGGTGCGGTATGAAAAATCCGTCCCGGGAAGACCTCCCGGCATCGAAAACTGGTTTGAGAGGCTGAAACGGGTGCCCTTTGTCAAGGAGATCTATACGCATTACTACAACCCTGATCTCCCCCTGGCCCATTATTTCCGCCCCTCCAGCCGGACAGACGTCTCCCAAGTAGAGGGAGGCTTCAGCGACGGCAAGGCCACCATCAAGTTCGACATCATCACCACGGCCACCACCAAGGCCCAACGGGCCGCAGCCCTGGAGTACCTCAAGGAGCATTTCCTGACGCAATGAAGGGGAACTTTCCATGAACATCTTGGTGAGTCGCTACTATCGCAGGAAAACCTGGTCCCTGGAAGCCCAAACCCTGACCCCCTTGTTTTTGGGGGGGGCGGACCAGAGGGCGGAATGGCGGGCCGAGCCCTTCAAGGCGCTGTTGCGGTATTGGTGGCGCCTGACCCAGGGTCCGGGAAGGGAAGGGAACCATCTCCGCCAGGAGGAAGGCCGTCTTTTCGGTTCGGCCGGGGAAGGGGAGGGGGAAAGCCGTCAGAGCCTGGTGCGGGTTGGGGTAACTTCCCTAACGGCGGCAACCGATAAAAATCTCCAAACCGGCCTGAAAATCGCCTACCCCAAATTTCCTGACAAGGGTGTGGAAGCGCTCCTCTATCTGGCCGGGATGGGCCTCCTCAGCCCCCAGGGGGAAGTAAAAAAACCCCGTTCCTATTTCCCTGCTGATTCAGCCTTCACCATCAAGGTGGATTGCAGCAGCGCGGCGGAGGCGGAAGTGAAGAAATCTCTCGCCTTGTTCCAGGCCTTCGGCGCAGTGGGCAGCCGCTGCCGCAACGGCTGGGGGAGTTTTTGCATCATTTCCGGGGGCCTGCCCAGGGAGGAGGCTGTTGGCTATTTAGAACAGTTCACCCACCCTTGGGAGAAGGGCTTTGAGCAGGACTACCCCACCTGCTTGGGAAAGGATGAGAAGGGTCCGCTCCTGTGGAAGACGAGGGAACCCAGGAAATCCTGGGAAGAGGCCATGCGCGACTTGGCAGACGCCTATGCCGGACTGAGGGCCAGAACTGAGGGCGGTATCGGCCCCTTGGACGCCGACGGGAAAGCCGAGCCCAGCGAGCGCCATTTGTTGGGTTTTCCGCTCACCAACCATTGGGCCGAAGGAAGAACTAATCAGGGTTGGGGCAAAGACGGCCGCCACGCCTCGCCGTTGCGTTTTGTGGTGCGGCGCCGGCCCCCGGGATATGTGGGGTTCGTCCTCCACGTGCCCCACCGGTTCAGCGATGACATGACCAGGGGAATTGCTGCCCTCCAACCGGACAAACAACTTGCGGTCTGGAAAGAGGTGCATCGTAAATTGGACCATCTCCTGGACCGGGCCGCCTACGAGGAGTGCCTATGAGCAACTGGCATTTTCGCGCCGATGCCGATTACTGGGACTTGAAGCTCTCCACCTACTTGCATGACCCCCCGGACAAGGCCCTGAGCATTCCGGGGCATGAGGCCCGCAGCCGCCTGCTGGCCGAGGTTTTGGGGCCATTGCCAGCTCCGGACTCGGATATGTACCGGCGAGCCGATGCCATCGCCGCGGGCATGGACCGCGCCCAGCTTCCCCCTCATGATGCCGACCCCCGCCGCAGCGGCAGTATTGACTTTCTGGCGGAGCCGAAGCTGACCCATCCTACCGGGGACTCGGCGGCGCTGCAGGTTCACCTTTCCCCGGGGCTGAAGGCTGCCGAGATGAACCAAGCCCTGGTGGAATTGGCCAATAAAGACATCCATTGCCTTTCAGAAGCCCCGGGGTTCAAGGGCAATCCGGCGGCCCTGGCTGCGGCCCGGTTTCACTATGTCCACCATGCTCTCAGGGAGCGTCTGGCCCGTCGGAACGCAGGCGGGTTGGGGGGTTTATGGCACCGCCTGCCGGCGGACACCAGGATACCGGACCACAGCATTTGGCAGCATTGCTCCCTGGTGTCGGCCCTGACCTCCTGCTTCGCGCTGTCTCCCCGGAAAGGGGCCAGCCTGCTGGTCTTCGCCCTGACGCCGGTGCAGGACTTCCTTAGCCGGGCTCGCAAGCTCCGGGATTTCTGGAGCGGGTCCCTTATCCTCTCCTGGCTGGCCTTTGAAGGAATGCGCCCCGTAATTTATGAGCTGGGGACCGACCACATCATCTACCCCAGCCTCATCGGCCAGCCATTGGTGAACCGGCTGCTGGATCGGGAGTGCCGCTTCGGCCTGTTGCCGGACGGCTGGGCCGAGATGCGGGCAAAAGCCGGAGTGGCCTCCCTGCCCAACAAATTCGTCTGCCTGGTCCCCACGGGAGAGGAGAGCGCCATTGCGGAGAAGAGCCAGCAGAGCGTCCAGGCCGCCTGGCAAGACCTGGGCAGCAGAACTCTGGCCCTGATGGAGGCAAAACTGGCGCGCCGGGATGGGTATTTAAAAGAACAATTCCGGCGGCAACTGTCGGGCTTTTGGGAATATCACTGGGCGGCCGCACCATTGGTGGAGGAGTCAGGAATACTGGAGGTCCAGAAATTGCTGCCCGCCGCGGTATGGAAGCGCCCCTTGGCAATGCTGGCCAAGGTAAAAGAGCAGAAATGCTCCAGCCCCGGGGAAGGCGCGTTGTATGCTCTCACCCATGCCCTCAGCCAGGGCTTTCTGGCCGCCGGCAAAGCCACCCGGACGAACCGAGGCGAACTGGAAAAGGGCATCAAGTGCAGTTTGCACGGCGACCTGGAGACCCTGCGCTTTGCCTGGGGGGAGGGAGAGGACCGCAATCCCCGGCCGGCCCAGGACCCGTTGTGGTCGGAGCTTAAAAGAGGCTGGCAGCCGGAATCCGACTTCAAGCCAACGGAGCGGCTTTCCGCCGTGGCCACGGTCAAGCGGTTGGCGTATCGGGTCTGCAAGGATCACCCCGATCACCCCCTCAACCCGTTCTTTGCTGCCGGCGAGACCTTCCCCTCCACCACCGAAATGGCCCTGGACGACTGGTTTAGGCAGGTGGCTGAACTGGGTCTGCTCCAAAACTTTCCGGAATTGCAAAAAAAGGGCTGGCGCCGGGTCTTGTCCCAGGTGGTGCATGAGCAGGAAGGCGACACTCCCAGGCCTGAAAGCGAGCCGGAAATTCTCTCCCTCGACCGCGAGGAGAGAAAGGCGGCCCGGCGGCTCCTCGAAGCCATGGAAAAGGCGAAAGCGCCGGTTCGGGATGAGGACAAATACTACGCCCTCCTCCTCATGGACGGCGACCGCATGGGCATGCTGGTAAACGGCGCCACCCTGGCCTCCCGCTGGGAAACCGTTCTCCACCCGCAACTCGTCGAACGTCTTAAGCAGCCGCAGTTCCCCAAACAATACCGGGAATTCTGGCAGGGCGAATTGAACCAGCCCCGGGCTTTGGCCCCGGCGGTGCATGCCGCCATTTCTGAATCCCTGGGGGACTTCTCCCTCTTTACTGTGCCGGCCCTGGTGGAGAAGCATCGGGGCCGCCTCATCTATGCCGGCGGAGACGACGTCTGTGCCCTGCTGCCGGTTTCCACCGCCCTGGCGGCGGCTCAGGACATCGCCCAATGGTACAGCCAGGCCTTCCTGTTTTTCCCAGCAGAGTCTCCCGGCCTGCCTCTGAGCCTCTCCGGAGTCTGGGAGCCCTCCCCGGGCCGGTTGGCTCTGCATTTGGGAGCCGGCAAAGACATCTCCATCTCTGCCGGGCTGGTGATTGCCCATCACAAGGCACCCTTGGCCGCAGTAATCAGACGAGGTCATAGACTGCTGAAACTGGCCAAAGAGAAGGGGGGACGCAACGCCGTGGCCCTGGAGCTGAGGAAGCGGGCCGGCGGGCCCGCCCTGTTCCTGGCCCGCTGGGCGGAGGAGCCCTGGCCGGACCTGGGGCTTGAACTTCCTGGGGAGAAGCGTCGCCTGGTAGGCCTCCTGGAGGAAGTGGCGAACTACCTGGGCCGCCCCCCGTATCGGGAATTGAGCGCCTCGCTGATCTACCGGTTGCAGGAATTGCAGCCGGGCTTGCAAGCCCTCGCCGGCCAAGCTCCAGCGGAAGTGGCGAACTTCCTCCGGGCCCAGGTGCAGCGTTCCCAAAAGGAGGAGGACCAGGTGTCGGCGGCCCACCTGGCTCACCGGCTGGCGGCTCTCATGGTGAGGCCCCCAGCTTCCGTTACCTCTACCCCCTCCTTGACCATTGAGCCGCTGCTCATTGCCAGGTTCCTCGGCGCCCGCAGGTCCATGGGGGTTGCCGGGAAAGGAGGTGCCTGATGTCTCAGGTGGACCAATGGCTCACCCTGGATCCTCTGGATACCTTGTTCTTTAAGGGCTCTGAGCCCATGATTGCCGGGGAAGGCCACGAAGTGAGCTCCCTCTTCCCGCCCATGCCGGAAACCTGCGTCGGCGCCTTGTGCACTGCCATCCTCAGGCAACGGGGCCTCAGACCCCGGGATTATGCCGGTCCCGGCGGGCCCGCAGCCGCAGTACGGGAGCGTTTTCCCCTGCTGGGTGAGCCCGGCTCCCCGGGTTTCCGGGTGGTGGGGCCATTGCTTTGCTGGGAAAAACCCTCAACCCCGCCCGCCTGGTTCTATCCCGCCCCGGCTCACTGGTTCGCCGACCTGGAAGGGGCCAAGACAGAGGAGCCGAAAGAGATAACGGTCGCCATTGCCGATGAAGCCCCGGAGTTGTACTCCGTTCTGGGGCTGTGCGGCTCCATACCTTGCCCTGCCTGGGTCTTGCACCCAGCCTCCGAATCCCTAAAGAGCCTGGCCGGGTATTGGGTCAATGATAAGGCCATTCAGAACGTTCGCCAGGGATCGCTGGAGCTGTCCTTCATTACTGACCTTTGCCAGGCTGACCCTGACCAACCCCTGCTCGTGCCCCTGAAAGCGCTGTTTGCCCCAGAAATCCGCACCGGCATCGCCTTGGATTACGGCCTCAGGCGGGTTCGGCAGGGCCATCTCTATACCGCCACCCAGGTGCGCCTCACGACGGGGGTATCCCTCATTATCGGGCTGTCCCCCGGCCTGGCGCCCCATTATCTGGACGCCGAAGGTCTCCTGCACTTGGGCGGGGAGCAGCGCCGCGTCAGGTATGCCTTCCTGCCCGCCGGCCACCCCTTGGCGCCCGGGGACAGCCCCTGGCTGATGAGCCTCATGCCCTTCCCCTGGGAATTCCTGGGCCCTTACGGCTGGCAGGATTGCCTGCGGGTGTCCGGTCCCCTTATCCGGGTGGCGGGCTGGGACATGAAGGAAAAATTCCACAAACCCTCCCGGGCCTTTTTCCCGGCAGGCACGGTCATCAAAGGAAAACCCGGGGGGGAAGTTCCCTTCGGCTTCATCCGCCTTTAGCATCAGGAGGTTGCCATGCAGAAAGAGTTGTGTCAGGTGTGCGTCTTTTATGCCTTGACCCCGCTGCACGCCGGCTCCGGCCAGGCCATCGGCGCCGTGGACCTGCCCATTCAGCGGGAGCGGCACACCCAGTGGCCCCAAGTCCAGGCCTCCGGCGTGAAGGGCGCCTTCCGGGACTGGTTTTATCGGTTTTATAAAGCCAACGGTGGCGAGGTTCCGGAGGCCGCAAGCCAGTGTCAGGCACTCACCGAAAAGATCTTCGGCCAAGCCGAGGAAGGACGGGAAGGCAAGGAGGGCCAGGCCGGGGCCGTGGCCTTCACCGACGCCCGACTCCTGGCCTTTCCGGTGCGCTCCCAGGTGGCCCCCTTCGTCTGGGTCACCTGCCCCGGAGTCCTCACCCGCCTTAAGCGGGACCTCAGGCTCGCCGGCCTGGGCTGGGAAGTGGCTCAGGGCGCCCCCTCCGGGGAAGACGCCTTCGTCCCCATCCGGGGCAATTTCACCACCCCCCAGGTCATCCTGGAAGACCTGGCCGTCAGCCGGGAAGAGAACTCCTCTTTGACGGAAAAACTGGCTGAGGTCTTTCAAAAACTGGCCCCCCAGGTGGAGCGGCTCCTTTTGATTTCCGACCAGCGCTTCTCCTTCCTGGTGCGCACCGCCACCGAGGTACAGGCCCAGATCGCCATCGACCCCGCCACCGGCACCACCAAGACCGGTTCCCTGCGTTATCAGGAACTGCTCCCCGCCGACTCCGTCCTCTACACCCTGGTTTTCATCGGCGGTGAGCGGACTTCCAAAGAAAACGGCCTGCTTCCCGGAGTGATCAAAGACTGCCTCGGTCGGGCCGTTTCCTCACACCTCCAGATGGGGGGCGATATGACCCTGGGCCGGGGCCTCATGGAGGTGTGCTGGCTCCCGGAGGCCGCCCACGGAGGTGCAAAATGACCACCCTGGCGCAGCAGCGGGCGGCTTACGCCTTGAAAAAATTGCAGGGACTCGGTCTCAGCGCTTCAGACCTGGAATCCCTCGGGAAGCTCTTGGCAAGACTGCCGGCCACCGTGCTCCTGAATGGTTTCGCCCAAACCCTGGCCTATTTATTGGCCAAAGGAGCCGAAAAGGAGGGTGAGGCCAAGACCAAGCGAAAGAACAAGGATTATCAAGACGCGTTTACCCTCATCGTCGGCTGGCTCCGGGAGCGCCGCCTCATCACCCGGGAAAATGAGGGCGACATCCTTCATGAACTGGCCCGGATGGAGCAGCCCGTCTATCTCCAGGCCCAGGAGGAGGCCCTGGCCGTGCTGGAGTGGGCCAAGCGCTTCGCCGCCGCCGGCTTGGGCGCCGGAAGGTGAGGTGAGGCCATGGCGTATCCCAAGACCAGGGAGTTCCGGCCGGTGTGCCGGGCGGTGCACGAGGCCCTGGGCCGCGGCCTGCCCTCCGGCCCCTTCAACTTCGGCCTCTATTTCATGAAATGGCTCTTCGTGGCGGACGGCGCCCCAACTGCCGACGCGCCCCCGCCCAAAAAGGCCTGGGCCTGCTGCCTGAGTGATGAGACCAAGCTCAGGCAAAAAGGGCAATTCTTTGAGCCCAATATGTTGCTGGACAACCTTGAGGTCTCCCTGGCGCTTTTCAACCACGAAAAGCAGTATGCGCGGGAGGTGCTCCGGAAAGACTATAAGGGCGAGCTAAAATCCGGTTCCGGATTAGTGAACGTCCCGGCCTCCTGGGACCGCCAGACTCTGGAGCGACTTCTGCAACAAAGGCATAAGGCCCTGGAGGCTGCGGCCCGCTCCTTCGCCTCCCTGGGCTATGAATATCTGCGTCTGGAGCGCACTCTGGCCTCGCCCCTGGTCCTGGGCCTGGGCTTGGAGCACCCCTCGGAGAAGGGCTTCCGCTTCGACTGGACCCTGGGGCTGCCGGTCATCCCCGCCAGCGGCATCAAGGGGGTGGTGCGCCTGGCCTGGCTGGTGGAGGAGCTGAACCGGCAGCCGGACCAGGAGGCGGCCCTTAGGTTTGCCGATGGAGTCAAAAACGACAACCTGCCGCCCGCCGGCCGCAGCCTCTTCGGCGCCGGGGGTGAAAAGGATGCGGTGCGGGGGCAGGTCATCTTTCTGGACGCCTATCCCCAGGCGGTGCCCCGGCTCAAGGCCGAGATCATGAACTGCCATTACCCTGACTACCTGAACAAGGCCAGCCGCGGCCCCACCGAAGACCAGCGCCCCAACCCCCAGAAGTTTTGGGCCGTGGACCCGCTCCTTCCGGACCGCCGCCCCCTGGCCTTCGTCTTCCGCCTCCTGCTGTCCCCGGAGGTGAGCCAGGCAGCCGGAATCAAGGAGGGCCTTCTCCAGGCCTTCGAGCAGGCCCTGGCGGAGCACGGCTTGGGGGCCAAGACCGCTGTGGGCCATGGCCGTTTCCGCCGGCCGGCTCTGGATTCCACCGCCGCCGGGGCCAAAGTCGCGCCCCCGGAGGCTGGCAGGGTGCCTCCGGACCGCGCCGCCCCGGCCTGGGCCACCGAGGTCTGGGAGACGGCCCGCCTGGCCTGGTCGCCGGGGGACGACAAACTCACCGCCATTTTTAAGGGAAAAAAGGCCGTGGCCAAAGGCCTGGACCTGGTACCCCCCGAGATGCGGGACCGGCTCAGGAAGACCAAGGGGGCCAACGCCCGGGTGAGCGTGGAGGTGGAGGGCCGGCTCTTTCGGCTGGTGAAGATCGAGCCCTGCTCCTAAGCCAGCCTGCTCCAAGGCTGGGTCTCCCGGGGAGGGTGCGCCCGGGGCCGGGGTCAGATTGGCCCCAGGCCACATTTTCCTTGCCAGGCAGGCCCGGGGTGTGCTACAGGTGAAAAAACCGCGGCCCGCCCTTGTTCACAAAGGCGCATGTGCGGGGTTCCCGGCAAAATTTTTGAACCTGGCCTAAGTGCTTGAAATCTTTAGCAGGGGCAAAAATGAACCCCGCACGGGCAACTCCATGAAAACCTTGAAGAAAGTCGGATTTTTAAAAAATGGGTCGGCTGGTAGGGGGGGGTATCCCCCCCTGAACCCCGTTTTTGGGGTCTGGGGCCCGCGGCCCCTGCGGCTCTCAGAAGGGAGGGGTAGGAATCACTGACCTGATTCGAAGGGATTGCGACGCGGGGGCACGTGCGAAAGAAAGATACGGGCGCGCGGTAGGAATCACTGACCTGATTCGAAGGGATTGCGACTTCTCTTCCTTTTCCTTCGCCATTTTCCTCTACTCTGTAGGAATCACTGACCTGATTCGAAGGGATTGCGACGGATTCCGAACCCCTGCTGGCCTACAAAGAGCTTCGGTAGGAATCACTGACCTGATTCGAAGGGATTGCGACCCAGATCAAGGCTTACACCGACCTCATCTCAGGGTTCTTCGGTAGGAATCACTGACCTGATTCGAAGGGATTGCGACACATCAGACCTGATAGTGACTCCGGCCCCGGCCCTGGGTAGGAATCACTGACCTGATTCGAAGGGATTGCGACATACCATCCGGCAATCATGCGTGATGACTAAATATGTGTAGGAATCACTGACCTGATTCGAAGGGATTGCGACCACCAGAGCCGGACGCCTCGCGGCGTCCAAGACCGCCGTAGGAATCACTGACCTGATTCGAAGGGATTGCGACCTATTAGGGGCTCCAGCCTCGTGCCCCAGGTCATCAGTAGGAATCACTGACCTGATTCGAAGGGATTGCGACCTTTTGACGCTGCCGCTCTCGATGGCCTCCTTTACCAGGTAGGAATCACTGACCTGATTCGAAGGGATTGCGACGTGGTGGCGATGGAGGCGTGGCCCAGGGCCTTCTGCAGTAGGAATCACTGACCTGATTCGAAGGGATTGCGACCGAAGGATGTTAGCCGGTG
>CAYZOP010000015.1:0-15338 GCA_964480485.1 uncultured Desulfobacterales bacterium | reverse complement strand
CTATCGTACCCACATTCACGTGCGGCTTCGTCCGCTCAAACTTCTTCTTGGCCATTGAAGTTCCTCCCAGCGTTTTCGGGGTTAGGCGTGCGCCTGGCGCCGGCCCAAAATCTCCTCCGCCAGATTCGGCGAAACGGGTTCGTAGTGGTCAAACTGCATGGTAAAAGTGGCCCGGCCCTGGGTGGCGCTTCTCAGCACCGTGGCGTAGCCGAACATGGTGGCCAGAGGCACTTGGGCGGCGACCACCTGGGTGTGGCCTCGGCTCTCCATGCCGGTGATGCGCCCCCGGCGGGCGTTGAGCTCCCCCATGACTTCGCCCACAAACTCCTCGGGGGTCACCACTTCCAGGGCCATGATGGGTTCCAGCAGCACCGGCCGGGCCCTCAGGGCCGCTTCCTTGAAGCCCATGGACCCAGCGATCTGGAAGGCCCGCTCCGAGGAATCCACCTCGTGATAGGAGCCGTCCACCAGCCGGATGAGCACGTCCACCATGGGGTAGCCCAAAATTCCCGTGGCCGCCGCCTCCCTCACCCCTTTTTCCACCGCGGGGATGTATTCCTTGGGGACGACGCCGCCCACAATCTTGTTTTCGAAGACCACGTCGCTGCCGGCCGGCAGGGGTTCCACCTCCAGCCAGACGTGGCCGTATTGGCCCCGGCCGCCGCTTTGGCGCACAAACCGTCCTTCGGCCCGGGCGCTTTCGGTAACCGTCTCCCGGTAGGACACCTGGGGTCGGCCCACCCGGGCGTCCACCTTAAACTCCCGGGTCAGCCGGTCGACGATGATTTCCAGATGCAGTTCGCCCATGCCGGAGATGATGGTCTCCCCCGTGTCCGCATCGCTTTTCACTCGGAAGGAGGGATCCTCGGCGGCGATCTTGGCCAGGGCCAGCCCCAGCCTGTCCTGGTCCGCCTTGGTCTTGGGCTCGATGGCGATGTCGATCACCGGCTGCGGGATGTGCAAGGTCTCCAAAATCACGGGCTGGCGCTCGTCGCACAGGGTGTCGCCGGTGGTGGCGTTTTTCAGGCCCACCGCGGCCACGATGTCGCCGGCATAGGCCGCCTCGATCTCCTCCCGCTTGTTGGCATGCATCTTCAACAGGCGCCCGATGCGCTCCTTGACGCCCTTGGTGGCGTTCAGCACGGAACTGCCGGCCTGGAGCACCCCGGAGTAGACCCGTAAAAACGTCAGGTGTCCCACATAGGGGTCGGAGTACAGCTTGAAGGCCAAGGCCGCCAGCGGGGCTTCGTCGGCCGCCGGCCGGGTCACCACCTCGCCGGCAAGGCTCAGCCCCTGCACCGGCGGCTTGTCCTGGGGGGAGGGCAGATAATCCACCACTGCATCCAACAGCGGCTGCACCCCTTTGTTTTTAAAGGCGGAACCCAACAGGACCGGCACCAGCTTGAGCTCGATGGTGGCCCGACGCAGGGCCTGACGGATGCGGTCCTCCTCCACCGGCTGGTCGGAGAGGAAGCGCTCCATAATCTCTTCGTCGAACTCGGCCAGGGTTTCAAGGAGCCGGTTATGCCATTCCCGGGCCGGGCCGGCAAGATCGGCCGGGATCTCGGTAACCGCCACCTGGAGGCCCTGGCTGGCATCGTCAAAGACATAGGCCTTCTGGCGAATGAGGTCGATGACCCCCTTGAAGCCGGCCTCTTCGCCCAGGGGCAGCTGCAGGAGCACCGGCACCGCATCCAGCCGTTCCCCCATCATTTTCAGGCAGCGGAAGAGGTCGGCCCCCACCCGGTCCATCTTGTTGACAAAGGCGAGGCGGGGAACCCGGTAGCGATCCGCCTGGCGCCACACCGTCTCGGATTGGGGCTCCACCCCGGCCACCGCGTCAAACACGGCCACCACGCCATCCAGCACCCTGAGGCTGCGCTCCACTTCGATGGTGAAATCCACGTGCCCGGGGGTGTCGATGATGTTGATGCGGTGCTCCCGCCAATAGCAGGTGGTGGCGGCGGAGGTGATGGTGATTCCCCGCTCCTGCTCCTGGACCATCCAGTCCATGGTGGCCTGGCCGTCATGCACCTCCCCCAGACGGTGGGTCACCCCGGTATAAAACAGGACCCGCTCCGTGGTGGTGGTCTTCCCGGCGTCGATATGGGCCATGAAACCGATGTTTCTGACCCGGCTCAAGGGTGTCGTTCTGGGCACGATAACGCTACCAGCGATAATGGGCAAAGGCCTTGTTGGCCTCGGCCATTTTGTGGGTGTCTTCCCGCTTCTTGATGGCGCCGCCCCGATTCTGGGAGGCGTCCAGAAATTCCCCGGCCAGCTTGGCCTCCATGGATTTTTCGGCCCGGCCCTTGGCATAGTTGATGAGCCAGCGGATGGCCAGGGAGATGCGCCGGTCCTGGCGGACCTCCACCGGCACCTGGTAGGTGGCGCCCCCTACCCGTCGGGACTTGACCTCGATGAGCGGTTTGACGTTGTCCATGGCCTGGTGAAAGATTTTCAACGGGTCATCCTTGCCCCGCTGGCCCATGATCTCCAGGGCGTTGTAGAAAATCCGCTGGGCCGTTGACTTCTTGCCCCGCCGCATGAGACCGTTGATGAACCGGCTCACCAGTGCGTCGCTGTATTTCAGGTCGGGGGCGATGGGCCGCTTGACCGCTCCGCCTTTTCTGGGCATCGCTTCTACCTTTATGCAGGTTTGAGTTTTTAAGTTTTAAGTTTCGAGTTCAAGGATTGAGGCCGCCTCAACTCGAAACCGGAAACTCGAAACTCACTTCATTTGGGCCGCTTGGCCCCGTACTTGGAGCGCCCCCGGCGCCGGTCCTGGACTCCGGAGGCGTCCAGGGTGCCCCGAACTACGTGGTAACGCACCCCCGGCAGGTCCTTGACCCGGCCGCCCCGGATGAGGACCACCGAGTGCTCCTGCAGGTTGTGGCCCACCCCGGGGATGTAGGTGGTCACCTCGATGCCGTTGGTGAGGCGTACCCGGGCCACCTTGCGCAACGCCGAGTTGGGCTTCTTGGGCGTCGTGGTGTACACCCGCACACAAACCCCCCGCTTCTGGGGACAGCTCTGCAGAGCCGGCGAGGCCGTGCGCTGTTTCACCTTGAGCCGGCCCTTGCGGATTAACTGGTTGATCGTCGGCATATATTCAACCTCAAAACGATTGGCACGCAAACCTCATATGTTTATAGGGAACTGCAGTTTTTGTCAAGGGGTTATTCCGCCGGGGGCAGTTCCGCCAGCGGGGCCGCCGGCGCTGCGGCTTCCGGCAGCAACACCTCGACGGGGGTGTCCTCCGTCGGGGCAGGTGCCGCCTCTTCGCCCCCGGCCAAGGCGATCTCCAGGTCCCGGTAGGCCGCCAACCCGGTCCCCGCTGGGATGATGCGGCCCATGATGACGTTTTCCTTGAGGCCTCTCAGGTGATCCACCTTGCCTTGTACCGAGGCATCAGCCAACACCTTGGTGGTCTCCTGGAAGGAAGCCGCCGAGATCCAGCTCTCCGTGGTCAGAGAGGCCTTGGTGATGCCAAGGAGGAGCGGCTCGCCCACCGCCGGGCGCTTGCCCTCGGCCAGGGCCTGGTCGTTTTTCTCCTCAAAGACCCACTTTTCCACCTGTTCGCCCAAGAGGAAATCGGTGTCGCCGGGGTCCACCACCTTGATCCTTCTCAACATCTGGCGGACGATAACTTCGATGTGCTTGTCGTTGATCTTGACGCCCTGGAGACGGTAAACCTCTTGCACCTCGTCCACCAGATAGCGGGCCAGGTCCTTGAGGCCCCGGATGTTCAAAATGTCGTGGGGGTTGGCCGAGCCGTCCATGAGAGGGTCGCCCGCCTTGACAAAATCGCCTTCCTGCACCGCCACGTGCTTGCCCTTGGGAATGAGGTATTCCTTGGGCTTGCCCACTTCGGGGGTGACCACGATCTTCCGTTTGCCCTTGATGTGCTTGCCGAAGGAGACCACCCCGGAAATCTCACTGATGATGGCGGTCTCCTTGGGCTTGCGCACCTCGAAGAGCTCCGCCACCCGGGGCAGCCCGCCGGTGATGTCCTTGGTCTTCATGGTCTCCCGGGGGATCTTGGCGATGACGTCACCGGGGAAGACCTGGTCGCCCTCGTTCACCATGAGGATGGCGCCCACCGGCATGAAATAGCGGGCGGAGGCCACTGACCCGGGGATGCGGGCCGTCTGGCCGGATTCGTCCTTCACCGAGATGCGGGGTCGCAAATCCGGGTCCTTACTCTCGATGATCAACCGGGAGACCTTGCCGGTCACCGGATCCACCCGTTCCTGCAGGGCCTCCAGGATGTCGCCGAACTTGATGGTGCCGCCCACCTCGGTGAGGATGGGGTTGGTGAAGGGATCCCACTCGGCCAGCACCGTGCCGGGCTCCACCTCCTGGCCCTCCCGCACCTTGAGGTGCGCGCCGTAGGGGAGCTGCGGAAACCGTTCCCGCTCGATGCCTTTCTCGCTGACAATGACCAGGTCCAACTGGCGGGAGAGGTTGACGAGTTCCCCATAGCGGTCTTCCACGTATTTGGGGCTGTCGAAGCGCACCCGGCCCTTGACCCGGGCCACATGCCGGCTCTGCTCGGCCCGCCGGGAAGCGGTGCCACCGATGTGGAAGGTCCGCATGGTGAGCTGGGTGCCGGGTTCGCCGATGCTCTGGGCCGCCAGAATCCCGATGGCCTCGCCGATGTTCACCTGGGTGCCGTGGGCCAGATCCCGGCCGTAGCACTTGGCGCACACCCCCCAGCGGGTCTGGCAGGTCAACACCGAGCGGATCTCCACCTTTTCGATGCCGGCATCCTCAATGCGCTGGGCCGCCTCTTCATCAATTTCCTCATTGGCCTTCACCAGGACCTCGCCGGTGTGCGGATCCACCACGTCTTCCAGGGCGGTGCGCCCCAGCACCCGGTCCTTGACCCGCTCGATGATCTCGCCGCCCTCCACCAGGGGGGTGACATAGATGCCGTCGATGGTGCCGCAGTCCAGCTCGCTGATCACCGCGTCCTGGGCCACGTCCACCAGCCGCCGGGTGAGGTAGCCGGAGTTGGCGGTCTTCAGCGCCGTATCCGCCAGACCTTTCCGGGCGCCGTGCGTGGAGATGAAGTACTGGAGAACGCTCAAACCCTCCCGGAAGTTGGCGGTGATGGGGGTCTCAATGATTTCGCCCGAGGGCTTGGCCATCAATCCCCGCATGCCGGCCAGCTGGCGCATCTGGTCCTTGCTGCCCCGGGCTCCGGAGTCCGCCATCATGAAAATGGGGTTGAAGCTCACCACCTCTTCCTGGTGGGTGATGGTTTTGGTAGGCTCCTCCGGATCAGGCTCCTCCACGTTGATGACCTCCCGGCTCATCTCCTCCATCATCCGGGCCGCCACTTCATCGGTGGCCTTGGCCCAGATATCCACCACCTTGTTGTATTTCTCCCCTTCGGTGATGATACCTTCCTGGTACTGCTCCTCCACCTGGGAGACCTCGTTAAGGGCCTGGTTCAGGATGTCGGATTTCAAAGCCGGGATCACCATATCCTGGATGGAGATGGAGATGCCTGCCTTGGTGGCGTAGCGGTAGCCCAGGTTTTTCAGGCGGTCGGCCAGAAGCACCGTCTGCTTGATGCCGCACTTGCGGTAGGCATGCGCGATGAGTTTCCGGACCTCCCGCTTGGTCATGACGGTGTTCACCATCTCAAAAGGCAGCCCCTTGGGGAGAATCTCATAGAGGAGGATGCGGCCCACCGTGGTTTCATAGACCCTGCCGCCGATGCGCACCGGAATCCGGGCCTGCAGATGGACCTCACCCTGATCGTAAGCCACCCGCACCTCTTCCGGGGAGGCAAAGGGCAGGGGTTTCTGCCCGTTCTTGGCCACCCGCTCCCCTTTGGCGAAGGGGCGCTCCCGGGTCATGTAATACAGTCCCAGGACAATATCCTGGGTGGGCACAATGATGGGGTCGCCGTTGGCCGGGCTCAGGATGTTGTTGGTGGACATCATCAGGGCCCGGGCCTCGATCTGGCTTTCGATGGACAAGGGCACATGCACCGCCATCTGGTCGCCGTCAAAGTCGGCGTTGAACGCAGTGCAGACCAGGGGGTGCAACTGAATGGCCTTGCCCTCGATGAGAATGGGTTCAAAGGCCTGGATGCCCAGCCGGTGCAGGGTGGGAGCCCGGTTGAGCATGACGGCGTGTTCCTTCACCACCTCATCCAGGATATCCCACACCTCCGGAGTCTCCCGGTCCACCAGCTTCTTGGCCAGCTTGATGGTGGTGGCGTAGCCCCGGGACACCAGCTTGTTGAAAATAAAGGGTTTAAAGAGCTCCAAGGCCATCTGCTTGGGAAGCCCGCACTGGTGCAGCTTCAGCTCCGGCCCGATGACGATCACCGAGCGGCCGGAATAGTCCACCCGTTTCCCCAAAAGGTTCTGACGGAAGCGGCCCTGTTTGCCTTTGAGCATGTCCGACAGGGACTTGAGGGGGCGCTTGTTGGGCCCGGTAATGGTGCGGCCCCGCCGACCGTTTTCGAAGAGCACGTCCACCGCTTCCTGGAGCATGCGCTTCTCGTTGCGGATAATGATATCCGGGGCATTCAGCTCCAGCAGGCGCTTGAGCCGGTTGTTGCGGTTGATCACCCGGCGGTAGAGGTCATTTAGGTCGCTGGTGGCGAACCGTCCGCCATCCAGGTGTACCAGGGGGCGGAGGTCCGGAGGCAATACCGGGATGACCTCCAGCACCATCCATTCCGGCCGCTGCCCTGACTCCCGAAAGGCCTCGATGATCTTCAGCCGTTTCCCCAGCTTCTTGCGCTTGGCGTCGGAGCTGGTTTTGGCCATTTCGGCCCGGATTTCCTCATGCAGCGCCTCCAGATCCAGGGCCGCCAGCATCTCCCGGATGGCTTCCGCCCCCATGCCGGCCTGGAAGCGGTCCCCCAACTCCTCCCGGAGCTGGCGGTAACGCTCTTCGGAGAGAAGCATCCCCTTGGAGAGGCTGTTGACGTCCCCGGGATCCACCACCACGTAGGCTTCGAAATAGAGGATCTTTTCCAAGTCCTTGAGGGTCAGGTCCAAGAGATTCCCGATCTTGCTGGGCAAGCTCTTCAAGAACCAGATATGCACCACCGGGCTGGCCAGGTCGATGTGGCCCATGCGCTCCCGGCGCACCTTGGACTGGATGACCTCGACGCCGCACTTTTCACAGGTGATGCCCCGGTGCTTCATGCGCTTGTATTTGCCGCAGTTGCACTCGTAGTCCTTGGCCGGCCCGAAGATCTTGGCGCAGAACAACCCGTCCCGCTCCGGCTTGAAGGTGCGGTAATTAATAGTCTCCGGCTTCTTCACCTCACCGTGGGACCAGGAGCGGATCATGTCCGGGGAGGCCAGGGCCAGGCGCACCGCCTCAATGGTGAGCGGGTCTTCCGGCCGGGCAAAGAGGGTGTTCAGATCTTCCAATTTGACGTCCTTGGGCTTGTCCAGCATAGTTATTCCTTGGAGGGCTTCTCCTTCTTCAGGAGCTCCACGTTGAGCGCCAGGCTCTTGAGCTCTCGGACCAGCACGTTGAAGGATTCGGGCAGCCCCGCCTCCAGATCGTATTCGCCCTTGAAGACCTTCTCATACATGCGGGTGCGTCCGGCCACGTCGTCGCTCTTGACGGTGAGGAATTCCTGCAGGGTATAGGCGGCGCCGTAAGCCTCCAGGGCCCAGACCTCCATCTCCCCCAGGCGCTGTCCCCCGAATTGGGCCTTGCCGCCCAGGGGCTGCTGAGTCACCAGGGAATACGGCCCGATGGAGCGGGCGTGGATCTTGTCGGCCACCAGGTGGTGCAGCTTCATCATGTACATCATGCCCACGGTGACGTTCCGGTCGAATTCCTCGCCGGTGCGGCCGTCCCGGAGCCTGGCCTGGCCGCCGATGGGGAGGCCCGCCTCCGCCAAGCAGGCCCGCACCTCTTCCTCGCTGGCCCCGTCGAAGACCGGGGTGGCCATGAACATGCCCTGGCGATAGCGCTTGCCCCAGATCTCCCTCAGTTCTTCAAAATCGGCGGCGTCTATCTCCGCCGCCACCTCCGGGTCGTTGAAAATGCGTTTCAGCCGGTTTTTGACGGCCTCCTCGGAATAGTACTTGTCCAACATCTCCCCGATCTGGCGGCCCAGCTCGTAGGAGGCCCAGCCCAGATGGGTTTCCATCACCTGGCCCACATTCATGCGGGAAGGCACCCCCAAGGGGTTGAGCACGATGTCCACCGGGGTGCCGTCGGCGAAGTACGGCATATCCTCTTCCGGCATGATGCGGGAGACCACGCCCTTGTTGCCGTGGCGGCCCGCCATCTTGTCGCCCACCGCCAGTTTGCGCTTCATGGCCACAAAGACCTTGACCTTCTTGATGACCCCGGGCGGCAGTTCATCCACCTTGCGCAGGCGGGAGAGTTTGGCCTCGAACACCATGGACACCAGGTGGAGCTGTTCCTGGTAGCGGTCCAGCAGTTCATCCACCCGGTCCTCCAGGCCCGCTTCCTGGAAGGAGACATGCCGCCAGAACTCCAGCGGCTGCTTTTTCACCAGGTCGGCGGCCACCCCCTGGCCCTTCTCCACCAGGGTGACGCCGCGGACGTCATCTTCGATGGCCTCGGCCACCTTCTTCCCCACCATGAGCTCGGCCAGCTTCTGCCGGTAGCTCTGGGTGATGATGGAGATCTCGTCCGCCTGGTCCTTCTGCAGTTTGGCCACGGCCTCGTCTTCGATGGAGCGGCTGCGGTCGTCCTTTTCCACGCCTTTGCGGGAAAACACCCGGGCGTCGATGACCACGCCCTCGATGCCGGGCGGCACCCGGAGGGAGGTGTCCTTGACGTCCCCGGCCTTCTCCCCGAAGATGGCCCTAAGGAGCTTTTCTTCCGGAGAGAGCTGGGTTTCACCCTTGGGGGTGATTTTCCCCACCAGGATGTCTCCCGGACGGACCTCGGCCCCGATCCGGATGATCCCGGATTCGTCCAGGTTGCGCAGCGCCTCTTCGCCCACGTTGGGGATGTCCCGGGTGATCTCTTCTTTGCCCAGCTTGGTGTCCCGGGCCATCACCTCGAATTCCTCGATGTGGATGCTGGTAAAGACGTCGTCTTTCACCAGGCGCTCGCTCACCAGGATGGAATCCTCGAAGTTGTAGCCGCCCCAGGGCATGAAGGCCACCATGACGTTTTTCCCCAGGGCCAGCTCGCCCAGTTGGGTGGCGGGACCGTCCGCGATGATCTGCCCGCTTTCCACCACGTCCCCCCGGCGCACGATGGGCCGCTGGTTATAGCAGGTGTTCTGGTTGGTGCGCTGGAACTTGGTGAGCTTGTAGATGTCCACCGGCGAATCCCCGCCGCCGTTGCCGTCGGCGGCCCGGATGACGATGCGGGTGGCGTCCACGTCTTCCACCACCCCGCTCCGCTTGGCCACCAGGGTGACCCCGGAGTCCCGGGCCACCACGCCTTCCATGCCGGTGCCGATGATGGGGGTGGAGGCGGTGAGGAGCGGCACCGCCTGGCGCTGCATGTTGGAACCCATGAGGGCCCGGTTGGCGTCGTCGTGCTCCAGAAACGGGATGAGGGAGGCGGCCACGCTCACCAGCTGGCTGGGGGAGACGTCCATGTAGTCGATGTCCCCGGGGCTTACCATGACATACTGGCCGCTGATGCGGGCCTCCACCCGTTCGTCGAGAAAGCGCCCCTCCTCGTCCAGCCGGGCGTTGGCCTGGGCGATGACCTTGTTTTCCTCGTCCATGGCCGACAGATACCTGACCTCCCGGGTCACCCGGGTTTCCACCCGGTCCCCCACCGTGATCTTTTCCACCACCCGGTAAGGGCTTTCGATGAAGCCGAACTCGTTCACCCGGGCATAGGTGGACAACGACACGATCAGGCCGATGTTGGGACCTTCCGGGGTCTCGATGGGGCAGATGCGGCCGTAATGGGTGGGGTGCACGTCCCGCACCTCGAAGCCCGCCCGCTCCCGGGTGAGGCCTCCGGGGCCCAGAGCGGACAGCCGCCGCTTGTGGGTGATCTCCGACAGCGGGTTGGTCTGGTCCATGAACTGGCTGAGCTGGCTGGTGCCGAAAAACTCCTTGATCACCGCCTGCACCGGCTTGGCGTTGATGAGATCGTGGGGCATCAGGGTGTCCAGATCCTGGATGGCCATGCGTTCCTTGATGGCCCGTTCCATGCGCACGAGCCCCACCCGGAACTGGTTCTCCAAGAGCTCGCCCACGGCCCTGACCCGCCGGTTGCCCAGGTGGTCGATGTCATCCACCGGCCCTTCCCGATCCTTCTGGACGATGAGCTCCCGCACCGCCATGAGGATGTCCTCGGGCACCAGGGTGGTCTGGGTCAGCGGCAGATATTCCTCCGGCTTCCTGAGCTTCAGGTCCAGCTTCAACCGCCCCACCTGGGAGAGGTCATAGTATTCGGATTCGAAAAAGAGGTTTTTGAAAAAGTTGGTGGCCACCTCCTCGTTGGGACGGTTGCTGGGCCGCAGGCGCCGGTAGATCTCCAGGATGGCCTCCTTCATGCCCTCGGTCTTGTCCGCCAGCAGGGTGTTCCGCAGGCAGGGGCTCACCGTGATGTTGTCGATGTACAGGAGGTCCAGCTCCCTGATGCCCCGCTCCTTGAGGAGGTCCAGCCGATCCTGGGTCATAGTTTCATTGCATTTGACCAGGGGTTCGCCGGTGTTGGGGTCCAGGATGTCGTGGGCCACCACTTTGCCCAAGGGGTACTCCGGGCTTTCCGGCAGATACTCCACCCCCGCCTTCCTCAACTTGGCCAGGGAGGTGTTGGTCACCCGGCGCATCCGCCGGATGAGGACCTCGCCGGTCTTGGGATCCAGGATATCCACCGGCGCGCTCTTGTCCAGGAGGAGCTCCGGGATGAGCTTGCGCTTGACCTGGTCCCCTTCAAGATAAACCTGCTCGGTGTCGTAGAAATAGTTGAGGAGAAACTCGGTGGAGTAACCCAGGGCCTTGAGCAGGATGGTGGCGGGAAACTTCCGCCGCCGGTCGATGCGCACGTAGAGGATGTCCTTGGGGTCGAACTCGAAGTCGATCCAGGACCCCCGCAGCGGAATGAGGCGGGCCGAATAGATGATCTTGCCGCTGGAGTGAATCTTGGCCCGGTCGTGGTCGATGAACAGCCCCGGCGAGCGGTGCAGCTGGGAGACCACCACCCGCTCGGTGCCGTTGATGATGAAGGTGCCGTGCCGGGTCATCAGGGGCAGGGTGCCGAAGTAGATCTCCTGCTCCTTGATATCCCGGATGGGGGCCGGTTTGATCTCGCCGGGTTCATAGACCACCAGGCGCACCCGGATCTTCATGGGGACCTCGTAGGTCATGCCCCGCTGCAGACACTCGTCCACATCGTACTTGGGGTCCCCCAGGGAATAGTCCACGAACTGCAGTTCACAGACGCCGCTGAAGTCCTTGATGGGAAAGACGCTCTTGAACACGCCCTGGAGCCCGAAATTCTGGCGGTGCTCCGGAGGCACGTCAATCTGGAGGAACCGGGCGTAGGAATCCCGCTGCATCTCGATGAGATTGGAGATGTCCACCACCCGCTCAATCTTGCCGAAACTTTTGCGGTAGAGTTTCAGAGGCGATAAGGCTTTGGCCATGGGAACTCCTTGGTTGTATGGCCCATTAAGGTTACTTGATTTCGACGGTCGCTCCCTGCTCTTCCAGTTTCTTCTTGATCTCCTCCGCCTCCGCCTTGGAAATGGCTTCCTTGAGCACGGTGGGCGCGCCTTCCACCGCTTCCTTGGCCTCTTTGAGGCCCAGGTTGGTGATGGCCCGCACTTCCTTGATCACCTGGATCTTGTTGGGACCACAGGCGGTGAGCACCACGTCAAATTCGGTCTTTTCCTCTTCCACGGGAGCGGCGGCGCCGGCAACGGGGGCAGCCACCGCCGCCATGGCCACCGGCGCGGCGGCGGACACGCCGAACTTGTCTTCCAGCTCCTTGATGAGCTGCGAGAGCTCCAGCACCGTCATGTTGGCCAGGGCGTCAATGATTTCGTTACGAGAGATGGACATCGTTTCCTCCTTAAAAAGCGGTGGGCTGCCGGGGATGGCGGCCTCAAAGTACTTGTGTGCGTGATGTGGCCGGAGCCTTCGCTCCTGGCACCGCCGCCCCCTGCCTTCCCGGGCGGCCGGATTCATGGTTACAGGGTCAGCCCTCGGCTTCGGGGTCGGCGGCGTGAGGTTGGGCCTCGCCACCCTCCTTCTGTTCCTTGATGGCCGTGAGGACATTCATCAGGTTGCGGAGCACTCCCGCCAGCACGGTGACCAGACCGGTGGGCACGCCCTGGAGTACTCCCAGCAGCTGGGCCAGGAGCACTTCCCGCGCCGGCAGTTTGGAGAGGGCCTCCACTTCGGCCACGCTCAGGATATTGCCCCCCAAGGCTCCACCTTTGAGCTTGAAGAACTGAGGCTTGTCCTGGGCGAATTTCACCAGCAGCTTGGCAATGGCCACCGGATCGCCGTAGCCCAGGGTCAGGGCGTTGGGGCCCGTGAACAGCTCCCCCAGGGGGGCGATGACCGTGTCCGGGGTGGCAGCCCGGCGCAGCAGGGTGTTTTTGGCCACCTTAAGTTCACCGCCGGCCTCCTTGATCTGGCGCCGAAGCTGGGTGACGGCCTCCACGCTGAGTCCGGAAAAATCCGCCAAAATGCCCACCTGGGCCTTGGCCGCCTTCTCCTGGATCTCCTGAACGATCAGCTCTTTTTTCTGAATCTGGGGCTTGAGCACGCGTGGCCTCCTTAGGACAGCAACCGCACCAGGTTTTTGACGTCCGTGGTGTCCACCGCCACCCCCGGGCCCATGGTGGTGGAGAGGTGAATGCCTTTGAGATAGGTTCCCTTGCTGGTGGCCGGTTTGAGACGCACCAGCTGGTCCATAAAGGCTGCCAGGTTCTGGAGCAGCTTTTCGGACCCGAAAGAGACCTTGCCCAGCGGGGCGTGCACCACCCCGGCCCGGTCCACCCGGAAGTCCACCTTACCGCCTTTGAGTTCTTTCACGGCCTTGGCCACGTCAAAAGTTACCGTACCCACCTTGGCGTTGGGCATTAGCCCCCGGGGACCCAGGATTTTGCCGATTTTGCCCACCTGGCCCATGAGGTCCGGGGTGGCCACCGCCTTGTCGAACTCCATCCAGCCGCCCTGAATCTTGGCGATCAGGTCATCGGAGCCCACGTAATCAGCCCCGGCATCCTTGGCTTCCTGCTCTTTCTCGCCCTTGGCAAATACCAGAACCCGGACGGTCTTCCCCAGGCCGTGGGGCAGCACCACTGCGCCCCGGACCATCTGGTCGGCGTGCCGGGGGTTTACCCCCAGGACCACGGCGGCTTCCAGGGTCTCGTCAAATTTGGCGCTGGCGGTCTGCAAAGCCACTTCCACCGCTTCCGGAAAGGTATAGCGCCGGCCCGGCTCCACTCTGCCCGCGCCCTCCCGGTATCGTTTGCCATGCTTGGCCATGGTGTGCTCCCTTACCCTTCCACGATATCAATACCCATGCTGCGGGCGGTGCCCGCAATGGTGTTTTTGGCCATCTCCAGGTCGGTGGTGTTCAAGTCCGGCATCTTCTGCCGGGCGATTTCGGTGAGCTGCGCCTGGGTGATGCTCCCCACCTTGGCGCGGCTGGCCTCCTTGGAACCGGAGGCCACCTGGGCCGCCTGCTTCAGGAGGACGCTGGCCGGGGGGGTCTTGGTGACGAAGGTGAAGGAGCGGTCGGCATACACCGTGATGAGCACCGGGATCACCGTGCCTTCCTGGCCGGCCGTCCGGGCGTTGTAGCTCTTGACGAACTCCATGATGTTAACCCCGTGCTGACCCAACGCCGGACCCACGGGAGGCGAGGGATTGGCCTGGCCCGCCGGGAGCTGCAGCTTGATCTGCGCAATCACTTTTTTGGCCATCGATTAGTTGCTCCTTGGCGTCTTTGCGCCTGGGCGCCTCTGCGTGAGCTGGCTCCTGCCAAGGTGCCCAGCGAAACGCTAAATCTTCTCCAGCTGGGTGAACTCCAGCTCCACTGGGGTGGGGCGGCCGAAGACGCTGATCATCACCTTCACCCGGCCCCGGTCCGCCCGCACTTCGTCCACCACCCCGGTAAAGTTGGTGAAGGGCCCGTCGGTCACCTGCACCTTGTCCCCGGGCTCGAACTGGATCTTGGGCTTGGGCTTGGCGATGCCTTCCTGGATCTGGGCCAGGATTTTTTCCGCATCCTCTTCGGGGATGGCCACCGGCTCGGTCTTGCTGCCCACGAACCCGGTAACCTTGGGGGTATCCTTTACCAGGTGCCAGGTGTCATCGGTGAGCTCCATGCGCACCAGAACGTAACCGGGGTAGAACTTGCGGGCCGACAGCTTGCGCTCGCCTTTCACCATCTCCTCCACCATCTCGGTGGGCACCACCACCTCGGTGATGAGGTGGCCCAGGCCATGGGCCTTGGCCCGCTCGAGAATGGCGTTCTTCACCTTCTGCTCGAAGCCCGAATAGGTGTGGATGATGTACCACTTTTGGCTCACGGCCCGGCTTTCCTCTTCCATTACCGAATGAACCCGCTGACCAGCTTGGAGAGGCCCAGGTCCACCAACCCCAAAAAGGCGGAGATGACCAGCACCAGAAAAAGCACGATGGCGGTGGTGCCCAGGGTCTCCCGGCGCTCCGGCCAGGTCACCTTTTTCAGCTCCTGCACCGCCTCCAGGATGAACTGGCGAGTGATGCGCCCGTACTCACCCACCGACGGGAGCTTGGCCCGCCAAGAGGTCCTGGGTTTGGCCGGGCGGAGCTTCACCACCTGGCCGCTGCCTTCCTTGCCTTTCACCTTGATTTTTTTCATCAATCCCTGCCCTTGCGTCCGACCCTGGTCAAAACGAGCGTGCGCCCCCTCCAGAAACCCGGAACATTTCCGGTTTCCTGACATGGTGGCGCCCCCATCCGCCTCGCTGCCCTCCACGAGGCGCTGCCCTCAACGGATCTCCTGGGGAGAATGAGGTTACCGGCAAGCAGCCCTGTCCCGGAAGGTCTGTGGTTGTGGTTGTTCCCGATACCGTGAGCTTACCTGGCAGGCCAGGAGGGATTCGAACCCCCATCCCCCGGTTTTGGAGACCGGTGCTCTAGCCGTTCGAGCTACTGGCCTGGACGTTGATTACTTACTCTCCCGATGCTCGGTATGGGTCCGACAGAACGGACAGTATTTTTTGAAGGACAAGCGGTCCGGAGTACGCCGTTTGTTCTTGGTGGTTGTATAATTGCGGCGCTTGCAGGTCCCGCAGGCCAGCGTGACGATATCTCGCATGCTTCTTAATCCACCTTACTCGATGATCTCGCTGACGACGCCGGCGCCCACGGTGCGGCCGCCCTCACGGA
>CAYZOP010000014.1:0-19446 GCA_964480485.1 uncultured Desulfobacterales bacterium | reverse complement strand
CAAGCGTCCGGTGATGAAGCGGTCGGCGGAAGCGAAGGGGCTCTATCCGGTGGAGATGCGGCTGTTTCATGCCTAGGAGGAGGAGTGGGGGGCGATGCAGCTGTTGTTAACGGGAACCATTTTTTTACCATCCATCGATAATTTACCTGACATTAATGCATATACTCTGGCATTATTGCGGTGACCTGATGGAGGCGCCGCATGTTTGTCCGAGTCAAAACCAAAGGCCCTTACCGGTATCTCCAGATCGTGGAGAACCACCGGGAGGGCAAACGCACCGTGCAACGGGTCCTGGCCACCCTGGGCCGCGCCGATGAACTCGCCGAGAGCGGCGGCATCGATGTCCTGCTGAAGTCTCTGGGCCGCTTCGCCACCCAGGTCCGGGTCATCCAGGACTATGAGGAAGGACGACTGGAGGCCGGGGCCCTGCGACATATCGGCCCTGACCTGGTGTTCGGCCGTCTCTGGAAAGAGCTGGGTCTGGACGCCTTGATCAACCGGCTTCTGAAAGACCGGGGCTTTGAGTTTCCGGTGGAGCAGGCCGTCTACCTCACCGTGCTGCACCGGCTGTTTGAGTCCGGCTCGGACCGGGCCGGGGAGCGCTGGCGGCGGGACGTCCGGGTGCCCGGTAGCGACGGCCTGAAGCTGCACCACCTGTACCGGGCCATGCGCTGGCTGGGGGATAACCGGGCCGAGGTGGAAGAGGCTCTGTTTCGCCGGCGTCGCGATCTGTTCACGGAGTGCACCCTGGCCTTTTTTGACACCACCAGCCTTTACTTTGAGGGCCTGGGAGGAGAGAGCCTGGGCCGGTTGGGCTTCTCCAAGGACCATCGGCCGGACCGGCGCCAGATGATCGTGGGCGCGGTCCTGACCGAAGCCGGCCGGCCGGTGTGCTGCGAGTTCTGGCCGGGCAATCAGGCCGATGCCCAGGCCTTGCTGCCGGTGGTGGCCAAGGTGAAGCAGCGCTTCGGGTTGACCCGGGTCTGCTGGGTGGCGGATCGCGGCATGATCAGCGCCAACACCATCGAGGAGCTGGAGAACCAGAAACTGGAGTTCATCCTGGGGGCGCGCCTGAGGCAGCAAAAGGAGGTGCGGGACCTGGTGCTGGGCTGCCCCGGCCGCTACCAGAAGGTGGCGGACAACCTCCGGGGCAAGGAGGTGTGGGTGTGGGGGCGGCGTTACGTGGTCTGCCATAATCCCCTGGAGGCCGCCAAAGACGCGGCCGACCGGGAGGCGATGCTGGCGGCCCTCTCGGATAAGCTGCGCCAGGGGGCCAAGGGCCTGGTGGGCAACCGCGGCTATAAGCGGTTCCTGAAGGTGGAGAAGGGCGCGGTGAGCATCGATCAGGCCCGGGTGAAGGCCGAGGCCCGTTTTGACGGGAAGTATGTCTTGCGCACCAATACCGGGCTGCCCGCGGCCGAGGTGGCGGTGCAATATAAGCGCCTGCTCCAGGTGGAGCAGTTTTTCCGGGCCGCCAAGTCGCTCCTGGACACCCGGCCCATCTTCCACCAGTGGGACGCCTCCATCCAGGGCCACGTCTTCTGCTCTTTTCTGGCCCTGGTGCTGCTGGACTAACTGAAGCGCCGCCTGGCCCAGCGGGGCGTAGCGGCGGAATGGGCTGACATCCGCCGGGATCTCCTGGCCCTAGCTGAGGTGGAGGTGCGGGACGGTGAGCACTGGTATCTCCTGCGCACCGCCCTCCAGGGAGTGGCCGGCAAAGTCTGCCAGGCCGCCGGGGTCAGCATCCCGCCGCCCATGCGACCCTTGGGAAATGTGGTGCCGACAGATAATCGCGCCCTCACAACTTGCTGATTTTACATTATTATACGTTTTTGACTGTGGAACTTGGGGAAGACAGAGGACACCGGCGAGATGAGCCCATCCACGGAATGGGTCAACGACAAGCTCGCAGAAAGACGTCCAAGCGATAAACTGGCTCATATGGGCCGAAGAAAAAAGGGGCAACGGTAATCCTTTACCCATAATGAAATTGTCGGTTTTGGAAAAGTTTGCGGGGGAATCAGACGCCTGGGAAGATAACATGGGTGCAGGAATGAGGTGGATCCGGTTTTCTTGGACACGGGATTGGGAGATAATCAGTGACCCAGGAGGACCGGAAGATGGCAAAAGAGCAGGATGGTGATCAGGTAAGAGGTGAGGTGAGCCCAGGGGGAACGAAGGGAGGCCGGAGGCCGACCGGAGTCCCCTCTGGGCAGGGAGTGGTAGGGCCATTGACCCAGGGCCAACGTTGGAGCGCGGCCAGGAAACGGGAGGTGGTGCTGCGTATCTTCCGGGGCGAATCCCTGAAGCTGCTCTCACGGGAGTTGGGGGTTGAGCTCTATCGGCTGGAGTGGTGGGCGGATCACCACCGGTTATGCGAACCCGACACCGCCCCATGGCCAGGCGCTCACTCAGGGTCCTGGCGCGCCTTCCGACGCGCGTCCGCGTCCCAAAAAATTAACCAGTCCTGAGGACAAAGAAAAGGGGCCGACTCGCTATTCCGTGCGGCCCGCATCCGAGGAAGCCGACAAGGAAATCATCGCCTACCGGGACAAGTATCTGGCGCCGACGGAGCCCCAGGAGACCCGGGGGGTGGCGGAAACCGCCCGGGGTTTCAAAGACGGGGGTGCCCCTAAGCGAGCACATCACCAACGCCCTGATCTACATGCGAGGGGCGGAAGGCCGGGTGCGCCAGAGGCTGACTGGCGAGTAAGTTTACCAGGAGCGGATAGGGCATCATAAATGGTCCCATTGGCACAGGGTAACAGCAGTCAGGGGGTGGCGTCCCACGAAGCATTAGCAAGCAAAAGATGCTTACCGTCTCATGGACGGTGTCTCCATCATTTGGTCGATGCGGATCCCGAAGCGTCCGACGGGAAACCCAGGATTCACGGGGGCTTGGACGGTTCGGACGCAATGGACGAGATTTTTCCTTTTCTTCCATGTATGGCGAAGCAAGCATCTCGAGAGCGGGTTGGTTCAGGGGGCCAGCAAGCCTTACTTGAACATCCCATACCCAAGGTGGTGCAGAATTCACGGGAAGCCGTCAAGGCGCTGAAGCCTGTCCTCAAGACCAAATTCACCCAGGAATTTAGCCAGAGAGGGAGCCTCCTCGGAGACGCTTAACGGTCCAAAGTTGGAAATATGGTTCCGATTTCCACAGACCAGGACGCCTTGCCCCGGAAATGTGGGCGGCACTGGTGACAATTCAAGCGCTGAACCTTAGGTTTCTGCCTAGATTTTAGCAAGTTTGTGGGGAATAAATAAAAAGGGATTAGGCCAACTAACCTAATCCCTTGATTTTCTTGGTAGCGGGGGCAGGATTTGAACCTGCGACCTTCGGGTTATGAGCCCGACGAGCTTCCAGACTGCTCCACCCCGCGTCAGTTGTCTCGTTGTATTTATACTAAATCCCAGCGGCGTCGTCAACGGCCTCTCCGGAAAAAGCGAAAAATTGCCCATGCAACCTAAGGGTCACCGGGCAGCGCCTCCCCTGCCTGACGCAGGTCATGTTCCAGGAAAGACAGGGCGGAAAGCAACAATACTCCAGCCGCCGCCAGCGCCGCCAACGTCAGGGACACCCCGGCGGTGAGACCCCACATATCGGAGAGCAGACCGATGAGAAAGGGGGACGGTACATCCCCCACCAGGTGGATGACCACGATGTTCATGGCCACCGCTTGAGCCCGGCGGGCTGGCCCGGCCACACTGACGATCACTGCCGTGAGCAACCCGGGGTTCAGGAAAAGGAGAAAGATGGCGGACACCAACCCGGGGACATAGAAGACCGGGGAGTCGGCAAAAATTGCCAGGGCGCCGCAGGGCAGGGCCAGAAGCGCCCCCAGGCCGCTCACCCACAAAGGGGCTCCGGGGATGCGGCGCATCAGTCTGGCCCCCAGGAGGCCTCCTGCCACGGTCCCCAACCCTCCGGCCACCGTGACCATGCCGAACAGCAGATAATTGGCCTGCGCCAGGGTCAACCCCTTGACCACCTCCAAATAGCGTGGCATCCAGAAGGCCAAGCCTCCCAGAGTGAAGGTGGCCATGCCGTACCCCAGCATGAGGCGCTGCAAGGTGGGAATGCGCCACAGCGCCCGGTGAGGATGACCGGCGCCGGTCCCTGGAGTCCCGCATGCCTGTGAAACGGCAGGAAGGCGGGTCACGGCCGCAGCCAGGAGCAGGCCGGGAATTCCCCCCAACAGGAATACGGGGCGCCAGCCGAACGCATTTCCCAGAAGCCCGCCGGTGAGGTAAGCCAGGGCCGAACCCAGGGGGATGGCCAGATAGAAGATCCCCAAGGCTGCGGCACGCCGGGTCAAGGGGAGTGAGTCGCCCACATACGCCGGGGCCAGGGTGCCGAAAGAGGCCTCCCCCACCCCCACCAACCCCCGGGTGGCCACGAGCCACGGGTAGGACGTCACCCAGAACGTGAGGCTGGTGGCCAGGCTCCAGAGCACCGCGCCGCCGGCCATCAACTTGAGGCGCCCGAAACGGTCCCCCAGGTAGCCGCACAGAGGGGAGCTGACCAGGTATACCAGAAAAAAAGCGGTTCCCAGGAAACCGAAGGCCTTGTCCGTCAGGCCCATCTCGGCCTTGATGAGACTCCCCAGGGCAGCCACCAGATACCGGTCCAGATAGTCCAGAAGGTTCAGCCCGGTGAGGATGAAAAGGGCGCGGGTTCCCATGGGTCGCCGGCAATGCACGGATGGCAGGCAGCCCGGGGCCTCAGGTTTTCGCCCACCCCTCAGGCATGCCAGGGATGAGGGCCGGGCCGGGATCGCCGCTGCTCCCCAGGCTGTCCCGTCGAGGCATCATAGACCGGTCGGTGACGAAAGGCCAGCGTTTCCTTCAGGCCCCCAGCTTTTCCCAATAGTCCCAGAAATCAGGGAAGGATTTGGCCACGCACCCGGGGTTGCGGATGGCGACGCCTGGAGTCCTGAGGCCGGCGACGGCAAAGCTCATGGCGATGCGGTGATCCTGGTAGGTGTCGATAACCGCGCCCCGGGGGATGCTCCCCAGGATGCGCAGGCCGTCCGCGGTCTCCTGCACGGTTACGCCCATCTTGGCCAGTTCCGTGGCCACCGCCGCCAGTCGGTCCGACTCTTTGTGGCGGAGATGCCCCACCCCGGTGATGACCGTTTCCCCCCGGGCAAAGGCGGCCAGCACCGCCAGCGTGGGCACCTGATCCGGCATGCCGCTCATATCCACGGTAAGGCCGGACAGCGGACCGCCAACGACGGTGAGCCCGTCAGGGGAGCTTTCGATGCGGCACCCCATTCTGGCCAGCACCGAGAGCAGGTCGATATCCCCCTGGGTGGAATCCACGCTGAGGTTGGCCACGGTGACCCGTCCGCCGGTCAAAGCCGCGGCGGCCCAGAAATACGCAGCGCTGGAGGCGTCCGCATCCACGGAATACTCCTGCGGCTGGTAGCTCTGGCCGCCGGGGACCTGAAAGAACCGGTAGCCCCGGCGGTAGTGGGAGATGCCGAAGGCGGCCATGACCTCCAGGGTCAGGTCCACATATGGCCGGGAAACCAGATCGCCGGTGATTTCCACCTCCACCCCCAGAGGCGCCAGGGGCCCGATGAGGAGCAGAGCGGAAAGGTATTGACTGCTCACCCTCCCGGAGAGCAAAGTGCGGCCGCCGACCAGCCCACCACTCACCATCACCGGCGGACAGCCGTTGCCCCGCTGGGATTCAGCCCTGACCCCCAAAAGCTTCAAGGCCGCCAACAGCTCTCCCACCGGCCGCTCACAGAGACGGGGAGTGCCGGTGAGGAGATAGTCGCCCTGGCCCAGAGCCACCAGCGCGGTGAAAAACCGGTGGGAGGTGCCGGAGTTGCCGAAATAGAGGGGCTCCTCCACCGCCTGGAGGCGTCCGCCGGTGCCCGCCACCCGCACCGTCGTCCCCTGCCAGTCGATCCCGGCGCCTAACCGGACCAGGGACTGGGCGGTGAGTTCCGTGTCTTCCGCGGCCAGGGCGTTGGTGAGCACGCTCTCCCCCGTGGCCAGCGCCCCGGAGATCAGGGCCCGGTGCGTGATACTCTTGGAGCCGGGAAGGGTGAGAACCGCCCGGAGCCCTTCCCTGGGTCTGATTTCCCGTTGCTGTTCCATACCGTATCCTATGAGTGATCCGATGAGCCGGCGTCGTTCAGGCTCCTTCGCCGGCCAGGGCGCCATAGGCCGCTCCGGCCATGACATCCACCGGCGCCCGCTTGCCGGTCCAGAGGGTAAACTGGGCCGCCCCCTGGTGGATGAGCATCCGCAGGCCGTCGATGGTCTGACAGCCCCGGGCCTCAGCTTCCCGCAACAATCTGGTCTTCAGGGGGCGATAGACAATGTCCATGACCACCGGAAATTTCCCCAGAAGCTCAGGTTCGATGGGGATATCCTGCTCCCTGGGAGTCATGCCCACCGGGGTGGCGTTGATGAGCACCTCCGCCGGATAATGCGCCAGGCGGTCAGGAGCCACCGCTTCCGCCCATAACTGCCGGGCCAGCAACAGGGCCTTGGTCATGTCCGTATCGGAGACGGCCACCTGGCCCCCCTTTTCCAAGAGGCCGAAGGCGATGGCCCGAGCCGCGCCCCCTGCGCCCAGAAGGAGAAAACGCTTCTTGGCGATCCCGGTCTTTTCCTCCAGCGCCTGCACCGCTCCCAGCCAATCGGTGTTGTGCCCGAGGAGCCGGCCGGCCTGGTTGATTACCGTATTCACCGCCCCCATGCGGCCTGCGGTGGGGTCCACTTCATCCAGGAAGCCCATGATCTCCTCCTTGAAGGGGATGGTGACGCTGACGCCGCCGATGGCCAGTCCCTTGAGGCCCGCCACCGCCGCGCCCAAGTCAGCCACCGGGAAGGCCACATACACCGCATTGAGCCCTAAAGCCGCAAATGCGGCGTTGTGCATGGCCGGACTCACGGAATGGGCCACCGGCCGCCCCAGCAGGCCGTAGACCCGGGTGGACCCGTCGATCACCGGAGCAGCCGCCATATGCGTTTCACCTCGCTCACCGTGAGTTGTCCCGCGGCCGACAACCCTTTCCGGTTGAATGGCGCATAGGTCAGGAAACTTCCCAGAAAAGGCGCCGCCACCCGGGACCAGGTTCCCAGAGGCCCCATGCAGAAGGCGATGATCTCCTTCCCTGCGGCCCGGGCCCGGGGGATGAGCCCCAGGACCCGGAGATTGTCTTCGGGGGTGCGGGCCAGGGTGACGATCTTCAGGATATCGGCCTCCGCCGCCAGCATGGCCTCGAGTTGAGCCCCCAACCGCTCCTCTGGGGGGGTCCCTCCAAAGTCATGCCAGGAGAGTATGAGCCGAGTCTCCCCCCGGGCGGCAAAAAGCGCCCGGCGGGCCGCGGCCTCGGTCCGGAACTCCACGTCCAGGCAGGTGGGCGAAAAGGTCAGGCCATCTTCCAACACCTTCAGCCTCTCGGCTTCTGCCCCCCGCCAGCGGCCGCCTTCCTCCGAGTGGCGGTTGGTGACCACCACCGGCCCGGGCCGGGTGTGAAACAGTCGGGGCAAATCCACCCTCTCCAGATAATCCAGCCTGAGCTCCGCCCAACACCCCTTGCGGGCCGCCCGGAGATACACCCCCCGGGCCCGCCGCACCACTTCCTCCACCACCGGCACACAGAGACGGAAGGGAAAAAGTGGATTGGGGGCAGAGGGGTCGGGGGAGGGGCCAGGACCCACTGCCCCCTGGACCCCTACCCCAAAGCCGCTCTGCTTGCCGCCCTTCAATTCAGCCGCTCCACGCCCGGAGCTTTGGGGAAGGAGCCCAGGAGTTTGAACCAGGCGCTCATCTCCTTGATTTCTTCCAGGGCCTGGCCCACGGGGGGATCAGCCCGGTGGCCGTCCAGGTCCACGAAGAAAAGGTAGCGCCAAGCCTCGGTTTTCATGGGCCGGGAGACGATGCGGCTCATGTTGAGGCCCCGTTCGGCCAGGGGTCTCAGGGTGTGGTAGAGAGCCCCGGGCACATCGTCCACCGCGAAGATGATGGAGGTCTTGTCTTGCCCGGTGGGGCCGGTCGCGTCCGGACCGATGACAAAGAAGTGGGTGACGTTGCCGGGGATGTCCTCCAGGCGTTTTTCGATGACCCTGAGGTCGTAGAGAGACGCGGCAAAGGCGCTGGCGATGGCCGCAGAGTTGGGGTTCTTGGAGGCCTTCTGGGCGGCCACCCCGGTGGAGGCCACTTCGATGACGGTGATTTCCGGTAGGTGGGTGGCCAGCCAGCGGCGGCACTGGCCCAGGGCCTGGGGATGGCTGTAGATGACCTCCACGTCCCGAATCTGGCCGGACTTGGAGAGCAGGTCGTGGCTGATTTCCAGGTAGATTTCCCCGCAGATGCTCAGGGAGGTTTCGGCGAAGAGGTCCAAGGTTTCGTTGACCACGCCTTCGGTGGAGTTCTCGATGGGGACCACGCCGTAGTGGTATTTCTCCTTGCCCACTTCGCTGAAGACCTCCCGGATGGTGGCCATGGGTCTGTAGCGGGTGGCGTGACCGAATTTTTTCAGGGCGGCCAGGTGGGAGAAGGTGGCCTCCGGCCCCAGGAAAGCGACGCTCAAGGGGGCCTGGATTTCCCGGGCCGCAGAGATGACCTCCCGGAAGATGGATCGCAACGCCGCCGGAGTCAGGGGGCCGGGGTTTTTATGCAGCAGGTGGGCCAGGACCTCTTCTTCCCGGCGGAAGTCCAGAGTGCGAACCCCTTCCCGGTTCTTGATGAGGCCGATCTCCTGGGCCAGGGCCTGCCGGCGGTTGAGGAGCGCCAGGAGTTCCTCGTCCACTGCGTCGATGGCGGCTCGAAGCCGCTCTTTGTCCTTCATGGTCATTTCTCCAGGATGGTTTCCTGGACCTTGTGGCCGAAGTGGCGTCCGGCCTCCTCCAGGGCCGCCAGGACCTCATCACCCGGAGCCAAAGTGACGATGGAGACCGCCTCGCCGGTGGGCCGGGTGAGGCGGATGGTTTCGGCGTTTTGCAGGATGGCGGTGATTTCCTTCCCCAGGGCTTCGGCGGCCACCAGCATCAGAGGCCGGCTCTCCACTTTCACCCGGCCCACCACTGCCGGGCGAGTGCGACCCTCATGATTTACCACCAGTACCTCATCGCCAGCCCTGAGCTCCCCCAGGTAGCGGGTTTTGCCCTCGGTCACCCGGATGTAGGCGTGCACCGGGCCGGCGTTGACCCGGAAGGGCCGGGGCGCCACGTAGGGGTTTTCCAAAGACTCGGCGTGCACCAGGAAGAGGCCCCCGGAAGAGTTGCCCACCAGCATCCCTTCTCCCAAGCCCATATTGGCGCAGGTGTCCACACAGACCCGGTCGCCCATCCCCAAAGGCTTGAGGCCGGTGATTCGGGCTGCGGTGAGGCCGACAGGGGGCGAGGCTTCCTTCACCAGGCGGGCCACGGCCTTGATGACCTTGGGTTCAAGGGTGGTCACCACCACCCCGTCCACGCCTCGCTCCAGGACGCCCAAAGCGGTGCGGGCCTCCTCCGTGGCCGCCACCTCCACGAAGATATTGCCGCTTTGGGCCACCAGGTTCTCCAAAGGGATGATGGTCCAGTCGGGGGTGCGCACCACCACGGGGCGTTCCCGGGCCAGGCGCACCACGGCCTCTTCGTCGGCGGTGGAGGTGACGGTGACCTCCGCCAAATCCCGTCCCGGCACCAAGTCCCCATCTTCGGCCACCACCTCGATGAGCCCCAGGGCCTTCACCTCCGCCGCCCTGCCCGCCGGCACCCACACCGCGTCGGCGCCGGACTCCAGGGCGGTGGTCACCAGGTTCTTGTCCCAGGGGTCCACTTTGACCCAGAGTTTTTTCATGGGAAATCCTTTAGTTTGTTGCGAGTTTTGGGAAAAAGCTTCAGATTCCCTCGGTCACCAGCTTGTGCTCCCCGCAAGCAGCACAAGGCCCTGGCCCCCCTTTGGCATCAGGAGGGTGTTCACCTGCAGGGTGGCCGGCCTGAGCTTGTTGCCTCCGCCTAAGGCGCAGGTTCTTTGCAGGCAATTATCGCCGTCAGCATCAGGAGGGTTTGCCTTCAAGAAACCAACGATACCTCCTGAACCGCTCACAACGTATTCCCCCTCCAGAAAAACCCTCACCTGGAATCTTGAAACTCGAAACGCAAAACCCGAAACCCTAAACCGCCGTCAAAAAGCCCAGGGCCTCATCCACACTGGCGTTTTCGTGAACGATGAGGCTGATGGCACCCACCATGCGGGAGGGCTCCCGGTGTTGAAAAATGTTGCGGCCGATGGAAACGCCGGCCCCGCCGGCCTCGATGGAGCCTTTCACCATTTCCAGGATCTCCCGATCCGAAGTCATCTTGGGACCGCCGGCGATGACCACCGGCACCGGGCAACCCCGGACCACCTCCCGGAAAGAATCCACCGAGCCGGTGTAAGACACCTTGATGATGTCCGCCCCCAGTTCGGCCCCCAGACGGGCCACGTGCTTGATGGCCCCGGCATCGTATTCGTCTTTGATCTTTTCCCCCCGGGGATACATCATGGCCAGCACCGGCATGCCCCAATCCCGGGCCTCCCGGCAGACGTGGCCCAGATCATTGAGCATCTCTTTTTCCGAGCCGTTGCCGATGTTGACGTGAATGCTCACCGCGTCGGCCCCCAGTTTGATGGCCTCCTGCACAGTGCACACCAGGGTCTTGGCGTTGGGAAAGGGGGACAGGGCCGTTGAGCCGGACAGGTGGATAACGAGCCCCACGTCTTTGCCCCGCCGGCGATGACCGCCTTCCACCAGCCCTTTGTGAATGACGATGGCGTTGGCTCCGCCGGTAGCCACGGCGTTGACTGTGGTCTTCATGTCGATGAGACCCTCGATGGGCCCCACGGTCACCCCGTGGTCCATGGGCACCAACACGGTGCGCCCGGTCTCCCGGTTCATGATGCGTTCCATGCGAATGAGTTTCCCGATCACGCTTCCTCCTCTCGCCGCCGCCCAGGGGCCCGGACAATAAAAAAAGCCGTGGCCCCCGTTTCTGCGCCACGGCTTTTAAAAGTTTTCTTAAGGTGTGAGCTTAGGTCCTTTTAAAAGTCGAGGCGCACCGATAGCCCCAAAAATAATAGCTAAAATAAAAAAACCGGGGCTGGCTGGGCTGCATGTGAAAATTCCCTCGACCTGGTTTTATGCTAATTTTTTCCAGCGTTCCCTGTCAAGCTTTTTTTGGATATATTTGCATTATCACTAAAATCGCCCCGGATCCCAGGCGTATTTGGGGGAAGGGCGGCAAAGGCCCCCTCCCCCTTACCCCCTCCAACCCCACAGCGGGGGGTTGGGAGGCGAGTTTGAAGGGGGGGGAGCCTGAGCTCCCCCACCCCCCTCATGAACCCACGAGCACCAAGGAGCCCGCATGCCTCGCATTGATGATTACAAAGCGGCCATCGCCCTGGCAGTGGCGGCCCTGAGCACCCGCAACCCCAAATTCCTGGCGGCCCGCAGCCGGGCGGAATACACCTTGGAAGGCGACCGGGAGGTGTTGCTGCTTCCGTACTTCGGGCAGGTGCGCCGGGTGGTCTGGCCGGAGGTGGCGGTGACCGATCCCGCCAGCCCTAGAGATCTGCCCCTGACCGAGCAGATCCTCATCCTCCACTACCTGGACCGCACCGACGGCGAAGCCCCCAGCGGCCAGACCATCGATTTCCGTTCGGTGCCCGATGGCGGAGGCTTTTACTGGACGGCCTTCGTCTCCCGGGCCAAAAAGCCCCTGGTGGAAACCTTTGGCGGCAACCTGGATTTCTACCTGAAGGTGGCACAGGCCGCCGGAGGGGAACCCCAGCCACTGGGCGACGTCGCCGTGCGCTTCCTGGCTTTCCCCCTGGTCCCCATCACCCACGTCTTCTGGCGGGGCGACGACGAGTTCCCCCCGGACGCCAATATCCTCTTCGACGCCACCATCAGCCGCCACCTGTCCACCGAAGACATCGCCGCCCTGGCCGGCGCCTCCGTTTACCGCCTCATGGCTGCCGCCCGGGAACTCAAGCAGAGGAAGTAAGAAGCCTTGAGGGAAGGGGTAAGGGTCTGCGACCCCTGCCCCCTCCCTCAAACTCCCCTCCCCCCCCGGTGTTCTTTCGTTCCGCCGGCAGGCGGACTAAAAGCCCGCTTCCCGAGCGAACATAAGCGGGTTGGGAGAGGGGCTTGGGGGGAAGGCAGGGACTTAGGTCTCTGGCCTTCCCCCCAACTCCTTTTCCTCACTGGCTCTCCCGGGTTAGTTCATGGTACACGGGGAGGTTCTTGGTGAGGAAGTCGAAGAGGAGGATACCGCCGGCCACCAGGGAGAGGGTGATGATGATCTCGAAGAAGGAGGGGAAGTAGCTGAACTCCCGGTAGCCGCCGTAGCTGGTGAGGCTGACGTTGAAGCGGTTCAAGACCACGCCGAAGGCGGCAATGCCGGCCCCGGTCAAAAGCCCCTTCTGGGACTGGCGCACCACCGGCAGGGACAGGAGCAGGGCCGGCAGGGCCACGGTGCCGATGAGTTCCACCATGAAGAAGAAGTTGGGCTTGCCCCACACCAAGACCGAGGCGCCCCGGGAGTAGAGGTCGGTCACCTTCATGGCGAAGTAAACGATGAGTACGGTGCTCAGGCCCTTGGCGAAGCTGGGCAGGATGTCCATTTCCGGCTTGCGCCCATGGGCCCGGGCGCTCAAGAGGCTCTCCACGATGATCATGCTCATGCCGCCGATGATGGCGCTCACGAAGAAGAGCGGCCCGATGGCCCGGGTGGCCCACAGGTCGCTCATCTTTTCCGGCATCAGCAGATACAGGGCTCCCAGGGAGGATTGGTGCAGGGTGGAGAGGATGACGCCGGCCACCACCAGGACCAGGTAGATCTCCCGGAAAAAGCGCACCCAGGCTTCCTTCTTGAAGCGCTCCAGGGCCATGATGAGGACATCGACGCCCAGGACGGTGGTATAGAGCATGACGCACCAGGCCACCTCGAAGAGCACCGACTGGGGGTTCCACATGATCATGGGGTGCCAGATGCGCCAGGGCTGGCCCAAATCCAGGGTCAGGCCGAAGATGAACAGGAGATAGCCCAGAAAGGCGGAAATCTTGGCGGGCCTGAGGAGCGGCTCGTATTTTTTCAGGTTGAAGATATAGATGGTGGCGGCCATGGTGAAGCCGCCGCCGGCCAGGGCCACACCCGCCAGGACGTCGAAGCTGATCCACAGGCCCCAGGGGTAGGCGTCGCTCAGGTTGGTGGTGGCTCCCAGCCCGAAGAAAAGGCGAATGAGAGCGGAAATAACTCCCAGGACCACCAGGATATAGAGGGCCGCCCGGCCGGGGGTGATCTTTCCTTCGCCCGGATACCACTTTTTCACCTGTTCGGCCATGGCTCAACCCTCCTTCTTCTCGTGTTCAGCGGCTTTGACCGCGGACAGCCGTTTGTTCAGGTAATGGAGGCCCACCGCCAGGCCGCCCACGGTCAGGGCCACATAGGGGACCTTTGACATCCATTCCCGGCCGTAGATGCCGTAAGGCACTTCGCCCAAGTCGGTGCGGAAGCCCCGGTGGTTTAACCCCAGGGCCTCGAAGGAGGCCGCGGTGAGGTAGAGCTTGCTGGTGCCGCCCACGATCTTGTCCCCATAGACTTGGCCGTAATAGCGGTCCGGATGGGCGCCGATGCGGCGGCGGGCCTCCTTGAGGAGCTGATCCCGGTCGCCGAATTGCAAGGCGCCGGTGGGACAGGTGGTGGCGCAGGCGGGCGCCAGACCCTCGGCCTGCCGGTCGGCGCAGAAGGTGCACTTGCGAATCAGGGGCACGGCGGATTCCCATTCGAACTTGGGAATCTGGAACGGACAAGCCATCATACAGTAGCGGCAGCCGATGCAACGGTCGTCGTTATAGACCACCGGCCCCTCCGGCAAACGTTTCAGGGCCCCCACCGGGCAGACGCTTTCGCAGGCCGGGTCCAGGCAGTGCATACATTGCCGCTTGATGAAATGCCAGCGGAGCTGGCCGTCGGGGCTGACCGCCTCCCGGAAGATGACCCGGGTGTACTGATTGCTGCTCAAGTACCTGGGATTGCTCCAGGTTTCGCTGAAGGTGGCCGGCCCTCCTTCCAGATCGTTCCAGCCTTTGCAGGCTACCTGGCAGGCCCGGCAGCCGATACACTTGGTGGTGTCGATGAGCATGGCTTTACTCATGGTCGCTCCCCTTCCAGTCCGGCTTTAGGCCTTCTCGAGATTCACCAGGAACACCTTGAATTCCGGGATCATGGTGTTGGCGTCCCCCACCATGGGGGTGAGCTGGTTGGCGGCATAGTTCTGCTTTTTATCGGGGCCGCCGGTGATGAAGCCGGCAAACCCGTAGTGCCAGGGCAGGGCCACCATCTCCACGGTATTTTGGAAGCCGGGCAGGCCGCAGGTGAAGGCGGCCACCCGGGGGGTGATGTTGGCCCGGGCCTTGACCTCGCCCCGGGCGCTGCTCACCCGCACCCAATCCCCCGAGCGGATGCCCTTGGCTTTGGCCAGGGCCGGGCTGATCTCCACGAACATCTCCGGAAAGAGCTCCGACTGCCAGGTGAGGTTGCGGGTCATGGTGCCGGCCTGCCAGTGCTCCGTCAGCCGGAAGGTGGTGGCGATGTAGGGGAAGCGCGGGTCGCAGACTTCGGCCAGCTTGTCGTATTCCGATTTCCAGATTTTCACCGCCGGATTGGTTTGCACTGGGGACAGGGGATTGATGAAGGGGCATTCCAGAGCCTCGTAGTGCTCGGGGAAGGGCCCCTCCTTGCAGGCCCCCTTGGGCACGAACAGGCGGCATTTGCCTTCCGGCAGCATGATGTAGGGCGTCTTGGCCGATTCCGCTGGAGGCACCTCGGTCTTGGTGGCCGGGTCGATCCACTTGAAGTCCGGAACGTCGGCCCGCACCCACTTGTTGGCCGCGTCGTCCCAGCGCACCAGGGCCCGTTTCGGGTCCCAGGGCCGGCCCTGGGGGTCGGCGGAGCAGCGGTTGTAGATGATGCGCCGGTTCACCGGCCAGGCAAAGGCCCAGCCCGGGTAGAGCCCCAGGCCGCTGGGGTCCTTCTTGTCCCGGGCCGCGGCCTTGTTGTCTTTCTTGTCGGGGCCGGGATAAAAGCCGGAGTAAATCCAGCAGCCGCAGGCCGTAGAGCCGTCGTCCTTTAAGGCCAGGAAGTTGGCCACCTGCTTCTTGTCGGCCCAGGTGAAGCCGTTGATCTCCTTGGCCACCAGGTGCGGGTCCGGGTCCTCGCCGTAGTTCCAGGTCAGGTCCAGAATGGGCTTCCGGGCCGGGGCCTTGGGGTCCTCCTGATAGAGCTTTTTCAGCTCCCGACCGAGGCGGTTCACATACCACAGGTCGCTTTTGATGTCGCCCCCGGGCTTCACCGCCTGGTAGCGCCACTGGATCCAGCGGCCGCTGTTGCTGGCGCTGCCTTCTTTTTCCAGGGAGTCGGCGGCGGGGAACAGAAAGACCTCGGTCTTGATGTCCCGGGGGTTGGCGCCCGGGCGCTTCCAGAAGACTGCGGTGTCCGTCTCCCAGAGGTCAAAGGCCGCCAGCCACTCCAGCCGGTCCAGAGCGGCGTAGGTCTGGTTTGCGTTGACGGAGCCCACCGCAGGGTTCATGCCCCAGCAGAGCATGCCCTTGATGCCGCCGGCGGCCATGTTCTCAAAGAGGGGAATCCAGGAGTAGCCGGCGTTCTGGAAACCTTTGCCCAGCTTGGGGAGGTAATGGTAGGCGAAGTCGTTGTCCGGCTTGGCGGCGTCGCCCCACCAAGCCTTCAAGAGGCTTACGAAAAACTTGGGCTTGTTGCTCCAGAAGCCCGCCTTGGGGGTCTCCTTGTCCAGGTAGTCTTTGAGGGTGGGGTGGTTGGCCTCGCTGGGGGCCCCCAGGTAGCCGGGGACGATGTGAAAGAGCATGGCCATGTCCGTGGCGCCCTGGACGTTGTTTTCCCCCCTGAGGGCATTGATGCCGCCCCCGGCCAACCCCATGTTCCCCAACAGCATCTGGAGAATGGAGTAGCCCCGGATAATCTGCACCCCGGTGGAATGCTGGGTGCCCCCCATGGCGTAGAGAATGGTGCCGGCCTTGTCCGGCTTGCCGGTGCCGGCATAAAGCTCCGCCAGCTTGAAGAACTGCTCGATGGGCACGCCGGTGGCAGCCGCCACCATCTCCGGGGTATAGCGGGCGTAGTGCTGCTTCAGGAGCTGAAAGACCGATCGGGGGTGCTGCAGGGTGGGGTCAGTGACCGGCTTGCCGTCCTTGTCCAGTTCGTAGTCCCAGGAGGAGGCGTCGTAGGCCCGCTTGTCCTTCTGATACCCGGAGAACAGGCCTTTTTCGAAGGAATATTCAGGCTTCACCACGAAGCTGGCGTTGGTGTAGGAGACCACATAATCCTTATGGTACAACTCGCGCTGCAAAAGATAATTGATGAGGCCGCCGAACAGAGCGATGTCGGTGCCCGGCCGCAGGCGCACATAGAGGTCCGCCTTGGCGGCCGAGCGGGTGAAACGGGGGTCGATGACGATGAGTTTGGCCCCTTTTTCCTGGGCCTGGGTGATATACTTGAAACTGATGGGATGGTTTTCCGCAGGGTTGCAGCCGACAATGATAATACAGTCGCTGTTGGCCAGGTCGTTCCAATGGTTGGTCATGGCTCCCCGGCCGAAGGTGGGCCCCAACGAGGCCACGGTGGAGGAGTGTCAGAGGCGGGCCTGGGTTTCCAGAAAAACCATGCCCAGGCTGCGGCTGAGTTTGGTGATGAGGTAACATTCTTCGTTGTTGAGGGGGGAGCCGCCGATGGCCGCCAGGGCCTCGGTGCGGTTGATGGGGACGCCGCTGGCGGAAGTGGCTTGGAAGCTGGCGTCCCGGGTGGCCTTGACCCGCTGCGCCAGGGTCTTGATGCCCCACTCCAGGTCCTTCTCTTCCCAGCGGTCGCTGCCCGGCGCCCGGTAGAGCAGCTTTTTCAAGCGGCGGGGACTGGTCACCACCTCCATGACCGCCTGGCCCTTGCTGCACAGGGACCCTTGGTTGATGGGATGGTCCGGGTCGCCCTGGACGCTCACCAGCTTGCCTCCCTGGGTGAAGGCCACCAAGCCGCAGCCAACGCCACAGAAAGGGCAGATGGAAGTGGTGGTTTGGGCGTTCTTGGTTTTGGCCGGGTGGACAAAGCCGGCCCAACCCCGGCGGGGCAGGATGACCTCCGCCAGGCTCAGGCTGGCCAAGCCGCCGCCCAGCCCCTTGAGGAACGCTCTGCGGGTGATACCCATATCCGTCCTCCCTGGGTTCTCGTTAGGTGATTTTTTTTGCTATTACTTCATGGTTACACCGCCGCACGGAATCTGGCCCACCCTAATAACTTTCCCACATGATGTCAATAGCTTTGTATAACATGTTGTTATCTTTAAGAATGATAATAATCACCAGCACTTATGTTCATTTATAACCAAGGCGGCCAACTCGCCACTATTACCTTTTTGTTCGCCAAGGCGCGCCTCCTCTGGCCCAAGCTCACGGGCCAGCCTCCCCCTCGGCAACCAGGTCCCTCCCTTTATGCCCACCGGCTTGGGCTTGACCGCAAGGGCCGTAGGATCCCCGGTCTCACCGGTGGGAGCCAGGAGCTCTTCAACGATTTTCAGTACCACTCATATGGTTCAGTTTGACTTGAACCACCTGCGGCAGCCTGCTATAGTTCCTCCAGCCATTCCGGGGCTTCCTCGAACCCCGCCCACTGCCAGGAGGTTTTTCATGCCAAAGCGCGAGGATATTGGCAAGGTGATGATCATCGGGTCTGGCCCCATCATTATCGGCCAGGCCTGTGAATTCGATTACTCCGGCACCCAGGCCTGCAAGGCCCTGCGGAGCCTGGGCTACGAAATCGTTCTGGTCAACTCCAACCCGGCCACCATTATGACCGACCCGGGAATGGCCGATACCACCTATATCGAGCCCTTGACCCTGGACTACCTGGCGGAAATCATCAAGATGGAGCGGCCACACGCCCTCCTCCCCAACCTGGGCGGCCAAACCGGTCTCAACCTCTCCTCCGCCTTGGCCAAAGCCGGGGTGCTGGAGGAACAGGGCCTCCAGGTCATCGGGGTGGAGGTGGACGCCATCAAGCGGGGCGAAGACCGTCTGGCCTTCAAGGAAACCATGGAGCGCCTGGGAATCGAGATGCCCAAAAGCCAGATTGCCCACTCCGTGGAGGAAGCCGAACGCATCGCTGAAAAACTGGGTTATCCGGTGGTCATCCGCCCGGCCTACACCCTGGGCGGCTGGGGCGGCGGCCACGTGTATAATCTGGAGGAACTCCGCACCATCGCCGCCCGGGGCCTGGCCGCCAGCATGGTGGGCCAGGTCCTGGTGGAAGAGTCGGTCCTGGGCTGGGAGGAGCTGGAGCTGGAGGTGGTGCGGGACGCCAAGAACCAGATGATCACCGTCTGCTTCATCGAAAACGTGGACGCCATGGGAGTGCATACCGGCGATTCCTTCTGCACTGCGCCCATGCTCACCATTGCCCCCGACCTCCAGCAGCGCCTGCAAAAATACTCGTACGACATCGTGGAAGCCATCCGGGTCATCGGCGGCACCAACATCCAGTTCGCCCACGACCCCAGGACTGGCCGGGTGGTGGTCATCGAAATCAACCCCAGGACCAGCCGCTCTTCGGCCTTGGCCTCCAAGGCCACCGGCTTTCCCATCGCCTACGTGTCGGCGCTCCTGGCCGGCGGCCTGACCCTGGACGAAATCCCCTACTGGCGCCTGGGCACCTTGGAGAAATACGAGCCCTGGGGGGACTACGTGGTGGTTAAGTTCGCCCGCTGGGCCTTCGAGAAATTCCCCGGCGCCGAAGACCGGCTGGGCACCCAGATGAAGGCGGTGGGCGAGGTCATGAGCCTGGGCAAGACCTACAAAGAGGCCCTGCAGAAGTCCATCCGCTCCTTGGAAATCGGGCGTTCCGGCCTGGGGTTCGCCAAAGATTTTCATGAAAAACCCCGGGAAGAGCTGCTGGAACTGCTCTTTGAGCCTACCAGCGAGCGCCAGTTCATCATGTATGAGGCCCTCAGAAAAGGCGCCACGGTGGAGGAGCTCTACAAGAAGACCCACATCAAGCCCTGGTTCATCCAGCAAATGAAGGAGCTCGTGGAGCTGGAGGAGGAGATTCTGGCCTGCCGCGGGCGAGAGCTGCCCGACGAGCTCTTGCGCCGGGCCAAGCAGGACGGCTTTGCCGACCGATATCTGGCCCAGCTTTTGCGGGTGCCGGAGCAAAGCGTCCGGGAGCACCGCCTCCGTCTGGGACTCAGGCAGGCCTGGGACGCGGTGCCGGTGAGCGGGGTGGAGAACGCCGCTTACTATTACTCCACCTACAACGCCCCGGACCGGGTAGCGGTGAGCGACCGCCCGAAAATCATGGTCCTGGGCGGCGGCCCCAACCGCATCGGCCAGGGCATCGAGTTCGACTATTGCTGCGTCCATGCCGCCT
>CAYZOP010000013.1:0-42293 GCA_964480485.1 uncultured Desulfobacterales bacterium | reverse complement strand
AGATGCGCCGCAAGCTGGAAGCCGAAGCCGCCGCCGCCGAACATTAAGGGAGCCCTATTGGGGGGATGGGGCCAAAGGGCGCAGCCCCGTAGCCCCTCCTCCCCGCCCCCAATCCCATACCCTGGCAGCACGTGCTTCCGCCCTTGGTCAGCTATCTCGAGGGCAGGGACTCCGGGTCCCTGCCCTGCTTTTTTCTGCCGCCTTTCCCGCCCAAATTGACAAAATCTGCGGCCCGCATACAATATGGAATAACTCTCTGGAAAATTCCGGCTGAATGAGCACCGAAGCCAAGGCGAAACCGGCCCAGCCCCACTACCACGGCCACCGCGGCCGTTTGCGGGCCCGTTTTTTAGCGGGCGGCGCGGCAGCCTTGCAGGACTATGAACTGCTGGAGTTGCTCCTCACCTTCGCCATCCCCTACTCCGATGTCAAACCCCTGGCCAAGGCCCTCATCCATCGCTTCGGATCCTTCAGCCACGTGCTGGACGCCCCACCGGAGGCTCTCCTGGAGGTTACTGCTAAGGATATGCGGGGGCGGCCTCTGCGCCTCACCGAGTATTCCGCCTGTCTCATTCACCTGGCCAAGGCGGTTACGGAAATCTACCTCAAGGAAGGGGCGCTCAAGCGGCAGAAAATCCCCTCCCTGGAGGCCCTGGTGGATTACTGCCGCAGTGCCATGGGCGGCCTCAAGGACGAGCAGTTTCGGGTGCTGTACCTCAACAGCCAGAACGAAATCCTGGCCGAGGAGATCGTCCAGGAGGGCACCGTCAACCAAACCGTGGTATATCCCCGCAAGGTCCTGGAACTGGCACTGAAGCACAAGGCCACCGGCCTCATCCTGGTGCACAACCACCCCAGCGGCAACCCCACCCCGTCGGCCGCCGACCAAGAGCTTACCCGGACCCTGGTAAAGGCCGGCCACGCCTTGAACCTGACGGTGCACGACCACCTCATCATCAGCCGCCACGGCTACTTCAGCCTGGCGGAACAGAACATGCTGTAAGCGTTTGGGGTCCGCCTGCGGCATCCCAAATACCTTGGGAAGGGGGGACGGCGTGGCCTTTGGTCCTCCAGCAAGCGGTGACCCCGAAAGCCGGATACCTGAGACTTCTATAAAGATGCACCCTGAAACAGTTCGAGCGTTAACCGCCCTCGTCGGCCCGGAACAGATCCTCACCTGCGTAGAGGACCGCTGGTGCTATGCCTACGACGCCACGGACGTGGCCCATCTGCCGGACGTGGTGGTCTTTCCCGGTTCGGCCGAAGAAATTGCCGGGATTGTGCGGCTGGCCAACGAGCACGGGTTTCCCGTCATCCCCCGGGGGGCGGGAAGCGGCCGGGCCGGGGGGTCGGTGCCGGTGGCCGGCGGCGTGGTGGTGGTTCTAACCCGGCTGAACCGCATTCTGGAAATCAACCCGAAAGATTTCCTCGCGGTGGTGGAGCCCGGGGTGGTCACCGGGCAGCTCAAGCGGGCGGTGGCGGCCCAGGGGCTCTACTACCCTCCGGACCCGGGGAGCTCGGAGTTCTGCACCATCGGCGGCAACGTGGCCACCGGGGCCGGCGGTGCGGTGGCGGTGCAATACGGGGTCACCCGGGATTATGTGCTGGGTCTGGAGGTGGTGCTGCCCACCGGCGAGATCATCCAGACCGGCACCCGCACCATGAAGTCCGTGGTAGGGTATGACCTGACCCACCTCTTCGTGGGCTCGGAGGGCACCCTGGGCATCATCACCAAGATTGTCCTGAGGCTGGTGCCGCCGCCCGCCGCCCGGCAGACGCTGGCCGCCGGGTTCGTAAGCCTGGGGGCCGCCGCCCGGGCGGTGGGGGCCATCCTCCAGGCCGGGCTGGGGCCGGCCTCCCTGGAATTTCTAGATGCCGCCACTTTGCATTGCGTGTCCGACCGGTTGCCTTTTCCCTTGCCGCAGTCAGCGGCCGCCTTCCTCCTCATTGCCCTGGAGGGTCACCCACAGGACGTGGCCCAGCGCACCGAAGCCGCCCGGGAAATTCTGGCAAAGCACGGCGCCGACCCCCTCCTCCTGGCCCAGACCCCGGCGGAAGCCGAACGCCTCTGGCAGGCCCGCAAGGCCATCTCCCCGGCCACCCTGAAGCTTAAGCCTCATAAGATCGCCGAAGACGTGGCCGTGCCGCTGAGCGCCATCCCTGCCCTGGTGGAAACGGTTCAGGAGATTTCCCGGCGGCACCGTCTGCCCATCCTCTGTTTCGGGCATGCCGGCGACGGCAACATTCACGTCAATGTGATGTATGACGCCAGGGTCCCGGAGGAACGCCAGGCCGCCCAGGAGGCGGTGACGGAGCTGTTCGCGGCGGTGCGTGGACTGGCCGGCACCCTCTCCGGCGAGCATGGCATCGGGCTGCTGAAAGCCCCCTACCTGGGCCTGGAGCTCTCCGAAGCGGTGATCGCCTTGCAAAAGCGCCTGAAGCAGGCCTTCGATCCGCGCCAGATCATGAATCCCCAGAAGATCTTTCCGAGGGAGTCCGCCTGAGATGCCCCAGGGCTTCCGATCTTGAGAGGTGAGCAATTCCCGTTACCGCCACCTGAATCGCGCGGTTTTAATACTTGACAAAATTTTCACAATGGCATAGGTTCTGTAAAAATGTGTCCATAAACATCCCAAGGAGGACAAAAGCATATGGCCGTGGTGGAACATGCCGGAAAAACCTTTGAGGTCGATGAAGACGGCTTCCTGGCCAACCTGGACGAGTGGGGTCCGGAGTGGGTTGATTATGTGAAGACCCTGGAAGGCATCAACGAGCTGAATGATGACCATTGGAAAGTCATCAACATGCTTCAGGATTACTTCAAAAAGAACGGCATTGCCCCGATGGTGCGGATCCTGTCAAAGGTGACCGGCTTCAAGTTGAAGTATATCTACGAGCTCTTTCCCTCCGGGCCGGGCAAAGGCGCCTGCAAAATGGCCGGCTTGCCCAAACCCACCGGTTGCGTTTAAGCGCGCAGATATCCGCCCCCTACCTCCGAAGAATTTGCGCCGGCAGATTCCCATACTCCGGGTATGGGAATCTGCCCGGTTGCGCTGCCAGGAAAAACCGACACCGCGCCTCCCTGCCCGGACGCCCTCCGGGGGTTGTTCCCTGTTTGAGTTTCAACATCCTCAAGGGGATCAGGACGAAGGCTTCTGTCACCTCGGAGGTGCAGGGATGATCCCCCCGGTTCATGCATTGACAACCTGCCCGCCCCGGATTACAGTTGACTTGAACATCGGTTCTTTAAAGGAGCGAAGGATCCTCTTGGTTTCACGCCGCGTCCCACTCCCGGTGAGTGGGCCCACCATCTTCCGGTAGTCCTGTTACATTGGCGTTTTCTGAACCAGCGGGGAGCCGCAATTGGGGGATGCGCCATGGCCCGTGCAATCAACAAGGTATTATTCATCGAACCCCGCGCCCCCCGGCCGCACATCTTCAGCCGGGTGGTGATTCCCCGTCTGGGGGCGGTTCTTCTGGGGACCATTCTCTCCCGCCAGGGTTTTGAAGTTAAGGTGGTGGTGGAGGAAATCGACCAACCCGATTACCGCACCCTGGACTTCCGCCCCGATCTGGTGGGCATCTCCAGCATCTCGTCCACCGCCCCCCGGGCTTACGAACTGGCCCGTTATTACCGCAGTCGGGGCATCCCGGTGATCCTGGGGGGGCCCCACCCCAGCTTCCTCCCGGAAGAAGGGCTGGAACACGCCGATTTCGTTATCTGCGGCGAGGGGGACGAAGCCCTGCCGGAGTTGGTGGCCGCCTTGCGGGAGGGCGGCGACTTTGGCGCCATTCGGAACCTGGCCTACCGCGACGGCGAGGTGCTGGGGCGGAATCCCTGGCGCCCCTTCCTCCCCGACCTGGACGCCCTGCCCATTCCCGACTACTCGCTCATCCACCGCTGGGAGAAGACCAGAAACCGCTATGTGTCCATCGCCACCTCCCGGGGCTGTCCGTTCAACTGCAGCTTTTGCTCGGTGATCCTGCTCTTTGGCCGCACCTACCGCTATAACTCGGTGGACCGGATCATGGAGGAAATCCGGGCCAACGGCGCCCGGGCCGCCCATGTCTTCTTTTGCGACGACAACTTCACCGCCAACCGGGAGCGGATCAAGGAACTCTGCGAGCGGATGCTCCGGGAGGGCGTCAGGCTGGAATGGAGCGCCCAGGTGCGGGTGGATGCCGCCCGGGACGAAGAGCTCCTGGCCCTCATGGCCAAGAGCGGCTGCTTCATCGTCTTTGTGGGCCTGGAGTCCATCAACCCCGCCACCCTCAAGGCGTATAAAAAAGGCCAGACGGTGGAGGCCATCCGGGAGGCGGTGCACAGCTTCCACCGGCACCGCATCCGGGTGCACGGCATGTTCGTGTTCGGGGCTGAGGACGACCATTACCAGGTGGTGCGGGACACCGTCACCTTTTCCCGGGAAGTTGACCTGGACTCTCTCCAGTATCTGATCCTCACCCCGGTGCCGGGCACCCCGGTCTTTGAGGAGATGGAACGCGCCAACCGCATCATCTGCCGGGATTGGAGCCATTACGACGGCCATCACACGGTCTTCCAGCCCCGCCAGTTCACCCCTTACGAGCTGCAGTACGAAACCATCCGGGCCATGAAGAAGTTTTACAGCTGGCCGTCGGTCATCAGGCGCCTCATCGCCCGGGACCTCTTTTATGCCAAGCTCAAGGCCTACGGCCGCATCCTTACCTGGCAGGCCTGGCAGAAGACCACCTATCCCCGCCAGCTCAAGGAGCAGCTCTTCGCCCGGGTGCGCCAATTGAAGCAGTGGCTCCCCCGGGGCCGGAAAATCACCCGGGTGGGCATTCCGGCGGACATCTGGTCCCTGTGCACCTGGGAAAGCCGCCCTCGGGAGTTTCTTCTCCGGTTCCTTGACAAACTGGGAGTTGAGGTGGTCCTGGAAGGCGCCGGAGAGAGTGAGCCGGGGCCCCTTCAGGCCGTGCAGCGGGAGATCGTCCGCCTCCAGGAAAAGGCAGACCTGGTGTTGCTGCCCTTGTGGGCCAGCCTGGGGGGGGCCAAACAGAAACTCAAGGAGCTCCAGGAGCTCACCCAGGAAACCTCCGCCCAGCTTCTGCCGCTGGAGTTCAATGCCACCACCTTTTACAGCGCCTGCATGGAGCTGGGGCTCTGCTTCCGCAAACGCCTGAACCGCATCCGCCGGATCTACTTCCAGACCCTGGCGGAGGTGGGTGGCGCCGTCTGACGGCGCGGCCCGGGGGCTTCACCGCCTCGGGGCGCGCCTTTCCCTTTTCGTCCCGCCAGGTGGGGGAGCTTTTCCGCCCCCCCCCGCAAAGCGGGACAGGTGCCTCTTTCATCTTGGCCGTGCTGGCTTTTGGCCTGCCTTTTCTGGCAGAACCCTGAAACAGTCACTGGCAGATCAAGGAGGCACGGCATGCATCTCAAGGACCATCGCCTAGTCCACCCCGACGGCCGGGCATATCCCTTTGTACCTTCCCCCAACCTCGGGGGCCGGGTGCAACCTGAGTTTCTGGTGATGCACTACACCGCCGGCGCCAGCGCCGCTGGGGCCATCGCCCATCTCACCCGGAGGGCGTCCAGGGCCTCGGCTCACGTGGTTATCGCCCGGGACGGCAGCATCACCCAACTGGTTCCCTTCGACAGGGTGGCCTGGCACGCCGGGGTGAGTTCCTGGAACGGCCGCAGCGGCCTCAACCGTTACTCCCTGGGCCTAGAACTGGACAACGCCGGCCGCCTCCAGCGCCGGGGCGGCCTCTGGCAGACCTGGTTCGGCGCCGAGATCCCCGAGGAAGAGGTGGTGGTGGCGGTACATCAGCACGAAGCCGAAGCCGCCGGCTGGCACCGCTACCCGGCGGTGCAGCTTGAGGCCGCCTTCAGACTGGCGGAGCTTCTCATAAACTCTTACGGCTTCCAGGACATTCTGGGGCATGACGACATCGCGCCCGGCCGCAAGCAGGACCCGGGGCCGGCCTTCCCCCTGGAGGACTTTCGCCGGCGCCTCTTCGGGCCGGATCGAAACCGGAGCGCAGGAACGTGAAGCGAGGGCCCTTTGCCGGTTGCGGATGGGAGGGTCACGGGAGGTGGACCCCCCGGTCCCACAGCCGTCTCGCTGGCAGCGGGGCTTCAACCGCCGGTGGCCTCCCGCCAGTAGGCGTCCACCTGGGCCTGGATTTCCCGGATGAGGGCCTCATCCCGGGTGGGGGAAAAGAGATGGGCGAAACGGCCCTGGCGCTTCAGGTACTCCTCCACCGGCAGGCGGGGATGGGGGATGCGGGTGTGCGTGGTGCGGCCGTCGGCATATTCCTTTAAGGGCCAGATGCCGGTCCTCACGGCCAGCCGGCCGATTTCCACCGCGTCCTGAGGGTCGAAGTCCCAGCCCGGCGGGCAGGGGGACAGGATGAGGATGAGGCGCGGGCCCTTGAGACCCCTGGCCTTCTCAATCTTTCTGGCCAGGTCCAGGGGTTCGGCGCCCACGGCGGTGGCGGCATAGACCGGCCGGTGGGCCGTCCAGATGGCGAAGAGGTCCTTCTTGTAGCCGGGGAACCCCCGGGCGCTCAAGGTGGTGGCGGTGCGGGCCGCATGCGGCGTGGCCTCGGAGTGCTGCTGGCCGGTATTGCCGAACCCCTCGTTGTCATAGCAGACGTAGAGAAAATCCAGGCCCCGCTCGATGGCGCTGGAGGTGGCGGAAAGGCCCATGCCGTACGCGGAGCCGTCGCCGGTGAGCACCACCACCTGTAAATCCTCCTGGGCGCCGAGACGCCCCTGGGCCAGCAGCAGGTCCAAAGCGTCCCGCACTCCCTGGGCCCCGGCCGGGGCGGAGGCCATGGCGGTATAGAGCCAGGACCCCCGGAAGGGGGTAAAGGGATAGGTGGCCATGAGGGTCAGACAGCCGGCGGCATTGACAATGATCGTCTGGCCGCCCAGGATGTCGTAAATCTCGTGCACCGCCTCCAGCCCGCCGCAGCCGGCGCACATGGGCGTACCGGTACCCAGCAGGTGGACGGAGGGCAGGGGTTTGGGGGGCCTGGATGGGGAGGAGTTCATGGCAAAGCCTCGCAACTGCGGCCCTCCTGCCCCCCACCGGAGATGGGGAGCGGGTAGGGGAGTCTGAGGGGAAGGGCAAAGAAGCCTTGCTCCCCCGCCCTTTCCCCACGTCAATAATACACCCTTCGGGTCAACACCGAAGCCCTCAACCGCTGTACTTATTGATCCCCAAGGCCAACAGTTCGGCGGCCACCCGCTCCTCGAAGGATTCGTGCAAAAGCGGCGTCAACCAGGAGCGGTGGTTTTCGGCGATCTCCAACCAGCGGCGGCCGTGATTGTCCTCGTACAGCCGGAAGCTGGCAAACGGGGTGCTCCGAACCTTGAGCAGCCGGCAGTAAAGCCGGAGGTCCCGCCCGTCCAGCAGGGTGAAGCGGCGCAGGACCAAGGGTTCTTGCTGAACGGCTGGCGGCATCGCCTCATCCTCCTTCAGCCGGGCTCCAGCCCGCACGGCCCTCCCGTGAAAACCGAAAACGCGGCGCCCGGGGCTTGCCAAGTGTTGCTCCTGGGTTACAATTTCCGCGTGGAACCATTCCGTCACAATCTCACGCCGGTGGAAGTCAAAACTTTCTTGCGCCTCACCGCCGACCTGACCGAAAACCTCCTCATCCGCTACTGTTACCAGACCGCCACTCCCTGTCCCACCTGCCGCCGTCCCCAGCTCATCCGGGCCGCAGCCATCAGCCTTTACAGTCGCAGTTTGGACAAGCTGACCCACGAACTGAGCGTCTGCCTGGCCTGCGGATTCAAAGAAGTGGTCACCCTGCAAACCTGTGAAGGGTTATAGGCCGGTCCCGGGTGCCGCTCCAAGCGCTGGCTGTGGAGCCCGGCCAATCTGCCCGCCTCCGCCGTTTCCGGGCCTAGGCGGGGCGCACCGGCAGGGCCGGCCGCACCACCGCCGGCAGGGCTAAAGCCCAGCCCCATGGCTCCTCTTTCAACGGCTTCCCGGGGCGGCCGCGGCGTCCAGCTCAGCACGCTCCGCCCGGGCGACGGCCTGGAGTTTTCGCATCTCCCGCAACTCTTCCGCGGTGTACAGCAGGCGAGGCGGAGGCGCCTGGCCGGTGTCAGCCGCCCGGCGGGTGACGGCGCAGATCTCGTAAAATTCCTCCGGTTCGATATCCCGGCCGCCCAAGCCGCCGATGAAGCTCACCAGCACAGGGGCTCCGGGCTGTCCATACAAGGCCGAGGCCAGCTCGGTGAAGAGCACGCCGCCTTTCCCCAGGGAAAGATTCTGATCGATGACCGCCGCGCCCCGCTTGCCGCAGAGGAGTTCCCGAAGCTTTACGGTGGGGAAGGGTCTAAGCAACCGGGGCCGCACCAGCCCCGCCGCCACCCCGGCCTCCCGCAGGCGGTCCACCGCGGCCATGGCCTTGGTGGCAAAAGACCCCATCATGACGAAGACCATCTCGGCATCCTCGGCCCGATAAGCGGCCACCGCGTCGGGGCGCCGGCCAAAGACCGCCTCGAACTCCCGGGCGAGCTCCTCATAAACCGCCAGCCCCTGCAAGGCGGCCAGGTGCATTTCATAACGGAAATAGGAATACGGCGAGCCTCCCAGCACGGCCACCGCCTGGCTCACCGGCGCGCTGGCCCGGAAGGCCGTCGGGCCGGGGTCAAAGGGGCCCACAAAGTCCCGGGCCGCTTGGGGATCGGGAAGCGCCACCGGTTCCCGGGTGAAGGAGAGGTAAAAGCCGTCCAGATTGACGATGACCGGCAGGCGTACCCTTCGGTCTTCCGCCAGGCGGAAGGCCAGGAGCACGCTGTCCAGGACTTCCTGGCAGGTGGCGCAGTGTATCTGTAGAAACCCCGAATCCCGGGCGGCCAGCACGTCGTTGTGGTCGGGCTCCAGGGTGATGGGCGCTGACAGCCCCCGGGAGACATTCACCATGACCAGGGGCACCCGCCAACCGGCCACGGCGTAGAGCATCTCCAGGGCATAGAGGAGACCCTGGCTGGAGGTGGCGGTAAAGACCCGGACCCCGGTGGCCGCGGCGGCGCCCGCCGCGGTGAGCATGGAGTGTTCGGATTCCAGCATCACCAGCCGGCCCGTCATCTCGCCGGCGTCCAGCCATTGGGCCAGGGTTTCGATGATTTCGGTCTGGGGGGTGATGGGGAAGGCCGGCACGTAGTCAACCCCCGCTAGCCGCACCGCCCAGGCCGCTGCTGCATTTCCGGTCAACAGGTCACGCGCCATGGTGGCTTTCCTCTCAGAGCCCGGGTGGGTGGAGGGAAAACCGGGAACGGGGCTTCCTGCCCGCCCTCCCCTCCCTCACCCGCTCAGGTTCCCCCGGCAGGCCAGGCCGGCGGCTTCCATGCCCAGGCCAGAACCCGGGAGATCAGGGGGAAAGAAACTGCTGCTCTTAGCCGCCGCCCGCTTCTCCTGCCACGGCCTCCTCCGGCACCGCCCGGATGGCGTGGGAGGGGCAGGAGCTCATGCAAATGAGGCAGCCTTTGCAGTGCCGGTAGTCGATGACGGGAAAGCCCGCCTCGTTGAGACTGATGACGCCGTCGGGGCACAGGGTGCTGCAGATCCAGGCGCAGCGCCGGCACCGTTCGTAGTCGATGACCGGACGGACGGTACGCCACTGGCCGGTGGGCACCAGTTCGCTGGTGGCCGGCGTGAAGATGGCGGGCGCAGCGCCGGCGGCCTCTTCCAGGGGCAGGTCGATCCAGGCCGGCGCCTCCCAGGCGGTGGCCGGGGGGTCCGGGGCCTCCCGGACACAGCCGGCATGCTCCGCCAGCAGGTCGAAGGCCGCAGTGGCCGCGGCCACAGTGGCTTCCACCACCGCCGACCCCAGACCGGCCAGCTCCCGGGCGGCGGCCTCGGCCAGGGCTTCCCGGGAGATGACCCCCACCAACCGGGCGGCGGCCCCCACCCCGGCCACGCCCATGAGTTTCCCGGCCTGGCGGTCCTCCCGGCTCGGCAGACGGGGGAGATTCAGAATCCGGCCGGACACCTGGAGACGCTCCCGCCAGACGTGGGCGGGGATGCCGGGCCCCAGGAGCAGCACAGTGTCTGCCGCCAACCCGGTCAGGACGCCGGCCGCCGGGCTGGCCACCAGCGTGTCGTCGGCCACCACCACCAGGTCCGGACGGCGGATGACGCCCCGCTCCCGGATGGGCTGGCGGTCTGCCCGGACGTAGGCAAAGATGGGGGCGCCCCGGCGCTCGGCGCCGTAGCGGGGGGCATCCTGCACCTCAAAACCCGCCAGGAAAAAGGCGGTGCCCAGTATGCGGCCCGCAGTCTTAATGCCCTGCCCCCCTCGACCGTGCAGGCGGATGCGATACATGGTAGCCCCTCGACAGGTCGGCGGCGGGGAAAGCCATTACCTTGGCCGACCCCGGTCCCTGCCCCGGAATGCCGGGCCTCAGGCTTATTATAAGACACCTGCGGGCTGGAGGGCAGGGGAAAGTTTTCGCCTGCGGGGCTGCCCGGGCGGGAGATTCCTTTGCTTACTCCGCCCAAAGGTGCTACATAATGGAACCGGCTATTTCTGGCAGGGCGTGCAGTCCTTAAACCACGCGAGAAAGGATGGGAGCCATGACCACGCCGGTGCAGCAAAAACTCCGGGACAAACAGCGGACCCCCAGGCAGATTCTCGACCTGGTGCGCTCCGGGGACTGGATCGTGCCCGGTTCGGTGGGAGGCGACTCCACCGTGTTGATGAAGGAACTGGCCGGCCGGGTGGGACCGGGGCTCAAGGACATCGAGCTCTGGCAGTACGCCATGTGTTATCCCCACCCGGAGTTCCAGGAAGTGGATCCCCAGCAGCGCTACCACTGCATTCACGAGCACTTCTTCTTCCCCTGGAACCGGGCCGCCCGGGACAAACACAACGTCACCGACTGGGCGCACTGGGGCTGGTCTTTGGGCATGTGGTTCCATCATTACCGCTTCGTCAGTGCCAGGCGCGAGAACCGGGGCATCGACTGGTGGTGGAACGCCTCCTCGCTCCCGGATAGCCGGGGTTTTTTCAATTTCTCTTACGGCACCAACAACGCCAACATCTTCCGGCAGACCGCCAAACGCACGGTGCTGGAGGTGCGGGCCGACTACCCCTGGGCCGAGGGGGGCCGGTTTAACACCATCCACATCGACGACATCGACTACTGGGTGGAGGTGGACGTGGAGGAGTTCAAGTGGCCCCAGGTGAACGAGCGGGCCCTGGCCCCCAAGCCCGAGGAGGCGGCCATTGCCCGCCATATCATGGGCATCATGCGGGACCGGGACGTCATCCAGCTGGGCATCGGCTCACTGCCTTCGGCCTGCGTGGCGGCCATGGCCGAAGCCGGCTTCAAAGACCTGGGCATCCACACGGAGATGCTCAACTACGGTCTCATCCGCCTCATGGAATCCGGCCAGGTCACCAACCGCTTTAAAAACATCGACCGGGGCCGCAGCGTCTGGTGCTTCGCCTTTCCCTTCGACGTCTCCTGGTACTATGACACGGTGCACCACAACCAGGCCCTGGCGGTCTATGACATCGGCTACACCAACAACCTTTATAACCTAGCCCGGATCGACCACATGATCGCCATCGACAACTGCGTGGCGGTGGACCTTTTGGGCCAGCAGTGTTGCAGCTTTTATAACCGGCGGCCCATCTCCGGCTCCGGCGGCTACTTCCAATTCGTCTCCTTCTGTTCCCAGTCCAAGGGCGGCCGGGGCGTGGCCTCCATGACCGCTCGGAGCAAGCACGGCACCTCCCGCATCGTGCCCTTTCTCCCCCCGGGGTCGGTGGTGGATGTGCCGGCCCAGTTGGCCAACTACGTCTGCACCGAGTACGGCATCGTCAACCTTCGTGGCCTGAGCGGCTACGAGCGGGCCCGGGCCCTCATCGCCATCGCCCACCCCGATGACCGGGAGTGGCTGGAACGGGAAGCCCGCGCGGCCGGGCTCTTGCCGCCCCAATTCCCCGTGTCCATGCTGCCGGTGGAAGGCGGCTCCCGGCGCTACCCTTCCTATGAGGAGCGCCGGGACTACAAGACGCCCTTTCACAGCGACTTCTGGGGTTTCGATTGGGACCCCTTCCAGTCCGGCAAATGACGCCGGGAACAAGAGGGCGTCCCGGCCGATCTCCCGAATCACCCGGCCACTGGGGAAGGACGGCTGGGGGCGGGTCTTTGAATGCCGGCAAAGCGGGAACCATGGCCTTCTGATAAGAAAACCCCAGGCGGCCTCGGAACTCCCTCCTGTCTTTGCCCCCAAGTGAAATGAGGTCTCAGCGCGAAGGGGGGCGGTGGTTTCCCCTTCCTTCCACCTAATGCCTTGGGGGCCTGATGTATAATAAAAGACAGCAACACCTGGAACGGAACCGCCGGTGAAAATCCTGGACCTCTTTTCCTCCTCCGCCAAATCCTGCCGCCTGCTGGTCAACCTGGACGGCGAGGTGGTGGAGAAGTATCGCCGCTTCAAGGAGTTCCTCAGCCACAACTACGCCACCCTCAGCAAGTTGGCGGAACTGGAGCAATTGTACTATGCCGGTTCGCCCTTCAGCATGGGGGAGGTGGAAGACCGGGTGAAGGAGCTTTTGGCTGCCAGCCACCGGCTGGCCGGTGCCCTGGACGCCCTGAGCGGCGGCCGCTACGCCGAGTTGCCCGGGGTGGTGGACCGCCTGGCCAAGGAGCTGTCATCGCTTTACTATCCGGCGCCCCATTGCCTCACCGGTCCCCTGGTTTTGCCCCTAACCTCGCTGACGGCCGAGTCGTATCGCGACGCCGGGGGCAAGGCCACCAACCTGGCCCTCATCGCCAGCGGCGCCGGTCTGCCCACCCCGCCGGGATTTGTGATCACCGCCACCGCCTTCAGCCGGTTCTTGGAAGAAACCCGGTCGGCCCGGACCATCGAGATCATCCTGGCCTCCATGTCCCCGGATGACCTGAATGAGGTGGCCGCGGCCAGCCAGGAGATCCAGAAACTGATCCGCCAGGCCCGGGTGCCCCCCGCTCTGGCCCAGGCCATCCTGGCGGCCTATGGGGACCTGGAGGCCGCCACGCACCCGGAGGTGAAGGTGGCCATGCGCAGCAGCGCCGTGGGCGAGGACACCGAGGCCTCCTTCGCCGGCCAGCACGCCACGTGCCTGAACGTCCCCCGGGAGGGGCTCCTCGCCGCCTACCAGGAGGTGGTGGCCAGCAAGTATTCAGCCCGGGCCATCCTCTACCGCCTGCGCTACGGCCTCGATGACCGGGACACGCCCATGTGCGTGGCGGGCATCGTCATGATCGATTCCTTGGCCAGCGGAGTGGTGTACACCGTGGACCCGGCGGACCCCGAGGCCGACTGCCTGAAAATCAGCGCCATTCCCGGTCAGGGGGAACATCTGGTGGGCGGGGGGGCCTCACCCGACGAGTACCTGCTCCACAAGCAGACCCTGGCGGTGGTGCACCGCTCCCTGGGACGCAAGACCCACTGCCTGGTGACAGTCCCGGAGGGCGGCCTGCGCCTGGAGGAGATCCCCCCGGACCGGCAGGGCCTGCCGGCCATCAGCGACGAGACGGTGCTCGTTTTGGCCCAGGGGGGGTTGCAGTTGGAGCGGTTTTTCCAGCGTCCTCAGGATGTGGAATGGGCCCTGGACCCGCAGGGCCGGCTGTTCTTTTTGCAGTCCCGCCCGCTGAAGCTCCTGCACCGGAGGGGCGAGCAACAGGAGGAAGTCAAGGAAATCGCCGGCCACCCTGTTCTCCTCCAGGGCGGGAAGACGGCTTCCCCCGGCATTGCCCTCGGGCGGGTCGTGCGGGTGGAAGGGGACGTGGCCGGTGACCTCCCGGAGGACGCCATCCTGGTGACCCGCACCGCCTCCCCGGACTATGCCCGACTGCTGGGGCGGGCCCGGGGCCTCATCACCGACGTGGGAAGCGTTACCAGCCACTTGGCCTCGGTGGCCCGGGAGTTCGGCGTCCCGGCCCTCATGGATACCGGGAGGGCCACCGCCGTGCTCACCGACGGCCAGGAAATCACCCTGGCGGCCCACCAAGCCGCCGTGTACCAGGGCCTGGTGCCGGAGGTGGCGGACGCGGCCCGGCCCTTTGCCAGGCACCTGGTGAATAGCCCCATGCATCTGCGTTTACGGGCAATCCTGGACCGGCTTACGCCCCTCAATCTCACCGATCCCCAGGCCCCGGAGTTCACCCCCGCCGGGTGCCGCACCCTGCACGACGTCATCCGCTTCGCCCACGAGCGGGCCATGCAGGAGATGTTCGGTCTGGGCGGCACCGACAAAGGCGCCGGCGTCACCACGGTGCTCAGCACCCACATCCCCCTGAGAATTTTTCTCATGGACCTGGGAGGCGGGCTGGAGGAGGGTCTGACCACCTGTCATCAGGTCACTCCGGAGCACCTCACTTCCATCCCCTTCAAAGCCCTGTGGCAGGGCCTGTCTCATCCGGGCATCAGCTGGTCCGGCGGACTCGCCGTAAGCTTTCGGGAGTTTCTCACCCTCATGACCCACGGCGTCATGCAGGCGCCGGAGGAGATGCCAGGAGGAGACAGCTTTGCCATCATCTCCCGGGAGTATCTCAATCTGAACGCCAAATTCGGCTACCATTACGCCACCCTGGACGCTTTCTTGGGCGAGTGGCCGGAAGACAATTTTCTGTCCCTGCAATTTGCCGGGGGCGCCGGGGGCCAGGCCGGCCGTTCCCTGCGCCTCAACTTCCTGGGGAAGGTGCTCTTCCGGTTGGGCCTCAGGGTCCGCATCACCGGTGACCTGTTGGACGCCTCCCTGAGCAGCCTGGACCAGCAGACCTTCCAGGGCGTTTTGGACCAAGTGGGCCGCCTGTTGGCAGTCAGCCGGTTGCTGGACCTGGCCCTCAGCAGCGAGCAGGACGTGGATCGACTGGTGGCCTCCTTTTTTCAAGGGGATTATGACTTCTTCCGGCTGGCCCAGGAAAGGGGCCTGCCGGATTTTTACACCCCCATCGGAGAATGGCGCCAGGTGGAGGAGGACGGCGGCCGGATCATTGTCGTGGACGGTTCCGGCTATGCCCGGGGACTGTCCTCGGGGCTGGCCGGTTTCATGGGCAAACTCATGGGAGTCAGGTATCTCCATTTCCTTGACACTATTGGGGCGTACTTCTATTTCCCCCTGGCGGTGGCCAAAGAGAGCTATGCCGCCGATGCCGTGCTTGAGGTCAGAGCCCGGGCCGTGGCCGGCAAAATCGACCGGGCCGCGGGGTTGGTCTTCGCCCTCAAGGACGCGGGCAATTATTTTGTCTGGCGCCTCAACGCCCTGGAAGATAATTGCATCCTCTTCGAATTCTTCAACAATAAGCGCCTGGAGCGGGCCCGGGCCCCCGCCCCCATCGCCACCGGCCACTGGTACACCCTCGGCTTGGAAGTTAAGGGCGATACCGTCAAGGGCTATCTGGACGGCCGGCCGCTCCTAATCTATCAGGCCGACCGGCCCCTGCATGGGTTCGCGGGGCTGTGGAGCAAAGCGGATTCGGTGAGTCAATTCGCTGACCTCACCATCAAACCCCTTAAGAACCAAGAGGAGTAAATCACGCGAGGGGGGCAGCGGCCGGCCTCGGGCCCCTGCCCTCAGGGCGACACAGGAGGCGGCATGCGGGCCTTTTTTCAGCCGCAATCCGTAGTCTTGCTGGGCGTCCCCCGGGCCACCGGGGTGGGCGCCTACAACGGCCTGGAAATGCTCCTGCGCTACGGCTATCAGGGGAGGGTCTTCGTGGTCCACCCCGAGGCCCGGGAAATCCTGGGCCACCCGGTCTCTGCCCGGGTGCAGGACCTGCCGGCAGTCCCGGAGCTGGCGGTGATCGCCTTGGGACGGGACCGGGTACTGCCGGTGGTGGAGGATTGTCTGACGTTCGGCATCCGGCGGTTGGTGGTCATCTCCCAGGGATTCGCCGACGCCGACGCCCGGGGCAAGGAGCTCCAGGTCCAGTTGGTGGCCAGGGTGCGGGCAGCTGGCGCCCGCTTGGTGGGGCCCAACACCATGGGCAGCCTGAACGCCTTTGCCGGGTTCACCACCGCCTTTGTGGACATTCCCCGGCCCGCCCATCCCCCGGCCGTCACGCTCATCGCCCAAAGCGGCGCGCCCCAGGTGGGCTCCGAGTCCTTCACCGGCCCTTTGGGGCAGGCCATCGACTTGGGGAACGCCGCGGATGTAGGCTTTGTGGACATCCTGAAGTATCTGGAACACGACCCCCAGACCCGGGTCATCGCCCTGCACATGGAGGGTCTGCCGGAAGGTCGGCGATTCTTGGAAACGGCCGCTCGGGTGGCCCGGCGCAAGCCCGTGGTAGTGCTGAAAACCGGCCGCAGCGCTGCCGGCGCCAAGGCCGCCCTGTCCCATACCGGCTCCCTGGTGGGCGAGGACGGGGTCTTCAGCGCCGCCTTCGCCCGGGCCGGCCTCCTGCGGGCTCAGGACGCCACCGACCTCAAGGACACCCTCCAGGCCCTGGTCAAGCTGCCCTTGTTGCGGGGGCCCCGACTGGGCATCGCCACCCCCAGCGGCGCCCTGGGAATCATCGCCTTGGACGCCCTGAGCGCCGCGGGCCTCAAAGCCGGGCCCCTGCCGGAGGCGGTGCGCCGGGCGGTGGAGCCCTTGGGCCCGTACTGGCACCGCCTCCATAACCCTGTGGACCTCTGGCCCATCGGCATGAAAACCGGCGATTATCTGAGGGTGGCCCGGGAGACGGTGCGGGGCTTTTTGGCCGACCCCGGCATCGATGGGGTGCTGTGCATGCTGCCCGCCCTTTCGTCGCCCTTGCACGCCAACATCGTGCGGCCCCGGGAGTTCCTGGGCAGCCTGGAGCTGGCCAGGTTCGGCAAGCCGTTGGCCTTAACTCTGTACGGCGACGGCCGGGACCTGGTGCGCCAGGAATTGGCGGCGGTGCCGGGCGTGGCCTGCTACGTTTCCGTGGAGCGTGCCGTCCGGGCCCTGGGGCGGTTGCACGAGTACTGGCGCAGTCTCTCCCGACCCTGGGAGGACCTCAGCCTGTCGCCCCCCACTGCCCTCAAGCCGCTGGCCCACTCTCTCATGCTGGGCCAGGAGGCCCTGGATTACCTGGCCCGCCGAGGCCTGGCCGCAGTCCCCGGGACCCTGGCTCACAGCCCGGAGGAGGCGGTGGCCGCAGCCCGGCACCTGGGCTATCCCGTGGTGCTCAAGGCCGTGACCCCGGCCCTCATCCACAAGTGGGAAGCCGGGGGGGTGATCCTGGGGGTGACGGAGTCGGAGGGGGTGCGCCGGGGGTTCGCCACGCTGGCGGCCCGGGTGGCTCAGGCCTGCCAAGGCGCGGCATTGGCCGGAGTTCTGGTGCAGAAGCAGCTCCAGGGCCGGGAGGTCCTCTTGGGGGTCAAACAGGACGCCACCTTCGGGCCCGTGGTGGTGTGCGGCCTGGGGGGCGTCTACGCCGAAGTCTTCCGTGACACGGCCCAGACCTTGGCCCCCATCAATGGCGCCCAGGCCCTTCAGCTTTTAGCCTCTCTCAAGTCGTATCCGCTCTTGGCTGGCGTCCGGGGCGAACCCCCGGTGAACCTGGAAGCCTTGGCCGCCATGCTCTCGGCCCTCTCCCGCCTGGCCGCCGTGGAGCCCCACCTGGCTGAAGCCGATCTCAACCCGGTCATGGCCACCCCCCAGGGGTGCTTCGTGGTGGACGCCCGCCTGGTGTGGCGGGATGAGTAGATAAGCATGCGGGGGCCAAGGCCCGACGGCACCTGCCCCCCTCCCTCAACTCCATAGGCTCCTTTCCAGGTTACCTCCGGCGGCCCCGGCCTTGGCCGGCCCAGGCGGGGATCCCCTGGGCGTCCCTGAGCTTCAGCACCTGGCCGTCCTTTTTCACTTCTGCGGCGACGAGCGCTTTCTTACCCTGAAAATCCACCCGGGAGCCGGTGACCTGGATGCGGTCCTTGGCCGCGATCTTCACCGCCTGCTGGTCTACATACCAGCTGGGCCCCAGGTGCACGGAGAGGGTTTCCTTCCCGGTATTCAGGGTCAGGTGCACGCCTTGGCCGCGCCGGCCCCAGGCCACCCGGTCCACGCTCACCACCTCGCCGGCAACGGTCTCCACCGTCTGGGGGTCATACATCCGGCCGGAAGCCATGCGGCCCTGGCCTCCTCCCATCCCGGCTCCAGGGCCGCCCTGGGCCCAGGCGACATCCAGACAGCCGGTGCTCAACAGCGCCACCGCCAAGAACATTATTGCCTTTTTCATGGATCTGCTCCTCCTGGAAGACCACTTCGGTCTCTTTCTTCCTGGGAACCCCGCTGGGTGGCATATCCGGCGCATGCCATGCATCTTTTCCCTGATGGTCGTGCTCCGGAAGCCCGGCGCCGAGTCGGGAAAGGTGAAGCTCCGGCCAGTTTGCAAACCGTGCAGGGAACAGCCAGAGCGGCGTATTTATCCGTCAAGCTTTGCGGCACCCCGGCCTTGTTCAGGAGGTTTTCAGCCCGGATCACCTCGCTGGTGTTGGCAAAGACCAGGATGCCCTGGTCCACGGCCGCTTCGGGGGAAGCCGGGTTGGCGAGCTTTTGCCAGAATTTCCAGGACACGACTGTTCCTCATCCCTTGGCCAGAGCAAGGCGGAACTCCGAGCCCTCCGGCCGGTGCGGGGCACCATCATGAGCTTCACGGCCGGGGGATATTGCAGGCGCATGGCGCCGGCCAGGTCGGGATCGGCATAGGAACACCAGGCGAGACCTCCGGGCCCAGATTGGTGGTGCCCAGGGGATGCGGCCCTCAATCGCGCAGACCAGACCATCTCGGTCGGACAAAGGAGAGATAGACCTGCCTTGGGGAAAAGCAGGTGCTCAGGCCAACAGGCTGAGGAATGATACCCGGATGGTCAGGCTGGAAAGAAGAAACGTGGGATGGGGTGGGAACCCGGGAAAGAAAGAAGGTTAACTGAGGATGAAGCTACTTGAACCTGTGCTGGTCCCGGGTGGCCCATACCAATCCCTTCCAGCCTGGAAGGGCAGCGAGTGCCTTGCCAAGGCCTCACGGACCCCTGGGCCTCAGGTGCTTCTAATGATGGGCACCGCAGGCTGATACACCCGGAACCACCTCTTTTTGTGAAATTTCTCTCATCATAAGAAGACAATATTTCAGAATCAATCTTTTCTGAATTCCTCTTAAAGAGGCCGACGCTTGTATTTCAAGAGTAAGGGGACAAAGGAGCCCGCGTAACGGTCCCCAATTTTTGGACACCGGGAAGGCTTCAATCAGGCGGCCGGGGGCAATGCCTGAAGTTTACCCTGGGAAACCTGGGCCGGGGTTTGGTAGCCGTGAGGGTGGATGATCCAGTGGTCATGGCGGGCCCGCTTAAAGTCCAGGAGGGCCTGGCGCAGGTCCTCGACGGTGGCGAAGGTTTGCACCCGGTGGAGGTTTTCCGTGAGGATGCGGACAACGCGCGCGGCGCAGCCGTTGCTTTCCGGGGCCCGGACCAAGGCCAGGGAGCTGATAATTCCCGGAAAGGCAATTTCCTCTTGGAAATCGCGAGAGATATACCGGCGGCCCTGGTCAGGTTGCAGGATCAAGCCTTGGGCGGCCCTCGGCGCCAAGTCGCCGGGGTATTCTCTGACCCCATGCCTGATGGGTTTCAGGGCCTCAAAGCGGGTGCCGCGTCGGGAGGCATGAAGGGCCCCGCACTCCAGGGGGCAGTGATCCACGGCCAAGAAGATGGCCGCCCGCCCCTCCTGCGCGGTGAAAGCCGTGGTCATATCCGGCCCCACATGTCGTTGCACCGGGTGGTGGTGATGCTGCCGTCGTGGACCCGGGGGCCGGCGAGAGCCGCCGCGGCGACAGGGCGCCCGAAGCTGGTGCTCCCGCATCAGGCGCAAGACTCGCCTTTTCGAAGTCCTGAGGCCGGCATAACGCAGCCAGGCCTCGTTCGCCTCCGCCTCCCTGGCCAGATACTCAAAGGTTTCCGGGCTTCCAGATGACCCACCCGGTGGGCCAGGCGATGAGAACCATTCCGGGCCACTTCATGCTGCTCCATGGCCTCGTACATGAGATCGAGCAGCTCTGTTCTCCAAGCGTTCTTCCTCCCTCATTACTGCGGAGACCCCTTCAGGACTTCCCGCCCAAGGCAGGTGAAGATCGCCAAACACGCGCACAATCAGGCGGGGCTGCCTCACGGCGTTGGTTTTCATCTCGATCTTCCCGGCATCGCGGCCGGCCTCCCGGCTCATGTTGTTAATTTCCAGGACATAAACTTTCCCCGGCGTTTCGGACCTGAGGGTCGCCGCTACAAACTGGGGGATGCTGTTGGTCACCTCGCTGCTTTCCCAGGGACTGTTCAAGTGGGAAATAAAGCGCACCCGAGCCTTGAATTCCTCACCTGGCTTCCCCTGGAAACGGACGATGCGGTGAGGCGGGATTTTGATGGTGGGCTTGCCCCAGCCTGGCATGGTAAGCGTCACCTGGGATCGTTCGGGGTCGTTGAGAAACACCTTGGTGTGTCTGGCAAACTTTTTGAGGACCGAGAAGGGCGCGATGTCAGGGTGATGTTGCAATCGCCCCCCGGGGGATGCTCCGGGTATAGTCCGCCGCCGTGCAGGCGCAATCCGGGTCGATGTCCTTGATGACCAGAGTGGCGTCGCCGGTGTTCCGGATGATAACGGTATGGACCAGTTCCTGGTCTTCGAAGACTTCGCCGAAATCATAAGTGGTTTCTGGAACCTCCCACCGGGGAGCAGCGGCCGCCAGACGGGGGGGGTGCCAGTGTGCCAATCAGAACCAGGTAGATTGCCATCAGGGGGATTGCCGGAACAGCTCGTCGCATCATTGAAACCTCTCACCGTTAATCCGCGTCCAGGGCCCGCCAGCCGAAGCTCTCAAGATAGGCTTGCAGTTTTTCCCGTTTTTCTTGATACTTGTCTTCCCACAGGGGCGGGCATTCCTGGAGGCTGATTTCCCCCTCCCGGAGGGCCGCAGCATAGGCCATGCAGGTGGCGTAGCCGCAAGCCTTGCAGTTGGTCATGGGTGTCAGCTTCAAGATCTCCATGACCTTGAGGCCCGCCTGGCTGGTGTAGCGCGGAGTGATCTGGTCCCGGCGCGCATAGATGTCGTTGATCTGGTTTTTTATCCAGGCCAGCAGGGCCTCGGACTCCTGAATATCCGCCGCTCCCCGAATGGCGATCTGATGAGGGTGCAGGGTGATCCACTTGCCCGCCGAGAGCTTGAGGAGCACCACATGGTTTTTCTGGTCGTAGTCCCAACCACCCAACTCGGCGTTCACATAGGGGAAGGCCAGGGAGATGTCGGCGTCAAAGGTGGCGATGCTGTGCAGCACCTCCTTGGTGGAGTCGCACTTGGGCCGGAAGATCTCGTAGTTTTTGATCTGTTCCAGCAGCATAAGGCACCTCCGTGAAGCTACCTCGCAGGCTTGATGCAAAAGATCCTTAACCTCTCCCAGACCTGTTTCCCATACTGCCACAGGGTGGCGAAGACACCTCCGGCCAGGGCGGCGCCGCCGGCGCCCACGGGGCAGCCCGGCGTCCCGCAGAAGGGGCACATGGAGGACGAGGCGTAGATGCCGAAAAAGGCCAGAAACCACAGGAGCCAGTTTTTTAAAGACCCTGCCAGGGATCCGGCCGGGTTTCCCGGCCCTGCCGGTGAAGGCTCCCCCTGAAGCGAGGTGGCCGCATTCCCCTCGGCTGCTTCAGGGCCGCAGCAGTTGGGGCGGGAACAACCGTGGCCGGCTCCGGGCAAAGACGCCTGGGGCTCCATCAAGCCTTTTCCCCCCGCTCTCTGAGCTTCTGCCGTAAAAGCTGCCCCAATTGCTCCCTCAGGGCATCCCGCACCCGGCGAAACACGGCCAGGATTTCCTCCTCCGTGCCTGTGGCCTTGGCCGGGTCCGGGAAGCCCACGTGCATGACCTCGGTCTCACCGGGAAAAAGGGGACATTGTTCCGCCGCCTGGTCGCACACCGTGACCACCAGGTCAAAGTGCTCCCCGGCCAGTTCGTCCACCGACTTGGAGCGGTGGTGGGAGATGTCTATGCCCAACTCGGCCATTACCTCTAGGGCCCGGGGGTTCACCCGGCTGGGCCGCACCCCGGCGGAAAAGGCTTTTACCGGGCCTGCCAGGTCATGATTCACCAGCCCCTCCGCCATCTGGCTGCGGCAGGCGTTTTCCGTGCAGAGAAACAGGACTTTGTACATGGGGGATTTGCCCTTCAACATCGGGGCTGGCGTCGCCGCCTAGCCGATCATCTTCTTGAGCTCTTCATCGCTGGGGACTTTCCCCACCGATTTCACTTCGCCGTCCACCACCAGGGCCGGGGTCATGAACACCCCCAGGGCCATCATCTGGTTGAGGTCTTTCACCTTCTCCAGCTCATAGTCCACCCCCAGGGCCTTGGCGACCTCCTCGGTGCGCTTGGCCAACTCCTCACACTTGGGGCACCCCGGCCCCAACACCTGCAACTTTTTCATACGATAGCTCCTGTGTATTGGTTTTTTAAGGAGAGGGCAAGGAGCCGGTGGGCCCCTTCCCCCTCCCCCACCCCCTTAAGGAGGAATATTGAGGCCGTGGCGGTCAAGGCCTGGCCCTGACCGCCGCGTTTCCCCTAACGGGGGTTGGGAAAGAAGTTGGAGGGGAGGGCGGGGGAGCCGCCGCTCCCCCGGCCCTGCCCTCAAGCATCATCACCCCACCAGCCAGCCGAAGCCCAAGCCTGCGAAGGTGGAGATGATAACGATAACGGTGACAAAAACCGTGGCCTTTTTCCAGCCCATCACCCGGCTGATGACGATCATGTTGGGGAGACTCAAAGCCGGGCCGGCCAGCAGCAGAGCCAGGGCCGGACCCTTATCCATGCCCATTTTGATGAGGGCCTGGGTGATGGGCACTTCGGTCAGGGTGGCAAAGTACCAGAAGGCCCCGATGAGCGCGGCGGTGAAGTTGGAGAGCAAACTGTTGTCCCCCACCAGGGAGGCCACGTACTGGGGCGGGATCAGCGCCGAGACAAAGCCCACCGCCAGCACCCCGCCATAGAGCAGCGGCGCCAAAAGCTTGGTGAACTCCCAGGTGTGGTGCAGCCACTCGTCGATCTCCGGCCGGGTGAACCAGCGCCACAGCATGAGCAGAATCAAGAGCAGGATGGCCCCGGCGATATAAAAGTTTACCTGGGAAATGGTCAGGGTCAGGCTCGGCTCCCGCTCCAGACGCTGAAGGCGCTCCTTGGGGATGGTCACCTGGTCCTCTTTCTTTTTGCCGTCCCAATCCTGGGCCAGTTGAAAGATCATGTCCTGGGAGCGCTCCTCCAGGACCACGGCCTGGACCTTTTGGCCGTCCTTGAGGTGGATGGTGACCTCCCGGGGGGTCACCCAGGCGGCGAAGATGAGGAAAAACACCAGGCTGAAGAAGAACACCGCGGTCTGCCAAAAGGGCCGCCGGGGGGCCTCGAGGGGCGGCAGGGCCATGGCCGCGGCCACCTTGTCTTTCTCTTCCTTCCGGAAGATGAAGGCCATGGCCAGGCCCACCAGAAAGGCGAAGCCCACCGCGCCGACGATCCGTGCCACCCCCAGTTCAAAGCCCAGGACCCGGGCGGTAAGGAAAATGGCCAGGATGTTGATGCCCGGGCCGCTGTACAAAAAGGCCGAGGCCGGCCCCAGGCCCGCACCCATCTTGTAGATGCCGGCGAACATGGGGAGTACCGAACAGGAGCACACCGCCAGGATGGTGCCGGACACCGAGGCCACGGTGTAGGCCAGGAACTTGTTGGCCGTGGGGCCTAAATAGCGCATCACCGAGGCCTGAGAGAGAAAGGTGATGATGGCCCCGGCGATGAACAGGGCCGGCACCACGCAGGTGAGGGTGTGGTTCCGGGCATAGGCCTGGAGCATCAGGAAGGCCTCCAGCACAGCCTCCTGCACCTTGGGGTTGCCCAGAGGCAAATAATAGGCAAACAGAAAGATGCCCGCAAAGAGCAGGAAAATCCTGCCTTCCCGGCCCAGCAGCCAATCCCTGCCGGTCTTCCAGGCCGCGAGCCAGTAGGATTCTTTCAGGGGTGCCTCCCCCACCATAACTTTTCCGAGGTTGTCAGCCATTATGCCAAAACTCCTTGAGCGCTTATTGGGGGTAAGTTCAGGCCCCGAACTCCTTCAGCTTGGCCAGCACCGTGTCGTAGTCCAGGTCGCCCTCCGCCCGCCAGAGGATGGTTCCCTGAGCATCCAAAAAGAGAAGCGACGGCGGCATGGCAAGGCGAAACTTTTTGATGTACTCCCGGGCCGCGTCCTTGTTGGTGGAGTAGTCTATGCGCTTGAGAAGCGCTTGTCTTTCCCCCGAGAAAACGTTGTCCACCACCCAATCTCCGGCTTTGCATTTATCCAGCAAGCAGCCGCAGGCCTTGCTCAGGGTGATGTATATGACCTGGGTCAGCTTGGGTGGCGCCGCCACCGCCTCCGGCCTCCCCCCCGAAGCCAAAAGCCAGATTCCCAGAAAAAGCCAAAGAATAACGGTTTTTCTTCCTCCCACGCCTTTTCCCCCTTTCAGATTTTCACGCGTGCAACTCAACGAGCCACTGTTTCAACACTTCCCGGGGGGGCACTTTGCCCATCACTTTGATCTCGCTATTGATGATAAGGGCTGGGGTGCCGAACACCCCGTGGGCAGCAATCTGGTTGACATCTTTAATGCGTTCCACCTCGGCGGCCAGGTGGATTTCAGAGAGCACCTCCAGCACCAGTTGCTCCAGGCGAAGGCAGTTGGGGCAGCCGGGACCCAGGATCTTGATGACCGGCCCCTGGGACGCTTCTTCCACCTGCTCTCCCAGGGACTTCTTGAATTCCCGCAGGAAAGCCCGTTTATATTCCTCCCGGGCCGCAGCCGGGATGTAGTTCAGGGGCTTGAGGCGGTCAAACAGGGCCTGGGCGACTTCCGGCTCCGGCCGCTTACCCAAGCCCTTGACTGCCTCGATGGCCTCCTTCAGGCCGGCGATGCCCACCTTGAATTTCCCCAGGGAAATCTGGGTGACCTCCAAGGCCGCGTCGCAGGGCGATAATGGCCGCTTCACCAGTTTCTCACTCCTTGAAAGAAGATATAGGCCCCGGCGAAGAAGAGAAGGCAACCCGCCACCTGCTGGAGCACTGCGCCGGCCTTGGCCCCCCGGGATTGGAGGAAATTGTTGATCAGGCCGGTGAAAGTGCCCGCCAAGAGGATAAGGCTCCCCTGGCCCAGGGCGTAGGCGAAGAGGAGCGTACTGCCATAGGCCACGTGGCCCTGGACCGCGGCCAGGGTGAGGATCACCGCTAAGACCGGGCTGGCGCAGGGGGAGAGCACCAGGCCGAAGAGCATGCCCAGGATCAGGGCGCCGATGAGGCCGGTGCGTTGAGGCAGAAACTTTTGGGTGTTCCCGCCCAGGTTGAGCTTAATAATCCCGGCCAACTGCAGGCCCATGACCATGAGGATGACCCCCACGATAAAATACCAGTAGGTCCCCACGTCCCCGAACATAGTGCCCATGAGCGCGGCCATGGCCCCCAGCGTGGCCATGACGATGGACAGGCCCACCACGAAGGTCAGGGAATACATGAAGGCCTGCTTCCTGTCTCCCCCGGCATAGCCCCCGACGAATCCGATGACCAAGGGGACGCTGGCCAGAATGCAGGGACTGGCGGTGGCGATGACGCCGCCCAGGTAGCTGGCCCCATAAGCCAGGACCGGTCGGGTCTGCAGGACCTGCCCCAGGGTTTCACTCAAACCCATAAACGTTCCTCCCCCCCTAATTAAGAAGTTTTAACTCCTTCAGTTTTTGCAGCAGTTCCTCTTTGGTGAGGGGGCCGATGTGCCGGTCCACCTCTTTGCCGGAAGCGTCCAGGAACACCTGGGTGGGGATGAGCATGATCTTGTATTGGGGGAAGAGGTCTTTATGCTCATCCACATACACCATGCGGAATTCCACCAGGCTGCCGTGGCTGGCCTGCAATTCCGTCATAACCTGTTTCATCTGGATGCAGGGAATGCAGGTTTTGGCCCCGAATTCATAGACGGCCGGGCGGCCCTTCTGGGGCGGGGGGCCGGATTGCGCCCCGCCTGGCAGGGGCTGCCCAAGCATTGCCAGACCACTGACAAGCATTATCGCAGTAAGGCATCTCCAACCAGAACACCGCATGCATTTCTCCTTACGAGGTCTTAAATTCGTCGATCTCACGCCGAAGCCCGGCAATATTCTTTTCCTTCCCCCCCTGGGCCTACCGCGCCGCTGGAGGGATCAGCAGCACCGGGCACGGGGCCAGGCGGGAAACGTTGTGGGCCACGCTCCCCAGGAAAAGCTCCTTGATGAAGCCCTTGCCTTGCGTGCCCATGACGATCAGGGTGATGTCCTGGGCTTGCAAAATCTTCAGAATGGCCGGCAGGGGATGGCCGGGATCAAAGACGGTCTGCACCTGGGGAACGCCGGCGATCAGGAGGCGTTCCCGCCAAGCCGCCAGAGAATTTTGGGCCTGGGCCACCGCCATCTCCTGGAAGCCCGGGGGATAAACCTCGCCCCCCGGCACATCCAGGGCGTTGACTAGGGTGACCTGCTCCAGGCCCTTTTCGGCCAGGCCCTCCAGATATTGGCAGGCCCGCTCGGAAATCTCGGAGAAATCCGTGGGGAACAGGACATGGCGGAGCAGTGCGGCGGCTTGAATCCGGCAAGAACCCTGGGGCAAGCCCTCCTTGATGCTCGCCTTGAGGAGCAGCACCGGCAGCTCAGCCTGGTGCAGCACCGCGCCGGCCACCGAACCCAGGACCCGCTCCTGCCAGCGGGAGGTCTTCTGGGGGCCCACCACGATGAGGTCGGCGCAGTGCCGTTGCGCCGCCTCGTTGATGGCATAAGCGGGCAGCCCCGAGGGCATTTCCGGGCAAACGGAGAAGCCCTGGGCCGCCAAATTTTGGGCCTGAGCCTGAAGACGGGGCTCGGCCTCGACCCGCAGCTTATCTTCAAAACCGCCCAGGAACTTGACCGTGATGACGTGCAGCAGGACCACTTCTTTACAGCCCAGCCCCTGAAGCTCTCCGGCGCAGGCCACGATTTCGTCCCAGGCGGGGGAGAGGTCGGTGGCCAGGACAATCTTCTCAAACATGGCGAGGTTCCTTATCTGCAAATTTCAGAAGGTTAAGCCCGCCAGGGAGATTCCGGGGAGAACGCGGCCCCCTCCCGGCAGGTGGGACACAGGGCTTTCTCGCCTTTGCCCGTGGGGCTGAACCTGAGCTGCACCCTTACCTCCGCGCCGCACTGGGCGCAAACCAATGGCGGAAAATACTTCTGTTTGAAGCGCAGGGCCACGTGCACCAAAGCCAAGAGCACCGGCACCTCCAGCAGCGGCCCGATGACCGTGGCGAAGGCCATGCCCGAGTGGATGCCGAACACCGCAATGGCCACCGCGATGGCCAACTCAAAGTCGTTGGACGCAGCTGTGAAAGACAGAGTGGTGGACACCGGATAGTTTGCGCCCAGCTTCATGGCCATAAAGAAGGTGAGAAAGAACATGCCCAGAAAATAGAGGGCCAACGGGAGGGCGATACGCACCACGTCCAGAGGCAACTGAACGATGTACTCACCTTTGAGCGAAAACATTACGACGATGGTGAAGAGCAGGGCGATGAGGGTAATAGGGCTGATCCTGGGGATGAATTTCTCTTCATACCATTGCCGCCCTTTCAGGCGGCCCAGGACCAGGTAGCTGAGGAGGCCGGAAAAGAAAGGGATGCCCAGGTAAATGAGCACGGTGACCGCCACGTCCACCATCTCCACGCGGACCTCCCGGGCGAAGGCCAGACCCAGCCACTTGGGAAAGACGGAAATGAAGAGGTAGGCATAGACGGCGTAGAGGGCCATCTGGAAGATGGCGTTGAAGGCCACCAGCCCGGCGCAGTATTCCCGGTGGCCGCCGGCCAGCTCGTTCCAGACGATGACCATGGCGATGCAGCGGGCCAGCCCCACCAGAATGAGGCCCACGGCGTATTCAGGGTAGCCGGAGAGAAAGGCGATGGCGAGGACGAACATGAGAACCGGGCCGATGGCCCAGTTGAGCACCAGGGACAGGGCCAGGATCTTGAACTGGCTGAAGACCCGGTGCAGCTCCTCGTATTTCACCCGGGCCAGGGGCGGGTACATCATCAGGATGAGGCCGACGGCGATGGGCAAATTCGTGGTGCCCACCGTGAAACGATCGATGAACTTGGCGGTTCCTGGAATCAGGTAGCCCAACAACACCCCCAAGACCATGGCTAACAGGATCCAGAGGGTGAGGAAGCGTTCCACGAAACCCAGGCGTTTGGCAACGGTGTCGGCCATATCAGCTCCAGCACAATTTAGATTTCCGTATATCCGCTTTGATAAATATAGTTTGTCAAAATTTTTTGCTACATCGAAGACCAAAACGAGTCAGCTGCCGGTTCTGCCGCCGTGCCCTTGGCCTGGACCTGCCGCTTTTTTCCCAGCCAGTCATGGAGCTTCGCCTTCAATGCCTGGGCCTCGGGATGGGAGCCAAGCATTTCCGCCAGGAGTTTGAGCTGCTTCTCTCCAGGACTCCCCGGAGGCACGCACAAGCGGTAGTTCATCAAGAGACCCTCCCGCCGGTCGGTGACCCAACCCAGGTGGTACAGGTAACGCAGGTGACGGGAGGCCTTGGATTGAGTAATGCCCAGCGCCCCGATGACATCGCAGACGCAGAGCTCTCCCGCCTCCAGCAGGAGCAACAGGATCTTCAGGCGGGTCTCATCCGCCAGGGATTTGAAAAATCGGGCCTCGGCTCTCATTTCCATTTCTTTATATCCGGTTAACCGATTATGTCAACATAAAAAAATTTTTCTCTTTCGGCTGCGGGTAAACGTTTTAGGTACACCGGCAGGCCGCGGCGTTTGCGGCGGCGGTGGGCTGGTGTTTGGCCGACAGCCAGTGTTCCAGCCGGTCCCGCAGGGGCTGGGCTTCGGGGCGGCTACTCAGGAGCTCCGCCAAGAGCTTCAGTTGCTTCGCCTCAGGGCTGTCGGGGGCGACGCTCAAGCGGTAGTTCATCCAGACGCCCTCTCGGCGGTCGGTGACCCAGCCCAGGTGATAGAGGTAGCGCAGGTGCCGGGAGGCCTTGGATTGGGTGATGCCCAGAACTCCCATGATGTCGCACACGCACAGTTCCTCTTTAGCCATCAGCAGCCAGAGAATCTTCAGGCGGGTTTCATCGGCCAGGGACTTAAAGAGGCGGACTACACTTTTCATAAAATTAAACTATAACCGAATAAACGCGTATTGTCAAATAAAAAGCCATGAAATTGTGGTCACATAGCCCACGAGACGGTTTGATGGGAAAAAAATCAGCCTTGCTGGCGCCGGATTTTGAGGATATGAGGGTTTTCTTTGATAACAACCGGATACCCGGATATTCAAATTATGGTGGAGGATTCCCATGAACAAACCTTCACGGAAAAAAACCTGGGTGATCATTTCCCTGCTGGCAATCCTGGGTTTGAGTTTAGGGACCGTGGATTGCGCCTGGGCCCGGGGCGGCGGCTGGGGTTGTAGGACCGCCAACCTGACCCCGGAGCAGGCGGGCCAGGTTTTCGACCTGCGCCAGAAGCATTTCAACAACACTGCCGGCCTGCGCCGCCAGATGGCGGAGAAGCGGGCCGAACTTAGGACCCTGTGGAAGAGTCAGAGTCCGAACCAGGATCAGATTGCCGCCAAGCAGAAGGAGCTTTGGACCCTGAGAGAGAAGCTGCAGGCCAAGGCTGCCACTTACCGGGCTGAAGCCGGGAAGATCGCGCCGGCGGGATATGGCCCCGGTCTGGGCAGAGGCCCCGGCGGCGGCATGGGCCGCGGCCGCTGTTGGTAACGGCTGCGAGGGGGGAAGAAGCCGCCCCCTTTTCATCTTCCTCACCCCCCCCTGCCTCTCCCATCTCCACTGCCGGGGTTGGGAGGGGGCCACAGGGGCTCAAGCGGATCGGCAGCATCCTGATCTTACCTAACCTAACTGGAGGAACCTGCAATGAAACAACTCGGCACGGTGACCATCGTGGGCCTTCTTGGCCTGATCTTCCTGAGCGGCGCCTGGGCCCAGCCCGGCCGGGGCCGGGGAGCCGGGTGGGGCCCCGGCGATCCTTACAACCGCATGTACAACCCCAAAACCATGGAAACGGTGAGCGGCGTCGTGGAGAGCCTGGATACGTTCACCCCCGGCAAAGGCATGTCGTATGGGGTGCATTTCACCTTGAAGACCGACAAGGAGACCATCCCGGTGCACCTGGGGCCTTCCTGGTTCATGGAGCAGCAGGAGGTGAAAGTAGCAGTGGGTGACAAGCTGGAAGTCACCGGGTCCCGGGTCATGTATCAGGGCAAACCCACCCTCATCGCCGGTCAGGTGAAAAAAGACGGGAAAACCCTGCAACTGCGGGACGCCAACGGGGTGCCGGCTTGGGCCGGGCGGCGCTGGCAGTAACTGAATCACCACCAAACCAAGCCATTTGGAAGGGGGGTTGGCCGGTGGAGGCCAACCCCTATCTCCCTGAAAATCGGCTGAATCCTTTGGCAAATAGGAGATCAACAATGGGCGCCAATAGCCACGCAGGCATGGCGGCCCGAGCAATCAAGAAAACCTGGCCGAGGTGTGGGAAGCCAAGCGTAGAGCCAAAATACGCCTCTAATTGATCCGCCTCAAGCTCCTGGTGATGAGCGGCAAGGGCAAGGTGGGCAAAAGCACCGTGGCCGTGTATCTGGCCCTGGGCTTGGCCCGCCGCGGCCATAGTGTGGGCCTCCTGGACGTGGACCTAAACGGGCCGGATATTGCCCGCATGCTGCGATTCAAGGGCCGCTTCCATATCGGTCCTGGTGGGGGCATGCAACCTTAATCCGCCCAGGAAGATGTGGAAGTCGTCTCCATCGAAGGGTTTCTTGCCGACCGGGACGCCCCGGTCATCTGGCAGGGCCCCATGAAACACAAGGCCATCCGCCAGTTTCTGACCGAGGGGGAATGGGGCCGGCTGGATTACCTGATCATCGACTCCCCGCCGGGAACGGGTGCTGAACCAATGAGCGTGGCTCAAGTCATCGCCGACGCCCGGGCCGTTATTGTCACCACCCCCAAGGAAATGGCCCTGGCGGACGTACCCAAGGCCATCAATTTTTCCCGCCACGTCAACCTGGCGGTCCTGGGGGTGGCGGAACCTATGGGCGGGCTCCTCTGGCCCCACTGCGGCGGGGAGATCCACCTGTTCCGCCAAGGCTGCGGCCGGAGGACGGCGGCTGCCATGGGGATTCCCTTCCGTGGCCTCCTGCCCTTTGCCCTGAGGTTCATGGAAGGGGGGGGACCTCGGGCTCCCTCTGGCCGAAGCCCGGAGGCCAGCCCCTTTTCCCGGGCCTTGACGGCCCGGCTCGACGCCGGGGAAGCCAGGTGTCGGGAAATGGACCAGAAAAAATGAGGCATTCAGAAAAAGGTGGGTGGGAACCGCCGGTTTGGTGATGGTGCGGGGTTATATATGCATAGAATCGCATATTCGTATAGATAATACAATGAGAGGTGAAGAGCCGTGAAAAAATCCACTTTACTAAATCTTTCGGCTGTCGTCCTTTTGAGCCTGGTGTTCACCATATCCTTCTCAGAGGCGCAAAGCGGCAGACGTCTCCATTACAGCACCCTGTTCAACCCGGCGACCGTGGGCACGCTCTCCGGCGAGGTGGTGCGGGTGGCCCAGGCTCCCTCCGGCAGCGGCGCGGATTACTGTACCCAGGCCGTGCTCAGAACACCTCAAGGAGATATTTCCCTCATCTTGGCTCCCAAGGGTTACCTGGCCAAAGAGGGTCTCGCCCTCGCCCCCCCAAGACCGGGTGACGGTCACCGGTTCACTGATCTCGGTCATCAACCAACCCTTTCTCCTGGTAACGGAGGTGGCAGGCGAGCGCACCATGAAACTCCGGGAAGCCAACGGCCGGCCGGTCTGGGCGACAGGTGAGGATTGGCACGTTCACTGAAGAGCAGCATTCCATGCTTGCACCAAGGAGAGACCAAGCCGTGCCTGCGACCGCGGCGACGACCCAAAATCCCCGGCTTTTTCCAGGGCGGCGCCAGCTTATCAATCTTGACCTCCTGGTCAAGAGGGGGGGGTAAAATCGATGGGGTGAATTTTTAAGGGCTTGAAAAAAGGCGCATTTTCCGTAACCTGGGTGGTGGCCACCACAAACCAGGAGGAAAATGCGCCATGCAGATGGATGTCGCTGTACCTGAAGTTTTCAATGTTTTCAAGGAGATTGGCAGCGCTCCGGCATGGAGATCGTGGCCGGCGAAGTATCCTGTTACAAACTCCTGGCCTTTATCTCTTTAAAAATGTCATTGCCCTGGAGGGCCAACCCAGCCGGCAAAGTACGCCTGAATCTGCCCTTCTTTACAAAATTCACACAAGAAAATTGACCCTACCTTTAAGCAATACCCCAGTCAGAGGTTATTTTTCCTTCCCGTGATGCTCCGGCATGACAAATTCCAGAGCGGCCGGAATCTGGTCCACGATCTCCTTCAGTCTGGTGGCCGGGGTCGGCTGGGCCAGATATCCGGCCACGCGGTTGACCCGGGCAGCTATGGTGGCCGCCGTGACAATATCATAGCCCGCCGCGATGAGGGCTGAGACAATGCCGGTGAGGGTGTCCCCGGTGCCGCCGATGGGCTCCAGGGTTTCCACCTCCGGCTCCTTAACGGTGGCCAGAATGCCGGTCTTATCGGCCAGGTAGTCTATCCTACCCTTCACCAGGAGATAGCGGGCGGCATTGTCATGAGCATAGGCCCGGGTGATGAGTTCCGGCACCCGGTTGTCCTGGCTCAGGATGAAGCCCCGGGTATAAAAGGGGTGCGGGGCCTCTTCATCGGCCAAAAAGGCCAGTTCCCCGGCATCCGGCGTGAACAGGTCGTATGCCGGGGCATAGCCGCTCATCTTGGCCACGTACATATAACCGGCATCCGCAATCAGGCAAGGACGTGGGCTCAGTTCCTCCAAGGCAAAAAAGACGCGGTTGTGCCAGTCCACCATGGGCAGGATGTAATGGAAGGAAATGGCGGTGAACGCGTTATCTTTCAGGTGATTGGACAGATACTTATAAAGCTTTTCACTCCCCTGGCCTAACCCGATGTCCCCCACCAGGAAGCCAAAGGGATCGGGGTGACGGAGGGTTTGCAGGCAGGCGCAGGCTGCGGCCAAAAGCGCCGCGGTCCCCCGGGTCACCTCAATGGAGCGCCCCTGGAGAACCAGACCCTGCTCATGAAGCTCCACCGGTCCGGTCACTAGCGGGAAGTCCGCTTCAGGGATGGTGCCTACTACTGCGAGCATAGTCTCTCCATCTCCTCGAAAGCCAACTCCAGGGCGTAGCCGCAAACGGTATGGCCGATGTCCCGGGGCCGGGGCGCTTGCTCCAGGGTCTGCCCCACCAATCGATAAGCCAGATAAGGCACATCCGGGCAGCCCCCGCCGGAGACATTGACGATCACCCGGGTCTGTTTGTCCACCGTCAGCTTCATGTTGGCGGCCCGGACCATCAGGTAACGCCCGAAGTCCTTGACCTGGAAGAGATCCACCGGCTTCAGCAACGGGCCGCTGACGGGCACCGCTTCCAGGGGCGTCAGCCGGTTTTCGGCCATGAGCCGGAGAATCTCCAGTTGCCGCATCAGGGGAAACTGGATGACCAGGTCGCAGCCGCTCTGGATCTCCGGAGGGGGTCCCATGACCCTTACCGGCACCCCGGCCTTTTTCAGGAGGTTTTCAGCCCGGATCACCTCGCTGGTATTGGCAAAGACCAGGATGCCCTGGTCCACGGGCGCGCTGGCCGGGGCAGGCGCCTGTTTCCGCTTCCAAAGATTTAAAAGCGACATGATTACTCCCAAACTCCCTAGGTCAACTCAGGCAACAGAACACAGCCATATCGGCCTCCAGGGACCTGGAAGCTCAGGGCATGACCCGAATCTTCCCTCTGCCGGCGGTGCCGATCTCACCGATGACTTCGGCGACGCTCACCCCCGCTTCCTTTAGCCGTTTGATGAGAGTTCCCGCTTCCTCCCCGTCTATGGCAATGAGGAGGCCTCCATTGGTCTGGGCGTCGCTGAAGATATCCAAAAGAACGGGATCGATGTGGGAGGCGATCTCCAGGGATTTGGCGCAGAAGTTGCGGTTGGCGAAACTCCCGGCGGGGACCAGGCCCATGGCGGCGTACTCTCTGGCTGCCTCCATTACCGGCACCTTCCCGGCGAAAAGGGTGAGTTCCACCCGGCTGGCGGTGGCCATTTCCAGGGCGTGCCCGAACAACCCGAAGCCGGTGATGTCTGTGACCGCGTGCACCTTCAGTCCTTCCAGGCACTCTGCCGCAGCTTTGTTGAGGGCGGCCATGACCTGCACCGCGGCGGCTTCGGCCGCGGGCGAGGCCAGGCGGCCTTTCACGGCGGTGGCGATGATGCCGGTGCCCAGCGGTTTTGTCAGAATCAGCCTGTCACCAGGCCGGGCGCCCCTATTGGTGAGGACCCGGTCAGGGTGCACAATACCGGTAACCGACAGGCCATACTTGAGTTCAACGTCGTCCACACTATGGCCCCCCACCAAGAGCGCCCCAGCTTCGTGAATCTTTTCCAGGCCCCCGGCCAAAATAGCCTGCAGGGCCTCCTGGGGCACTGTTGTGCTGGGGTAGCAGACGATGTTCATGGCGGTCAGGGGCCGTCCCCCCATAGCGTAAACATCGGACAGGGCGTTAGCCGCGGCGATTTGGCCGAAGGTGAAGGGATCGTTGACGATGGGCGTAAAGAAATCCAGCGTCTGGATGAGGGCAATTTCGGGGGTCAGTCTGAACACCCCGGCATCGTCGGCGGTTTCCATGCCCACCAGGAGGTCTGGGTGCGACCGGGTAGGCAGGTTTTTCAGGACTTCCTCCAGGACCCCGGGAGGAACTTTGGCCGCTCAGCCCGCGGCCCTGACCTGTTCCATCAAGGGACGGTAGCTTGATTCCGTCATGATCACTTCCCAATTTATCCACTTTGTTGATCTGTTGTTACTCGCCAGTCCATTTCAGGGCTTCTCAATCTGTCCCCAAGCGAAGCCGTTCCAGCCATCCCAGTTCCCTTACCAGACGAGCCACCGCCGGAGGGACCAGGTGCTCCCACGGCTGGCCCAGCCCCATCAGGCGGCGCAGGGCGGTAGCCGTGAGGCCCTTCTCGGAGGCGGGCTTGCGCCACAAAATCTCGACCTTCAGCCCCAGCGAGGTGAACATGGCGAACTTCCTCTCCCCCCAGTCGTCGTAGATGGTGAGGAAGAAGGTGGCGTCCAGGGGAACGTAATAGCGATAGAGTTCCGGGAAATTTATGGGAAGCGGCACCAGGGAAAATTCCCGGAAGTCGAGCCCCTGCTCCAGCAAGGCTTCTCTGAGCATGACGTAGCGTTCATAGAAGGTGAGCGGATTATCCACCTCTGAACTCCGGTGGGGGTCCGCCGGGTCAAACTTGGTCAGGGTGGGGTCCGGGTTGGTAATGCCCACCACCAGGTGACGGCAGCGTTCCTTGGCCGCCAGCACATACTTCAGGTGGTCCAGGTGAAAGAGTTGAAAGCGGCCATGCGCCACACCGGTGTCGATCATAACGCTTTGCCTCGTTTGGACCGGATATCCGTTCTCACTTGACTCGCAGGGGTGTGTATTTCCCGGGATAGTACGGCTGGTCCCGGGGACTGTCCCTCAAGCCCACCAGTTTTCCCCGGTCCAGAAAGTTCAAGATGAGATGCATCAATTCCTGGCCCCGCACCTGGCCCAGAGAGCCCTGGGCGCAACTGACCTCATCGAACCGGGTCACCTGGTCCCGCCAGGTGTACGTGCCCACCATCAGCAGGGGCACGGCCTCTCCGGAATGGATCATGGCGCCGGCGCTGTTGGTGGCGTGGTCGGCGGTGATGACCAGGAGCGTCTCCGGATCCTGGACAATTTCATCCAGGGCAAAGGCCAGGGCCCGGTCCAGGGCTTCGATGGCCGCTGTTTTGATCAGAGGGTCTTTGGTGTGGGCCGCCTCGTCCGGCACCTTGGTGTGCACGTAGACAAAATCATGCTTTCTGGTCTTGTGGGCCAGCTTCAGCCTTTGCAGCAGGTCGGCTTGGGGATTGTCCGTGTCCTTGACCGCCAGCGTCTCCATGCCCAAGTGCCAGGCGAGCCCCCGGTAGAGGCAGCCTGAGGCAATGGCCAGTGACTTGAATCCCCATTTCTCGGAGAAAGGCAGGATTGGCTTTTTTTGTCCGGCACGCTGCAGGCCCACGGCATTCAAAGGGGCCAGCCCCGCCTGCCTTCTCTGTTTATTCACGGGATGAGCCGAGAGCCGCCGATAAGCCCAGAGGAGATAGTGATTCAGCGCCCGCGCGGTATTGGCGGCGCGCCGGTCGTGCTCATGTCCCTCCCAGGGCAGGACTTCCATGAGGGGGCGTCCCTCATAAATGGGATTGGAATCGGTGATGGTGGCGGAGACCTCACCTTTCACCAGGACAATGCCCCGGATGCCCCCCGTGGGGAGGAACGAAATGTCCATGCCTTCATGGTGGAAGGTCTGAACAGCCTCTTGCAGGGCCAGGCAGGCGGCTTTTTCGACTTTCGGGTCCTCCTCCTGGAGGATGAGCAACCCTCGCTCCTTTTTGACCGCAAAGATGCGCCCCAGGATGGCCACGTCATTTTCGCCCAGGGGGAGGTTGTCCCCCAGGGCCTCGATGTAGCCCCTCCCCGGAAAGTCATCCAGGTCGTAGCCAAACAGGAGGAAGTGGGCCATTTCGCTGGGGAGGGCGGTCCCCAGGAGCCAGGGGTGGTAAAGGCCCGTCATGCCCAGCGCCGCCAGGCGGTCCAGGTTGGGGGTGGCGGCCACCTGCAAAGGGGTCTGTCCACCGAAGGCGGCCTGCCCCCGGTCCCCCAGGCCGTCCAGGATGAGGAGAATGCACCTCATGGGCGCTTTAAAAGACTCAAGCCTTTTCCAGGGTAAGGCGGAACTCCGAGCCCTCCGGCCGGATCTCCCGGGCTTGCCAGCCCAGGCTGGCCGCAGCCCTGAGCACATTTTCCCGGGAGGTGTCCGTATCCACCAGGACCACCAGTTCTCCCTCTTGCAAGGACCTGAGTTTTTCCAGGGTAATGAGCACGGGTTGGGGGCAGGAAAGCCCCCGGGCGTCGATGATTTCACTCATGGCTGGTCCTCCTTATGACGCTTTCTGTCTCATGGTGAAGCCGATGAACAACAGCGCCGCCAGACTGATGACGACGGCATGGATGCCATAGGGGCCGACACCCGTGGGAGAACTGGCTAACCCGAAGTTGTGGGACACCGCCGCGCCGACGATCATGCCCACCACGAAGACTGCGGCGTCGCCGTCCCCCTCCCCGGCCATGAAGAGCTGCCGTCCCGGACAGCCTCCGGCCAGGGCGAAGGCCAAGCCGGCCACCACCATGCCGGCGAAATTCCACACCCCCATGGTGTGGGCCACGGGCTGCCCGGCAAACCCCGGCTTGAACTGGCCCACCACCAGGTTGGTAAGGAAGGCGGCCGCCACCAGCGCCAGCATGCCAGAGAACAGGTGCAGCTGGCGAAAAAGCATCAGGTCGCGGAGCGCCCCCATGGTGCAGAAACGGCTGCGCTGGGCCACGAACCCCACCGCCAGCCCCACGCCCAGGGAGACGACCAGGGCGGCGTGCTGGGAGCCGGGACCTTTAACGCTGTAAAAGAGAATGCCGCTCAGGTCTTTGTCGGGAATCTGGGGAAACAGCAGTCGCAAGGCCAAAAGACCCAGGACCATGAGCGGGAAGAGCCAGCCCACGGCAGCAAAGGTGGATTGGGTCCGTCCCAGATTATAGCCCTGCTTGAAGAACCGGGTGCCGATCCAGATACCCCCCGCCAACCCCAGGAGTCCGAAGATGGCGTTGCCGTCCCCGCCGGCCAGGCGCAGCAAAGCCCGCCAGGGGCAGCCCAGGAAGACCAGGGCGCCGATCATGGCCAGCATGCCCAGGACGAAGCGGACGATGGGGGCGGACCCGGCCCGGGGCCGGAATTCCCTGAAGGCAAAGGCGGAGACCATGGCCCCCAGCACAAAGCCCAGGATTTCCGGCCTCAGATACTGCACCACTGCGGCCCGGTGCAACCCGATGCTCCCGGAAATATCCCGTTCAAAACAGGCCACGCAGATGCCCATATTGCCGGGGTTGCCCCATTTCTGCAAGAGGGCGGCAAAGACCCCGATAAACGCCCCCACGCTGATGATGCCAAGACGCGAGGCAAAAAAATCCCGTATCGCCGACATAAACTTAATACCTCCTCTGACGTGATGTTCTCACCGGCTTCCTCTCAACAGGGCACGACCGGAAGTAATCCTTAATGATCCCAAGGGTTTGCTTGAGCGCCGCCTCTTCCCGCAACTCCAGCACCCACCAGGTACACAGCGGCAGAGTGTCCAGGAGACGCAGACGGGACTCCATTTCCGCCAGACTGGTTGGCGGTAGATGGCCCGCCTCGTTTTCCTCGTGATAAATGTGGGCATTGACAAAGCGTTCCGGATGGGGGGAAACGAAATCCTGCACCTGCCAGCCCCCGCTCTGCACGGCCTGGCAGACGTGGGCATGCCCCACGTCCAAGGTGGCCCAAGCGCCGGAGAGGCGCAGGAGCTTCTCATAGAGCCGCGGGCGGCTGCTCCACCCCCAGGCCAGGTTCTCCACACAGAGACGCAGCCTGAGACGGTTGGCAAACTGCACCAATTCCTGGAGAGCTTTGAGGGCTGTGTGCCAGCTCAGGTCAGAGCTGGACTCCCGACCCAGGCCGCCCACGTGGATGGTGACAAACCGCCCCCCCAGCTTGGAGATGAGGCGGCAGACTTCCTGAAAGACCCGCAAGGCCCGCCTGGCCTCATCCGGATTTTCATCCCCCAGGTCCAGGCCGGCAAAGGCCAGGTGGTAGCGCACCTGAAGGGGCTGGAGGTGGGAAAGGCTTCGGGCCAACTCGGTCTCCGCCGCCGGACCTTCCGGCAGATTGTCCAGAGTGAAGGTCCAGTCGATGCCCTGAAACCCCAGGTCCAGGGCGAATTGCCGCAGCTCTTCCACCTCGGCAATGAAGTTGCAGCAGGCCAGGTGGGGGATTTTCATGACAACCTCAGTCGTAATTCTTATTACTCCTCCAATATCAAGGCGTCGGCCACCATTTCCCAGAGGTATTTCACTTCGATGTCCAACTGGAATTTGGGTTTCAGGTTCTTCATGATCTGGTCCCGGCAGTTGGAGCAGCCCACGATGACCAGGTCAGCGCCGGTGGCCTTGATGTCCTCCACCTTAAATTTCCCATGCTCGGTTTTTTCCTTCTCAAAGGGACCCGGCCAGTTGCCTGCGCCGGCGCCGCAGCAGTAAGCCTCCAAGCGGTTGTGGGGCATCTCCCGGTAGTTGGCCATGTCCATGAGATACGACAGAATCTTCCGGGGCTTTCCCAGGTTGGAGTCGTCTCCGAAGGTCATATAGACCGAACGCATGTGTTTACAGGAGTCGTGCCAGGTGACGATGCGATCGGCGTGGACGCTTTTGTCCACCTTGATGCGGCCGCTCTCCAGCCAGTCCAGGAGCACGTCGAAGAAATACACGTAGTTGTGGCCGGTTCCGGGGCCGAATTCATGCTTGAAGTATTTTTCCAGGTTGAGGCGGGTGCCGTAGGAAGCGCCGCCGCAGTCCGGCAGGATAAAGGTCTTGGCCCTGAGGCGCTTCATGTTCTCCACCTTGCGCCGGGCGATTTCTTTGCTGGCTTCGGCGTTGGCGGTGAAGATGCCCCAGTCCACCGACTCCCAGTTTTTGGCGGAGGTGGTCCAGCTCACCTTGGCGGCATAGAAGATCTTCCACCACCACTTCATGTCGTCGGGCTCGGCGTAGGCCTCCTTGGAGTTTTGAAAGTGGATGTAATCCACATCCACCGCCTCCACCGGGGTAACAAAGCCGGGGCAGCACTCTTCGGCCAGTTCCTCCCCCAATTCCTCCAACAGGGTGACGTAATCCTCCTCGGGGATGCCCATGTTGTTGCCGGTCTTAAGGACCATGTCCACCCCCTTGTGGAGGATGCCGGGCACCTTGTCCCGGGGCCGGGCCGCCTTGGCCGCGCCCCACACCTTCACTAGTTTGACGCCCATGGGACAGCCCAGCTCGCAGCGCTGGCAGCCGGTGCAGATCCATACGAAGCGGGAGTCGATGAGTTCCTGATCCATGCCGAACGCGGCCATGCGGATGGCCTTGCGGGCGTCCAGGCCCTCGTCCTGGGTGCTCTCCATGCCCGTCAGGGGGCAGCCCCCGGAGCAGGTGCCGCAGGTGAAACAGGCCTGAAGGTGGGATTCGGAAATAATGTCTCGAAAAATGCTCTGCTGACGCCGTTCGGCGAAATTGCCTAGATCCAATGATTGCATGAGGTAAACCCCTTTCAGATATTTCAAATCTTACCGGACTGTTTGCAGCCATAAAGGGCCGCGCCCAGAGCCCCCACCAGGTCGGGGTTGGGGGGCACGATGAGGTCCTGCCCCAAACTCTCCTCCAGGAGTGCCCGCACACAAACGTTATGGGCCACCCCCCCGGCGAACAGCAGCGGGGGCTCCTCCCCCACCCGCCGGAGCATGGCCAGGGTGCGCTGCACGATGGCCAGGTGCAGCCCCAGGGCGATGTTGGCCGGGGACTCGCCCCGGGCCATGAGGCCGGTGGCCTCGCTTTCGGCGAACACGGTGCACATGCTGCTGATCTGGATGCGCTTTTCCGCGGCCAGGGCAAAGCTGCCGAACTCCTCCAGGGGCAGGTGCAGGGCCAGGGCCATGAATTCCAGGAACTTCCCCGTCCCGGCGGCGCAGCGGTCGTTCATTTCAAACTTCGCCACTTTCCCCTCCGGGGTGAGGGCAATCACCTTGGTGTCCTGGCCGCCGATGTCCAGGACCGTCCTGGTCTCCGGGGCCAGGTGCCGGGCTCCCAGGGCGTAAGCCTGGATCTCGGTGATGGCCGTCACCTGCCTCTCCTGGAGATGGTCCACCGCCAGCTTGCGGCCGTAGCCGGTGGCCACCAGCTTTGCCGCCCGCACGTCCTTAAGCAGGCGGCGGCACTGGGCCAGAGGGTCGAAGCTGGTGGGCACCTTGGCCCAATCCACCAGGCGCTCCCCCTCCAGGAGGGCCAGTTCAATGGAGCGGGAGCCGATGTCCAGGCCGGCCACCAGGTTCTGGGGTTTCATCTCGGTTGCTCTTTTACAACAACTCCAGCACCAGTCGGTTTCGGGCCTCTCCCAAGAGGGCGCAGGCCCGTTCCAGGACCTTTTCGGCCCGGCGCGAGGCGCCGGTCCGGGCCGCATTGTCCAGGGCCACCTGGGCGAAGGCCAGGGTCTCCGCCAGGAGCGCTTCCTTAAGCTCCTGCACCCGGCGGTGGTCTTGAAATCCCGGGTGCAGGTGCAGAGGAATAACCAGGGCTTTGTCGTCCCGCATGCCTTCACCCCCCCTCAGTGCAGCATCTCCAGGAAGGCCTCCACCCGAGTCTTGAGCTGCTCCACGTCCTCCATGCTGTAGTCGGTTTCGATGGCCAGCATGGGGATTTTAGCCGCGTCCAGGGCCTTGCCCACTTTAAAGGCCTCGATGGCATAGGGCGTACAGAAGGATAACGCGTAGTGCACCACCCCGTTCACCTTCAGGTCCCGGGCCATCTCCACAATGTGGTCCAGGCGCTCCAGGTTGGGGGTGAAGCAGGCGCAGTCGATTTTGAAGTAGCGGTCCATCAGGGCGTCCAGCATCTCCTCCAGGGTCTCCCCGCCTTCATCCACCAAATCCCGGGTGTTGCGGGCACCGATGCAGGATTCTTCCCCCACGATGACCGCGCCGGAAGACTCGATGAGGAAGGGCAGCTTCCAGTTGGGCACGGCCATGGGACAGCCGGAGAGCATAAGGCGGGGGGTGCCCGCGGGGACTATCCCCTGACCGGCCTTGACCTTTTCTTCCAGCTCGTCGCAGAGTTCCCCGATCTTGGCGGTGAAGCGCACCGGGTCGTCGTATAAGCTGATCTGGTTGACCAGCAGCACGTCCCGCCCCGAGATGGGCGTGGGGACCGCGGCCCGGAGCCGGTTGAGCCTTTGGAGGACCTCCCGCCGGGCATTCACCAGGCGGATGGCTTCCTTGAGTTTGGCCGCGGTGATGGTCTTGCCGGTAATCTCTTCCATCTTGGCCTTGAAGCGTCCCAGCTCCGCCCGCCACAGGTCCCGATCGCAGGCCTGCTTCATCTGGGGAATCTCCATGACATACACCGGCGCGTAGTCCGCGAAGATTTCGTAGGCCTTTTTCTTGCCGTCGCAGGTGGTCTCCCCCACCACCA
>CAYZOP010000012.1:0-55883 GCA_964480485.1 uncultured Desulfobacterales bacterium | reverse complement strand
ATGGACATATCCAGGAAGTCTTCCCAGGCTTCCGCTTCCAGGTGCTTCAGCTCTTTCTTGGAGAGCACCTTGGCCAGCTCCTGCATGGCTTTGTCGGTGTGCATCAGGATGGGGCCGCGGCCTTCCCGCATTTCAATCATGGCGGCATGGTTCCGCAGGCAGGTGCCCGGGGAATCGGCGTAGCCGGGATACTCGGCCTTGACCCGCTCCCAGTTCTTGGCCATGTAGTCTTCGTTGTAAGCGTTGGTGGCCTGGGCCTTGAAGAACAGGAACCAGGCGCCTACCGGGCCGTAACCGTCCTTAAACCGGGCCGGGACGAACCGGTTTTCCATGAGCACCATCTTGGCGCCGATTTCGGCGGGCATGGCGTAGGTGGAGCCGGCGTTCCACACCGGGTACCAGGCGCGGCCCTGACCTTCCGCCACGGACCGGGGCCGGAAGACGTTGACCACGCCGCCGCAGGCGACGATCATGGCTTTGCACTTGAAGACATAGGTCTTGTGCTCACGGACGCTGAAGCCCACCGCGCCGCACACCCGGTTGGAATTGTTCTTGTCGGTGAGGAGCTTCACGATGAAGACGCGCTCATAGATGTTTTCCATGCCCAGCGCGTTCTTCGCCGCTTCAGCCACGATGACCTTGTAGGACTCACCGTTGATCATGCACTGCCAACGGCCGGAACGGCAGCATTTGCCGCCGTCTTTCAGCAGGGGCAGCCCCTCGTCCCGGGCCACCTGGCCGTCCACGGTGTGGTTTTCGGCGTCTTTCTGCCAGATGGGCAGACCCCATTCCTGGAAGTCATAGACCGACTGGTCCACGTGGCAACCCAGGGAGTGCACCAGGTCTTCCCGGATGATGCCCATGAGGTCGGTGCGCACGTACTTCACGTAGTCGTTCACCGGGTTTTCCGGGCCGACATAGGTGTTGATGGCGGACAGACCCATGGCCACGGCGCCGGAACGGTCCAGGGCGGCCTTATCCACCAGGGTGACCTTCAGACCCAGGGCTTTCGCATAGGCAGAAGCTTCAACCGCCGCGCCGCAACAGGCCATACCGCCGCCCACCAGCAAGAGGTCGGTCTCGATGGTTTCAACCGGCGGTTTCGCACAATACGACCATTTGCAGAATTCTCTCTCCAGAGCCATATCCTATTAACCTCCTTGAATTTTCGCTGCTGCGCAGGGTTATTCGGTCCGGGCCGCGCCAGTGAAGAAACCGGGTTTCTTCAGATCATCCGCGGTGGGCAGGTTCTTGCCTTTGAAGACGTCGATGGAGCCCTCTGCGGTGGTCCGGATGGGGAACTTGAACCGCTTCACGGTCTTGCCGTCCCGGAACTTGATGGTCCACATGATGGAGTCGGTGCCGCGCAGCGGGAAGGTGCTGGAGCCCAGGGGCATGATGTCGGCGTAGTGCCGCACTTCGATGGCCTGCTGGGGGCAGATCTTCACGCAGTTGTAGCATTCCCAGCACTGCTCCGGCTCCTGGTTGTAGGCCTTCTTGCTTTCGGCATTGAGGACCATCAGATCATTCGGGCAGATGTACTGGCAAGCGGTCTTGTCCAGGGCTTTGCAGCCGTCACATTTCTCCACGATTACAAAACTCGGCATAACGTAAAACCTCCTCTTGGGTTTAAACGGTTAGCTGGTATAACCTCAAGGGCTGCCGGGGGCAGGCCGCCCGCCCCACCCGGCTCCCAACGTGCCCGCCTTACTTCTTCTTTTCGGCGATATCGCCGGTGGCGAAGCCGTGCACCTTGACCTCCACCTTTTCGGTGAGGCCGGCGTAGTACTCCCGCAACACTGCCAGAACCTCCGGACGGCTGAAGTCCGCCGGCACCTCGCCGCCCTCGGAGAGGAGTTTGCGCAGCATGGTGCCGGAGAGCATCAGCCGGTCTTCCTTGCCGTGGGGGCAGGTGCGCATGGAGGCCATGCCCCGGCATTTGTGGCAGAAGAAGGTCCAGTCGATGTTCAGGGGCTTCAGCTCCAGGGCGTCCTTGGGGATTTCCAGGAAAATCTTCTGGGCGTCGAAGGGACCGTAGTACTCGCCCACACCGGCGTGGTCCCGACCCACAATGAGGTGGGAGCAGCCGAAGTTCTGCCGGAAGACGGCGTGCAGCAGGGCCTCCCGGGGACCGGCATAGCGCATGTCCAGAGGATAGCCGGACTGGATGACGGTGTCCTTGACGAAGTAGTGCTCGATGAGCACGTTGATGGCCTTGGTGCGCACTTCCGCCGGAATGTCGCCGGGCTTGAGCTTGCCCAGGAGCTGGTGGATGAGCACGCCGTCGCAGACCTCCACGGCGATCTTGCAGAGATACTCGTGGGAGCGGTGCATGGGATTGCGGAGCTGCAGGGCGGCGATGGTGTTCCAGCCCTTGAGCTCAAAAATCTTCCGGGTCTCTTCGGGGCGCATGTAGAGGCCAGGATACTGCTTGGGGAAGGGACCTTCGGACCAGACCTTCACCGGGCCGGCCAGGTTGACCTCGGCCTGGTTCATGACCATGAGGACGCCGGGGTGCTCTTTGTCCGTGGTCTTGTAAACCTGCTTGCATTCGTGCTCTTTGTCGATCTTGTACTTCTCGGTGACCTTCATGGTCCCCATCATCTCTTCCGTCTCTTCGTCGATCAGGAGCACTTCCTGGCCGATTTTGATGGAGTCGGCCTTGCCCTGGGTGGTGGACAGGGTGATGGGGATGGGCCAGAAGGTGCCGTCTGCCATCTGGTAGCGGTCACAGACGCCCTTCCAGTCGTCGTAGCCCATGAAGCCGTCCAGGGGAGTGAAACCGCCGATACCCAGCATGATGAGGTCGGCCGTTTCCCGGGAGGACATGGTGACAACCGTCAACTCCTTGGCCCGCTTCTTCTCTTCGGCCACCTCAGCAGGTGACAGCAGTAAGGGTTTTAACTTCTTTTCTTTACCGTGTGGATTTACCAAAGCCATGTATCTCCCTCCTCGGGCTGCTCGTGAATTTTCTGCCAACCATGGAAAATTATTAAAAATGTGAATATTTTCACATCTTCTTCCAGAATCCAAACGTAATAAAAATAACAAGCCTTGTCAATAATTTTTTTTTCGGCCAAGCCCCCGGGCGTGCGGCCTTACCGCCCGGTTTCCCCGCAACGGGTGAGCAGATAGGTTTCGGTGGCCTTCTGGCGGCCCCGGAGCACCACCTGGGGACCTGGCCGGACCGGGAACTGCCCTGCCACCTCCCGGAAGGTGGAGGCGCTGAGCACCAAGTCGCAGTGGGTTTCCCGGGCCACTTCCAGGAGGCGGGCGGCAATGTTCACCACATCGCCGATGATCGTGAAATCCATGCGCTGGGGCGAGCCGATGTTCCCCACAATGGCCTCCCCGGTGTTGATGCCGATGCGCATGCCGGTGATGGGAGTCCGCCCTTCAGCCCGCATCCGGCAAAGCCGCTCGCTCATGGCCAGGGCGCAGGACACCGCCTGGCTGGCGGCTTGGGGCACTTCCAGGGGGGCACCGAAAAAGGCGAACAGGCCGTCCCCCAGGTACTTGTCCAGGGTGCCCTCATGTTGGAAGACCAGGTCCACCATCTCGGTGAAGTAGTCGTTCAGGACGTCCACTACCCGGGCGGGATCCATACTTTCGGAAAGCGTGGTGAAGGCCTTGATGTCGGCAAACAGCACCGTGACGTGCCGGCGCTGGCCCCCCAGGGCCAAACGCTCGGGGTTTTTAAGGATTTCCTCCGCCATCCGGGGGCTGACGTACCGGGAGATGGTCTCCCGGAGGAGCTGCTTTTGCTGATAGAGGCGCAGGCGGCTCCGGAGGGAAGCCTCGTGGCCCGCCTCCTCCTGGGCGATCTCCGTGAGCAGGCGTTTCAGTTCCGGGTCGTCGGCCTCGTCGGCCAGGGCCAGGTAGCTGCGCCGGGCCTCCAGCTCATGGGCGATGGCCAGTTCGATGGCTTGCACAATGTCCAGTTCCAACGGCTTGTCCATAGCATTTCCCTTGACGGTTTTTTACCCAAAATCGTGGAAAAAAGCATCCCCGGACCGGGCCGGAGCGAAAAAATGTTGGGGCCTTCAAGACCCGGCGCGAAAATCCCCCCAGCAAAGGGTTGTGCGGCGGGCCGGGAACCCCGGCTCCTGCGGCCCCGGAACCCCGGGGAAGGGGAACGGGGAGGAGCCGGGGGGTTGACCAGCGGTTCCGCCCCTCAGGACCTGTGGTTAGGAGCCCCGCATGAACGCCCCTGTCATAGAAATCGTGGTGTACGACGCTCCCACCCCGGCCTCGGGCAGGTGTGGCTGCGGCTGTGACCACCATCACCAGCCCGGCCAGACCAACCGCCACGATCCGGCGGCCACCATCAACATGGAATTCCAGACCCGGGCGCTGGCTTTGACGTTGGAGCGAGCCTTCCCCGGTAAGGTCCGGGTGGACTATATCAACGTCCTCAAGGACCCCCGGGGCCCCAGCCTCCCCCAGACCAAACTGCTGTGCTCCCTGACGTACCCCACCCCTCTGGTCTATATCAACGGTCGGGGAAGGTTCGCCGGGGCTCTGCCGGTGGAGCGGGTCCGGGACGAGGTAGCGGCCCTGCTGGGGGAACTCCCCCAACCACCGGAGGTCCGGATTGCCTAAGGCCCCGGCCTCAGTTCATCCTTAGCGACACCGGCGCGGGGAAGGACCCGGCGGCTCCGCCAAGGCAGGCGGATTTTTCAGGTTTCCCTGTTCTCATCCTTGTAAGGATTGTGGTATCATGGGAACAAAAGGGATCTGTAGCATGACCGGCGAACCGGAACCTCGCCCCATCATCACGCTGCTCACCGATTTCGGCACCCGGGACCATTATGTGGCCAGTCTCAAAGGGGTGATCCTGGGGTTGAACCCCAATGTGACCCTGGTGGATCTGAGCCATGAGGTGCCTCCCCAGGACGTCACCGCCGGGGCCTTTGTGCTGGCCGAAGCGGCGCCGTACTTCCCCCCCGGCACCATCCACCTGGCGGTGGTGGACCCCGGGGTGGGCACCAGCCGCCGGGGGCTGGCGGCCCGCTGCCGGGAGCAATACTGGGTGGGGCCGGACAACGGCCTGTTCCATTTCGTCTTTGCCGGCCAGCACCAGGGTGAGCGCTACGGCTTCCACCTGCCGGATTGCACCATTGTCTCTCTGGAAACCCCGGTCTTTTTTCGGCAGCACGTCTCTGCCACCTTCCATGGGCGGGACGTCTTCGCCCCGGTGGCGGCCCATCTGTCCCTGGGGGTGGAGCTGGGCCAGTTGGGGCCCCTCCTGCCAGCCCCTGTGCCCTTGCCCATTGCGGAGCCCACCTTTACCCCGGAAGTGGCCCGGGGCGAAGTCATTTACATTGACCGCTTCGGCAACCTCATCACCAATCTGGCCACGGAACCGGTGCTGGCCTGGCTGGGCAGCGACCGTCCCTTTCGCTTGCAGGCCGGCGGCATTGTCCTGAGGCGCCTGTCCCCCACCTATGCCGAGGTGGGACCCGGGGAACCGCTGGCCCTCATGGGCAGCCACGGCTACCTGGAGGTCGCCGTCAACCAGGGGAACGCCGCCAAACTGCTCAAGGCCAAGGCCGGGCTGCCTGTGGCCGTTTATCTGGAAGGCCCGGGGCTTGAGTCTTCGGAACCGCCCTCCTTTGAAGATTGAGGCGGGCCCAAGGGATCACCCCCCGCCGCCTTGCAGGATCGCCGTCTGCCTGTCGCTTTCGGGTCGAGGCGCGTCCTACACTGGCGCGCCTTTCCCGGCGTCCCGCGGATTTCCCGCCGTCCTTCCCGGCGCCGGTCTGAAATAGCCCTTGACGAAGAGCCGGTAATAATCTACAAACGTAACGTTTCAAAGAGGTTTTCCTCAAACGCCCCGTCGTCACCGGCAGGTCCGAATTTATGTCTCAAGCCGATCGCATCGTCGCCCACCGACTGGAGAAGCTGAACCAACTCCGAGACCAGGGCATCGAGCCTTTTTTCAACCGGTTCAAGCCGACCCACACCCTGGCCCAGATCCTGGCCGAATATGGGAACCTCACCGGCGAGGAGTTGGAGCATCTCCCCCACACCTTCCTTTTGGCCGGCCGCCTCATGCTCATGCGGGAATTCGGCAAGGCCGCCTTCTGCCATTTCCAGGACGGCTCTTCCCGGCTGCAGGCTTATGTGCAGAAGCAGGTGGTGGGCGAGGACCGCTTCCGGCTTTTCAAACGCCTGGACTTGGGCGATATCGTGGGTTTGTCGGGCAGGCTCTTCCGCACCAAGACCGGAGAGCTGACGCTGGCGGTGCAGGACTTTGTCCTCCTCACCAAATCGCTTCTGCCCCTCCCTGAAAAGTATCACGGCCTCACCGACGTGGAGCGGCGCTACCGCCAGCGCTATCTCGATCTCATCGTCAACCCCTCGGTCTGGCAGGTCTTTATCCAGCGGGCTGCCATCATCCGGCTCATCCGGGAGTTTCTGGACGCCCGGGGATTCCTGGAGGTGGAAACCCCCATGATGCAGCCCATCCCCGGAGGCGCCACCGCCAAGCCTTTTGAAACCTTCCACCAAGCCCTGGATACCAAGCTCTATTTGCGCATCGCCCCGGAGCTCTATCTCAAGCGGCTCATCGTCGGGGGCTTCGACCGGGTGTATGAGATCAACCGCAACTTCCGCAACGAGGGTCTCTCCACCCTGCACAACCCGGAATTCACCATGCTGGAGTTTTATCAGGCCTACGCCACCTACGAGGACCTGATGGAACTCACCGAGGCCCTGATCACCCATGTGGCCCGGACCCTCCTGGGAACGCTGGAGGTCTTGTACCAGGGTCAGGCCATCGATCTGACCCCGCCTTGGCGGCGCCTGGATCTGCGGGAGGCCCTCACCGAGATCGGGGGCATCCCGGCCGAAGTGGTACGCGATCCCGAGGCCCTGGTGCGCCGCGCTCGGGAAGAGGGGGTGGTGCTCCGTTCCGGGGAGGGTTACGGTCGGGCCCTTACCAAGCTCTTCGATCTGCACGTGGAAGGCAACCTCATCCAGCCCACCTTTGTGGTGGGCTACCCCACCGAGACCTCGCCCCTCTCCCGGAAGAACGATGCCAACCCGGAGGTGGTGGACCGCTTCGAACTTTTCATCGCCGGTCGGGAGATGGCCAACGCCTTCTCGGAGCTGAACGATCCCCTGGACCAGCGGCAGCGGTTTGAGCGGCAGCTGGCGGCTCACCAGGCCGGAGACGATGAGACGCCCCATGCCGTGGACGAGGACTTCCTCACCGCTCTGGAGTACGGCATGCCCCCCACCGCGGGAGAGGGGATCGGCATCGACCGGCTGGTGATGCTGCTCACCGACTCACCCTCCATCCGAGACGTCATACTCTTTCCGCTCCTGCGGCCTGAGAGGTGAACTTTTTGGGATTCTTCGAACAGTTCGTGGCCTTTCGGTTGCTCAGGGGGGTCCGGCGCCAGAAGGGGTTCATCTCGCTGTCCACCCTGATTTCCACCCTGGGGGTGGCGGTGGGCGTCATGACCCTCATCATCGTCATCGGCGTCATGACCGGCTTCACCCAGGATTTGAAGAACAAGATCCTGAGCGTCAACGCCCACATTCTCCTGATGAAGCACGGCCAGAGCCTGGGAGACTACCAGGAGGTGGCCCGGCGGGTGGCCCAGATGCCGGGGGTGGCGGCCGCGGAACCTTTTATTTACACCCAGGTGATGTTTTCGGCGCCGGGCAACATCGGCGGCGGGGTGCTCCGGGCCGTGGACCTGAAGACCATCCAGGCCGGCGGGCCCAAGGCCCTGAAGGTGGTGCAGGGCAACTTCGCCGATTTGGCGGAGGGCGGGCCCGACGATCCGCCCCCGGTGGCCATCGGCAACGAGATGTCCCGCACCCTCAATCTCCATCCGGGAGACTATCTGAACATCATTTCGCCGCTGGGGACCCTCACCCCCATGGGGCGCATGCCCCGGATGAAATCCTTCAAGGTGGCGGCGGTCTTCCACACCGGCATGTACGAGTTCGACGCCAGCCTGGTGTATGTGAGCATCCCCCGGCTGCAGGCCTTCCTGGGGCTGGGCGACAAGGTCACCGGCCTGGAGGTGCAAGTCAAGGACATCTATGCCGCCGACCGCATCGCCCGGGAGATCGCCGAGAAGCTGGGGGAGCCGTTTTTCACCCGGGACTGGATGCGCATGAACAGCACGCTCTTTTCCGCCCTCAAGCTGGAAAAGGTGGCCATGTTCATCATTCTTACCCTGACCATTCTGGTGGCGGCCTTCGGCATTGCCAGCACGCTGTTCATGATGGTCATGAAAAAGACCAAGGAGATCGCCATCCTCAAGTCCATGGGGGCCACCCGCCAGAGCATCATGCAGATTTTCATCGCCAACGGCCTGATCATCGGCCTGATCGGTACCAGCGGCGGCCTGGTTTTGGGCCTGGGGGGCTGCGCCCTGTTGAAGCGCTACGAATTCATCAAGCTTCCCGGCTACGTCTATGGGCTGTCCACCCTGCCGGTGCAGGTGCAGTTCGGCGATGTGGCCATGATTGTGGCTGCCGCCCTGGGGATCAGTTTTCTGGCCACCCTGTACCCTTCCTGGCAGGCCTCCCGCCTGGACCCGGTGGAGGCGATTCGGTATGAATAAAAAGCGGTGGAAGGAGGGCCAGGGAGCAGAAGTTCCCTGGCCCTCCCCCCACCCCCAACCCCTTAGGGGATCGGGGAGGGGGTAACGGGCCACCGCCCCTTAGCTCCCTCCCCCACTTTCTTAACAAACTTTTGACGCTCCTGGTGGAACGTGATAAGGTGGGTTACCCGCATTGAAAGCGGCCATGACAGCAACCATGCATGACAGCGGGCCTTCGGCCAAGATTCAAGTCCAGGGGCTGGTGAAGACCTTTACTTCCAACGGCAATGCCGTGGAGGTCCTGCAGGGGCTGGACTTGGATATTTATGCCGGCGAGACCTTGGCGGTGGTGGGGGCCTCCGGCGTGGGAAAATCCACGCTGCTCCACATCCTGGGCACGCTGGAACGGCCTACCGCCGGTCGGATGCTCTGGGACGGCCAGGATGTCTTCGGCCTGGACGACAAAGAGCTGGCCGCTTTCCGCAACCGGAAGGTGGGCTTTGTCTTTCAGTTACACCACCTCCTGCCGGAGTTCAACACCCTGGAAAACGTCATGATGCCGGCCCTCATCGCCCGGCTTCCCCGGCGGCGAGCAGAGGAAATGGCCGAGGAGCTGCTGGTGCAAGTGGGCCTGAAAGACCGGATACGGCATCGGGTGTCCACCCTTTCGGGCGGCGAACAACAGCGGGTGGCGGTGGCCCGGGCCTTGGTGCTGCGGCCGGAAGCGCTGCTGGCTGATGAACCCACCGGCAATCTGGACCCCAAAAACGCCGTTCAGGTGCAGGAGCTCCTCCTGGAGCTGAACCGCAGCAGGTATTTGACCCTGGTCATCGTGACGCACAACCTGGAGATGGCCCGGGTGATGGATCGGGAAATCACCTTAAAAGACGGCAAAGCCGAAATCTTACGGGGAGACTGACTGAGGTGGTGCGGCGCCTTTTTCCTTTGCTGCTTCTGGGTCTTATGCTCCTGGGCACACCGGCCTTGGCCCAAGACCAGGACATTGTCTTCAAAAAAGTGGCGGTGCTGCCCTTCCCGGTGCTGGCCAAGCAGCCCATGGAACTTTTGGGTCAGAAAGTCCGCCAGGAATTGCAGGAGCGCCTCAAGACCGAAGGGTTTTCCGTGGTGCCTCCCGAGGAAGTGGACAAAGCGGCAGGGGCGCCCAAGGAAGCCGTCCCGGAAGGGGTGGCGCGAGAGGTGGGCCAAAAGCTTAGCGCCGACGTCGTCATCTCCGGGCAGGTAATACTGGTGGGGGACCTCCTGTCGGTGGAGGCCCGCCTCCTGGACCTCACCGGCAAGACCCCGCCCGGCGTCCTGAAACTGCAGGGGACTGGCTTGACGGCGCTTTCCGGCCTGAGCCGCCAGTTGGCCCAGGATGCCGCCCAAAAAATCCTGGGGAAGGAAAAAGTCGCCCGCATCGACATCAAGGGCAACCGCCGCATTGAAAAAGACGCCATCCTGGGAGTCATGCAGACCCGGGAAGGGGATGTTATCGTCCCGGCCCGGCTGCGGGAGGACCTGAAGGCCATCTACAAAATGGGCTATTTCACCAACGTCAAGCTGGACCTCAGCGATACCCCTGCCGGGCGGGTGCTCACCGTGGTAGTGGAAGAGAAGGCCGCCATCAGAGAGATCATCATCCAGGGTAATCGCAAGATAAAGCGTGACAAAATCATGGAGGTGGTGGATTTAAAGCCCTTCAGTGTCGCCTCGGAAACCGCCGTCCGGGAAAATCTCAACAAGATCGAGAAGCTGTATCGCGACCAGGGGTATTATGAAGCCAAGGTAGATTACCGGCTGGATTCCGTCAGCCCCACCGAGGTAAATCTCGTATTCCTGGTGAATGAGGGCGGCAAGGTCTTCGTCAAGGCCATCCGGTTTGAGGGCAATGCCGCCATCAAGTCCAAGGACCTGAAAAAGGTCATGGAAACCAAGGAAAAATCCCTGATTTCCTTTATCACCGGGGCCGGAAAGCTCCACCACGAGGTGTTGGAGCGGGACGTGGAAAAAATCACCGCGGCCTATTACAACAAGGGCTATATCAAAGCCAAGGTGGGCGAACCCCGGGTGGAGGTCAAGGGTAAGAACATCTATATAACCATTCCCATTGAAGAGGGCCCCCAGTATCAGATGGGCCGGGTGGATATCCAGGGCGACCTTCTGGAGGACAAAGACAAGCTCCTCAAACGCCTGGACATCGCCAAGGAAAAGGTCTACAGCCGGGAGGTCATCCAGAAAGACATCACTACGCTCAGCGATCTTTATGCCGATCAGGGCTACGCCAACGCTGACATCACCCCGCTCATCAAAGAGGATGACGCGGCCCGGCGGGTGGATATCACCTTTGACATCCGCCAAGGCGGCAAAGTCTATTTCGAGCGCATCGAAGTTTCGGGCAACGTCAAGACCCGGGACAAGGTCATCCGCCGGGAACTGAAAGTGTACGAGCAGGAGCAGTTTTCCGCCACCAAGCTCAAGGAAAGTGTCCGGAATCTCAGGCGCCTGGAGTATTTTGAGGATGTCAATTTCAGCACGATGCCGGGAAGTTCGCCGGATCGGATGATCCTCAAGATCAACGTCAAGGAGCGGCCCACCGGCACCTTCGGCGTGGGTCTGGGCTACAGCACCCAGGACCGGCTGGTGGGCATGGTGGAGGTGAGCCAGTCCAACCTGTTTGGGCGGGGCCAGCAACTCAAGGCCCAGGGCATTATCGGCGCCATCGCCACCCGGGGCCGCCTCAGCTTCACCGAGCCGTATTTTATGGATCGGCCCCTCTCCGTGGGTCTGGACGCCTTCATCTGGGAGCGGGAGTTCGACGAATATACCCGCAAGAGTTACGGCGGGGCCCTGCGCCTATCCCACCCGTTGCGCTGGAAATTCACGCGGCTCTCCGGGTCCTACCGGTATGAATACGTGGATCTCAAAGACTTGGAACCCAATGCCTCCACCATTCTGAAAGAGGCCGCCACCATCCACAGCACCAGCGCCGGGTCGATTATGCTCCGGCGGGACTCCCGGGACGCGGTCTTCACCCCTTCCCGAGGCTCGGACAACAGCATCTCCATTGAAATGGCCGGCTGGGGAGGAGACACCGCCTATATGCGCTATATCGTGGAGTCCGGCTGGTATTTCCCGCTGTGGGGCAAAACCGTGGGCGTGATCCATGGTCGGGCCGGCTATATGAATGTCCTGCCGTGGGGGGAATTGCCAGCCTACGAAAAGTTTTATCTGGGCGGCATCGACAGCCTCCGGGGCTTCACCTTCGCCGACGTCAGTCCCCGGGATCCCGCCACCGGCGACCGGGTGGGCGGGACGAAATTCCTGCAATTCAACCTGGAGTACCGCTTTCCCATGCCGTTCATCAAGCAGTACGGCATCACCGGGGTCACCTTCTTTGACGCCGGCAACGTCTATGGAACCTTTCCCACCCCGCCGTTTCTCCGCACCAGCGTTGGCCTCGGCATTCGCTGGTATTCTCCTTTGGGGCCATTGCGCATCGAATGGGGCTACAACATCAACCCCAAACCCTGGGAGCGTCGAAGCAACTGGGAATTCACCATGGGAGGCACCTTCTGAGGACGGCGGACCTCCACCGCGCCGCGGAGGCCATGAGCGGCGGCCCGGCCTCCTGGGGATCAGGGCCCCGCGGCTGGCTGAGGTCAGGGGTCCAGGTCTCAGGAGCGCAGTTTGGCGTTTCACCGGGCCCCGGCGACGAGCCGGAGGGTTCGGGAACACGGCCCAGAAGACGCGGCGACCGCCGGCGCCGCCCAGCTCAGGAGAAAACCGGGCAGATCCCCGATCATTGCCGGACCAGAGTCCGGCGAAATTTATGTTGTTAACCTGATGAGGAGGATTTTCATGTTCAGATTGATGACCGTCCTGGCGGTAACCGCACTGCTGGCCCTGTCTCCGGCGCTGGCCTCGGCCGAGCTTAAGATCGGGGTGGTGGATTACAATGACATCATCGGCAAGTCCAGCGAGGGCAAGCGCATCCAGGAGAGCCTGAAACGGAAGATGGAGGAGATGGGCCGCCCCCTGGAGCAGCGGCGCCAGGAATTGGCCCGCCAATTTGAGGAATTTGAGAAGCAAAAAGGTGTCATGAAAGAAGATGCCCGGAAACGCAAGGAAGAGGAGCTGCAGAAAAAGGCCAGCGATCTCCAAAAGTCTGCGGCCGAAGCCGACAAATCCCTGGCCCAGCTTCAGGAACGGGAATTGGGCCCCCTCATGAAGAAAATGGAGCAGGCGGTGGAATCGGTGGCCAACGATGAGAAGCTGGACCTGGTGATCCCCAAGCTCGCCGGCCTCTTGGTCCGGAACAAGAGCCTGGAAATCACCGAAAAGGTGCGGGCCCGGTTTAGATAGGTCCCGGCGGGCGGTCCACGGGGGAGGAGTGCGGGGGTCCGGCCCCTGCGCCCTCCCTTTTGCATCCTCCCTTTGCCGTTTCCGGGATGAGGCGGAGCGGGCAAGGCTTTTCGGCCTCCCGTGTTCCCCTCCCCTTCCTGTATCTGCCATGACTTACACCTTGGGCGAACTGGCGCACCGGTTGGGCGCGGAGCTGCGAGGTCCGGCGGAGCTGGTCATTCATGGCCTGGCTGCCGTGGACCAGGCTACTTCCCGGGACCTCAGCTTCATTGCCCAGAAAAAATATGCCCGCCTGGCTGCCTCCAGTCAGGCCGCGGCCTTTATCGTCTCCCCGGAGTGGGCCGGCCTGGGGCGACCCTGCCTGGTGGTGGACCATCCCTACCTGGCCTATGCCCGGGCGGCGGCCCTCTTTGCCCCGTCTCCCTGGCGCTGGCCCGGCATCAGCGACCGGGCTTATCTCGGGGAGGGGGTCAGCTTGGGTGCCGACGTTTCCGTGGCCCCGTTGGCGTTCATCGGCGACCGGGTCAGGCTGGGAGACCGGGTAACCATCGGCCCGGGGTGCGTTCTGGGCCAGGAGGTGGAAATCGGGCCCGACAGCTACCTTTATCCCAACGTCACCATTTTGGACCGGTGCAGGGTGGGGGCGCGGGTCACCATTCACAGCGGCACCGTCCTGGGAGCCGACGGCTTCGGCTACGTTCCCCTCCCCGAGGGCCATCACAAGATCCCCCAGTTGGGCATCGTGGTCATTGAAGACGACGTGGAAATCGGGGCCAACTGCACCATCGACCGGGCCGCTCTGGGGGAGACCCGCATCGGCCGGGGGACCAAGATTGACAACCTGGTGCAGGTCGGGCACAACGTGGTGGTGGGCGAGCACTCCATTTTCGTGGCCCAGGTGGGCATCGCCGGCTCCACCAAAGTGGGGCGGCGGGTGGTCATGGGCGGTCAGGCAGGCGTGGTGGGCCACATCACCATCGGGGACGGGGCCCAGTTGGGAGCCAAGGCCGGGGTGAACCACTCCATTGGGCCCGGCCAGGTTGTCCTGGGCGTGCCGGCCCGGCCATACAAGGAGTTTTTGGCCATCAACGCCGTCACCGGCAAACTGCCGGAGATGCATCGTCGGTTGAAGAAACTTGAACAGCAGATAGCCGCACTCCTCCCCAAGGAGGCGGTCGAGACGGAGTCATGACTACACCACACCCCCTGGACCTGGCGGAAATCAGGCGCCTCCTGCCGCACCGGTATCCTTTTCTCCTGGTGGACCGCATCCTGGAGCTGGAGATCGGCAAACGCGTGGTGGGGCTGAAGAACGTCACCCTCAACGAACCCTTTTTCCCGGGACACTTCCCGGACAACCCCATCATGCCCGGAGTGCTCATCATCGAGGCCATGGCCCAGGTGGGGGGCATCCTGGCGCTGCTGTCCACCCCGGAACTCAGGGCCAACCCGTTCATCTACCTGATGGGGGTGGACAAGGTGCGCTTCCGCAAACCCGTGGTGCCCGGCGATCAACTGATCATGGAGTTGGAGACCCTCCGGGGCGGCAAGAAGTTTTATAAAATGGCTGGCAAGGCCTTTGTCAACCAAACCCTGGTGGCGGAAGGGGAACTCATGGCTGCGGTGGGCAGCGAGGGGGAGCAGGGATGACGGACATTCACCCCACCGCCATCGTCGATCCCAGGGCGCACCTGGGTCCCGGGGTCAAGATCGGGCCTTACAGCACCATCGCCGGCCGCGTGGTCATCGGAGAGGACACAAAGATCGGTTCCCATGTGGTCATTCAGGATTACACCACCATCGGCGCCCGCTGTCGCATCTTCCAGTTCGCCACCCTCGGGGAAATCCCCCAGGATCTGAAGTTTGCCGGGGAGCCTTCCGAGCTGATCATCGGCGATGACAACACCATCCGGGAGTATGCCACCCTGCATCGGGGGACGGCCGGAGGCGGCGGAATCACCCGGGTGGGAAACGGCAATTTGCTCATGGCCTATACCCACGTGGCCCATGATTGCCTCATCGGCAACGGGGTCATCATGTCCAACGCCGCCACCCTGGCGGGCCACATCGTGGTGGAAGACCGGGCTATCATCGGCGGCCTTTCTGCCGTCCATCAGTTTTCCCGCATCGGCCGGTTCGCCTTTGTCGGCGGGGCCTCGGCCGTGGCCCGGGACGTGCCCCCCTATACCATGGCGTACGGCAACCGGGCCAAGCTGGTGGGGCTCAACCTGGTGGGCTTAAAGCGAGCCGGCTTCAGCGATGCCACTATTCAGGCCCTGAGGCAGGCCTTCGATTTGCTCTTCCTGGCGCCGGGCACCCTCAAAGAAGGGGTGGCCCGGGTGCGTCAGGAGCTGGGGCACATTGCCGAAATCCAAGACCTCTTGACCTTTGTGGAATCCTCCGAACGGGGGCTGACGCCAGCAGATGGGCGAGAAAATCGGTCTCATCGCGGGTAGCGGGCAGTTCCCCTTCCTGTGCGCCCAAGCCGCCAAGTCCCGGGGGATGACGGTGGTGGCGGTGGGCCACCGGGATGAAACCGACCCGCAACTGGCAGCCTTGGTGGATGAGTTCCACTGGGTCTATGTAGGGCAGCTGGGGAAAATCATCAGGATCTTGAAGGCGGCCGGCGTCACCCAGGCCCTGATGGCCGGCGGGGTGAACCGGGGACGACTGTTCCGGCACTTCCGGCCGGACCTCAAGGCCCTCGCCCTCCTGCGCCGGGCCGGAGCCGGGAAGGACGATCAGCTCCTCAAGGCCGTGGCCGAGGAGATGGAAGGCGAGGGCATCCTCATTCGCTCGGCCACCCTTTTCCAGGAGGAGCTGCTGGCCCCGGCCGGGCCTCTGAACCGGCACCGGCCCAACCGGCTGCAAATGCAGGACATCGCCTTCGGCTTTCAGTTGGCCAAGGCCATCGGCCGCCTGGACATCGGCCAGTGCCTGGTGGTCCGCCACCAGGTGGTCCTGGCGGTGGAGGCTATCGAGGGCACCGACGAGGCCATCCGCCGCGGCGGGGGCCTGGGCGGGCCGGGGGCGGTGGTGGTGAAGGTGGCCAAGCCCCAGCAGGATCTGCGCTTCGACCAGCCGGCCGTGGGCCTCGCCACCATCGCCACCATGGCCGAGGTGGGGGCCGGGGTGTTGGCAGTGGAGGCCGGGAAGACCCTGATCTTCGACCGGCAGGAGATGTTGGCGCTGGCCGACCGGCACGGCATTGCGGTGTGGGGGGTCGTCCCGGATCCAGCCCTGGAAACCGACTCACTCCAATCCACCGGGTAACAGTTCCGGTTAATCTAGCCTCTGCCCGCGTGGGGGCCGGGATCCAGGATGGCGCGGTCCCGGCCCGTCTTTCCCGCAGCGCTCCACCTGCAAAGATGGCCGCCAATTCAGGCGCCATGCCTTCACCCACACCCCCATCTCCTCCTCCACCTGGGGTCCGCGCCGGCGCTCCGGCTTGGCCCGGACAGTCTTTATTGCACCAGCCGGGGGGAACCGGCCGCCAGGCCGTAATAGGTGGTCCCGCCGGGGAGGGCGCCGGGAGCCACATAATTGTTCAAGGTTTCCGCCTCGATGCGCTTATCCTGGCCGGTGGCGTCCACCAGGGTGAGGCGGACTGCGGCAAAACCCAGGACCTCGGCCCAGCCGGTGTGGGCTTCAGCCGGAATTACCGGCAGCATCACCTCCCAGGTGCCCCCGTGATCATTGAGGAGATTTCTCAGGGTTTTCAGGGTGGCATCATCCACCCCTTCCTTTACTTTAATGAAGTCCCCGACTTTAAGAGGCGGGGTCTCCACTGTGCCTTCGAGCATATCCCGGAGTAGGGAGGATCCGGGATTTTGCTCAAAGAAGGTATGCCAACAGCCGTCGTCGCCGGGGGTGGGATTGAGGTGAATGATGAGCTTTTCCCCGTTGGAGGGCAGTTTGTCGTTGTCCACCGCCAGGGGCAGGGTGCGGGTGCCGGGGGCCAGGGAGCCCACTGCGCCGGTGAGCACCGTGGCCTGGGCCGCCAGGGTCACCGCAGGGGAGCCGGTGATGAGGCTGCCGACGTAGAGGTCCACCGGTTTGCTGGCGGTGGCCTGCACGGCGTTCACCGTGGCCGGACTGCTGCAGCCGGTCTCGGTGAAAACCTTGGCAGCCGGGTCATAGGAGCCCAGGCGGATGCTCAGGTTGGCCAAAGGCAGCGGCATGGCGTCCGTTTGGTTGGAGGTTCCCAGGTTTTGGGCCGCGCTCAAGGCCCGGCCGCAATCCGGTGTGGCCGCCACCAGTTGCCCGGCCTGGCTCACCGGGGTCATCAGTCGCAGGGCTCCGGCCAGCGCCGCGGCGTCGGCGGCCCGCTGCAACTCGTTTTTCACCACGAACAGATGTCCCAGATCTATCCCCAAGGCCAGCAGAGCGATGCCGGCCACAATGAAGAGGGCGGTAAGCGGCAGAGCCACGCCCCGCTCCGCTTTCAGCGCCTGCAGAACTTGCATGATGTTCTCCCTTCAACGGCCCCGGCCGTGCCGACCGGGGGTTAAGGCGGCGGCGGGGAGGTGGCGGGCCACTCCGCCGCCATGGTGGAGACGGCATTCAGATAGAAATGGCTGTCACCGGGCTGCCGCGGGGTACCGAACCAAGACCGCACATTGGGGAGGAGCATCATCCGGTAGGGAATCTGGTTCAAGGCCACGGTGACCAGCATGCCCGAACTGCTGGGGCTCCAGGTATAGGTGCACATGGAGCCGGTGAGGATCAGCCGCTGGCCGTTCAAGTCCTTGAGGTGGTAGCGGTCCAGGTAGCCCTGCACCACCTGGCGCACCTGGCTCTGGGTCTTGTCGGCCACCACCACACCCCCGTGATCCACCGCCTTGGCCGCAGCCCGGGCCCCTTCCCGGGTGGCGTTGGTGAGCACCTGCTTTTCCCAGAAGAGCATACCCAGGTCCAGGGTCCCTCCCAACATGAGCAACAGCAGGGGCAGAGCCAGACCCAGCTCCACCGTGACGTTGCCGGCTTCCCGGCGCCGCCGGCCGGGGGAGGCAAAGCGCCCGGGCATCGTTCTCTCCTTTCCCACGCTGTTGCGGGCCCGCCGGTGGTGCCCGCCCGGTTCCCGGGTCGGGGCTCCGTGGCGGGCCACAGGAGGCCTCGGTTGCATTATCGGCACAGGGGGGAGAAAACTTTAATCCGCCGGACGGCGGTGCCAAACCCGGCTGGGGGGGTGATGCAGGGCAGGTCCACCCTAAAGGCAGGGGGCTCAGGATGCGGTTTTTTCCTGGAGTTCCTGGAAGAGACGGGGGGGGTATTCCCGGGTCAGGCGGGACACCACCTGGTAATGGAAGTCCCAGGCCTCGTCTTTGGTGTGGGTTTCCTTGGCCAAGGCCGGCTGGGACAGATGTTTGGGGAAATAGAACAGGGTGGCTTCAAACACTGCGGTCTCATACACCCCTTCGGCCTTCTTGATAGTGGAGACCACGTAGCGGCATCGGTTGAGGGGGTTTTTGATCTTGTTAAACAGGCCTTTCACGCTTCACGAACCGCCTTTGTAACGGGAGGACTTTTTCTTTTTCACCGGTTTTTTGACGCCGCCGCCGCCCACTTCAGCGGTAACGGTCTTGCTTTTGGCCCGCTTCACCTTTGATTGCCCCCCCGCCGCCGCATAGCGGCCGGTGTGTTTTTTGGCGAACCACAGCCGTTCCTCCAGGGGTTCCAGCTTGGCGATGGGCGCACCGCTCAGGGCAAAACCCTTTTCAATGAGCACCCGCAGGTCGGCCCATTTTTTTTGGCTGCCCAGCATGGAGATGATGATCTCCTGGTCGCCGTTCTTAAAGCGGCCCACGTAGGTATGGCGGGAGGCGCGGGTAAAGCCGGTTTTGCCGCCCAGGGCCAGCGGGGTGGTAAAGAGAAACCGGTCGTGGTTCCGCAGCTCCCGGTCGCCCTGGATGGTATAGTACTTGGTGGCCATGATCCTGGCAAGTTCCGGGTGCTGAATGGCCCGGCGGAAAAGGTGGGCCAGATCCTCGGCGGAGGTGTACTGGCCATCCGCCGGCAGCCCGTTGGCCGTGGCCAGGCGGGTGCGGTAAGCCCCCCACTGCCGCATCTGACGGGTGGCCTCCTGGGCAAAGGCCTCCTCCGATCCACTGATCTTCTCGGCCAGGGCCCGAGCCCCGTCGTTGGCCGAGGACAGCAGCAGGGCATACAGCAGATCCTTCACCGTGAAGACTTCACCCGGCTGGATGTTGATCTTTGAGGCAGGGGCGGCCGCGGCGAAGGCGCTCACCGTGACTGTGTCGTCCAGGTTTGCCTTTTCGGTGACCATCAGGGCGGTCATCACCTTAAGGGTGCTGGCCGGCGGCAGCATGAGCTGCGGATTCAGGGAGAGCAGGATTTTCCCGGTTTTGGCATCCATGATGACAAAGGCCCGGGCGCTCACCAGGCCATCCTCATCGTCTTCGGCCCGGACTGCGCCTCCGGCCAGCATCAATAGCAACACTACCCCTGCCAGAAAAATCCTGCGGAACTCCAGGCGCCTGACGGACGCCCTACCAGGCAGCGTTGTCACAACTCCTCCCCCTTCGGTTTGACAGCAATTTCCTGCCGGCTACTGCTGGTTGCGGTTGTGGAGGCGGGATGGGCGGTGGCCTCGCCATCCCCCCGAACCCGCCCAATGGCCCCCGCCGGGGCGAACAGGGTTCCAGGCCGCCGCTTTGTGGAGATCACCACCCCGCTTTCACTATATGCAAAAACTTCCGGTTTTCAAAGTCCAAATCCTCGGGGCAAGGGAGTCAGCGGCCAGCCCCTCCCGGGCCACTTTGGGTTCAACGGGCTTTTTTAAGTTCTGCCAGATACTCCTCGGGACCCTGGAAACCCACAAAGCGTCCGATTTCCTTGCCGTCGGCAGTGAAGACGATGGTGGTGGGGGCGCCCCGGACGCCGAATTTCTGCACCAAATCCATGTGCCCCCGACCTTCCAGGCGAACCGGAATGAACTGTTCGTTCAGGGTGGCGGCCACCGTGCTGTCAGCATGGGTCTCACGGACCAGCCGGTGACAGTGGGGTCACCCTTCCAGGTAGAATTCCAGGACCAATGGGCGATGTTTCTCCCCGGCTTCCGCCAAGGCCTGCTCCCAATTGTCCCGCCAGGCAACGGCTGCACTCATAGGTTCTCCTTAAAGACAGGAGACGGCGCGAAGGGCCTCACTCCTGTCCAGCAATAGTTCTGCCAGTATACCTGCTTTGGATGAATTGGGGAAGGTCCCGGAGGTCTTTGAGCACCGGCACCGGCACCTCGGGAGGCAGGGTGCCCCGGTCCACCAGCACCACGGGCATGCCGATGGTCAGCGGCCCGGCCACATCGGCGTCCAGGTCATTGCCGACATAGAGCGCCTGGGAGGGCTTGAGCCACATGGCTTTCAAGGCGTGGGCATAAATCTGGGGGCTGGGCTTGCGAACAAAGTAGCGGGAGGAAAGCACCACCGTTTCAAAGAAATCGGTGAGCCTCACCTTGCGGATTTCCGGCTCGCTGAACACCCACTGGGCGTCGGTGACCAGTCCCAGGCGGTATCGCGGCTTCAACTCCGCCAAGGCGGGGCGGGAATCGGGATAGAGGCGGAGATGCTTGAGGCTCAGGGATCGGAACAGACGGGCCAGGCACAGGGTAAGGGTGCGCTCCGGTTTCAGCCCTAGACCCTGCGTCAGGATCTCCTCGAACACCAGGAAGACGTCGATGTCCCCATAGGGGCCAGGATGCTCCCGCAACTGGGCGGCGGCGTACCGCTGATAGGCGACGGCCAGTTGCTCCGGGGACAGGTGGACATCGTAATAGGACAAGAACCGGCTCAGGGTCTGGTAGAGGAGAGGATCGCCCTCATCCGTTAAGATATCCACCAGGGTACCATAGAGGTCGAAGAGCACCGCTTCAAGAGCCATGGCCCCACCTTCGGATGCCGCCTGGGGTGTATGGTTCCCACGTTGTCATGGTTCGCAGCAATCTAAGACGGCCTTGCCGCAAGCCCCGGGGGGGGCACCTTTGTTCCCCTCCGGCGCCTTGCGGCCTTCCCCGGCCTTTCCCTTGGTTATCGGCACAAGTTGGAGTATAACTTTACAACAATTTCCGCCGGCTCGGGTTTGATCTCCCGGGTGCCTTCCGATCCTGCGGCCATCCCTCCCGGTGGCTGCCAAGGCGGCGGGCCGCCCGGTTCCCGTTCGAGTCGGGTTAGGACTGGCAGGCGCGTGCCGACGGGGAGGCGCTTTCCCCCTGGGACCCTCCTCCTCCCCCTGGCCTTCCAAGGCGGTGGCCATGGTCGCGTGGCCTTGAGTTGATCGCGGCATGACGCCGCTTGCGATGGATCACTTCTGACCATGATTGCCTTGCTGCTGCTCCTGTGGTCCGCGGCCCTGGCCTACCAACTCCTGGCCTGGGTCAGCCTCGGGCGGTTTTTCCGGCCAGCGGCCCGCCCGCCGGCGCCCCCCTGCCCACCTTGCCCCGGCATCACGGTGTTCAAGCCGGTTCGGGGGCTGGAGCCGGAGACCCGTGAGTGTCTGGAAACCTTTCTCTCCCAAGATTACCAGCCCTACCAGGTGCTGTTCGGGGTGGCCGACGAAAATGACCCCGTCTTGCCCATAATACGGGCATTCACGGAGCGCGCCGCCGGGCCGGAAGTGCAGGTGGTGGTGTGTCCGGACCGGCTGGGACTCAATCCCAAGGTGAGCACCCTCTGTCAGCTGGCGCCCCTGGCCCGCTATGACCTGCTGGTCATCGCTGACGCCGACGTCAGGGTGGCCCCGGACTTCTTGGCCACGGTGGCCGCGGCGTTATCCCAGCCCACCATGGGGCTGGTTTCCTGTCCCTACCGGGCGGGCGAGACCCGGACGCTGGGCGCCGGGCTGGAAGGGCTCACCATTGCGGCCGACTTCATCCCTTCCGTGGCCGCGGCCCGGGTGGTGGAAGGCGTCAGTTTTGCGCTGGGCGCGGCCATGGCCCTGACCCGGGAGGCCTATCAGGCCATCGGCGGTTTCGCCCCGCTGGCGGATTTTCTGGCGGATGACTACCAGTTGGGCCACCGGGTCCGGCAGGCCGGGTTTGGCGTGGACCTGCTCCCTTATGTGGTGGAGACCGTCAACCCTGACATGAGTTTCCTGGACTTTTGCCGCCATCAGATCCGGTGGAGCCGCACCTACCGGGTCTGCCGCCCGGGAGGGTATTTGGCCTACGGCCTCACCCACGCCCTGGTGTTTGCCGCGGCCCTGTGGCTGGCCGCCGGATGGGCGGCCTGGGCAGGGACCCTGGTGGGGCTGACGGCGGCCCTGCGGCTGGGATTGGCCGCGAGCGCGCAGCGCCTCGGCCTGGGAGGCCCGGCATGGCCTTGGGCTTTTGCCCTCCTCCCCGTGAAGGACGGGTTGGCCTTCGGGTTCTGGCTCCTGAGCTTCCTGGGGAACACCGTGGTCTGGAGCGGTCGGCGGTTTCGGGTCACCCCCAGCGGCAGGCTGGTGGCGGCGGCCGAAACCCGCTAGAGAAAAGCCGGTTCGCACCACCCCCCAGAAGCGGCTCCCATGGTATAATCAAGCGGCAGGAAGAACAGGGCCGGCCTGGCGGCGGCTGAATCCCCGGCTTCGCCGGAATGAACCGCGTCGCCGGTCTCTGGCAAAGTCCCAGATTATCCTGTTATGGATACCCGACTCATCGAACAGGTGTTGTCTGAGGTCCGTGAAGGGCGGCTGTCGGTGTCCCAGGCCCTGGAACGGCTACGGACCCTCCCCTTTGAGGACCTGGGCTTCGCCCGGGTGGACCACCACCGCCACCTGCGGCAGGGCTTTCCCGAGGTGGTGTTCGCCCAGGGGAAGGAGGCCGCGCACCTGAAGGCCATCCTCGTCGCCCTCTGGAGCCGCTCCGAGCACATTCTGGTGACGCGTCTGAGCCCTTCCCAAGCCGAGGCGGTGCAGGAGGAATTCCCGGCAGCTACCTACTACCCCGACTCCCGGGTGATGACCCTAAGCCGGGGGGAGGTGCCGGACCGGGGCCGGGGGGTGGTAATGGTGTTGAGCGCCGGCACCGCGGACATCCCGGTGGCGGAAGAGGCGGCCGTAACCGCCCGCATCATGGGGAACCGGGTGGAGACGGTGTACGACTGCGGGGTAGCCGGCTTGCACCGGCTGCTGGCCTATCAGCATCTCTTTCGGGAGGCCGGGGTCTTCATCGTGGTGGCCGGCATGGAGGGAGCCCTGCCCAGCGTGGTGGCCGGGCTGGTGGACCGACCAGTGGTGGCGGTGCCCACCAGCGTGGGCTATGGGGCCAGCTTCGGCGGCTTGGCGGCCCTCCTGGCCATGCTCAACTCCTGCGCCAATGGCGTGGCGGTGGTGAACATTGACAATGGCTTCGGGGCCGGTTACCTGGCTGCACTGATCAACCGCAAAACCTGATAGTCCCGGGGGAAATGGCCCGGGGATAGCCACCCGGTGCCGTCCTCCCGTCGGGGACTTCATGCCTTCTGCCCCTCAAGGACCTCATGCCGCCAAAATCTCGCGCCAACCCGCCAAGCCTTCCTGAGCCGGTGATTCATCCCTGGGAGGGCGACGTCTCGGAACCCTGCCACCGGCATTTCGTCCCGAGGCCCCCATCCCCCTTGTGCTGGCCGGAAGTCATCACCCAAACGGCCGAGGTGCTGATCGTGGGGGCCGGGCTCTCCGGTCTGACCGCCGCTTACCACTTGAAAGACCTGGACGTGCTGGTACTGGAAGCCGAACCGCATGCGGGCGGCGTCTGTCTGGGGGGGAGAGCGGCAGGCATCTCTTACCCGGCAGGCTCGGCCTATTCCTATTACCCCTGGGACGAGGCCTGGGCGGCTTGGTATAAGGGGCTGAACCTGGACGTGGAGCAGGCCCTGGTGCGCCCCCCGGCCAGCGCCCTCTATTATCGAGGCGACTGGTATCCCGACTGTTACAGCGAGGCGGGAGTCAGGCGGTGGCCGGTGTCCTTGGCGGCCAGGGATAAACTGGCGGCGCTGGCCGCCGACCTGGCGGCCTGGGAGGAGGCCTGGGACCCGCTGGGGAGCGACCGCCTCACCCGTTCGGAATTGGATCTCGTTTCCCTGGCGGCCTACCTGGAGCAGGAGCGGGGCCTGCCGCCGGAGGCCACCGCCCTGTTCGCCCCGTATTGCGCCTCCTGCCTGGGAGCGTTGCCCCACCAGGTATCCGCCTGGGCCGGCTTGACCTTTCTCATGTCGGAGTTTTCCACGACGTCCCGGATCATCGCCTTTCCGGAGGGAAACGCCCGGCTGGTCCAGGTGTTGACCGCCGCCTTGCCCCGGCCCCCCCGCCTGGGACAGACGGTGTTGGGTCTGAAGCCGGCAGCGGATGGCGTCAGGGTCCTGGCGGCCGACAGTTCCGGGCGGGAGCTCACCTGCCTCCAGGCCGGGGTGGTGATCCTGGCGGGGGGCAAGTTCAGCATGCGCCACCTCCTGGCCCCGGGCTGCGGTTGGGAAGCGGCGGATTTCAGCCACTTCCGCTACAGCAGCTATGTGGTGGCCGCCCTCCAGGGCTCTTTGCCCCTCACCGCGCCGGGTTATGAGAATTGGGTGGCGGAAGACCCGACCCTGACCGACTTCATCCTGGCTCCCCGGGAGGCGGCGGCCGGGGAGCCCAAGGTCATGGTGATCTACTCCCCGCAGCCTTTTCCGGAGGGCCGGGCGGCGTTGCTGAGCCGCAGCGCTCCGGAGCAGGCCGGGCTCCTGTTAACCGCGGGGGAGCGCCTTCATCCGGGACTCAGCCGGGCGGTGGCGGAAGTGCGCCTGTACCGTTTCGGGCATGCCCAGGTGGTGCCTTATCCCGGCTTCCTGACCACGCTGAAGCAATCCAGGCGGCCCGCCCCCCGCCAAGGACGCCTCATTTTGGCCAATGCCGATCTGGAGGGGCTCCCCTGCGTGGAGGCGGCCATCATCCAGGGGCAGAAAGCAGCCCGGAGGGCCCGGGAAGTATTGCAGGACTTAGCGGTCTGAGGGGGTCGCCCCGGTTGCCCGGCCATCCGCCGGCTCATCATGACCCCTGGGGGGAACAGGCCATGAGCAGGACGACGGAACCGCCCACCCTTGAGCAGTTGGCGGAGCATTTCCAGCGGGTGAAACAGATCATTGAGGCAGAGGACTTTTGGGAGCGGGTGCCGGAGAAGGCCCGGGAATTTTCCCCGGAAAACTTGGAAAACCTGGTGAAATACGCGTATTTTGCCGGCTTCCTCGACATGAGCCATGTCATCAAACTGCTCTTCCTGAAAAGAGGCGATCGGGCCAAGCTGTTGCAAAAGTGGTATGACCAGATCCGGGAGGCTGGCTGCTGGCTGTGCTGAAAGTTTGGGGAGGGCTGGGAAAGCTTGGCTCCCCCACCCTCCCCCCAATTCCCCTCCCACCCCCCGATATGGGGTGGGCAAAGGGGGATGCGGAAGGGGTTAGGGGTCTGCGGCTCCTACGCCCCTCCCGAGAAAGCCATGTCAAATCAAGGGTTTTTCTTTTTTAGCCTCCAGAACGGCCCGCACCCGGTCCCGCTCCTTCCTGGTTTCGGCCAGTTCCACTTCCAGTCGGGCCCATTCCGGCGAGGGCTTCTCCCCCCGTTCCTTGAAACCCTTCAGGGCGGCTTCCAACTCCTCCACCCGCCGGGTGAGACGATAGAGTTCCTGCGCCAGATACCGGATGGACATGGCAATCAGGATGACCCTTCCGCCAGGACGGCGGTCAGGGGACCCTCCGGCGCGGCCAGCATGGGTAGGATAAAGTAGAAGTTGTTGCCCCCATGGGTGGCTTCATAACCCACCAGCCCGCCGTGGGTTTCGATGACGTTGCGGACGAAATAGAGCCCTCGGCCCGTGCCCACCTCCCCGTCGATGTTGCGGCCCCGATACCCCTCATCGAAGATGTGGGGCACGTCCTCCGGCGGAATGTGCGGACCGGTGGAAAAGACGTTGAACTTGCAGCCGTCCTTGCCCGGCCCGAAGAAATCCTTGAGGATCTCCCGGCCGAAGGAGATGTATTTGCGCCCTTCGAAATTGGTCCGGGTATATTTGACGGCATTGGAAAACAGATTGGCATACACCTGGGCCATGAGCCCCTTGTCCACCGACAGCAGAATCTCTTCGTCCGGCACGCCTCCCAAACCGATGTCAATGTCGATGCCCCGCTCTTTCATCCGAGGCAGGAAAAGCTGAAGCTGAGGCTGGATGATGTCGCTCATGACCCGGTGGTGCCGCCGGCGCAGGACCAACTGGCCCCGCTGAAAGTGGGAGGGCCGGAACAGGGACTCGATGAACAGGCTGACCCCCTTGTATTGCTGCTCCAGGGTCTGATAGTCGGTTTGCAGCCCCTGGATGAGCCCCCGGAAGGTGGCTTGGGCCTCGGGGAATTTGGGACAGTCTTTTGTCCTGATCTCGCAGGCGCACTCCAGCTCCTTAAGCGTCCTGATCTTATCCCGGAGGTGTCTGAGATAGAGGCTCAGGCTGATGTTGGGGATGATGACGTTGTGCTCGATGTCCGCCACCAGGCTGTTAATGAAGCGGATATGCTGGATGTTCTGCCAGTAGATCACCTTGGCGTGGAGATTAAAGCCCAGGCGGTTGGCATATTTTTCCAGGAAAAAGCGGTTGTGCTCGGTGAGCCGGTCCGCCGGGGAGACCTCCAGCATGCCGATGAGCTGCTCTTTGGCGTAAAAGGGGAGACGCTCCACCAGCAGCAGGTTGCCGCGGATGGGCACCAGCCAGGAGCCCGCCTCCTCATACGGCTGGCCGGCCAGCCGGATGTGCTCCGGCGCCGACGGCCGCTCTGAAAAAATGCCCTGCCGGCTGTCGCACACCAGCTCCAGGACGCCTTCCTGGCGCAGCAGATAGAGGCGAGTCTCCCAGCCGAAAAACTCCTGGGGGATGATCACCACCACCCGGTAGAAGTTGTCCAGGGTTTCGTATTCCTGGGCCAGGTCAAAAAACGTCTTGAGAGCATCATCCTCCAGGAAGCTGAAATTGTAAGAGGTAAAAGCCTCCCGTTTTTCTTTGACCCGTGCGGCGATCTTTTCCAAATCGTGGGACATGGGGATTTCGGCTCCCTGGAAAGGCGGCGGGGGGCGCGGCTCGAGCCCGGCCGTTTTGGCGGCGCCGCCATGCTGCCGTTGCCGGGCCGGCGATTTCGAAGATTCCTGGCGGGATGGAGCCCGCCTGTCCCTGCACCGGCGGTCGGCCCTGCTCAGGCACTGCGGGCAAAGCGGCGCAGACCTTCGTCGTAGAGGTCCCGGCCGGTGCAATCGTTGACCACGATGGTGGGGAGGTCCTCCACCACCAGGCGGTGGATGGCCTCGGGACCCAGGTCGGGGAAGGCCACCACCTCGGCTTCCTTAATGCACTGGGAGATGAGGGCCCCGGCGCCTCCCGTGGCCCCCAGATAAACCGCCTTGTAGTGCTGCATGGCTTTGATGACCTCCGGCCCCCGCCGTCCCTTGCCGATCATGGCCTTGAGGCCCAGTTGCAGCATGGCGGGAGTGTAGGCGTCCATCCGGGTGGCGGTGGTGGGGCCGGCGGCACCGATGACCCGGCCGGGGCGGGCCGGGGAGGGTCCCACATAGTACAGAATCTGGCCCCGGAAGTCCACGGGCAGGGGCTGGCCGGCGGCCAACATCTCCATGAGCCTCTTATGGGCCGCATCCCTGGCGGTGTAGATGACGCCGCTGACCAGCACCCGATCGCCGATCTCCAGGGCCAGTACCTGCTCATCAGTAAGCGGCGGCGATAACCTGACGTCTTTGGGCATAAGAACCTCATTCCGGAGTGGTTACGGGGGGCTGAAGGCCCTTATTCCCTCCCCCCATCCCAGCCAACGGGAGCTCAGGAGGGGTGCTGGCAGGGAGAACCAAAAGGATCAGGCTCCCCCGCGGCCCTCCCTTCACTCCGTGCTACAGCACCACCTCTTGGTGCCGGGAAGAGTGGCACTGGATGTTCACCGCCAGGGGCAGGGAGGCGATGTGGCAGGGCTCCAGGAGCAGGTGTACGGCCAAGGCGGTGATGCGTCCCCCCAGCCCCTGAGGTCCGATGCCCAGATCGTTGATGGCAGCCAACAGTTCCGCCTCCAGGGCGCCCAGCTCCGCATCGGGATTGGCGGTCCCCAGCTCCCGGAGCAAGGACTTCTTGGCCAGAATGGCCGAGCGCTCGAAGTTGCCGCCGATGCCAACCCCCACAATGTACGGAGGACAGGCGTTGGGGCCGGCTTCCCGCACCGTGGCGACCACCGCCTCCTTGATGCCCTCCCAGCCCTGGGCGGGCTTGAGCATAAACAGCCGGCTCATGTTTTCGCTGCCGCCGCCCTTGGGCACCACCCAGAGTTTCAGGCGATCGCCGGGGACCATCTCGGTGTGGATCACCACCGGGGTGTTGTCGCCGGTGTTCTTTCGGGTCAGGGGGTGGCAGACGGATTTGCGCAGATACCCCTCTCGGTAGCCTTGGCGCACGCCTTCATTGAGGGCGCCGGCCAGGTCGCCGCCGACGAGGTGGACCTCCTGTCCTATCTCGGCGAAGATCACCGTCAGCCCGCAGTCCTGGCAGAGCGGAATACACTCGGTGTCGGCGATGCGGGCGTTTTCTATGAGCTGGCGGAAAATCTCCCGTCCTGCCGGAGACTCCTCCGCTTCCGACCCCTGCCGAAAGGCAGCCAGCAGGTCGGGGCCGATGACGTAATTGGCGGTGATGGCGGCCTGTTTCACGGCCGCCACGATATCCTGGACGTGAATTTGTCGCATAAAAAACGATTGCCTTGATTGCCTGAAATGATTCGGCCAGCCGGTGGGGCGGTCAGGTCCCACCGGGACTGACGCCCCCCTTGTCCCGGCCCTTCGGCCTGCCGACGGCCCGGGTGGCGAAGGCCGTTGGCCTCGCCGGGGCGGCCCGGCGGCGCACCGTTACTGTATCTTGCCGACCGGGGAATGGCAAGCTCACCCCTCCAGGTCGCTTTTGAAAAACCGCTGGGGCGACGCCGGGGTTTTGGCAGGAGGTGCCGCTTCCGTAAAGGACCCTTCTTCGGGGTAGTATTCCTCCACCTCGTCGGCGTCGGCCTCGTCGTCGCGTCCCTCCAGGCCCTCCGGGCCCGCCAAGACGGTGCCGGCCAAGGCCGGGAACTGTTCCGGCGGCCGGTCCTTTAGGGCTTCCCGCATGTAGGAAATGAAGATGGGGGCCGCGGCCTGGCTGCCGGTTTCCTTGGGCCCCAGGCTGCGCTCTTCATCCATGCCCACCCAGACGCCGGTGATGACCGAGGGGGTGAAGCCGATGAACCAGGCGTCCTTGGTTTTGTTGGTGGTGCCGGTCTTGCCGCCCACCGGCCGCCTCAGGACCTTCACCCGGGTGGCGGTGCCGTGCTCCACCACCCCCACCAGGAGCTGGGTCATAATGTCAGCGTGGCGGGGGCTGATCACCGATCGCCGCACCGGTTTGCCCTCATAGAGCAGGCGGCCGTCCCGGTCCTCGATGCGCTCGATGAACACCGGGTCCACCAGCACGCCGCGGTTGGGAAAGACCGAGTAAGCCCGGGTGAGCTCCAGGGGAGTGACTTCCGAGGAGCCCAGAGCCGAGGAATAGTTGGGATAAATCGGAGAGGTGATCCCCAAAGTCTTGGCCATCTCGAGGGTGGCGGGCACCCCCAGGCTCATCATCATGCGCACCGCCGGGACATTCCTGGATTTGGCCAGGGCGGTGGCCAGGGTGATGGGGCCACTGAAGGTATGGTCATAATTCTGAGGGGACCACGCCTGGCCGGCCTTGCCCCCCGGCAGGGAAAGGGGTTCGTCCAGGAGCACGGATTGAGGACCGTAGCCCCGCTCCACCGCAGCGGCGTAGATGATGGGCTTGAAGGCGCTGCCGGGCTGGCGCCGGGCCTGGGTGGCCCGGTTGAAGGTGCTGTCGGTGAAATCCTTGCCGCCCATGAGGGCCCTGACCTTGCCCGTCTCCAGCTCCATGGAGATGAGGGCCGCCTGCACCATGGGGGCCGGTTCCAGAGTCGCCACCCAGCGTTTGGGGGCTTTGTCCTCCCGGGAGAGCCGCACCTGGATGACATCACCCGGCCGGAGAGCCTGGTAGGTGGCTTGGGCTCGGGGGTCGGTCCGGTCAGGCCGCAGCAACAAGCCGACGGATTGACCCAGGCGGAAGTGCACCTGACCGCTCTTGCGGTCGGTGTGGCTCACCAGGGCATTGACCAGCAGGCCCTTTCGGGGAGGATACTTCTGATAGTAGCGTTCCAGCCGCTCCTGATAAGCCGCGCGTTCTTTGCCCTGGACGTGCCGCAGGGGTCCCCGATAGCCATTGCGCTGCACCAGGCCGTCGATCCCTTCCCGGATGGCCCCCTGGGCCGCCCGGTGCAAACCGATGTCCGCGGTGGTATAGACCTTGAGGCCCAGGTTGAGGACCTGGTCCCGGCCGAAGCGTTCTTCCAAAATTCCCCGGACGTGCTCGGTGAAGTAGCCGCACTCCTTGACCCAGTCCGGGCGCTGGGGCTTGAGGGTGAGCCGCTGGCTCATGGCCTTTTGGGCCTCGGCCTGGCTGATGAAGCCCACCTCCGCCATCCGCTTGAGGACGTAGGCCTGGCGTTCCTTGGCATGTTTGGGGTTCAGATAGGGTGAATAGCGGCTGGGGGCCTTGGGAATGCCTGCCAAGAGCGCCGCCTCCGCCAAGGTTACCTCCTCGACGTGCTTGGAAAAAAACTCCTGGGCCGCGGCCTCCACCCCGTAGGCCCCATGCCCCAGAAAGATCTGATTGAGGTAGAGTTCCAGGATCTCTTCCTTGCTCAGGTAGTTGTCGATCCGGTAGGCCAGCACCGCTTCCTTGATCTTGCGGCCGAAGCTCTTTTCGGAGGTGAGCAGGATGCGTTTCACCAACTGCTGGGTAATGGTGCTGCCGCCCTGGACGATTTCGCCAGCCTCCAGGTTGCGGAAAAAGGCCCGGACAATCCCGAAGACGTCCACACCGGGGTGTTCGAAGAAGCGGGCGTCCTCGGCGGCCACAAAAGCGAGAATGAGATGCCGGGGCAGGCGGCTGTACGGGACCTCAATGCGGCGCTCGGCGTAAAACTCCCCCATTTGCCGGCCATCCCGGGCATACACCCGGGTCACCACCGGCGGGCGATATTCCTTAATGGAACTGATATCCGGAAGGTCCTTCAGGTAGAGGTAATATATGTAGGCCCCAATTCCCAGGCCGCCCAGCAGGCAACCCAAAAGCAGCCCGTAAAGGATGGCGCCCAGCCACCGGGCCCGGCGCCGGCGCTGGTGGAACCGGTCGAATCGGGGATCCGCTGGACCTTTGCTCATAACCTTCACGTTTCTTCACCCCTTGGACCTGGCGGTGCAAGCCGCCTCCGGGTTGGACCCGCTGCACCCGGCCAATGGCCAGCTTCGGTCTCGAATCTCTGGTCAGGCACGGCAGGAGGCGGCCATTGCCCCCGCCTTCCCTGCCCCGCCTTACTTTGCCCCAACCTCGAAGTTCTTGATGAACTGTCCGATCTGCACGCCCAGATAGACGCATTTCTGCCCGTCCATGCAGGCGTCGGCGTCGGCCTTTTCCAGGTGTGTGGTCAGCTCGTGGTGATCTTTCTTGAAATGCACGATATAGGCATTTTTAGCCTCATCGAACGTGAGGGTGCACACAATCCCGTGTTTGAGGATTTCCGGGTACATGTCCTCGATCTTGTTTTTCAGACCCAAAAGCGTATAACCCATGGCAACCTCCTCAAGTCGGCCTGCGGCCTCGGTTTGCCGCCGTGGCATGGAGGTGTTCCGGGCAACCTTCCGGCGTCTGCCCTGAAGGCACCTCCCTCGCCTCCCGCTCCCCGGCCGGAGACCCCAGAGGCAAAAGCACCCGCCGTCTGCTCACCCGGATTACCGCCACGGCTTATATTATACCGGTATTCCCGGTAATTGTAAGGTAGGAACCGGAAGACCGGTGCGCAAGCCGAACCGAGGGAAATTCCTGTCCCATCCAGGCGAGGCGGCATAGTTCAGGTGCGGCCTGCAGTAAGCTGAAAGCTCACCGGCAGGAGCTGGCCCAGGCTGGCCTCCACCACGCCGGACTCCCCCGGGTAGAAAATCACCGCCTTGGGGCCGAACTCGGCGATGACCTGCCGGCAGGCTCCACACGGCGGGAAAGGGCCCGGCCGGTCGCTCACCACGGCCACGGCTCTCAGGCGCAAAGCCAGGCCTCCCACCGCGGCCGCCGCAACGGCGATGGCCGCCCGCTCGGCACAGAGCGTCAGCCCCAGGGAGGCGTTCTCCAGGTTGCCGGCCGAAACCATGAGACCCGCGGCGGTGAGAACCGCCGCTCCCACCCTGATGCCGGAATAGGGGGCGTAGGCTTGGTCAAGACCCCGGCGGGCGGCCGCCAGCAGCGCCTCCCGCTCCCCAGATGTCAAGGGCTCCTCAGTCATCGGTTTTATCCCCGGTGTCACTGCTTTTTACAGCAAAGCGCCGCCAGCCTACAAAAAAAGAGGGACCGGTGCGGCCCCTCTCACATCTGACCTCCCCCGCAACGGTGCAGCAGTCGAAAACGGCGCCTCCTCAACCCTGGGTGGTTTTCTTACGGCCGAAGCCTTTTTCCCCCAAGCCTTTTTCCTTGGCCAAGCGGCGGCGCTGCTCGGAGTATTCTTTGCAGACCAGGGGAAATTTCTTGGCCTCCAACCCGAAGCGGCGGTAATATTCGGCGGGAGCGAGCCCATGGGCCTTGCGGATGTGGGCTTTGAGGGTGCGCATCCGTTTGCCGCATTCCAGGCAGACGACGTATTTTTCAGTAACGACCTCTTCCAAGGGGATGGCAGGCTTTTTTATCTTTTCTACCTCTTTGGCCTTCTCCGCCGCCACTTCTTCGGCTGGCGCGCCAGCCTCTAGAGAAGCCAGGAGGTTATATACATCCTTGATTTCTTCCACTAGCTCCTTGGGAGTGAGCTCGCTCATCGAGGCATGAGAGATAACAATTTGGGCCGTTAATTTGAGCAATTCGGTGGCCATTGATTATGATTTCCTTTCTAAATAATTTTTAGGAGCCGATTCATTTCGGGTTTCCCGCCCCGGATTAATCATTATATAAGAAGCTCTCTTTGCCTTTGTCAAGTATTTTTCTAATATTAGCATCATCTTCCGTAAAAAATCGTCGATACGGTTAACTTTCGGTTATTTGGACCTTCGCTCCTTGGGCGATGCTTTGCAACAGGGCGGGATCTTTTATGGTAATCTGCCCCTTGTCTTCGGCAATGGCGCCGATAGCCTTTAAACGAGCCAAGGTTCGGGAAAGCGTCTCACTGATAGTCCCCAGATAGGCGGCCAGGTGAGTTTTGGTGATATTCAATGCAAAGGTCAGATTCGGGTCTATACGTCCATGTGTTTCTAAACATTTTTCCAGGATGAAGCGGGCCAGTCGGGAAGATACTTCTTTCAGAGACAAATCCTCCAGCTGCCGGGTCAGGTGGTAGAGGAGGCGGCTCATCGTGGCCAGCATGTTGCGGGCCAATCTGGGGGAGGCGCTCAGCAGGCTGAGAAACGGGCCTTTGGGAAAAAACAGGGTCTGGCAGTCGGTGAGGGCGATGGCAGTGGCGGGGTACAGGTCCTCGGCCAGCACCGCGGCCTCCCCGAAAGTCTCTCCCGGGTTCACCAGGCGCAGAATGAACTCCTTGCCGTCCGGGGAGCTTTTCATTAATTTGGCCCGGCCGGCCAGCAGGATAAAAAATCCCGCCGCCTCCTTGCCCTCCCAGAATATGAAAGTTTCCTTGGGAAAGAACCGACTCACCGCCAGCCTTCCCACGGCCTCCAGATCCTCCTCGCTCAGGCCGGAAAACAGATAGATGTTTCGCAGGATATGGCGCTTTTCGGGGTCCATGGGGCGGGCGGCTCCTTGCCTTGGCGGGGTCTCCCTGCTATTGTGCCTAATTTTTAATATATTTACAAGGTTATCTTTAAGTCTGACCGGCGGGGTTCCATCCCCCCGGCGGAAAGCACTGCGTTCGAGCCGGCTATGGCCTGCCTTCCCGGAAAGGCCGAGACCCGATTGACGGCGGACGCCTCTTTCTGTTAAGGTGCATCGTGCACCGGGTGTCTTGGGCACCCGCACCATCCCCTAAAGGAGGAGGCTATGCAGCGGAACAGGGGGTTGTTGTTGGCCCTGGCGGGCCTCATGATCCTGGCGTCGGGTTGCGCCAAGCAGGACACCAACGAGGTGCGCCTCGGGGTGAACGCCGAGCTTACCGGCAGCAAACCGGCCGTGGGGGCTTCGTGCAAGAACGCCGCCGAGCTTCTGGCGGCCCAGGTCAATCAGGCGGGAGGCCTGAAGCTGGGGGGCAAGGCCTACAAGGTAACCCTCTTCGTGGAGGACAACGAGGACAAGGCCGAGTCCGCGGCAGCGGCGGCCCAGAAGCTGATCACCCAAAACGCCGTCCTGGCGGTCATCGGTCCCAACGCCTCCGGGAACGCCATCCCGGCGGCCCGGATCTGTGAGGACGCCAAGACCCCCATGGTCAGCCCCTGGTCCACCAATCCCAAAACCACCGAGGGGAAACATTTTGTCTTTCGGGCCTGTTTCATCGACGACTTCCAGGGGCAGGTAATGGCCAAGTTCGCCCGGGACCACCTCCAGGCGCAAAGCGCGGCGGTGCTCTATGACGTGGCCTCGGAATACAACAAAGGCATCGCCGAATTCTTCAAAAAGTTTTTCGAGCAGGCCGGCGGCCGGGTGGTGGCCTTCGAGTCCTACACCAAAGGTGACATGGACTTCTCCTCCCAGCTCACCAAGATCAAGGGGGCCAACCCGCAGGTGCTTTTTCTTCCCAACTATTACAATGAAGTGCCGCTCCAGGTGCAGCAGGCCCGGCGCCTGGGAATCACCTGTCCCATCATCGGCTCTGATTCCTGGGGGAGCGAGGAACTCCTGAAACTGGGCGGCCCGGATCTGAACGGGGCCTTCTTCAGCACCCACTATGCCGCGGACATCGCCACTGAAAAGGCCCAACAGTTCATTCGCGACTACAAAGAGAAATACGGCAAGACCCCGGATGACGTGGCCGCTCTGACTTATGACGCCGGCAGCCTGCTTCTGGCCGCCCTGACCAAGGGGGGGGCTCCAGACCGCCAGAAACTGCGGGATGCCCTGGCCACCATTCCGGAGTTTGAGGGCGTCACCGGCAGGCTCACCTTCAAAGGAACCGGCGACCCGGTGAAAAGCGCCGTCATCCTGCAGATCAAGGACGGCAGGTTCACCTACCACGCCAGCGTGGCGCCGTAGGAATGTGCGTGGGTGAGGGGGGCAGGGGCCGCAGACCCTTACCCCCTCCCCTCATCCCCTAAAGGGTTGGGAGGCGGGGGCGCGGGGAGGGCGGGGAGCTTGCCCTCCCTGGCCCCCCTCCGCAAAGCTTATGCCTACCATGGTTCAGGTGCTCGCCCAGAATTTTTTGAACGCGCTGCAGTTGGGAAGTGTCTACGCCCTGATTGCCCTGGGGTACACCATGGTGTACGGCATCCTCACCATGATCAACTTCGCTCACGGGGACATTTTCATGGTGGGGGCCTACCTGAGCTTGGCCGCGGCGGTGTTTCTCTTGGGGCTGCCCCTGAAGCTGCCGGCGGTGCTGGTATTCTTGGGAGCCATGGGGTTCAGCATGGTGCTTACGGCGCTCTTGGGGGTGAGCATCGAGCGTCTGGCTTACCGGCCCCTCAGGGGGGCCCCCCGGGTGTCGGCGGTAATCACCGCTTTGGGAGTAGGCCTTTTTTTGGAGAACTTCACTCTGGCCGTTTTGGGCCCGGAACCTCGGCAGTTTCCGACCCTCATCCCGGCGGCGGCGATGCAGTTCCTGGGACTCACGATAACGCCGCTGCAACTTTTCATCATCGGGTTGGCGGCCCTGATCATGGTGGTTCTGGACCTGCTGGTGCGCCGGACGCTTCTGGGCATGGCCATGCGGGCCATTTCCTACAACCGGCCTCTGGTGCCCTTGATGGGGGTGCCGGTGGACCGCATCATCTCCATCACCTTCGCCCTGGGCTCGGCCATTGCCGCCGCGGGCGGACTGATGTATGGGCTGGCCTACCCGGTGCTGGACCCCTATATGGGCATCCGCATTGGCTGGTGGGCCTTCATCGCCGCAGTGGTGGGAGGTATCGGCAATCTTCGGGGCGCCATGTTGGGGGGCTTCATTCTGGGAGGAGTGGAGATCTTCACCCCTGTCATCCTGCCATCATCCACCTATCGCGATTTCGTAGCTTTTTCCCTCCTCCTCGTGCTCTTGATCTTTAAACCCACCGGCTTACTGGGCCGGCCCCTCTTTGAACGGGTTTAGGGCAGGGTGCAGCCATCCGGTCTTTGCATCATCCCCTTAACGGTATTCCCGCCTCAGAGCCGGCCGATGAGGGAAACCACGCCGCCGTACCCCGGGTTCTTCTCTCAGAAGATTCCCTCTCCGGCAGCGAGAAGAGTCTTGCCCGGGAACAGAGGAAATGGATAGCTGACGCCATTCCTGGCCTCCCAGGGCGCGAGAGGATTGGCACGGTTCTTGTTATTTCAGGAGCAGAGGGGCATGGATCTCTCGAAAATGGCAGGAAAATTCAGATAGAGGAGAAGGAGCATGCACCGGCAGACGATGCGAGGGCCCAGGGTCCTGGGCCTGATAGTGGCTGCGGCGGTTCTGTGCTTCGGAGGCTTGGCCGTGGCCGAAGACCTGGCCGACATCCAGGCGGCCATTGCTGCCAGGGGCGCCAAATGGAAAGCTGTGGAAACCTCGGTCATGAAGCTTTCCAAAGAGAAGCGCAAGGGGTTGCTGGGCCTGATCAAGGGACCCGAGCCCGACGGAGAGGAGATCCTGACCTCCGCCGCCCCTCTGGCCACCCTGCCCCCGGCGTTGGATTGGCGGAATAATGGCGGCAATTGGGTGACGCCGGTGCGCGACCAGAAGAGTTGCGGCAGTTGCTGGGCCTTCGCCACCGCCGCCGCTCTGGAATCCTTGACGCTCCGCCAGCATAACACCCCCGGCCAGGACTTAAACACGGCGGAGCAGGTGCTGGTCTCCTGCTCGGGGGCCGGTTCCTGTGCCGGAGGGTATATCGGTTTGGCCTCCAGCTATATCAGGGACACCGGCCTGCCGCTGGAAACCTGCTTTCCCTACACGGCCACCAACAATACCTGCAGCGCGGCGTGTGCCACGTTCTTAACCGACACTTACCGCATCGGTTCCTGGGATTATGTCGCCACCACCGCCCCCACGGTGGAGGGCCTCAAGAACGCCCTGTCCACCTACGGCCCCCTGGTCACCACCATGGATGTCTATGCCGACTTTTTCGCCTACGGGGACGGGGTGTACTCCTACACCACCGGTTCCTACCAAGGCGGGCACGCCATTCTGCTGGTGGGCTATGACGAGGCCAAGCAGGCCTTTCTGGCCAAGAACAGTTGGGGCACCGGCTGGGGAGTCGACGGCTATTTCTGGATCGCTTACAGCCAGCTCAACACCCAGAGCGCCAATCCCAAGGGGTGCGAGTTCGGTTATTACACCATCGCCTACCAAGGGGGGACGCAGCCTCCGCCGCCACCCAGCTGCACCTACAGCGTGTCCCCCGGGAGTTTCAATATTCCCGCCGCCGGGGGCAGCAATTACAAGATCTCGGTAACCGCGTCCGCCGCCAGCGGCTGCAGCAGTTGGCAGCCCAGCGCCAGCGCCGCCTGGATCAGCATCGTGTCGCCCACCGCCAGTACCACGGGCAGCGGCACCGTGGTCTTTAATGTGGCCGCCAACACCACCCGCAAGACCAGAAACGCCACCATCTCGGTCGCCGGGCAGAGCGTAACGGTAAGCCAGAAACGGCGATAGTCCCACAGGCTCCTCCCCCGTTGTCCCCGGCGTGGCCTATTCGGCCCCGCCGGTTTTTTCTTTTCTGACGCCAGGATGGGGCAGATGTGCTATAGTTTATCACTTACGCATCCAGGGATGCCCAGGCGATGGTCGGTCGGTTTACCAGGTCGGCGGGGTGGGGGGGACTGGCGCTGGCGTTGGCCTTGGCCTGGATCATCCCCGCCGCCGACCTCCTCAACCCTTACATCGTTCAGATTCTCATGTACGTGGGGATCAACATGATCCTCACGTTGTCCCTCAACCTGGTGAACGGCTATATGGGGGAGTTTTCCGTGGGCCACGCCGGCTTCATGGCGGTGGGTGCCTATGCCGCGGCCATGTTGACGGTGTGGGTGGTTCCCCGGGAGCTGGCCCCCTGGGTTTTCCCGGCCATTTTGGTGGCCGGTGGGCTGGCGGCCGCACTTTCCGGGCTGGTGGTGGCTTTTCCGTCGTTTCGCACCCGGGGGGACTACCTGGCCATCGTTACCCTGGCCTTTAATATGATCGTCAAAAGCGCCCTGGAGAATCTGGAAGTGTTGGGAGGCCCCCGGGGATTTCTGGGCATGCCCCGGCTTACCAGTTTGCTCTGGGTGACGGCCTGGGTCATCCTGACCCTCTATCTCTGCCGCAACCTGGTGTATTCCAACCTGGGGCGGGGCATCCTGGCGGTGCGGGAGGACGAAGTGGCCGCCAATCTGACTTCGGTGGACACCCGGCGGGTGAAGATGTGCGCCTTTTTGGTCTCGGCCTTTTTCGCCGGCGTGGCCGGCGGGCTCTATGCCCACGTGTTGCAATTCATCAACCCCCGGAGCTTTTCCATCCTCAAGTCCACCGACATGTTGGTCATGGTTTATCTGGGAGGCGTGGGTTCTCTCACAGGGTCTTTGCTGGGGGCCGCCCTGTTCACCGTACTTCTGGAACTCCTGCGGCCCCTGGGCCTGTGGCGCTGGGTGGTGGGGCCGCTCCTGTTGGTGCTCCTGATGATCTTCCGGCCCCAGGGGATTATGGGCTTCCATGACCCCAAGTTCCTGAAAGACGGAGATGATTTTCGCAAGGGAGGGCTCTGAGGACCGGGGCTCCTGCTCCGCCCCCTTCCCGGAGATGGCGGGGGATGGGGGGAGAGCCGTATGGCCGGGCCTTCCTTGTCCCTCATCGAGCAGGGCATGACGGCGTTATTGGAAATCGAGGGATTGAGTCACCGCTTCGGGGGATTGTGCGCGGTGGCGGAGTTTTCCCTGAAAGTGGCGCCGGGGGAATTGGTGGGGCTCATCGGCCCCAACGGCGCGGGGAAAACCACCATCTTTAACCTCATTACCGGGGTCTTTCGCATCTCCCAGGGCCGGATCCGCTTCCAGGGGCAGGACATCTCCGCCTGGCCCAGCCACCGCATCACCGCCGGGGGCATCGCCCGCACCTTCCAGAACATCCGCCTGTTCAAGGATCTGAGCGTCCTGGACAACGTTCTGTTGGGGGCCTTCTCCCGGTTTGGCTACGGCCTGGGTGAAGCCCTGTTCCGCTTGGGGCGGTTCCGCAGAGAGGAGGAGGCGTTTCGGGCCCAGGCCCGGGATTTGCTGGCGCGCTTCAATCTCAGCCGGTATGCCGGCGCCCAAGCCCGAAATCTTCCTTACGGGGAGCAACGCCGCCTGGAAATGGCCCGAGCCCTGATCAGCGAGCCCCAGCTTTTGTTGCTGGACGAACCGGCGGCCGGCATGAACGAAGGCGAAACCGAGGGACTCATGGCGCTCATCCGGGGGATCAAAGAGGATTTCGGCCTCACCATCCTCCTCATCGAGCACCAGATGCGGGTGGTCACGGGGCTGTGCCAGCGGGTCAAGGTGCTGGACTTCGGGGTCACCATCGCCGAGGGCCCCCCGGAGGTCATTCAGCGGGACCCCCGGGTTCTGGAAGCCTACCTGGGCCGGGAGGAGCCTTTGTTGGAGGGATGAGGGGTGATCCTGTGGAAGGGGACATGGGCCCACCCCCCGTAGCCCCCTCCCCCAAATTCAAAGGAAACGGCATGAGCCGGAAGGTATTGCTGACGGTGGAGGATCTGTGGATCGCTTATGACCGCATCCAGGCGGTGCGGGGGGTGTCCTTCGCCATCGGGGAAGGGGAGATCGTCACCCTCATCGGGGCCAACGGCGCCGGCAAGTCCTCCATCCTCAGGGTCCTGGCCGGGCTGCACCCGGCAGCCCAAGGGCGGGTGTTCTTTGCCGGACAGGACCTGCTGGCCCTGCCGGCGCATGTCCGCACCCAGCGGGGCATTGCCCTGGTCCCCGAGGGCCGGGGGATTTTCGGCACCCTTACGGTGTTGGAGAACCTGCGCCTGGCGGCTTACGCCCGGCGGGACCCGGACATCGCCGCTGACTTGGAGCGGGTCCTGACCCTCTTTCCCCGCCTGGCCGAACGCCGGCAGCAGTTGGGCGGGACCCTTTCCGGCGGCGAACAGCAGATGCTGGCCGTGGGCCGGGCCCTCATGAGCCGGGCCCGGCTTCTGCTCCTGGACGAGCCGTCCATGGGGCTGGCCCCCATGCTGGTGCGGGAGATTTTCCGGGTGATCCACCGCCTGAACCTCACCGGGGCCACGGTGCTGCTGGTGGAGCAAAACGCCCGGCTGGCCCTGGAGGTGGCCCACCGGGCCTATATCCTGGAAACCGGGCAGCTGGTCCACAGCGGCCCCTGCTCCCAGATCCGGCACGACCCCAAGGTCCATGCCGCCTACCTGGGAGGCGGCTGAATCCATCCACCTCCCACTCCGTTGGGGCCCCCCTGCCTGAGTCCCCCACCGAATCCCGCACCCAACCCGGCACCAGGGAACTTTTGAGCCTATGTTTATTTTTGGGAGTTTTCCGGTCGGAATATCTTGGCATGAACAGGAGCTTCGGGATACAGTTACGTAAAACGTTTTTCAGAGCACCTGCGGTAAAAGGAGAAACCGGAAGATATGGCAAAGTGTCCTCATGAAAGCGATTCCAAAGCCTGTGCCACCTGCAGTGGGGCCCACCAGGAACAACCGTCCCAGGAAGATCTGGCCCTGTGCCGCACCCTGAAGCAGATCCGCCACAAGATTGTGGTGATGAGCGGCAAGGGCGGGGTGGGCAAAAGCAGCGTGGCGGTGGGGCTCGCCCTGGCCCTGGCCCGCCGGGGTTACCGGGTGGGCCTGATGGATGTGGATATCCACGGCCCCAACGTGCTGCGCATGCTGGGTCTGAAAGAGGCGTTCGACCTGCAGCACGCCCAGTTCCACCTGCCGCCGGAACTCTTCCACCATCTCAAGGTGATTTCGGTGGAAGCGGTGATGAAAAACCGGGAGATCGCGGTGATCTGGCGGGGCCCTTTGAAGCACCAACTCATCCGCCAGTTCCTCACGGAAATCCAGTGGGGCGACCTGGATTACCTGGTCATCGACTCCCCGCCCGGCACCGGCGACGAGCCCATGAGCGTGGCCCAAACGGTGCCCGAGGCCAAGGCCCTCATCGTCACCACGCCCCAGGAGATTTCCCTGGCCGACGTGCGCAAATCGCTGAATTTCTGCCAGAAAATCAACCTGACAGTCCTGGGTCTGGTGGAAAACATGAGCAGCTATGCCTGCCCTCACTGCGGAAAGGAAGTACCGCTGTTCAAGAAGGGCGGCGGCGAGAAGACCGCCCAGGCTTACAAGGTGCCCCTGGTGGGCTCCCTGCCCTTCGACCCCCAGGTAGTGGAGGCCGCGGACCAGGGCAAACTTCTGGATCTGAAAGAAGAGGACAGCCCCTTCTTCCGGGCCTTGAAACCCATGGTGAATTATCTGGTGCAGCTTCTGCCCCCGGGGCCGGCGCCCACCCGGGAACCTGGGGTGCGGAAATTCGCCGTTCCCCTGGATGACGGCCGGTTGGCGGAACGCTTCGGCCAAGCCAAAGCGTTCGCGGTCTATACGGCCAAAGAACAAGAAATTACCGGCAAAGAAACCTTCTCGACGCCGCCCGCCGAGGCCGGCGGCGTGCCGCTGTGGCTGGAGGAGCTGGGGGTGACTCACGTGCTGGCCCGGGAGCTGGGAGAAAAAGCCCGGGAGCTGCTGCAAAAGAAGGGCATCGAGGCGGTCACCGGCTTCGGAGCCGACGATCCTGAAATGCTGGTGCAGAAGTATCTAGCGGGAAAAAATTGAGAGGAAAACCCCGGGGAACCGCGGCTTTGCCGTCCTCCCCGCCCCCGTACGATTTTGGCCGGTACGGCGGGCCAATAGCCCGACTTACCGGCCATGTCCGCTATCGGCGAATAGTCTTAAGAGAGGGAGCAGGGGCGCACGGGCCCTGGACCCGGTCCACCTAATCCACCCAGTAGTTGGGGGATTCCTTCATGATGATGACGTCGTGGACGTGGGACTCCTTCAGCCCCGCAGGGGTGATGCGCACGAATTTGGCCTTTTTCTGGAGTTCCGGGATGGTTTTTGCGCCCACGTAGCCCAGGCCGGAGCGGATGCCGCCCACCAGTTGGTAAACCACGTCGGCCAGCCGACCCCGGGACGGGACCCGGCCGACGATGCCCTCGGGCACCAGCTTGCACTCCAGGTCCACGTCTTCCTGGCAGTAACGGTCCCGGCTGCCGGCCTTCATGGCCTCCTCTGAGCCCATGCCCCGGTAGATTTTATAGCTGCGCCCCTGGAAGATGACCGTTTCCCCGGGGCTTTCATCGGTGCCGGCGAAGAGGCTGCCGATCATCACGCTGTCTGCGCCCGCAGCCAGGGCCTTGGTGATGTCGCCGGAGTACTTGATGCCGCCGTCGGCAATAAGGGGGACGTCGGCGTCTTTGGTAGCTTTCGCGCAGTCCAGGATGGCAGTGAGCTGGGGCACCCCCACCCCCGCGATGACCCGGGTGGTGCAGATGGAGCCGGGACCCACCCCGATCTTCACCGCGTCGGCCCCGGCCTTGATGAGGTCCCGGGCGCCTTCGGCGGTGCCGATGTTGCCGGCGATGATCTCGGTCTCAGGGAAGTCCCGCTTGGTGGCAGCCACCGCCTCCACCACCCGCTTGGAATGACCGTGCGCCGTGTCGATGACGATGACGTCGGCTCCGGCCTTGACCAGGGCGAAGACCCGCTCTTCCCGGTCCGGCCCCACCCCTACGGCCCCGCCCACCCGCAAACGCCCGTATTCATCTTTGCAGGATAAAGGGTACTTCTTGATCTTTTCAATGTCCTTGATGGTGATGAGCCCTTTCAGTTCAAAATGGTCATCCACCACCAGGAGTTTTTCGATGCGGTATTTGTGGAGCAGGGCCTTGGACTCTTCCAGGGTGATGCCCGCCGGGGCGGTGACCAGGCGCTCCTTGGTCATGACTTCTTTGACCTTGGCCCCCAGGTTGGTCTCAAAGCGCAGGTCCCGGTTGGTGACGATGCCCACCAGGCGGCGGCCCTCCACCACCGGGATGCCGGAGATGCGGTAGCGCCCCATGAGCTCCAGCACCCGGGAAATGGGCTCTTCCGGGCCGATGGTCACCGGGTCGATGATCATCCCGGACTCGGATTTTTTCACCTTCTCCACTTCCAGAACCTGGTTGGCTATGCTCAGGTTCCGGTGAATGATGCCGATGCCACCTTGGCGGGCCATGCTGATGGCGGTGTCGGCTTCGGTGACCGTATCCATGGCGGCGCTCACGATGGGGATGTTGAGGCGGATTTTCCGGGTAAGCTGGGTGCTCAGGTCCACTTCGCTGGGCAACACCGCCGACGGCCCCGGCAACAGCAGCACGTCGTCAAAAGTCAAGGCAAAGGGAATGCCTTCCGGCGCCATAGGTACGCTCCATGGGGAGAATTGCCGGGGAACCGCCGGAGAGCCTGGCTCCCTTGCTTTCCCCGTAGGTCCTACTCCCCAACGCTTATGCCGATGGGGAGAAACTCGCAGGAGGCCTCCAGGCTCTCCCGCCTTGTGCCAGGTCTTGCAACAGCCCTTCCAGCAAACCGGCGTCGATGGTGATCAAACCGTCCTGGCCAAAGGTCCTCAGGATGGCCATCACCATGAGGGCGCCGGCCACCATGACCCCGGCCTTGGCCGGCTCCATCCCGGGCAGCCGCGCCCTTTCGCACTCCGGCAGGCTTACCAGGGTTTGAGCCAGCTCTTCCAGGCGCCTTTGGGTCAGCCGATAGTTGTTGACCAGTCGGGCCTCATAGACCGTCATCTCCTGGGCCATGGCCGCCAGGGTGGTTACCGCGCCGGCGGTGCCCACCAGGGTGGGCGGCTGGGGAAGGAGACCGGTAAAAGCTTCTTTATAAAAGATTTGGAGCCGAAGGGCAACCTCTTGATGGAGGGCCGCCACTTCCTCCGGCCGGGGCGGATCGCTTACGGCATGGTCGCCGCTGAGATTGAGCACGCCTAGGGGCAACCCGGCAAAATAGGGCTCCCGGCCGGGAGTCAGCAGCACGAATTCGGAACTGCCGCCGCCCAGGTCAAAGACCACCACCGGCCCCTGTTGCAGAATTTGGGGCTCCAGGGCCGAACGTACTCCCTTCAGGGTAAGCCTGGCCTCCTCCTCCGGGGAAATCAAGGCCACCGGCCCCCCGAGAACCTCCGCGGCCCGCTGCAAGAACTGGGCGCCATCCATCGCCTGGCGCGCCGCCTGGGTGGCCACCGCCCGGGTCCGGGAAACCTCCTGCCGCCGGATCTCCCCGGCAAACTCGGCCAAGGCCGCCAGCGTCCGCTGCACAGCGTCACGAGCCAGGACGCCGGTTTCGCTGAGGCCTCGTCCCAAACCGGTGACCTCCCGCCGGTGCAGCACCACCCGAAAACGCCCGGCCCCGATGACTTCGGCCACCGCCAGGCGCACCGTCAGGCTTCCCACATCAATGGCCGCGATGCGTGTCATAGTGCCAACAGGCGTAAGCAGCCAGAGGGCGGACGGCCCCGGCCCTCCCCCCATCCCGTCTCGGCGTGGGGCGCTCCGTTGGTGGGCAGGACCGGAGCGCCGGGGCTCCCCCCGTCCTGCCCTCAAAGCAACAGCTCATACACCTCGGGCAGGGTGCGCAGCCGCTCCCCGCAGTCCAGGCCGTAGCCCACCAGGAAGCCTTTGGGAACGGTAAAGCCCACGTAGTCCAGGGGCACCGCCACCTGGCGGCGTTCGGTCTTGTCGATGAAACAGCAGATCTTCAGGGAAGCCGGCTGTTTGGCCGCCAAGTGCCGGCGGAGCACCTCCAGGGTGAGGCCGACGTCCACGATGTCCTCCACGATGAGGACGTGGCGGCCTTGCAAGGGGATTTCCACATCCTTGGTGACCCGGACCTCTCCGGAGGATTGGGTGCCGGCGCCGTAGCTGGCCAGGCGAACGAAGTCCACCTCCACCGGAAACTCCAGGGCCCGCACCAGGTCGGCCAAAAAGATGAAGGCGCCTTTGAGGACCCCCACCAAGACAGGGTCCAGGCCGCAGTACTCCTGACTGAGCCGGGCACCCAATTCCCTGATGCGGGCTGCGATGGCGCTTCGGTCAAGAATCAGCTTTTTGGGTTTATCCATGGCAGCCACCTGCTGGGTCCAAGATAAAAGGCGGGGGCAGAAATGTCAAACCGGGAAATGGTCCCCAAGCCGAGGCCCCTAAACCGGGTGGCGCCGGAGTCCTGAGCCTGCTGGGAATCCTGTCCCTAACGCCCGGGAAGCCCGGCCCTCGGGAATGGGGGCAGGTCAGAGCTCCACCTGGCTCCCCAACTCCACCACCCGGTTGGGCGGGATGCTGAAAAAGGTGGAGACGTTCCAGGCGTTGCGGGAGAGGAAGATGAACAGCGCCTTGCGCCAGCGGGCCATTTTGGCCGACCCGGAAGGCAGCAATGACTCCCGGCCCAAATAAAAGGAGGTGGAGTAGATATCCAGCTCCAAGCCCCTGGCGTTGGCCAGCTCGATAATCTCGGGCACCCTGGGGGTTTCCATGAAGCCGTAGGAAGCCACCAGGCGATGGAAGCCGTAGCCCAAATCGGTGATGGCAAGGCGTTCCTCGGGGCGCACGTAGGGGGTATCGGTGGACACGATGGACAGGAGGATGACCCGCTCGTGCAGGGCGTCGTTGTGTTTCAGGTGGTGCAGCAGCACCACGGGGGTGCCGGTGGGGGACACCGACAGGAAGGCCGCGGTGCCGGGGGTGCGCACCAGGTTGTAGGTGGCGATGTCCTTGATGAGCACCTCGATGGGGACCCGGGCCTCCGCGAAGCGCTGGGCCAGGATGGCCCGGCCGTCCCGCCAGGTGACCATGACGATGAAGAGGCAGATTGCGGTGCTCACCGCAAACCAACCGCCGTCCAGGAACTTGAGCAGGTTGGCCCCGAAAAATGAAAAATCGAAAAAGAAAAACATCCCGGCCGGGAGCAGGGCCTGCCACAGGGGCCACCCCCAGTGGTAGCGGGTGACATGGAAGTAAATGATGGTGCTGATGCACATGGTGCCGGTGACGGCGATGCCGTAGGCCGCGGCCAGCCGGCTGGATTCCTTGAAGACCAGGGCCAGGGCCAGGCAGCCCACCATCATCATGGAATTCACCCAGGGCAGGTAGATCTGGCCCTTGGTTTCTCCGGAGGTATGGATGATGCGCAGGCGGGGGGCGTAACCGATCTGGATGGCCTGCTGGATCAGGGAAAACACCCCGGAAATCATGGCCTGGGAGGCGATGATGGCGGCGGTGGTGGCCAGAACCACCATGGGGTAGAGGAGGATGCGGGGGACCAGCTCGTAAAAAGGGTTGACCGCAGCCTGGGGATTTTCCAGGAGGAGGGCGGTTTGGCCCAGATAGTTGAGGAGGAGGGCGGGGAAAACCAGGCTCAGCCAGGTGAGCCGAATGGGATGGCGGCCGAAGTGGCCCAGGTCGGCATACAGGGCCTCGCACCCGGTGATGCAGAGCACCACGGCGCCCAACACTAGGATGCCGTGCAGGCCGTTGGCGGCAAAGAACTGCACCCCGTGGCGCGGGTCCAAGGCCGCCAAGATTTCCGGCATCCGGAAGATCTGCACCAGCCCCAGGACGGCCAGGGAGACGAACCAGAGGATCATGATGGGGCCGAAGACCTGGCCGATGCGCTCGGTGCCCTGGCTCTGCAGGAGAAAAAGTCCCAGGAGGATGCCGCAGGAAAAGGGCAGCACGAAGGGCTGGGCCGCGCTGGTGGCCACATTCAGGCCCTCCATGGCGGAGAGCACGGAGATCACCGGGGTGATGAGGCCTTCGCCGCAGAGGAGGGCGGCGCCGAAAATGGCAAAGAGCGTCAGCAGGTTCACCCGCCGGAGGGAAAGGCTCTCCCGCCGACTCAGGATCAAGGCGGCCAGGGCGTAAATGCCCCCCTCCCCGTGGTTGTCGGCCCGCAAGATGAAGGTCACGTACTTGATGGTCACCACCACGGTGAGGGACCAGAAAATCAGGGACATGACCCCCAGGACGTTGGCCGGGGTAAGGGTCATGGCGTGGGGCCCGTGAAAACACTCCCTGACGGTGTACAGGGGGCTGGTGCCGATGTCGCCATAGACCACGCCCAGGGCTCCCAAAGAGAGAACCAGTGTACGGCGCCAGTCCTGATCGGCCGGGTGCTGCAGAGCAGGCGCCGAAAGTTTCGGGGCGGACGGAGTCTGGGCGCCACTGCTCGAGGGATGCTTGCTCAAGAAACCTCTCCGACTCTATAATAGCTGCGAAGGGCCGCGCCTTTCGGTGGTGGTCCGGAAAAGCTCTCCTTTTCGCCTTCGCTAAGCTCAGCTGTCGGGTTCGGACCGATGAGATTGTCCGAAACCATGAGGCGATGCCCCCCGGCTGCTCGGGACCTCCGCTCCCGCCGCCTGGGAGGGAATCGGCGCTGGGCTTAGTATATCACCCCCTCCCGGCAAAGGGGCGGTTTTTCTGCGAACTCTGGCAAGGTAGGCGGGCCAGATCGGTTCCCGGCAAAGACCCGGGCCGCGATGGGTGCAGATCGCTGCAAACAAACCCGCCGTTCAGGCCCACCGGGGCTTGATTGAAATGAGCCAAAAGGAGCGCTCCACCAGACAGCCTCCTTTTTTCGTTGGCCTTGGCAGATGTTGAAGAAAATAATCTTCGTGGCTGCCAAGCAGGCAAAGGCAACCGCCAGGGTCCCATCACCGGGAAAGTTGTGCACCGTTGACTTAAATCATGCCATCCCCTCGCGGCGTGCTTATATTGCTTGCAAAAGCGTCCCGAAAGGAGGGCCTGCAGATGAAGCGACTCGTCATTGTGGGACACGGTACCGGGGGCACCATCATCGCCACCAAAATGCGGAAGAAACTGTCGGAACGGGAATGGGAGATCACCGTCATCGACCGGGACTGGCAGCACCACTACCAGCCGGGGTGGCTCTTCATCCCCTTCGGGATCTATACCAAGGAGGATTGCGTCAAGCCCCGGAGCAAGTACGTCCCGCCGGGCGTCAACTTCGTGCTGGACGAGATCTTAGGGATCGATCCGGAAAAGCAGCAGGTCAAAACCAAGCAGGCCACCTTTCCCTACGACTTTTTGGTCATCGCCAGCGGCTGCCGCATCGTCCCCGAGGAGGTGGAGGGCATGGCCGGACCGGCCTGGGGAACCGACATCCATAATTTTTACACTTTGGACGGGGCCGCGGCCTTGTATGAGAGGCTGAAGTACTTCGACCAGGGGCGGGTGGTGGTCAACATCGCCGAACTCCCCTTTAAGTGTCCGGTGGCGCCCTTGGAATTCTGTTTCATGGCCGACTGGTTTTTCACGGTGAACGGCGTGCGGGACCATATCGAAATCGAGCTGGTGACGCCGCTGCCCGGGGCCTTCACCAAGCCCGTGGCCTCGGAAATGTTGGGCAAGTTGTGCCAGGAAAAAAACATTAAGATTACCGGCACCTTTCAGCTGGCGGGGGTGGACGCCCAGCGCAAGGCCATTAAAAGCTATGATGGCCGGGAAGTGAATTACGACCTGCTGGTGGCCATTCCCCCCAACTTCGGGGCCCAGTTCATTATCGACAGCGACATGGGCGACCCCATGGGGTACGTGGAGACCGACAACCATACCCTCAAGGCCAAGAAATTTCCGCGCATCTATGTCATCGGCGACGCCGCCAACGTTCCCACCTCCAAAGCCGGGGCCGTGGCCCATTACGAAGCCGATGTGGTGGCCGAAAATCTGAAACGGGAGATTGACGGCCAACCGCCCCGGCCGGACTATGACGGCCATGCCACCTGAATGGTGGTGACCGGTTACGAGAAGGGGTCCCTTCTCGACTTCAATTACAAGATCGAGCCACTGCCGGGTAAATTTCCGTTCCCGGGAGTGGGGCCGTTCGACCTGTTGGGGATAAGCTTCTCCAATTACGTGGGGAAGATGATGTTTCGGTGGGTGTACTATAACCTGATGCTTAAGGGGAGCCATTTGCCCCTGGAGTCCCAGTTCGTCATGGCCGGCAAGGTCAGGGGCATCCTTTCCCCCGACATTGAGCTCCAGTATCGCAGGAGGCGGTCATGAACGGCAACAAGCAGCTCGATGAACGCCTGGATCGAATCGAGGAGAAGCTGGATCGCGTTCTCGCTTTGGACGAGAAGCTGCAGGTATTCACGCAATCGTGGGAAAACCTGCACGATCTGGGGCGGGACGTGTCCCTGCTGATCGGCCCGTCCGCCAAACTCCTCACCGAAGAACTGGCGGAGGTGGAGACCGGTTTCCAGTTGGAAGACAGCCTCTACCTGCTGAAAAGAATGCTGTTGAGCTTCCGCTACCTCGCCTGGGCGCTGGAGCAGTTGGAAAACCTGGTGGATTGGTGGAACGACCTGGAACCCGTGCTGAAGCTGGCCGTCCCCCACCTCATCGACCTACTGGACGACCTGGAGCAGAAGGGGATCTTTCGCATCAACCGGGCCATGCTCAACATGTATGCCAAACTTGCCCAGAATTATACCCCGGAGGACATTGAGGCCATCGGCGACGGTTTTGTGCGCATGCACGGCCTCATCAAGAAGTTCTCCGACCCGGCGTTTCTCGATTTCATGGAACGCTTCACGGAGATTCCCAGTCGGGTGAATCTGGCCGCCGCCCAGCCGGTGGGACCGTTCGGCCTCATGTTTGCCCTGATGAGCCAGGAAGGCAGGGAGGGTCTGGGCGTGGCCCTGGAACTGACCAAAGCCCTGGGGCACGTCAAAGGTGAAGCCCAAGCCTGAGGAGTCACGGGGCAAGGGGGAGACCGGCTTCCGGGAAGACCGGTCTTCCTCCAACCCCGCCTTCAGCCCCCCCCCACCTGGATGCGGCTGGCCAGACAGGCCCGACAGGTGCCGGAGCGGAACCGGGCGGCATCCGATAAGGACAGCACCCCCACTACCTGAGCCGGCCGCTCCTGGTAAACAAAGAGGCGGTGGATATCGGCAAAGATCATTTGCTTTAAGGCCGCCTCCAGGGTCTGCTCCTGGTCACAAGCCTGCACCGGGACGTGCATGATTTCCCGGGCCACCGTCTCCGGCGGGCGGCGGTGGAGATAGGCCAGGATGAGATCGGTTTTGGATACCACCCCGGCGGGCATACCGTCTTTCCGGCGAATCAGCACCGCCGCCAGGCGCTGCGCCGCCAATCCCTCCATAACGGCGTAGAGGCCGGCATCCTCGGAAAAACCGGCCACCCCCACAGTCATCACCTCCCGCACCCTCACCTGGTTGGCCAGGTCCGGGCCGGCGATGGCGGCTTTGCCCCGCTTGAGCAGGGTGCGCCGGCATCGGTGACAGAAGCGGTAGAGCACCCCGACGATGTCCGGGTAGGCCAGGACTCCCGCCGCCACCCCGGGCTCGGTCTCCTCCACGTAGAGGCGGTGGACCCGGCGGGTGCGCATGATCTCCAGGGCGGCGTCCAGGGAGTCTTCCGCCCGGCAAAAAAGGGGGGGTCCCACCATAATGGCTTCCAGGAGGGTTTCCAGGGGCAGACCCACATAGTAGGCGCTCATGAGGTCGGTTTTGGACACCACCCCCAGAGCCTCCCGGCTGGGTCCTTCCACCAGGAGGGCGTTGACCTTGAACTTGATGGTGGTCCGGATGGCCTGCGCCAGGGAAGCGGCATGCGGCAGGCGGATCACCTGCCGGCGCATGGCCTCCCGCACCGTCAGACCTTTGAGCACGTCTCGTTGATCAATGAGCGGCATGGCAGGTCAGTAAGCAGCAGCCAGTGGCCAGCAGCAAGTGAAACGTGGAAGCTATTCGGTTGGTTATGGCACAAGCTTAACCGTGTGGGCGCCGGTGATGTCAAACCGTACCTCCAAACACTCGGCTTACCCCTTACCGATAGCAGTCTCAGGCCGGGTCCACACACTCCCAGTCACAACCGGGTTCACCGGCGGTGATCTTGTCCTGCAGGTATTCGAAAACCCGGGAAAGATAGACGATGCCGACGATGTGACCCTGGTCCACCACGGGGATGCGGCGCACGTGCTTTTTCAGCATGATGTCAATGACATGCAACAGATGAGTCTCCGGCGGGATGGTGATCAGGTCGGTGCTCATCACGTCTCCCACCCGGATGGCGGCCGCCTCCCGACAGGCGCGGTCCAGCAGGCCCTCAAGGTCCAAGTCCTGCATTTCTCCCCAGATGTGGATGTGTTTGGGGCGAATGACCAGGAGGATGTCATACATGGACAGCATGCCCGCCAGCCGCCCTTCCTCGTCCACCACCATCATGCCGAAGACCCGGCTGCCGGTGGCCTCGCTGGCTTCGGCAAAGGCCTGGGCCGCCTGCGCCAGCGTGTGGGCGGGCGTCAGGGTGAAAAAGCGGGTCGCCATTACCTGGCGGGCCGTGTCGCTCATGGAACCCCCGGGAGTCGGGGCCTGGGCCCCTGGATACCTGCTCTTCCTTTTTACCACCCGGGGCATGGCCTTGCAACGGTTGGGGCGTTGGGGGCCAGGGGGTTGGTTGTAACCCCCCGGGGGGGCAAGGCCGAAAACGGTGAAGATAACCCTTGCCAATGTTCCGAAGAGGATAGGTTCGGCGATTTTTCCGGCAGGCCTCCGGCGTCGCCTTGCCGCTGATTGCGGCAGGCCCACCGAGGTGGACAGCCGCGGCACGGTCAAGGGGGTGAAAGGCCTCACCCTGAACCGCCGGGGTTGCGCCCCCGGGCAATCCCCGGGGCACCCCCCTGTACGGCCTCTTAGCCGACGCCCCTAAGCTGGTGGAATTGCCTTGCGCTTATCCCCCCTGCCGGAGGCGCAGTCCCCCTGCCCTAATGCTCCCGCCCCCCACCGGGTGCCGGGACGGCTTGGCCGGGCTTTGGGCCTGCCAGCCGCCCCCGGCCGCCCCCATACATTGACTAAATCAGCCAAGCGATTTACCATGAGGCTGACACCGGCCCCGGCCGGCATTGACTACCCTTGAGGTGAGCATGGAGCGCTATGAAGATGCCGCGTGGGCGGCGAAGATGGCCGTGGGATTGGATTTTAATTACGCCATGGCCGATTTTGTGGCGGAGCATGGCCTGGCCTATGAAGACCTCACCGCCTTGGCGCCGAGGATGGCCGAGATTCACCAGGACCTGGAAGCCGGCCGGCAAAGCGGCCGCCTGGCCTTTCTCGACCTGCCTTATGACCAGGTCTTGGTGAAGCAGATCAGGACCCTGGCCAAGCCCTTCCTGGAATATCTCTGGGAATTCGTGGTCCTGGGGATCGGCGGCTCGGCCCTGGGGGCCCGGGCTCTCCATCAGGCCCTGTGCCACCCCCAGCACAACCGGCTGCCCCTGGCCCGCAAACAGCATAAACCCTCCCTCTATGTCCTGGACAACATCGATCCGGACTATCTGTTTGGCATGCTGGACGCCCTGGACCTGCGGCGCACCGGGGTGAACGTCATCAGCAAATCCGGGGCCACCGCCGAGACCCTGGCGCAGTTTCTTTTCATCCATCAGGTCCTGAAAAACCGGCTGGGCGAGGATAAGGTGCGGGAGCGCCTCATCATCACTACCGACCCGGAAAAGGGCCCCTTGCGCCAGTTGGCCCAAAAGGAGGGCTATCGCACCCTGGAGGTGCCCCCGGCGGTGGGGGGCCGGTTCTCGGTGTTGTCTGCGGTGGGGCTCCTGCCGGCCCACATGGCCGGCATTAACATTGCCGAACTCCTGGCCGGGGCCCGCTTCATGGACCAGCGGCTGCGGGAGCGGGAATTCCTGAAGAATCCAGCCTTACTGCTGGCTGCCATTGCCTATCTCTTTGCCACCGCCAAGAGGCGGCCCATGCTGGTCATCATGCCCTACGCCTCCACGTTGGCAGGCATGGCCGAATGGTTCTGCCAGCTCTGGGCCGAGAGCCTGGGAAAGCGATTTGACCTGGCCGGCCGGCTGGTGGAGGCTGGCAGCACCCCGGTGAGGGCCCTGGGGGTCACCGACCAGCACTCCCAGCTTCAGCTTTACATGGAGGGACCACACGACAAGCTCATCATCTTCCTGGAGGTGGAAAAATTCCAGCATGTGTTGTCCATGCCGTCTCTGGCTGCGGAACTGGAAGACTTCTCCTACCTGGCAGGCCGTTCCCTCAACGAGCTCCTGACGGCGGAGCTTCAGGCCACCAGCTTCAATCTGATGAAGGCCAAACGGCCCAACCTCACCATCAAGCTTCCGGAGATCAACGCCTTTACGTTGGGCCAGTTGATTTTCCTGCTGGAGGTGGCCACGGTGGCGGCCGGCAGGCTTTTCGGGGTAAATCCCTTGGATCAGCCTGGAGTGGAAGGCGGGAAGAAAACCACCTTCGGCCTCATGGGACGGCCGGGTTTCGAGGCTTATCGGGAGGAAGTCGCCCAAGCAAAGCCTAAGATGTTGAAATATATGACTAACTGATTTTTTCCGGCGTATGATACAATAAGGGGGGATACCTTCTGGGGAGAGGCGCCGAATTTCATCGGTGCTTCCTCCTTGGAGGGCCCCGCTATGCTGATACGGGGCGGCTGGAAGTGGCCTGGCAGAGCAACAACAGCAAAGAACCGCAAAAGAAGCAGGGCAGCCTGATCCCGCCGTGGTGGACCGGCAAGCAGGACCTGGAGACCTTCCGGCTGGCCAAGTTTTTCTCCCTGACCAGTTTTGTGGTGATCCTGTTATCCACCGCCCTGCTCACGTTGTTGCTGGCCCACCGGGCCCAGCAGATGGCCTTGAAAAAGAGCGAGGACTATCTGAAACTCCTGGCGGCCAACCTGAACCACCAGGTCTTTCAGCAGTTCCTTATCCCCACGGCCATTGAAAAGCAGGGGCGCATCACCATCGCCGACCCGGAACAGCACCAGCGTCTGGACACGGTGGTGAAGAACACCATCCATGGGTTTCACGTGGAAAACCTGGCCATTTACGACCAGGTGGGGGTGTTGTCCTATAGCACCACCCCGGTGGACCTGGGCAAGGATTGCTTCGATGTACCCGGGGTGCGCCAGGCTCTGTTCGGTGAACATCACTTCGAGCTGCCAGGCCGCCATCTGCTCTGGGCCATTCTGGGCCGCTGGAGCATGTCCGAGGCCCGGTTGACGGGGTACTTTCCTTTCCGGCTGGAGGGCAAGGAAAAGCCCGAACTGGGTGCAGTGGTGGGGGTGTTCGAAATCACCCAGAACATCACCAATGACCTGGCGGAGATCAGCCATTTCCAGATCATCATTCTGCTGATTTCGGTGCTCATCATGGGCTGCCTGTTTCTGGCCCTGAGGCACATCGTCAAGCGGGCGGAGGTCATTCTGGAGCGCCGCCAGGAGGAGCGGCGGGCCTTGGAATCCCAACTCCACCAGACCGAACGTCTGGCGGCGCTGGGCGAGATGACCGCGGGGGTGGCCCATGAGATCAGGAATCCTCTGGGGATCATCAGCTCCACCGCGGAACTGCTGAATGAGCGTCTGAAGCGCTATGAACCGGACAACCGGCTGGCCCGGATCATTGTGGAGGAATCCAACCGCCTGAATGCCAAGGTGACGGAATTCCTGGACTTCGCCCGCCCCCGCATCCCCAACCTGCAACCCGTGGACCTGGAGAGGGCGCTGGACCGCAGTCTGGAGTTGCTGGAGCCGGAGATCAACCGGCTGCATATCACGGTGCGGCGCCACTACCAGTTGAACGGCCGCCCCCATCCGGCGGACCCGGACCTGCTGCACCAGGCGTTTCTGAATATCCTGTTAAACGCCATCCAGGCCATGCCTAACGGGGGCGAACTGCGAGTGGTTCTGGCCCCGGCCGCCGACGGATCCGGAACCCAGATCCGGGTGGAGGATTCCGGCGAAGGCATTGATCCGGAGAGCCAGAAAAAGATTTTCAATCCCTTTTTCACCACCAAGGAAAAGGGAAGCGGCCTGGGACTGCCCATCGTTAAAAGCATCATCGACAGTCACCAGGGGGAAATCCGGGTTGAAAGCGAAGCCGGGCGGGGCACCGCGGTGATTATCACCCTGCCGCCCTTGCCGGGGTGAGCGTGGGGGAGCACTTGAGGGAGAAGGTAAAGGTCCGACAGGCTCCCCTGTCCCTCCCCTCATTCGCTCACCTGTCAAAGGGGTTGCATGGATACGATATTGGTCGTGGATGATGAGGCGAATTACCTGACGGTGATGGAGGCCCTGCTGGGAGAGGCGGGTTACGAAACCCTTACCGCGGCCAGCGGCGCGGACGCCTTGAGGCTCGCCACCCATGCCGACCTGGATTTGGTACTCACCGACATGAAGATGCCCAAGATGAACGGCATCGAGTTGTTGAGTGAGCTCAAGCGCCTCTACCCGGATCTGCCGGTGATCATCATGACCGCCTTCGGCACGGTGGAAAAGGCGGTGGAGGCCATGAAGAAGGGGGCTTTCGACTACATCCTGAAGCCCTTTAAAAACGAGGAAATCCTGGTAACCATCACCAAGGCGCTGGAACATCGGCATCTTTTGCTGCAAAACCGCCTCTTGGTGCAGGATCTGGGAAAGCAATACGGCCTTCCCAACATCCTCGGGGAAAGCAAGGCCATCCAGGAGATCCTGGCGCTGGTGAAGCGGGTGGCCCCCACCAAGGCCACAGCCCTGATCAGCGGGGAATCGGGCACCGGCAAGGAACTTATCGCCCGGGCCATCCACGCCTTGAGCCCCCGGGCCGCCAAGCCCTTCATTTCCGTGAACGTGGCGGCCCTCACTGAGACTTTGCTGGAAAGCGAACTCTTCGGCCACGAGCGGGGGGCCTTCACCCACGCGGTGGCCATGCGCA
>CAYZOP010000011.1:0-88699 GCA_964480485.1 uncultured Desulfobacterales bacterium | reverse complement strand
CCGACGTCTTTCCACTAAAAGAGACCCACAAATTAACCTTTTTGCAACGGTCTCATCTTATGAGGACCGGCTGGACGGGATGATCACCACCGAGTTGTGGGAGCAGATGAATAAAAAATACTTGCTGGAGCAGGAAGCCATCAAGAGGAAGCTACAGGCCCACCTCTCGGCCAACGAGCGGTATTACGAAGATGGCATCAGGATTCTCGAACTTGCCCAACATGCTCATATTCTTTATAAAACCCAAGTTTTTCCGAACAGCGGAAACCTCTGGATTTCATACTTTCGAACTGCAAGTTAAGGGACGGTGAGCTGCATCCCGAGTTGAGACAACCATTTGATATGATTTTCAAATACAACCAGGGAGCGAAAAAAGAAAAAGCAGAAAACCCTGACGATCTTCCGCCTTGGGAGGTATGGCGTCCCTTCATAGATGATTTTCGAACCTTTTGCCTTTCCGCGCCGGAGATTTCGGCGATTTGCTTTTCCTGGGCAGAGGCTGGTCTAGAGCCTTGATGAGACTTCGAGCAATTGACTTTCAATGAAGACTGCTTACTTATTATGGAGTAAAACAAATTAACTGAGGAAGAAAAGCTGAGCAAGGGTTAGGGATTTCTCCAAGAATCTCCCGGTAAGAGATAAGACGTCGTGGCCGGCAAGCTCCTTTACAATCGGAGAGGTTTTTTCCAGACTGCCGGGTTGGCCTGTGCTGGCGCTCTGGTAACCGGAATTCCTCTCGCCTCCTACATCCTCGCCCCGGCTTTCCGGAAACTTACCGGCAGGTGGGTTAATTTAGGAACCGCAGGTACTTTCCCACACGGGCATATGAAGATGATGCCCTTCGAGTTTCAGATCAAAGACGGCTGGCTGGTTTTGCCGCAGAAGGGCTTTGTTTGGGTGAAAACCGAGGGCCCTGGCCTCCTGCGGGTGTTTTCGTCTAAATGTACGCACCTGGCCTGTAATGTGGTCTGGCAGGAGGATCGCCAGATCTTTGTGTGTCCTTGCCATGCCGGATATTTTGACGCGAATGGGAAAAATATCTCCGGCCCGCCGACTAAACCGTTATCAGTTTTGGAGCACAGGATTGACAATGGCAATTTACTGGTATTTTTACCAAGTTGAAGTAACGTACTGATGGTCAAGGAGGTCTTCAATGAAAGGGCGAATAGCAATCGGCTTAATGCTGGCGCTGGGTTTAATTCTCGGCGTCTGTCTGATTTGCGATAACCTTGAAGGGGCAGCCAAGCAAGAGGTTATCGCCAAGCGGGTCAAAAAGGCTCCCGCCAACCTCGATGATCCAGTCTGGAAAGAAGCCCAGCCGGTCCAAATTCCCTTCTCGGGGAAAGAGAGGTTTGCCGGCAAGAAATTAACGGTGACCACCAAGGCAGTTTACACTGACGATAGCTTATACTTGCTTTTCAAATGGCCAGACCCTACTTTGAGCGTGAGCCGGGGGACCTGGAAGTTTGATGGTCAGAAGTGGAGCCACCAGGAGGGCAACGAGGACCGTTTCTCCTTGCTGTTTGAAATCAACCGGATCGAAAACTTCGCCACCAAGGGCTGTGCCGTGGTCTGCCATGTGTCGCCCGAAGCCGCCAGCGCCAAGGGCGGCAGGTTCGGCACTAAGTCCGAGGCCGAAAAAGGCGACCTGTGGCACTGGAAAGCGGCCCGGTTCGACCCCGTGGGGTTTGCGGACGACACCTGGCTGACCAAGATCAGCGACACCAAAGGGGGCCGCAAGGCTGACGCGGGCGAAGGCGGGGAGAAGCTGAACGTCACCGAAGATAAATCCAAGCCCCTGTATATGCTGGCTCCCGGCAAGAAACTCGGCAAGCATGGCATCCTGCTCGCAGCCGATGCCGTGAAAATCACGGATTACACTGTGTTCAAGGCAGGTGACACGATTACCTACCAGATGCCCACGGCGCCTTCCGGCTCCCGGGCCGACATCAAGGCGGTGAGCAATTATGCCGAGGGTGGCTGGACTCTCATGCTCTCTCGCAAGCTCAATACTGGCTACGAAGACGACGTCTCCTTTAATCCACGAAAAACCTATAACTTTGCCATGGCCGTATTTGACGATTCGGGAGACGAGGATTCCTATGACTCCGAGGTCTTGACTCTCAAATTCGGCAAATAAATTCGGTTTGCTCGATGATGTCTGCTCCCAACCGGACCGGGGACAGGTTGGAAAGGTGGCTGGAACACCTGGGCCTCAATGCCTTCTGGACCCGGTGGCGAAATCTCCAGGTGCCGGACTACGCCCTGACCTGGACCCGGCTCTGGGGGTCGTTGAACCTGGCTTTCGTCGTCCTCCTGTTTCTAAGCGGCTTCGGTCTCACCTTCTATTATTCCCCAGTCCCTGGAGTGGCCTATGACAGTGTAGATTACGCCCAATTCAACCTGCCTTTTGGTGAAGTCATCCGGGGAGTCCACCATTATGCCGGGAACCTGCTCCTGCTAACCATGATTCTGCATCTGGGGCGGGCCTTTCTGGTGGGTGCTTACAAGGCGCCCCGGGAATTGGTGTGGGTTTCGGGAGTATTGATTATGTCAGTGGTCCCGGTCTTCATCATCTCCGGCGACCTGCTTCCCTGGAACCAGCAGGGTTATTGGTCAACGCAAGTGCGGAAAAGCATCCTTACCACTGTTCCCTTTTTCGGCGGTCTTCTCGTCAGGATTTTGGAAGGAAGCTCCATGACCGGCATCGTGGCGCTCACCCGCTTTTATGTGCTCCATGTTATCATCCTCCCCCCTCTCTTGGTGGTTATGATCGCCGTCCACCTCCATTTCCTCAGGATTCGGGGGCTGTCCGAGCCTCTTCGCGGTGATACCATTTCCATACGGAGAGTGCCTTTCTGGCCCACCATAGTAAATCGCTGGCTCTTGCTTTTCCTGCTGGCCGCCGTGATCCTGGGGTGGGTTGCCTGGCAGTGGCCCGTGTCCTTGGGAGACCCCGCCGATCCTACGGATACCACGTATGTGCCCAGGCCGGAGTGGTGGGTCCTGCCGTTGAATCAGCTTGTCACCATATTTAGAGGTCCCCTCCTCATCTTCGCCACCGTTATCATTCCCGCTGCCCTGCTGGCGCTGCTCCTCGCCCTGCCCCTTGTGGACCGCTCCCCGGAGCGCCATCCGGCTCGACGTTGGAAAACCTTATTAACCGGCGCCCTCATTGCCCTTATTCTGATAGTGCTGGGAATCTCGAGCTTTTACCAACATTACCTCGCTCCTCTGCCCTAGGCTCTTCTTCCTATCTCTTCACACCCTGAGCAGCACTAACAAAAAACCCCTTGAAATCTCAAGGGGTTAAATGTTTGTGGCGTCCCCAACCGGATTTGAACCGGTGTTGCCGGCGTGAAAGGCCGGTGTCCTGGACCAGGCTAGACGATGGGGACGCTGGGCGCTACGGCTTCTTGGTGGTGGGCCGTGTTGGATTCGAACCAACGACTCTCTGCTTAAAAGGCAGATACTCTACCGACTGAGTTAACGGCCCAACCGGATACTTTTTACCTTCAGGACCACTGCTTGTCAAGGCAGTGCGGGGAAATTCAGCAAAATTTAACCCCGCCCCCGCCTCAGCCCCCTCATGCCAACCCATGGGCTCTTGTCCCCGGGGCCATCCCTTCGCCCCTCCATGGGCCTCACCGCCAAGAGCCCCACGGCCGCTGCGGACACCCGGCATTGCCTCGCCGGCCTCATCCGTGAGGCGGGGTGAACAGGGTGACTTCCAGAGGCCAGTCTGCGGCAAACCGCGGGTTTTTTGCCTCCAGGCCCTGCCGACGCCGAGCGTAATAGGCCACCCGGGCTTTGAGGTAGCCGTCTTCGGGGTGTTCCCGCAAGGCCGATTCCGCCTCCTGCAAGAGCATCCGGACCTCCAGATACTCCCGCTCCAACTCCTTGATTTCCCGGCGCAGGGCCTGGTAATCCTCCCAATCCGGCGCATCGTCGAAAAACCACATGCTCATGGCCTCCTCCTTACTCTGCCGGAGCTGAGGGGTTGATGCCGGCCTCGTGCAAGGCTGCCAGGGTGATGGCCACCACCTGCCGGTGCACGTCCTCGGCGGACCCCCGGGCATCCACCCGCCGTACCTGGGGGGCCTTGAAGGTGTCATAGATGGCGCTCACCCGCTCCAGGTACTCCCGGGTTTCGCTCACCTGGAGGGTGTGCCGCCCTCCCTGCCGACACCGGCGCAGCGCCTGGTCAACCGGCAGCTGCAGCAAGAACACCAGGTCCGGCCGGGGAGCAAATGCCTCATTAGCGGCGATGATGGCCTCCACTGCCAGTCCCAAGGCACCCTGATAGGCTGCCGAGGAGTAGTACGAGCGGTCGGTCACCACCACTTTTCCGGCGGCCAAAGCCGGGGCCACCACCCGGCCCACCTGTTCCCGCCGGTCCGCCATGAAGAGTGCCAATTCCTGATCCGGGCTCAGATGCCGCCGCCCGCCTCCCAGATACCTCCGCAACTCCTTACCTTGGGGACCATCGGAGGGCTCTCGGGTCAGGCACACTCCATAACCCCGGGCGGCCAGGGCCTGCGCCAGCAGCCTGGCCTGGGTGGACTTGCCGGCCCCGTCGATGCCCTCCAGAGCGATGAGAAACCCCCGGGCCATCTTGATACGCTGGATTACCAGGCCTCAGGGAAGGCGGTGTTGTCGTAGAGGTACTCCACTTTCTCCTTGTGTCCCAGCTCCACTTCGGCCATCTTCTCCAGGAAGGCCTTGGCCTCCCCCGACGGTTGCAGGCTGGCCAGATGTCGGTAGAAGCGGTGGGCGGCCTCCTCCCGTTTCATGGCCACCACCAAGGCTTCCTTGGGGCTCATTTCAGGGGTGATGGCCGGGGTCTGCATATACTCCGCCAGCTTGGTGTCCTGGGGATGAGAAACCAGCGGGCAGCCTGCCGGCGTCAGGCACTGCTCCAGGAAATGCTTGTGTTCCAGTTCCTCCTTGGCTAGATAAAGGAAAGTCTCTTTGGTATCCTCGTGAGTCACCAGATTGGCCATGCGACGGTAAAATTCGTGTGACAATTCCTCCTGGGCGATGGCCTGTTCAATGAGCGCTTGCAGGTCGGCATCCATGGGCATTCCCTTTCCTTGGTTGCAACGTTGCGGATCATCCGGCGCCCCGGGCGTCGCGCCCGGGTGGCGAGGCAGGACCCCGGGGGCGCCGCCGCAGGCCGCGGCGAAGCTACAGAATGCTGGGCGACCGTAACTTCTCTTTACCCGGTTTCCAGGAGATTTGCCAGGAGAATGTCGCGGGCAGCAGGGCGGCAAACCGACCGCGCCCCGAACAAGAGGGGCGGTGCCCCTGGCAGGCAAGCCCCGCGACCGGGAGGTGGCCTCAGGCCATCACGTCAGTCCTGCCAACCAGCCGAAGGGGCTTGCGGCCATGCCGGATACCGGGGACCAGCAGATTCCGGCCCGGGGCCGGCGCGCTTGCCCGCCTGCGGCCGGTAGTCCAAAGAGGCGACGGGCCTCGGCCTGGTCTGCAAGCCTCAGAGTCAAAGCACTCGCCAGAAAGCCGGGGCGGCCCTGACCGGGGCCGGCGGAAGCCATCAGGATGGAGGCGCCGATGCGGAAATCGGCGTCCATCAACCCTGTCTCCGCCCCGGGGGCAGGCTGCGGGATCAGGGCTCCTCCGGAAGCGCCCAAGAAACGCCCCCCCGGCACCCGGCAGGGCTCCCGCTGCCTCGGGACATCCGGGGGGAAACGGGTCCGGGCGCCTGCTCAGCTCCCCGCCCCCCGGAGACTTCAGAGAAAGCTGGAATCGGGCATCATCAGAACATCAGGGGGCCTCAAAGCCCTGAGGCCCCCTCTTCCGCGAACCGTTTGGCGAAGGATGATTTTCCCGGTTACGGCTGGCGGGTAGGCCTGAGTCCCGGGGGTCAGGAGTCCCCTCCTCCCGGGCTCTTTTCCCGCCAGCTGAGCCGGAACTAGGTCGTCTTGATTTCAATGGCCTTGGGTTTGACTTCTTCCTTTTTGGGACAAGCGATGGTAAGGACGCCATCCTTGTAAGTGGCTTCGATTCTCTCCTGGTCCACCGCAGCCGGCAGGCGGATACTCCGGGAGAAGGAGCCGTAGCTGCGCTCCACCAGGTGGTAGCTTTCGCCCTTTTCCTCTCGTTCGGCCTTCTTTTCGCCCTTGATGGTGAGCAGGTCCCCCACCATGGAGATTTCAATGTCCTTAACATCGATGCCCGGAACCTCGGCCTTAATGGTCACCTTGTCGCCGGTCTCCGAGACGTCAACGGCCGGGGCCCAAACCTGCTCCAACGGCTCCAGGGCCCGGCGGCCGGGGCCGAAGAAATCTTCCCAGAGGCGGTCCATCTCCCGGCGCAAGCGGGAAACCTCGCGAAACGGTCTCCATTCCATGATGTCAGCCATGAACCTCACCTCCTTGACGATGGTGCGATTTTACAAATTAGTTAATTCCGTGCCCTCAGGTTGTCAAGGCGGCCCAGCGATTTTAACTTGCGCGACCTGCCGGGAAGTGGTAGAACGGAACCACCCGAAGGTGTCCTATGAGCCGCCAGAGGAGTCCTCAGCCGTCTTTTGTCCACCTCCTGTCAGGGAGGCTTTTTTTTGCCGGTGGGCCGCCTTCCCGGGGCTCCTGGCCTCCTCCCGCAACCGACGTTTCACCCCCCGTTTTCGGCGTGAGGCACCCATGAGACTGAAGCGCAAGGACCTCCTGGGCATGGCCGACCTGGCCCCTGAAGAGATCGCCCTCCTCCTGGACACCGCCGCTTCGGTGAAAGAGATCTCCCGGCGGCCCATCAAGAAAGTGCCCACTTTGCGGGGCAAAACAGTGGTGACCCTCTTTTACGAACCTTCCACCCGCACCCGCATGTCTTTTGAAATCGCGGCCAAGAGACTCTCCGCCGACACGGTGAACCTCACGGTGGCGGCCTCCAGTGCGGTGAAGGGCGAAACCCTGGCGGATACCGCCGCCAACCTGGAGGCCATGTCGCCGGACCTTCTGATCATCCGACACCAGGCCTCCGGGGCCCCCCATTTTCTGGCCCGGCGTCTCAAATGCGGGGTGATCAACGCCGGCGACGGCCTCCATGAGCATCCCACCCAGGCGCTCCTGGATTTGCTCACCGTTCGGGAGGCCAAAGGCACGCTGGCCGGACTGAAGGTGGCCATCGTGGGGGACATCCTGCACTCCCGGGTGGCGCGCTCCAATATCCACGGCTTTACGAAGATGGGCTCCCAAGTGTGGGTGGCCGGCCCGGCCACCATGCTGCCCCCCGGCCTGGAGAACCTGGGGGCCCGGGTCACGACTTCCCTTCCCCAAGCGCTGGACGGGGCCGACGTGGTGATGATGCTGAGATTGCAACTGGAGCGCATGGGCCAGATGTTTTTCTCCACCCTGAGGGAGTACAGCCGCACTTTCGGCCTGAACCCCAAGAACGTCAACCTGGCCAAGGAGGACGCCATCGTCATGCACCCCGGCCCCATTAACCGGGGGGTGGAGATTGCCCCCGAGGTGGCGGACGGGGCCCGCTCAGTGATCCTGGAACAGGTGGCCAACGGCGTGGCGGTGCGGATGGCGGTGCTTTTACTGCTTATCGGCGGCGACCGGAGCTGAGCGCCTCGCCCTGGGCTTCTGGAAGGGAGGGCCGAAGGGGCCGGGGGTCCCCGGCCTCCCGCCGATCCTCTCTCAGCCCCCACCCGGAGGTCAGCGGAAGCAGCGTCAGGGAGTGAGTTGAAGGCATGGAACTCCTCATAACCGGCGGTCTGGTGGTGGACCCGGCCCAGGGATTGGAAGAGGGTCGGGATCTTTTCATTGTGGACGGTAAAGTGGCGGCCTTGGAGCCTCCTGGCGCCATCTCCCGAGAAGGCCGTCAGGTCATCGACGCCACCGGTCTGGTGGTGGCCCCCGGTCTCATTGACATGCATGTCCACCTCAGGGAGCCGGGGGAGGAATACAAGGAGACCATCGAGACCGGGACCAAGGCCGCGGCCCGGGGCGGCTTCACCGCGGTGGCCTGTATGCCCAACACCCGCCCGGTGAACGATACCGCCACGGTCACCCGCTTCATCCTGGAGCGCGCCGCCCAAGCCGGCGCGGTCCAGGTCTGGCCGGTGGGGGCCATCTCCCAGGGGTCCCAGGGAGAGGCCTTGAGCGAATACGGCGAGTTGCAGGACGCCGGGTGTGTCGCCCTTTCAGATGACGGCCGGCCGGTGATGAATGCCTTGCTCATGCGCCGGGTCTTGGAGTACGCCAGGACCTTCGGACTGCCCGTCATCTCCCACGCCGAGGATTTGAACCTCAGGGCCGACGGGGTCATGCACGAAGGGGAGGTCTCCACCCGCCTGGGATTAAAGGGGATACCAGGTGCCGCGGAAGACGTCATGGTCTTCCGGGACATCTGCTTGAGCCGCCTCACCGGGGCCCGGCTGCATATTGCCCATGTCAGCACCGCCGCAACCGTTGGCCTGATCCGGGAGGCCAAGCAGGCGGGCCTTAACATCACCGCCGAGACCGCTCCCCACTATTTCACCCTGACCCACGAGGCGGTGTGCGGGCAGGGTCCGGAGGCCCGGCCCCAGCCCACCTTCGACACCAATGCCAAAGTGAACCCGCCCTTGAGAAGCAATGAGGACCGGGAGGCGATCATCGCCGCCCTGGCTGACGGCACCATCGACGCCATTGCCTGCGACCACGCGCCCCACAGCAGCCTGGAGAAGGACCTGGAGTTTGCCGCGGCCGCCTTCGGGCTCATCGGCCTGGAAACCTCCCTGGGTCTGAGCCTGAAGCTGGTTCACGAACAGGTGATCACCCTCAGCCGGCTCGTCTCTCTCATGTCCGTCAACCCAGCCAGGATTTTGGGGATCCCCGGGGGAACGCTCAGACCCGGCGCCCGGGCCGACGTGACCCTCATCGACCTCACTCACCCTTGGACGGTGGACGTCAACCTCTTCGCTTCCAAGAGCAGGAATTGCCCCTTCCACGGCTGGCTCCTCAAGGGCAAGGCAATGATGACCATCTGCGCCGGCCAGGTGGTGTATAGGGAAGACTAGCAGGCAGCGGGTGAGCCGATCCCGCTGCCGCCTGCGACCCAACACCCTGCGGCCCCAGTCCATCCCCCGGCCAGAGGCCCCCTCACCCGCGGTCCTGGCCATCAAACGGCGTTCCCGCTGGAAGGACATGGCCGGCCCCGGCTTTCGGCAGGTGCAGATTCCGGCGTTTGCCTCCCGGGGCGACCAAGGCGAGCTAACCCGTTACCCTGGCGGAATCGCCCTCCGGCAGGGCGCGCCCGCACGTCAGGCCTCTTTTCTTGGCAGTCGGCGGGCAGACTTTCGCCCGGCCACCTGAATGTGATATTGTAAAAAGAAAACGCAGGCCTTTTCGGCGCCCGAAGAGCCTGCCTGGGCAACCCCTATGACTGACGGCCGAGACACTAGGGAAGCGGTGGAGCGGGCCCGGGCCGCCTTGCAGGCGGAGACCGAAGAAATTGTCCAGGCTTCCAAGAGCCTGAACGACAACCTGGTGGAGGCCGTCCGCCGCATCTGGCGCCAGTTGCTGCTGATCTGGGGGGTGGTGGGGGCCCTGGCCGTGTCCTATCTGCTGGTGGCGGCCTACATGCCGCCGGCCCCACCTGCGCCCGGCGGCGCCATGCCGGGAACGGCCAAGACGCAGGAGTCTCCGGTTCCGCCGGCGGCCACCTCCACGCCGGACACCTTCCCGGCCTTTCCCGAACGGGATGAGCTGATCAGCCTCCTGAACCGCGTGCGGGAGGCCCAATACCAGAAAGACCTCCAGCTCTTTTTAAGCAGCTATGCCCCCACCATGCCGGAATTGGCCAAAAAACGGGAATTGGCCCTGGCCATCTGGCAACGCTTCGACTACCTGGATATGCACTACCATGTCAGCGAGCTGGCGGCGGCCGGAGCCACCGCCATCCGGGGCAAAATCACCTGGGACATCAAGGCCCGGGACCGCAAGACTGCCGCCATCCGGGCTTTTGCCAAATCCTACCGGGTGGAGTTTTCCAAGCAATCCGGCCAATGGCTGATCAGCGACCTGGAACCCATCGAGTAAATGGCCTCGGCGCACCCCGCCGGCAAAAGGAGAATCGATGTTTTCCCGCAATGGCCGCCATGCGGCTAAGCTGTTCTCGGTTCTGTTGATCCTTGGCCTGCCGGCCTGCGCCACCACCTCGGGCAAACCAGAATTTTTCTTCAGCATCCCCACGGTTTCTTATCTGCGGGAATGTCCGGATTTTAAGTGTCAGGTGGTGGGTGAACTCTATAACTCCGACCGGGTGAAGCTCCTGGAGGAAACTGCCACGGGTTGGTGGCGGGTTCAGTCCCTGCGCAGCGGTGCGGTGGGCTGGACCCAGGCCGCCCTGCTGAGCCCCACCCCGCTCCAAGTGGCTGTCTATTATGTGGCGGCGGCCAAATTACCGGTGCGCCCCACGCCCAGCCAGGAAGTCACCTCCCGCCAGGTCCTGGTTTTTGGAGACAGGGTGCAGAAGCTGGCGGAAAGCCAGGGCTGGTGGCGGGTTTTAGTGGAAAAAGACCGCACCGTCGGCTGGATCACCGCCGACCAGGTGACCGCCCAGCCGCCAGAAAAACCCATGGCCACCGAGCCCTCTGGCAAGTCCCCCACTGGTCCCGAAAACGCCTCCCGGGGGGAAAAGACTTCTCCCGGGCCCGGTTTCCGGTTCGTGGCCGCACCCTCCGCCAGCCTGCATCTTCTCCCCCTGCGAAGCTCCCAGGTGCTGAAGACCCTGAAACTGAACGACAAGGTGCAATCCATCGCCCTGGCCGGCCAGGATTGGCAAAAGGTGCGGTTACCGGAAACCGGCGCCGAGGGCTGGGTGGAATCCAGGTTCCTCAGGGATTCCCCGGTGACGGCCGCCAGCCAGATCGTGACGGGGAAAAAGAAGACGGGGAAAAAGCCCGGGGCGCCCGCCCCGCCGGAGCCGGCGGCCGCGCCCGCGGATACCCTGGAGCCGGAGGGAATGTAGCCGCCCGGTGATCCGGCCGGCGGCTGGCAGCGTTCATGGAGTGGATTCTCAGCATCATCAATGCCTTCTTCCTCCTGGGAGTTCCGGGCATTACCTGGTGGTACGCCAAGGCCACCAGTCGCCTCCTGAAACAGGCCCAGGGGCAGGTCAGCACCATCGAAAGCCAGGCCATTGCCAAAATTAAAGAACTGCAAGATACCTACGCCCGCATCCTCCGAGAGGTGGATGAGCGTCGGCAGGCCGAGGCCCGCCTCAAAGAGAGCGAAGCCCGGTTCGCCGCCTTTATGCGCCATGTTCCCGGGACCGCCGTTATCCTGGACGACAAGGGAGAGTGCATCTTTGCCAATGAAACCTGGGAGCGGGTCTTCGGCCACGTCTCAGGGAACCCGGAAGCCGGCGAGGCGGCTCGGGCCTTCGGGGACCTGAACCACCTGGTCATGACGCGCGGTCAGCCCCTGGAGCACCTGGAGCGGCTGGAGCAAGACGGCAAGATCCATTTCTGGCTGGTAACCCGGTTCCCCATTCCCCATCCCGATGGTCAGACCCTCATGGTGGGCGCCATCGGCCTGGACATCACCACCCGGCTGGAAGTGGAGGAGGCCCTGCGCCAAAGCGAGCAGAAACTGCGCAGTCTGGCGGCCCAACTCCTGAGCGCCCAGGAAGATGAACGCAAACGTCTGGCCGCCGAACTCCACGACGAACTGGGGCATACCCTGCTGACCTTGAAACTCAAGATGGAAGCCCTGGGAGAAGAGCTCCTGCCCCAGCAGGCGCCCATGAAAGACGAGCTGCAACACATCCTCCAAGTCATCGGCGGCACCATCGCCGAGGTCCGGCGCCTTTACCTGGACCTGAGCCCGGGGGACCTGGAAGACCTGGGCCTCACCGGCGCCTTGCACTCCCTGGTGGAGGAGTTCATGGCCCTCACCCAAGACCTCTCCTGGACAGTGGAAATGGATGACATTGACGGTTTGTTCCCCTTGTCCGTCCAGACCGCCATCTACCGGGTGATCCAGGAAGCCCTCACCAACATCGGCAAACACGCCGAGGCCAGAAAGGTTACCCTGGCCGTCCGCCGGGAACCCCAGGGGGTCTCTTTTCTCATTGCCGACGACGGCCGGGGCTTCGACAAACAGGAGGTCCTGGCCGACCAAAAAACCCTGGGACTTTTGGCCATGGAAGAGCGGGTCAGGATCCTGGGAGGGTCCTTTGAGCTTGCCAGTCGCAAAGGTCAGGGGACCCGCATAGTTTTCAGCATACCGGCAGGAGGTTCCGTCAGGTGAATCCTTTTACCATCGTGTTGGCCGACGACCACGCCATGTTTCGGGCCGGCATCCGGAAAATCATCGAGCGCCTGGAAGGGGCCGCCATCATCGGCGAAGTCAATGACGGCCTGGAACTCCTGGAATTTTTAAAGAAGCACGCTCCTCATCTGGTTCTGCTGGACATTTCCATGCCCAACATGCGGGGGCTGGAGGCGCTGAGGGAAATCAAGCGGCGCTACCCGCAGGTAAAAATCCTCATCCTCACCATGCACCGGAAAAAGGCCTTCATCCGCCAGGCCCTGGCGGACGGAGCTGACGGTTTCCTGCTGAAAGAAGACCCGGCCACCGAGCTGGTCCGGGCCGTGCAAGCGGTGAGAAAGGGGGAAAAATTCCTTTCTCCCCTGCTCGCCGAGGTCCTCTTCAGCCTGCATCAGGCCGAAGAGCAAGGCGGCCCTCTCACCGCCCGGGAACGGGAGGTCCTGAAGCTTTTGGCCGAAGGCAAGCGCGCCCAGGAGATCGCCGACCTGTTGTTCATCAGCATCAACACGGTGCGTCGGCACCGCTACAATATCATGGAAAAACTCAATCTCAAGAGTGTGGCCGACCTGGTCAAATACGCCCTAGCCGAGGACTACCTGACTGAACAGCCCTAGCGGTGCCGCCTCGATATCTGAACCGCCACGGGTTTCTCGCCCTTCACTGCCGTCTGTCTGGTTTGCCCTCCGTCCAGGTCCGCCACCCCTTAAGCCGCCAGGCGCCGGGAAGTTCCCCGGCGAACCTCTGACCGAAATCAGAAACCGCCGTTGGCGCTCCCGGAGGTGACCCCCGAGGAACGAACCGGCGTCGGCGCCGTCACGCGCCGCTTTTTGCCCCGCCCCGGGCGGTGCCGTCGCCTCGGCTGCCGCCTCTGCCATGGCAAGACCGGTCAGGTGAAAATGATCTTTTTGCTTATGGACTTGCCCCTTCCTACCCGCCATCTTTAAAGAAACCTTAATGGTGGGCCGTTAGCCCGGGAAAGGAGGACGCCATGGATATCCTCGTGATGCTTCTGGCTCTGGGAGCAGGCCTCTGTCTCTTTTCCGGCGTGCAGCTGGTGGCTTCCCTCCGGTCCTCCCAAGGGAAGAGAAAGCCCTGCGGCGCAGCAGAATAATCGATTGCCCGCGGGCGCCATCCAGAAAACCAAAGGACTCCGCCACCCGGCCTGCCAGACCGGGCAACGCCGCCGATGGTGCGGGATTTGGCGGACATCCGGCCGGGGAACGACAAAGCCATTATTTGCTTGACGCGGCCACAGGCCCTGGTTTATGTTGCCATCGGCCTTGGTTATTCAGTGGTCTGTGACAGGGGGCGCTGGGAAATGAAGGCTGATGCCAGGCAGCGCTGGTATGGCTTTTTGGAAGAGGAATCCCGCCGCGAGAACGGCCTGTTTTGCTTTTACGAGCCGGTGCGATCCCAGGAGGTGGATCACTGGTGCGGGGTGCTGGCTGACTCCCTGGCCGGGTTCCTTAATGGGGATGGCGAGTCCGGACCCTCAGGGGACTGACGCCCCGAAGTTGGGGTCGCCACCGAACTGGCTGCCAACCATCGGCCGCGATGAAGAAATTTCGCCTTGGGAAAAAATCCGCGAATTTTCCTCTTGACAACCTGGGAGGTTTTTTTTATATTTTTATCAAGTCAGGACCTTTATGGTTCTACCCCCCCCAAACGCCTCGGTACCTCCCCCACCGGGGCGTTTTCTTTTCCCCGCCCTGACGGGGGGTGAGATTTTGAGCCCCTGCCTTTCAGGAAGGCTTGCATTTTTCCTGCATATACGCTATATATATGTCGTTTGGCTGGCCGAGGGATTGATTCCCCGACCGGTAATAGGCTAACGACGCGAGGTACATTGATCGGGTGAAGGAGGCGGCCCCTTCCCTTGTCCGGGGTTGCGGGCGAAACCGCCTAACAGCTCAGGGTATGCCGACCGTTCGGCACAATCTTCCCCCTCTGGCGCCACGCTCGGCCTCCTTACGGCTCCCATCGCTCATCACCTTTCCTTTATGGCACCTGCGGCCCCCATTGCCTCTCTGATTCAGCCTCACCTGACCCAGCTGACCCCTTATCAGGCCGGCAAGCCCTTGGAGGAACTGGCCCGCGAACTCGGCCTCACCGATGCCATCAAGCTGGCATCCAACGAAAATCCCCTGGGACCGTCGCCCAAGGCTTTGGCCGCCATTCAAGCGGAGCTGGGCAACCTGCACCGCTATCCCGACAGTCACGCCTACTACCTGAAAGAAGATCTGGGCCGGCACCTGGGCATTTCGCCGCAGCAGCTCATCTTGGGCAACGGCTCCGATGAACTCCTGGACCTGTTGGTGCGGGCCCTGGTGCCTCAGGGTGGCGAAGTGGTGAGCACCGCCCACACCTTCCTGATGTATGGCCTCCTGACCCAGGCCGTGGGCGGGGTCTTCACCGCCGTGCCGCTCAAGGACATGGCCGTGGACCTGCCGGCCGTGGCCGCTGCCGTCACCCATCGCACCAAGCTCATCCTCCTCAACAACCCCAACAATCCCACCGGCACCGCCTTCTCCCGTCAGGCCTGGGAGGACTTTCTGGCCGCCATCCCGCCCACGGTGACTGTGGTGCTGGATGAGGCCTATATTGAATTCGCCGATGATCCCCGGGTTCCCCGCGGTTTGGCCTACCTGGCCGAAGACCGCCTGTTCGTAGGGCTGCGCACCTTCTCCAAGGCCTATGGCCTGGCTGGCCTGCGCGTCGGCTATGCCTATGGCCCCGCCGCCCTCATGGACTATCTGAACCGTCTGCGGCTGCCTTTTAACGTCAACCGCCTGGCCCAGGTGGGGGCCCGGGCGGCCTTGACCGATACGGAGTTCCTGAAGCGCACCCAGGAGTTGGTCTGGCAGGGGCGGGACTTCCTCTGCGGGGAACTCAGCCGCCTGGGGGTGGCCTTTGTGCCCACCCAGGCAAACTTCCTCCTCATCCAAGTGGAGCGGCCGGGCAGGGAACTCTATGAGGCGATGCTGCGGGAAGGGGTGATCATCCGCGCCATGGATGCCTACGGCTTTCCCACGCATGTGCGGATTAATGTCGGACTGCCGGAAGAAAACCGCCGGTTCCTGGAAGTGTTTCGGAAGGCCATGGGGTTTTAAGGGGTTTCGTGCGAGCCAACCACATAATTACCATTGACGGACCCGCCGGGGCGGGGAAAAGCACGGTGGCCCGCGGTCTGGCCCGGGCCTTGGGCTGGCGTTACCTGGACAGCGGCGCCTTTTACCGGGCGGTGGCCTGGCAGACGGCGCGTCTTAGTCTGGACCCGGAGGACCTCACCGCTCTGGGTGCGTTTCTGGCCGGCTTCGCCCCCGAGGCCGGGGAGGACGCCCGCGGCTTCTTCCTGCTCCTGGACGGCCGCAGGCTCACCCAGGAGCTCCGCTCCCCGGAGGTCAGCCGGGGCGCCTCCCGGATGGCCCGCATTCCGGCGGTGCGCCGCTGGGTGACGCAACGTCTCCGTCGCCTGGCCGTCGGCAACGGGCTGGTGGCCGAGGGCCGGGACCTGGGAAGCGTGGTCTTTCCCGAAGCCGACGTCAAGTTCTATCTCGACGCCGACCTCACCGTCCGGGCCGCCCGGCGGCAACGGGAGCAGCAAGGGTATATTCCCGACAGCTCCCTTACCACCACCATAGCGGAGATCGCCCACCGGGATGACCAGGACCGCACCCGGGACGAGGCCCCGCTCACCATACCCGAAGGCGCCCTGGTGGTGGATACCACCCGAATGCAACCCGAGGAAGTAGTGGCTCGCTGCCTCATGGAAATAAGGCGGGCCTTAAAGGCGTTTGCCGATTGCCAGACGTGTCAAGATACCTTGTTAAGGGGGACCTTTTTTCATGATTGACCTGGAGAAAAACGAAGAAAACACCCACAGCTCACCTGGAGAGGCCGACATCCAGAACCGCCCCAGCGATCCGCTAACCCAAGCCAGCCTTGCGGAGGAGACCGCTGCCCTCCCTGATGACGGTTCCCAGGCGCCCATGGCGGAAGCGGCCGAGTCCGAAACCCGGATGGCGGCAGGGTCCGCCGAAGAGGAAGAAGTGACCATGTCGGAACTTTACGAGGAGAGCCTCCGGCGGGTCCAGGAGGGGGAGGTGGTGCGCGGCCGCATCGTTTCCCTCACCAAAGACTATGTGATGGTAGACATCGGTTACAAAAGCGAGGGGCAGATCCCCATCGCCGAATTCACCACGCCGGATGGCGAGGTGACGGCCAAGGTGGGAGACCAGGTGGAAGCCCTGCTCGAGAGTAGAGAAGATGAAGAAGGTCCCCTCATGCTTTCCAAGACCAAGGCCTCCCGCATCAAGGTCTGGGAGGAGATCTCCTATGCCTACCACAATGACGGCATGGTGGAGGGGGTGATCTCGGCCAAGGTCAAAGGCGGCTTTTCCGTGGACTTAGGCGGCATCACCGCCTTCCTCCCCGGTTCCCAGGTGGATCTGGTGCCGCTGCGCAACCCTGACAGCCTCATCGGTCAGAAATTCACCTTCAACGTCCTCAAGTTCAACCGCAAGCGCCGCAATGTGGTGCTTTCCCGGCGCACCCTCCTGGAAAAGGCCAAAACCGAGGCCAAAGCCACGCTGTTGGCCACCCTGGAGGAAGGCAAGGTGGTGGAGGGCGTGGTGAAAAATATCACCGAATACGGCGTCTTTGTCGATCTCGGCGGCCTGGACGGCCTCCTGCACATAACCGACCTCTCCTATGGCCGCATCCGGCACCCCAGCGACATGTTTAAAGTGGGGGACACGATTGCCGTTAAGGTACTCAGCTTCGACAAAGACAAGGAGCGCATCTCCTTGGGCCTGAAGCAGCTCCATGCCGACCCCTGGACCGTGGTGCAGGAACGCTATCCGTTGGGCAGCATCACCACCGGCAAGGTGGTAAGCCTCACCGATTATGGCGCCTTCATCGAACTGGAGCCCGGGGTGGAGGGGCTGGTGCACATTTCCGAGATGTCCTGGACCAGAAAGATCCGCCACCCCTCCCAGATGCTCAATCCCGGCGACTTGGCCGAGGTGAAGATCCTGGAGGTGGAGCCCAATCGCAAGCGCATCTCCCTGAGCCTCCGCCAGGTGGAACCCAACCCCTGGGAGGTGATCGGCGAAAAATATCCGGTGGGCTCGGTCATCGAAGGCAAGATCAAGAACATCACCGATTTCGGCATCTTCATCGGCATCGACGAAGGTATCGACGGTCTGGTGCACATTTCCGACATTTCCTGGACCAAGCGCTTCAAACATCCGTCGGAAATTTTCAAGAAGGGGCAAACGGTCCAGGCCAAGGTACTTTCCATCGACAAAGAGAACGAACGGTTCTCCCTGAGCATCAAGGAGCTGAATCCCAATCCCTGGGAGACCATCGATCAACGGTTCCCGATAAATTCCGTGGTTTCCGGCCCCATCACCAACATCACCGACTTTGGGCTGTTCGTGGAGATCGAAGAGGGCATCGAAGGCCTGGTGCATATCTCCGAGCTCAGCCGGGACAAGGAAAAAATGGCCGCCCTCAAGGTGGGCGACGTCATCCGCGCCAAGGTCATCCACAGCTCCCCGCAGGAGCGGCGCATCGGCCTCAGCATCCGTCGCCTGGAAACCGAAGAGGAGCAGCGCAACTACCGGGATTACCTGAAGGGCTCCCAGGAGGCCACCACCAGCCTGGGCGACCTGCTGCGGGAATCCCTGGGTGAGAGCGAACTGCGCAAACAGGATCAGAAGTAACCCGGGGAACCGGGACGGAAGAGCAGGGCCGGGGGGAGCCCGGCCCCCACGCTGCCCGCCTGCGGGAGCAGGAATGACGGCTTGGGCAGGGGAAGGGGCGTGGCCCGGGACCGCCTCCCGCCGCTGCCCCAACCTTTACCTCAACTCCACATGGGAGGCCCATGAAACGCTACCCCCTGTTGACGTCCATCCTCATCGTGGCCTTCATCCTGGTCTTTTTCGTCGGGCTGTCCCTCATTACCTTGAACTTTTGGGGGAAGGAAACCATCTGGGGCAAGAAGCCCAAGGTGGGAGTGGTGGAAGTCTCCGGCCTCATCACCCGGGCCCGGCCCACCCTGAAGGAGTTGCGCCGGTTGAGTGACGATGACCGCATCAAGGCCATCCTGGTGCGCATCAATTCCCCCGGCGGCGCCGTGGGTCCCTCCCAGGAAATCATGCAGGAGATCCTGAAAGTCAGGAAAAAGAAAAAGGTGGTGGCGTCGCTGGGCACCATCGCCGCCTCGGGGGGCTATTACATCGCCTGCGCCAGCGATGTGGTGATGGCCAACCCCGGCACGGCCGTGGGCAGCATCGGCGTCATCATGAAGCTCGCCAACGTGGAGCAGCTTACCAAAAAGGTGGGCGTGGACTTCTATTCCCTCAAGGCCGGCGACCTAAAGGACATGGGCTCCCCTTTCCGGCCCATGAGTCCCGAGGAACGGGCCGCCCTGCAGGGCCTCCTGGACAATATCCACCAGCGGTTCATTCAGGACGTGGCCACCAACCGAAAGATTCCTCTGGAAAAGATGGGGCCCTTGGCCAACGGCAGCGTCTTCTCCGGGGAAGAGGGCAAAAAGTTGGGGCTGGTGGATGAGCTGGGAAACTTTGAGGATGCCGTGGAGTTGGCCGGCCGCCTGGGCGGCATCACAGGCAAGGTGGAAGTCGCCTATCCGCCTAAGAAACGCTTGTCTCTGCTGAGCTTTCTCATCGGCCGGGACTTCGAGGAAAAGCTGACCAGCCTGTCAGAGTTCCTGTCCCTGTACCCCGAGCCCGCCATGCTGCCCCCCTGGTTCCGGTAGCCGCCTGAAGGCTAGCCCACCGGAAGGACCGGCTTCCGGCCCGCGGCGCAGCCAGCCGCCGTTTTAGGGAAGACGGGCATTTGCAGCCCGGTCTTCCCTTTTTCTTGCAGGTCCGGGCGAACTCCTGGGGGGATGCTACCCGAAGACACTCACATCCCCCTGCCCTTCCCGGATAATCTCCGGCACATCCTCGATGAAGGAGACGACGCTGGAGGGGCGGGGGGGGATGATGCCGGCGTCGATCACCAGTTCCAGGTGCCCCTTGAACATCTCGGCGATTTCATAGGGGTCTGGTTCCGCCAGGCTGCCCGCCAGATTGGCGCCGGTGGAGATGATGGGGTGCCCCAGCCGGCGGACCAGCGCCAGACAGATGGGGTGGTTGGGGACCCGGATGCCCACGGTGTTCCGCCGGGTCTGGAGAATCTTGGGCACCTGGCGAGAGGCCTCCAGAATGAAGGTATAGGGTCCGGGAAGCAGGCGTCTCATGGTTTTATAGGCGAAATTTCCCACCCGGGCGTATTCACTGATGTTTTTCAAGTCGGCGCAGATGAAACTGAAGGGTTTGCTCAACGGCCGCCGCTTGATCTGGTAGAGTTTGGCGATGCCCCGCAGATTATACAGGTCGCAGCCCAAGGCGTAGCCGGTATCCGTGGGATAGCCGATGAGGCCCCCGCCGGTCAGGACGTTGAGCACCTGTGTCAGCAGGCGTTCCTGGGGGTTGTCCGGATTGATCTTGAGAATGGGTGGCAGTTTGGTCTTCATGCGTTCCTAAACGTAGCCCACACCGGCAGAGCGCCGGCCGTCTTGTTAGCCCCGGGCCGGAATGAGGCCGAGCGGGCGTTGGCTTTAAAACCGGTCTCCGGATGGTCACCGGCCCCTGCCAGCCCCCTTTTTCCCCTTGGCTTTGCCGGTTTTGGCCTGGTCTTTTTTCACGCTGGCGGCCTCTGATACCGGGGTCTGGGTCTTTTTCACCGCCAGCATGCCCTGCACCTGGTCCTTGTGCCAATGGGGGTCCCACCATTCCAGGGGATCCACAAACTCTCCGTGCACCATCACCGAGTAGTGGAGATGGTCGCCGCCCGCCAGGCCGGTGGCCCCGGTGAGGCCCAGCTTGGCCCCCTTGTCCACCCGGTCGCCCTTTTTCACCTCGATTTGGCTCAGATGGCTGTACATGGAAAAGATCCCCAGGCCATGGTCCAGAATTACCGTCTGTCCATAGATGCCCAGGGAGTCAGCCAGGACCACCACCCCGTTGGCCGTGGCGGGCACCGGGGAGCGTTCCAGGGAGGCCAGGTCCTCCCCCAGATGTGTCTGGTGGTCCACCGCCTTCCCCTGGTAGATGTAGCTCCGCTTGTCGCCGAAGCGGGCCATGGGTTTGCCCAGATACCGCTGAAAACTTCCGGACCACAGAGGCTGGGGCTGGCTCTGGCGGCAGATTTCCCGCAGCCGCTTGTGGTTGGCCTGGCGCAGCTCCCGGTTCACCGCCAGAAACGCCTGCACCGGGTCAGGGTGGGGCACTGCAAAGGTTGCCGCCACCTGCCGGAGAAACCCTTCGGAGAGGTTCATGTTGTCATGGCGCCACTTGCGGGGCTTGAGCTTCAGGGGCACGGGTCTCTTCACCTCCTCCCCCAAGGCTGGCCGGGCCACCAACTCCACCGTCAGCGGCCCCTTGGGCTCCAGGGGCACCGGGAAAAAGGCGAGATAATCCCCCTTCTCCCCCTGGGGCAGGGGATAGCCGGCATAAAAGCGCCCCTCCACCCGGACCCCGCTCTCCTTGACCTCCTTGTTGAGGTGGTAGAGGATCAGACCGGTGCCGCCGTAGTGCAACAGATGGTTCACCCCCACAAAGGCCAGGTTCAACGGCACCAGGTCAATGGTGACCTCCCGGGTCCAGGTGGCGGTGCGGCCCTGAAACCCGCGGCGCCAGGAGCGGTCCCGAACCGCGGCCGACAGGGTGGCCCGGCCTTCTTTCAGCCCCAAAGCCTTGGGTTCTACCGTGACGGCGGCCTCCACCTCCGTCCCCGCCTCACCACCGGGCGGGAAGGATCGGGTGAGCAACACCTTTTCCTGCCCCTCCTGCACCAGGGTCACCTTCAGCTCTTTGAGGCCGCTGGAAGCGTCACCGGCTTTGATGGCAACGGTGGTTTTTTGCCCCAGCAGACCAAGATGGTCCGGCCCCTGAACCACGGGCGCTTCCCGGTCCAAGCGACCCACCCCCCACCACACCAGCAACCCCACGCCCATCAGGGGAACGAGCCAGGCCGCGTAGCCCGCCTGCTTGCCCATCGACCACTTCCGGAATCGCTTCATATCTTTTCTGCCAGGTGGCGGGGTTGATTTTTCCCGGGGAGGCTCGCCTGTGCCCCTCCCTTTTCCCAATCCGCCCCGGTGGGCTCGGGGGCCGGTCCCAAGCTGCGCCCCTCCGGCCCTCCCGGCCACCTGTTAATAGTAACAGAGCCCCGACCCGGGGGCAAGGTGCCCTCTTAAAGATCGGGCCGGTGGAAGGCGGGACGATTTTGAACCAAGAGGGAAATTACTTTCTTTCTCCTTTCGATTCCTAGTGAAAACCAGGTAAAATGGCGAATCAGGAAAAGCACCGGATGGGGGGGGCGGGTCACATGGCTCGAGAACAGGCAGAAGTAACCATGGCGCTGGGAGGCCTGCACTGTGCCGCCTGCGTCGCCCGGGTGGGCAAGGCCCTGAGCTCCGTTCCCGGGGTGATCCAGGTCCAGGTCAATCTGGCCACCCGTCAGGCAAAGGTGTCCTATGATCCGCGGCGGGTCACCCTGAAGGCCTTGCAGGAAGCGGTAATCAAAGCCGGCTACCAGGTGGAAGGCACCTTTCGGGGACCCGTGCAACCGACAGCGGCACCGGCGGCGGAGACTGAGATGTTCCGCCGACGCTTCCTGGTGGCCTTGGGGTTCAGCCTGCCGGTTTTCCTGGCTGCCATGGCGCCCGCTTCCCTGGCCGCCTTCGGGCTTTCCCCCCGGGGGAACCAACTCCTCCAGTTCTGCTTCACCACCCCGGTGTTTTTGGTCTGCGGCTGGCCTTTCATCCACGGGGCCCTCAAGGCGGCCCGGCACTTCGCCGCCAGCATGGACACTCTGGTGGCCTTGGGCACAGGAGCGGCCTATGCCTACTCAGCCTGGGCCACCTTCGCGCCCTCGCACGTGGCGGTCATGGGCCGAATGCCGCCGGTGTACTACGACACCACCGCCATGATCATCACCGTCATCCTCCTGGGCCGCTGGCTGGAAGCCCTCTCCCGGGGAAGGGCCAGCCAGGCCATTCAGCGCCTCTTCGCCCTGGCGCCCCCCCAGGCCACCGTCCTCAGGGAAGGCCAGGAAATCAAGCTCCCGGTGGAGGAGGTGGAGGTGGGCGATGTGGTGGTGGTCAGGCCGGGGGAGCGGCTGCCGGTGGACGGCGTGGTGTTGGAGGGCACCAGTAGCGTGGATGAATCCATGCTCACCGGGGAAGGCCTGCCGGTTACCAAAATGCCGGGGGCCGAGGTCTGGGGGGCCACCCTGAATCAGGAAGGCCACCTGCGCTATCGGGCCACCCGGGTGGGGGAGGACACGGTCCTCTCCCAGATTATCCGCCTGGTGAACGAAGCCCAGAGCCGGAAAGCCCCTATCGAACGGCTGGCCGACCGCGTGGCCGGGGTCTTCGTGCCGGGGGTCATGATGGTGGCCGGCCTCACCTTCTTCGCCTGGCTGCAGTTCGGCGAAGCCGCCACCACGGCCCAGGCCCTGATCAATGCGGTGGCCGTGCTCATCATCGCCTGCCCCTGCGCCATGGGCCTGGCCACCCCCACCGCCATCATGGTGGGCTCCGGCCGGGGGGCCGAGCTGGGTATTCTCATCCGCGGGGGCGAAGCTCTGGAGCAAGCCCACCGCCTCACCACCGTCGTCTTTGATAAAACCGGCACCCTTACCCTGGGCAAACCCCGGGTCACCGACGTCTGGTCCTGGGACGGCTGGAAAGAAGCGCAAATCCTGGCGTACGCCGCCGCCCTGGAAGAAAAGTCCGAACATCCCCTGGCCGCCGCCATCCACCGAGCGGCCCTGCAAAAGAAGCTCAGGTTGCTGCCGGTGGATGACTTTCAGGCGGTGCCTGGGCTGGGAGTCAAGGCCCGCATCCAGGGGCGGGAAATCCTTCTGGGCAACCTCGCCTTCATGAAGCGCGCTGGCGTGCCCCATGTGGATTTGGCCCGCTACCAGGAGCAGGTGGCCGCCGAAGGCAAGACCGCCGTGTTCCTGGCCGTGGACGGCTTCGCCCAGGGCCTCATCGCCGCCGCCGACACCATCAAGCCCCAGGCCCGGGAGACGGTGACGGCCCTGAGAAATCTGGGGCTTCGCATCCGGCTGCTCTCCGGCGACAGCCAGCCGGCCGCCTTGGCGGTGGCCGAGCAGGTGGGCATCCACCGGGTGACGGCCAACGTGCTGCCCGCCGAAAAGAGCCGGGTGATTTCTGAGCTTCAGGCCGCCGGTGAAGTGGTGGCCATGGTGGGGGACGGCATCAACGACGCGCCGGCCCTGGCCCAGGCCGACGTGGGCATCGCCTTGGGCACCGGCGCCGACGTGGCCCTGGAGGCCGCCGACCTCACCCTCATCCGGGACGACCTCACGCTCATCCCCCAGTCCATTCTCCTGGCCCAGCGGATGATGCGCACCATCCGCCAGAACCTCTTCTGGGCCTTCTGCTACAACGTCGTGGCCATTCCTCTGGCCGCCGTCGGCCTGCTCTCTCCGGCCGTGGCCGCCGCGGCCATGGGGCTGAGCTCCGTGAGCGTCGTCACCAATTCCCTGCGGCTGCGGAGGTTCGGGAGGTAAAGAAAAGCCGTCTTTTTCTGGTTTCACCCGATGCTCAACCGGGAGTGATTCCATCAGCTGACAGGAGAGGTTCATGAAGTTGGCAAAGCTCCGCCGGTTTTTCGGTTCCCAAACCTCGGTGGGCATCTCGGGCATCCTGCAAAACCTTCAGAACCTCATCGTGGTGGCGGTGTGCCTGCTCATGTTTTTCATCATGTCGGTCCAGATTTATCAGACCTGCCTGGAAATTTTTCAGGTCAGGAACTTTAGGACCATCGCCGGCAACCTGATTTATATCTTTGTCCTCATCGAGCTCTTCCGTTTGATGATTTACTACCTTGAAGAGCAACGCATTCTCTTGGGCACCATCATCGAAGTGGCCATCGTCAGCATGCTGCGGGAAATTATTTTGGAGGGGGTCTTAACCATCAGTTGGGACCGAGTCCTGGCGGTTTGCGCGCTCATCCTCACCCTGGCCGCAACCCTGGCTCTCCATGCCCACCTGGAAAAAGGCCGGGGCAAACTGCAGCAAATCACCATACCGAAGCCTGACTCCGGGCCTTCGTAAGCAGCCAGTCGCCCGCCCTGCCCGCCTTGACCCGCAGGGGCAGGAAGCGCCCGCGCTCCGCGGCCTCCGTCTTCGGCCTCTTGAGAAAAGCAAAAAGGGCAACCGGAGGGCCGCCCTTTCCCGAGGCAGTTCAATTTCTCTCTTCGCTCTTTGCCGGTTTACACCTCTCCTGCCGCCAGACGTTCATACAGCGTCAGATAGGCCTTGGCCGAGGCGGTCCAGGACCAGTCCTGGGTCATGCCGTTTTTCATGATCTGCTGCCACAGCTCCTTGTTCTGATAGGCGGCCACCGCTTCGTTGATGGCCTTGATGAAGGCCTGGGCGGAGTAGTCGCTGAACAGAAAGCCGGTCCCCGTACCTTTCTGGGGGTCCACCGGGGCCACGGTGTCCGCCAAACCGCCGGTGGCCCGGACCACCGGCACGGTGCCGTACTTCAGGGAATACATCTGGTTGAGGCCGCAAGGCTCATAGCGGGAGGGCATGAGGAACATGTCGGCCCCGGCCTCGATCAGGTGTGCCAGGGCGTTGTCGAAGGCGATCTTCACCCCCAGCTTGCCCGGGTATTTGGGGGCCTCCTCGGCCAGCCACCGGTGGTACTTGTCCTCGCCGGTGCCCAAAATCACCACCGGGAGGTTGCGGGCCATGAGCTCCGGCAGCACCTGGGCCACCAAGTCGAAGCCCTTCTGGTCCGCCAGCCGGGAGATGATCCCCAAAAGGGGCTGGCCGGAGAGCTTCAGGTCAAGGTTGTAGGCGGCCATCAGGGCCGTCTTGTTCTTCACCTTGCCGCTCAGGTCGTCAGGAGAGTACCGGGCGGCGATGAGGGGGTCGGTGGCCGGGTTCCAGTCCTGGTAGTCCACCCCGTTGACGATGCCGAAGAGGGCTTCGGCCCGACTCTGAAGCACCCCTTCCAGGCCGTAGCCGAACTCCGGCGTCTGGATCTCTTTGCTGTAGCCCCGACTCACGGTATTGATGGCGTCGGCGAACACCAGCCCGCCTTTCAGCAGGTTGACCTGGCCATAGTACTCCAGCCCGTGGATGGCAAAAAGCGACCAGTCCAGCCCCAGACAGGGAAACTTCTCCTGGGGGAACAGGCCCTGGTAGGCCAGATTGTGGATGGTGAGCAGCGTCTTGGCGCCGGCCAGGAAGCTGCCGCCCCAGCGATGGCGCAGGTAAACCGGCACCAGGGAGGCCTGCCAGTCGTGGCAGTGGATGACGTCGGGCTTGAACGCCAGGGCCTGGCAGCAGGGCAGCACGGTGGAGCAGAAAAAGGCGAAGCGCTCCAGGTTGTCGAAGTAGTCGCCCTTGGGGGTGCCATACAGATGGCTGCGCTCGAAAAACTCATCCCGCTCCACGAAATAGAAAGGGTAATCGGCTTGGCCGGGGGTGAGGACGCTGAAGGTCAGCGGCTGCCAGCCCGCCTGCCCCTCAAGGTTTTCCGCGGCGCAGGTCAGGGGGATTTTCCCTTGCTTTACCTGGGCATAGGCCGGCATGAGCACCTTGACCTCAACCCCCAGCCCGGCCAGAGCCCGGGGCAGTGCGCCGATGACATCGGCCAGCCCGCCGGTCTTGGCAAAGGGGACCGCCTCCGACGCGACAAACAACACCCGCATAAGGTTTCTCCTTTCGGAATGAGGGTGGAGGAGGGCGCCACGGGGCGATGGCCCCTTCCCCCCCTCCCCCACCCCCCCTCATCCTCTAGAAAGGGTTGGGAGGGGAGGCGGGGGGAGGGCAAAGAGCTGCGCTCCCTGGCCCTCCCCCCGCAAACTCGCCTCAATACTTATACACCAACTCGATGTCGCTGGCCACGAAGCCCTTTTCACCTTCGGTGAGGGTGAATTCCAGGATATAGTCGCGGCTGGGCAGGTTTTCCGGAGGAACTCCGGCGGGAAGGTCCTTTTCCAGGAAGAACACTGAGGTGTAGGGCGATTCCTCCAGGCGGGTGTCGGTCACCCACAGCTTGCCGAAGCCATGCATGAATCGCAGAAAACCGTAGGAACGATCCAGGAAGTACTTGGTGCACACCCCCCGAACCCGGCTGCCGGCCTCGCCCCAGGGCGGGGCGCCGGCTTGGGGCGGCGCCGTGGGCAACAGGCCCGGAATCAGGTAGCCGGGAACGAACAGGTCAACTTCCCGGCGCAGGCGGGAGGAGACGTTGTTGAAGGCCACCAATTCCACCCGGCAGCCCTTGTTCTGCACCATGGTAACCACGCTGACGAAATCGCCGTCACCGGTGAACAGGTAGATGACGTCCAGGCGTTCGGACTGGGAGATGATGTCCAGGGCCATCTCCATGTCCAGATTGGCCTTGCCGTAGGTCCGTCCGGATTCATCCGTGTACCAGCGGATGGGTTTTTCCACCACCTTAAAGCCCAGATCCCTCAGGGTGAGGATAAAGTTCAGCGTGTTCTTGTATCCGGGATCAGAGGCGGCCCGTTCCTCATCCAGGGCCACATAGGCGTTTAACCGGATAACATCGTCGCTATTATGGGCGGCCAACCGGCGAATGACTTCATAGCGCATACCGTAACCGCCGCTGCGCATGATGTTCATGGAATCAACATATACCCCGACTCTTCTTCCCATGGCACCCTATCCTTATGGCAACACGAGATTGCGGAAATCCGCTGAAGCTAGTATAGCGGCCTCCGGGGCCACCCATGACTAAAAAAGCAGCCGCTCGCCGGGCCGGGGGCCGAAGGGCGCAGCATCGGTGAGGAGGCGGCCCTTTTCCTCCAGCCGCTTCTTCAAATAAACCGGAAGCAGCCCCAAACCGGCGGAAAAATCCGCGCCGAACCAGTTGAGCCCGCTTACCCCCCGAGCCGCCAGCCGCGCCGCCACTTCCGCCGGCGACGGCCAGGTCAGGCGAAAATCCCCGGCCAGGTGGAAGCCGTAGAGATCCATAAAGCTGGAGACAAAGGCCGCATAGGGCACCACCGTGGCGAACACGTCCTTCAGGGTGTGGTAAATGTCGGCCATCAGGCGGCCCACCACTCCGGCGGAGCCCGACTGCACCGACATGAGCCCGCCCGGCGCCAGCTTGCGCCGAATCAGGTCATACATCTCCCACGTGAAAAGGGTGAGGGCCGGGCCTTCCTCCAGCGGCTCCGGAAGGTCCACCACGATGACGTCAAAGGCGCCGTCCGGCTGGTCCGCCAGCCAAGCCCGGGCGTCGGCGATCACCAGCAGCGCCCGGGGGTCGTCAAAGGCTCCCTGGTGGAAACTGGGCAGCCACTGGCGGCAGACCTCCACCAGTTCCCCATCTATGTCCACCATCACCGCCCGCTCCACGGTGTTGTGCCGCAGGACCTCCCGGAGCGTGGCCCCTTCGCCGCCGCCCATGATCATCACTTGCCGGGGCCGGGGGTGCGCGGTCATCACCGGCTGCACCAGGGCTTCATGGTAAATGAACTCATCCCCGGAAGCCGACTGCACCCGGTCATCCAGCACCAGCACCTGGCCGAACAGCGCGCTGGTAAAAATTTCATAGTCCTGATAGGCGGTGCGGCCCCGAACAAGCACTTCCCGCCGCTCATAGGCGATGAGATCAGCGGGGCTGCCCCAATCGAGAAACCAATCCCCCCGCGGCCATTTGGTTTGCTGCCCATGATGGTCTGAATTCATCATTCCCTACCTGAAACTTCTGGCAAGCCCCTTCGGAGCGCGCCCCCTGGCGGTGGTATCCTGGGGAAAGGCCAGGGGAAGGCCCCTCATCTCAGGCCTGAAATGTCCGGGGCCCGGCCGGAAAATTAGATCTTGTTGATATTACAGAAAAACCGCTTCTTCCGCAAGACTTCTTCCCAGTGAGGGGGGAGGGCCCGGGGAACCGCCGGAGCCCTCGCCCAGAGCCGCCGCCCAGTCAGCCGCCCGGTCTCGACCGGTCCCGGCGCCATCCCCGGAGGGAGGAAAGATTCAGGAGGGGGAGCTCCCTCACCGTCCGATGCCAGAGGTAGCCGGCCAGGAAGGCGAAGAGCACATTGGCGCTCCAGGGCGCCAATAAGGGAGGGAGCTGCGCATTCACCGCCAGCCGCCAGGAGGCGGTAAAGACCACATAATAAATAAGAAAAACCAGGAGTCCCATAACCAGCCCAAAGGTGCGGTTCTGGGATTCTTGACCCATTCCCAGGGGCATCGCCAGGAAACAGAGGATCAGGGCGCCCACCGGCATGGCGAAGCGCTGTCCCAATTCCACCGCGGCGCGGTTATGGCGTTCGCTCCCCCGGGGAGACTCATCCATCGCCTTTTTGAGCTCCTTGAGGGACATCTCGGTCTCGGGTTTGTCCCGCTCTTCGCCGTTGAGGACCTGCAAAGGCAATCGATAGGCATTGAAGTCCACCGTGTGCCGCCGGTTGGCCGCTGGATCCCACCGGATGATGATTCCTTCCGTAAGACCCAGCAGGAGGGTATTCCGGGATGAGTCAAACATGAGGTTTCCCCGCCGGGCATAAATGGTCTGGGTATTTTCCCGGTCCCGGGAGTCATACAGAAAAATGCCTTCCAACTCCTGACCCACGGCCACCACCCGGTTGACGTAGATCATCATCCCTCTGAATTCGGTATTGAACACCTGCTCCTGGATTCCCAGATCGGCCCGGCGTTTCACTACGTCCGTCAGCAGCGCCTGGGTCTGTCGGCGGGCCCACGGGGCTCCAAAAACGGTGAGGGTCAGGGTAAGGAAGGCCACGGCCACCGAAAAACTCAAGACCGGCCGGAACAACTGGCGGTAGCTTAACCCAGAGACCTTCAGGGCAATGATCTCCTGGTCCACAGTCAGGCGCATCAGCCCCAGCATGATGCCCACGGTGCCGGCCATGGGGACCGTAAAGATCAGGAGGTAGGGGAGCAGGTAGAGGCAGGCCTTCAGGATGTCCACCATGCCGATGCCCTTCACCACGATCATCTGGATGAGGCGCATGAGACGCCCGGAAAAGACGATGATGGTAAAGGCCAGGAGGCTTACCGCAAAGGGGTGCAGGATCTCGCTGAGCAGGTAACGGTAAAGAATCCGGGGCATGGCGTGATTGTCAAGCGGTCACCACCGCGGTTTGCCGGGGGCCGGGCCAAGGCGTTTTTGCCCCTCCGCCGCTGGGCCGATTGCTTCTGTTATTTTCCTGCAATGGCCACTAAAAGACAATCTTTATAGCGGGCGAGCACCTCCCAGCGGCCCGGGAGCCTCGCCGTCAGTTCCGGCAACCGGTTTCCCTCCACCAGGACAAAGACCTGCGGCCGGGAACGGGACAATTGCTGAATATCCTCCAGAGAGCGCAGGGCAAGGCCGCTGGCGGGCTCCAGGGAGAGGCCGAAATCCAGTTCGGTGCGCACTCCCAGGAGGTGCATGGGCTGGCGGACATAAAACGACAGCCCCTGGGAATAGCGGCCCAGGCCCACCAAACCGGCCCCGGGCTGCCAGCGGGCGGCTGCCGCCTGCCCCGCCTCCCGGGGGGAGCGATACTGGCTGATGAGGGAGATGGCCCCGGGGAGCAGCAGGGTAAGCCCCAGGGCCCCCCAGGCCACGGCCGTCAGCCGGCCGGAAACCAGAGCCGCAACCGGCGTCAGCGCGAAGACCACCAGGGGCGCGGCCACGTATGACCTGATCCCGGGGATCTTACCCATCTCCGCCGCCCACGGAGCCGGCAGAAAAAGATAAAGCCCTCCCAGCCCCAGGCCCACCACCAGCCACGTCCACAAGCCGGCCTTGAGTCCCCTGGTCCAGCCGCCCGCCGCCAACGCCCGCCCCAGCAGCAACGCCAACGGCAACAGCGCCGGCAAGACATACGGCGGCAGTTTCCCCCGGGAGCAGGAGAAAAAGACCAGCACCATGCCGGCCCAGATTATCAGAAAACGGCCCGTCGTCTCCGTCCAGGGCCTAACCTGCCCCAGGGCCCAGGGCAGCAGAAAGGTCCAGGGCAGCAGAAAGGCCGCCAGCACCGGCAGGTAGAAATAGACCGGCCGGGCATGGATGGGCGAGGTGGCAAACCGCCCCACGTGATGCTCCCAGAAAAAAAACCGGGCGAATTCCGGGTGGGTGAGGCTCATGAACAGAAACCAGGGGATCGTCAGCACCGCGAACCAAGCCATCCCGGCGGGATGGAGCCAGAAGGTGAGCCGCCGACGCCCGTCCCACAGAATGAAGACTCCCCAGATGAGGCCAGCCAGCACCGGGGCCACCGGCCCCTTGGCCAAGGCGCCCAGCGCCAGGGAGAAATAAGCCCACCCCAAAAGCTCCCGCCGGTTCTGCACGTAAGCCAGAAATCCCAAGCCCACTCCCAGGTTGAGAAAAAAGGTCAGCGTCATGTCCAGGGTGAGCAGGCGCCCCAGGCCCACAAACCCCAGCGAGGTGGCCAACACTAGCCCTCCCCAGAAACCTGGCCCCGCCCCCCACACCTGGCGGCCCAGTCCAAAGGCCAGCAGAACCCCGCCCAGGGCTGACAGGGCGGCGGGCAGCCGGGCGGCCCATTCCGTCAGTCCGAAGACGCGGAAGCTGAGTGCAGTGAGCCAATACACCAGCGGCGGCTTTTCCAGATAAGGGACGAGGTTCAGGCGAGGGACCAGCCAGTCCCCCGAAGCCAGCATCTCCCGGGCGATCTCGGCATAGCGGCCTTCGTCCGGATCCATGAGGCCGGGCGTTCCCAGGCGGGGGAAAAAGGCTGCCAGCGATATCAAGATGAGGAGCCCGAAGGCAGCCCCCCAAAAAGGCTTGCCTCCGGCTGACCCAATTGTCGGCGCCGTGGACAGAGGCCCCCCCTGCCGGCGGCTTTCGCCGGGCCGTACCTGCCTGTCAGCGGGAAAATCTTGCCGCATGGTTGAACCCCTTTTGCCCAAGGGTACAGCCCTCTGCACCGCCTCCGCCCCCCAAAAGGCTGGCTCGGTTCTTGCTAATTGGGGAGGCGCCGCCCCGGGAACCATCAGTTTACTCTATCACGACCGATGCCGGCCCGCAAAAACGCCAGGCGCCCCGAGGCCCGGGGCCGGAAAGTCCCGGGAGGCGCCGGGCTGCTGCCTGGGGGCAGGAACATCGTTATGACCAAGCCTCAAAGCCTGCAACGTGGCCCGGTCAACCGAAGCGCCCGGGCACCTTCAAGGCGGCGGCTGCCTGCCGCCCACCCCGTCCCAGGAGATGCTCCCTTATGAAAACCTTCCCGGACGATTTTTTCTGCGAAGACGGCGTCTGGTATCATCGCGGCCATGATTATATTGATTATTCCGACGGCGCCGCCAGCGAAAACTACCTGGCCCAGGTCTTTTCCCGGGCGGGGAACCTGCGCAGTGACTCCCTGGGACTGCTGGAGCATATCCGGGACTGGCCCTCCCAGTACCACCTATCGCCGCTGCGGGCCAACCTCTTGCGGTTCCTCCCCTTGCCCTCGGGCGCCCGGGTTCTGGAACTGGGGAGCGGCTGCGGAGCCCTCACCCGCTACCTGGGAGAAACCCTCCCCTCGGTAATCGCCGTGGAGGGGAGCCGCTCCAGGGCCGCCCTCACCCGCCGGCGCTGCCAGGACCTGCCCCAGGTTACGGTGTTGGCCGCCAATTTCCAGGACCTGCATTTTTCCGAGCCCTTCCATCTGGTCACCTTAATCGGCGTCCTGGAATATGCCGCGCTCTATGGGCAGGGGTCGGGTGACCCCTTCCTCCACCTCTTGCATGCCGCTCATAATCACCTTACTGATCACGGCGTGTTGATCCTGGCCATTGAAAACCAGTTGGGCCTCAAGTATTTCGCCGGGGCCCCCGAAGACCATCTGGGTCGGCCCTTTGTGGGGCTGGAGGGTTATTCCGACCACCGCACCCCCCGCACCTTCGGTCGGCTGGAGCTCCTCCGCCTCCTGAACCGGGCTGGTTTTCAGGACTACCAGCTCCTCCTGCCCTTCCCCGATTACAAGCTGCCCACGGTGGTGGTGAACGCCGCCCTTGCCTCCGCCGAGGCAGCCTCGGCCTATAACCTGGCGGATTGGTGCCGGCAGCCTTCCGAGGATCATTACCAGGAACGCCGGTATCTCTTCAACGAACATCTGGCCCTGGCCCAAGTGGCGGCCAACGGGCTTTTGGCCGATCACGCCCCTTCCTTTCTCGTTTTGGCTTACAAGCAGCCGTTGAGCCAAAAGTCCATGATCCCGCCCCTGCCCTGGGTCTGCCAGAAGCTCAATATCCTGCGCCATCCCCGGTTTCGCACCAGGACGGTTTTGGTCGATGCCGACAACGCGCCGGCAGTTCTCAAAGAAAGACTGTCTGATACGCCCGAAGACCTGCACCTGCCGTTTGCGCAAGTGCTACAAACCCGCGCTGACTACCTGACTCGCTCTTCAAGTTTGGCCTTTTCCATGCTGCAAGCTCTGCACGCCACCTCTTCGGCCGAGGAATCCTTTATGGCTCTTTTGAGGCGGTGGCATGAGTTTCTCCTGGGCCGTCAGCTCCCTGACGGCTGCCTGCCTCCGTGGCTGCTGGACTGCATCCCCGAAAACCTTTTGGTGGATGACCAAAACGTCCTGCATTACATCGACGCCGAGTGGCACTGGGCCGAACCCATCGCCCTTCTCTGGGTGCTGCTCCGGGGGCTGAGAAACTTTTGGGAGCGCTACCTGCCCTGGCTGAAGCGGCTGTCCTGGCCAGGGCCGATAGCCGACCGGGACTTCTTCGCCCACTGCCTGGCGCGTCTGAAGGTCCCTTGTTCCCTTGAGGAGATGCACCGCTGGCTGGAGCAGGAGTCCGAGTTCCAGCATCAGGTGGTCTATGGCGCCAGCCGCGCCCCCGGGGCGGCCTCGCCTGCGCCGCCGGCGGCGGAGCCGGCCCCTGCCGGCCAGCCCCCCGTTTCCATCATCATCCCGGTGTATAACAACCTGGAGCTCACCCAAAACTGTCTCGAGTCCATCCGGCGGCACACCCCGCCGGAGCTGTACGAGCTCATCGTGGTGGACAATGCCTCCACCGACGGCACCGGTCGGTTTCTGAAACAGTTGTCCCAGGAGGCCCGCCTTTGCCTTATCAGCAACCCGGCCAACCTGGGGTTTGCCCGGGCCTCCAACCAGGGGGCCGTGGCGGCCCGGGGACAGTTTCTCCTCTTCCTCAACAACGACACCCTGCCCACCCCAGGCTGGCTGGAGGAACTGCTACGCGGCGTAACTGATTCCCCCCAGGTGGCAGCGGTGGGCGCCAAACTCCTCTATCCCGACGATACCGTGCAGCATGCCGGCGTGGTCTTCAGCGAACGGGGCGCGGTCTATCATCTCTATCGGCATTTCCACCGGGATCATCCGGCGGTGAACAAGGAGCGGGATTTCCAGGTGGTGACCGGGGCCTGCCTGCTCATGCGCCGGGAGGTCTTTTTCCAGGCCGGCCAGTTCGACGAAACCTTCCAAAACGGCTTCGAGGACGTGGACCTCTGCCTCAAGGTCAGGGACTTGGGCTACCGCATCCGCTATATTCCCGGCGCGGTCGTGTACCACCTGGAGAGCAAAACGGCCGGGAGGTTTGCCCGGGAGGCGGACAATGCCCGCTACCTGGCCGCCAAGTGGCAGGGGCGCCTCGTCCCGGACGACCTTCGGTATTACCGGGAGGACGGCCTGCAGCTGGTTTGGACGGTGAATGCCGCGGGCAAGCGGGAGGCGGTGATCCACGACGCCAACGGCAACCACTTCAAGGAGCAGGCCCGGGCGCACCTGGAGCGGGGCGAGCTGGCTCAGGCCCTGGCTTTTTATGAGGAGGCTCTGAGGTTCAATCCCTTCGACCCCCGGAACCGGGGTCTCCTGGCGGAGTTGGAAACGGTGCGGCTGGCCGCCGCCACTTTGGCGGCAGGCGGGCCGGCTTAAAGCAGCTCCGGCTGACGGCGTCCGGGGCCGGCCTTTAGGGCGGCGGGGGCCTTCTTGAAGGTTTTGGGCGGCACCCAGCGGGGGTATTCCAGACGTTTTCCGGCAAACAGGTCGGCAATGGTGAGGATTTGCAGGCGGGGAAAACGGAGCTCGGGGAAGGCCTCAGGCACGCAGTAGTCGGCGGGGACCGCCTCTTGCATGGGCCGGGTGGGGGGCAGGGGGATACAGCAATCCCCCCTCCCCTCCCCCCTCAAGGGGAAGGAAAAAACGCCCAGGCAGGCCTGGGGGGACGCCCTGCTCGCCATTGGCTCTCCCCTGAGGGACAACCCGACTCGCCAGCGCGCATTTTCGAGTCCTCAGGCCTGCCCTTGTATCAAAAGGCAATAGGGGAACCCTGAACAGGCAAAAAAGGGCCGGCTCCCCAAGGAGCCGGCCCTCGCATTGCCAGAAAGGCGGGCAGGGCCCGCCCTACAAGCTTACTTGGTGAGCAGGGGCACGATCAAGAGGGCCACGATGTTGACCACCTTGATCATGGGGTTGATGGCCGGGCCGGCGGTGTCCTTGTAGGGGTCGCCCACGGTGTCGCCGGTGACCGCCGCCTTGTGGGCGTCGGAGCCCTTGCCGCCGTAGAGGCCGTCCTCAATGGCCTTCTTGGCGTTGTCCCAGGCGCCGCCGCCGGAGGTCATGGCGATGGCCAGGAACAGGCCGGTGACGATGGAGCCGATGAGCATGCCGCCCAGGGCGATGGGGCCCAAGCCGGGCATGAAGCCCACGATGATGGGGGAGAGCACCGGGATCAGGGCCGGGACCATCATCTGGCGCAGGGCCGACTTGGTGACGATGTCCACGCAGGTGCCGTATTCAGGCTTGCCGGTGCCTTCCATGATGCCGGGGATCTCCCGGAACTGCCGCCGCACTTCCTCCACCACGCCGCCCGCGGCCTTACCCACGGCCTCCATGCACAGGGCGCCGAAGTAGTAGGGCAGCAGGCCGCCGATGAACAGACCGGCCAGGACCCGGGGGTCGGAGAGGTCGAAGGTCATGGCGCCGGGGAAGGAGCGGGAGTACTCGGCGAAAAGCACCAGGGCGGCCAGACCGGCGGAGCCGATGGCGTAGCCCTTGGTGACGGCCTTGGTGGTGTTGCCCACCGCATCCAGCGGGTCGGTGGTGTTGCGGACTTCTTCCGGCAGTTCGGCCATTTCGGCGATGCCGCCGGCGTTGTCGGTGATGGGGCCGTAGGAGTCAATGGCCACCACGATGCCGGTCATGGAGAGCATGGCCACCGCGGTGAGGGCGATGGCGTAAAGGCCGGTGCCGGGGTTGGCCAGGCCGCCGCCCAGATGGAAGGCCGCCAGGATGGCGCGGACGATGACGATAACCGGGGCGCCGGTGGCCTTCATGGAGATGGCCAGACCCTGGATGACGTTGGTGCCGTGGCCGGTGGTGGAGGCCAGGGCGATGGACTTCACTGGCGCGAAGCTCTTGGAGGTGAAGTATTCCGTGATGGCCACGATGAGGCCGGTGAGGAGCACGCCGATGACGGCCAGCAAGAAGACATTAAACGGCGGGATTACAAAGCCGGCGCCGCCTTTGACAGCCTTGGCGGCCACCCCGGCCATGAACTTGTTGGCCAGGGGGTAGAAGGCGATGACGGCCAGGATGCCGGCCACGATGAGGCCCTTATACAGGGCGCCCATGATGTACATGGACTTGCCCAGGCGCACGAAGAAAGTGCCGATGACCGAGGCGATGATGGAGACGCCGCCGATGACCAGCGGAAAGACCACCGCCGGGGAGGTGGGGCCGTACACGGTGGCGGCCAGCAGCATGGCGGCCACCACGGTGACCACGTAGGTCTCGTAGAGGTCCGCGGCCATACCGGCGCAGTCGCCCACGTTGTCGCCCACGTTGTCCGCGATAACTGCGGGGTTTCTCGGGTCGTCTTCGGGGATGCCGGCTTCCACCTTGCCCACCAGGTCGGCGCCCACGTCCGCGGCCTTGGTGTAGATGCCGCCGCCCAGCCGGGCGAAGACGCTCACCAGGGAGCAGCCGAAGCCCAGACCCACCAGGGCGTGCATGGCTTCCTTGGGATCAACCGCCAGGAGAAACTTGTAATAGCCGGCCACTGAGAGCAGGGCCAAGCCGACGACCAGCAGACCGGTGACGGAGCCGCCCCGAAAAGCGACGGTGAGCGCATGGGCCATGCTGGTAAAGGCTGCCTGGGCAGTGCGCACGTTGGCCCGCACCGACACGTACATGCCGACGAAGCCCGCCAGAGCCGAGCCGCATGCACCGATGGCGAAACCGATGGCGGTGTATTTGCCCAAACCGAGGAGCAGTACGAAGATGACCGCACCCACCATGGCCACCGTCTTGTATTCACGGTTCAGGAAGGCGTTGGCGCCCTCTTTCACGGCATCGGAAATTTCCTGCATCCGCTGGGACCCGGGATCCTGTTTTAAGACCCACGTGGTGGTGAAGAGGCCGTACGCCACGCCGACGGCGCCGCACAGCAAAGCAAAACTCATAATATCCATCCGCAGCTACCCTCCTTTGGAGATTGGTGTTGCAAATATCTTAAGGCCCGGGGGCCAGAATGCCCATGGCTTGCCAGGCAACCGCCCAGGCACACCTGCCGCACCTTGCCCGGTGACATCAGTTGTAAATTCATACCCTAACTGCCGGCACATGTAAAGGAAAATTTTCACAAACAAAAACATCCCCTTAACCCAGAAAGCCCCCGTCTGGGGATCGCCGGCCCCGGGAAAAATCTCCCAGGGAACCCTTAAACCTCCGAGAAGTGGAGAACCGCCCGGGGAGCCTGGATCCCCCCCATCCGGCGGCAGAGTCGCCGCCCAGTCAGTTCTCGGATCGGGAGGATTCGTCCTCCAGGAGGGGCGCAGTGGCCGATCCGGGCTCCGTCTCGCGGGCCAGAAGCGGCGTCTTGCCCCCCTGCTCCTCCTCAATCACCACCCCATGGCGTTCTGCCAGGTATTGGCGGTATTTCAATTCCAGCGCCCGTTTGGCCAGTCGGTAGTTCAGGTAGAGACGGAGAGCCACGAAAAGGCACGCTCCTCCCAGGAGGGCCGCAAAAAAATAGGTGCCGCCCAACCCCAACGCCTTGAACAAAGCGGCGGCCTCGGTCAGCAGCTCTTTGCCCCAGCGCACCAAGGCCAGACAGGCCAGCAGCAGGAGGGCCCCCAGATAAAAGGCCCGCCGCCGCCCCTTGGCGGGTGCCGGCCCCGGCTCAGGGTGAGGAGCCTGGGGATGGGAACCCTGGTCGGTGAAGCTCTCAAAGCCGCGGATAAGGAGGCCGAAGAGCAACAGCAGGGCAATGGGCGCGGCAAAGGCCACCAGCAGATATTCCAGCCAGGGGAAGGGAACCACCCTGACCGGCCCCCCCAGCACCCCCTCATCGATCTGCCAGATCAGGGTGAACACAAAAATGATCACCTCCACCACGGCCACCACGACGAGAAAACTGTTGAACACGTAGCGCCGTTCCAGAGGCTCATACCAATCGAAGAACCGTTTCATGTCCATGCGACGGTGGGAAAACACGCGGGCGGTTCAGCGCAAGGTCAGGCCGGTCCGGCGGGGCTTTTTCCCCTTGCCGGTTTCTGCCGCCGCCTCCGGCCACTCCTGCCAAAACAAACCGGCGGCCACCGAAAGCAGACCTACATCCTCCAGGATGGGAATCAAGCCCACCTCCCGCTGGAAAACCAGACCGCAGCCGCAATCAATCTTGATGCCCCGGGCCCAGGTGATGAGCAGGACCACGATGAACAGCGCCATCTGGCCCATGATGAGGAGCAGGCAACTGCGGCGTTTGATGCCGCCCAGAAGCAGGCCGCCGCCGGAACGCCCCAAGGCCAGGGCCAGCCGCCCCCAGGCTTCCAATACATACCCCAGGGCCAGAATCGACCCGGAGGTGATCTCCACCCAGGGCAGCACCGCCGCCGTCACCCCCACCAGGGACTCGGGCAACAGCCGATACGCCATGATCGTCTCGGCGAAGCTGAAGGCGGCGAGATGTTTTTTGGCTCCGGCATAAACCATCAGCAGGCCTAATGCCAGGCCCACCATGCCGCCCACCGCCCTGAGCCAGGGGGAGCGGAGCCGGACCGTAACCCAGGCCGCGGCGGGCGCCGGCTTTGCAGCGGGAGTCGGTTGCATGGGTGTCGGACTCAGAATGGACTGCTTTCCGGATTTCACGGCGGACCGGCCTGGGTCTCCGGGGGACCGGTCCCCACGGGCAGGCCGGCTTCATCCCAGGCGTGGAAGCCCCCCAGGTAGGCCATCACCTGCTCATACCCCTTGGCCTGGAGCTTCTCCGCCACCTGGAGGGCCGCATTGCAGGCCTCCTGGCTGCAGTAAATCACCAGCGGCCGGTCCAGGGGCACGCCGGGCAGTCCCTGGGCGTCAATTGCCGCCCACCGGTCCGGGGGCAGGCTGATGGCCCCCTCGATATGCAATTCGGCAAACTCCTCGGAACTGCGGGCGTCCACGAACAGGGCCCGCTTATCCTGCCACAAGGCCTTCGCCTGGGAAAGGTTGATGGTCCTGATCCCCTGGAAACGGATCTGCCGCTGGTCCTGCCGGACTTTGGCCAGGTGGCCGGCCAGTTCCCCGCGCCAGCCCAGACCCGCCAGGCGCCCATGCTGCAGCAGACCGAAAAACGCCGCCACCACCAGGAGGTAGGCGGCCCAGGCCAGGTCCGACCACCAGACCCGGGACATCAGGGTTGTTTCTCCCCGGCTTTCAACGCCGCCTCAATCTCCTCGGCGGTATAAAACCGCTTGCCGGCGCTGAGAATGGCCACCGGCTGGAACCCTTCGTCCTCCCGACCGCCGCTTTCCCGGGTGATCTGGTAATAGCGCCAGACCCGTCCGGCCTTTAAGTCCGCCAGAAACGTGTGTTTCCCGTCGGAGACCATTTGGAACCGGTTCCCCAAGGCCTGAGTGGCGCTCACTTTGGCGGCCTCGCCCTTGCCGGCCTCCACTTTCAGGGGACGGGCACTCACCGCTTCGCCCACCTGCCGGGCCACCTCCCCTTTCATGAAGGGTCCATACAACCAGAACAGGCTGGCGCCCACCGCACCCACCAGCACTGCCAGCACCAAGCTCCAACCGCGGTTTTTCGCCACCTGGCACCCCCTTTGGCGCAGGCCGGCAGGGCCTCTCCCCGCCTGCCGCAGGCATTATCCCCAGTCCCGGGAACCAGGGTTGGAAACTGACTCCTTGGCTCTTGGCGTATTATACCCGCTTTTGGCGGAAAGGCCATGATCTCCAGCCCTTTTTCCGGCACGGACGGCGCCTGGGGCCTGGTCCCGGGGAGAAGTCCCTGGTTGCCCGGCAGGCTCCCGGCGGCGCGGCTTGCCTTTCGGCGCCGGGACGCTACAATGGGCGCAGGAGGATGGCATGGCTGCCCACCCCTTTGCCGCCTTGGCCTTCGACCTGGGAAACGTCCTGGTGCGGGTGGACCATCTGCGGTTCTGCCGCCGCCTGGCGGACTTGGCGGGCGTGAGCCCGGAGACGGCCTATGACCGCATCTTTGCCAGCGATTTGGAGCCGGCCTTTGATACCGGCCGCCTGAGCCCCCAGGCCTTTCACCGCCGGGTTCTGGACCTGTTCGGCGTGGCCCTGCCGTTCCCGGAGTTTTGCCGCAGCTGGTGCGAGATCTTCGACCCCATGCCGGGCATGGCGGAGGTGGTGGCCCGCCTGAAGGGGCGGCTGCCCCTGTTTCTGGTGTCCAACACCAACGCCCTGCACTTTCCCTATATCTGGGAGCGCTACCCCCTGATCCACGACTTTACCGGCTATATTCTTTCTTACCAAACCGGCAGCCGCAAGCCCGAACCCGCCTTCTACCGGATGCTTCTCCAAAAGGCCGCCTGCCCTCCCGCCGCCTGCTTGTTCATTGACGACAAGCTGCCCTTTGTGGAGGCCGCCCGGGCTCACGGCCTCACCGCCTGGCAGTTTACCGGGCCGGAGGACTTCACCCGGGACTTGCGGGATCAAGGACTGCTTTGAGCGGTGGGCGAGGGTGCCAGAAGCCGCAGCCTTTCCGCTCCCCAACCCGTTCCCGCGTCAAAAGGTCTTGCCGATGGCCTTGTCCAGCCGGGCTTCCACGATGCGATATTCCAGAAGGGCCCGGACGTACTCCAGGTCGGCCCGGGCAAACTGGGTCTGGGCATCGGTGACCTCGATGATGTTCCCCACTCCGGCCCGGTAGCGGCCCCAGGCCAGGCGCAGGTTTTCTTCCGCGGCTTCCCGGGCTTTTTTGGTGGAGCGGATCACCTCCCAGGCGGCCTTCAGATCCAGATAGCTCTGCTCCACTTCCTTGAGCACATCCAGGGTGAGCACGTCGGCGTTGGCCAAGGTGGACCGAAACTGCGCCTTGGCCTGGCGCACGGAATATAGAGTCCTGCCACCCTCGAAGAGTGGAAAACTCACGCCCATGCCCAGCCACCAGTTGTCATCCAGAGGATAGCCGCTCCCCTGCCAGCCATAGGCGGAGTTGGAGGAGAGGGTGGGGAAATAGCCGGCCTGAGCCACCTGGATGGCCGCCTGATCCCGTTGCTGCTGGGCCCGGTTGCGCTGGATCTCCGGCCGCTGGCGCAGGGCCTGGGCCTTCAGGTCCTCCAAGACCACCGGGCGGGGGCTCACCTCCAGGATGTCCTCCACGTCCGCATAAGGCCAACTTTTCAGCCCCAGGGCCTTCATGAGGTCCACCCGACCCACCTCCGCGGCGTTCTTGGCCCTGATCAGGTTGGATTCGGCCTGGTACAGGTTGGCCTCGGCCTTGGTGACGTCAATCTTGGCCCTCAGACCCACCTGGTAAAAGCCTTGGGCCTGTTTCAGCAGTTCCTGGTTCTGGCGGACGTTCTGTTCCTCCACCTTGACGGCCCGGCGAGCCGCCAGGTAGTTGAAATAGGCGGTGCGGGTGTCCAGAATCACCTGTTGCCGGGAGGCGGCATAGTCTTCCTGGGAGGCTTTGTAGCTGGCGGTGGATTGTTCCACCGTGCCGGAAGTCTTGCCGAAGTCATAAATCAGCTGGTTCAGCGAGAAGCGGTAGATATAAAAGTCCCGGGGATTGTTGGTGAGGGACAGGGGTCTGGAGGTGCCGGGCACCGTCCCCCCCTGAAAGGTGGCCCCGGCCGAGGAGGAAGAAAAGGCGGTGCCATAGTAAAAATCCCCCCTCAGGCTCAACTGCGGGAAGTAGGCGGACCGGGAAATGCCGATGCCCTCCTTGGCGGCAACCATGAGTTCCCGGTATTGGGTGACCTGGGGGTTCTGCTTCAGGGCGGTGTCCATGGCCTCCTGCAGGCTGAGGCGGCGGCCCGTGCCCTCCTGGGCTTCGGCCCCGACGGCGCTCAGCGCCAGGCACAAGGCCAGCACCGGCATGAGGTATTGCATCGGTTTGGTCATAGAAATTCCCACCTCCCCTCCCGTGACGACGGCTCACCGGGCAGGGCCGGATCCTGCCGACGCCAAACGGCAAAACCTTAGTCTCCGCCTCCCTTCACCACCGGGGCCGGGCTGACCCAGGGCGGCAGGGGGCGAGCGTCCATCAGGCTGCACCTGAAGGAAACCCGCCTCGCCCTTCTCGCTTCCGCCTCAGAGCGCGGGTCTCCGCCGGTGAAAGTCCGTGGCCTGCTCGAAGGCATAGGCCGTTTGCAGGACCACCTCCTCCCCCAGGGGCGGGCCCAGAATCTGCAAACCGATGGGGAGGCCTCCCCGGCTGAAACCGCAGGGCACGGAAATCCCCGGAATCCCCGCCAGGTTCACTGCTATGGTGAAGATGTCCGACAGGTACATGGTCAGGGGATCGTCCACCTTCTCCCCCAAACGGAAGGCCGGAGTGGGGGCCACCGGCCCGGCCAACACCGCGCAGGTCTCAAAGGCCCGGTCAAAATCCCGGCGAATCAGGGCGCGCACCTGGGAAGCCTTCCGGTAATACGCATCGTAGTAGCCGGCGGACAGGGCATAGGTCCCCAGCATGATGCGCCGGCGGACTTCGGCGCCGAACCCCTGGCTGCGGGTCTGGCAGTAGGTCTCCAACAGGGTTTTGCCGGCGGCCCGGAAGCCGTATTTTACCCCGTCATAGCGGGCCAGGTTGGAGGAGGCCTCCGCCGTGGCCACCACGTAATAGGCGGCCACCGCATATTCGGTGTGCGGCAGGCTCACCTCCACCAGACAGGCGCCCAAGCCCTCCAGGGTTTTCAGCGCCCGGGTGACGGCCCCCACGACTTCCGGATCCACCCCCTCCCCGAAATATTCCCGGGGCACCCCGATTTTCAGGCCCTTGATCTCCCGGCCCAAGACCGCGGGATAATCGGGGACCGGAGCCGCCGCTGAGGTGGAGTCCCGGGGGTCGTGACCCGCAATGGCCTTCAACAGGAGCGAGGCATCCCGGACATCCTTGGTGAGGGGGCCGATCTGATCCAGGGACGAGGCATAAGCCACCAACCCGAACCGGGAAACCCGGCCGTAGGTGGGCTTCAGCCCCACCACGCCACAGTGGGACGCCGGCTGGCGGATGGAGCCGCCGGTGTCCGAGCCCAGGGAGGCGGCGCACAGGTCTGCGGCCACCGCCGCCGCTGAACCGCCGCTGGAGCCCCCCGGGATGCAGTCCCGGTTCCAAGGGTTGCGGGTGGGTCCGAAGGCGGAGGTTTCGGTGGAGGATCCCATGGCGAACTCGTCCATGTTCACCTTGCCCAAAAAGACGGCCCCCGCCTCCCTAAGCCGGGCCACCACCGTGGCGTCATAGGGCGGCACGAATTCGGCCAGCATCCGGGAAGCACAGGTGGTGCGCAAACCCTCGGTGGCCAGCAGGTCTTTCAGCGCCAGGGGGACTCCGGTAAGGGGTCCGCCCTGCCCCCGGGCCAAGCGCCGGGCCGCCGCTTCGGCCTGCTTTCGGGCCCCCGGGGGGTCCACCGTGATATAGGCCCCGATTTCCTGGTCCATTGCAGCGATGCGGGCCAGAAAGCTTTCGGTCAGCTCCACCGGCGACACCTCCCCGGCGGCCAGCAACCGGTGGATCTGGGCGATGCCCAGGCGGCACAAATCATCAGTCATGGCGGTTTACAATCCACTAAAGTCACGTGTCATGGTTCACCCCGGGGCGCCTGGGCGGAAGCCCCGGGGACTTCGCCTCCCGCCTTCCCGGGTCAAATCACCCGGGGCACCACGAAGGCGCCCTCTTCCTGTTCCGGGGCGTTGGCCAACGCCCGCTCCCGGGCCAAGCCGCCTGCCACTGCGTCCTCCCGGAAGGCCTCGGCCTTGGCCAGCACCTGAAACAAGGGGGCGACCCCCTGGGTGTCAGCCCGCTCCAATTGACGCACGTATTCCAGGATGTCGTTCAACTGCCGGGTGAAGAGCTCCACCTCCTCCGGCCGCAGCGTCAGGCGGGCCAGTTGCGCCACATGCAGGACTTCTTCCCTGGTTAAGCCCATAACCATCACCCTGCCAGCCGGAAGGCCGGCGCCCTCCGGCGCTTTTGGTTCAGATGCCCTCGCCGAGACCCCTGCCGCCAAAGCGCAAGCGGTCCCGGTTTCCTGCCTTCCCCACCTTTGCCATTCAGGGAGGAAGAGGGGACTCGGGTGCGGGCCGGGGCTTTGCAAGCCTCCTCGCCCGTCACAACGTTTCATTATATACTCCGGTTGTCCGGGGGAACCAACTGAAATCCGCCGATGCCGCCTTTTCCCGGGAATTCTTTGGGGATTTTCCGCCCCGGCGGAAAAATGCTCGCCCCGCCACCCCCGGCCTTGCAGGATGGGCGGCGTTGTGATACCAACATATTTCAGAAAGCAGGGGGTGCGAGGCCTGCCCGTGGGGGCTGCCGATCCCGCCAGCGTTTATGGACCATATCATCGACATTGCCAGTCTTGAGAAGATCGCCCGCCAGGTGCGCCTGGACATCGTGGAGATGATCTACCGGGCCGGGTCCGGGCACGTGGGCGGCTCCCTGTCCGCCGCGGACGTGCTGGTGGCCTTGTTTTTCGGCAAGATGCGCCTGGGCGGCGGCCATAATGCGGCGCACCGGGATTACTTCGTGCTTTCCAAGGGCCATGCCGCGCCGGCCCTGTATGCGGTGCTGGCCCGCCTGGGACAGCTCCCGGTTAAACATCTGGGGACTTTGCGGCAATTCGGCAGCCCCCTTCAGGGGCACCCGGACTCAGGCTGGCTCAAGGGCGTGGAGGTGCCCACCGGCTCCCTGGGCCAGGGACTGTCCATGGCCAACGGCCTGGCCCTGGCCGCCCGGCTCAACGGCACCGGCCAGCGGGTGTATGTCCTTTTGGGTGACGGCGAGGTTCAGGAAGGCCAGATCTGGGAGGCGGCCATGACCGCGGCCCACTACCGTCTGGACAACCTCACCGCCATCCTCGACCGCAACCGCCTGCAAATCGACGGCCGCACCGCCGAGGTCATGAGCCTGGAGCCCCTGGCCGCCAAGTGGCAGGCCTTCGGCTGGCATACCCTGGAGGTCAATGGCCACGACCTGGCCGCCATCCTGGAAGCCCTGGGCGCTTTGGAACGGGTCACCGGCCGGCCCGGCATCGTCATCGCCCATACCGTCAAGGGCAAGGGGGTCTCCATCTTTGAGGACCAGGTGAAGTTCCATGGGGTGGCCCCCAATACTGAAGAATATCAGCAGGCGATAAAGGAGCTGACAGCGGGCTGATGGGAGGCATTGCGGCCACCGCCCCGGCTCCGGCCGGGGAGCGGCAGGAAAGCACCCGGGTGGAGTATGGGAAAATCCTGGCCCAACTGGGGGAGGAGAATCCGGATATCGTGGTCCTGGACGCCGACCTCTCCGGCTCCACCCAGACCAACCGCTTCGCCCGGCTCTATCCGGACCGGTTTTTCAACCTCGGCATTGCCGAGCAGGACCTGATGGGTACCGCCGCCGGTCTGGCCGCCGGGGGGAAGATCCCCTTCGCCAGTACCTTTGCCATCTTCGCCACCGGCCGGGCCTGGGAGCAGATCCGCCAGTCCATCGCCTACGGCAACCTCAACGTGAAAATCGTCGCCAGCCACGGCGGCCTCACCGTGGGCGAAGACGGCGGCTCCCACCAGGCGTTGGAGGATCTGGCCCTGATGCGGGTGCTCCCCAACCTGGTGGTGCTGGTCCCCGCCGACGGGCCGGAAACCCGGGCCATGGTGCGCTGGGCCGCGGCCTATCAGGGCCCCGTGTATATTCGCACCTCCCGCCTGCCCTTTCCGGTGATTTTTCCCGAAGACCACCGCTTCGAGCTGGGGCAGGGGACCATCCTCCAGGAGGGCGGCGACGTCACCCTGGCAGGTGTGGGCCTCATGGTCCATCGGTGCCTGGAGGCGGCCCGCCGGCTGGCCCAGGAGGGGATTTCGGCCCGGGTGCTCAACCTCTCCTGCCTCAAGCCCCTGGACTGGGAGTTGGTGGTGGATTCGGCCCGTCATACCGGGGCCCTGGTTTCGGCTGAGGAACACATGGTGACCGGCGGCCTGGGGAGTGCCATCAGCGAAGTCTTGACCGATTTTTACCCCGTTCCCCTGGAGCGCCTGGGGTTGCGGGACATCTTCGGGCAGTCGGGCCGGCCCGAGGACCTCTTGCGGCATTACGGCCTCACCGCCGATGATCTGGTCAAAGCAGCCCACCGGGCCATCAGGCGGAAACCTCCCCAATATCCTTAAAACAACGGGCAGCGGAGTTCCACGGTGCACACATTGAGACGGGCCCGACGGTTCCTGAGCGGCAACGGCCGAAAGCTGGCGCTGCCGGCGGTGCTTTGCGCCGCCCTCCTCACTGCCTGGACGGCCCCCCACACCGGGGCCGGCCAGGACACCTACGAAGCCCTGCGGCTGGCCAGCGAGGCCTTCTACGAAATCGGCCAGAAATACGTCCAGCCCAAGGACGAAGCCGAACTGGTGCAGGGTGCGCTGCGGGGGATGATGAATGCCCTGGACCCTGATTCCTCCTACCTCACCGCCGCAGAATTCAAAGAACTCCAGCAGGGCAAGCTGGGTGCCGCGGCGGAGGCTGGCATGGAATTGGTCTTTAAAGACCATCTGCTCACGGCCGTGTCGGTGCTGGACCACGGACCGGCGGCTCGGGCCGGCATCCAACCCGGGGACCATATCCTGAAAATCAACGGGCAGCTGGTGCGCAACCTCACCACCCAGGAGGGCGTCCGCCGGTTTCAGGGCGCGGCCGGCACCACCATGAAAGTCCAGGTTTTGCGCAACGGCCTCACCAAGCCCCTGGACCTGACGCTCACCCTGGAACCTCTGGCCCCGGCCATCATCAAAACCCAGGTCTTGCCGGGTCCTTATGCATATGTGCGGATACCGTATCTCAGCGAGGACACGCCCGCCAATCTGACCCGGGAACTGACGGACCTGAAGCGCCGTCAGCCTGATCTTAAGGGCATCATTTTGGACCTGCGCAACAACGCCAGGGGAACCATGGAGCAGGCGGTGCGCACCGCGGCGGTGCTGGTGGGCGACCGGGAGGTCGTGGCCACCCGGGGCCGCAAAGGGCAAACCCCCCAGACCTACCGGGGGAAAGAGCGGGATGCGGTCCTCAAGCCCTCTTGGCCCATGGTGGTGCTGGTGGACCAGGGCACGGCCCGGGGAGCAGAGATCATCGCCGGCGCCTTGCAGGACCACGGTTTGGCAAGGCTCCTGGGCGTCAAGACCTTCGGCCTCTGCGGCATCACCAAGGTCTTGCCCTTGAAAGACGGCTCCGCCGTGGTCATGACGGTGGCCCACTGCTACACCCCCAAAGGACAGAAAATCACCGGAACCGGCCTCAATCCGGACATTGAGGGGATCAAGCCCAAAACCGAAGAGGCTGCCCGGGAGCGCTGGCCGGTGGACCAGGACCCCTGGGTGCTCCAGGCGGTGGAGGTGCTTAAGGGCGGCAAGCCCGGCCCAGCTGCCAAAAAGAAATCCTGAGCCGGGTCCTTTGTGGGCCGGCGGGAACGCCGTTTCTCGTCTGCCACCATCGGCGTGCCGGAGGTCCCCCCAAGGCGGGGGAGCCCCGGGATGTCCCACCCCGCTTGGTGTGCACCAGGCGTTACGGCCTGTCAAAGCCAACGGTAAAGCATCAGCCTTAAGGAACCCATCATCATGCCGGCACATGCACCGCTTCGGAAGCTTTCCCTGCTCCTGGCCTTGCTGGGCATTCTGGGGGGAGCCGCCCTGGTGGCAGGGGACCCTTTGCAACCCAACAACCCCAGCCAGGGCCCTATTCAGCTTCGGGTCACCGGACTGGCCCACCCGCCGCGCCCCCTGGCCGACGTCCATTTGCAGAACTTCGCCCAGGTTCTGGACCTTATTCAGCAGCACTATGTGGACCAAAAGACCGGCAAAGAGATTATCCACGGCGCCATCCAGGGAGCGGTGGGCACCCTGGACCCGCACTCCGCCTTCATGACTCCGGAGGAGTTCCGGGAGTTGCAAATTGAAACCAAGGGGAAGTTCAGCGGCATCGGCATTGAAATCACCTTGAAAGACCGCACCCTTACCGTGGTGTCGCCCATCGAGGGCACCCCGGCTTACCGGGCGGGGCTCCGGGCCGGCGACCAGATCATCAAGATCGACGGCAAGCCCACCCGCAACCTCACCCTCACCGAGGCCGTTAAGCTCATCCGGGGTCCCAAGGGCTCCAAGGTTACCCTGACCATCAACCGGCAGGGCTTCACCGCCCCCAAAGATGTCCCCATCGTGCGGGACATCATTCCCATCCGCAGCGTCAAGGCCCGGATCGTCGAGGGCGGCATCGGCTACATCCGGTTGGCCAATTTTCAGGACCAGACGGATAAAGACCTCAAGGGATTCCTGGCCAAGATGCGCCAGCGGCTGCACCCCATGAAAGGACTGATCCTGGACCTGCGCAATGATCCCGGCGGCCTCCTGGAGCAGGCCGTCCAAGTGGCGGACGAATTCTTGAGCTCAGGTCTCATCGTCTATACCCAAGGCCGCACTACCCAGCAGAATATGAAGTTTTATGCCCGGGCGGGACAAGAGGGGGAGAACCGTGAAATCCCCATGGTGGTGCTCATCAACGAGGGCAGCGCCTCCGCCTCGGAGATCGTGGCCGGCGCCCTGAAGGACCAGAAGCGGGCGGTGGTGGTAGGGACCAAGAGCTTCGGGAAGGGCTCGGTGCAGACCATCATCCCCCTGGAGGATGGCTCGGCCCTGCGCCTGACCACCGCCCTATACTACACCCCCAGCGGCCAGACCATCCAGGACAAGGGCATCGTTCCGGACATCGTGATCAAGGAGCCCGAGCCCCCGTCCGGCAAATCCCTGAAAACCCTCCGGGAGGAAGCCATGGAGCGCCACATGCGCGGCGAAGGCATCACCGACCGCCCGTGGAACCAACCTCTGACCGTTGCCGACCTGGAACAGGACCATGTATTGAAAAAGGCGGTGGAGATCCTGCAAAACTGGCCGCCCAAAACCGTGGCCCATAAGCCCCCGGCCTGACGCCTTTTCGGTGGGCTGCTGCCCTGAGACTGCTTGGGAGAGGGATCCCCATGGCGCACTCTTCCGCCCTCCCCCGGGCCCCCTTCCTCCATTTTGCCTCACCGGGTGGGGGGAAGCATCGAGAGGGAGTGGGGGGCTGGATTGCCCCTCCCTCCCCGCCAGACCATCCTGCAAAACCCCCGGTTGCCTGATGGAAACCGCAGCCTTCCAACCGGCCCTGCCTTTGGTGGCCATTATCGGCCGGGCCAACGTCGGCAAATCCACCCTGTTCAACCGCCTCACGCAATCCGCCCAGGCCTTGGTGGGGGACCTGCCCGGCGTCACCCGGGACCGCCACCTGGGCCGGGTGGTGCATGACGACCACACCTTTCTCCTGGTGGACACCGGCGGGCTGACCGGGGCCGGGGACGAGCTGGAGCCCCTCATCCGGCGGCAGGCCGAGGCCGCGGTGGCCGGAGCCGACCTCATCCTTTTGGTCATGGACGGCAAAACCGGCCCCCTCCCCGGGGATGAGGAGGTGGCGGCGTATCTGCGGACCACGGGCAAGCCGGTGCTCCTGGTCGTCAACAAAATGGATCACCCGGGGCGTGACGAGATCCTGCCCGACTTTTACCGGTTCGGGCTGGCGCCGCTTTACGCCGTCTCAGCGGAGCATCGCCTGGGCCTGGGCGCCCTGTTGCAGAGCATCGTCGGGCTCCTTCCGCCGGCGGGCGTCTTTGCCGAAGTCGAGCCCGGCATCCGGGTGGCGGTGGTGGGCCGGCCCAATGTGGGCAAGAGCTCCCTCATCAATCGGGTGCTGGGAGAGGAGCGCGTCATTGTCGGCGACCAGCCGGGCACCACCCGGGACGCCATTGACACGCCGGTCCACTTCCAGGGCCAGGACTATGTGCTTGTGGACACCGCCGGGATGCGCCGGCCCAGTGTAAGAGAACCAGGACTGGAGCGGGGCATGGTGCTTAAGGCGGTGCGGGCCGTGGAGCGCTCCCAGGTGGCCCTGCTGCTTCTGGATGCCACCGAAGGGGTGACCGCCCAGGACCTGCGCATCGCCAGCCTCATCGACCAGGAAGGCAAAGGCTGCCTGGTGGGGGTGAACAAATGGGACCTGGTGTCCCGGGAGAACCGCGCGTCCGTCTTGACCCGGGTGCGGGAGGCCCTGGACTTTCTGCCGTTCGCGCCGGTGTTGCCCCTTTCCGCCAAAACCGGTCTGAATGTTGCCAGGATCTTCAGCTGGATCGACCGGATTTACGCCCAGTTGGGGTTTCGGGCGAGCACCGGCGAGCTGAACCAGCTCCTTAAAGAGATCATCGGCCGCACCCGCCCGCCCCTGTTCCGCTACCGCCCGGTAAAATTTTATTATCTGACCCAGCCGGAGACCTTTCCGCCTACCTTCGTGGCCTTCGTCAACCACCCCGAGGGCGTCCCGGCCGCCTACCGCCGCTATCTCATCAGGCAACTCAGAGAAAGGCTCGGTCTCTCCCTGGCCCCCCTCAGGCTCTTTCTCAAAAAACGGCAACGCCGCTGAGGCTAAGCCCGCCGCCGGTTTCCCCTCTGCGGCCCGGGTCTCCTGGCCCAGCTGCCCGAACCGGCTCGAAAATATGCGGTATTATCCCTTGACCGCACCCGCTGCGGTGGTTATAATTGTTGCAATTATGCGAAACAATAAAACAATAATAGCGCCTGAGCCCATCCCTCCCGCCCGGGTCTGGGAGCTCCAGGCAGATATCTGCCAGACGCTGGCCAACCCCAAGCGACTTCAGATCCTGCACCTGCTCAAAGACCAGGAACTCCCCGTGGGGGCGATGGTGCAGGCCCTGGGCCTGCCCAAGGCCAACCTCTCCCAACACCTGGGCCTCATGCGGCAGAAGGGCATCCTGGCCGCCCGCCGCCAGGGGACGTCCATGTACTATCGCATCGCCACCCCAGCCATCCTCAAGGCTTGCAACCTGATGCGCCAGGTCCTCCAACAGGCCTTAAGTGAGAAGGGGCGGCTCCATGCCGACCTGCTGGCAGGCGAGGAGAGCGCCTGACGGCAAGACCTCCTCAGGGCGCCTGCCGTAAGAGGCTCTTTTTTTACCAATAAGATTGCATTGTTTCTAAATACTGAAAATAAAGATTGAGGTGAACCACATGTCGCAATCTGCTGCTCCTTTAACCTCCGGAGAGGAATTTCCGAGGCCCACCGGGCCTCGAGCCGCCGCCGGGAAGAGGAAGGCCCGGCTGGCCCGACTGGTGAAAAGCCGCACCTTGAAGCAAAGGCTCTTGGGAGGGGGGTTCCTGCTCCTGTTGGCCGCAGGCTGGCGCTATCCCCTGGTGGGCTATTTCATCCCTGGGTGCATGCTCTTGGGGGTGGGCACCGCCCTCTTCCGGGGCAGGTCCTGGTGCAACTGGCTCTGTCCCCGGGGCTCCTTTGAAGACGCCTGGCTGGCCCGCTTCAGCCGCGGCCGGGCGATTCCCTCGGCCTTTCGCTCCACCCCTTTGCGGGTGGCGGTGATGGCCGTGCTCTTGGGGATGCTCACCTGGCAGCTCATCCGCCGCTGGCCAGACCCTTACGCCATCGGCGCCTTTTTTATGCTGTTGCTGAGCCTCACCACCGTCGCCGCCGTCATCCTGGGCCTTTTTTACCACCAGCGCACCTGGTGTTACCTCTGCCCCATCGGCACCCTGTCGGCTTGGCTGGGACAGAACCGGCAACCGCTGATCGTGGCGGCCGAACGGTGCCGCGGCTGTGACCTGTGCGTCAGCTCCTGTCCCATGCAGCTTACGCCCCGGTTTTTGGCGGAGCAGGGTGGACCGGCCCGGGGAGACTGTCTCAAATGCCGGTTGTGCGTCACCAGTTGCCCCACCTCGGCCTTGACCCTGGGCACCGGACCTTGCCAGGACCTGGCCGCCTGAGCTGCCTGCCAGCGACCGGCGTCTATAAGGAGGAGGCCCCCTCCTCCCTGCGACAGGCTTTTATCTGTAGATGCAAGGACGGGCAAGCCCGCGGTATTGTCACACCCGGGGGCGTGGTCGCTTTTCAAAACATTGTAAGGTCAATGATGGGGGAACGGGGAATAATGGGGGTAACGGGCTCAAGGCCGCCAAGGGCCCCCCGGGGAAATGGCAAGGAATTCTGCGGGCCCGGCGCCTGACAGGCGCCGTTGACTCAGGCTTTGACCAAACGCAGGCGTGAGATCTCCGGATAGCAATGCCGTTGCATTTTGCACCGCTTCAGGGCATCTTTCATCCGGAGGCCGTTGATGAGAAAGTAGGCGATGACCGCCCGCTCCCAGGAACGATCAGGCTCGTCCCCGGCCATACGGCTCTTGTAGTGCTCCAGGAGGTCGTGCAAGTCCGAGTCTTCTAAAGACAGAACCCTATCCGCAATCATTTCAATTGCTTCAGGTATCATAGAGGATATGTTGTCCGTGGGCGGGGATAGTTCGTCAAAACTTGCCCATTTTTATTAAATCTGGATGGAATGTCAAGGAAAAGTTTACCTGAAAATCACCTGCATCACATTTTTTCCAAACTATCGATAACCAACGATAATTGTTCAGCTTCTGCCTGAAGCAGCGCTTCGCCTTGCTCCGCCGTGGCCTGGGTGGGATCGCCCCACACGCCTCCTGGCCAGAATCTCCTTTTGTTCCGCACCAGGAGGTACTTGGGAAAGGTCGGCCACTCCGGGGCTGCCCTTCCTTTGACCAGATGCGGCTGACAGCTCAGCATCAGCGCGGTCTCCACTTCACCGGCATGCGCATCCCCCCGGGCGGTTACCAGGTCCGGACGAGCCGCCAGCACCTGCCGCAGCAGATCCAACACGTTGACCACCGCCACGTTGAGCGTGGGAAGCTCCTCCAGCAAGGCTTCGCCGGCGTCGGTGAGCATAGCCATATGCGTGCCGCCGGCATGGCCGCTCAGGATGAGGAAGTGCTGCATTCCCTGCCGAAAAAATTCCCGTCCCAGATCAATGATCAGCGCCCGGAGCGTGGGGCCGGAAAGGCTCAGGGTGCCCGGATGTTCCCGGGTGGAGCGGCAGAGGCCGTAATACAGCGGCGGCGCCACAAAGACGGCCCGCAACTGTTCCACCCGGCGGGCCAACTCGACGGCGTGGAAGGCGTCGGTGGCCAAGGGCAAATGGGGTCCGTGCTCTTCCACCGAGCCCAGCGGCAGGATGACGGTGCGGGTCTTTTCCCGCCACGCTTCGAAGGCGGGCATGGTAAGGTCGGCGAGGTGCGGCATGACGACTCCTTGAGCGGCTGATGGTCTGCGGCCGAAGCCCCCTCCCGAAGCAAGCCGGTCTCGCCTCTTTCAGGCAGTGGGCAACGCCCCCGCGGCCGGGCGGGGATACCTTATCCGTTTTGAAGCCAGGCCATCCCCATTATAAACAAAAGCTCATTTATCCGGCGGGTCTTTTCCTGCCGAAAGCCGCAGTGTCTGCATAACGCATCGGGCCGGGCCGAGGCAAGATAAAATTTTTCTGAAAAAATTCTTGAGAAAAAATTGCCCCTGCGATATAAAGCCCCCAAGAGATTGTACCAAATTGCACAAGAGGTGCGCCTTGGAAATCCCCGCGGCCTTGACCGATTTCTCTTATGTCTTGGTGTTCCTGGTGGCGGCGGCGCTCTTTGCCCTGGGGCCTCTGGTCATCGCCCATTTCATCGCCCCCCGAAGCTTCGGGGCTTCCCGGGACGAGATTTACGAATGCGGCATGCCCATCATCGGTGGGGCCTGGATCCAGGTGGCGGTCATCTACTATCTGTTCGCCCTCCTCTTTCTGGCCTTCGACGTGGACGTGCTGTTCCTTTTCCCGGTGCTGTTGGCTTACGGCAAGGGCTATGTCTGGCGGGACTTCATTGAAATCGCCATCTTCATCGGCATTCTCTCCCTGGTGATCGTTTACGCCTGGTGCAGGGGGGTCTTCACTTGGAAAAGAAAACCGGAGAACCTCTGATTCATCTGGGGGCCTTGGAAGAGGCCCTCAATCTGGCCCGGGCCAACTCGCTGTGGCCCCTGACCTTCGGGCTGGCCTGCTGCGCCATCGAGATGATGGCCGCGGGCGCCGCCCGCTTCGACCTGGACCGCTTCGGGGCCGGGGTCTTTCGGCCCTCCCCCCGGCAGTGTGACCTGATGATCGTAGCCGGCACCATCTCCAAGAAGATGGCTCCCGCAGTGGTGCGCCTCTATGAGCAGATGCCCGCCCCCAAGTGGGTCATCGCCATGGGCAACTGCGCCATCTCCGGCGGCCCCTTCTATTACCCCGACCAGTACGCCATTGTGCCCGGCGCCGATCTCATCATTCCGGTGGACGTCTATGTGCCCGGCTGCCCGCCTCGGCCCGAGGGGCTCATCGAGGGCATCCTGGTTTTGGAAGAAAAAATCACCGGCCGCGGCCGCCTCAGGAAATTTAGAGATGGTGCACGATAAGCTTACCCAGGCCCTGGGCTCCCTGAAACTGGATACGGTGGCGGTGGGCGATTACGCCAAGACCGGCTGCCACCTGGAGGTGGAGGCGGCGCCGGCCCAGCTTCCCGAGGTGGCCCAGACCATGCTGACTTGCGGGTGCTTCCTGGAGTCCCTCACCGCCGTGGACTTCCCGGAGCATTTCACCCTGGTCTATCATTTCAACCATTACCGGGAGCTGTGCCGGGCGGTGGTGCGCGCCAAGCTGGCCAAGGAGGCGGCCGCCCCCAGCATCAGCCACATCTATCCCGGGGCCAACTGGTACGAACGGGAGGTCTTTGACCTCTTCGGCATCAGGTTCTCTGGCCACCCGGACCTCCGGCGCATCCTCCTCCCCGTTGACGCCGACTTTCACCCCTTACGCAAAAAATTTGCCGAGAGCGAGACCCAGGCCGATGCTTGAGCGTGGACTGGAAGAAAAGACCTATGTGCTGAACCTGGGCCCCCAGCATCCCAGCACTCACGGCGTGTTGCGGGTGGAGCTGGAGATGGAGGGGGAGTTCATCGTCAACGCCGACCCGGACATCGGCTACGGCCACCGGGGCCACGAACACATGGCGGAGAACCGCAACTACCAGCAGTTCCTCCCCAACATGGGCCGGGTGGACTACCTCCACGCCCTGGCCTACAACCAGTGCTACTGCATGGCGGTGGAGAAGCTCCTGGAGCTGAAAGTCCCGGAGCGGGCCGAGTTCATCCGGGTGATCACCAGTGAGATGAACCGCATCTCCAGCCACCTCCTGTGGATCGGCGCCTATCTCCTGGACCTGGGGGCCTTCACCCCCTTCCTCTACTGCTTCGACGACCGGGAATTCCTCCTGGACGTCCTGGACCGGGTCACCGGTTCCCGCCTCACTTACTGCTACTACCGGTTCGGTGGCGTGCCCCGGGACGTGGACGATGACTTCGTGGCCGGCTGCCGGGCCTTCGCCAAGAAACTCAGGAGCCGCTACCGGGATTATGAAAACTTGGTGAACAAGAACGTCATCTTCCTGGAGCGCACCAAGGGAATCGGGGTCATCACCCAGGACCAGTGCGTGCGCTACGGGCTCACCGGCCCCATGGTGCGGGGCAGCGGCATCCCCTACGACATTCGCAAAAGCGAGCCCTACTCCGCCTATCCCCTGTTCGACTTCGAGATTCCCATCGGCCAAACCGGGGACATCTTCGACCGCTATATGGTGCGCTACCGGGAGATGGAGCAGAGCCTGCGCATCATTGAGCAGGCCTGCGACAAGTTGCCCGCCGGTCCCGTCATGGCGGAAAAAGTCCCCAAACGCATCAAGCCCGCCGCAGGCGAGGTCTTCACGGCGGTGGAGACGGCCCGGGGCGAATTCGGCATCTACCTGGTGAGCCAGGGGGAGGTCAACCCCTACCGCGCCAAGCTGAGGGTGCCTTCCTTCGGCAACCTGAGCATTTTGCCGGAAATCGCCCGGGACACCCTGGTGGCGGACCTGGTGGCCATTTTGGGCTCCATCGACGTGGTGGTGCCGGAAATCGACCGCTAACGGATACAGGCAGAACCGTATGAGCACTGCAGCCCAAAGTGTGAGCCTCTTCGGGATGATCGCCGGCCTCATCGGGGTCATGGCCCTGGTGGCGGTGAACGCCCTCTTTCTTATCTGGATGGAGCGTAAGGTCTCGGCCCACATGCAGCTTCGACCCGGTCCCATGGAAGTTGGCTGGCACGGAGCCATCCAGACCATCGCCGACGCCCTGAAACTGCTGGGCAAGGAGCTCATCACCCCAGCGGACGTGGATCGGCCGGTGTACCTTCTGGCCCCCATCGTGGTCTTTCTGCCGGTGCTTCTCTCCTTCCTGGTGATCCCTTTTTCCCAGAGCCTGATCATCCGGGACATGAACGTCGGCATCCTCCTCATCCTGGCCTTCGCCGCCCTGACGGTCCTGGCCATCCTCATGGCGGGTTGGGCCTCCAACAACAAGTACTCCGTGTTCGGGGCCATCCGTTCCGTGGCCCAGAACGTGGCCTACGAGATCCCGCTGCTCATCACCCTGATGAGCATCATTCTCATGGTGGGTTCCTTCAGCCTCCAGGACATTGTGGCGGCTCAGGGGAGGTATTGGTTCATCCTGGTGCAGCCGGTGGCCTTCCTGCTCTACATTATTTGCGCCACCGCCGAAACCAACCGGGCTCCCTTCGACCTGCCGGAGGCCGAGTCCGAGCTGGTAGCCGGCTTCCACACGGAATATTCCGGCATGCGCTTCGCCCTGTTCTTCTTGGCGGAATACACCAACATGTTCATCGTGGCGGCCATCGCCACCGTCTTTTTCCTGGGCGGCTGGCGGGGACCGGTGTTGCCGGGGATTTTCTGGTTTCTCATCAAGGTCTACGCCATCATTTTCATCATCATGTGGTTCAGGTGGACCTTTCCCCGGGTGCGTTTCGACCAGTTGATTACCTTCGCCTGGAAGATTCTCATCCCGCTGGCCTTTGCCAACCTGCTCATTACCGCCCTGGTCATGAAGCTGGTGTGAGTTGAGCGCGGCAGCCCAACAAGGTGTTACAAGCGATGATCAGCTACGTTAAAGACATTCTGGTGGGGTTCAACAGCCTGTTGGCCGGCATGGGCGTGACCATCCGCTACTTCGTCAAGCCCATTGTGACGGTGCAGTATCCCCGGGAAAAGCTCACCATGTCTCCGGCCTACCGGGGTCATACCGAGTTTGTCATCGACCCCGAGACCCAGACGCACCGGTGCATCGCCTGCGAGATGTGCTCCCGCATCTGCCCTTCCCAGCTCATCCACCTGGAGGGAGTGAAGGTGGGCAAAAAAAAGCTGCCCAGCAGGTATGTCATTGACTATCACTATTGCAGCCTCTGCGGTTTGTGCGTCGAGGTCTGTCCCACCCAGGCCTTGAAGTTCTCCGATGAGTACCGGCTGGCCGGGTTCTCCCGGGAGGACGCGGAGATCGACGTCTTCGCCCGGCTCCAGGCCCAACAGCGCCGTCTGGGTTACCCGGTGACCCCGATTCCCGAGCCTCAGCCCGAAGCCGAGGCGGAAGCCAAGGCGCCGGTGGAGGGCAAGGCCAAGACTCCGGCCAAACCGGCCGCCAAAAAAGCCGCCAAGCCGGCAGAGGGCGGGACAGCCCCTGCCCCCGGGGAGGAGGTGAAGGAATGAGCGTTCTGATCGCCACCCTGAGCTTTTACCTGGTGGTGGCCGCCACCCTGGTGGGCGCCGTCATTGCCGTGGGCGCCAAGAACATCTTCCACAACGTCCTGGGACTGGCCCTGGCGCTCATCGGCGTGGCCGGCCTCTTTCTCTACCTCAACAGCCCCTTCGTGGCCCTGATGCAGATCCTCATCTACGTGGGGGCCATTACCATCGCCATCTGCTTTGCCATCATGTTGTCCGCTCCCATGCACCTGCCGGCCCCGCCCCGCAATCCGTTGAAGATTCAGGGCGCGCTCTTCGGAGCCGGCCTGGTTTTCATCTTCCTGGGCCTCCTCACCCGGAAGACCGCCTGGACCGCGGCGGCGGAACGCTCCGCCGACTGGTCCATCACCACCATCGGCCATTATCTGCTGGACCAATATGTGGTCATTTTTGAACTCATTTCGCTGCTCTTGCTGGTGGCCATGCTGGGCGCCATCGTTACCGCCCGGGGCGGCCGCGGCAGCGCCTGAATGCCAGGGGTTTCTCTATGCTCATCTTCAACCAGTTGGAAACCTATCTTTACCTGGCTGTGGTGCTGTTCAGCATCGGTCTTTACGGGGTCCTGTCCCGGCGCAATCTCATCGCCGTGTTGATCTCCGTGGAGCTCATGCTGAACGCCGCCAGCCTCAACTTCATGGCTTTCAACCGCTTCCTGGCGCCCCACCCGGCAGTGGGCCAGATCATCGCCTTGTTCATCATGGCGGTGGCCGCGGCCGAGGCCGCCATCGCCTTGAGCATCATCGTGGCCCTGTACCGGAAACTGAAATCCGTGAACATTGAACACGCCACCGAGCTGAGGGGTTAAGCATGGGCTCGCTCGATCCCTTGTTTCTTCGTTTAGCCGCCTGCGTCATTTTGCCGCTGTTGTCCTTCGGCGCCATCATGATCTTCACCTGGCGGCGGCCGTGGTTGTCCCTGGGAGTCTCCCTGACGGTCTCCAGCGTCTGCCTCCTCATCGCCTGGGCCACCTTCGTCGAGTACTGGGGCATGCAAAAGCCTCTCATCCTCACGGTGGACTGGATGGTCTCCGATCTGGTCAGGGTGCCCTTCGGCTTCCTGGTGGACCCGGTGAGCCTGCTGATGCTGGTCATCGTGGCCACCATCAGCTTCCTCATCCAGGTCTATTCCATCGGCTATATGTGGGGGGATCCGGGCTTCGGACGCTACTACGCCGACCTGTCGCTCTTCGCCATGGCCATGCTGGGCCTGGTGATCAGCAGCGGCCTGCTCCAGCTCTTCATCTGCTGGGAGCTGGTGGGGTTGGCCTCCTATCTCCTGATCGGCTTCTGGTATGAGAAGTTTTCCGCCTCGGAGGCCGGCAAAAAGGCCTTTGTGGTCACCCGCTTCGGGGACATCTTCTTCTTCATGGGCCTGGCCATCCTGGTGATCTTCTATGGCTCCCTGGACATCGCCACAGTGAACGCCGCCGCGGTGGCCCAGAAGATGGAGCCCTGGCTCATCACCACCTGCGCCCTGTTGATCTTCGGCGGCATCTGCGGCAAGAGCGCCCAGTTCCCCATCCATGTGTGGCTTCCTGACGCCATGGAAGGCCCCACCCCGGTGTCGGCCCTGCTGCACTCCGCCACCATGGTGGCCGCGGGCGTCTATCTTTTGACCCGCATCTTTCCCTTCTTTGCCGCCTCGGCGGTGGCCATGACCTACGTGCTCACCGTCGCCAGCATCACCTACGTGCTCTCCTCCACCATCGGCATGGTGGCCCGGGACATCAAGCAGGTCTGGGCCTATTCCACCGTGAGCCAGCTGGCCATGATGGCCATGGGGCTGTCCGCCGCCGGCCTGGCCCACGGCACCCTGTTCGCCGGCTACTACCACCTCACCACCCACGCGGCCTTCAAGGCCCTGCTCTTTCTGTGCGCCGGGGCCTTCATCCACCACTTCGGGACCAATGACTTTTTCGTCATGAGCAAGGAAGGGGGCCGGAAGCTCAAAATTCCCATGCTCACCGTGACCATCGGCGCCCTGGCCCTGGCCGGCATCTTTCCCTTCGCCGGGTTTTTCAGCAAGGAGCTGGTGCTGGCCAACCTCTGGCACCTGGACAACAAGATGTGGGTGGCCATCGGGCTTCTGGGGGCCTTCCTGACCGCCTACTACACCTTCCGGGTCATCTTTGTGCTCCTCTTCCCCCGCCCCGACGACCACCCGGCCTGGGAAAAGTATTACACCGCCCCGGCCGGCGGCCACGGCGGCCACGGCCACGAGGAAGAAGAATCCCACGGTCACGGGGGCCACGGCCACGGCGGCGGCGACTTTCCCGGCCACGCCCCGGAGTGGGTCATCAATCTGCCCCTCATTATCCTGGCAGGCTTCACCTGCATCCTGGGATTCCTCCAGGGATCGCTGGAACGGTTCCTCCTCGGCGAGTCCCACCCCCATGAAATGAACTACCTGCTTCTGGCGCTGGCGGTGGGTTGCGCCCTGGGCGGCATCGGTTTGGCCTGGGTGGATTGGGGGCGGAAAGGCGCCACTTGGGAAGGTTTCTTGAGCAAAATGCCCGTCCTGGAGCACTTCTTCATCAAGAAATGGTACATGGACGATTTCTGGCGCTGGTTCCTCAACACCGTCATTTACAACACCTTTTCCAAGATCTTCACGTACAACGACCGGCGGGTGGTGGACGGCGGTGTGGACGCCGTGGCCCTGGGCTGCATCGGCGGCGGCCGCCTCCTGAGCTTCCTGCAGACCGCCCTGCTGCAGCTTAACCTGCTGTTTATGGTTTTAGTCCTGGCGGGCGTCGGAATCTATCTTTTGATGGGTCGCTGATATGGCCGAACATCTGGCGTCGTTTCCGGTTCTTACGTGCATGCTGCTTTCTCCCGTGGTGGGGCTTACCATCCTGCTGTTTTTAAGGGAAGAGCAGCGCTTCCTGATCCGCTCCGTCTCCCTGGTGGCGGCAGGAATGAGCTTTGCCCTGTCCATCTATACGTTTGCGGCCTATGATCAGAAGCTGGGCGGTATCCAGTTCGTGGAAAAGTATGAATGGGTCAAGGCCTTCGGCATCTCGTATTTTGTAGGCGTGGAAGGCATGAACGCCCCCTTGCTCCTGCTCACCGGCATCGTCATCTTCACCGGCGTGCTCACCATGTGGGAGCTTCAGACCCGGGTGAAAGAATACTTCATCTTCCAGCTGGCGCTGGTCACCGGGGTCTTCGGCGTCTTCATGTCCTACGACCTGTTCTTCTTCTTCCTGTTTTACGAGATCGCCGTGGTCCCCATGTACATCCTCATCCTCATCTGGGGCTCCACCCGCAAGATCTACGCCGCCATGAAGCTCACCCTGTATCTCATGGCCGGCAGCGGTCTCATCATCCCCGGCATGCTGCTGCTGTATTCCAGTTCCGGTCTTTTTACCTTTGACATGTTGCGACTCCATGGGGCACAGTTCTCCCCCTGGATTCAAAATCTGGCTTTTGTCCTGCTCTTTTTGGGTTTTGGAGTTTTGGCGGCGGTCTGGCCGTTCCACACGTGGTCTCCCGTGGGCCACGTGGCCGCACCCACGGCGGTGAGCATGCTGCACGCCGGCGTCCTCATGAAGTTGGGCTCCTTTGCCATCCTGAGGGTGGCCATGTATCTCTGCCCCTTAGGCTTCCAATATTGGGCCCAGTTCATGGGGCTGCTGGCAGCCACAGGTATCGTCTACGGCGTCTTTGTGGGACTGGCCCAGACGGACCTGAAATACGTCATCGGCTATTCCTCCGTTTCCCACATGGGCATCGTCTGCCTGGGATTGGCCACCGGGACGGTGGACGGGCTCAACGGCGCCGTCTTTCAGATGTTCGCCCACGGCATCATGACCGCCCTCTTCTTCTCGGCGGTGGGCTATATCTACGACCGTACCCATACCCGGGACATCCACGAACTGGGCGGCTTCTCCCGCATCATGCCGGTGGCCTCCGCCTTCTTCATCACCGCGGCCCTGTGCGGCGCCGGAGTTCCCGGCATGGCCAGCTTTTGGGCAGAGCTCTTGGTGATGGTGGCCGCGGTCAAGGTCTTCCCCATCCGGGGGTTGCTGGCCATCGCCGCCTTGGTGGTGGGCGCTCTGTTCGCCCTGCGGGTGGTGCAGACCACGTTCTTTAACGAACCCAACCCCAAGTTCACCCACTTTGAGGACGTGAGCCCCTTCCTGGGCCTGCCCCGGATGATTCTCATCGGCTTCCTGGTGTTCTTCGGGCTCTTTCCCCAATTCATGGTGAGCTTGATCAAGACCTCCATCGTACCCTTTATCCAGGGGTTGTAACCATGACTATGCTGCCTTTCGGAGTGGAACTCTACTATCTGGGCATGGCCCTGGCGCTGTTTTTCCTTACCCTCAGGCGGCGTCCCCAGGCAGCGGCGGACCATCGGGTGGCTCTGATCCTTTCCGCCGTGGGCCTGCTGGTGGCCCTGATCTGCCTGGGCCAGAAGGGGGAGCTCTTCTTCAAGGCCTACCGGGTGGACCTGTTCAGCCAGATCTTCAAGCTGGCGCTGGCCCTGGGGCTCTTCCTGGTATTGGCCATCTCCCGCAATCTCCCCAGCATTCAGGAACGGTATCACGCCGAATTCTACCTCTTCCTGACCACCTGCACCATCGGCATGATGATGCTGGTCAGCTCCGTGGAGCTCCTTACCATTTACGTGGCCCTGGAGCTGTCTTCCTATTCCCTGTATATCCTGGTGCCCCTCCGCCGCGGCGACGACATCGACGTGGAGGCCGGCATCAAATACCTCTTCATCGGGGCGGTCTCCTCCTGTTTCATGCTCTTCGGCTTGAGCTACCTCTTCGGGGCCACCAACTCCACCTACCTGGTGGACATCGTGGCCCGCATGCCCCAGGTGGTGGTTAGTCCCATCGGCGTGGTGGGCCTCCTCTTGGCTATGGCCGGGTTCTTTTTTAAGCTCAGCATCTTCCCCTTCCACTTCTGGGCCCCGGACGTCTATCAGGGCGGCGCCCACCAGGTGGTCACGTTCATCGCCACCGCCTCCAAGGCCGCGGCCGTCGCCCTGCTCATCCGCCTGGCCGTCCTGGGCACCCAGTATGGCTACAGCTTCACCCAGGCCCTGGTCTTTCTCTCCATCGTCTCCATGACCCTGGGCAACCTGGTGGCCATCATCCAGAAGGACTTCAAACGCATGCTGGCGTACTCCAGCATCGCCCACGCCGGCTACGTCCTCATCGGCATCCTCACCTTGCAGGAGGCGGGGTTCGCCAGCTCCATTTACTACGCCCTGGCCTACCTGGTGATGAACTTCACCGTCTTCATGGTTCTCACGGTGGTGGCCGCGGACGGCCGGGACCTCAAAATTGCCGAGTTGGCCGGTCTCTATCACCGCAGCCCCCTGCTTTCCATGAGCCTGATCCTGGGCATCTTCGCGCTGGCCGGAGTGCCGCCCTCCATCGGCTTCACCGGCAAGCTCTTCCTCTTCACCAGCGCCATGAACCAGGGGCATTTCTGGCTGGTGCTCATCGGCGCGGTCAACGGCACCCTGTCCCTCTATTTCTACCTTCGGGTGGTCTACGCCGCTTACTTCGTGGACGCCAACCTGCCGCCCATCCGGTTGTCCGTCCCCATGCGGCTGCTGAACTACGCCCTGTGCGCCACTATTCTCTATTTTGGCGTGGCTCCCAACAGCATCCTGGAACTGGCCAGGGCGGCGGTGAGAGCCGTGCTGTAGAACAGCGCGTTGATATATAACAGCAAAAGCCCTTCCCTCCGGGGAAGGGCTTTTGCATTGAGCGGTTGGGCGGAGAACCGCAGTGCGGCTGGCCCCTTTCTTAACCCCCCTTCCACCCCCCTGACAGGGGGGTGGGAACGGGGGTTGGCGGGAGGGAGCAAGACCCCTGGTCTTCTGGCCCCCTCCCCCAAGCAACCCCAGACCCCGCCGCCCAGCCAGCGGCGCGCATCAGGTTGGGATTTAAGTCCAGAGCCTTAAGCCAGCGGTACACGGTGCGACTGGAAACCTTAAGCCGCCTTGCCAAGGCGGAGACGTTGCCCCCGGTTTCCCGGAACAGTTCCGCCAGTTCTTCCCGCACCGGCCTTGGAGTGGCTGACATGACGGGCGCCCCTGGCACCGGGGCCGGCCTCCCCGGCGGCGGGGCGAAGACCAGATCGCTCGCCTGGATGACGCTCCCACGGCTCAGGATGACCGACCGGATGATAAGATTTTTCAACTCCCGGACATTCCCGGGCCAGTGATGCTCTTGCAGGCGTCGCTCCGCGGCCGCCGACAATCGGAGATCTTGACGTCCGTACCGACTCCCTTCTTCCCGGACGAACCACCGGGCCAGGTGCAGGGCGTCGTTTCTCCGCTCTCGCAGGGGTGGCAGGTGAAGCACCAGAACCGCCAACCGGTCATACACATCCTGGCGGAAACGGCCAGCAGCGATGAGCTGCGGCAGGTCCTGATTGGTGGCCGCCAGCAGGCGCACATCCACTGCGAGGGGCCGGTCTCCCCCCACGGGCTCCACCTCACCCTGTTCCAACGCCCGGAGCAGACGAGGTTGAACACTCAAGGGCAGATCGCCCACTTCATCCAAAAAGAGCGTCCCCCCGTGGGCCAGACGGAAGCGGCCCAGCCGGTTGCGGGCGGCCCCGGTGAAGGCCCCCTGGACGTGGCCGAACAGTTCGCTGGTGGCCAGCTCTGGCGAGAGGGCGGCGCAGTTGAGGCGGGCCAGGGGCTGGTGCTGGCGAGGACTCAAGGCCCAGAGGGCCTGGGCCACCAGCTCCTTGCCGGTTCCCGGCTCCCCCAGGATCAGAACCGGCAGGTTCGTAGCGGCCATGGCCGGCAGCCGGGCCAGCAGACTGATGAACTGGGCATCCCAGGTGAACAAGCCTGGCAGAATCTCCCCCTCCTCACCAGGCGGTTTCGGGCCGACAGCAGGCAGCGCCACCGGTCCCACCCTCCCCCCCATGGCACCTCCTTGTGCGCAGTGGTGGGCCCCTCGGTTGCCCGGATTGCGGGCACCGGGAGCAGGATTCGATAAGACCAGTGTATAATGCAATACTATTTTATTGTCAATATATAAAAAAAATTATTCTATCTTATTCAGCAATTCCTCCGCCAATTTCCTTACCGGCGCCAGCCCGCTGGTAAGATGCAGAACCTTCAGCCGCCCCTTGAACCCCTGCTGTTCCACCCGGCTGCGGCCCTTGAACTGGTCGGCCATGGCCTGCAGGGCCTGGGAGGCCACGGCGGCATCCGGAAAATCCAACAGGAGATTCAAGGCCCCCCATTCCGCCGGCAAGCCATATTCCTCCAAAAATTTCCGCACCGTGGGGATAAATTTCTTGGTTCCCCTGGTCGCCTCCAACTCCTTTAAGGCCTTCTGGTATTCCGGCCGCCCCCGTTTCCCCGTGAAGAGGGCTTCGGCCTGTTGCAGGGCCAGTTTTCGCAGCAACTCGGCCTGCTTTTTGGCTGGCCGCTCCCTGGCCGGGGTGCGCTGTCCGGGCCGCTCCCGGCGCTGGTCGATCTCCCGCCAGCTTAAACGCTCCCGCTCATCATCATCGCGACTGGGGCTCATCGCTCCCCCTCCTCGGTCGTGCGGCACGAAGGGAAGAATCCTGCTATCCTTGGGCTATGCTACCACGTCCGCCAGCGGCTGGCCACAGATTCCCGGCCAGGCATTTCCATTCCCTCCCTTTACGCGCCGCTTTCCGGAGGGCCCGACCCGTGGAAGCGGTTCTGGGCGACACCCAACCCTTGGGTGACCAGACACTTAACCGCGGCTACCGCCCGCGCTACCAACCCCGCCATCTCCTCCCATTCCCCTTCCTCCATGGGCTTAAGCACAAAGGCTTCTGCCGGCAAACCGGCCGGCGGTCGGCCGATCCCCAGCTTGACCCGGTAAAACTCCGCCGTTCCCAAGGCGTTGAGGATGGAGAGCACTCCCTTATGGCCGCCGGCACCGCCGCCCCAAGCCAGTTTCAACCGGCCCGACGGCACATCCAGATCGTCATGCACCACGATGAGGGACCGGCCGGGAAGGTGAAAATAGCGGAGCAACGCCGCCACCGCCCCACCGCTGAGGTTCATGTAGGTCTGGGGTTGGGCCAGTACCACCGACTGACCGGCCGCCCTGCCCTGCCCATAGACCGCTTCCAGTTTATGCCGGGAGAGGGGGATGCCCCAGGCCTCTGAGAGGCCAGCCACCACCATGAAGCCCAGATTGTGGCGGGTGTACACATAACGGGGGCCCGGATTTCCCAGGCCCACGATAAGCCAGCCTTCGCCGGCGGCAGGGGAAAGCTTCATAGGATGCATGCTGCGGGAGGGACGAGATGAGGAGAGAGGGGCCAGACTCCCCTTCCTGCATCACCTGCCTCTGTCCTGGAAGATTTTTTCCGGGCGACTTCTCAACCAGAGTCTAACCGGCAAGACGCCCTGCGCCACCACCTTGCTCCCAGTCCGGGACGCCGATGCTCCCGGGTGGGCCTGGCGAACCGATACCCTGCCTCGAAGATTACCGGGTGAACCCAGGAGGCCGTGAACGACTCAAAGAAAAGGTGCCGGCGGGACCAGAAACAATCTGGCGGTCCTCGGCTTCCTTCAGCCTGATGGGTCCGGAGGGCTAACGGGGGCAACCCCAAGGGCACCGCCGGCCCGGCCTTCACGGTGCGTGGCTGCCGTCCTCAGACAAACAGCGAGCTCACCGAATCCCGATTATGGATGCGGCGGATGGCTTCGCCCAGCAGCGGCGCCACGGACAGCACCTTGATCTTGTTCAGGGACCGGGCTTCCGGATTCAAGGGAATAGTGTCGGTCACCGCCAGGCTTTGCAGGAGGGAGCCGGCAAGGCTGGCCACCGCGTTGCGGGACAAGACCGCGTGGGTGACGCAGGCATGCACCGCCCGGGCCCCGTGGCGCATGAGCAGCTCCGAGGCTTTGACCAAGGTGGCGCCGGTGGTCACCATGTCATCTAAAATCACGGCTTCCTTGCCCCAGACATTGCCGATGAGGGACATGGCCTTGATGACGGTGGCCTCCCGCCGTTTGTCGATGATGGCCAGGCTGGCGTTGAGCCGCTTGGCGAACGCCCGGGCCCGCTCCACTCCGCCGGCGTCGGGAGAGACCATCACCAGGTCGCCTCCAAGGTTTTCTCTGAGATATTCAAGGATTACCGGTGCGGCATAGAGGTGGTCCACCGGGATGTTAAAGAAGCCCTGAATCTGCCCGGTGTGCAGGTCCATGGTGAGCATGCGGTTGGCACCGGCCGTATGGATGAGGTTGGCCACCAGCTTGGCGGAGATGGGCACCCGGGGAGCGGTCTTCCGGTCCTGGCGGGCGTAGGCGTAATAGGGCACCACCGCCGTGATGCTCTGGGCCGAGGCCCGGCGCAGGGCATCCATCATGATGAGGAGTTCCATCAGGTGTTCGTTGCAGGGAATGCAGGTGGGCTGGATGACGAAGACATCCCGGCCCCGAACATTTTCCCGAAATTCCACGGAGGTTTCGCCGTCCGAAAACCGACCCACCGCCGCATCTCCCAGGGGAACCCCCAGGTATTGGCAAATCCTTTCGGCCAAAGGCCGATTGGCATTTCCGGAAAAGATCTTCAGATTATCCATACCTGCTTCTCCCAGCCTGACTCCTCCTGGCCGCTCAGCCCCCGGGCCACGGCCAGCCACCCGGAAAAGGTCGGCCGCAGCGCCGTTGCGGCCGCCAGGGCCGCCTCCCGTCCCGGGAAGAGGCCAAAAAGCGTGGGGCCGCTGCCGGACATGCCGGCGGCTCTGGCGCCCAACTCCTTCAGCCGCCGCACCAGGCGGCCAAGCACCGGATGGGTGCCCAACGTCACGATCTCCAGGTCGTTGGCCACCCAGTCCTCCGGGTTTTCCCCGTCCCAGGAGTCCCGCCAGGCTGCTCCCACCCGCCGCAGACGTTCGAGGTCCAGACTTTGATACACCCAGCGGGTTGAAATGGCAATGCCAGGATTGAGGAGCACATACCAATACGCCGGGAGTGGGAGGGGCGTGAGCTCGGTGCCGATGCCCCGGCCAACTTTGGGCCCGGGGCTGAGGAAAAAGGGGACGTCAGCTCCCAGGACGCTTCCCAGGCGATGCAAACCGGCTTGGTCCAAAGGTTCCCCCCAAAGGGTGTTGAGGGCCAGCAGAACGGCCGCCGCGTCGCTGGAGCCGCCTCCCAGGCCGGCGGCCACCGGTATGTGCTTATGCAACCTAAAGTCCCCCCGGGGCTCTTTCCCCACCGCCGCAAAAAAAGCCTCCGCCGCCCGCCAGATGAGGTTCCCGGGCCCCATCGGCAGGTCCTCCCGGTCGCACTGCAGGGAGAGCCCCGGTTCCCCGACCTTCACTTCCAGCACATCCGCCAGGGTGAGCGGTTGCATGACCGTCACCAGGTCATGGTAGCCGTCGGCCCGCCGGCCCATAACCTTCAGGTAAAGGTTCACCTTGGCGGGGCAGAGGCGAAGCACGCAGTCTTTCAGCCTGTCTCCTTGACGTAGCGCATTCTCAGATCATAGAGCAGGTGATCGAAGAGCTTCTCTTCCTCTTCCAGGAGGTTGTTGCGCGTTTTTTCCCTGAGCAAACCCAGTAAATCGATGGTCTGCTTGGCCAGGGGAAGGTTTTTGGCGGTCTGTCCCGTGGTCGGGTCGGGGATGTCGCCCAAATGGATAAAGGCTGAGGAGCTCAAAGAAATGATAAAAGAGGAGAAGGTGATCTGCGGCAGAGGCGCTTCCGCCCCGGTCTGGGCACCCCTGGCCCCGGCCTGCTCCCGGGCGGCCTCCGCCTCCCGGACCTTGGCCTTCTCCTCTTCGCTCATATGTAGATAGCGTTTGTCTTTAACGGTATAGCCCTTGTCTTCCGGTTCGGCCATACGTGTTGCCTCGTCAATGGGAGTTTCGCTTCCCTGCCCTTACAGCTCCAACTGGATGGCCATGGCCACGTGCTCCAGGTCCCGCACTGCCTGGAGACATTCCGGCGTCACCGGCGTGTCGGTGGTGAGCAGGATGACGTTCTGGCCCCGCTCCTTTTCCTGGCCCACGGTCATCCGGGCGATATTGATGTTGTGGCGCCCGATGGTGGTGCCAATGGCGCCGATGACCCCGGGGCGGTCGGTGTTGTAGATGAACAGCATGTGCCCTTCGGGAATGGCTTCCAGGCGGAACTTGTTGATCTGCACCAGCCGGGGCTCGTATTTGCCGAAGATCGTCCCCGCCACCACATTCTCTTCCATGCCGGCCCGAACCGTCAGCCGGATGAGGTTGGTGAAGTCCTCGCCGGAGGCGATCTTTTCTTCGCTCACCGTGATTCCCCGGGACTCGGCCATGGAGGGTGCGTTGACGTAGTTGACCTCGTCATGCACCACCGGGAAGAGCAGGCCCTTCAGCACCGCGTGGCTCAATGGCTTGGTGTCCAACTTGGCCACCTCCCCGATATAGGAGATGGTGAGGCTGGAGATGGCCCCTTCGGTAACCTGGGCCTGGAAGGCCCCCAGGGCCTCGGCCAGGGTGAGGTAGGGCTTGAGTTGCACCATGGCCTCCCGGCTCACCGACGGCGCGTTCACGGCGTTGCGGATGGTGCCGTACAGCAAATACTCCAGGATCTGCTCGCAGATAGCCACGCTGACGTTGGCCTGGGCCTCCTCGGTGGAAGCCCCCAGGTGCGGAGTGCAGATGACGTTGGGGAGGTCCTTCAAGGGATAATCCGCCGGAATGGGCTCGGTTTCAAAGACGTCCAGAGCAGCTCCGGCCACCTTGCCTTCCTTAAGGGCCTGCATCAGGGCCTCTTCATCGATGAGGCCGCCCCGGGCGCAGTTGATGAGCCGTACGCCGGGTTTCATCTTGTGAAAGGCTTCTTTGTTCAGCAGCTTGGCGGTGTCCTTGGTCTTGGGGGTGTGCAGCGTGATGAAGTCCGAACGGGCGTAGAGTTCATCCAGACTCACCACTTCCACCCCCAGGGAGGCCCCCACCTCCTTGTTGATGAAGGGGTCATAAGCCAGCACCCGCATCCTCAGCCCCAAGGCCCGCTCAGCCACCACCCGGCCGATGCGGCCCAACCCGATGATGCCCAGGGTCTTGTTAAAAATCTCGGTGCCCTGGAATTTCTTCTTCTCCCATTTCCCTTCCCGCATGGAGGCGGAGGCCTGTGGAATGTTCCGAGCCAGGGCCAGCATCATGGAGATGGCGTGTTCCGCGGTGGTGATGGTATTCCCACCGGGAGTATTCATTACCACAATGCCCCGCTTGCTGGCATAGGGGATGTCCACGTTGTCCAGCCCGGTGCCCGCCCGGCCCACCACCTTGAGGCGGGGGGCCACGTCGATGACGTCTGCGGTCACTTTGGTGGCGCTGCGGATAGCCAAGGCGTCGGCGTCCTTGATGGCCTCCTTGAGCTCTTCGGGTTTCATCCCGGTCTTGACCACCACCTCGATGTTGGGGTTGCGCTCCAGGATGGCGACGCCGTCTTTGTGCAGGTTGTCGCTGATCAGGACCTTCATGTTAGGCCTCCTTGCCCAGAACCTCTTGGGCCGCCCTGACGCCGACACCCAACGCCACTTTGAAGCCCAGGTCGTTCAGCACGATCTCCAGCGCCCCGATGGTGCCGAGGAGGTCCTGTTCGTCGATATAGCCCATGTGGGCGATGCGGAAAATCTTCCCCTTGGCCTGGGCCTGACCGCCGGCGATCCAGATGCCCTTTTCCCGCATCTTGGCCACCACCTTCTGGCCGTCAATGCCCGCCGGGGCCTGCACCGCAGTAAGCACATCCGAAGGATATTCCTTGGCGAACATCTCCATGCCCATGGCCTGCACCGCCGCCCGGCAGGCTCGGGCCAGCTTGGCGTTGCGGGCGAAGATTTTCTCGAGACCCTGCTCCCGAATCCAGCCCAGCACCTGCATGAGCCCCATGGTGAGGGTCACCGCCGAAGTGTAGGCCGTCTGGTTTTTGCCCTGGCTCTTGAGCTGCTTGGCAAAGTCGAAGTAAAACTTGGGACAGGTGGAGGTTTTCACCATCTCCCAGGCCTTGGGGGACAGCGCTGCAAAGGCCAAGCCCGGCGGCAGCATCATGGCCTTCTGCGAGCCCGCCACCACAATGTCCAACCCCCACTCATCCATGGGCAGCGGATAGCCGCCCAGGGCACTGATGGCGTCCACCACCAGGATGGTGGTCGGGAACTTCTTGACCACCTGGGCCAGTTCCTGTACCGGGTGGGCCACCGCGGTGGAAGTCTCATTGGCCTGGACGAACACCGCCTTGATGGCCGGATTGGCCTGGAGCCGGGCCTCCACCTCCGCCGGCTTCACGGCATAACCCCACTCCACCGGGATGCGCTCCACCTTGATCCCGTACACCGCACAGAGTTCGCCCCACCGTTCGCCGAATTTGCCCCCATCCACCACCAGGGCGGTATCCCCCGGAGACAAGGTGTTGGCCACCGAGCCTTCCATGGCCCCGGTGCCGGTGGCGGCAAACATCAGGACTTCCTGTTCGGTCTGAAACAGATATTTCAGGTCTTCCCGCACCTTGCCCAGAATGTCCATGAACGCTGGCGCCCGGTGGTGAATGATGGGTTGCGCCATGGCCAGCTGGGTTTCCGGGGCCACCGGGGTGGGTCCCGGAGTCATGAGTAACCTTTTCATCTCGCTTCCCTTACCTTCTGTCGTGAGGATTTTTGAGAAAATTATTTATCTTTGAAATTGCTGAATATATTGAATTTCGCCTGTAATGTCAAGGATTAGCTTGCATGATCCGTACGCTTCATTTTCCCTCCGCCAAGGCGCTTCCTGACCACTTCCGGACACGGTCCCGGCTGGCCATCAAAACAGAAAAGGCGGACGCCTGCGTCCGCCCATCTGGCCATGATCCTTCCAGGGATGGGGTTCTCCCTAACCCTGCCCCCAGCCCCAGGAAACGGCCGGGTTCCAAGGAATGCGGGGCAGAAAGACCCGGGAGTTCACCCCCGCTCCCTGGCTGCCCCTGCCAGAGCTATTTTCGGTTAGGGTATTGAATCTCAAAGACCCGCTTGGCCACCACAAAGGTACCCTGGTAGTACGGCTGGCGCAGGTCGGTGATGATCACCCCGTTTCTTGGGTTGGAGGCATGGATCATTTTGCCCTCACCCAGGTAGATGCCGGCATGCCCCACCGACCGCCCGCCGCGGCGGAAAAACAGCAGGTCGCCGGGGACCAACTTGGAAAAGTCCATGGTGTGGCTAACCACCTTGCCCACCTGGGCCTGTTCATAACTGGAGCGGGGCAGGTCAATTTTGAAGCCCTCGTAAATATACTGCACAAAGCCGGAACAGTCCGTCGCCGAGCTGGTGGCCAAGGATGCCCCCCGGCTGTAGCGGGCGCCGGCATAGGTCTTGGCGCGGCTCATGATGAGTTCCTGAAAGTTCCAGGGTTCGAATTTGTAGTGCCCGTGGCCAGAGGGGGGCGGGGATTGCTGCTCCAGCCGGGAGGTGGGCCGGATGGCCGGGTTCAAGTCCTTTTTCGGGGTCAGCGGCTCCAGCATGAATTTGCCGTCCCGCTGCGGGATCACCCGCATGAGCGGTTTGTTGTCCGCAGCCACCGGAACACTGCTCCGGGGTGTCGGCGCCACGCTGGCGGTGGCGGGTTCGAAATCCGCCTCGCGGTATCTCTCCGCCCGGGACGAGGCGCGCCCCTTTCGGGAGGATGCGGATTTTTTGGTTTTTTTGCTGACCTTGGTGTTGCTTCCCTTGTTGCTGGATGCGCTTTGTTTCTTGGTGATGTTTTTGGTCGGCACTGCTTGTGCCAAAGAGGGGGTGAGAATCAGGGCAAGACTCAAAAATCCTAGTAGGAGCCGATTCGCCATCCAGAACCTCCTTGGTTATGGGTCATCTCCGATGGGGCGGGAAGCACTCACCACCCCGGATCATCGGCCCGATTGGCCAAGGATCTGCCAAGATGCGGGCACCGCAGCGTCAAGATGGTATGAGTATGATTCGCTATGCTGGGTCAGGTATCAGCGGGTGCGGTATCAGGCATTGGCTGATGCGCGATTTGGGGCAGGTTAATATACCGCTTCGAGGATGTCAACTTTTTTTTCATCTTTTTCCCAGGAAAATTGACGGCCACGTGAGCAAAAACCTCACCCGAGCAAAAAAGGAGCAGCCCCACTGGACTGCTCCTTGGCATCTGGCTCGGATGGACCCGGAGGCCTTCGGTCAGCCGGCGGCCGCCTTCTGCTTTTTGGCCTTGGGCAGAACTTCAGGGCGGTCCACCAGTTCCAACACGGCCAGCGGGGCACCGTCGCCCCGCCGGGGCCCCAGGGGCACGAGGCGCGTGAAACCGCCGGGACGCCCTTGAAAACGGTCTTTCAGTTCGCCGAACAGCTTCACAAATGCCTTTTTGGAGCGGATAACGCGCAGGGACTGGCGTTTGGCGTGCAAATCGCCCCGTTTGGCCAGGGTGATGAGCCTTTCGGCCCACTGCCGGGCTTCCTTGGCCTTCAGGGTGGTGGTCTCCACCCGCTCGTGCTCCAACAGCGCGGTGATGAGGTTGCGGAGCATGGCCAGACGATGCTCGGTGGGACGGGACAACCGCCGGCCTGCTTTCAGGTGTCTCATAGGGTTTCTTCCTTCCTCTCCAGCATCTGGTCGGGGGCCATGAAGTTTTCCAGCTTCATGCCCAAGCTCAAGCCCATTTCCTGGAGAATCTCCTTAATTTCATTCAGCGACTTGCGCCCGAAATTCTTGGTCTTGAGCATCTCCTGCTCGCTTTTCTGCACCAGTTCGCCGATGTAGCGGATATTGGCGTTCCGCAGGCAGTTGGCGGCCCTCACCGACAATTCCAGTTCCTGCACGCTGCGATAGAGGTTCTCGTTAAGAAGGGGCTGTTCCTCCGACGGCTTTTCCTCAAAGCGTTCCGGCTCCTCCTGGAAGTTGATGAACAACGTGAGCTGGTCCTTGAGGATCTTGGCGGCATAGGCAATGGCGTTCTCAGGGGCCAGGCTGCCGTCGGTCCAGACTTCCAGGGTGAGCTTATCATAATCCGTGCGCTGCCCCACCCGAGCCTGGGTCACCAAATAATTTACCTTGCGGATGGGGGAAAAACTGGCGTCCAACGGGATAAAGCCGATGGGCTGGTTTTCCTCTTTGTTGGCCTCGGCCGGCACATAGCCCTTCCCGCTCTTGGCGGTGATTTCCATGATCAACTGGCCGTCAGGTGAAAGCGTGGCCAGATGCAAGTCCGGATTCAGGATCTGCACCGTGCCGTCGGTCTTGAGATCGCCGGCCGTAACCCGGCTCTCCCCCTTGGCCTCCAAGCGCAAGGTCTTGACGCTGTCGGAAAGAAATTTCAGCCGCACCTGTTTCAGGTTCAGGAGGATCTCGGTGACATCCTCCAGCACCCCGGGTATGGCCGAAAACTCGTGATGCACGTCCCGGATGGAGACCCCGGTGATGGCCGCACCCCGCAGGGATGACAGGAGCACCCGACGGAGCGCGTTGCCCAGGGTGGTGCCGAACCCCCGCTCCAGCGGCTCACAGGTGAATTTCCCATACGTGCTGGTGTGGGTGTCGCCGTCCACCTCCAGACGTTTGGGTTTAATGAGCTCGGTCCAATTTTTCTGAATCATAGCCCCTCGAGGTCTTAACGCCAAAGGTCGAGGAAAAACCTGGGAAAACGCCAGCGCCCGGTTTGCCTGGGCCTGCCGGCTGCCGTAACCCTGCCGGCCCCAGCCGGCCAGGACAGGCTACTTGGAGTAGAGCTCAACGATGAGGTGCTCCTGGATGGGCATGGTGATGTCTTCCCGGGAAGGCATCATGCTGACCCTGCCTTTGGCCGCATCCTTGTCCAACTCCAGCCACTGGGGAAGGCCCCGGCGGGCGGCGGCTTCCAGGGCGTCCCGGATAACTGCCGAATTGCGGCTCCGTTCCGCCACCTGGATGACGTCTCCCACTTTCACCAGGAAGGAAGGCAGGTTGACCCTCTGGCCGTTCACCAGAATGTGGTTGTGCCGCACCAACTGCCGGGCCTGGGACCGGGAGTTGGCAAAGCCCAAACGAAAGGTAACGTTGTCCAGCCGCCGCTCCAACAGAGTCAAAAGGTTGGTGCCGGTGACCCCCTTCATCCGCTCGGCCTTCTCGAAGTAGCCTCGAAACTGGTCTTCCAGGACGCCGTAAATGCGCTTTACCCGCTGCTTCTCCCGAAGTTGCAGGCCGTAGTCGGAGATTTTGGCGCGCCCCTGGCCGTGCTGGCCGGGCGGAAAATTGCGCCGACGGATGGCGCACTTTTCGGTATAGCACCGATCGCCCTTCAGGTACAGCTCCATACGTTCCCGGCGGCAAAGACGGCAACTGGGTCCGGTGTATCGTGCCAACGTCTTTCTCCTCTTTCCTTAAACTCGGCGGCGTTTGGGCGGGCGGCAGCCGTTGTGCGGGATGGGGCTCACATCACGGATCAGGTTGACCTGGAGCCCGGCGGCTTGAATGGCCCGCAACGCCGCCTCCCGGCCGGAGCCCGGCCCCTTGACAAACACATCCACACTGCGCATGCCGTGCTCCATGGCCTTTTTGGCGGCATCCGTGGCCGCCAACTGGGCCGCAAACGGGGTCCCCTTGCGGGAACCCTTGAAGCCCTGGACTCCGGCCGACGACCAGGAAACCACATTGCCCGCCGGATCGGTGATGGTCACCAAGGTGTTGTTAAAGCTGGCCTTGATGTGCACCATACCCGTGGGGATATTCTTGCGCTCTTTCTTTTTTCTGGGGCCTGAGGGTCGCTTGGCCATAACCCTTCCTTATCCTTTCTTGCGTTTCCCCACCACGCTGCGGCGGGGCCCCTTTCTGGTCCTGGCATTGGTGTGGGTGCGCTGTCCCCTCACCGGCAGTCCCCGCCGGTGTCGCAACCCCCGGTAGCAGCCCAGGTCCATGAGGCGCTTGATGTTCATGGAGACTTCCCGCCTGAGGTCGCCCTCCACTTTGCAGGTGGCGTCAATGGCCTGGCGAATGGCGGTAATCTGGGCGTCGGTCAACTCACTGGTCTTGGTGCCGCCGTCCACCCCCGCTTCTTTGAGCACTCGGTCCGCAGTGGTCCGGCCGATGCCATAAATATAGGTGAGGGCGATCTCGATCCGCTTGTTCCGGGGCAAATCAATGCCGGCTATTCTGGCCAACTTCCGTCCTCCGTCTCAACCCTGACGCTGCTTATGTTTGGGATTTTCACAAATCACCCGCACCACGCCCTTGCGCTTGATGATCTTACACTTGACGCAAATTCGTTTCACTGAGGGTTTTACTTTCATGGTCTTGATCCGTTTGCTGGTTCCCGTTCTTTGCCGGATGCCAGGTTTTAAGCCTCTGCCACCGCGCTCGTGCTTGCCATCCTGATAGCGGGAAGTCTTGGCAAAGCACCTGACTTCTTCCACCGCTTCAACATGACGGCACCTAAAGTTCCAGAGGCCTCCCCTTTAACCACCGTTTCCGGAAACAACCCCTACACCGCCTTTATTTCACCCGGTAGACGATGCGCCCCCGGTTCAGATCGTACGGGGACAACTCCACGATGACCTTGTCCCCCGGGAGGATCTTAATGTAGTGCATGCGCATCTTCCCGGAGATATGAGCCAACACCCGATGACCGTTGGCCAGCTCCACCCGAAACATGGCATTGGGCAAGGGCTCGATGACCCGCCCCTCAACCTCGATGGCGTCTTCTTTGGGCATCTAGTTGGGCACCGCCGGCCCTCACGGTCAAGGCGCCGGTTGGTTCAGGGTTATAACCTCGCGGCCGCCTGCCAGGGCCGCCGTCAAAAATTATCTTTTTACAATAGCTTAAATTTTGCTCAAAATCAAGGCACCCTTTTCGGTGAGTGCCACGGTGTGTTCAAAGTGGGCGGCCAGGGAGCCGTCCTGGGTCACCGCGGTCCAACCGTCGGCCAGGATTTTCACCTGCCATGACCCTGCCGCGGTCATGGGCTCGATGGCAAAGGTCATCCCCGCCTTGAGCACCGGCCCCCGCCCAGGCGGCCCGAAATTGGGAATCTGAGGGTCTTCGTGCAGGGACCGGCCGATGCCGTGCCCGACGAATTGCCGGATTACCGAAAATCCATATTTCTCCACCACGCTCTGCGTGGCGTGAGACAGGTCCGACAACCGGTTTCCGGGCCTCGCCTGTTCGATGGCGGCATAGAGCGACTCCTCGGTGGCCTTGAGCAGCAACTGGGCCTGGGGCGTCACTTCGCCCACCGCCAGGGTCACCGCGGCATCCCCGTAATAGCCGTCACGCCGCACCCCAAAATCCAGACTCACCAGGTCGCCAGCCTTCAGCTTCCGGGGCCCCGGGATGCCGTGGACCACCTCTTCGTTCACGGAGATGCACAGCGAGGCCGGATAGCCCCGATAACCCTTGAAGGCCGGTTCCACCTGATGCCGTTGGCAGAGTTCCTCCGCCAAAAGATCCAGTTCCCGGGTTTCCACCCCGGGGCGAACCTTAGTCTGCACCTCCGCCAGGATCTCGGCCACGATGCGGCTGGCCGCCTCCATCTTGCCGATCTCAGCGGGGGATTTTAAAAGAATCATATCACATGGTCAACAGCCAGCCGCCAGCCAGCGTTTCAGAGGGGGCTGAATCCCGCTGCCGGCTGGCTGCTGACGCCTGTGTCGCGGTGACCTTCCTATCCCAAAATGCCACAAATCTGCTTGAAGATGTCCTCGATGGAGCCCACGCCTTTGATGGGCCGGACCAAACCCTTGGCGGTATAATAGTCGATGAGGGGCTTGGTGGCCTGGTTGTAGGTGGCCAGGCGGCTGCGCACCGTGGTCTCGTTGTCGTCGTCCCGCTGGTAGAGCTCGCTGCCGCATTTGTCGCAGACCCCCTCTTTTTTCGGAGGGGTGAACTTGATGTGAAACATCTGGCCGCAGGCGGCGTTTTTGCAGGTGCGCCGACCCGTCAGCCGGGTGACCAACTCCTCTTCGTCCACGTCGATGCTCACCACATGGTCGATCTTGGAGCTCAGGGAGGCCAACACGTTGTCCAGAGCTTCGGCCTGCGGCACGGTGCGGGGAAAACCGTCCAGGATAAAACCTTTTTTGCAGTCCGCCTGGGCCAGGCGATCCTTGATGATGCCGATGACCACCTCGTCCGGCACCAGCTTGCCGGCGTCCATGTACTCCTTGGCCTTCTTGCCCATCTCCGTGCCTTCCTTCACCGCGGCTCGGAGGATGTCACCCGTGGAGATCTGCGGAATCTGGTACTTGTCGATGAGTTTTTTCGCCTGCGTGCCCTTGCCCGCGCCGGGGCCACCCAACAGAATCAGGTTCATAACCAAGCTCTCCTTTTAGCGCCGTACCCGGCTCATGCGTTTTTTCATGAACCCCTCGTAATGACGGGTGAGCATGTGCGATTCGATCTGAGCCATGGTGTCCATGGCCACCCCCACGACGATGAGCAGCGCCGTGCCCCCGAAATAGAAGGGCACGTTGAAGCGGGAAATCAGGATGGTAGGCAGCACGCAGACCGCGGACACATACAGGGCCCCGCCCAGGGTGATGCGGGAGAGGATGCGGTCGATATAGTCCGCCGTGGAGCGCCCTGGCCGGATACCCGGAATGTAGCCCCCCCACTTTTTCAGGTTGTCGGCCACGTCCACCGGGTTGAAGGTCACCGCCGTATAAAAATAACAGAAAAAGATGATGAGTCCCACATAGAGCAGGTCATGCACCAGGTTCCCCGGAGAAATGGCGTCCACGATGTTTTTCACCCAGTCCACCCGGATGAAGCTGCCGATGGTGGCCGGAAACATGAGCAGGGAGGAGGCGAAAATCGGCGGAATCACGCCGGCCACATTGATCTTCAGGGGCAGGTGGGTGGACTGGCCGCCCATCATGCGGCGGCCCACCACCCGGCGGGCGTACTGCACCGGTATGCGACGCTGGCCCCGTTCCACGAAGACAATGGCCCCCACCACTCCCACCATCATCAACACCAGCAACAGCATGATCAGGGGCGAGAGCTCGCCGGCCCGGATCAGTTCACCGCTCTTGATGATGGCCGAGGGCAGCCGGGCGACGATCCCGGCAAAAATGATGAGACTGATGCCGTTGCCGATGCCCCGCTCGGTGATCATCTCCCCCTGCCACATGATGAAGGCGGTCCCGCTGGTCAGGGTGAGGATGGTCATGAGGCGGAAGCCCCAACCCGGGAACATCACCACCGGCCTGCCGCTGCCCCCGTCCAGACCGGCCATCCCTTCCAGCGCAATGCTGATGCCCAAGGCCTGGATGGCTGCGATGAGCACCGTGCCGTAGCGGGTGTACTGCTTGATTTTTTTGGTGCCCGCCTCCCCTTCCTTGTAGAGCTTTTCAATGGCCGGCACGGCCACCTTGAGGAGCTCCATGATGATGGCGGCGCTGATATACGGCATGATCCCCAGGGCAAAGACGCTCAGGCGCTCCAGGGCCCCGCCGGAGAACATGTCGAAGAGGCCGAAGATAGTGCGTTGCTGCCGGGCGAAGAAGGCCATCAGGGCGTCGGCGTCGATCCCCGGGGTGGGAATGAAGCAGCCGACCCGGTAGATGGCCAGCATCATGAGGGTGAAGAGGATGCGCCTTTTGAGCTCCGGGATTTTGCCGATGTTATAAAGCCCGCTGGCCAAGCTAGATGACCTCCACCGTGCCGCCCGCGGCTTCTACCTTGGCCCGGGCCTGGGCGCTCACGGCATTGACCTTGACCGTCAACGGCTGGGTGATCTCGCCCTGCCCCAGCAGCTTGATGCCTTGGGAAGCCCCTTTCACCAGGCCGGCCTGCCGCAGGGCCGCCTCATCCACGAGGCTCTCCGGGGCAAAGCGGTTGAGGTCCCGAACATTCACCACCAGGAAGTCCTGCCCGAAGATGTTCTTGAATCCCCGCTTGGGCATGCGGCGGATGAGGGGCATCTGACCGCCCTCAAAACCCGGGCGGACGCCGCCGCCGGCCCGGGACCGCTGACCTTTGAACCCGCGGCCCGCGGTCTTGCCGGTACCCGAAGCCGGACCGCGGCCCACCCGCTTCTTGGGATGCTTGGCCCCCGACGCCGGATACAGCTCGCTCAGTTTCATGGCTCACTCCCCTTCCGCCACCCGGCGCACTTCCAGGAGATAGGCCACCTGGTTCACCATCCCCACAACCGAGGGCGTTTCCTGGAGACGCACGGTCTGGTTCAACCTGCGGAGGCCCAGCGCTTTGACGGTCTGCCGATGCTTGGGAACCCGTCCGATGAGGCTTTTTTTCAGGGTGATGTGCAACATCATGGTTTCTTACCCTTCCCCCCTTGTCCGTCGAAGGTCCTCAGGGATTTCCCCCCGCAACTTCCTGACAAAGAGGATGACTCCTGCCTAGTGGTCTTAAGAAGCCCTTGCCCAAACCCGGGACTAACCCGCCAACTCCGCCAGGGGGCGGTTGCGCCTGACCGCCACCTCTTCCGGCGCGGCCAACTGGCGCAGGGCCTCCATGGTGGCCTTCACGGCGTTATGCGGGTTGTGGGACCCCAGGCATTTGGTGAGCACGTTCTTGATGCCGGCCACCTCCACCACGGCGCGCACCGGCCCCCCGGCGATGACCCCGGTGCCTTCGGCCGCCGGCCTGAGGAGCACCCGCCCGGAGCCGAATTCGCCCTGGACCGCATACGGGATGGTGTTTCTCAGCAAGGGCACCTTCACCATATTCTTCTTGGCCTGCTCCATGGCCTTGCGGATGGCCTCGGGCACCTCCTGGGCTTTCCCCAGGCCGGCTCCCACCTGCCCCTGTCCGTCTCCCACCACCACGATGGCGCTGAAACGGAAGCGTCGGCCTCCCTTCACTACTTTGGCGACGCGGTTGATACTCACCACCTTGTCGATCAACTGTGCCTCGGGCGCCTCGGTCTCGAACAAACTTGCCTCCATGTGAGCCGCCAGCCTTGAGCTGCCAGCCTTGCGATTGCTTACGTTCAATGCTTCCTGCACGCTTCTGCGGTCAATCCGTTTCCCGGTTCTGCCACAAATCTTTCCTGTTGGCTTGGTCGTCAGCCCGGGCCTTTAGACCAACGGTCTTAAAGGTGCGCTGCGCCCAGGATGAACCCAGCCGGGGGCTTTGGCAGAATCTTCCTGCAGCCGGGGGTGACCGCTGAGCGCTAAAACGTCAATCCGTTTTCCCGGGCGCTTTCGGCCAGGGCTTTCACCCGCCCGTGATAGAGAAAGCCGTTGCGGTCAAACACCACCGCCCCCACACCCGCCTGTTTGGCCTTTTCCGCCAGCAGGCGTCCCACCGCTTTGGCCGCCTCCACCTTTTTCAGACCGCCCAGTTGGTCCTTGAGCTCCGGGCTCATGGTAGAGGCCGCCACCAGTGTCCGGCCAGCGGTGTCGTCGATGATCTGTCCGTAAATATGGCGGGTGCTGCGGAAGATGCTCAACCGCGGCCGCTGTGCCGTGCCGCTCAGTTTCTGCCGGATGCGCTGTTTGCGCTTCAGCCGCATCGCCAGTCTGGAATTGGTTTTTCCCATGGTTTCAAACCTTCATTTCCCTGTCAGATGCCCGCCGGAAAAGATGGCCTCTGGCTGGCGGTCACGGCGACCCCCCTTGGCCAAAGCCCACCCGGGGACCACCCCGGGTGCCCCCGGGTTAGCGTCCGCCGGCCTTGCCCATCTTCTTGCGCAGCTTCTCACCCTGGAGCCGGACACCCTTGTTCTTATAGGCATCCGGCGGCCGGATGGCCCTGATGGTGGCGCAGGTCTGGCCCAATTGCTCTTTGTCAAATCCCTTGAGTTCCACCTTGGAGCCCTTCTCCAGGACCGTGGCGCTGATGCCCTGGGGCAGCGAAAATTCCACGGGGTTGGAGTATCCGAGGCTGAAGGCCAGAGTCTCGCCTTTGGCCTCCACTTTGTAACCCGTGCCCACGATCTCCAGCACCCGGGTAAACCCCTGGGAAACACCCACCACCATGTTGTCCACCAGCGTCCGGGCCAAGCCCCAAAACGAGCGGCTCAGGCGGCTGTCGTCCACCGGGGTCACCCGCACCTCGGTGTCGCCCACTTCGATCCGAACCCGGGGTGGCAGGGGCCGGGTCAGCGTCCCCAAAGATCCGGTGACCGTCAGGCTGCCGGCCTGCTGCTGCACCTTCACCCCCTGGGGCAACGGAACCGGTTTCTTGCCAATGCGTGACATAATCAGGTCCCTACCAAATCTGGCACAAGACTTCCCCGCCAACCCTCAGCTTGCGGGCCTGGCGGTCGGTGAGCACGCCTTTGTTGGTGGACACCACCGCGACTCCCAGGCCGCCTTGCACCCGGGGCAGTTCCACGTGCCCCACATACATCCGGCGCCCCGGCTTGCTCACCCGCACCAGCCCCTGGATTAAGGGTTTCTGGCGGTCGTCGTATTTCAGGTAGATCCGCAATACTCCCTGGCGGTTGTCCTTGATCACCTTGTAATTCTTGATAAAACCCTCTTCTTTGAAGATGCGGGCCAGGGCGATCTTCATGCGGGAGGCGGGGATGTCCACCTTGTCAAACCCGGCTTTCCCGGCGTTCCTGATCCTGGTCAGCATATCGGCGAGGGGGTCGGTCATGCTCATGGTGCCATTCTCCTCACCAGCTGGATTTGGTCACTCCGGGGATCTCCCCCCTGAGGGCCATGCTGCGAAAGCAGATGCGGCAGATGCCGAATTTCCGGAGGTACGCCCGGGGCCGGCCGCACAAGGGGCAGCGGTGGTAGGCCCGCACCGCAAACTTGGGAGGACACTTGGCCTTGGCGATGAGGGATTTCTTGGCCATGCTATCTCCTAAAAGGCATACCCATGAGGGTGAGCAGCTGTTTGCCTTCCGCATCAGTGGGCGCCGTAGTCACGATGGTGATGTTCATGCCTTTGACCTTGTCAATCTTGTCGTAGTCGATCTCTGGGAAGATGATCTGTTCCCTGATCCCCAACGTGTAGTTGCCCCGGCCGTCAAAGCCCTTGTCGCTCACCCCCCTAAAGTCCCGCACTCGCGGCAGCACCACGTTCATCAGCTTGTCCAGGAAGGCGTACATGCGGTCTTTGCGCAGCGTCACCATGCAGCCGATGGGCATGCCTTCCCGCAGCTTGAAGGCGGCGATGGAGCGCCGGCCCCGGGTCACCACCGGCTTCTGCCCGGTGATGGCGGCCAGTTCCGCCGAAGCCGACTCCAAAATCTTGATGTTCTGAATGGCCTCGCCCAACCCCATGTTGATGACGATCTTGGTCAGTTTGGGCACCTGCATGGGGCTTTTGTACTGGAACTCCTGCATCATGCGGGGCACCACCTGCTGCCGGTAGTAATCCAGGAGCCTGGCCTGCACCCTCACCGGCTTTTGGCCGCCGGGAGCCGGGGCCTCGGGTTTTTTCTTGGCTTCCGCGGCTTTTTTCCCGCCTTTCTCAGCCATCGATGAGCTCCTTGCACTTTCGGCAGACCCGGGCCTTTTTCCCTTCGCCCGTCACCGTCAGGCGAAAGCGGGAAGCGCTGGCGCACTTGGGGCAGATCAGCATGACGTTGGAGACATGCAGGGGAGCCTCCTTTTCCACGATGCCGCCTTGGCCGGTCTGGGGGCTGGGGCGGGTGTGCCGCTTGATGAGGTTGACTTTCTCCACCAGCACCCGGTTTCTGTCCCGCAGGACCTTCAGGACTTTCCCGGTCTTGCCCTGTTCTTTCCCGGCGATGACTTCCACCACGTCATTTTTTTTCAGACGGATGCGCATCGGCTCAATGGGTTTCTTCCTGGCTTTGGGCATACCTAGAGCACCTCCGGGGCCAGGGAGATGATCTTCATGAAGCGCCGGGCCCGCAATTCCCGGGCCACCGGACCGAAGATCCGGGTGCCGATGGGGTCCCCCGCCTGGTTGATGAGCACCGCCGAGTTGTCGTCGAACTTTATATAGGAGCCGTCGGACCGCCTGGTCTCTTTGACCGTGCGCACCACCACGGCCCGCATGACGTCCCCTTTCTTCACCTTGGAGTGGGGCAACGCCTCTTTCACCGCCACCACGATAATGTCGCCCACCCGGGCATAGCGCCGCTTGGTGCCTCCCAGAACCCGGATGCACATGAGGCGTTTAGCCCCGGAATTGTCCGCGACCGTGAGTTGGGTCTGTACCTGAATCATAGCCGTCTCCTTGGGAAAGGCCCGCTACCTGGCCTTCTCCAGGATCTCTTTCACCCGCCACCGTTTGTCCCGGGACAGGGGGCGGGTCTCTTCGATGAGTACCTTGTCCCCCACCCGGCAGGCGTTTTCTGGGTCGTGGGCCTTGAATTTCTTCCGTCTCCGGATGATTTTCTTATAGAGGTCGTGGGACACCAACCGCTTGACTTCCACCACCACGGTCTTGTCCATCCGGTCTGACACCACTACCCCTTCCCGGGTCTTGCGCACGCCGTGTTCCCGTTCCATGGTCTTCGTCTGCTCCCCGGTTACCATTTCTGCCCCGTCTTTTCCCGGAGCACCGTCTTCAGGCGGGCAATGTCCTTTTTCGTCTGGCTGAGACGGGCCGTGTTGTCCAGTTGGTTGGTCTGGTGCTGAAACTGGAGGTTGAAGATCTCTTCCGCCACCTCCTTCAGCTTGGCGGCCAGCTCTTCCGCCGTCAGGTCCCTGAGGTCCGACGCCTTCATGCCGCTCCCTCCTGGGCCGCGCCCTCCCGGAACACGATCTTGCAGGGGATGGGCAGCTTCTGGGCGGCCAGCCGCATGGCCTCTTTGGCCACCTCCGCCTCCACCCCCGCCAGCTCAAAGAGAATGCGGTCGGGCTTGACCACCGCCACCCAGCCTTCCGGACTGCCCTTGCCCTTGCCCATGCGGGTTTCCGCCGGCTTCTTGGTAAAAGGTTTGTCCGGGAAGATCCGGATCCAGATCTTGCCGCCCCGTTTGACGTGGCGGGTAATGGCGATCCGGGCCGCTTCGATCTGCTGGGCCGTGATCCAGGCCGATCCCAGGGCCTTGAGCCCATAGTCCCCGAAAGCCACGAAATTGCCCCGGGTGGCCTTCCCCCGTCGCCGGCCTTTCTGCACCTTACGGTGCTTCACTCGTTTCGGACTTAACATGGTGATCTATCCTACTTCGCCGTTGCTCCGGCCGTTCTTGCCGCTGCTCCGTGACCTCTTTTGTGGGACGCTGGCCCGCGAAAACCCTGGAGCCAGCCAGCTCAGGTTCAGACGCCGGCCCGCTCTTCAGCCCCCAACAGCTCCCCGTGGAAGATCCAGGCCTTGATGCCGATGACGCCGTAGGTGGTCATGGCCTCGGCAAAACCATAATCGATGAAGGCCCTGAGGGTGTGCAAGGGGACCCGGCCCTCCCGGTACCACTCCTGCCGGGCGATCTCGGCGCCGGCCAGGCGGCCCTTCACCCGCACCTTGATGCCCTTGGCCCCGAACTTCAAGGCTTGGCCCACCGCCTTTTTCATGGCCCGCCGGAACGACACCCGGCGCTCCAGTTGCTGGGCAATGTTTTCCGCCACCAGTTGGGCGTTGATCTCCGGCTTGCGCACTTCCTGGACGTCGATGACCAGGTCCCGACCCACCAGCTTCTCCAGGCGCCGCCTGAGCTCCTCGATCTTTTTCCCCTTCTGGCCGATGACCATGCCCGGTCGAGAAGTGTGGATCTTGATGTTCAGCTTGTTGGCCGCCCGCTTGATGTCCACGCCGGCGATGCCGGCTCCCTTGAATTCCGGGTCCTTTTTGATGAAATCCCGGATCCTTTTGTCCTCCAACACCAGGTTGGCAAACTCTTTGCGGGCGAACCAAACGGAGTCCCAGGAGCGGTAGATACCTAAGCGAAACCCGATGGGGTGAACCTTCTGACCCAAAATTGCCTCCTTAGCGCTGCTTCACGGGCTTGGCCGGTCCCTCGGCCAACACGACGGTGATGTGGCTGGTGCGCTTCAAAATCCGGTTGACCCGCCCCATGGCCCGGGCCATGAAGCGCTTCAAGGACGGCCCGCCATCCACCCAGATGCTCTTGATGAACAAGGTATCCACATCCACCTGGGGCCGCTGCTCGGCGTTGGCCACCGCCTGCTCCACCACCTTCTTCACCAGACGGGCACCTTTTTGCGGCATGAAGGTCAAGGCCGCCAAGGCCGCCTCCACCTGTTGGCCGGCGATGGGCCGGGTCAACAGCCTAAGCTTGGTGGGGGACACCCGCACATATTTGGCCTGCGCTCTGATTTCCATGGCTACTTCTTACCCACTTTGCTCTTGCGGTCGCCGGCGTGGCCCCCGAAGTGCCTCGTCGGGGCGAATTCCCCCAGTTTATGGCCCACCATGTTTTCCGTGACGTACACCGGGATGAACTTCTTGCCGTTGTGCACCGCCAGGGTCAGGCCGACAAATTCCGGCGTGATGGTGCTGCGCCGGGACCAGGTCTTGATGACCTTGCGGTCCTGGGTCTCCCGGGCGTTGAGCACCTTCCGGAGCAGACACTCCTGAACGTAGGGTCCCTTTTTCAGTGAACGGGCCACGACTCTTCCCTCTACTTCCGCCGCTTGATGATATAGCGGTCGCTTTCCTTGGGTTTGCGGGTCTTATATCCTTTGGTGGGCTTGCCCCAAGGGGTGCAGGGGTGACGCCCGCCGGAACTCTTCCCTTCGCCGCCCCCCAGGGGATGGTCCACCGGGTTCATGGCCACGCCCCGCACATGGGGCCGCTTGCCCAGCCAGCGGGAGCGCCCGGCTTTGCCCAGGGAGACGTTCTCATGCTCCACGTTGCTGAGCTGGCCCACGGTGGCTTTGCAGGAGATGGGCACCATGCGCACCTCGCCGCTGGGCAACTTCAAATGGGCGTTCTGTCCTTCCTTGGCCATCAGCTGAGCATAGGAACCAGCCGCCCGGGCCAGCTGCCCGCCCTTGCCCGGCTTGAGCTCCACGTTGTGCACCAGGGTGCCCGTGGGAATGTTGGCTAACGGCAGGGCGTTCCCCGGCTTGATGTCCGCCTCGGGGCTGGCGACGATGACGTCCCCCACCTTCAGCTCCTGGGGCGCCAGGATGTAACGCTTCTCCCCGTCCAGGTAATGCAGCAGGGCGATGCGCGCCGAGCGATTGGGGTCGTATTCGATGGCCGCCACCTTGGCCGGCACCTCCAGCTTGTCTCGTTTGAAGTCGATGAGACGATAGAGGCGCTTGTGGCCGCCGCCCTGGTGGCGGGCCGTGTTCCGCCCGTAGTTGTTGCGCCCGCCCTTTTTGCGCAAAGGCGCCAGCAGACTCTTTTCGGGCTCGGTCTTGGTGATTTCGGCGAAATCCGCCACCGTCTGGAACCGGCGCCCGGCTGAGGTGGGCTTGCGTTGAATCAGTGCCATGGCTCAATACCTTTGGCTGTCAGCCGTCAGCAATCAGCTTTCAGCTTTTTACCAAGAGTTAGTTATTCCTCAAATGTCCTTGAGTTATTCGCCGAGAGCTTCGCTACGCCCCCATTCTTCGGCCTTCTTCAGCTGACAGCTTCTTATAATTCATACCCGCTGAGTTTTTCGCCCGGCGCCAGGGTGACGATGGCCTTCTTCCAGTCGGGCCTTACCCCCTCGGTGCGTCCCAGGCGCTTTCTCTTGCCCTTCAGGCGGATGGTGTTGACGTCCAGCACTTTGACCTTGAAGACCTCCTCCACTGCCTTGCGGATCTCGATCTTGTTGGCGTCCACGGCCACTTTCAAGGTCACCTTGTTCCCCGCCTCTTTCAGAGAGTGGGTTTTTTCGGTGATGAGGGGGCCCTTGATCAGATGATGATAAAGCTTCATTTATGCCAACCTCGCTTCGATCTGGGCCACCGCCGGCGACAGCACCACCAGGTGGTTGTGCTTGAGGATGTCATAGACATTCAGCCCGCCGGTGGGCATCACCTGGACATGGGGCACGTTCCGGGCCGACAGCCTCAGGGCTTCGTGCTCCCGGTCGGTGACCACCAAAACCTTTTCCAGGTCAAAGGTCTTGAGCAACCGGACAAAATCCTTGGTCTTGGGCGTGGTATACGGGTAATCCTCCAGGATCACCAACTGCCCGTTGGCCACCTTGCTGCTCAAGGCCATCTTCAAGGCCAACCGCCGAACCTTGCGGGGCAGCGTGTAGGCATAGCTCCGAGGCTTGGGGCCGAACACGGTGCCGCCGCCCCGCCACAAGGGAGAGCGGATGGAGCCCACCCGAGCCCGGCCGGTGCCCTTTTGCCGCCAGGGTTTCTTGCCACCGCCGGAGATCTCCCCGCGGCTCTTGGTGCAAGCGGTGCCGGCCCGCTTCTTGGCCCGCTGCCAGGTTACCACTTCATGGAGTATGGGAGGGAAGACATCCACCCCAAAGATGTCCTCCTTGAGGTCCATCTCCCCCACTTTTTCCTTGTTGATGTTAAAAATGTCCACCATCGGCATGGCGCTATCCCACCTTGTTGATGAACACGATGCCCTGGCTGGGGCCCGGGATCGCGCCTTTGACCACCAGGAGGTTGTCCTCCGGGCGCACATCAATGACTTCCAGGTTTTTTATCTTGACTTGGGTATTTCCCATGTGTCCGGGGAGCTTCTTTCCCTTGATCACCCGGGAAGGGTAGGCGCTGGCGCCGATGGACCCCGGAGCCCGGTGGTTCATGGAGCCGTGGCTCATGGGACCGCGGTGGAATCCGTGGCGCTTTACGGTGCCCTGAAATCCCTTGCCCTTGCTGGTCCCCGTCACCGTGACCCGGTCGCCGATGGCAAATTGCTCCACGGTGAATTCCTGCCCTTCCTCAAAGGAGGCGGCGTCGTCCACGCGAAATTCCTTGAGAACCTGGAAACCGCTCTTGCTGCCATGCTTCTCCAGGTGGCCGCGCTCCGGCTTGTTGACCTTGGCCAGGTTTTTCCGGGCAAAGCCCAGTTGCAGCGCGTCGTAGCCATCCCGGCTGCGGTATTTTTTCTGCACCACAAAGCAGGGCCCGGCCTCAATGACCGTTACCGGCACCGACTGGCCGTCTGCCTCGAAGATGCGGGTCATGCCGATTTTTTTGCCGATGATGCCGCTGAGCATCGTTTGATCCTTTTCCTTGCCGGTTCTCGGGAGCCGGAGTTAAATGATAATCATTGGCCGCCGCTCCCGCCACCCCTGGCCTTATCTTTCACACCCGAATTTCCACGTCCACCCCGGCCGCCAAGTCCAGCTTGCTGATGGCGTCCATGGTCTGCTGAGTGGGCTCCAGGATGTCCAGCAGTCGCTTGTAGGTCCTGATCTCGAACTGTTCCCGGGATTTCTTGTCAATGTGCGGGGACCTCAGGACACAGAATTTGTTGATCTCCGTGGGCAGCGGTATGGGACCCGCCACCCGGGCGCCCGTGCTCCGGGCGGTTTCCACGATGTCCATGACCGCCTTGTCCAGGAGTTTGTGGTCATAGGACCGCAAGCGAATGCGTATCTTGGGAGCAATCATGTTTCTTCCTACTCGATGATCTCGCTGACGACGCCGGCGCCCACGGTGCGGCCGCCCTCACGGA
>CAYZOP010000010.1:0-98878 GCA_964480485.1 uncultured Desulfobacterales bacterium | reverse complement strand
GACCAAAGTCCTGAAGATCATGGTCCCGGGGATCCTGCTGCTGACCGCACTGCTGTCGCCGGCTCTGGCTTCTTCCTTGGAAGTGGTGGTGGTGGGGACCACCACTCAAGTGACCTCCGGAACCCCCTTTACGCTCTACTTCGATGTAACCAATAAACATTCCACACCAATCTCCTTTAATCGCGTCCTCGTCGGGTATGTCCTGCCCAACCTGACCATGCACGGCCCCTACCCCAAAGCCCTCTCCGGCACGGTCAATCCGAATGAAAAGAAGCGATTTTCCTGCTCTCTGACCATAACCATCCCGAATGACATGGAATCTGGCATTGTTGTGCCGGTCGTAGTAAGCCTTTTCTCCGGCGGCTACAACCAGCCCAGCGCCCGGGGAGGCGGGTGGGGCGGCTTTAAGGTGGTCTATTAGGATGACCATCGTGCCGTCTGCCTTCATCTGACCGCCATGCGGCTTTTCAGGCGTATCGCCTGGATTTCCCGGTTCTGCGGGCTGCTGGCGTTGGCTTGCCTGGCCTGCGCTCCCACTGAGGTGCCCCCGCAGCGGGCCAGTGGGCCGACGCCGGCCGCTCCTCTGATCTCCGGGATGCGCCTCAGGGTCTGGGACCAGGGTCGTTGCCTGGCGGAGATTCGGGTGGGGACCATCCGCCTGGTGCCGAAAAGGTGGGGCCCCTTCAGGCTGGCCGACGGGTGGGATGTGCTGCTGGAAGATGTCTGCCTGGATCTGAAAAGCAACGCCTTGGCCAGCCACCTCGAAGAGGTGCTCAAAAATCTGCTTCATCTAACCAGGCAGTCGGCCTCCTGCCCCCGGTCGGGGACAGCACAGGGGGAAGCCCCGGGACCAGAGCCGGCCGCGGCGTTGTTCCTGCCGCCCCGGGTCTGCGCCCGTTCCTTCACCTGCCGGGTCACCTATCCTGAAGGCGGCTGGCTGACGCTGGCCGCCCCGGAGCTAAGTAAAAAGGCGGGGCGCCGTTTTTTTCTCTTGGAAGGCGGGGTTACGGTGACCACCGATCAAGGGCAACTGCTCCAGGCCGAGTCTGCCTCCTGGTGGCCGGAAGCTGAGCGACTGCAAGTCAAGGGGAGCGGTCAACTCCACCCGGGCTCTTTGGGGCTTGCCGCCCCTATCCGGTGGCTTTCTTTAGCGGGCGGGCGCCTTAAGCCCTTGGCTGCCGGGGAGCAGCCGCTTGAGGAAGAAGTCTCTGCCGCCCTGGATCTGACTGAAAATCCCTTCGCGCTTTTCGGGGGAGCGTTGGGAAACCCAAATAACGGGGTTCAGCTGCTCTCCCTGCTGTTTTTTCAGACGTCCTCCGTCGCCTGGCCCGGGGCTGCGGACGCCGCGCCCTCTCCGACGGATTTAAGCTTGCCGAGATTGCCCCCCAAAAAAGCTCTTGACAGCCTTCCCTAACATGATAAAAACATGTAACTTTGTACTAACCCTCATTGACCTGCCCTTGACTTCGGCTGTCCGGCCGGGGAGGGGAAGAGGGTCGGAAGGGTGTTATCTGACCAGGGGAGGGGGGAGAATGAATGCCCGGCGTCAGGGTGAAGCCCAACGAGCCCTTCGAGGTCGCACTGAAGCGGTTCAAAAAGCAGTGTGAGAAGGCCGGCATCCTCTCTGAGATTCGCAAACGGGAACATTACGAAAAACCGAGCATCAAACGCAAAAAGAAGATTCTGGCCGCCAAGAAGCGGGCTTTGAAGAAGCTGCGCAAGCTTGAGAGCCACTCATGAGCACCTTGCTGGAGCGACTGGACCAGGCTTTTAAGGAAAGTCTGAAAGGTCATCAGGAGGTCGCACTGGCCACCTTGCGGATGGTGCGCACCGCGCTGAAAAACCGCCAGGTGGAGCTCAAACGTCCACTCACCGAAGACGAAGTCCAGGGCGTAGTTGCGGCCCAGGCCAAACAACGGCGGGAAGCCATCGCCGAGTTTGTCAAAGCCGGCCGCGCCGACCTGGCCCGCAAAGAAGAGGAGGAACTTCAGTTCCTCCTCTCTTTTTTGCCGCCGCAGCTTTCTCCTGAGGAGCTGGAAGCGGAAATCGCCCGCATCATCGCCGACGTGGGCGCCGCCTCCGCCAAGGACCTGGGGAAAGTCATGAAGGCCGCCATGGCCCAGCTCTCCGGCCGGGCGGACGGCAAGCTGGTTCAGGAAATCGTGCGGCGTCGGCTCACGGCCTGAACCTCATCGCCAAAGGGGGATTGGCGGAGCATGCCCGAGCACACCATGACTGCCCTGGAGTTTCCGGGGCTGCTGCGGGTGGTGCAGCGGTTCGCCGTCTCCCGCCTGGGGAAGGGGCGGATCAAGACCCTTACCCCCACTGCCGACTTCCCGGCCATTCAGCGGAAATTTCAGGAAATCCGGGAATTGCAGGACCTGGAGAGCCGGGTGGGCGAACTCCCCCTGGCGGATTTCCCCGGACTGGGCTCCTGGCTGGCCAGGGCGGCGGTGCCCGGCAGCCTGCTGCCTCCCGAGGCTTTCAATGAAATCCTGACGGTGCTGCGTCTGGCCCGACAGGTCCGCCTCCACCTGGAGTCCCTCCCGCCGGAGGCCGCGCTGGTCCCCCTGGCCGCCCGGCTGCACGAGGTGGCGGTCTTGCGCCAAGCAATCATCGGGGCCATCAGCCCCCATAACTTCATCCTGGACGGCGCCTCCCCGGGCCTGGCCCGGGCGCGGACGGAGATGGCCGCCACCCGGGAGCGGCTGCACCGGTACATCAAAGAGCACTACTTCGGCCCCCAGTTCAAAGACGCCATCCAGAGCCCCACCGTTTCGCAGCGCAACGGCCGGTTTGTCATTGCCCTCAAGGCCGACCACCGGGGCGCCATCCCCGGCATCATCCACGACCAGTCCCAGACTCGGGCCACCCTCTTCCTGGAGCCCCTGGCCATCGTGGAGCAGAACAACGCCTTGAACCTCCTGGCAAATGAGGAAAAACGTGAGGAGGAGGCGGTCCTTCTCAGCCTCACCGACCTGCTCAGGGCCTACCAGGGTCAGGTGGAGGAGACGTTGGCGGCCTTGGCCGAACTGGACGCCCTGGCCGCCAAGGTGCGCTTTGCCCGGGAGTTTCAGGCCCGGGAGCCCATCTTGCGCAGCGCCGGCGGGGTGGACTTCAGGGAGGCCCGCCACCCCCTGCTCTTGGCCCGGCAGCGGGAAGATCCCGGGGCCCCGCCGGTGGTCCCCATCGACCTCAAGCTCACCGGCGACGCCCGCTTTCTCATCATTTCCGGGGCCAACGCCGGCGGCAAGACCGTGGCCTTAAAGACCCTGGGCCTCTTGACCCTTATGATCCAAAGCGGCCTGCCGGTGCCGGTGGCCGAGGGAAGCGTCTTTTCGCCCTTTGACCAGGTGTTTGCTGACATCGGCGACCCCCAGGATCTGCATCAGTCCTTGAGCACCTTTTCGGCCCACTTGAAGCGGGCCTTGGCCATGCTTGCCCGGCTGGGGGACCGTTCCCTCATCCTGCTGGACGAACTGGGCACCGCCACCGACCCCACCGAGGGCGGCGCTTTGGCCCTGGCCCTGCTTAGGGCCTTTCACCGCCGGGGGGCCTGGGGCGCCGTCACCACCCACCTTCCCCTGCTGAAGACCTTCGCCGGCCGGGAACCGGGGTTCGAAAGCGTGGCGGTGGTTTTCGATGAGGCCACCCGGCGGCCCACCTACCGCCTGGCCTACGGCGTGGCCGGCGCCTCCAACGCCCTGACCATCGCCCGGGAACTGGGCCTGGCCGCCGACATCCTGGCCGAGGCCGAAGGCTATCTGGACTCCGAGGAACTCAAGGCCTACCGGCTGCTGGCCGAGGTGGAGGCGGCCCAGGAGCGCCTCAGTCGGCGGGAGGCCGAACTGGCGGACCGGGAGGCCGAACTGGCCCGGGAGCGGGCGGAACTGGCGCGCCAACGCCGGGAACTGGCCGAGACCCGGCGCCGCCTCCTGGAAGAGGTGCAGGCCCAGGCCCGGGCCAAAATCCGCCAGGCGGAGGCCGAATTCAAAGAGATTCTGAAGCGCCTTAGGCAACGGGAGCAGTCCTGGGGAAGGCTGCGCCAGGAATTGTCCGCCCGGGCCCAGGAGCTGGTGGCCGACCTGACGCCGCCGGAGGTGGCCGCCCCGGAGCCGGTGGTCTATGCTCCCGGCGACCGGGTCTTTCTGCCGGCCTTGAACCTCACGGGCGAAGTGGTGGCTCCCGGAGGCAAGGACGGCCGCCTGGCGGTCCGGGTCCGTCAGGTCAAACTAAAGGTTCGCCCCGAAGAGGTGACCCCGGCGGGGGGCGGGTCCGTCCCGGCCGGGCGAAAACCGGCCGCCTACCACGTGGCCCCGGAGCGCCTTCCCAGCCTCAACCTGGTGGGGCTGAGGGTGGAGGAGGCCCTGCCGCTGGTGGACCGGCTGCTGGACCAGGCCATCTTGCACGGCCAGGAACGGGTGGATATAATTCACGGCACCGGCACCGGCCGCCTGAAAGCGGCCATCCACGAGCATCTGAAACACCATGCGGCTGTCAAGGCCATCCACGGTGAGATCAACCCCGGGGTGACCGAGGTGGAGTTGAAGGAGTGACAGAAGGCACCGAGCCGAGCTTGACAAGCAAGAGCATTCCCCGGCGGGGGAATGAGATCATTTAGCCATTGCCAGGGTTTCCTCTCCCCCGCGGGAGGGGGGGAGGGGTGGGGCAAAACCGCGACTTCCCGACACGCCCGGCGTGCCATCCCCATAGTCGCCCCACCCCAAGGTTCGCCGGCGGTTTGGCCTGAGCAGGCAAAGCCCAGGCCCGCCTGACCGGCGGGGTCAGCGTTAACCCGTTTTAAGACCGGTTTTGCCGGGTCGCCAGGAGACGCCGTGACTCCGTACATCCCGGAAGACAAGCTCCTGGAGATCAAAGAGGCCGCCGCCATCGACGAGGTGGTGGGGCAGTACGTGAAGCTTACCCGGCGGGGCCGCAATCTGGTAGGCTTGTGCCCCTTCCACGCCGACAGCAAGCCCTCCTTTACGGTGTCGCCGGAGCGCGGCATTTTTTATTGCTTCGGCTGCGGCGCCGGCGGCAACGTCATTTCCTTCCTCATGCAGCACCAGCGCCTGAGCTTCCCCGAGGCGGTGGAGGAACTGGCCCGGCGCTATCACCTCCCCCTCACCCTCAAGGACATGGGTCCGGACGGGGCCCGTCAGGCCAGGAGGCGCACGGGACTCTATGAGTTGCAGGCTGAGGCCGCAGCCTTTTACCGGCGCACCCTGGCCGGCCCCGGGGGCGCCAAGGCTCGGGACTACCTGGCCGGCCGCGGCCTCACCCCGGAGATCATTGAGCTCTTTCAACTGGGCTACGCCCCCCCCGAATGGGACGGGCTCAAACGCCACCTGCAACAGAAGGGCTTCCCTCTGGACCTGGCCCAGGAAGCGGGCCTGATCCTCCCCCGGACTTCCGGCGGGTTTTATGACCGGTTCCGGGACCGGGTGATGTTTCCCATCCATGACCGCCAGGGCCGGCCGGTGGCCTTTGGCGGCCGCATCATCGGGGATGGCGAACCCAAGTACCTGAACTCACCGGAAAGCCCGCTCTTTTCCAAAGGCCGCCTGCTCTATGGGCTGCCGCAGGCTGCGGCGGCTCTGCGCCGGGAGGACCTGGCCCTGGTGGTGGAGGGGTATCTCGACCTTCTGGCGCTGAGGCTGCGAGGGGTCGAGCCGGTGGTGGCCACCCTGGGCACCGCCCTCACCCGGGACCACGTGCGCCTGCTCAAGAGCCAGGTGGCTCGGGTGGTGCTGGTGTTCGACGGCGACGCCGCCGGCGGCCGGGCCATGCTGCGGGCCTTTCCACTGTTCGCCGCCGAATCCCTGGCGCTCAGGGTGCTGCCGCTGCCCGCCGGCCAGGACCCGGACGACTACGTCAAATCACACGGCCCTGACCTCTTTCGCGCCCCCTGGGAGGCGGCCCTCCCGTGGTTCAGCTATCTGGTGGAGACCCTCCTGGGACGCTACGGCCGGGATATTCACGGACGGGTGCGGCTCATCCAGGAACTCAAGCCCTATCTGGCGGCCGTGGCCGATCCGGTGGAACAGGACCTGTGGCTCAGGGAGGCGGCCGCCCGCCTGGAGGTGGAGGAAGGGAGTCTCAGGAGATCCATGAGCCAGGCCGCCCCGGTTCCGGGGCCCCGGATGCCGCAAAAAGATCTGCTGGTCAGTCTGGAAAGGAACATTCTCAAGTGGGTGTTGCATCACCCCACGGAAATCACCCTGGCCGAGCTGGAGGACTGGGCCGGGGATTTTGAGAACCGGGAACTCCAGGACCTCATGAACCTGGTGGCCGCCTCGGTGAGGGGGCGAGGCGCCCTGGACATAGGCCTGCTCCTGGAGCAGGTGAATGATGACCGCCAGCGGCAGCTCGTGTTGTCGCTGGCCTTTGGGGAGGAGGAATTCCAGGGGGTGTCAGCACCCCCCATGCTGGAGGAGTGGCGGTCCGCGTTACTTCGCCTGCGGCTGAAACGGGAGCAGGCGCTCTTGAAAGAACGGCTGGCCCGGGCCGCGGCCGACCCCACCGGGGAGGAGCTGGCCGCCCTGAGTATGCTGAAGCAGGAAGTGGATCGGCAATTGGAAGCCTTGAAGGGGCAAGGTTGCTTGAGAGGAGAAGGTGGATGAACAAGGGTAGGGGAATCGAGGTATTGAAGGATCTGATGCCCATGGGGGAGGAGGATGGCATGCTGGTCATGGACGATTTGAACGAATCCCTGGCGACCGACTGTTTCCTGAACGAACCCGTCAAAGACATGCTCATCTTCGGCGACCTGGAAATTCCCGCCTCGGAGGTTTCTGCCAACCTGACGCTCAACGGGGCCATGGATCTGGAAGAGGGGGACATGGATCTGGGCCTGGAACCCGAAGCCGCCAAACTGGACGACCCGGTGCGGTTGTATTTGAAGGAAATGGGCATGGTCTCCCTTCTCACCCGGGAGGGTGAGGTGGAGATCGCCAAGCGCATCGAAGAGGGGGAAAAGGAGGTGCTGCACGCCCTCCTGGAGGTCCCCTGGGCCTTCCGGGAGATCATGCAGTTGGTGGAGCGACTGGAGCAGGAGCGGCTGACGGCCGACCACCTGCTGGATGACCTCGGGGAGGACGATCCCGTACTGGATCAGACCACCCAGAAGTCCCGGATGCTCAAGACGATTCAGAAACTCAGGGAATATGAAACCCGCCTCCGGGAGCTGCAACGACAGCTGTCCCGGCCCCACCCGGATGCAGTCTGGCGCGCCGCGGCGGAGGAGAAAATCACCGCCCTGAGACACCACCTGGTTGACGCCTTAAAGAGCCTGCGCCTGGAGCCGCAGTATCTCCAGGGGATTTTGGCCCAGATGGCCGCCTTCGGCCGCCGCCTGAAACGACACCATGGGGCGTTGCATGCCATTCTTCAAGAGGCGGGCATGTCGGCCACCCGGTTCAAGACCTTGCTGAAAGGCTGGAAAAATGGCCAGGTGCCGGAGTCGGCCGGTTCCCTGAGACCGGAGCGTCTTAAATCCCTGGAGGAGCGCTGGCAGGAAGAACACCTGGGTCTGAAGGCGCTGGAAAAGGAAATGGGCCTGAAGGCCACCAAGGCCCAGGCCATCCTCAGCCGCATCCGCCGGGGCGAGTCCCAGGCCGAGAAGGCCAAGCGCGAGCTGGTGGAAGCCAACCTGCGCCTGGTGGTCTCCATCGCCAAGAAATACACCAACCGGGGCTTGCAGTTCCTGGATCTCATCCAGGAAGGGAACATCGGCCTCATGAAGGCGGTGGAGAAGTTTGAATACGAGCGGGGCTACAAGTTCAGCACCTACGCCACCTGGTGGATCCGCCAGGCCATCACCCGGGCCATCGCCGACCAGGCCCGCACCATCCGCATCCCGGTGCACATGATCGAAACCATCAACAAGCTCATCCGCACCTCCCGCTACCTGGTCCAGGAGATCGGCCGGGAACCAACTCCCGAGGAAATCGCCGAGAAGATGGAGTTCCCTCTGGAAAAGGTGCGCAAGGTCCTCAAAATCGCCAAGGAACCCCTCTCCCTGGAGACCCCCATCGGGGACGAAGAGGACAGCCACCTGGGGGACTTCATAGAAGACAAGAAAATCTGCACCCCCATGGAGGCAGTGGTCAGCCTCAATCTGGCGGAACAGACGGCCCGCATGCTGGCCACCCTGACCCCCCGGGAGGAAAAGGTGCTGCGCAAGCGCTTCGGCATCGGGGAACGCACCGACCACACCCTGGAGGAGGTGGGCCGAGACTTCGAGGTCACCCGGGAGCGCATCCGCCAGATCGAGGCCAAGGCCCTGCGGAAATTGCGCCACCCTTCCCGCAGCACCCGGCTCAAGAGCTTCATGGAGTCCTGAGGATGATGGGTAAGGGGAGGCCCCGGGGGAGCCGCGGCTCGCCCGCCCTCCCTTCCCAACCCCCTGGATGGGGTTGGACCGAGGGTTAGGGGGAGGGACCAGGGCCTGCGGCCCCTGGCCCCTCCCCCAAATATTTTTTCCTGAACTTGCCCCCTTGTTAAGGCGGGAAGGAAAGATTATTATTAAACGACTAGCTCCACGTTACACGGGGGCCCATAGCTCAGCGGTGAGAGCAACCGGCTCATAACCGGACGGTCCCTGGTTCGAATCCAGGTGGGCCCACAGGCTCTATGGAGGGAAAAATACTTTTCAAGGTTCCGGGAAGATTTTGGCTCGCTTTCAGAGTCACATCCAGGGGTGCATGCCGAGCACCCCTTTTTCATTTTACCTTATGGCGGCTGAACTGAAAGAGATCCTGGCCTGCCTGGACGCGGCCTGGCCGTTTGCCTGGGCCATTCCCGAGGACCGGGTGGGCTTGCAGGTGGGGCGGCCCGACCAGCCGGTGCGGCGCATCCTGGTGGCGCTGGAGGTGAGCGAGGCGGTGGTGGCCGAAGCGGTGGCGGTGGGCGCCGACCTGCTCCTCACCCACCATCCTTTGCTCTACACCCCGCTCAAGGAGGTTCGGGAGGACCGGCCCGGCGGGCAACTGGTGGCGGCCGTCATCCGGGCCGGGCTGTCGGTCATCGCCTGTCATACCAACCTGGACCTGGCCCCCCAGGGCCTCAACGACTACCTGGCGGCCCGGCTGGGGCTGGTGGAAGTGGCGCCTCTCCTCCCTGTCAGTCAGGACCCCTGGGTCAAGCTGGCGGTCTTCGTACCGGTGGGTTACGAGGACCGGGTCCGGACCGCCCTCTGCGACGACCGGGTGGGGGTCATCGGCCGCTATACCCACTGTTCCTTTGCCGCCCGGGGTCAGGGGACCTACCGCCCAGAGGAAGGGGCCAAGCCGTTTCACGGGGAGATCGCCCGCCTCTCCCGGGCGGAAGAGGTGCGCCTGGAAGTCCTGGCGCCGGAAAGCCGCCTGCCTGCCACCCTTACCCGCCTCAGGGCCGCCCACCCCTACGAAGCGGTGGCCTATGACCTCTATCCTCTGAAAAATCCCGGCCACCCCCTGGGGTTCGGCCGCCTGGGCTGCTTTCCGGAGCCCCGGGCCTGGCCCGAGGTGACGGCCATCCTCAAGAGCGTCTTCGGCGTCCCGGCCTTCCGGGTCTGGGGCCGGGCGCCGGAGCAGGTGAGCCGGGTGGCGGTATGCGGCGGCAGCGGCGGGGATCTCATTGCCGCGGCCCGGGAAGGGGGAGCGCACCTGTTTGTCACCGGGGAGGTCCGCCATCACCAGGCGCTTCCCGGTTTTTTTGACGAGTTCGCCATCGCCGAAGTGGGCCACTTTACCAGCGAAGCAGTCTATATGCCGGCCTGGGCCGATGAGGTGACCCGCCTTTTGGCGCAGCACGGACTCGCCGTCGAGGTAAGCCCCGCCACCCGGGAGGAGCCGCCCTTTCAGATCTGGGCTGTTTGACGATTACCGTCCCCCGGCGGAAAGACCCGCAGGTGCCGGGCTCCCCGGGACGTTACCCAAACGGAGGCCATACGCGTGTTGCAGGAATTGAGTCAACTGATTGATCTGCATGAACTGGACAAAGAATTGTTGGGATTGTCCCAGGATTTGGCGAAGCTTCCGGAAGAGCTCCTGGGAGTGAAAAAGATCATGGCCGACCTGGAAGCCGCCTTAACGCAACGGCAGCAGGAACTGGAGGATCTGCGGCGTCAGCGCCAGGAGTTGGAAGCCGAGGTGGCAGAGCTGGAGTCAGGCATCACCGCCAGCCGGCAACGCCTGATGGAAATCAAAAACAATATCGAATACAAAGCCATGCTCAAGGAAATCGCCTTCAAAGAAGACCAGCGGGACCAAAAGGAAACCATTGTGCTGGAACTTCTGGAGAAAATGGAGGCCACCGCCCAGGAGCAGGCTGCCCTGACCGCCCAGCTGGCTGAACAAGGAACGGTCCTGTCCCGATTGCAGGCCGAGGTGGACGCCCAGAGCGCCGAACTTCAGGCCGCCATCGCGGCCTTGGAGGAGAAGCGCCAATCTTTGCGGCAGGCCGTCCCTCCCACCCTGCTGAAACGCTACGAGTTCATCCGCAGCCGGCGCAACGGCAGCGCCATCGCCGAAGTGCAGGAAGGCGTCTGCCTGGGCTGCCATATGAACATCCTGCCCCAGCAGTTCATAGACCTGCAAAAGGGTGAGGACATGATTCAGTGCCCGCATTGCCAGCGCATCCTCTACTGGCTGGGGGAACCGGAAAACCCTCAGCCCGATGCCACCTCCTCCGGGGCGGTATGAAGGATGCGCCGGCCCGCGCGCCCCTGAACCGGTCGGCCATCTTTGCCTCGTTGGCCGAAGATCTGGACATCCCCCACGTGCTGGAACGGTTTGAGGTTACGCCGGACCGGCTGCGGGAGCTTTTTGCGGAAGTGGCGGGGTTCTACCGGGACCAGGAGGCAGGCTGCTGGACCCTGTTTGTGGACGGCGCGGCCCGGGGCAACCCGGGCCCCGCCGGGGCCGGCGCGGTCCTGAGAGATCCGTATGGGATCGTCCAGGGCCGGCTCAGCCACTTTCTGGGCAAGGCCACCAACAACGTGGCGGAATACCAGGCCCTGCTGCTGGGTCTGGAAATGGCCAGGAAGCGGGGCGTTCGGAACATCAAGATCTTCGCCGATTCCCAGCTCATGGTGGAACAGGTGAACGGCGGCTACCAAGTCAAGAGTCCTCATCTCAAACCTCTCCATCAAGCCGTCCTTAAGGCCCTGGCCGGCTTCACCGCCTATTCCCTCACCCACCTGGAGCGCAGCCAAAACGGCGAGGCCGACCGCCTGGCCAACCAAGCCATTGACCAAGCCCGCTGAGCGCGCTACAATAGAACAAGGCGGAGCAGGCCAGATGATCGCCGGCCGCGGCTCGCGGTCGGAGGAAAGTCCGGGCTCCACAGGGCAGGGCGCTGGGTAATCCCCAGGGGGGGCGACCCCACGGAAAGTGCCACAGAGACCAGACCGCCGTGGTTCGTCCACGGTAAGGGTGAAAGGGTGAGGTAAGAGCTCACCGGTGCCGGTGGCGACATCGGCAGCCAGGAAAACCCCGCCCGGAGCAAGACCAAATAGGGGAGCGTTTGAGGGTGGCCCGCCCGAAGCTCCCGGGTAGGTTGCGCGAGGCCCCGGGAAACCGGCGGTCCCAGAGGAATGATCATCACCGGCTCGTCCGGGACAGAACCCGGCTTACGGCCCGCTCCGCCTTTTTGACTTCTTCGGGGGGGCCAGGGGGTATAAACCCCTGACCCCGCCCCACCCCCAACCCCGCATGGGATTGGAAGGGGATCTGGGGGAGGGCGCGGGTCTGCGGTGATGGCCCTGCCCCTGGATATCTTGCGACACGATGCCATCATGAACCCGACCAGTGCAGCCCTTCCCGCCGCCCAGCAGGCGCCGGAACCTTATTTCTCCGTCGTCATCCCGGTCTTCAACGAAGAGGACAACCTGGAAGAGCTGGGCCGGCGACTGATGGCCACCCTCGCCCAGGACGGCCGTCCCTTTGAGATCATTTTCGTGGACGACGGCTCCGGCGACCGATCCTGGGAAATCCTGCGTCAGCTCCACCAAGACCACCCCGAGGCCATCCGGGCCATCCAATTTCACCGCAATTTCGGCCAGCACGCCGCAGTCTTTGCGGGCTTGGCCGCAGCCCGGGGCCAGATCATGGTGACCCTGGACGCCGACCTCCAGAACCCACCGGAGGAGATCCCCAAGCTGGTGGCCAAAATCGAGGAGGGCTACGACGCAGTGGGCGGCTGGCGGGAGGAGCGTCAGGACTCCTGGTTCAGACGCCTCCCCTCCCGTTTGGTGAACTTGGTCATGAGCAAGGTCACTGGCGTGCCCCTCAAGGACTACGGCTGTATGCTGAGGGCCTACCGCCGGGAGGTGGTGGACAGCATCAACCAGTGCCAGGAAACCTCCAGCTTCATCCCGGCCCTGGCCAACCTCTACGCCCGCCGGGTGGCCGAAATTCCCGTGGGCCACGCCCCGCGGGCCGGGGGCGTCTCCAAGTACAATCTTATCAAGCTCATCCGGCTCAACTTCGACCTGATGACCGGCTTTTCCAACTTCCCCATCCACGTGGTGGGGGTGATGGGCATCGCCATCGCGCTCATGGGCCTGGGCTTCGGCCTCTTCCTTTTCGTCCGCCGCCTGTTTGTCGGCCCGGAGGTGGAGGGCGTCTTCACCCTGTTCGCCATCCTCTTCGTCTTCGTGGGGTTAAACACCTTCGGACTGGCCTTAATCGGGGAATACGTGGGCCGGATCTACCGCGAGGTCAAAGCCCGCCCGCGGTATGTGGTGCGCCAGGTTCTGGGCGGGGGGCAGGAGTAATCGAGGAGGGAGATCGGGGGAGCGGCAGCTCCTCCGCCTGCCCTTCAAACACCCCTTTCCAGCCCCGCTTCAGGGGGCCGGTGAGGGGGGCGGGGGAGGGGGCGGGGATTGCAATCCCTGGCCCCTCCCCCGAAAAATGTCAGGGAAGGGCATTCATGCGTCTGCTTTTTTTCGGGTACCACAATGTCGGCTATTTCTGCCTTAAGGCCCTCATGGAGATGTGCCAGGAATTCGGGGACGAGATCGCCGCAGTGGTGACCCATGCCGACAATCCCCGGGAAAACCTCTGGTTCGCCTCGGTGCGGAACCTGGCCTTCCACCACCACCTGCCGGTGTATCAGCCCGAGGACCCCAACGAGCCGGCCTTTGTGGAGGCCATGCGGCGCCTGCAGCCGGATTTTCTCTTTTCGGTTTATTACCGCCACATGCTGAAGCAGCCCCTCCTGGACCTCCCCCGGCTGGGGGCCCTGAACCTGCACGGCAGCCTCCTGCCCAGGTACCGGGGCCGGGTGCCGGTGAACTGGGTGCTGGTGCACGGCGAGACCGAAACCGGGGTGACGCTCCATTACATGGAGGCCAAGGCCGACCGGGGCGACATCGTGGCGCAGCAGCGGGTGCCCATCGCCTTCGAGGACACCGCCTGCACCCTGTTCGCCAAGATCACCGCGGCGGCCGTCGCAGTGATGCGGGAGGCTTATCCCCGGCTGCGGGCCGGGACCGCCCCCCGCCTGCCCCAGGACCACAGCCAGGCGTCCTATTTCGGCGGCCGCGGGCCTGAGGACGGCCGCATTGACTGGACCATGCCGGCTCAAAGCATCTACAACCTAGTGCGGGCCGTAACCCACCCGTATCCCGGGGCCTTCACGTATCTCGAGGGTCGCAAGCTCACGGTCTGGTGGGGGAGGCCGCTGGCCGAGGCGGCGCCGCCGGGGGCGGTTCCAGGAGAGGTTGTGGCGGCGGTTCCGGGGGAGGGGTTGCTCATCGCCGCGGGCACGGGGCAGGTTCTCCTGACCCGGGTCCAATTCGAGGGGGAGCCGGAATTTCTGGGACCGGTGCTGGCCGTGCACCGGAACCTGGTGGGGAAGCGCCTGGAATAACCTGTCTGAAACCGGGTGGGGTCGGGCCATTGCCAGGATTATCGAGATGGTGGGCAAGGCCCGCCCTTCCACTTGTCAGTGAATGCGGGCCCTGGCGCCCGCCGTTTCATTTTCAGGAAAATCGGCTATAATGGCCCGCAAACCGCGCAGGCGGGGATGAGGGTTTGCAACTTTTGAAATCTGAACGTGCCAACTATGAAAATCCTGATTTTAGGCGTCAACGGCTTCATCGGCAACGCTCTGGTCCGGCGCATCCTGGGCACCAGGGACTGGGAAGTCTTCGGCATGGACCTCTACTCCAACAAGATCGAGGAGTCCCTGGGCAACCCCCGCTTCCACTTCCTGGAGGGCGACATCGCCATTAACAAGGAGTGGATCGAATACCACATCAAGAAGTGCGACGTGGTCCTGCCTCTGGTGGCCATCGCCACCCCCATGACCTACGTGAAAAAGCCCCTGGCGGTCTTCGAACTGGACTTCGAGGAGAATCTGCGCATCGTCCGCCAGTGCGTCAAGTACGGCACCAGAATCGTCTTTCCCTCCACCAGCGAGGTGTACGGCATGTGCGCCGAGCCGGAGTTCGACGAGGACACGAGCCACCTCGTGCTGGGCCCCATCAACAAGCAGCGCTGGATCTACTCCGCCAGCAAGCAGCTCCTGGACCGGGTCATCTGGGCCTACGGCCAGGAAGGGGCGCTGCAGTTTACCCTGTTTCGGCCCTTCAACTGGATCGGCCCCAAGCTGGACGACCTGGACGCGGCCAAGGAGGGTAGCTCTCGGGTGGTGACCCAGTTTATCCTGAACCTCCTGCAGCGGGAGCCCATCAAACTGGTGGACGGCGGCTCCCAGAAACGCTGCTTCACCTACGTGGAGGACGGCATCGACGCCCTCATGGCCATCATTGAAAATCTGGGCGGCGCGGCGGACGGCCAGATCTTCAACATCGGCAACCCGGACAACGAAGCCTCGGTGAAGGAGCTGGCCTATCTGCTTCGGGACCTTTTCCGGCAACACCCGGACCACCAGGACGATGAAACCTACTCGGATATCATCGAGACCTCGTCCGAGGCGTACTATGGCAAGGGCTACCAGGATATCCTCACCCGGAAGCCGTCCATCAACAAGGCCCGGCGCCTCCTAAACTGGGAACCCCAAACCGACCTCACCACCTCCCTAAAGAACACCTTGGACAGCTTCCTGGCGGAGGTGAAGGGAAGCAAGACTTTTTAGGGGAGGGAGGGGGAGCCGGGCTTCCCCCCTCCTGAAACTGCTCCAAGGAGCGTGCATGCGGCTTGGGTTGAAGGTGGATGTGGACACGCTGGCGGGTTTGCGGAAAGGGGTGCCGGCGCTCCTTCAGGTCCTGGGGGAGCGGGGCATCAAGGCCTCTTTTTTTCTGGCCCTGGGGCCGGACAATTCGGGGAAGGCCATTTTCCGGGTGTTCCGGCACCAAGGATTCCTGGACAAGATGTTCAGGACCCGGGCCCCGGCCCTGTACGGCCTGCGGACCATGCTCTATGGGACGCTGCTGCCGGCGCCGATCATCGGGGAGGAGGCCGGGGAGCTGTTGCCGGCGGTGGCCGCCGCAGGTCACGAAGTGGGCTTGCACGGATACGATCACGTTCTCTGGCATGACCGGCTACTGATGATGGATCGCGAAGCGGTCCGCCGGGAAATCGAGGCCGCCCAAGCCGCCTTTACCCGGGCTTTGGGCTATGCGGCCCGGGCCTTTGCCGCGCCTGGTTGGCAGATGAGCCGCACCAGCCGGGAGGTTCTGGAAGCCATGGGTTTTGTTTATGCCAGTGATACCCGGGGGACCGGACCCTATCTTCCCCGTTTCGGGGCCCAAGTCTGCCGGGTGCCGGAGATTCCCACGACGCTGCCCACCCTGGACGAGCTGTTGGGGTTCCTGGGACTCAGCGCCTCGGAGGTTTTCCGGCTTATTCTCCACCGGCTGGAGCAGGCTTCCACTCCGCACGTTTATACCCTGCACGCCGAGGTGGAAGGAGGCCCCTGCCGGCAGGAGTTTGCCAGGTTTCTAGACCGGTGCCGCCAGCGGGGGGTGCAGTTCTTCCGTCTGTCCGATTGGGCGGGGGAACTGGCGGCAAAACAGGAGACCCTCCCCGCAGCCGAGGTCTTTCAGGGGCGATTGCCAGGAAGGGCCGGGCGGGTGACCTGCCAGGCCGTCGGGGCCGGCACATGACGGTGGCAGCCATCATTCCGGCCGCGGGCCTGGGGATCCGCATGGGTCACGATATCCCCAAGCCCTATCTGAGGTTGGCGGGAAAACCCATTCTGGCCCATACCCTGGGGGTATTTGAGGCGGCGCCGGAAATCCGGGAGATCACCGTGGTGGTGCATCCCGATGAAATGGAGCACTGCCAGGCCAAGGTGCTGGCCCCGTACGGCTTCAAAAAGGTCCTCCGCCTGGTGCCTGGCGGCAAGGAGCGCCAGGACAGCGTGTATAATGCCTTGAAGGTACTGCATGCAGACGAACGCCTGGAAATCATCGTGGTGCATGACGGGGTGCGCCCGTTGGTGAGGCCGGGTGATATCAGCCGGGTGGTTCAGGCCGCGGAGCGCCATGGCGCCTCCATCCTGGGTTGGCCCGCCCAGGACACCCTGAAGCGGGTGAACGCCAGGGGTGAAGTGGTGGAGACCCTGGACCGCCGCCAGATCTGGCAGATCCAGACGCCGCAGGCCTTCCGGGCCCCCCTGCTCTGGCGGGCTTTCGTGGAGGCCTATGGCCGGGGCTTCTACGGCACCGATGAGGCCGCCCTGGTGGAAGTATTGCCCCACCCGGTCCAGGTGGTGCCGGGTTCGCCCTTCAATCTCAAGATCACCAGACCCGAGGATCTGCGCCTGGCAGAGGCCTTGCTGGCCCAGGCGGGAGGGGGAAGTTGATGCGGGTGGGCTTCGGCTATGACGCCCATCGGTTCGCCGCAGGCCGGCGGCTGGTCCTGGGGGGGGTGGAGATTCCCCATTCCCAGGGTTTGAGCGGTCATTCCGACGCCGATGTTCTGGCCCATGCCATCGGCGACGCCTTGTTGGGCGCGGCCGGGGCTGGCGACCTGGGCCGTCATTTTCCGGACACCGATCCGGCTTACCGGGGCATCTCCAGCCTGGTGCTGCTCCGGCGTATTCTCGCCATCCTCCGGGAGCGGGGATATGAGCCGGTGAACGTGGACGCCACCGTGGTGGCGGAGCAACCCCGGCTGGCGCCCCACCGAGAAGAAATGGTGAGGCGGCTGGCGGCAGCCTTGGACCTGCCGCCGGAGGGCGTCAGCGTCAAGGCGACCACCACCGAACAGATGGGCTTTGCCGGTCGGCAGGAGGGAATCGCCGCCTACGCCGTGGCTCTGGTGCGGGTGATCCCCCAACGCCAGGAGGGCGGATGAGCCGCCCCGGCCCGTTCCCCAGGCCTCCGGCGGACACGGGGGAAGGAGGGTTCCTGGTGCCCTCTTTCTCGGAATGCCTGGCCCTGATGGAGGAGTTCGGTATGCTGCCGCACATCCGGGAGCATTCCCTGATGGTGCGGGAGGTAGCCCGCTGGCTCGGCCGGGCCCTGACCGACGCCGGCTCTGTCCTGAACCTGCCCCTCATCGAGGCCGGGGCCCTGCTGCACGACCTGGGCAAGACTCCCTGTCTCGGCACCGGCGCCAACCATGCCCATTGGGGCGCGGCCGTGCTGCTGGCTAGGGGCTACCCCCTGGTGGCCCAGGTGGTGCGGGAGCATATCCGGCTGGAACCCGCCAGTCCGGACTCCCGGCCCTTCAGGGAGGCCGAGGTGGTGAACTACGCCGACAAGCGGGTGCTGCACACTCAGGTGGTGCCCCTGGCCAAGCGGTTTGCCGATCTTAAGCGCCGTTATGGCACCACCCCGGAGAGCCTGGTCCGGATCCGGACTTATGAAGAGGTGAGCTTCCGCCTGGAAGCCAAACTCTTTGCGTCATTGACCCTGACGCCGGAGGACCTCATGCACTTGAATGAGAGGAGAGAGCAATGGCAAAGCTCAGGCTCGCCCTGATTGCCGGGGGCAAATCCGCCGAACGGGAAGTCTCCCTGAAAAGCGCCGATCAGGTGTACCAGGCCCTGGATAAAGGCAAATACGAAATCCGCCGCTTTGATCCCAAAGATGACCTGGAGCGCCTGGTCCGGGAGGCGCCGGAGCTGGACGTGGCGCTGGTGATCATGCACGGCCGGGGCGGGGAGGACGGCACGCTCCAGGGGTTGCTGGACCTTCTGGACCTGCCCTATCAGGGTTCCGGCGTCCTGGGAAGCGCCTTGGGGATGAACAAGGAGCTGAGCAAAATCCTTTATCAGCAAGCGGGGCTCAAGGTGCCGCCGGCCCTCTGTTTCAACCGGGAGGAGGCTCCCCCGGCCACCGACCTCGAGGCCAGGTTGGGCCTGCCGGTGGTTATCAAACCGGTGAATGAAGGTTCCAGCATCGGGGTCACCAAGGCCACCACCCGGGAAGAACTGACCCGCGGTCTGGACGCGGCCTTTGCCTATGATCGGCGGGTACTGGTTGAAGCGTTCATCCCCGGCCGGGAAATCACCGGCGGGGTGCTGGGGAATGACCGGCTCACCGCCCTACCCTTGGTGGAAATTATCCCTTCGGAAAGCTATGCCTTCTTCGACTATGAGGCTAAATATAAGCCGGGTGCCTCTCGCGAAATCTGCCCCGCCCCCCTGGACCCCGAACTGACCCGGCGGGCCCAGGCCTGCGCCCTGGCCGCCCACCGGGCCCTGCAATGCCGGGGCTACAGCCGCACCGACATGATCCTGGCCGACGGCGACCTTTACGTGCTGGAAACCAACACCATCCCGGGCATGACCGCCACCAGCCTTTTTCCCCAGGCCGCCGAGGCCCACGGTCTCTCCTTTCCGCAACTCCTGGACACCCTGGTGGACCTGGCCCTGGAAGGAGGGCAGAAGTGAAGTGGGGGAGGGGGCAGGGGCCCACCGGCCTCTGGGTCCCTCCCCGCATTCGTCTCCGAGGGTAGGCGCGGTGGCGGGGCGCTGGCAGGAGTTGGAGGCTTTGCTCCAGGCGGGCGTGGGTGAAGGAGTCTATACCGCCGCGGCGGCGGTGGTGGGGCTTGGGGGGGAAGTCCGCTGGCAGGGGGCGGCCGGACGGTTGACCGCTGACCCGGAAAGTCCGGCGGTCACGCCGGCGACGGTTTTTGATTTGGCTTCCCTCACCAAGCCCCTGGCCACGGCCCTGAGCGTGCTCGTGCTGGTGCAGCAGCGGACTCTCTCCCTGGGGCAGCGCCTGGGGGAACTTCTGCCCAACGCCTGGCTGCCCCGGGAAAAGCGGGAGCTGACCCTGGTCAGTTTGCTGACGCACAGGGCTGGCCTGCCTGCCTGGCGGCCATTCTACCAGAAGGTGCTGGCGGCGGCTCCGGAACAACGGAGCACGCTCCTGGAGCTCCTGGCCGCAGGCGAACCCCTGACGCATCCTCCCGAAACCACGACCATGTACAGCGACCTGGGCTTCATGCTGCTCAAGGCCGTGGTGGAGGAGACCGCAGGTCAGGACCTGGACGGCTTCTGCCGTCGAACCCTTTATGAGCCGCTGGGGCTCGCCGGCTTGGGGTTCAATCCCCGGCGCCGCCCGGGGGGGGAGGGGCTGGAGTACGCGGCCACCGAACCGGGGCTCATCCCCGGCCGCCCGGGGATGGGCGAAGTCCATGACGAAAACGCCTGGGCCGCGGGCGGGGTGGCCGGCCATGCCGGTCTGTTCGGGACCGCGGGAGAGGTCTTTGCCCTGGCTGCGGCTCTGTACCGCAGTTATCTTGGGGAGCCCGGCGGCAGGTGGCCGGCGGATTTGGTGCGCCGCTTCCTTGCGCCGGCAGGACCGGGCCTTCGGGCCCTGGGCTTCGATCTGGCCCAGGCCGACCCCACCGCCCGGGCCGCCGGCCGCTTCTTTTCGGAGGCGAGTGTGGGCCACCTGGGCTTTACCGGCACTTCCTTCTGGATGGACCCGGAGTCGGGCCAACTGGTGGTCCTGCTCACCAACCGGGTCCACCTGGGGCGGGACCGGCTGGAGGGTATCAGGGCCTTTCGGCCCCGCTTCCACGAGGCAGCCTCCCAGGCCCTGGGGTTGGCGTAATTCGCAACCTAGTAAGGCGTCCAGGGGCGGTCACCCCCTGCCGCCCCCGGGACCCTCCTCCGGAGAGGTTGCTATTGAGAGGCCATGACCAACGCTCCTTCTCATATTCATCTGGTAGGCATCTGCGGCACCGGCATGGCAGCCTTGGCCGGCATCCTCAAGGAACAGGGATATCTGGTGACAGGCTCCGATGAGCACGCCTATCCGCCCATGAGCACCTTTCTGGAACATCTGGGCATCGCCATTCAGGAAGGCTACCGGCCGGAAAACCTGGTGCCGGCACCCGACCTGGTGGTGATGGGCAATGTCATCCGCCGGGAAAACCCGGAAGCCCAGGCGGCAGCCGCCCAGAAGGTGCCCTGGATGTCCCTCCCCGAGGCGTTGAACCGCTTCCTCGTGGGGAACCGCCATAGCCTGGTGGTGGCCGGCACCCACGGCAAGACCACCACCACCGCGCTCCTGGCCTGGCTGCTGTTCGCCACCGGCCTGGACCCCGGCTTCATGGTGGGCGGCCTCGCCAAGAATTTTCAGGCCAATTACCGGGTTGGCGCCGGCCCTTACGTGGTCCTGGAGGGCGACGAATACGACACCGCCTTTTTCGACAAGCGCCCGAAATTCGTGCATTTCCTCCCGCGGCTGGCAGTTCTCACCAGCGTGGAATTCGACCATGCCGACATCTACCCGGATCTGGACGCGGTGCTCCGGGCCTTTACCGGCTGGCTGGCAGGCCTGCCGCCTGAAACCACCCTTCTGGCCATGGGGGACGCGCCCCTGGTGCGCCAGGTGGCCGCAGCCTCTTTGGCCCGGCAGGTAACCTACGGGTTCGGGGAAAACAATGACTGGCGGGCACAGGACCCGGTCCCGAAGGGCGGGGGGATGACCTTTACCGCCTGGCGCCGGGGAGAACGGGTAGGGGATTTCACCACCCCGCTCTTGGGACGGCACAACGTCCTGAACACCTTGGCGGCGGTGGCGGCCCTGACGGAACTGGGGGTGAGCGCCGCGGCGTTGCAGGGGGCCTTGACGGGCTTTCAAGGGGTGAAGCGACGTCAGGAGCCGGCCTGTCTGGGCCGGAATATCCTGGTCCTGGACGACTTCGCCCACCACCCCACCGCGGTGGCCGCCACCCTGGAGGCGGTGCGTCAGGGGTATCCGGAGCGCCGGTTGGTGGCGGTGTTCGAGCCCCGCACCAACACCAGCCGCCGCAAGGTCTTCCAGGGCCCCTATACTGAGGCCTTTGACGCGGCCGACCTCATTCTCATCCGGGAGCCCCCGGACCTCTGGAAGATTCCCGAGCCGGAGCAGTTCTCCTCCTGGCAGCTCGTGCAGGACCTGCTGGCCCGGGGACGGAGGGCCATGTACTTCCCCGACACCGAGATGCTGCTCACCGGCCTGCAGCGGGGCCTCAGGCCCGGCGACGTGGTGCTGGTCATGTCCAACGGCGACTTCGACCGCCTCGTCCCCCGCCTCTGCCAGGCGCTGGGGGAATGAGACGGGATGGGAGAAGGGGGTGGGGGTCGCAGGCCCTTGCCCTTCCCTGAGTCCTCACTTCCCGGGTGGCCCGGGCCCGTCTTCCCGGCCTTTCCTGCCTTCCCTCACCCAACGGCCTGGTAACCGGCGGGGGTGATGGTGGCGAAGTAGTAGGGCGGACCCACCTCTTCCTTGACGGCGGCCATTTTCTCCAAGAAGTCCCGGCTCAGGGCCAGGAGCTCCGGCAGCGCCGCCCCGGCGCTCAGGGCTTTGAAGAGCCGCATTTCCATGCCCAGGTTCCGTGGCATGACCACCAGGTTCCCTGCCGGCATGGGGTGGAGCGGTTCACCCGCGTCGCTGCCCAAGAGAAGGAGGCGATAACCGGGGGGCGGGAGGCTGGGGGAGTAGCCAGCCAGGATGAAGTAGATGCGCCTGAGGTTCGCCTCATCCGAAGGGTGAGCGGCCTGGTGCCGGGCCAGGACCTGGGTTAAAAAGGCCTGGGCGAAGTCGAAGACATCCTCCAGGTCCTCCAGGCCGCGGCGCTGGGCAATTGCCTGTTTCAGGGCCTGGGATAAGGGCACCCCAACGCCTGCGCCGCCGCTTAAGATGGCGGTGAACCGGTTCAGAGGAAACAGCTTCTGCACCGCAAAGGTTTCGGTCTTCTGGTCGGCCTGAAGCCGGGTGGCCCGGGAATCCGTGGCCAGCACCAGGCCGTGTTGATTGAAAGCTGCCAGCGCCTGGGTCATGAGAAGGGCTCCTTGGAGGTCAGAGGTGGCGCGGTGGGGTGGAGAAAGAGACGCACTTCAAAAGGTGCCAGGTCCAATTCCCCCCTTTGAGCCCAGGAACCGGGATCTCTGTCCGGGGTGAGCTCCTGCCAGTCCGGTGAGGGACAACCTGCGGCTTCGGCTGAGGCAGCGGGGACCACGAGGCCCCCGCCGGTGGGATTAATAGCCGCCAGCACCCGGCCCGGCTCACCCTCCCGGCTCTTCAACAGCATCACCGGCGCCGCTCCCGGCCCGGACAGCCGCACCAGCGGACCCTCGGTGAGAAGCACCGGGCAGCGGCTTTTCATGGCGTTCACCTGGGTAATGAAGCCGGTGAGATCGTAGGTGGGTTTCTCCCAGTCCTCGGGCCGGGTGTGAACCACGTGCAGCGGTTTTTTAAACCCGAATTCATAGCCCACCGGCATCATCAGGCCGGTGGAGAAAAAAGCGGCGAAGAGGTAGCGCTGCCGGGCCACCGCCGGATCTCCCCCGCTCTCCGCGCTCACCCGGGCGGTGTCATGGGTCTCCGGGAAACTCACCGAGGGGGCCACCCGCCGAAATTGCTCATACTGCTCCAGGCACCAGTCCGCTTGAAAATCCCACCACTTGGAACTGTTGTAGAGGTAGTCGAAACCTGCCGCTGAAAGCTGGGAGCATTCCTCCAGACGGCAGCCCAGGGTTTCGGCGAAGAACTGCACCTGCGGATCCAGGCTGCGCGCTTCCTCGATGAGCCGCTGCCAGAACCAGCCCGGGATCTTATAAGCGGCGTCGGCCCGGAAGCCGGCAAACCCCAGGCGCAGATAATGGGAAATGACCTGGTCCCAGTAATGCAAAAGCCCTTCGGGGTCGGGCACCGGCCAGTACTCCAATTCCGCCAGGTCTCCCCAGACCGTTACCCGGGTGGCGTCCGCCGGGTCGATGCAGCCGGGGTTCTTGATGCGGCCGTCCGGATGGTGGGCGTACCATTCCGGGTGCTGGCTCACCAGGGGCGAGTCGATGGCCGTGTGGTTGATGACCAAATCCAGCATCACCCTGAGGCCCCTGGACCTGGCGGCGGCCAGGAATTCCCGAAGCGCCTCCTGGGGATCCTGCCCGGATTCCGGCCAAAACCGGGGATTGATGCCGAAGTAGTCTTTCACCGCATAGAGACTGCCGGAAAGACCGGGGGTGTGGATGGGGTTGAGATAAATCCAGGTGAAGCCTAAACCGGTAATCCGGTCCAGGTGTGCGTGCCAGCGGTTGATGGGGCCGGCCAGGGGCGGAAAGAGGTTGTAGATCAGCGTGGGTTCAAGCATAGGCTCCTCGTTTCAGATCAGGCTCTTGCCTCCCCATAGATTGCCTGAAGATGGCAGGGGCTTGCGTACGTTAGCCCTGGTCTCCCGGCGGCTTGCTCCCGCCGCGGGCGGAGGCCAGCCGGTGGCGCAGGTGAGCGGCCTCCGGCGACCGCCGCATCTCTTCCAGGGTGAGGGGGAATTTCTGCCGCCAGTTGGGGTGCTCGTCCACGGTGCCGGGCAGGTTCTGCTGGGCGGTGAGGCCGAAGATCTCTTCCAGCCGCACTTCCAGGAGGGCGGCCCGGCTCCGCCCCAGGTATTCCAGAACACCCAGGCGCATCTCCGGAGGCAGCGTCGGGCTGGCGTGGAGAGAGGGCAGCTGGGGCTCGGCCAGGAGGGCTTGTGCCGCCAGGGCCTGCGCCAGGCAGGTCCGGTCCCCTTCCCGGCTCCGGCGCTCGGCGGCTGCCAACTGCCGCTGGGGATAAAGGTGGAAGCGCTCCTTCAGAGCGATATCCTCCCCTTGCCAGTAGCCCGCCAACGTGGGCAGATCGTGGGTGGTGACGGCAGCCAGGGCCTGCGGGGGATAATCCTCCGGGGCCCGGAAGCGGCCGTCCGGTTCCCGCTCAAACAGAAACACCTTATACGAAAAGATGCGGCGACGGGCCAGTTCCCGGCGGACGCTGGGGGCCACGGTTCCCAGATCCTCGCCGATGATGAGGGTGCGGGCCCGGTGGCTTTCCAGGGCCAACATGGCCAGGAGCTCCCGGGCAGGGTATAGCACATAGGCTCCGGGAACTGCGGGGGAGGCCGGGATCCAAAACAGCCGGAACAGCCCCATGATGTGGTCCAGCCGGAGCATGCCCCCTGGCGGGAGGTTGGCCCTCAGGGTCCTCAGAAACAGTTCATAACCGGATTCCCGCAGACGTTCAGGGATCAGGGGCGGCAGCCCCCAGTTCTGGCCCTTGGGGTTGAAGGCGTCCGGCGGGGCGCCGATGGCCGCCCCTTTGGCGAAGAGGTGGGGGAAAGCCCAGGTCTCGAAGCCGCCGGCTGCGGCCCCCAGGGCCAAATCCTGGTAAAGCGTGAAGGGCAGGCCCACCGCTTGGGCCCGCTGCCGCACCTCCGCCAGTTGCTCCGCCGCCAGCCATTGCACATACTGCCAGAATTCCAGGCGCTCCGGCTTTGCCGCGGCAAATGCCGCCACCGCCGGCCCGGCTTTGTTTTGGTACTCCCGGGGCCATCGCCGCCAATCGCCGCTGCCGTAAAACTCCGCCAGGGCGGCATAGGCGGCAAACTCGGCCAGCAGGTGATCCTGCTCTTCCAGGTAGCGCCGGAATTCCTCCCCCCGGGCGGTTGGAGGCCCCTGGCCGCCGTGGCGTTCCCGAAATGCCGCGTAACACTCCCGCAGGACTCGCGCTTTCAGGTCATACAGCTCACCATAAGCCACCAGCGGGGCGGCGCGGCTCCGGGCCAGCAGCGACTCTCCCGCCGGGCTGGCAAGAAAGGCCTGGGCCTTAGGAGAGGCTGCCAGCTCCGGCACCGACGTGAGGTCAAGGTAGAGAAAGTTGAGAAAAATCCGGGTGGCGGGGGAGTAGGGACTGGGATCGCCGGTGGCATGCGGCACCGGGGCATGCAGGGGATTGACCCCCACAAAGGCGGCCCCAAGCTCCGCCGCCCACTCCACCGCCTCGCCGAGATCGCCGAAATCGCCGATCCCCCAATTGCCGGAGCTTCTGAGGGCATAAAGGGGCAGGCTCAATCCGAAGAGGCGCCGGCCTCCCTTAAGGCACCCCGGCAGATAAGCGGCCCGGGGAGCGACCAGAAGCCGGCTGTCAGCGGACTCGGTTCCCCCGGCCCCTGAGACCGCCAACCGCAGATCGTAATAGCCCCAGGGCAGGGCCGGGGGCAGGGCTACGCCGATCGCGGTGCGGAAACCATCGGGGACCGGGCGCCAGCGGGCCCGGATTGGCATGGCGCGGTGCGTGGCGAAGGTCAGCCGGGTGCCGTCTTCCGCCGTCAGCTCCCCCGTGATGAACAGATTCGGGGGGGTCTCCGGCCGGGAGAGTTTGACGGCGGCCACCAAGTGCGGCCGCCGCCACCGGGGCGAGGTCAGGGTTGTGGGGGGCAGCAGTCGGTCGTGGGCCTCCGCCTCCCGCCGGGCAATCTCCTGCCGCCGCTGGCCGGCGGGTTCCCAGGGAACCCCCATGGCCTCCAGGAGGCCCTCGTAGGCGGCCAGGGGGGTGGCATGGCGCCGCCCCTGGTTGTCGTAATAGCCCGGGCTGATGCCGCACAGGCGGCCCAGGCGGGCGATTTCCGCAAGCTCACCCGATTTCAGGCGGGGGTCCATGAGATCTTTCCCACCTTAAGGTGCAGATATCCCATCGGCACCCCCTGATATTTCGGTTCCCGGGACAGCTCCCGGAGCATGGCTTCAAACTCCGGGTGGCTGGAAAAGAATAGCACCTGCTGCTCCCGGGCGCATTCCAGAATGACCCGGGCGGCGCCCTGCCGGCGGCGGGGGTCGAATTTCACCAGGACGTCATCCAAAATAACCGGCAAGGGCTCGGCCCGGCGGCCAAGCTCCCGGGCCAGTCCCAGACGCACGGCGAAAAAGACCTGGTCAGCCAGGCCAGCGCTCCACTGGATTTCTTCCTTCTGCCGGGCGTCGGGGCCTTCCAGCCGCACCCCCCCATCGCCCACCTGAGCGAACAGCCGGTAGCGGCCGTGGGTCATCACCCGGAGGTATTGGCTGGCCTCCTGCATCACCAGGGGCTGCCGTTCTCGTTCATAGACCAGCTGGGCCGACTGGATGAGGTGGCGGGTGACCGCCAGGGTCAGCCAGCGCCGGGCCCCCTGGTGGATTTGTTCGGCGATCCGGGCCCGCTCCTGGAGCAGGTCGCCCAATTTCTGGTCGGCGGCCATCTGTTCCAGCAGCAGGTTGCAGCGGCCCACCTCCTGCTCCCCCTGGGAAAGGGCGGCCTCCAGGTGTTGGAGGCTGGCGGTCAGCTCCGCCTGTTCGTCCTCCACATCCAGGGGGTCGGCGGCGGCCAGCTCCGCTTCCAAGCCCTCCCGGGCTTCCCGGGAGCCGGCGATGGTGGTGAGCATGAGGTCACTGGCTTCCAGCTTTTTTTGCCAATCCCGCCATTCGGCGTGGCGAGCGGCCCGGCGCTCGAAGTCCTGGTCATCGCGGGCGCCGGCCCGGGCCAGGAGGTGAGCCCGCTCCTCCTCCTTGCCGGCGAGCTGCCGGCGGAGGCGGGCCAGGGTCTCCCGGAGACCCGCCAGCCTCTGGGCCAGTTCCCTTTGGCGGCGGTCCTGCTCCACCGCGCCGGCAAGGTCCCGGCGCAGCGCCGCCAAGTCGGCTAGGTCAGGCTGGGCTCCCTGGGGTCGCCGCTGACAACGCTCCAGGAGCTGGCCCAGGCGGCCCCGCACCTCCCTAAGGTAGGTCTCGGTGCGCTTCAGGCGTTCGCCGGCCGCGGCCGCCTGCCCCGCGGCCGCCCTGGCCCCGGCCACCAGCTGGAGCACGACTTCAAAGCCGTCCGGGCCAAGGTTGGGGGAAAAGTGACGGGCGGCGAGCCACTCCCGCCAATCCTGGGCCAGCCTCTCCAGTTCCCGGGCGCGGCGGGCGGTCTCCTGCTGAGCCTCCTGAAGCAGTTTTTGGGCCTCCAGGCGGTGCTCCTCCGCCTGGCGGCACTCCCGTTCCCGAGTCTGCCAGTCCCGCCACCGGTGCAGCGCCTGGTCGGCCGCGGTCTGGCGCTCGCCCACCTCCGCCAGGCTGGCGGGGGCGGTCCGGCCCGCTTCGGCGGCCAGGGACGCCAACCGTTCGCCCACCATTGCGGTCTGGCGCTCCAGCTCGGCCATCTCCTCCCGGAGGCTGTGCTGCCGTTCTTTGATGGCCTCCGCCTCTTCCCGGAGGAAGCCCCGGCGGCGGCCTTCCACCCGGCCCAGGTAGGTGCGGAGCAGATGCAGGGCGACCCCGGCGGCGACGCCGATGCCCAGGAGCCACCAGCCCGTCTCCCGCCGTTCCGTCAGCAGGAAGCCGACGATCCCGCCAACTCCCGCCACCACCAGGAAAATGGCCGGTGCCAGCCACCAGGGGAGGACCGCGCCTCCCGGCGCCAGTTGGCGCTCCAGAGCGGCCAGCCGGGAGGCGGCCTCTTCCAGCCCCAAACGGCGGGCTTCCAGCCGCCCGGCCAGGACCTGCCCCTCGGCCAGGAGGGTGGCGGCCTGCCGGAGCATGACCTGCTCGGCCTGCCAGATTTCGGGGGCGTCCCCCGGCGGCGGGACCTGGGCAGCCAGGCGGTCCGCCGCCGCTTGGGCCTGGCGGCTGGCGTTGGCCGCGGCCTCGGCCAGAGCGCGCTCCCGGGCCTGGCCTTCCTCCAGGCGGCGCTCCGCCTGCGCGAGGCGGCGGCTGTAGTCCTGGACCTCCCGGCGCACCGCCAGCGAGGTATCCACCGTCTCCAGACGGACTTCGTCCCAGTCGGGTCCCAGGTCCTGAAGGCGCCGCTTCAGGTCGGCGGTTGCCTGCCCCAGCGCCTGGCGTTCCTCTGGCTCAAGCTGTATGGCCGCCTCCAGGCGCTTGGCCTCCCCCGCCAGGTCCTCGATGGCCTGGCGCTGACCCAAGAGCAAAGCGTCCGGCGCCAGGCGGCCGATCTCCTCTTCCAGGCGGCGGGCTTCGCCGGCATGGGTCTCCAGCTCCTCGCCCAGGGCGGCTATTTCCCGGTCCAGCCTGTCCCGCAGTTCCAAGCCGTTTATAGGGAACTCGGCGGCGTCGGCCAAGCGGGCGAGATGCTCCCGGGCCGCCAGCAGATTGATCCAGGGTTGCCGGGCCTGGGCCAACTGCCTCAGGCGGCCCAGCCGCCGCTCCTTTGACCGGACCTCGGCCTGTTGCCCCGCCAGGGTGGCCTGCAAGGATTCCCGCTCCTGGTGCAGTTCGGCAAACCGGGCGGCTTGCCCCTCCAGGACCCGCACCTCGCCGTCGATTTCCCGGAGGCGGCGGAACCATTGATTGAGCCTGGCCTTGCCCCGGGGTTGCAAGAGGTCGGCCATCTCCGCCTTCAGGTAGTTCAGGGCCTTGGGCAACGCCGCGGCCCCGGCTCCGGCCCCGGCGGCAAACAGCCGGCCCCCTATCCCGCCCTGATGCAGCATCGCCAGCCCTTGCAGGTCCCCGAGGCCCACGGCGAAGATGGCCTTAAAGGTTTCCCGGTCCACCCCGCCCAGAATACTGACCATCGGCTCGGTTGCCAAGGCCGGCCCCCCGTTTTCCCTGACGGCAACCTTCTTTTCCAGCCGTTCCACGACCAGGCGCCGGCCATCCTGGCGCACCAGCACCAGACGGCCCCCGTGGGCGCCCCCGGCCAGGGGGGGGTAATCGTTGCGCTTGGTGGACTTGCGCTCGGGGCCGAAGAGCACATAGCGGAAAAACTCCAGGAGCGTGGTCTTGCCGCTCTCGTTCTCCCCGGTAAAGAGAACCAGCCCCGCCGGCAGGTCCGACACCCCCTGTCGGTGGTAGATCCCGAAGCCGTCTATATGAAAGGCGCTGATGAACATGGGCCGTCGGTGGTCAGCTTGCGCACGTCACGTAGTTCAATCCCCCAAGCCGCGGACGAAGGCCGTCTCCTCCGGGATAACCGGGGGCTTCGCCGGGCTCACCGGGAAAAATTGAGCCGGGAGCGGGTCCCAGAGTGCCCCAAGGCCTGCTGAGGGCCAGGTTGTCGGGCCGCCCCCGGCAAGCTGGGTCAGTCCTCTTCGCCCAGCAGCAGATCCACGGCCTGAGTCTCCGCGGCCTCCAGCAGCGCCAGCCAGTCAGCGGCGCTCAACTGCTCCACCGTGGGGCTCAGGTGCCGGTATTCCGGGAGGCTGGCCAGCTCCGTTTTGAGGGGCGTGATGGGGTCCGCCCCTTCCCGCACCTGCTGGGCGGCCCGGAGCACCTCGCCCAGGAAATCCTGAACCTGCCGGCGGCGGTCCAGGTCCAGGACGGGCCGGGTTCCCACTCCCACCCCCTCCAGCCAGACAAAATCCGGCCGGTCGGCTTCCCCTTCCCGCAGAGGCTCGGCCAGGTCGCGTTCCGCATCGAGGGCGGTCAGGCGCTCGTGCAGGCCCCCCCGGCCCAGCAGGCTGAGGCGCCAGACCACCGCGCGTCCCTGGGCCTCCTGACGGAGGCGCTCCCGGAGCTGCGCCACTTCATCCAACAAGTCATCCAGCGTTTCCAGATCCTGGATATCCATACTCTCGTGGTGCCACCGCACCGCGTCCGTGGCGGCAAAGGTGGGGTGAGGCCGTCCGTCTTCCCCCACCCGAACCACAAAGCAGCCCCGGGGTCCGGTTTCCCGGAGGCTCCGCCCCTGGGTGGTGCCGGCATAGACCACGCAGGGCTCCCGCTCCCGGAGGACGAGGGGCGCATGGATATGCCCCAGGGCAAAATAGTCCAGACGGCAGGCGGCCAAGTCCGCCAGCGCGCATGGGGCGTAATTGTCGTGGTGGGGATTGCCGCCCACGTTGCCGTGCAGGACGCCCACGGAGAAGGGCGCCTCGCCTTGTCGCGGAAACCGGGCGGCCAGGTTCTCCCTGACCTCCCGCACTGGAAAGCTGATGCCATAGAGATGGGCCAAAGGCGCCCCGTCCCTCTTCACCGTCAAGCTTTCCACCGCCTCCCCCCCGAAGCGATGGACGCCTTGGGGAAGCGCCAGCTTGGCCTCCCAGGCGGACAAGGGGTCGTGATTGCCGTGGGCCACATAGACTTCCACGCCGGCGGCCGCCGCTCTTTTCACCGCCTCCCGGAAGCGGATCTGGGCATAGAGGCTGTGGTGGGCGCTGTCGTAAACGTCTCCGGCAATGACCAGGAAGGCGGCGCTCTCCGCCAGGGCCAGGGCCACCACGTTGTCGAAGGCCCGAAAGGTGGCCTGACGCAGGGTTTGGGCCACCAGCGCCGGCGCAACGCCGCCCAGGCCCTCAAAGGGGCTGTCCAGATGCAGGTCGGCGCAGTGCACAAAGGTAAAAGCGGTGTTCCGGGTCATGACCGCCTCGCAGGTCCTCATCCGTTCCTTTTATACCGCCAAACGGGCCCAAAGTCCACCCGGTCTCAAGGCGGGGCGGCTGGCTGACACGGACGATCTGCCACTTCCGGCTTGTCAGGGGAGGGGTTCCGCAGGATAATTTAACTAGCATACCGCCCACGATGTCGCGGGCCGGAAGCGGCCGCCCCTTCCCCCGTGGTGCAACCGCAGCGGGTCTTCGGGAGGCGGGGTCGAACCCGGTCTTGAGCCGCCGGCGGCCGGATCCCCCGCCTCATGCCGGCCCGCCGGCATCCGTGTGCGGGACAAGGAGTGGTGCCATGAACCTCAAGCCCGCAAAAGAGCCGGAACTCTGCCTCGTCTGCGCCTGGCGCCGGGACTGTCAGAAGAAGTACTCCCTGGCCCACGGCCAGAAATGCCTGGAATTCACCCGGGATGTGGCTTTGAAACCCCAGAAGGCAGACCCTGAGCAGTCCGGCGGCGCCTAACCGCAAGGGGTGGGTCCGGATCCCCGGGGCCAACCCCCTTGAGCAGGCAGTTGGCCCCTCCACGACGCTGGCGGGATGAAGTCTCCCCTTTCCCCGGGTTGCCCGAGTCCAAACCTCCCATGGGGTTGGGGGGAGGGTCAGGGGCCTGCGCTTGGAAGCCTCCCCCCCCCGAGCAACCTTTTTCAACACACGGGTGGCCCCCGGGCAGGCCCTTTGCCGGGTTCGGGCAATCGAGGCCGGTCCCGGGATGCCCGGCAAGCTGTGGGTACCCGGAATGAAACCGGTTCAACCCTGGGAAACCCGCCTTGGGCATCACTGCCGGTAAGGGGAACAACCCGTCACCGGCGCGCCGCTGATTTCCTTTTCCCGATTTTTCCGGCCTCATGCCTTTCAAATCTTTCCCTGGTCGGATAACATTAAAGTTTTGATTCAGGGGCGGCCCTTCCGGGCAGGTGTCGCCGGCCTCCTGAAAAACCAGCACCCCAGGCTGAACCATGCGTCTTAAAGATACCCTGCGTGAGCTTCTCAGCGCCGCCGCCCGACGCGCCCGGGACGGCGGGCTGCTTGCCTTCCGGCAGCTGCCGGTTTTTGAACTGGAAACCCCCAAGCTGGCCGAACATGGGGACTTTGCCGCCAATCTGGCCATGCTGCTGGCCTCCCAGGCCCGGCGCCCCCCCCGGCAGATCGCCCAGATTCTGGTTGATCACCTGGAGGCGCCGCCGGGGTTCCTCCGCCAGGTGGAGATTGCCGGACCGGGATTCATCAACTTTTTCATCGAGGACTCCTGGTGGTTTCACACCATCACGGAGATCCACCGGCAAGGCCAGGCCTTCGGCAATTCCCGGATAGGCGCGGGGCAGCGGGTGCAGGTGGAATTCGTCAGCGCCAACCCCACGGGTCCTTTGCACATCGGCCACGGCCGGGGCGCGGCCCTGGGCGATGTCCTGGCCAATCTCCTGGCCGCCGCCGGCTACCAGGTGGAGCGGGAATACTATATCAACGACGTGGGCAACCAGATCAACACCCTGGGGAAATCCCTCTATTTCCGCCTGCTGGAGCTCAAAGGGCATGAGATTGTCTTCCCGCCGGACGGCTATCAAGGGGATTACCTGAAAGACCTGGCCCGGCAGTACCTGGCGGAGGGGCGGCCCCTTCCCGGAGCCGACCCCACGGAGGAGGAACTTAAAGAGCTGGGCCGCTACGCCGCCGACGTCATCCTGGCCGGCATCCGCCGGGACCTGGAGGACTTCGGGGTCTTCTTTGATACCTGGTTCAGCGAAACCGACCTGTACACCGAAGGCTGGGTGGACCGGGCCTTCGCCACCCTGAAGGAGGGAGGGTGGTTGTATGACCGGGACGAAGCCCTGTGGTTTGCCTCCACCCGCCTGGGGGACGACAAGGACCGGGTGGTGCGGCGCAGCACCGGCGCCACCACTTATTTCGCCTCGGACATTGCCTACCATGTCCACAAGGTCAGCCGGGGCTATGATCTTATGGTGGACCTCTGGGGTGCCGACCATCACGGTTATGTGCCCCGACTCAAGGCCGCGGCCCAGGCCCTGGGGTTCGCCGAGCGCCTGAGAATCCTCCTGGTGCAACTGGTGGCCCTGCTGCGCCGGGGGGAGCCGGTGGCCATGACCACCCGGGGGGGAACCTTCGTCACCCTCCGGGAAGTGCTGGACGAGGTGGGCAAAGACGCGGCCCGCTTCCTGTTCTTGACCCGCCGCGCCGACGCCCACCTGGATTTCGACCTGGAGGTGGCCAAGCAGCAGAACACCGAAAACCCGGTGTACTATGTGCAATACGCCCACGCACGTCTGGCCAGCGTCCTTCGCCAACCGGAGGCCCCGGAACTGGCCGGGCCGGGGCCGGAGCCCGGCCTGCATGCCCGCCTGACCTTGCCGGAAGAGCTGGACCTGGTGAAAAAGCTGGCCGCCTACCCGGAAACCGTGGAAACCGCCGCCCGCCTGCTGGAGCCCCACCGCCTCACTTATTACTTGACGGAACTGGCCGGTCAGTTGCATAGTTACTACTATAAACACCGGTTCATTTCCGAGGACCGGGAGCTCTCCCGGGCGCGGCTTTGGCTGGTGGCCGGGGTTAAAACTGTGTTGGCCCATGGCTTGGGGCTTTTGGGCGTTTCCGCCCCGGAGAGCATGTAGGGAGGATTTGGGGGGAGTGGGTTAGGGGCCACCGCCCCTTGGCCTTCTTTCCCGACCGCAAGGGGAACGGACATGGGGGAGAGTCGGGGGAGGAAAGGCAGGAAGACGGCGTGGCAGCTCACGTTGGGGCTCAGGGACGCAATTTTCGCCGGGCTGGGCATCGCCGGGCTCATGATGATGAGCTTCGCACTGGGCGCCCTGGCCGGCCGCGGCGACATCTACCGGGTAGCCTACAATTGGGGGTTGATGGGCCCCGAGTCTCCGAAAAACGCCCAAGTCTTCGTTCCGGCGCCTGTGCCGTCCCCCGGTCAGGTCCAGGCAGCCGCGACTCCTGCGCCCCCATCTCCTTCGGCCTCCGGCAATCCCTCGGCGCCGACACCGGTGAAGGGTGCCGTGGCCGCCCCGCCGGCCTCGCCGGCCGCCGCCAAAAAATCCACCAAACCGGCCCTTGGCCTGACCAAACAGAAGGACGAGGATCTCCGGAAACTTCGGGAGGAAATGGCCCGCAAACTGAAATTCCAAAACAGCCTGGACACGGGTCACGCCAAGGCCGCGCACAAGTCGGGCAAACAGAAGTACAAGGAAGGCGACAAGACCGCCGCCAAAGCTGCCCCCCAACCGATAAAGCTGGCCCAATTCCGGGACAAGAAGGCAGCCCAGGCCAAACTCATGGACTTGCAGAAGCAGGGGGAAAAGGTAATCCTGAAGGAAGGGAAGGATCAAACCGGGCAATATTACGCCATTTACCGCCAGCCGGCCGGCGCCGCCAGCAGCAGCGCCGCACCTAAACCCAAAAAGTCCCCAGGGCAGACCCGGACCCCCTGAAAGGCCGGGGCGGCCCAGCTTCAATCGAGGTCTTCGTCATTCAGGCCGCCGTCCTCGACTCCGCTCTCCAGGGCTTCTTCCACCAGGTCATCCACCTCGCCGGGATAGTCCTCCCCTAGTGCCGGCGCCAGTTTTTTCATCATCCTGGCAAGGCTCCTGGGATCATGCTCATCCAAGTCGCCGAAGCGGGCCGGGTCGGCCAAGCGCTCCAGCCGACTCTCCTCGGACAACCGCGTCCGCACCCGGGAAAGCACCCGTTCCATCTGCCGGCTGCCGCAGCGCCGGCACGTAGGGGTGGTTTCCTCCCGCCGGCTGAGGAGCAGAAATTCCGATATCCGCCCACATTCCCCGCACCGATACTCGTAGATGGGCATAGCGTTTCCCTGGCCTCCGGCTGATGGCGGCCTCCTCAGGCAGCCCGGGGACCCGCCCCTCCCCCCAGCCCCCTGGCCCTCTCTGCCTCTGAGCCAACCGAACGGGAGAAAACCGGGGCCTCCTCACCGCAAGGAGGCCGCTGATCCCCGGGGGGTCCCCAGACAGCCGGTCAGTTCCCCACGTGAATCCGCATCTTTTCCAGCCGCACTACCTGTCGCCGCGCCTCGGCAGAACGGTTGTCCCCGGGCGACAGGTGGTGTGCGGCCTTGCGGAAATGGAAGAGGGCGGTGGGATAGGCTTTGGCTTTGAGGCTGTGCAGCCCCAGGTAGTAGTGGGCCAACCCCAGGTTGCCCTTTTCCCCGTACAGAGTGCCCAGATTCTGGTACACCTCCACAAAGGTGGGATCCAAATGGTGGGCCTTCTCCAGGAGACTCAAGGCCTGGTCGAATTGCCGCCGCTCCTGGGCGATGCGGCCCAGATAATACAGAGAGGTCTCATCCCCCGGAGACCGTTTGAGCAGATTCTCAAAGATGGCCTGGGCCTCGGGGTAGCGGTTGCGCTGAAAAGAAAGGATTGCCAGGTCCCGCTGGATGAGGGGGTGGTCCGGAGCGAGCTTCAGGGCCTGTTGGAAGGCCGCCTGGGCCTCGTCCCCCCGCTCCAGTTTCGCCAGGGCCAGGGCCTTGCCGTAGTGGGCCGCCGGGTTGGTCGGCTGCCGGGCGAGGTCCTGGTTGGCCCGCCGCAGCAATTGGGCAGGGTTGCCCACGGCAGCTTCCAGCTTCAGGACGAAATAGGGGAAATCGGGATCGCTGCGGCCGGACCTGGCCTGGCTCTCCCGGCTCCCCAACTGGTGGGCCAAATCCACGATGCGGGTGTCCACGTCGGGGTGGGTGCTCAGATACACCGGGATCTTGCCGCCCTCGAACCAGCGCTGCCGTCCCATCTTTTTAAACACCGTCATCATGTCCCGGGGGTCGTAGCCGGCCTTGATCATCCATTTGATTCCCAGGCTGTCGGCTTCCTGCTCGTGCTCCCGGCTGTATTTGAGCATGGAGGCTTCGCCCGCCGCCATGGAGCCCACCAGCAACGCCTGGGAGAGGGGGCCTACCCCTAAAAACACTCCAGCCAGCGCCCCCAGAACCGAAGCGATGCTCACCACCCGACCCTTCTCCAACTGGCGGGCCAGGTGGCGGGCCTGGATATGCGAAATCTCATGGGCCAGAACCCCCGCCAGTTCGCCCTCCCGTTCCATCATGCGGATGAAGCCGGTGGTGACGTACACATAGCCTCCGGGCACCGCAAAGGCGTTCATGGTGGGGTCTTCCAGGATATGAAAACGGTATTTGAAGGGCTGGGCACCCATCTGGCTTACCAGCCGCTGGCCCAGGCGGTTGATATAGGAGCTCAGGAAGGGATCGTTGACGATGAGGTAGTATTGCTGCAACTGCATGGCGAATTCTTCGCCGATCTGCCGCTCCTTGTCCACCGTCAGGCTTTCCATGATTCCCAGGGCGGAACGGCCGGGAAGCAGCAGCAGCCAGAAGGCCAGGCATCCGACCAGAAACCGCTGAGAGGTTGGGCGGCGGGGCATAGAGTCTTACCGGGTCAGCCGGGGCTGAGGGTGGTTGCCGACGGCTCCGGGACCGCGACCTGGTCCAGCACAACCCTGGGAGCTTCGGCCCACAAGCCCTCCAAGTCGTAAAATTCCCGGAAGGGCTGAAGAAACAGGTGAATGATCACCTCATTATAATCCAACAATACCCAGCTCCCCTCCTCCAGGCCCTCCCTTCCCAAGGGCTCGATCCCCGCCCGGGAAAGGGCCTCGTCCAGGTGTTCAGCCAAGGCCTGGACATGGCGACGGGAAGTGCCGGAGGCCACCAGAAAGTAATCGGCGAAGGCGCACAGGTTCTTGACCTCCAGAATCACCGGATCGATGGCCTTGTGCGCCACGAGGGTCCTGGCGGCCAGCGCCACCAGGGGGGCGGGGGATGGCGGCAATGGTTGCGTGATCTCTCTCCTGTGCAGACGGCGGACCCGAGGGCTCCCTTTCAGCGTTCTCCCGGGCCGCCTGGTTGATAGAGCTTGTTTTTTAATATAAATCGCCGCACTCCCTCCGGCAAGAGGAAGCGAGCCGAGCGGCCCTCCCGGACCAGGGTGCGGATGCGGGTGGCGGAAATATCCAGAAGCGTCGTCTCCAGGCACACCACCTGGTAGCCGGACGGGTGCCGAAAGCCGCGCCCCCCAGCCAACTCCCGGAAACCGGCGTCCACCTCGTGTCTGAGCATCTCCCCCACCTGCTCCCGGTCAAAACCCGGCCGGTCCAAAACCACGAAATGGCAGAGAGTAAACAGGTCCCGGAAGTCCTTCCAGGTCTGAATCTCCAGGATGGCGTCCAATCCCAGGACAAAAAACAACTCCGCTCCCTGACCGAATTCCTTGCGGAGCTGCCGCAGGGTCTCAATGGAATAAGACTTTCCCGGCCGGCGACCCTCAATGTCCGACACCTTCAGCCGGGGGTGGCGGCCCACCGCCAGCTTCACCATGGCCAGGCGCACCTCAAAGGGGGTGAGGTCCGTCGGCGCCTTATGGGGGGGCACCGCTGCGGGAATGAACCAGAGGACATCCAAACCCAACTCCTCCGCCACTTCCTCGGCGGAACGCAAGTGGCCATAATGAATAGGGTTAAACGTCCCTCCGAACAACCCCAGACGTTTAGGCGGGGCTTTCCTGAGCAGGGGGCCAGGGAGCGAAGCCCCCTGTCCCCTCCCCAGGACCCCTCCCCCCACCCCATAAAGGGGGGTGGGAGGGGAGCTCGAGGGGTGTGGGGGGGAGCCCAACTCCCCCGGCCCTCCCCTCAACCCGTCAGGTCCGGATCTGGCCATTGCCGTACACGATGAATTTGGTAGTGGTGAGTTCCTCCAGGCTCATGGGGCCGAAGGCGTGCAGTTTGCTGGTGCTGATGCCGATTTCGGCGCCCAGCCCCAGCTCGCCCCCGTCATTGAAGCGGGTGGAGGCGTTCACCAGGACCACCGAGGAGTCCACTTCCCGGAGGAAGCGCTGGGCGTGGTCGTAGTCCCTGGTGATGATGGCCTCGGTGTGGTTGGAGCTGTAGGTGGCGATGTGGTCCAGGGCGGCGTCCAGATCCGAAACCACCCGGACGGCCAGGATGAGGTCCAGGAATTCAAAACCCCAGTCTGCTTCGGCGGCGGGCTTGACCTGGGGACAGATCTTGCGGGTCAGGGCGCAGCCCCGGAGCTCCACCCCCGCCTCCCGGAAGCGGGCATGCATGCGGGGGAGAAAGGTGGGGGCGATCTTTTCATGCACCAGCAGGGTCTCCATGGCGTTGCACACGCCGGGGCGCTGCACCTTGGCGTTGAAGCACACGGTTTCCGCCACGTCCAGGTCGGCCCACTGGTCCACGAAGATGTGACATACTCCCTTGTAGTGCTTGAGCACCGGGATGCGGGAGTTTTCCGCCACAAACCGGATGAGGCCCTCGCCGCCCCGGGGGATGATGAGGTCAACCAGCTCGTCCTGCTTGAGGAGCTCCAGGGTGGCCTCCCGGGCCACCGAGGGGATGACCTGCACCGCACCCGCCGGTATCCTGAACTCTGCCAGGGCCTCTTGCATGAGCCGGGCCAGGGCCAGGTTGGAATGGAGGGCTTCCTTGCCGCCTTTGAGGATGATGGCGTTGCCGCTTTTCAGGCACAACGCCGCGGCGTCCACCGTGACGTTGGGCCGGGACTCGTAGATAAAGCCGATGACGCCCAAGGGGATGCGCACCCGGCCCACCAAGAGGCCGTTGGGGCGGCGCCACATCTTCACCACCTCCCCCACCGGGTCGGGGAGAGCCGCCACCTCCGCAAGGGCCTGGACCATGCCGGCCATAACCTTGTCGGAGAGGGTGAGGCGGTCAATGAAGGCCGCAGGGTAGCCCTCGGCCTTGGCCTTGGCCACGTCCCGGGCGTTTTCCGCCTGGATCAAGGACTTCTGTTCCTTCAGCATCGCCGCCATGCGCAGGAGCACCTGGTCCTTGACTTCCCGGGAGAGGTTCCCCAGGGGTCGGGCCGCATGCCGGGCATACATGGCGAATTCCTGCACGGTTTTTTGGATGTCCATCACCACTCCCGGAAACCATGACTATACGGTAGCCCCCTGAACGGAGGCCTGGCGCCTTCTGAGAAGGCGGAGTACGGCTGGTTACGGCGATGAGGGCCGGGTGGTGCGACTACGTTCCCCCAACCCCCGAAATCTTTCCCCCCTCAGCCAACCTCCGGGAAGATCACCAAATTGTCCCGGTGGATGACTTCGTCGTAGTCCTTGTGCCCCAGGGACTGGGCGATCTCCTGAGTCTTCTTGCCCTTGATGCGGTTGATGTCCCGGCTGGAGTAGTTGCTCAGCCCCACCGCGAAGGTCTGGCCCTCCGGGTCCATGAGGGTCACCGGCGCGCCCTTGCGGAAGCCCCCGAAGACCTCGAGAATGCCGGCGGGCAGCAGGCTCTTGCCGGCGTGCACCAAGGCCTCCCGGGCGCCGTAGTCCACCAGGATGGCCCCCTCGGGGGAAACGTTGTACGCCAGCCAGTACTGGCGGCTCTTCAGTTTCTGCGTCTGGGGCAGGAAAAGCGTGCCCACCTCCTGGCCCTCGAAGACGGCCGGCAGGAGCCCCGGGGTGAGGCCGTTGGCGATGAGGCTGGGGATGCCCAGCCCCGCCGCCTTTTTCACCGCCTGGAGTTTGCTCAGCATGCCGCCCCGGCCCAGGGCGCTGGGGCGGGTGCCCGCGGCCTTAAGGAGGCGGGGGTCGGAGGTGTCCACCACGTGCAGGAGGGGGGCCTGGGGGTCCTCCCGGGGATCCCGGGCGTAGAGGCCCTCGGTGTTGGTAAGCAGGATCAGGAGATCGGCGGCCGCCAAGTTGCAGATCAGAGCCGCCAGGTTGTCGTTGTCACCGAACTTGAGTTCGTCGGTGGCCACCGTGTCGTTTTCGTTGATGATGGGCACCACCCCCCATTGAAGCAAGGCGAACAGGGTGTTGCGGGCGTTGAGGAACCGGGTGCGGGCCGCCAGGTCGTCGTGGGTCAAAAGGATTTGGGCAACCGTGAGGCCATGGATGGCGAAGGCTTCCTCGTAGGCGTACATCAATATGCTTTGCCCGGTTGCGGCCACCGCCTGCACCTGGGGGATGCCCTGGGGGCGCTCGGCCAGACCCAGTTTCCTCAGGCCCGCGGACACCGCACCGGAGGACACCAGGATGACCTGGCGGTCCTCCCGGCGCAACCGGGCGATCTCCCCCGCCAGCCGCTGGATAAGGGGCCCGTTCAGACCCTCGGGCACGGTGAGCACCGCGCTCCCCAGCTTGATGACTACGCGGCGGGCCCTGTTGACATAAGTGAGACGTTGATTCTCCATGGTATGCGGAAAAACCCACGGGCCAAATTTCGGTTGAATCTTATTATAGCGGATTTTCAGAAGGTTAGGGAGGATTTTGGGAGGTCCTCCGGCTGGCCGGCCAAAAAAGTACTCCGGGCAAACCCTGGCAGATCCGGCTTGCCTTCACTCCCAAAGCGGCCCGGCCGACGCGCTCTCCGGCTCTGCCGCCGGGCCGGCCGTGGCCTGGAGCAAAGCCTCCCGCAGGTCCTCAAGGCCTGCGCCGGTGCGGGAGGATACGGCATGGGCCGGCAGACCCGCCTGGCGGAAGGCCGCGAGCACCTGCTCCAGGGGAAAATCCGTGGGCACGAGGTCCACTTTGTTCAAGACGATCCAGCGGGGCCGGTTCAGGAGCTCCGGGTCGAAGGCCCCCATCTCCGTCTCCATGGCCGCCAGTGCTTCCAGGGGTTCCTCGGGCCGCACCAGGCTCGCATCCACGACATGAAGGAGCAGGCGGGTGCGCTTCAGGTGCCGGAGGAATCTGAGCCCCAGGCCCCTGCCCCGGTGGGCCCCGGAGATGAGCCCGGGGACCTCCGCCAGAATCAGGGGCTCCCGGTGATCGCCCACAGCGAGAGCCCCCAACTGGGGCGTCAGGGTGGTAAAGGGAAAGGCCCCCACCCGGGCCCGGGAGGCGGTGAGGGCCCGCAGCAGGCTGGTCTTGCCGGCGTTGGGGAGCCCGATGAGCCCCACGTCGGCCAGGATCTGCAGCTCCAGGCGCAGCCGGCGTTCCTGGCCCGGCTCCCCGGGTTGGGCGAAGCGGGGCGAGCGCAGGCGGGAGGAAGTGAAGTGGGCGTTGCCCTTGCCGCCCCGCCCCCCCTTGGCCACCAGCAGACGCTCCCCCGGCGCCACCAACTCGCCCAGGAGCCGGCCCCGGTCCCGGTCAAAAACCGTGGTGCCCAGAGGCACCGGTATCACCAGGACCGCGCCGCTGCGGCCGACCTTGTCCTGGCCCTGGCCGGGACGACCGTTTTCCGCCGAAAACAACCGGCGGCGCTTGAAGTGGACCAGCGTGCGGGTGTGGGGAGAGGCCTCGAGATAGACGTCGCCGCCTAAGCCGCCGTTGCCGCCGTCGGGGCGGCCCCGGGGCTGGTGCGGCAAGCGGCGGAAACTGACACAACCGGCGCCGCCGGACCCGCCCCGGACGGTGATTTCGGCCTCATCGTGGAAGACGTTCAAGCGGGGGGATAGACACTGACTCGTTTCTTGTCCTTGCCGAACTGTTCAAAAGCCACCACGCCGTCCACTTTGGCGAACAGCGTAAAATCGCGGCCCATGCCCACATTGGTGCCGGGATGGATCTTGGTGCCCACCTGGCGCACCAGAATGTTGCCGGCCAACACCTGCTGCCCGGCAAATTTCTTCACCCCCCGGCGCTTGCCGGCGCTATCCCGGCCGTTGCGGGAACTGCCCCCTGCTTTCTTGTGTGCCATGTCGCCTGCTCCTTGGATCGGTGTCGGGGGGAGGCTAAGGGGCGACGGCCCTTACCCCCGCCCCCAAACCCGGAACGGGTTGGATGGGGGGTGCGGGTCCGGGAACTGCCTTCCCTGACCCGCAGCCCAGCCTCAAACCACAATCTCGTTGATCTGCACCGCCGTGTAGAGTTGCCGATGGCCGCGTTTGCGGCGGTAGTTCTTGCGGCGCTTCTTTTTAAAGACCAGGATCTTTTTGCCTTTGCCCTGTCTCAGAATGGCGGCCTTGACCTGGGCGTTTTCCACCAGGGGTTGGCCCACCTTGATATCCTGGCCGTCGGTTACCAGCAGCACCTGGTCCAGGACGATCTCATCGCCGCGCTCACCGGGGAGTTTCTCCACCCGCAGGACAGTGCCCGGAGAGACGCGATATTGTTTGCCGCCGGTCTGGATGATGGCGAACACGGGGTTCCTCCTGTGCCGGATTAAACCGTTTAATATTATAAAATCTTTTATTTCTGTCAACCACTTTTCCCAAACAACCCGCGGCGGTCTGAAAAGCTAAGATGGCGAGCCCAGGGCTCCAGCGCCGGTTGACAGGGATTGCGTCGGCGGATTATGATGGCTCCAGCCTGGCAAGGACAAAGGCTGAAACCTTGGCCGGGGGGCCCGCCTGGAGATCCCCCGATAGGGCCAAAAGGTTAAAGGACCCGCATGGATTCTTCGGCAGTCAAACCCGGCCCCCGGGGGTTTGTGGTCATTCATGGCCATTTTTACCAGCCGCCCCGGGAGAACCCCTGGATCGAGGAGATCGAGGAGGAGCATGGCGCCCAGCCCTTCTATAACTGGAACGAGCGCATCGCCGCCGAGTGCTATACGCCCAACGCCTGCGCCCGTGTTTATGACGGCCAGGGCCGCATTCTCAACATCGTCAACAATTATGGGTATCTCAATTACAACTTCGGCCCCACCCTGCTGTCCTGGCTGGCCGATCATGCCCCCCTGACCTATGAGCGTTTGCTGGCGGCCGACCGGGCCAGTCAGGCCCGGTTGGGCCATGGCAATGCCATTGCCCAGGCGTATAATCATGTCATCCTGCCCCTGGCCACCCCCCGGGACCGGGAGACCGAGGTGATTTGGGGGCTTACCGACTTCGAGGTCCGCTTCGGCCGACGGGCCGAGGCCCTGTGGCTGCCGGAAACCGCGGTAAACTATCCCACCCTGGCCACCCTGGTGGAGCACGGCCTGAAATACGTTATCCTGTCGCCCCACCAGGCGAAGCGGGTGCGGCCCCTCACCGGCGGCCCCTGGGAGCCGGTGACCGGAGAGACCCTGGACACCACCCAGCCGTATCGCTGTTTCCTGCCGGAAGGGGCCGGCGATCCGGCCCAACGCCATTTCATCGATGTCTTTTTCTATGACGGCCAGGTGGCCTCCGAGATCAGCTTCGGCGATCTGCTGGTGGACAGCTACCGTCTGGTGGAGCGGCTGACGGCCAGGTTCAATCCGGCCAAGGCCGGGCCGCAACTCATGCATGTGGCCACCGACGGCGAAAACTATGGACACCACAAGAAATTCGGGGAACTGGCCTTGGCCCACGCCCTGACCGAGGCGCTGCCCCAAAAGGGGTTCACGGTCACCAACTACGGTGCCTTCCTGGAACTCTCCCCTCCCCGGCTGATGGTGGAACTGGCCCTGGGCCCCCGGGGGGAAGGCAGCTCCTGGAGCTGCGCCCATGGCGTGGAGCGCTGGAGGGGGGACTGCGGCTGCGCCACCGGCGGTAATCCCCGCTGGCACCAGCGGTGGCGGACTCCGTTGCGGGAAGCTTTCGACGATCTGAACCAACGCTTGGGAAGGATTTTCGAGGAGGAGGGGGGGAAATACCTTCGGGACCCCTGGGCGGCCCGGAACAGCTACATCGAGGTCATCCTGGACCGGCGCCCCGAGGTCCTGCAGCGCTTTTTCGACCGGGAGGGTCGGCCGGGCCTCCCCCGAGAACAGTGGGTGACGGCCTTGCGCCTCTTGGAGATGCAGCGGCACGTGCTGCTCATGTACACCAGCTGCGGTTGGTTTTTCGCCGACGTGGCCGGGCTGGAAACCCTCCAAGTGCTGAAATACGCCGCCAGAGCCCTGCAACTGGGACAGTACGCCGCCGACACCCCCCTGGAAGAACCCTTCCTCACCCTCCTGGAGAAAGCGGTGAGCAACCACCCCGAAGAGGGGAACGGGCGCCGGATTTTTGAGCGGCGCATCAAACCTGCGGTGGTGGACTTCCCCAAGATTGTCAATCACTGGGTCATTTCCTGGCTCAAGGCCCGGGAGCGCCAGTGTCCCACCCATATTTACCACTTCCGGGTGGATCCCCGGGACCTGGAGGTGGAGACCCACGCCTCCCTGTCCTTGGCCTCCGGCCGCTTGACGGTGGCCTCGGGCATCACCCAGGCCACTCAGGAGCTGGCCTTTTTCACCGCCCACCTGGGAAGCTATCTTTACCGCACCCAGGTGCTGCGGAACCCGACGCCCATCGACTACCTGGCCCTGAAGCAGGAATTGTTCAAGGTGCTCAAGTCCGCCCCCGAAGACCTCATCCCCCTGTTGGCCCGTCGTCTGGGAGATACTTACCTCACCGTGCACGATGTCTTCCAGGAGGAGAAAGAGCAGATTTTTCACGATCTTCTGGCTGCCAACCAGGAAGAGGCGGTAGCCCAGGTGATGCACCTCTTTGAGGAAGCCAGGCCGCTGCTGGAGGCCATGGCCGCCGAGCATCTGGGCTTGCCCCGGCTCTACCGGGCGTTGGGGGAAATCGCCTTGAACCGCCGCCTGGTGCTGGCCCTCAGGCGATTCGAATCAGAGCCGTGGCTCCTGCCGGCTTCGGAGGAAGTCGCACTCATCATCGAGGAGGCCTCCCGTCTGAATCTGAAGCTGGAGTCCCGGGAAGGGGCCCTCATCCTCTCCCGCATCCTGGAGCGGCACTTGAAAGATCTGGCCGCCGGCCTCCACCTGGAGGCCGCCGACCGGCTCCAGGCTTTCCTCACCCTCATGGGCCGGATTCCCATGCAACTCAATCTCCTGGAGCCCCAAAACTTCTTCTTCCGCCTCCTGGAAGAGCATTTTCCGGCCTTGGCGGCCCGGAGTCAGCGGGACCCCGGGGCTCGACAACTGGCCGAAACCCTCGTGAACCTGGCAGGGAATCTGGGGTTCAGCCGGGTGCGCTACCTCAAACTCCTGGCCTGAGGACCGGTCCAGGCGGCCAGGAGACGGTTTTTCGAAGTCACAGGAGGGGTTATGCCCTTGCTTACCAGGCTGGCCGAGGCGGTGGGCGAGGCCGTCCAGCTCAAGAAGCGGCTGGTGGCGGAACAGGGGGAGCAGGTGGCTGCCGCGGCCCGGATGTTGGCAGAGACGCTGACCCTAGGTGGCAAGATTCTGCTGTTCGGCAACGGCGGCAGCGCCGCGGACGCCCAGCACCTGGCCGCGGAATTTGTCAACCGCTTCCAGGTGGAACGACCGCCCCTGGCGGCCGTGGCCCTTACCACCGACACCTCCATTCTCACCGCGGTGGCCAACGACTATGACTTTCGCGAGGTGTTTGCCAAGCAGGTGCGGGCCTTGGGACGTCCCGGGGATGCTGCGGTGGGGCTGAGCACCAGTGGCCACTCCCCCAACGTGGTGGCGGGGTTGCAGGTGGCCCGGGAACGGGGGCTCGCCACCCTGGCTTTCAGCGGCGGTGACGGCGGCCCGGTGGCTCGGGCGGCGGAACTGGCGGTCATCGTGCCTTCCCGCAACACCCCCCGCATCCAGGAGGTGCACATCACCATCGGCCATGTGCTCTGTGATCTGGTGGATTTCCTGCTCTTCCCGGAAAAATTTGCAGATCGGTGAAGGCGGCGTTATTTTGAAAACGGTATAGTGAGGTTGGGGGAGGGTGCCGGGGACTGCCTCCCCCGGACCTTTCTCCAAAGCTCCCCCCGCACGGTTGAACATGGCTCAGAAGCTGAAACCGTCTGAAATCCAGCCGCTATCCCTGGAGGGCTTGCAAACCTATGGGCTCCAGGACCGTCCCTCCAAGGTGGACTTTCGGCAGTTTGCCCGGGCCTGGGAGCGGGGCGGGGGGCTCAAAGACTTCTGTCTGCGGCTGCCTCGGTTGTTGGCCGGAGATTGGCTTTGGGAGGTGGCCCAGGCCTGGGTGGCGGCGCGACGGGCTGGAAACCTGGTGCTCATCGGGATGGGGGCCCATCCCCTGAAGGTGGGCTTAAGCCCGGTGCTCATCGACCTCTGTCGTCGGGGGCTGGTGACCGGAGTGGCGCTCAACGGCGCCGGCATCATTCACGACGCCGAGATCGCCATGGCCGGCCGCACCTCCGAGGACGTGGACGCCGCTTTGGGCTGCGGCGAGTTCGGCATGGCCCGGGAAACTGCGGAGTTTTTAAACCAGGCCATCTTCACCGGGGCACGGGACGGGCTTGGTCTGGGAGCCGCGGTGGGCCGGGCGTTGCTGGCCGCCCGGTTTCCTTACCAGGACCTGAGCCTGGTGGCGGCGGCGGCGAATCTCCAGATGCCCCTCACCGTCCATGTGGCGCTGGGCACCGACATCATCCACTTGCACCCCTCCTGCGACCCCGGGGCCACGGGATTGGCCAGCCACCGGGACTTCCGCCTCTTTGCCGGCCTGGTCAGCCGCCTGGCCGGAGGGCTCTATATCAACCTGGGTTCGGCGGTGCTGCTGCCCGAAGTCTTTCTCAAAGCGGTGACCTTGGCCCGTAACCTGGGATTCCCGGTGGCCCCGCTCACCACCGTTAACTTGGACTTCATCCAGCACTACCGGCCGCAGACCAATGTGGTGCGCCGCCCCACCAAGACCCACGGCCGGGGCTATGCCCTCACCGGACACCACGAACTGCTGCTGCCGCTATTGGCCGCCTTGGTCATCGAACTCTGGGAGGATGGTCATGCCGACTGACATCATCATCACCGCCAAACACCTCCGGATGACCGGGGTGCTTTACGACACCCCCATCGGCGCTGCTTTGGCCCAGGCCCTGCCGTTTTCCGGCACTGCCCACCGCTGGGGAGATGAAATTTATTTTGCCGTACCCCAGGTGGTGCAGGAGCTGGAGGACGATTCCCGGGTCAAGGTGGAGGTGGGTGATCTGGCCTATTGGCCTGCGGGGAAGGCCTTTTGCATCTTTTTCGGCCTCACCCCCACCAGCGTGCCTGGAGAGATCCGCCCGGCCAGCGCGGTGAATCTGGTGGGCAGGGTGCTGGGCGACCCCTGCTGCTTCGGGGATATCCAGGACGGCGACCAGGTGACCGTAACCCGGCCGTAAACCCTGGCGGGGCCGACCCCACCGGCGCCGCTGTCATGGAGTCCGGGGAGTCACCTCCCGTTTTGGTTCCCCGGTCGCTCTCTGATGGTGCACTTTGGAAAATAATGATTATAATTTTTAGTTAACGTGAATAGGTTAGCCGAACCTAACCGGCCCACCGGCCTCTCCTGGTTAGGCTTGGCCGGCTGGCTGACCCTGTGCTTTGGGGCTGCCGGCCTGGGGACCATGTTTAGGCCCGGTGAATGGTACAAGAACCTGGCCAAACCCTGGTGGACCCCGCCGGACTGGCTGTTCGGGCCGGTGTGGACGCTGCTCTATCTGTTCATGGGGGTGGCCGCCTGGCTGGTGTGGCGGCGCGGCGGCTTTCAGGAAGCCAGGGGGGCGCTGGCGCTCTTTCTGGTGCAGCTCCTCTTGAACGCCTTGTGGTCCTGGGTCTTTTTCGGACTGCAGCAGCCGGGATGGGCCTTTTTGGAGCTCAGTCTCCTGTGGCTGGCCATTGCCGCCACGCTGGCGGCGTTTTGGCGTCTGGTGCCTGCGGCCGGTTGGCTGTTGGCGCCGTATCTTGCCTGGGTAAGTTTCGCCGGGGTGCTCAACTTTGCCCTCTGGCATTTGAATTGCTGAAGTTGCGGAGGAATCATGCCCATTTTCGAATTTCACTGCGATAAGTGCAACCAGGACTTCGAGAAGCTGGTCTTCGGGAGCGACCCCGAGGTGGAGTGTCCTACCTGCGGCGGCCAGGTGACCAAGCTCATGAGCGCCTGTGCCTTCAAGACCGATTACCACGGCTTCATGTCCACGCCGTCATCCGGCAGCAAGAGTTCCTGTTCCGGCTGTTCGTCCACCTCCTGCAGCAGCTGCGGCTGAGGGTCGTGCCTTGTCCCGGCACGTGCGCATCGGCACCCGGGGGAGCGTACTGGCTCTGACCCAGACCCGCTGGGTGGAGGCCCGGCTGCAGGCGCTCCACCCGGAGCTCACCTCGGAGCTGGTGATTATCAAGACCACAGGCGACCGGCTCAAAGACGTGCCCCTGGCCCAGGTGGGAGGCAAGGGCCTGTTCATCAAGGAAATTGAGGAGGCCCTGCTCCGGGGCGAAGTGGACCTGGCGGTGCACAGCCTGAAGGACATGCCGGCGGAGCTGCCCCCGGGGTGCCTCCTGGGAGCCTATCCGCCCCGGGAGGACTGGCGGGACGCCTTCCTGTCCCATAAGTGGTCGAGCTTGGCGGAAATCCCGGCGGGGGGCAGAGTGGGCACCGGCAGCCTGAGGCGCCGGGTGCAGATCCTTTCGCGGCGGCCTGACGTGGAGGTGGTGCACCTGCGGGGCAACGTGGACACCCGCCTCAGGAAACTGGAAAGCGAGAACCTGGACGCCATCATCCTGGCGGCGGCAGGGCTTAACCGGCTGGGGTTGGGACATCTGCCCCGGGCGCTTTTGGGTCCCGAGGACATGCTGCCGGCCATCAGCCAGGGAGCCCTGGCCCTGGAAATCCGGGCCGACGACACCGCTCTGCAAGACCTCCTGTCCCCCCTGGATCACCATCCCACCCGGATGGCGGTCACCGCCGAACGGGCCTTCCTGGGGCGGCTGGAGGGAGGCTGCCTGGTGCCGGTGGCGGCCCTGGGAGAACTTGCCGACGGCCGCCTGACCCTCACCGCGCTCATCAGCGACCTGGAAGGGCGGCGGGTGCTCAAGGACCATATTGCCGGCGACCCCGGGGAGGCCGAGGCCCTGGGCACGGCCCTGGCGGAGCGCCTTCTGGATGCCGGCGGCGGGGAGATTCTCTCAGGCATCTACGGCCGACCCCTCTGAAATCCCGGCCTCCTCGGGCTCTCGGGAGTACGAGCGCGCCGGCCTTCCCGCGCAAGTTTCCCTTGACTTTATCCTTCCTCGCCATTAGTTTAAAATCATGCGGGTAAAGTGAGAGGGGGATGGTATGCTGGGTCAGCGGGGGAAGACCTGGCGAGGAGCAGTGTCCCTGTTCTTCAGCGTGGTTATGGCTCCGGTTGTCCTCTGGGCCGCCGAGCCTGCGAATGCGCTCACCCCAGCTCCACCTCCAACCGTTTACCGGGCGGTTTCGCTGGAAACACCCATGGAGGCCCAACTCCTGGGAGAGCGTCCTCCCGGCCCCCAATCTGCCCCCTTGGGGTTGTGGCCCGAAGGCGCCGTCGGCCAACTGCCACCCGGGTTCAGCCGGCAGGAGCGGGATGGCACGGCAGTCATGCAACTCCTCCAGAATGTCCAGGTGCGCATCACGTTTCTTTATGGCGGCGAGGGCCCGGCTGGAGGCGTGGAGCGGCCGGCCGAACCCAATCTGCTTTTTAAGTCGTCCCTGGATTACTCCCTGCTCCCCAACCTCCAGGTGGGGTTGAGCGGCTTTCTCTATCATTCCGCCGCCGACGGCCGTTACTTTCAGCGTCGCTACGGCGACGTCATCCTGGGAATGGGCCCTGGCATCCGCTACGACCTGGGCCGCTGGAGCCTGACCCTGCAGAGCCAGTACGGCTCCGGCGGCCGGGACCACAAGGAAGGTCTGCAAAACTGGTTCCGGGTGTGGTACGCCTTCTGACCCTGCCTGCGCCTTACCCTCTGTGATCTTTCCGCAGCCCCTCATCCCGGCCCGCTTCCTGAGCCGGCATAAACGTTTTCTGGCCCGGGTGGAGCTGGCTGACGGCTCCCGGCCCTGGGTGCACGTGCCCAACTCCGGGGCCCTCACCGGCTGCCTGGAGCCCAATCTGGATATCCTGCTCACCCGGGAGTCAACCAGCCACCGCAAAACCGCCTATACCTGGCGCTTCTCCCAAGGACCCGCCGGCTGGATCTGCATCGACACCCTGGCCCCCAACCGGCTCATCAGCCAGGCCCTGGCCGGGCCGGGCCTGCCCGGCTTCCCCCCGGTGGCGGCCCTGCGCCCCGAGGTCACCCTGCCCTCAGGGGGCCGCCTGGACTTCGTGGCCGATCTGGGAGGCCGCCTGGCGTTTGTGGAGGTCAAGAGCGTCACCTGGGTGGAGGACGGCGTGGCCCTGTTTCCCGACGGGGTCACCAGCCGGGGCCGGCGCCACCTCCAGGAGTTGGCCGCCCTGGTGCGTCAGGGCCACCAGGCCTGGCAGATCTTCGTGGTGCAGCGCGCCGACGGGGAGGTGCTCCGGCCTGCAGCCCAGGTGGACCCGGCCTATGCCCGGGAGCTTGCCCTGGCCCACGCCAATGGCGTGAACCTTCTGGTTATCCGGGAAAAGGTGCAGCCGCCGGAAATTACCCTTGCTGAAACCCTGCCGTGTGATTTAATATTAGCCGGCCGTTAACTTAGGGCTGACCGATTTCTCACGCGGCAAGGGGAAGTCAGGAGATGGTCAACAACGATCTGCGGGTTTTCACCGGCAACGCCAACCCTGAATTGGCCCAGAAAATCTGCGCTGAGCTGGGCGTGCCCCTGGGGCAAGCCCTGGTGACTACCTTCAGTGACGGCGAAATTCGGGTGGAAATCGGCGAGAACGTGCGGGGCCGGGACGTCTTTCTTATCCAGTCCACCAGCCCGCCGGCCAACCAGCACCTCATGGAGCTCCTGATCATGATCGACGCGGTGAAACGGGCCAGCGCCCGGCGCATCACCGCGGTGATCCCCTACTTCGGCTACGCCCGCCAGGACCGCAAGGTGGCGCCCCGGGTACCCATCTCCGCGAAGTTGGTGGCTGACCTTCTAACCACCGCCGGGGCCGACCGCATCCTCACCATGGACCTGCACGTCGGTCAGATCCAGGGCTTCTTCGACATCCCGGTGGACAACCTCTACGGCTCGCCGGTGATGATTCCCTACATCTACGAAAATTTCACCAACGACATCGTCATCGTCTCCCCGGACGCCGGTGGGGTGGCCCGGGCCCGGGCTTACGCCAAACGCCTGGGCGCTACCCTGGGGCTCATCGACAAGCGCCGGGACACGCCGGGCAAGGCCAAGGCCATGCACCTCATCGGCGACGTCCTGGGCAAAGATGTGGTCATCATGGACGACATCGTGGACACCGGCGGCACCCTCACCCAGGCGGCCCAGGTCATCCTGGGCAACGGCGCCCTGACTGTCAATGCCTGTTGCACCCACCCGGTGCTTTCCGGGCCAGCCGTCACCCGCGTCGCCGAGTCCTCCCTGAAACGCCTGGTGGTCACCGACACCATCCGCCTCCCGGACGCCGCCCGCCAGTGCCCCAAGATCATCCAGCTTACCGTGGCCCACCTCTTCGCCCGGGCCATACTCAACATTCACCGGGAAGACTCCATCAGCTCCCTGTTCGAGATTCACTTCTAAAGGACAGTTGAGGGGAGGACCGGGGGAGCGGCGGCTTTTCCGCCCTCCCTTCAAACTCCCCTCCCAATCCCCTTGATGGCGAAATAATGAACCGGAAAGGCGGGCCAATGGCCCAACTTTCCGGTCATCTGCATCACATCAAGGATTGGCGCAGGGGGTGTGAGAGCGGGGACAAGGGGCTGCCACCCCGTGGCCCCCACACCCTATCACCCTCTCAAATCACCTTGATCTCCTGCAGGTCGTCTTGCCAGCCGTCCCAGAGGTATTCGTCCAGGCGGCCGGCGGCGATGACGCCGAAGGCGAAGCGGGCCTGGGCGGCGTAGAAATCGCAAAGGGCCGCGGGACCGTTCAGGCTCCCCTGCATGGCATAGACCTCCGCCGGACAGGGTGCGCCGCAGAAATGGCGCACCGCGCACCGGGAGCAGGGTTTGATGTCCTCCACCCGGCGGGTGGTTACCTGTCGGAACTGGTCGGTGGCCAGGATATCCTGAAGGGAATCGGTGAAAAGGTTGCCCCCCTGAAACTCCGGCAGACCCAAGAACTCGCTGCACGGAGTCACCTCGCCCCGGGCGCCCACGGCAAAAAAGCAGCGGCCGCCGCCGCAGGGGGAAATGTCGCACATGAGCCGCCGGGCCCCGGGGGCAACCAGTCCCAGGAGCAGGTTGGCAAAGTTGCCCACCACCAGCTTGCGGCCGGTTTTTTCCAGAAGCCTGTGGGCTGTCTCCAGGGCCTCGAAGAAATAGTGGGCCAGGGCGCCCTGCTCCGGCATGAGCTGGCGGCCGCCCAGCTGGGTGCCGCGCACCGGGTTGAAGAGGGCGTTTTCCACCCCCCGGGCGTGCAGGAATTCCACCATCTTAGGCAGCGCCGCCACGTTTTCCCGGGTCACCGTGACGATGAGGTTCAGGCCGGGATAGCCGGCCAGCTCTTCTATGGCCCTAACGGTTTCGGCGAAGACCCCGGCGCCCCCCCAGGTCTTGCGGGTGCGGTCGGCGATCTCGGGGGTGGGGCCGTCCAAGGAGAGGCCGATGCCCGCCTGCTGACTCACCAGGAAGTCCCGGGCCTCCCGGTCCAGGAGCGTGGCGTTGGTCTGCACCCCGAAGCGAAAGCGCCCGGCAAAGCGCTCCATGCCGGCAAAGACCGCCTCCTTGGCCAAAAGCGGTTCGCTGCCGTGAAAGACCAACTGGGGCCGGGCCCCTTCGGGAAGGGTGGCGGCGAAATACTCGGCCAGCGTCCCCAGGGCCGTGAGCAGCCGGTCCGGCTCCATGTGCTGCCCGGACTGCCGCATCTCCCGGGGGAGATAACAGTAGCCGCAGTTCAGATTGCAGCGCTCGGTGGGGTTGAAATAGACCGCCGACGGCAGGAGGCCGAAGCGCACGGTATTCAGGTCCCGGGCCAGCTCCGCTTCCTTGGCGGCAAAGGCTTGGGGCAGCTCCGAACCCAAAAGGACGTCCAGGGCTTCCTCCCGCCGCACCAAGGCCCAAAAGGCGGTGTCGGCCTCCACCAAAGCCACATACTCGGGGTGGGCCGTCTCCAACACGTCGAAATGGGGGGCGGCCCCCGCATTGGCCTGGGCCGCGGCGGGCGCCCCCTGCAAAACCTGCGTGTTCAGCATGTTTACTTCTTTTTGGCCTCAGCCATGAGGTAATGGGAGAGGCCCACCTGGTTGCCGTCCGGGCGGCAGGTGTAGCGGATTTGGATGAGTTTGGGCTGCTGCATGCTTCTGTCCTCCTTAATTAGGGTGGATTGCCCGGCGCTGCGGGAGAAAGCGCCCGGGGAAAAAAGAAAAGGGAGCGCCTGGGTTAAAGGCGCCCCCTTTGCCATCAAGGGAACCTTGGGTCAGCCGTCCGGCAGGTCTTCTGGCTCTCGGCTCATCCTCGGGAAGCGGCCTTCCCGCCGGGATGCGTCCCGGCAGTGACCACCACCTTGCTTCCCTCGTCCCCGATCACAGCGGCGGGTCCGCCCCGGATTTGCACCGGGTTCCGGGATGCCGAAGCGGCAAACTCATGTTGATTGTGCCCCTCAATGTATCGCTTCCGCAGGGCCCTGTCAAGCCTCTTTTCTCAAAGGCCCCGCTTCCGGCGGACCGTCAGGGTCTTCCCGCCGAGGCCCCGGTTGTCTATGTCCACCTCGTCGGTGACCACCACGGTGGCGGCCGGATTTTTCCCCAGGGTTTCCTGAAGAAGGCGGGTCACCCCGGCGATGAGCCGGGCCTTTTGCTCGGGAGCGACTCCCTCCCGGATGATCTTGATGTGGACGAAAGGCCTGACCTGGTCTCCTGGTATGGGTGGGGTCAAGACCTTCGCCAATCGATTGTCGAGGAAAACCTTTACAAGCATAGAACCTTTTGCACCTTCCCACGAGGGGAAGGGCAACGTTTGGTCCCCATCCTTAAAGATATTTCCGAAACGGGCTCCCGGCCAAGGCCCATTCTCCCCCAAGACCTGGAGGAATATTACCTAAGAGCCCTGGCATTTGCCAAAGACTTGAAGCAACCAGGCGCCCCACTGGCGTGACCGGCCTTGGCGAAGGGGCGGTCAGGAACAGTTGCCTCGCCGGGAGACCATGGAGCTGATGGACGCTCCATCAGAGGAGGTCACGGGGAAGGTGCGGGAGGTTTGCAGGTTCCTCCTCAACCCGGGTTTATCTGAAGAAAATCCCGGCGCCGCCGAAGCGGGCCAACGTGCAAATCATCTTGACATGAGACCGTTTTCCTGGTTTATTTTATTATTTTAAAGCATTGTTGAGCGGGGATCATGATCAAGGCGATTCGGGGCATGAAAGATCTCCTGCCGCCGGAGACCGGCAGGTGGCAGCACGTGGAGCACATCGCCCGGGAGGTGTTCCGGCTGTACGGCTACCGGGAGATGCGCCTGCCGCTGTTGGAGCGCACCGAGCTCTTTGCCCGCAGCATCGGGGCCGACACCGACATCGTGGCCAAAGAGATGTACACCTTCACCGACCGCCACGGCGACTCGGTAACCCTGAGGCCCGAGGCCACGGCCCAGGTGGTGCGGGCCTTCCTGGAAAACGGCCTGGCCAAAAGCGCCGGGGTGAAGAAATATTACCTGATGGGCCCCATGTTCCGCTACGAGCGGCCCCAGAAGGGGCGCTACCGCCAGTTCCACCAGATCAACTGCGAGGCCCTGGGGTCCGACGCCCCGGAACTGGACGTGGAAGTCATCCTCTTGCTTCTGGACCTTCTGGCGCGCCTGGGACTGGAGAAGTTGCGGCTGCTCATCAATTCCCTGGGCTGCCCCGCCTGCCAGGTGGACTTCAAGGCCGAGCTGAAACTCTTTTTGTTTTCCAAGGAAGGCTGGTGCCCGGACTGCCAGCGCCGGCGGGCGGTGAACGCGTTGAGGGTGTTCGACTGCAAGTCGGCCCATTGCCAGGCCCTGCTTTCGGGCGCGCCCACCCTCAAAGGCTCGCTGTGCCCGGAGTGCGCCGGGCATTATGCCCGGGTCCTGAGCCTCTTGGACCGCTTTGCCGTAAGCTACGAGGAACAGCCCCGGTTGGTGCGGGGTTTGGACTACTATACCCGCACCGCCTTCGAGGTCACAGCCGCCGGCCTGGGCTCCCAGGACGCGGTGGCCGGAGGCGGTCGCTACAATGGCCTAGCCAAAGAACTGGGAGGCCCGGATCTCCCGGGCATCGGGTTTGCCATCGGCCAGGAGCGGCTGCTGGAGGTCCTGCCCCCCGCTGCCGACCGTGTCGCAGTCCCGGTATTTATTGCCGCCCTGGGCGCCGCCGCCAAGGATCGCGCCTTCTGGCTGCTCCAGGAGCTGCGCCGGCAGGGGCTGACCGCCCTCATGGATTTCGACGACCGCTCCCTCAAAAGCCAGATTTCCCTGGCTGACCGTCTGGGCGCCACGGCAGCGGTCATTTTGGGAGACGACGAACTGGCGGAAGGCCAGGCCCAGGTCAAGTGGCTGGCAGACGGCCGTCAGGAGCGCCTGCCCCTGGCAGACCTGGCTGCGGGCCTGGAAGCCCGCCTGTTGGGCTAAGGAAGGAAGAGACTCGTGTTTGAATCATTGGCAGGATGGCAGCGCACTCACGCCTGCGGGGAGCTCCGGGCCGTGGACGCCGGACGGGAAGTGGTGCTCATGGGTTGGGTCATGCGGGCCCGGGACCACGGCGGCCTCATCTTTGTGGACCTGCGCGACCGGGAAGGCCTCACCCAGGTGGTCTTCAATCCCGAAGCCAATCCGGATGCCCACACCAAGGCCGGGGTGCTCCGGGACGAATGGGTGGTGGCCATCCGGGGCGTGGTCAACCTCAGGCCCCCGGAGATGGTCAACCCTAATCTGCCCACCGGGGAAATCGAGGTTCTGGTGGCGGAGCTGCGCATCCTCAATGCCGCCAAGACCCCGCCCTTCGAGCTGGAGGACTTCCGGGTGGACATCTCCGAGGCCCTGCGCCTCAGGTACCGCTACCTGGACCTCCGGCGACCCAGCGTCATGGCCAAGATTCTCTTCCGCCACCGGGCCGCCCAGATTACCCGGAGCTATCTGAACAGCCAGGGTTTCATCGAGGTGGAGACCCCTATCCTCACCCGGAGCACTCCCGAGGGCGCCCGGGACTACCTGGTGCCCAGCCGGGTGCAGCCGGGGCACTTTTACGCCCTGCCCCAGTCGCCCCAGCTCTTTAAGCAATTGTTGATGATGGCCGGCTTGGACCGCTATTATCAGCTCTGCCGGTGTTTCCGAGACGAAGACCTCCGGGCTGACCGGCAGCCTGAATTCACCCAGATCGACCTGGAGATGGCCTTCATCACCGAAGAGGACATCTATACCGTGGTGGAGGGCCTCATATCACTGTTGTTCAGGGAACTGCTGGGGGTGGAGCTGAGCCGACCCTTTCCCCGGCTCACCTTTGCCCAAAGCCTGGAGCGTTTTGGCCTGGACCGGCCGGACCTGCGCTTCGGTCTGGAGCTGGCCACAGCCACGGACCTGGTGCAGGAGTCGGAATTTCTGGCCATGAAGGAGGCGGTAGCCACCGGCGGCATCGTCAAGGCCTTGTGCGGCCCGGGACTGGCCCGGCTGTCCCGCAAGGAACTGGACGGCTTGGTGGACCTGGCCGGGGTGTATGGCGCCAAGGGCCTGGCCTGGGTAAAACTCACCGACCAGGGCTGGCAGTCGCCTCTGGCCAAGTATTTCTCCGACGGCCTGAAGGAAGCCATCAACCGGCGCCTGGGGGCCAAGGAGGGGGACCTGCTGCTGTTTGTGGCCGACGCCCCCCAGGTGGCGCACGTGGCCCTGGGACAGGTACGCCTCCACTTGGGCCAGACTCAGGGGCTCATTCCGGAGGACGCCTACCGCCTCACCTGGGTGACGGACTTCCCCCTGTTGGAATACAACCCGGACACCGCCCGCTTTGAGGCCATGCACCACCCGTTCACCGCGCCCAAGGACGAGGACCTCCCGCTGTTGGATACTGACCCCGGCGCGGTGCGGGCCCGGGCCTACGACCTGGTGCTCAACGGCCAGGAGATCGGCGGCGGCTCCCTCAGAAATTATCGGCGGGATATCCAGGAACAGGTGTTCAGGGTCCTGGGCCTGACCGTGGCCGAGGCCCAGGAAAAGTTCGGCTTCCTGCTGGAGGCCCTGGACTTCGGCGCCCCGCCCCACGGTGGCGTGGCCTTTGGCTTCGACCGCCTGGTGGCCATTCTCTGCGACGCCAAATCCATCCGGGAGGTCATCGCCTTCCCCAAAACCCAGAAGGCCGGCTGCCCCCTCACCAAGGCCCCGGCCCGGGTGGAGGCCGAACAACTTCTGGAGCTGGGATTGAGACTGGAGAAGTAAGATTGCGGGAGGGGGGGAGCCAGTCCCCCCAGCCCTCCCTACCCATACCACAAACGAGGATCCTATGGCACGGTGGAATCCTGAGCGGCGGCTATTGGACCACGAGCACACCACGTTTTGGAAGCACAAGCTGGTGGAAGTGGAAGAGCCCAATCTGATGCGGGACATTTTTCCCTACACGGAGATCGGCCGCATTGATTTTGATTATAAATTTGTCATGCCCCAGCCCCCGGAGCAGATGTTGATCACCGACACCACCTTCAGGGACGGGCAACAGGCCCGGCCACCGTACACGGTACGCCAGATAGTGGAGATCTTCGATATGCTCCACCGTCTGAGCGGTCCCAAGGGCATCATCCGGCAGAGCGAGTTCTTCCTGTACAGCGCCAAGGACAAGGAAGCGGTGGAGCGTTGCCGGGAGCGGGGTTATCTCTATCCGGAAATCACCGGCTGGATCCGGGCCCATCCCGCGGACCTGTTGCTGGTCCGGGACATGGGGCTCAAGGAGACGGGCATCCTGACCTCAGTGTCGGACTACCACATCTTCCTGAAGCTCAACTGGAACCGGCGCCGGGCCATGGAGGAGTACCTGGGGATCGCCAAGGCCGCCCTGGATCTGGGGATCACCCCCCGCTGCCACTTCGAGGACATCACCCGGGCAGACATCTACGGCTTCTGCGTACCGCTGGCCATCGAGCTCATGAAGCTGAGGGAAGAGAGCGGCATCGACGTCAAGATTCGCCTGTGCGACACCATGGGCTTCGGGGTGCCCTATCCCGGAGCGGCCCTGCCCCGGAGCGTCCCCCGGCTGGTGAGATCCATGATCGAAGACGCCGGCGTGCCCGGACATCTGCTGGAGTGGCACGGCCATAACGATTTCCACAAGGTCTTTGTCAACGGCGTCACCGCCTGGCTCTATGGCTGCGGCGCGGTGAACGGGACCCTGTTGGGATTCGGTGAGCGCACCGGCAACTCTCCCATCGAGGCCCTCATCATCGAATACATCTCCATGCGGGGCACCAACGATGGCATCGATACCACGGTGATCACCGACATCGGCGAGTATTTCGAGCGGGAGTTGCACTACCGCATCCCTCCCAACTATCCTTTTGTGGGGGCCAGCTTCAACGCCACCAGCGCCGGCATTCACGCCGACGGCATCCTGAAGAACGAAGAGATTTACAACGCCTTCGACACCGCCCGGATCCTCAAGCGGCCGCTCACCATCACCATCACCGACAAGAGCGGCAAGGCCGGCATCGTGCACTGGATTAACGCCCGGTTGGGTCTCATTGGCGAAAACCAGGTGGACAAGGCCCATCCCGGGGTGGGTAAAATCTATAAGCGCATCATGGAATGGTACGAAGCCGGGCGCTGCACCTCCATCAGCAATGAGGAGATGGAGAACCTCTCCCGGCGCTATTTGCCGGAGCTGTTCGTCAGCGAATTCGACCGCCTCAAGGACAAGGCCCGCAAGCTGGCGGCCCATCTGGCGGAAGACTTGGCCCAGCGGGAGGAGATCCGCTCCATGGACCCCGCCCTTCAGGAACCGGTCATGCAGCGGGTGCTGGACAACAATCCATTTGTACAGTTCATGTATGTCACCAACCTGGATGGGCGCAAAATCACCCGCAACATTACCCACATCGTGGATCGGGCCAAGTACGAAAACATGGCCATGGACGAGAACCTCTCCAACCGTCCATGGTTCATCGAGCCCATCAAAAGCGGCAAGGTGTATGTGTCCGACTTCTACACTTCCCGCTTTACCGGCGCCCTGTGCATTACGGTGAGCGTACCCATTCGGGACGATAACGACGAGATCGTGGGAGTTTTGGGATTGGACATCCGCTTCGAAGATATGGCCAAGATGGAGCAGGACGGGGAAATCTAGTCCCGAAAGCGTTGCAGGTGCAGGATCGTGGGCAATGCCGGCGCAGCCCTTCAACCTGGTTTGGTGAGGCAACGGCGGCCTGGCCGCATCCCGACGAGGAGCATCTCGCGGAGGTAGTCGTTTGGTGGACCTGGTGCTGCAATGCCTGATGAGCTTTTCCCTCCTGGTCCTTTGGGGGAGCCTCCTGGCTTTGGCGGCCAGCATGCTGTCCAGTCTGTTGGAGGTGTTTGAACCGGCGCCCCCCGTGTCCGGCGTGAGGCCGGGAACCCGGGAGCGCCTGTCGCCCCAGCCGCCACCGCCGGCACCACCACGGAACTCAATCCCCGCCCGGGAAACGGCGACGGGGGAGGATCCGGCCCTGGCCGCGGCCATCGGCCTGGCCTTGGCCCTGTATCTTCAGGAGAAGCAACCGTCAGACCGCGCCGTTCCAGGGCCAGGTCCCTCCTCCGTCAATACCTGGGCCCTGTCCGGACGGTGGCAGGCCATGCAGGCCCGGCGGGAGATCCGAAAGAGATAAGTATGAGCCGCTATCAGATCGCCATCGGGGATAAGGTATATGATATCCACATCCTCGCCGTAGGCGGCGGCCAAGCCCGGGTGCTGGTGGACGGGCGGCCGTTCGAGGTCCGCTACCAGTCGCTGGAGGTCACCCGCTCCCCCAGGGGTGCGGCCCCTGCCGCGCGCCCAGCCCCGGCGGCCCCGCCCGCACCGGAAAAACCCCCCGTCCCCCGCCCCGGGCCGACGCCGCGACCGGAACCGGCCCCTGCGGCCGCCGGCGCCGGCGTGGTGACTGCACCCATGCCTGGGGTTATTCTGGAGGTCCTGGTAGCCGCCGGTGATCTAGTCAAGGCCGGTGATACCGTGGTGAAGCTCGAGGCCATGAAAATGGAAAATGACGTTAAGGCCCCGGTGACCGGGACGGTGAGCGATGTCCGGGTGGCCAAGGGCGCCAACGTCACCGTGGGGGAAGTCCTCCTGGTTATCAGCCAGGAATGAGGGGCGGGCCCATGCCGGCGGATCTCAGCCTGGTGTCCCTGACACTCTTTGGCCTGGCTTTGGTGCTGGCCCTGACTCTGGGCTGGATCGCCATCTATTACCGCCTTCAGCCGGTCTTCCTCCTGCCTCTGGCCGCCGGCCTGCTCCTGGGAAATCTGCCGGGCGGGGACGCGGCCGCGGTGACGGCTCCGCTGCTGGCCTTACTGCGCCAGGGTCTGGCTTCCGGCCTCTTCCCGGCGCTGATTTTTCTGGGTTGGGGGGCGGGCGCCAACCTGGCTCCACTGCTGGCCCACCCCCGGAAGCTCGTTCTAGGCCTGTGTACCCCGTTGGGGTTCTTTCTGGCGCTCTGGCTGGGCCGGCTCACCGGCTTTACCCCGGCCCAGGCCGCCGGGGTCGCTCTCATCGGCGGGGGCGACGGCTTGGCCGCCGTGTTTCTGACCCTGAAACTGGCCCCGGAACTGACCGGCATGGTAGGCTTGGCGGCTTTCACCCTGGTGGGGGCCCAGCTGCTGCTGCAACCCCACCTGTTGCGCGCGCTCACCTCCCGGCAGGAGCGCATGCTGCGCCTGCCCCCCACCCGCAAAGTGAGCCGTCGGGAAACCCTGCTCTTTGCCTGTGCCGGCCTAATACTCACCTTGCTCCTGGCCCCCCGGGCCGCCCTGCTCACCGGCATGTTTTTCCTGGGCGCGGCCCTCAAGGAATCAGGCGTGGTGGACCGCCTGGCCCGCACCCTGGCCAACCGGCTGGCAGAAATCATGGCGGTGCTGGCAGGGCTGACGGTGGGCAGCCTCTGTCCCTTAGGCCAGCTTTTCTCCTTCACGTTTTTACAAATCCTGGTCCTGGGCCAGGCCGCCCTCAGTCTGGCCACCCTGGCGGTGGTCTTGGTCATCAAAGTTGCCAACCTGTTCTTGAAGCAGAAACTCAACCCCCTCCTGGGAGCCGCGGCCCTGGGCCTCTTCCCGGACGCCGCCCACCTGGCCCAGGTCACCTGCCGCCAGGAAGACCCCCAGGGCAACATTTTTCAGCATGCCCTGGCCATCAACCAGGCGGCCTTCCTCACCGCCACCTTGACCGCCGGTCTCCTCTGGGGTATCTTGGGCGGTGGTTAGGCCAGCTTGGGGGGGACGGCGTTCCCTCGGTCCTCCCCCCGAACTCCATCCCGCACACGCGAGGTAGGCTCATGGATGATTTGCAGAAATTAAGGGAGCTCAAGGCCCAGTATGAGGCGGCCGTTGAAAAAGTCTTGAAGAAGATGCCAGAGCGCCGGGCCGAGTTTGTCAACACCTCCGGCATTCCCGTGGCCCGGGCCTACACCCCCCTGGACCTTCAAGGGTGGGATTATGCTGAAAAGCTGGGCATGCCCGGCCAGTATCCCTTCACCCGAGCGGTGCAGCCCACGGCCTACCGGGGGCGCTACTGGACCATGCGCCAGTACGCCGGCTTTGCCACCGCCGAAGAGACCAACGAGCGCTACCATTTCCTCCTGAAAAGCGGCCAGACGGGGCTCTCGGTGGCCTTCGACCTGCCCACCCAGATCGGCTACAACTCCGACCACGAGCTGGCCCGGGGCGAAGTGGGCAAAGTGGGGGTGGCCATCGACTCGCTGTGGGACATGGAGCGCCTCTTCCAGGGCATCCCGTTGGACCAGGTGTCCACTTCCATGACCATCAACAGCCCCTGCGCCATCATCCTGGCCATGTACCTGGCGGTGGCGGAAAAGCAGGGGGTGCCCTTCGACAAGCTTCGGGGTACGGTGCAAAACGACATCCTGAAAGAGTATCCGGCCCGGGGCACCTACATCTTCGGCCCCCGGAAGTCCATGCGCCTCATCACCAACATCTTTGAATACTGCACCAAGCACGTGCCTCAGTGGAACACCATCAGCATCAGCGGCTACCATATCCGGGAGGCGGGCTCCACCGCGGTGCAGGAAGTGGCTTTCACCCTGGCCAACGGCATCGCCTACGTGGAGGCGGCCATCGCCGCAGGGATGAAAGTGGATGAGTTCGGGCCGCGCTTGAGCTTCTTCTTCAACTCCCATCTGGACTTTTTTGAAGAGATCGCCAAGTTCCGGGCCGCCCGCAGACTCTGGGCCAAGATCATGAAGGAACGCTTCGGGTCCACCGACGTCCGCTCCCAGATGCTGCGCTTCCACACCCAGACGGCGGGGTGTTCCCTTACCGCCCAGCAGCCCCTGAACAACATCATGCGCACCGCCTTCGAGGCCCTGGCCGCGGTGTTGGGCGGCACCCAGTCCCTGCACACCAACTCCTTTGACGAAGCCCTGGCCCTGCCCTCGGAACTGGCGGTGCAGGTGGCCTTGCGGACCCAGCAGGTCATCGCTTACGAATCCGCGGTGTGCGACACCATCGACCCCCTGGCCGGGTCCTATTACGTGGAATACCTCACCGACCAGATCGAGGCCAAGGCCCAGGAATACCTGGACAAGATCGACCAGATGGGCGGCGCCGTGGCAGCCATCGAAAAAGGCTACATCCAGAAGGAAATCCAGGAAAGCGCCTACCGCTACCAGCGGGAGATCGAAAAGGGCGAGCGCATCGTGGTGGGGCTCAACAAGTTCCAGGTCAAGGAGGAGGAAAAGCCCAAGGACCTGCTGAAAGTGGACCCCTCGGTGGCCGACCGTCAGATCGCCCGCCTCCAGGAACTGAAGAGCACCCGGGACCACGCCCAGGTGCAGCAGGCCCTGGCCGAACTCAAGACCGCGGCCGAAGGCGACGCCAACCTCATGCCGCCCATTCTCAAGGCGGTGAAGGCCCTGGCCACCCTGGGCGAAATCTGCGACACCCTGCGCGCCGTGTTCGGCGAATACGAAATGACCGTGATGTGAGGTTGTTTGGGGGCGGGCCAGGGAACGCAGTTCCCTGCCCTCCCCCCAAGCCCCCCTCCCAACCCCTTATGGGTTTGGGGGTGGGTTGGGGGAAGGGGTAAGGGGCCACCGCCCCTTAGCCCCCTCCCCTGATTCCCAACGCTACTCCGAAGGAGAGGGACCATGCAGGAAGGGAGAAAAATCCGGGTGTTGGCGGCCAAGCCGGGGTTGGACGGTCATGATCGGGGAATTAAGGTAATTTGTGCGGCACTCCGGGACGCGGGCATGGAGGTGATTTACACGGGACTTCGCCAAACGCCGGAGCAGATCGTGGCCGCCGCCATCCAGGAAGACGCCGACGTCATCGCTATGAGCTGCTTGTCCGGGGCCCATGGTTATCTGTTCCCCCGGGTCATGGAAATCCTGAAGGATAAAGGGGTGGACGACATCCTGGTGCTGGGCGGCGGCATCATCCCCGACGAGGACGTCCCGGCTCTCAAAGCCGCAGGCATTGCCGAACTCTTCACCCCCGGCACCGACACCGGGGACATCGTTACCTTTATCCGGGGCAATCTCAAAAAGCATTAACCCCAGGCACCGGAGGGGCGGCAACCGCCCGCCCCTCGCAAGTCCCCCCGCCTTGACCGTCAGCCACCCAGGGCTTCCTGCTGTCCGTAGACCTTCTTCACCAGTTCCAGTTCTTCCCGTTTGCTCTGCACCACCTCGTTGAGCCGGGCCTCGTGCAGAGTGTTCAGCATCTCTCGGATGCGGGGTCCGGGCGCAAAGCCCAGAGCCACCAGGTCCCGACCCCTCAGTTCCGGCTTGAGGTGTTTCAGGTGGGTGAAATACAGGGAAATGGCCCGCTTGGAGGCTTCCTGCCGGGATTTGGCCAGCATATAGAGGAGAAACTCCGTGGGGATGGGGGCCAGCAGGTGGTAAATCTCGCTGCGGCTGGGTTCCTCCCCCAGGCGGAAGAGTTTGATGAGCGCCGCGTCCGCTGCGGCCTTGCCTTCGGCCACCAGGCGGGCCAGCTTGGGCGACGGCCGGAAACGGGCCATCATCTCCGCCAATTCTTCCCGGTTTAGGGGCTCCACCAGTCCCAGGAAATAGACCAGCCACTTTTCAAAGCGTTCCTCCAAATAGGACAGGTCGTACCAAGCCAGCACCGCCTGGACCCGCTCCAGCATGGTCTTGGTGGCCTGGTCGAACCACAGCCGGGGATGGATGGGTTTGAGCAGATCCAGCTCCGCCAGGCGGGCGATGGCAGGGATGGGGTTTTCCTCCTCCAGGATGAGCTTGAGCTCGTGAAAGAGCCGGGGCCCGGACAGGCGGTCGAAGAAATTGTTCTTCACCGCATTGTGGATGAGGTTGAGCGTCAGTTTGCTGATGCGGAAATGGAAGCGCTGCTCGAAGCGGATGGCCCGAAAGACCCGGGTGGGATCCTCCACGAAGCTCAGGTTGTGCAGCACCGTCAGGCGCCGCTCCTTCAGGTCCCGGGTGGCTCCGAAAAAGTCCAGGAGGGTGCCGAATTCGCCGGGATTCAGCCGGATGGCCAGGGTGTTGATAGAGAAATCCCGGCGGTAGAGGTCCATTTTGATGGAGCTGTACTCCACCACAGGCAGGGCCCCGGGGGCCTCATAGTATTCGGTGCGGGCGGTGGCCACGTCGATCTTGAAATCGTCGGGGAAGATCACCACCGCGGTCTTGAATTTCTGAAAGACCCGGGCCCGGGCTCCCAGGCTGACGGCAAAGTGCTTGGCAAAGACGATGCCGTCGCCTTCGATCACCAAGTCGATATCCAAGTTCTCCTGGCGCAAAAACAGATCCCGGACAAAGCCGCCCACGGCATAGGCCTGAAAGCCCAGCTCCTGTGCGGCCCGGCCGGCCTGTTCCAGGATGGCCAGGAGGCGGGCTGGCAGCCGCTCCCGCATCATGCTGACGATGTTTTTGGTCCTCAGGGGCTGGGCCCACTGGGACTCCTCCTCCTGGTCAATGAGCAGGTGCAGCAGGTCGGTGCGGCTGATGACGCCGATGACCTGGCCGTCCTGAACCACCGGGAGAAGCCGCTGCTTGTTGATCACCAGGGTCTCCCGGATCTCCGCCAGGGTGGCCTCCGGTCCCACGGTGGCGATGGGGTGGCTCATGTAGTCCCGCACCGGATGGTCCTGAAGCCCGTGGTAGATGCCCTTTTCCACCGTCTGCCGGTTGATGATCCCCAACAACTGCCCGCCGGCCATGACCGGCAGGGCATTGACGCTGTAGCGGTTGAGCAACAGCTCCGCGGTCTTGAGGGGGGTCTCGGGTTCGATGAACTTCACCGGAAAGCTCATGATTTCCCGGGCCCGGCGTTGGGGATGGACGTGGCGTTGGATGGAAGCTTTGAGCTTTTCCTCCACCTGGGCCAGGGGCATGCCTTTGATGGCGGCGCTGGCGGCGTATTCGTGGCCGCCGCCCCCCAGCTCCCCCAGGATTTCGGCCACATTCACCTCCGGCAGGCGGCTGCGCCCCACCACAAAGACCCGGTCCTCCATCTGGGCCAGGGCAAACAGCACCTGGAGGTTTTCCATGTCCATGAGCTTGTGGGCCAGCACGGCGAAGTCAGCCACGTATTGGGGGGCCACCGCGCTGGCCATTACCACCTCCAGGCCGTTCACCTGGAAGGTGGTGAGGTGCTCGATGAGCTCGTTGAGCAGAGCCACCTGCTCCACTGTCAGCTCCCGGGTGACCATCTGGGCCACCACGTTGAGATCGGCCCCCCGCTGCAACAGGTAGGCCATGGCCTCCAGGTCTTCGGGGGTGGTGGAAGTGAAGGTGAAGGAACCGGTGTCCTCGTACAGCCCCAGGGCCATGATGGTAGCCTCCTGGGGAGTGGGCTCCAGCCCCCTTTCCCGGAGGATCTGGGTGAGCACCGTGGTGGTGGCGCCGTAAGGTTTCACCACCTCCACCACGCCATGGACATCGTCATCGGAGTCGGGGTGGTGGTCGTAGATGTGCACTTCCACCTCCCCGGAGCGGGCGGCCTCGGCGAACTTGCCCAAGCGGGAGGCCTGGCGGGTATCCACCAGGATGAGGCGCTTGATCTCCTGGGGGTCCACATGCCGAGCCCGGGTGAAATCCAAAAAATAGAAGCTGGAGCGGATAAAGAAGTCCCGGAGGCTGCCCTCCTGGGAGCCGGAAAAGACCAGGAGGGCTTCGGGGTAGAGTTTCCTGGCCGCAACCATAGCCGCCATGGCGTCGAAATCGGCGTTCAGGTGGGTGGTGATGACTTCCAGGGTGCGGGCCGGGCTGGGGGCAGGCTCTTTCATGACCGGGGATGCGCCTTTTGGTGCGCCGCCCGCAGGCGGTCTGCTTCCAGGTGGGTGTAAATCTGGGTGGTGGCCAGGTCGGCATGGCCCAGCAGGAGTTGCAGGACCCGCAGACTCGCGCCCCGGGCCAGGAGATGGCTGGCAAAGGAGTGCCGGAGCACATGGGGACTGATGGGCTTTAGACCTGCTTCCCGGGAATACTGAGCCAGGATCTTCCAAAAGCCTTGGCGGGTCAGCGGGCCCCCCCGCCGGTTGAGAAAGACGACTTGGCCAGGCGGTGCCGGCCGTCCCGGACGGACGCCGCCTCCCTGGCGGGATGCCCCGCGCCGCAGCAGTTCCTGGCGCCCGTGATGGAGATACTGGTCCAGTTTTGCCACCGCCGGGGGGGTGAGGGGCACCAGGCGCTCCTTGCGGCCTTTGCCCAGGGGGCGCACCCAGCCCCGGCGGAGATCCACCTGCTTCAGGGTGAGGCCCACCAGCTCCGATACCCTGAGCCCGGTGGCGTAGAGCACCTCCAGCAGGGCCGCGTCCCGCTGTCCCAGGGGAGTGGCCGGGTCGGGGGCGTTGAGCAGGGCGGCGACCTCCCCCTCAGAGAGGATTTTGGGGAGCCGGGCCGGCAGGCGCGGGCTATCCAGGAGCCCGGTGGGGTTGACGGCGATCTCTCCCTCCCGCTCCAGGAAGCGGAAAAACTGGCGCACCGCCGACAGATTCCGGGCCCGGCTGCGGGCCGCCAGCCCCCTCCCCTCCAGGGACACGAGAAACCCCTGAAGGTCGGGGAGCGTCACCTCCTCCCAGCCGGTGCGCCCCAACTGGCTGACATATCTGCGAAATTCCTGGAGGTCCCGGGCGTAGGCTTCCATGGTCAAGGGAGCCAACCCCCGCTCGACGCCCAGGTAATGAAAAAACTGCTCCAGGGCCTCGTCCAGCTGGTCGGGGGCGTCTGCCTCCAGCCCGGCCAGCAGGGCTTCCAGTTCCGGGGCGGACAACACCTGGGAGGTGCCGGGGAAAGCGGGAAGAGGATCCTCCGGAAAGTCCATGGCAAAACCTGGCGCTTCATTCAGGAAGCTGGTGAACTCCCCCAGGAGCGCCAGGCGCCTGTGGGAGTGAGGGTCCTCCGTCCGCTGGCTCAAATCAGCCCGCAGGGCCGCCAGGACCTCGGCCGTCCAGGATTCCCCGCCCTGTTCCCGGGCCAGGGCGGTGAGGACCGCCAAGTCCTGGGCCGCGACAGCCGTCTCCCCGGGAACTCCAGTCTTTTCCCGCAAATGCTTCAAAAAAGCGGTAACCCCGGCTTCCAAAGGGTTTAGTGCCTCTTCCATGGGATCGGCGGTCATTTGCCGCCTCTGCGGCGGCTGCTCCGGTTCAGCTCTATCCGAAAAGGTTGCCCGTTGTGTTTCCTGCCAAAACTTTTCATAATTATACTCGCAAACGGCGCCGAGGCATAGCGGCGGGGGCTGATTGCCTGGTTGTCCGCAGGAAGCCAACGGCGCCCAAGGCATCACCAGGATCCTGGAGGCGAGCGGCCGGGGATCGTCAACCCGTCCCCTGCCGCGCCTCCCCCCCAACCGATTGGAGTGGGGGAAAGATGTGAGGGAGAGGAGGGGGCAGGCAGGCTGCTCGGGTCCTGCCCCTCATCCCGGCACTCCATGCAACATATCATCTATGGCCGCCATGCGGTGTTGGCAGCTTTGAAACAGCCCCAGGCCTCCCTGGAGGAGGTGGTGCTGGCCCAGGGGGTCACCGGCTCCTGGGTGGGGGAAGTGCGCCGCCTGGCCCGCAGCCTGGGGGTGGGCGTCCGAACTTTGCCCCGGGCGGCCGTGGACCGCCTGGCCGGCACGTCGCACCACCAGGGGGTGGCGGTCCGGCGCCAGGGGTTCGCTTATGCCCGCCTGGAGGATTTCCTGACCGGGTTGGGAACGCTTCCCGAAAGCCCGCTGCTGGTGGCCGCGGACGGCCTCACCGACCCCATGAACCTGGGGAACCTGGCCCGGAGCGCCTTGGCCGCCGGCGCCCACGGCCTCATCATTCCCAAGGACCGGGCCGCAGGGGTGACTCCGGCGGCACTCAAGGCTGGAGCCGGGGCCCTGGAGGTGCTCCCGGTCTTTCGGGTCACCAACCTGGCCAACGCCCTCCTTGATCTGAAAGACGCGGGCCTGTGGGTGGTGGGCACCGACGCCCGGGCCCCGGTGAGCCTCTATGCCGCCGATCTCACCGGACCTCTCGTGCTGGTCATCGGCAGCGAGGACAAGGGCATGCGCCCCCGGGTGCGGCAGCAGTGCGACCTGCTGGTGGCCATCCCGCTGGCTTCGGCCGCGGTGGAATCCCTCAACGCCGCGGCCGCCGGCGCGGTGACCCTCTTTGAAATCCGCCGCCAGCGCCTTGCTCGGGCGGGGGAAGGGGGCAGTACTGGCGGGAGGGACCAAAGTCCGGGATCCTGATCTCCTTCTGCCAACCCCAAGCCCCAACCCCAAAAGGGGAAACGGGAATCGGCGGAGGGTGCGGGAGTTCCGGCTCCCCGATCACCGGAAAATTTTCTTCAAGGACCCAGGGAACATGACCGAGCCACGCCCGCTGTCCATGCTGTGGCGCCTCTCCTGGCGCAGCCCGGAGGCCTGCCATACCGACGAATATTTCGTGCCGTTGAACAAGGACCAGGAGGCCCACCTCCTGCCCCGGCCCCTGCAAGAGGCGCTGGGCGACTGGCAAGAAGGCCTCCAGGTCACGCTGGAGTCGGGGCCGGGGGAAATTCTGCCGGCCTACGCCCCGGAACGGGTTTTTTCCTTCACCTTGGGACAGTTCAAAGGCGGTCCCCTCCAACCCCGCCGGGGTCGTTATTATCCCCGGGGCCTGCTGGACGGGCATTACGGCAATCCCCTCCCCTTCCGCTGCATCAGCCTCTCCGGCCAGAGTTTTCAGGCGGACTTCAACCATCCCTTTGCGGCCTTCGGCTTTCTGCTGACCGTCACCGGCACCCACCCGGAACCGGTGGCGCCCTCCGTGGGGAGCAGGAGTCTGGACTGGTTTGACGTGGTCACCAGCGGTCCGGGCATGCAGGTGCGCTGGCAGGGGCAGCCCACCGACTTCTTTGCCGACAACCCCTTCGGCCGTCGGGATATCTCCGACGACGCCGGGTTTTACGCCGAACCCCGCCTGGTTGCGTATGTTGACCACCAAGCTCAAGCCGTCATCCAGGGCCTTTATGGCCGCCTGCTGAGGCCGGGCATGGCTGTCCTGGACCTGATGAGCGGTTGGCAAAGCCATCTGCCGGCTGATTTTACTCCCGCCACCCTCACCGGGCTGGGTCTGAATGAAGCGGAGCTCCAGGCCAACCCCCAACTGAGCGGCTATGTGCTTCACGATCTCAACCGGGACCCCCGCCTCCCCTTCGCCGACGCCAGCTTCGACGCGGTGATCTGCAGTCTGTCGGTGGAGTACCTCATCCGGCCCTTCCAGGTCTTTGCCGACTGCGCCCGGGTCTTAAGGCCCGGCGGCTTGCTCATCCACACCTTTTCGGATCGCTGGGAGCCCCTCAAAATCATCAGGATTTGGACCGAACTCAGCGAATTCGAGCGTCAGGGTCTGGTCCTGGAATATTTCCTGAAGGACGGCCTCTTCACCGACTTGGAGACCTTCTCCTCCCGGGGCTGGCCCCGGCCGGATGCCCCGCCCTCCTCCCGGCTGGTCCAAGCTGACCCGGTTTTTGCCGTTTGGGGCAGGCGTCGCAGATAAGCGGCTTCAGGAAACGGCCTGAACCTGTGGGAGGCGGTCTGGAGTCTCCGGGGGAAAAACCCTGGCCGCCGCGTCCGTGGGGTCTCTCATACGCCTCCTTCTCTTCCGGGGAATCCGGCCGCCGGGCGGCCCAGCCTGCCCCCGTGGAACCTTCCGGCTTGGACCCGCTGGTCTCTCCCGCCGCAGCAACCCTTGTTTGCGTCGGCGCGCCATCCCCAGGGTCACCGGCACCCAGGGGCACCCTTTCCGGTCCGAATGGTCCGGGATCCGCCACAGGGGCCGGCTGAAGGAGGGGGTTCAGGTTGGCCGGGGGCTGGCGTCGTTGCGTCTTAATTGCTTTAATTGTTTCACATTTTTAACGGGTGTTTTCATTTTATGAACAGAACATCCGGCCGATGTCATATAACTATACAATATAATTAATTATTTTTTTGGCACATTTTTTGAGTTACATGAGGTGCGAACGGCATCTGCCCGGGATATCCCCGAGGAGGTTCAGGCCATGCCCTTTGACCCGACATCATCTGACGAGCACTTGGGCTTTCGCCTCGGAGCTGAGGAGATCCGGTTTATCCAGGACCTCCGAGGCCGGCTGGCGTTCTATGCCACCTTGGTGGAGGCTATTCCGTTGTACCTCCGACTGGATTGGGATGTGGTTCTCGTGAACGCCTTCACCGGCGAAGAACTGGCGGTGGACTTCAGCAAACCACCCGATGTCTGGGCGGAGGTCATCTTAAACCTGGCATTTCAGGAGGGCCAGGTGGTGTTGGGGGTGAAAACCGGGACGAACCTGGTGGTGGCGGAGGTCGCGGGGGAGGATCCCGAAGGGGACGACCCGGACCTCTGGGAGGGAAGTGCGGTGGCCTTCACGGCACAAGGGCACCGGCGTTATTTCTTTTCCCAGCCGGCCGGCCATTGCCTCCTCCCCCGGAAAAGCGGCCCTATCCGGCTTTTCGCCACCGGCGCCGTCGTTGAGCTGCCGCCCTCGGTGCATCCGGAAACCCAGCAGGTCTGGGAGTGGCAGGAACCACCGTGGGAACAGCGGCCGGCTCCCCCGAGAGCAGCCCTTCTGCGGCTTCTGACTGCCCCTGCCACGGCTTCCCCCTCCTACCCGCCCGCCGAGGACTTGCCCGCCTGGAAAGACCTCTTTCCCGTCATCGTCTGGCATACCAAGGTTCTCCAGGCCCTTTTGGCCCCTGCCGCCGACTTCCAGACATACTACCAACATATCCTTGATCGGGCCCTGGAGGCGGGTCTTGGTGATGCCAACCTGTTGCTGGGACTGCTCTGGCATGCCCCCTTGGGCAAGTGGCAGCGGGAGCCCGGAGATTTGGAGAGCCTCAGGAAGACCGTGTCCCACCACCTGGCAGGCCGGCTGAATCAGCCTGGAGCCGGCCCTCGGATCAAGGCGTCTTCAGTGCGCGCTCTCACCGCCAAGCTGGCCGAATTGCAGCGCCGGCTGAGGGCCCAGCGCGGCGCGCTGGCTCCGGTCGGCACCCACCACCAGACCTGGAACCCAGACCAGCCCGTTAAAATCCGGAGTCATAGCGACTTGTCTGCATACGGGTACTCGGCTTGGCTTTCCCCCGACTTGACCCTTAAAGTCTGTGAACAGGCGGACCCGGAATTCGCCGCCAACCCGGAAAAAATGGCGGTGGTGCGCTATTATCTGAGAAATTACGTGAGCCTGCATCCGGAAAGCGCCAACCTGGACCCTGCAAGGCAAATATTGGCGGCCAAACGCCTGGCAGGGGAATTCTTCAGCCTCAATTACAAGATGGCCTCGAATCCATAGGATTTTGCCGACTTTTCAGTTACAATACCTCCAGGCGCTTCGGGGGCGATACAGGGGCCGGCCGGCAACTGCCGGGATTCTCAGACCACCTCCCCTGTTGCCGATAAATCCGGGAGGCTGATTTCTCCCCCTTGGGCACCGGCCAACTATGGTTGCCTCGCGGCAATCAGAGGGGAGGAGGACGGCTGGCTGGGACCAGCCCCCTATCACTCAGATGGACGCAAAAGCCAGCGAACCCAAAATCCCGATGGTAAGTCTGGAAGTGAGCGGCGAGGCCGGTGAGGCTCCCTGGCGGCTGCCGGCGGGCGTGCAGCATTTCAGCGGCAACACCGTGACTCTGAAAATCCCTCGGCCCGGAGGGTGGGCGGAATGGACGGCCCTCACCAATCGCGCCGCTTCCCTGATCTGGGAGACTCCCGAAGGTGGACTCCGCCATTTTGCCGGCAGGGTGACTTGGGTGGAGCCTCCGGATCCGAATCAGGAAGGGGTGGTGTTGACGGTGGATCTGCTGGGGCCGGCCCAGGAAATGAAAGATTTTGAAGAGCAGGTCCTCAACGCCCCCAAGGATATCAAGAATCTCTGGGAAAAATGGGATGAGGCCCATCAAGGCGGTTGGCAGTCGCCCGCGTCCCGAGGCGGCGGACGCCTCCTGGGCTTCACCGGATTGGCGTTGGCGGCCTTGGGCGTCGGCCTGTATTTCTGGGGCAGCAACCTCCCAGCGGCCCTGCCGCCGCTGGCCATACTGGCCGGGGCTGCCTTGGCTTTTTGGAGCTGGCGGCGCCTGCGCGCCTAACCACCGCCGGCGACTCAGGCCAGCGGGGGGTAACTGACCTTACATGCGCCATCATTGCAGCACCAGACTTTGGGCCATCGGCGGCGGCAAGGGGGGCGTCGGCAAGAGCCTGGTGACTCTGGGGCTGGGTCTGGCCCTCAGCCGCTTGGGGAAGAAGGTGATCCTCATTGACGGCGATCTGGGGGGCGCCAACCTGAACACTCTCTTGGGTCTGCCCTTTCCCCGCGTCACCCTGGACGATTTCCTGGCCCAGCAGATTCACCAGCTCACCGACGCCGTGATTCCTTCGGGCATCCCGGGCCTGAGCCTGATCTGCGGGGCCGAGGGCCTCCTGGGGTCCGCCAATCCCACCTACTTTCAGAAACTGCGGCTGTTCAAAGAGTTGGAGCTGTTACCCGCCGACTTTGTGCTGGTGGATCTGGGGGCCGGCACCTCCTACGCCATGCTGGACCTCTTCAATCACGCCCCCGGCAAGTTGGTGGTCTTTACCGGCCAGTCCACTTCCCTGCAAAACGCCTATGGATTCATCAAGGGGGCCCTGTTCCGCCGGCTGGCCAAGGAGTTCCGCGGGGAAAAACAGCTCCTCATCCGCATCTATTCCCTGGGAGATCACGAGGCCGCCGCCCCCCTCAACTCCATGCAAGAGCTGCGGGACCTCCTCCGGGAGGAGGCCCCGCACCTGGACTGGCGCCTGGCCGAAGTCCTGGAGCATTATACGGTGTATCTGGTGGCCAACATGGTAAAACATCCCGCGGACCACCAAGCCCCGGGCATCATGCAGTCGGTGTGCCGAAAGTTTCTGGAGGTGCGCCCGCAGATCCTGGGGAGCCTCGACTTCGAACCCCTGGTGGAACGCGTCATCAACGGCCGCAAGCCCCTGCTCCTTTTCCAGAAAAAAAACGAGGTGGCCCTCAGTCTGGAACTCATGGCCAGGCGACTCCTGGCGCTGAGCCGCCTCACCGGGGAGACCGCCCCGGCGGGCCGCCGATCGGGGGAACGGGAGAGGAAACCCAACCTCTCCCGGGGCCTGGGCAAACCCCGCCTCTAGCAAACACCCTTCCGGGGCATCCCGGTGGAGCCGGTTCTCCTGCGCGACGGCTGCTGCCCCTTCTAATTCCGCCGTTCTTGCGGGGCAGAATAGGGTTGGCCGTCTATCTTGTGGATCTCGATGAATTCCGCTCCCTGGGGCAGGGTGCCCTCGATGGTTACCGCCTGGTTTTTGGCCACCAGCTTATCCAGCACCGTCGGGTTTTCGTTGAGCACAAAATAGTGGGCCTGGGGGGGATCCACCCCCACGACTACATAAGAGGCGGTTTTCTCCTGATACACGATCTTCGCCCGGATGGTCAGGCGCGGCACTTCATCCCTGACCGGAGCGCTGGAAACCGCCTTTTGGGCCAGCGTGCGGCTTGGCACCGCCAACGGGCCGGCGCCTGCGGTCAGGACCACCAACAGGCAAAGCCCGGCACCGCCCCGCCTCCAGGTGCCAATCGTTCGAACGGTGTTCACCAATGTCTGCATGGAACGTCCTTTCTGGGGGGGTATTGGGTGCGGCGGCAAAGAGAGGGAAACCATCTCAGGAGATCGCCGCCGCCTTCTGCTTAACCTCGGCATGCCACTTCCAGAGCTCATAGATGACCGGATAAACCAACAATTCCAGTAAAAATGAGGTGATGATGCCGCCGATCATCGGCGCCGCGATGCGCTTCATCATGTCGGCGCCGGTACCCAGGGACCACATGATGGGGATGAGGCCCACCAGCAGGGTGGCCACGGTCATCACCTTGGGCCGCATGCGCATGGCCGCACCCTCTAAAATGGCCTGGCGCAGATCCGTCAGGCTCCCCAAGCGTCCTTCCCGCTTGGCCCGTTCGTAGGCCAGGTCCAAATAAAGCAGCATGAAGACCCCGGTTTCCGCATCCACGCCCAGCAGGGCAATGAGACCCACCCACACGGCCACACTCAGGTTATAGTCCAGCAGGTAGAGGAACCAGATGGCTCCGATGGCGGAAAAAGGCACGGCCAGCACGATGATGAGGGTTTTCACCACCGAACCGGTATTGAGGTAGAGGAGCAGCAAAATCAGGCAGACGGTCAGGGGCACCATCAGGAGGAGCCGGTCTTTGACCCGCTGGGCCGCCTCATACTGACCGCTAAAGGCAAGGGTGTAACCCGGCGGCAGGGTCATCCGCTTCCGGAGGAGTTCCCTGGCCTCCTCCACGTAGCCGTTGGGATCCCGACCAGCGATGTCCAGGTACACATACCCCGTGAGCAGGCCGTCCTCATTGCGGATCATGGCCGGGCCGCTGGTGGGCTTGATGGCGGCCAACTGACCCAGGGGGATCTGCTTTTTCCCATCCCCCACCGGCACCAGGATGCGTTCCAGGGTGCTGAAGTCCGAACGGAAGTCCCGAAGATAACGGACATTGACCGGGTAGCGCTCCCGGCCCTGAACGGTGGTGGTCACATTGTCCCCGCCGATGGCGCTTTGAATGACCTCCTGGACCTCGTCGATCCCCAGGCCGTAGCGGGCCAGCTCTTCCCGATTCCACTCAAAGTCCAGGAAATAACCGGAACCGGTGCGCTCGGCAAAGACGCTGCGGGTCCCCCGCACCCCGGGGAGGAGGGCTTCGATCTGGACGCCGATCTCTTCGATCACCCGGACATCTGCTCCGGAGATCTTGATGCCCAGGGGTGTGCGCAATCCGGTGCTGAGCATCTCAATGCGACCCTTGATGGGCATGGTCCAGCCATTGGCCACCCCCGGCAGCCGCAGCGCCTCGTTCATCTGACTGATCAGCTCTTCCTGGCTGAGCCGGTCGAGGGTAAAGCGGCGGAAGAGGGTCGCGGCCCAATGGGGCGCCCAGGAGGAATACCAGGTGTCCACCCGCCGCCATTGGTCCTTGGGCTTGAGAATGATGACCGTCTCCAGCATGGACACCGGGGCCGGGTCGGTGGAGGTTTCAGCCCGGCCCGCCTTCCCCAGAACGCGGTCAACTTCCGGGAACTGTTTGATAATCCGGTCTGTTACCTGGAGCAGTTTCTGGGCCTCGGGAAGGGAGATGCCCGGCATGGTGGAGGGCATATACAAAAGGGAGCCTTCTTCCAGGGGCGGCATAAACTCCGAACCCAGGCGATAATAGACCGGTACGGTGGCCAGAATCAGGACCAAAGCGCCGCCGATGACGACCCGGGGCCGCTTCAGGGACCAGGAGACCACCGGCCCATACCAGTTGATGAGCCGCCGGCTGACGGGATGTCGGTCCTCAGGCAAGAGGGTGCCCACCGCCACCACGTTGGCCAGGCGGCAGAGCCACCGGGGGCGGAAATTGAAATTCTCCAGGTGGGTTAACAGCAGGCGCAGAGCCGGATCCAAGGTGATGGCCAAAAGCGCCCCCACCAGCATGGAGAAGGTTTTGGTGTAGGCCAGGGGCTTGAACATCCGGCCTTCCTGGGCCTCCAGGGTGAGGACCGGCAGGAAGGACACCGCGATCACCAGGAGCGCAAAGAAACTGGGACCGGCCACCTGTTTCACCGCGTCTACGATGACGGCGCGGTAATCGCCCGGGCGCCCCTGGCGGTCCCATTCCTCCAGGCGCTTGTGGGTCTGCTCCACCACCACGATGGCCGCGTCCACCAAGGCCCCCACGGCAATAATGATGCCCCCCAGAGACATGATGTTGGCGGTGACCCCCATCAATCGAAAGGGAATGAAGGAGAGCAGCACCGCCACCGGGATGGTGATGATGGGGATGAGGGCGCTGGGAATATGCCAGAGAAACAGGAGAATCACCAGGGAAACGGTGAGGAGCACTTCCACCAGGGTGGCTTCCAGGGTGTCCACCGCCCGGTGGATCAGGTCGCTGCGGTCATAGATGGGCACGATCCTGACGCCCGGGGGCAGGCCCGGCTCAATTTCCCGGATCTTGGCCTTCACCCGGTCAATGACCTCCAGGGCGTTCTGGCCCTGGCGCATGATGACGATTCCGGAGACCACCTCGCCCAGGCCGTCCAGGTCGCAGACCCCCCGGCGGAGTTCCGGTCCGGTGACCACCTGCCCGATGTCCTTGAGGCGAATGGGGGTGCCATCCTCGCTGGCGGTGAGGACGATATTGGCGAAATCCTCCAGGGAACGGGCATACCCCCGGCCCCGCACCATATACTCCGTGCCGCCGAATTCAATGAGGCGGCCCCCCACATCCTTGTTGCCGCCCCGCACGGCCTGCACCACCCGGCTGATGGTGATGCCGTAGGCCTGGAGGCGGTTGGGGTCCACATTCACCTGGTACTGCCGCACAAAACCGCCTACCGGAGCCACCTCGGCCACGCCGGGGACGGCCTTGAGGTAATACTTCAGGTACCAGTCCTGGAAGGACCGCAGTTGTTCTAGGCTGTGCTGCCCGGTCTCATCCACCAGGGCGTATTGGAAGACCCACCCCAGACCGGTGGCATCCGGCCCCAATTCGGTGCGGACGCCCTCGGGGAGGCGGGGCAGCACCCCGGCCAGGTATTCCAGGGTACGGGAGCGGGCCCAATAAATGTCGGTGCCGTCCTCGAAAATGACATAGACGTAAGAATAACCAAAGTCTGAAAACCCCCGCACCGCCTTTACCCGAGGCGCCCCCAGCATGGCGCTGACGATGGGATAGGTTACCTGGTCCTCGATGATATCGGGGCTGCGGTCCCAGCGGGAGTAGATGATCACCTGGGTGTCGGAGAGGTCCGGGATGGCGTCCAGGGTAAGGTTTCGCATGGACCACCACCCCAGGAGACACGCCGCCGCCGTCACCAGGATGACCAGACCCTTGCGCTGGACGCAAAAATCGATGATGCGGTTAATCATGCCCGTGGTCCCCTCCGGGTGGCGTGCCGGAGGGAGCGGGGCCGCCCCCGGCAGAGGGCCCGGGCGCTGCCGGACCCGGCGGCGGCGGGGGCATCCCTGGCCCCGCCGGGGGCGCTTCCGGCCCCGCAGCAGGGGAGTGGGCTCCCGGGGCCCCCGGGCCGGTTCCCCCCACCGGCGGCGGGTGGTGCAGGGGCGCGGCGGGCGGGATGACCGGCGGCCGCCAACCCGGCGGCGGACTTTCCACCAGAGGCTCGGGCTGAGCCGCCGGGGGCGGGGGCGGACCGGCAGCGGGGGAGGACTCCGCCGGCGGCGGGGCGGCGGGCGAAGGCGGCGCCATGGCCCCGGCCTTTAGGTAGCGGGCCGGGTCCTGGTCGAACTGGGCTTTGCAGGTATCGCTGCAAAAATAGAAGGTCTTGCCCTGATAATCGCTTTTCCGGCCGGCGATTTTGGCCTTGCCTGCGTCGATTTCCCCCCGGCACACCGGATCCTGGACCCGGGGGCCCAGCAGGCCGGCGGCGGCCAGTTGCATGCGGCTTTCGGAATCCAGCAGGAAATTGCCGGACACCACGATCTCCTCACCCGGCTCCAGGCCCTTGACGATCTCCACCCGGTCCCCCAGACGCCAGCCGGTTTCCACCTGCCGGGGTTCGAAAAAGCCCTTGCCCTGGTGGACAAAGACCGTCCGGCGCTGGCCGCTGTCCAGGACGGCGTCCAACGGTACGGTGAGGGCTGGGTCCAGGCGGGCGGCAAACTCCACGTCCACGAACATGTCCGGCCGCAAAGCGAAGTCCTGGTTGTTCACTTCCAGGCGCACCTTAAGCGTTCGGGTGGCCGCATCGAACTGGGGCAGGACATCGCTAACCACCGCCTCCAGTACCCGCTTCTGATAAGGATGCACCACCCGCACCGTGTCCCCCGGCCGGAAGTAGAGGGATTCGTTTTCAAAAAGGTCCGCCAGCACCCAGACCCGGCTCAGGTCGGCCAGGCGGTACAGCTCCACCCCCCGGTCGAAGCGCTGCCCCGGGGAGACGTTGCGGGCCAGCACGAAGCTGGTGGCCGGGGCGATGAGGCGGATCTGTTCCGTGTAGCGGCGGGTCTGCTCCAGTTCCTTGATCTGGAGGTCGCTCATCCCCAGGTTGCGCAGGCTTTCCAGGTACTGCTGCAAATTGAGTTTGGTGACCTGAAGCTGGGCGGGGGTTTCCTGGCCGCTGGCCTGGAAGCGGTCCAGGGAGCTGAGCATGTAAAGATAGGCCTGAATGGGGGCCAGGAACTCCGGGCTGTAGATAATGGCCAGGGTTTCGTCCTTTTTGACCACGCTGCCGGTGGAATTGGTGCCCACCTCCCGGATCCAGCCCTCCACTGCGGAGTTGACCCGGTAGATGAGGCGCTCGTCCACCGCCACCCGGCCCAGGGCCCGGAGGGTGTGGGTGTGGGGCGCCTTCTCCACCCGGGCCAGGCGCACCCCGATGAGCTGCTGCTTCCGGGGGGACACCCTCACCGTGCCCGGCGCCTGAGGAGTTTCCGGGTCCTCACCCACCTGGTCGGCGTACACCGGCTCCATCTTCATGCCGCAGGGCGCCAGCCCCGGCTCGGTGGAGGTGTGGGCCGGGTTCATGGGGTCCACGTAATAGAGAATCTTGCGGCTCTCGCCCGCGCCGCCGCGCCCGGCCCGGCCCCCCAGCCAGGTTCCCAACAGGAAAACAGCCAGGAGCGCCGCCAAGACGGCCATGGCGTGCTGCGGTTTCTCCCGGGCCCAATGCCAGGCCTCCTTGACCATGCGGAGAACCTTTTGACCATAGGCTTGCCAGTCCGGCACCGACGCCTCCCTCGCTTCTTTGCTTCCTGCTTCAGAAGGTAGCAAATTTCCCTTGCAAAAAACAAGCCCCGCAGTATTCCCGCGGGGCTTCTGGAGTTGACCCCCGGCCGCGGGCCGGAGGCGGTTTGCGAATCAGGCGGCCACCGGGTGCTACCCGATAACGACCAGCGGCCGCATCATGTCGTGCTCTTCGTGCTCCAGGATGTGGCAGTGCCAGACGTACTCATGCGCCGCCTGCCCCGCCGGGACGGTGATGGGTCCCAGGCCGGGGTCGCCGATGTCGGTGCCGGGCGCGTTGGCCCGGGGGCTGCTGGGCACCGTGAAGGGCACCGCGGGCAGTTGGAATTTCATGATCACCGTGATCTCCTCGCCCGGGTGCATGCGCACCGTTTCCTTCCAGCCCCGTTCATCCGGATCCGCAGGCCGCGGCGGCCCGATATACTTGGGTATGCCGTTAAAGTTGGTCACCTTGACGGGCTGCCGGGAGATGATCTGGACATTCACCAGGTGGAAGTGGATGGGGTGGGTGTCCGCCGAGAGGTTGACGATCTTCCAGACCTCCACGTCGCCGTTGTTCACCACCTCGGTGGCCGGATCGATGTAGGCCCGGCCGAAGCCTCCGCCGGCATTCTTCAGGGGCACGTTGGTGCCGATCAACTGGAGGAGTCGGCCGTACTGGTCGAAGGCCTCGTTCAGGGTGAGGGTCCGGGTGCGGGCCACCACCACCCCCGGGTTCAGGGCACCGGTTACCGGGTTGACCAAAAGGGGGTCGTTGCCCGCCGTCAGGTCGGTTCCCGGCCCGATGTTCAGGGGCGGATCGGCGCTGGTGGCCGGGACTACGTTAAACCGCAGAATATTGCGGGTGTTGGGTCCGAAGCCGGGCACCGGCTGGATGGGATTCAACGGATTGCCCGGGAAGTAATCGAAAATGGGCGCGCCCCCGGGGAAGGGTCCCGGCGCGTCATTGTAGAGGATGATCTTGGTGTTGGCATAACCGGAGAAATCCACGATGACGTCGGCCCGCTCGGCGTTCCCCTGGATGAGGGAGCCCTGGAGGGTGATGGGGTTGAAGGGCACGTTGGAGGGAATGAGCGTGGCTTGGGCCAGCATGCCGCCTTCGGTACCGATCATGAGGAAGTCCGGACCCTTGGCATTGGTGGGCGCCAGGGTCACCGGGTTCAGGGTGATGCCGTCCGGAGTGCCGTTGTCCACGTAGAGTTGGAGATTGAGGAACCGGGCGTTGCAGGCGTTCAGGAACTGGAGGCGGTAGCGCCTGGCCTCCACGGTGACCTCGGGGTAGACCGTGCCGTTGGCCAGCATGGTGTCCCCGAAAAACTCCGGCACTGCCGACGGATCGGGGATGGCGCCCGCGCCTCTCCGGTTGCCTTTGAGCTTGAAGATCTTGGGGTCGTAGGTATGGGCGTACCAGAGGCTGCCCACCCCGCTGGGCAGGCCCGCCGGCCAGGTGGGATCGAGAAAATTGGCCCCGATGAAAATTTTATCCTGGATGACGATGGGCAGATATTGGGGGCTGCCCACTGCGGGCACGCCGTTGGGTTGGAGAAAGCTGGTCTCGAAGTCGTCCACGATGACGTAGCCGGTGGCGATGCCGGCATAGGCGTTGGTGCGGGTGATGCCCCAGGCGTGGTCATGGTACCACACCAGCCGGCTGCTTTGGTCGTTGGGGTAGTAGTACTCGGCCTCATTTAAGGCCGCGGCCCCGGCCAACGGGTCGCCGGGGGCAAAGTTGCGCAGCACCTGGTTGTTCAGGAAGCTGGAGCCGTGGGTGCCGTTGGGGGCCCACCAGTCGAAGGGGCCGCCGTCGCTGATCCAGGGGACCAGGCCGCCGTGCAGGTGCACGGCGGTGCGGTTCTGGGCCTGGTTGGCGCCCAGGACGGTGACGTCCACCGGGATGATGCTGTTCAGGGGGGTGCCGGTGGGGGTGCCGTCGCTGGTGAGCTGGTTCTGGAAGGTGATCTGCACCGGGGTGGCCCGCGAGGCGACGACGAGGCCGCCCAGGTGCCTGAAATTGGCCGCCGCCCCCTGGCCGAAGCCCCACAGGGTGGTGGGTCCCAAGCTCGGGTGCAGGTTGTCGGTGAACTGGCGGATGCCGATGGTGTAATGGGTGGCGACGACGGCCCCGCCGGGGTCCACGGAGTAGACCTGCCCATTTTTCCAATACCGGAAACCGTCGGAGGCGGCCACCGGGATGCCGGTGGGGCCGCCTACGCCCCGCAAGGTGGTCTGCCACATCCGCAGCCCGGGGCTGTTTACTGCGGCGAAGGCGGCGCCCGCCTGCCAGCCGTGCTTGAAATCGAAGCGCCAGGGAATGACGGCCGCGGCGCCGGCGGCGCCCATGATCTTGACAAACCTTCTTCTGCTGATGACACGCTTCATGGTATCTGCTCCTTTCACCGCACGGATGGCTTAAAGTTCACCGCGGGGGGCTTGGGGACGAAGCCCCGGCCGTCGATCCTGGTGACGTTCAGGATAAAGGATGAGCCCGGGAGCAGGGTGCCCTCCACATAGACCATGGCGCCTGACCTGGCCAGGGGCCCCAACACCGCGTCATCGGGGTTTTTGATGAGGTACTGGCCCCAGGAGCCGTCGGGCTGGTCGGCCTGGACCACGTAGGCGTTGAGATATTTCAGATACTTGATCTCACCTACGACGGCCACCGTCGCCTTCTTGGCGTCTGCCACCTGGGCCGGCGCCGCCCAGACCATGGCCAGGAGCCCCAGGAGCACCAAGCCGGAGATGAGCCACGCTTTTTGCCGTTTCATGTGTCAGCCTCCTTCTCTGCGGGGGTCCGCAGTCAGCCGCCCGGTCCACCGCCGGGCAGGCACGGGGTTGTTGCCGGGTTCAGCAAGGCGCCGTAAACCGGGCTCATCCCGGACAACGGCGAAAAGGTTACCGGAGGGCGCCATAACCGCCCAGCGGCGGTCGGCCCTTGGGCGGTGGGGTTTCCTGCCGGAGCGGTCAGGCGGCTGCCGACTTGCCGGAGTCCCCGGCCGGCGCCCCCTTTTGTTTCATAGATTAACCAAGGACGGAAACGGTGAGGTTCAGCACTTGGAACAATTATTGACCACCCGGTAAAACTGACCGCAAAGTCTCCCGCTGTGGGGCCTATCTTTTTCAAGTAAAGCAATTATTGTGCCTTATGATCATCATCTTGATATTCCAAGGCTATCTGGATTTCCCCAGAAGGCGCTTGGTTCATTTGTGAAACATCTTAAACACCGGGGCATCACCGCGCCGGAGATTAATAGCCATGATATCAACAGGATAGCCATGTGTTGCCGATGTTCCACCTTCAAAACCTCTAGCTTTTATTTTGCCTAGAAAACGTATTGACCAGGAATTGCCCCCTTTAAGTTTTACCTATAACCAGGAACGAGGCGACTTTCCATAGGTGAAACTACTCATTTTGCCCCTCAATATGCTTCTCATCGGTAGTATTGCCGGGGAACGGCCCGGAAAAGCTTGCATCTCCTCCAGGCTTCCATTACCCTTAGGTGCAGGGGGGGCAAACCGGCCTCATGCCGGCAGCCGGACCTTCCACTTGGGTGGAAGCACCATGAGCAGGAGAGGAGCAGGATAATGTCCCCACGGGTTTTGGCAGGAACGGTGGCGATCCTTTTACTGTTGCTGGCTGCCACGGGCTGGGCCCAGCCGGCCGACGACCTCCAGAAATTTCCCGCCTGCAAGTATTGCGGCATGGACCGGCAGAAATTCGCCCACAGCCGGATGCTGGTGGACTACGACGACGGTTCCGCCCAGGGCACCTGCAGCATCCACTGCACTGCGGTGGACATGGCCCTGCACCTGGACAAGACGCCCAAGGCCACCTGGGTGGGCGATTACAACACCAAGAAGCTCATCGACGCCGACAAGGCCTATTGGGTCATCGGCGGCAAAAAGCCCGGGGTGATGACCAAGAACGCCAAATGGGCCTTTGCCGACAAAGCGGCGGCCGAGGCCTTCATCAAAGAAAATGACGGCAAACTGGGCACCTATGACGACGCCATGAAGGCGACGTTTGAGGACATGTATGCCGACATCAAGATGATCCGGGCCAAGCGGGCCAAAATGAAAGAAATGCAGCAAGGGACGAAAAAATAGACCAGCATGGTGGCTTAGAGGGCTTTTGAAAGGCGGGGCCCCGCAGTCTTTTTCCGGGGCGGGGCCCCGAGAACCGCGGAGTGGACATGAAGCTGCGGTTAGTCCTGGGGGTGCCGGCGGTCCTGATAGCGGCCGGAATTCTGGCGCAGGCGGCGGAGATTATGCCGGCTAAGCCCGGTGTGCGGGACAAGTGCCCGGTGTGCGGCATGTTTGTGGCCAAGTACCCGGACTGGCTGGCACAGGTGGCTTTTCAGGACGGCACCCGGGTCTTCTTCGATGGCGTCAAGGACCTGATGAAGTATTATTTCGCGGTGTCCCAGTATTCTCCCGGGAAAAAGGCGGAGGATATCCAGGGCCTCTGGGTAACTGACTATTACAGCCTCACCCCCATTGACGGGCGGGAGGCCTATTACGTTCAGGGCAGCGACGTTTACGGCCCCATGGGCCGGGAGCTGATTCCCTTCCGGGATGAGGCCGCCGCCCGGGAATTCCTTAAGGATCATCAGGGAAAAGTGATGTTGCGGTTCCACCAGATCACCCCTGAGATCATCAAGAGCCTGGATTAGGCCGCCGAGCCCCGGCCCTGGCCGCCAGGACCGTCTTGGGCCGGACGCCGTCGGGATGCCGGATCGCACGGTGCGCGCTGCAGATCTTTTCGCCCTCCTGGTATTGCTGGGAATCCTGGCGCTGGCCCTGTGCTGGGGCCATACCCACTGGACCGGAGCCGACCAGGCCCGACGCCTGGCGCGGGTGGGCCGGGTGGTGGCGGAGGTGGGGCTCACCGACCTGGCCCTGGCCACCGAGGCCCGGCACACCCGGCACCCCTCCCAGGCTGACCGCCACGCCCCGTTTCAAAGCCACCCGCTGGCGCTGGACCATTTCCCTTCCGGGTCGATTATCGGCCCTCCCCCGGCGCTGAGGAACGGGCCGTGAGGCGGTGGCTGGAAAAGCAGCGCCACTTCCTGGACGCCGCCATCTCATCCCTGAGACGCCGCCCCGGGAAAAACCTGGCCCTCATTGCCGCCTATGCCCTGGTGGTCTTTCTGCTGGCCTCGGTGATGTTTTTCAGCCAGAGCCTGAAGTGGGAAGCCGGGGCCCTCTTAAGAAACAGTCCGGAACTCATCGTGCAAAAGCTGGTGGCGGGCCGCCACGACTTGATACCCCTGCGCTATGCCGAAAAAATCAAGTCAATCCGCGGAATTCAGGAGGTGCGGGGGCGCCTCTGGGGCTATTACTACGACCAGACGTCCCAGGCCAACTACACCCTGATGGTGCCCCAGGGATACGCCCTGGAAGAACAACAGGTGGCCATCGGCCATAACCTGGCCCGGCGTCATGACCTGGCCACCGGCCACCGCCTGGCCTTCCGGGGTCCCGATGGCCGCACCCACGACTTTTTCATCCGGGGCATCTTCAGCCCGGAATCGGAGCTGGTATCCGCCGACCTCATCCTGATTTCCGGACCCGGCTTCCGGCGGGTCTTCGGGATTCCGGCGGATGCCGCCACCGACCTGGTGGTGCAGGTGCGCAACCCCCGGGAAATCCCCACCATCGCCGCCAAGATCGCCGAGCTCCTGCCGGACACCCGCCCCATTTCCCGACAGGAGATCCTCAGAACCTACGAAGCCGTCTTCGACTGGCGGGGGGGTATCCTCCTGGTGGTGTTCGGCGGAGCGCTCCTGGCCTTCCTGCTCTTTGCCTGGGACAAGGCCGCCGGCCTGAGCGCCGAGGAAAAACGGGAGGTCGGCATCCTCAAGGCAGTGGGCTGGGAGACCGCGGACATCTTGCAGATGAAGTTCTGGGAAGGCCTGGTCATCTCCCTGTCCGCCTTTTTTTTGGGGACGCTGATGGCCTATTATCATGTCTTTCTGACTTCGGCCCCGCTTTTGGCCGCGGTGCTCAAAGGCTGGTCCACGCTCTACCCGGAGTTTCACCTCACGCCTCGTCTGGGTTTCTATCAATTGGTCACCCTGTTTTTCCTCACCGTGGTCCCCTACACGGCGGCCATCATCGTCCCGTCCTGGCGGGCCGCCACGCTGGACCCCGACTTGGTGATGCGGACCTGAGACCGTCATGCTGGAGCTGAGAGAGGTCAGGAAGGTGTTCAACGCCGGCAGGCCCAACGAGCACGTGGCGGTGGCCGGGGTCAGTCTGTCGGTGGCCCCCCACCAGGTGACGGTGCTCAAGGGGCCCAGCGGCTCGGGCAAGACCACCTTGCTGAGCCTCATCGGCTGCATGGCCCGGCCCACGTCCGGCCGCATCTATCTGGAGGGCCGGGAGATCACCAGCCTGCCCGAGCGGTTTCTCACCGGCATCCGGCGCCGGACCTTCGGATTCATCTTTCAGCAATATCATCTGATCGCCGGCCTCACCGTCCTGGAAAACGTCATGCTGCCGGCTTATCCCACCGGGGAGCCCCATGGGTCGCTCAGGACCAGGGCCCGGGAGCTGCTGGAGGTCTTTGACCTCGCCTCCAAGGGGGGAGCCAAGGTGGGATGGCTTTCGGGAGGGGAAGCCCAACGGGTGGCCATGGCCCGGGCCCTGATCAACCACCCCACCTTCATCATTGCCGATGAACCCACCGCCCACCTGGACACCAGCCTTTCCCGGGAGTTCATGGACACGGTCAGCCGGCTGAAGGCCCAGGAGAAAACCATCCTCATGGCCAGCCATGATCCGCTGGTCTATGAGTCCCCCATCGTGGACCGGGTGGTGGAAATGCGGGACGGCCGGATTCTGGGGAATTCCCGGGCATGATCCTGACCCCGGGCATTCTGGCGCTTTTGGGAAGTTCCCTGCTGGTGAGCGGGATGCTCCTATATGCCGCCCGCCTGGGGGTTAAGATTCTGCGGGATTGGGACATCACCAGCGGCAGCGAGACCCAGCTCAGGTTGGAGCGTCAAACCTACCTGGTATCCACCCTCCTGGCCAACGCCCTGTTGGTTCTCTTCCTGTCGTTTTTCCTGTTCATCTATACGGCGGACCGCCTGCATCCCTATTTCACCGGGGCCATGTGCGCCGCCGGTTCCCTTAACGCCAGCGTCTGGGGGTATCCGGTCCTGCTGCTGAAGCTTCTCAACGTCTTGCTGGTGGGCCTCTGGCTGATCGTGAATTTCGTGGACCACCAGGGATATGACTATCCCCTGATCCGGTTCAAGTACCGGGTGCTTTTGGTCCTGACACCGCTGGTGCTGGTGGAAACCGCGGCCCAAGGTCTCTATTTTCGGTCCTTGCGGCCGGAACTCATCACCTCCTGCTGCGGGGCCCTGTTTTCCTCGGCCAGCCCGAGCCTGGCCGCCGGCCTCCTGGCCCTGCCGGTGCGGCCGGTACAAGGGGCCTTTGCGGTGGCCATGGCCGGGGTTTTGGGCAGCGGGGCCAGGTTTTGGCGCACCGGCAAGGGGGGCTACCTCTTCGCCGGCGCCAGCCTGGCAGGCTTTTTCCTGGGCGCCGCCGCCCTGATCTCCTTCATTTCCATCTATATCTACGAGCTGCCCAGCCACCACTGTCCCTTCTGCCTGCTCCAACGGGAGTACGGCTATGTGGGCTATCCCCTCTATCTCAGTCTGTTGGGGGGGGCGGTCTGCGGCCTGGGGGTGGGCGTGCTCCTGCGGTTTCGGGGCGTGGAGAGCCTGGCAGACAGCCTGCCGGGACTGCAACGGACCCTGGCGCTCCTCGGTTTGCTGGCCTATGCCTTTTTCACGGCAGCCACGATCTGGCTGGTGCTCTCCTCCAATCTCAGTCTGTCCTGACCGGGCAGCCGGCGCGGGGAGGCTGGGCCGGGACGATGGGGTCCCTGACGGCCCCGCGGCTGCGGTTTTTCCAGCCCCCGGCCAGTGCCGCCCTCCGGCCCGGGCCAAAGATTTACTGGCTGATGACGTCGTGGGCCCAACTCAGCGCGGCGGAGACCCGGGGAAAGCCGATGGTGCTGGTCAGGAGGATGAGGGCGTGGTAAATCTCCTCCGGCGCCGCCCCCGCCTTCAAGGCCCGCCGCACGTGGCTGTGCACCGAGCCCTCCGAACCGCTGGCCGCGGCCGCGGCCAACTGCACCAAGTGGGCGGTCTTCTCATCCAAGGGGCCGGCCTGCCGCAGCGTTTCCCCCAGCTGCTCCAGGGCGCTGAAGAATTTCCCATGCCGTTCCCGCAGGAACTGATACCAACCGGGGTAGGCTTCCTGAGCCATGATGCGTTCCTCCTTGAAGGTTTGGCCTGTCTCCATGATGACACAACCGGCGACGGCAGGGAAAGGAGTTTTTATCAGGTAGGACCGGGAGACCGCAGGCCCCTCCGGGAAGGGAAAAGCCATCATCGGGCCGCAATGAAGGGGGCGCAAAGAGGGGCCCGGAGCCCTGACTCTGGATTTCTCACCCCCAGCCCGGGACCTTCCGCTGGCCCTTAGGGCCCCCGGAGCACCCGGCGTTTTTTTAAGGGAAACGTCCTCAGTTTCGGGCAGCGTTCCCGCTCAGGACTTTCTGCTCTGTGATAACTCACTTCAGGATCAGCGAGGTTGACTGTCATGCCGTATATCACTCCCTCTCAGCGGCTCGCTCTAGATGAACCCATCGACCGCCTGGCGGAGGCCCTCGTGGAGCAGGCCCACTGCCTGGAAGGCGAGGCCGCCGTTGCCGGCTTGCTGAACTATGCCATCACCCGGCTGGCCTTGCAGGCGGTGCATCGCCGCCACGGCCGGCTGCGTTATTGGCTGGTGGCCCTGTTGACCGGGGTGCTCCATACTGTGGCCGATGAGTTCTACCGCCGGCTGGCTGCGCCTTATGAAGACCGGCAGAAAGACCGGCACGGGGACGTGGATCTGTATGCCGCTTTTCTAAAAGAGCTGGAGTGATGGTGAGGACTTCTCCCGGGCCAGACCTCAAGTCGGGGCGGCCATGCCGGGGAGTCGGGAGGGTTGCCGGGGCCAGAACCTGCCGGTGCGGAAAAATTTCCCTCCTGCCCTCTGGCCCCTGGCCTTGTGGCGATTTATTATTCGATGAAAACCATTTCAAGGAGAACGGAATGAATTTGCCGGAATATATCACCAAGGCCGAGGTGAAGCGGGTCTGCGATGAATTGGGGTTTCGTGACTGGTCGGCCATGACCGAGGCCGAGGTCACCCTTGAGGAGGCTGAAAAACTTCTGAAGATTGTGAACGTGGAAAACATGCCCATCCGGAGAGAGGATTTCCGGGTGGGCCTGGAGGTGGAACTGGAGCACGGGACGCGGTTTCCCGACGCCAACGTCACCAACAACCATCCGGTGCTCACCGGCAAGATCGTCCTGGCCCACCTGAAGGAGACCCTGGATTACTATCAGCGCCTGGAGGTGGCGGAGTTGGAGGGCGACCTGCTGAAATACATGAAGGCCGGCAACCACGCCAAGGCCGAGGCTAAGTACCGGGCCCTCCTGAAGGCGAAACTGGCCCTGGCGGAGGCGGAGGCCCAGCAGGCCTGAGCGCCGCCTCAGTGATGGTGGGCGCCGGGGCTGTGGCCGCCGGCAGCCAGGTAGACGGCGGTTTCCTGGCCTTCGTTGGCCAGGGTAAAGGTGTCGTTCCCCACCAGATAAAAAGCCTCTCCGGGCCGCAGGCGCTTTTGGCCGCCGGGCCCGTTGAGGATCGCTTCCCCGGCCACCAGGCAGACGATTTCCTCGTGGCCCTCACCGGGGCGCAAGACCCGGCCGGTCTGGCCCGGTTCCAGGAATCCGAAGATGAGATAGCAGGCGTGGGTGCCCAATTCGGCCAGACCCAGGACGGTTTCGCCTCCCTCTTCCATGGCCCGTTTCCACACATCAAAGGTCTTCAGCATGTCTGCTCCTAAAAGATGGCGGGGTCCACCCCGAAGCGGGCGCACATCACCGGGTCGGGGCCCAGACCCTCCCCGGCCCGGAAGCGGCACCCGCCCCGGCACTCCTCCACCTGTTCGCAGGCGGCGCACGTCAGGTCCGAGACCCGGTGGTGCGTCAGTCTGAGCCAGCAGGTTTCCAGGCCTTCTTCCAGGCGGCCCAGGGGGCGGTGGGCATAGAGGCCGCACTTGGCGACTTCTCCGGTGGGAAACACCGCGGCCAAGTGGCGGCCGCAGGTCCATCCCGGCGCGGCTCCGTGGGCTGCCTCGCCGAAGGCCAAATCCAGGAAGGGGGCGGCCTCCGCCGGGGATACCCACAGATCGGGGTTTCCAGGCAGGCGCCCCGCCTGGCAGGGAACGTCCAGGCGCCATTCCCGGACCCCCAACCCTTTGAGCACTTCCCCCAATCCAGGGAGCTCCTGAAGATTGCCGGCGTGAATCATGGTGGCCACCGAGACCTCAAGACCGCGGTCCTGGACGCGCTGCAATCCCGTCACGGCCCGGCCCCAGGTCCCCGGGCCCCGCAGCCGTTCGTGGCCCGCTTCCAGCCCGTCCAGACTGACCTGGACCTCCTGCACCCGCAAAGCCTGGACGACCGCTGGGCTGAGGAGGGTGCCGTTGGTTAAAAGCACGGCCCTCACCTCGTACTCGGGGAGGCGGGCGTTCAGTTCTCCCCAGGCAGGGTGCAAGAGCGGCTCCCCCCCGGAGAGAAGCACCCTGAGACCCTGGAGGTCAGTGAACTCCCGCAGGGCGGCCCAAACGGCCTCCAAGGCCAGGTCATGGGAGCCGGCTTCCCCCAGGTAGCAGTGGGCGCACCTGAGATTGCAGCGGTCCGTGAGGAGTAGTTCCAGGTGGCGCAACGAGGGGATGGGCGACGACCGCCACTCCAGGACCCGACGGGCAGGCGAGGCGACGCAGGCCAGCAGCGATTCTTCCAGAAGATACCCGAGGAATTCGGGATCGGCCTGCCTGGCCAACCCTGGGACGGTCCCGTCGCACTTGGCCACAAACGCGAAGGCCTCGTCGTTCAGCTCGTAGAGCTCATCGGCCAACCTGTCATACAGGCAGGGAGTTTCCAGGCGCTTCAAGGAGGCATGCTCCGCCAGACGCAGATACCCGTGCTCCAAGGTCTCGCGGAGAGCCTGGTCCAAGTCCGCGCACACCATCATGTCCCGGGCCGCCAGTCCGGCCAGCGCCAACAAGCCGCCACAGGGGAGCGCCTGCGGCAGGCCCCTGGCGAAGTCGCACCCATGGCGGCGGAAGGCGCACCGGCGGCACAGTCTGGCGGCCACCCCCGCAACCTCCGCAGTTCCCCCGGTGGCAGGTACGGTCGCCAGCCGGCCCTGGAGATCAGGCTGGGTCTGGCTCCACCTCGCCAGCAGGGTGAATCCCAGGCATTTTTCCGGCTCGTCCTTCCCCGGCCGGTAAAAGGAGCAGAAGCGCTGACAAACCGAGGAGATCATGCTGATCTGGGGAGACGGCACGTATCCTGACCGGGGGTCAGGCTGGCGGTGGCACGGTCCTGGGTCATAAACCAATCGGGCAAAAAAAAGGGGACGCCGGCGCGTCCCCCAGAAGTCGGTCTGTTTGCGCTTAGCAGGACTTGGCGCACTTGCACAGGCCCTGGGAGGCCTTGGCCACTTTCTTGATCTTCATGATCCCGCTCCTTCATGGAGTTTTCTTTATGATAGCGGCATTGAGACCGACTGTCAAGGACCGGCAGGCTTCCGAAAAAGGGCTTACTGCTCCCTGAACCCCTCCCCCGAAACGCCGGTGGGCCCAGTCCCGCCGAGGTCCAGCCCGCTGCCGCTCCTAAAGCCGGATGGTCACCGCCGTTTGCCTCTGGCAGGCCAGGGTCGTAAACTCCCTCAGGCGGTCGAGGCTGGCCGATACCAAGCCCTTTACCTGCAAGTGGCGCTTTCGCAGGTAGCGGAAATACCCCTCCACATCGCCTCGAAGGCTGCGAACCTCATAGGGATTCACATTGGCCTGGAGGCAGGCCTGGCGCTGAAGGTCAGTCAGGCGCTGAAAGGCCTGCCACTCCTTCAGGAAACTCCGGAACTGGACGAAGGTACTGATGATTTCCCGGGCGGAAGCCGGATCCAGGGCTCCCAGCAGGCGGGCGGAAGCATCATAAACCGCAAAATCGCCCGGGAACACGGCGAAGGCTGCGGCCAAGGGGATCGCCCCCGGGTCGTCGGCCTCTTCCAGGTCCTGACCCACCAGGTGCTGGTAGCGTTCCCAGGTCTGGGAGAGCTCAGCTTCCAGGGCCTGGAAGAGATTGAGGAGGGTGCGGGCCTCCCGGGCGGCCTGTGCCCGTTCAACCTGCCGGGTGGCGGCGGCAGCCGCGGCCCTGCCACCCAGGCATGCCCCCAGGAGTGCTCCGACCAAAGCCGTGCCCAGGGTAAGGATGAGGTCCATGCCTAGCTTTCGGCGGACCGCCCGGAAACTTTAAAGAACTCGTGAATCTCCCGGGGATCGGGAGTGGCCTTCGCATCCTTAATCGGGTTCTTAGGACCATCTCCAAAAGGGGGAGGGATCCCGCCGTATGGGAGACCGGCCCCGCCCTGAGGCATCCTGGCCGGCAGAGGCGCTTCCGTCCTCAGGAGAGTGCGCCCCGCTCCAACAAGTCCTCCAGCCGCTTCCCGGAGTACCCGTAGTTCATGGCGGGAGGCTTGACCGCAGCTTCCTGGCGGTTTTTCCGGGGCCGGGGCTGCTGCCGGACGGGTTTCATGGGCTCCAGCTGGAGGGGGATGGGGGCCTTGCTTTTTACGAACCCGGCCCGGTATCCGAAAATATCGAACACCGTGCCATCCTGGAACCACCCCAGGTGTTTGCCGTTCCAGCCAAAGAGCTTGTCATGGTCAAGGAAGGCCACGGGGCGGCCGTCCCAGGTATAAATGGACTCACCGTCCTCGGCAATGTAGGCCACCGGCTTGCCGTCCCGGTTGAAGAGGCTCGTTTCCATGAAGGGCGCTTCCTTAAAGAGAATGGTCCGCAGATGTCAGCATCTTCGGCAAACCCTGTCTTCTTCTTTATCCCAAAAGACGGTGATGTTCAACCTTCATGCAGCGATTCATGACCACCAGAAGGCCAGCCTCCCGGGCCTTGGCGCCGGACGCCGGCTCGGTCAGTCCCAGCTGCATCCACACCGCCTTGGCGCCTATGGTTATGGCCTCGTCCACCACGCCTGGGATGGCATCCACGCTGCGAAAAATGTCCACCACCTCCACCGGGAAAGGAACGTCCCTGAGGCTAGGGTAGCATTTCTCTCCCAGGATTTCAGAACACCCCGGGCGCACCGGGACGATGACGTAGCCATGGTCCTTCAGGTAGCGGGCCACCTGGTGGCTGGGGCGGTCGGGCTGGGGAGAGAGGCCCACCACGGCCACCACCCGGTAGTCCTTGAGGATCCGGGCGATGATCTCCGGGGTGGTATGCCAGGGCTCAGCGGGTTCTGAAGCGGCCATAAACCGGTCTCCCAATGGCGGACTGCCATGCGATCCGAGCAAAGAACCCAGGGCTAAGGCCCTTACGCCCCAATCCTTTGCCAGGGTGGGAGGGGAAGGGGCAGGGGGAGACAGGACCCTCGATCCTCCCCTCCTGAGCCATGACCGGGGCCTGTTCCCTCAGGGGGTCGTGGGCACGGCTTCCTGAGGGCTGAGGGTGAGGTCCTTGTCACCGGAAATTTTAAAAACCATCTTCAAGTACTTGTAACCGAAGCGCAACAGCTCCAGGTCATCCTCATAGATGCGCTGCTGAGTGTCGTCGTCCACTTGAAAGACGGAGAGAAAACGGCTCTTGAAGACGAAGCGCCGAAACTGGTCCAGATCGTACATCACCATGTAGAACAGGTTCTGCTCCTTTTCGGAGATGTCGGGTTTGCCCACGCTGGACCGCCGGAGCATCATGGCCTTCCATTCCTTGTTCATCTCATCATAGTAGTCGGCCCCCTGGTCTTTCTTCCAGGTATCCACGTTCCATTCGTCTTCGGCTTCGAACCCTTTGCAATGGGGCTCCCGCACCAGGAAGTAGAACTCATCCAGGCCGTCCTCGGTAACCATGATCCCTTGGCCCACCGGATAGTAGCGGCAGGTGGCCGGGCGGTCGCTGTAAACCAGGCAACCGGTGACCGGCCGGACGAAGGGGCATTTGCCGTGGTAGCGGGGCATGTCCATGACCACCAGGGGGAGACCAGACTTGTCGTGCTCTTCCCGCCGGGTATAGCGTTCCAGGAAATCGCCGGAGTTTATCCCCAAGCGGGCCTTGAGGCGCAAAATGTCATACGGGGTGAGAATAATGGTGGTCTTGCCGCAGCACTCGGTGAAGCAAGGCACTCCCGGGTGGCAGCGGAATTTGAAGCGGCTCTCCGGGGTCATCTTCACGGGGCGCACCGCTTTCAGGTTCAGCTCAACCATGTGCTTCTCCTTAGAGGTGTTTCCGGAATACGTGGTGGGGGCAAGGGCCGGGGGTTTGCAGCCATCACCGCCCCCATTCATATTGTAACGGAATCCTTAAAAAATTAACCCGAAAAAAAGGGAGGGAGTTCAGGGACTCCAGCCCCCGGCTCCCTCCCTCAGTCTTGCTCTGGCGGCGTGTTATTAAAACCCGCGTCCCGACATGCGGGCGTACAGCATGGCCACCGTGCGGTAGACCAGGTGCGCCAGCTTGGTGTAGGGCGCGTAGAAGAACAGCATGAACACGCTGGTCAGGTGCAGAAAATACGTGGGATAGGCCAGCGTGGCGATGCCGGTGAGGCGGAGCAGCCAGGAAGCCGCCCCGGTGATACCCACGGCAGCCACGATGTAGATGAGCTGCCAGTCGAAGTAGGTGCCGTAGCCCGCCTTGTCGGCGTTGGCCTGCCGGGCGACGATCACCTGGTAGATGCCGTAAACCAACAGCGCCGTGCCCACCAGGGCCAGCATCTTGAAGGGGGTGAAGAAGCCGTAGGGGCCGGGCCAGTGGAAGACCCATTCCCGGACCATGGCCCAGGCAGTCACCAATCCCAAGGTGATGAAGCCGAAGACCACCAGCAGGTGGTTCAGACTGCGGGCATAGGTGGTTTCACACTTTTTGAACCGGTTGTGCAGCAGGATGTCCTGGAGCACCGGCACCAGGTTGGCCAGAGGACTCCCCGAAAGCTTCACCGCCCAAGGGCTGGCGTTGATGTCCCGCCAGTAGCGCATAACTCCCTGGGCCAGGACGAACACCGCGAAGCCTGCCGCGGCCATGAACACCGGGTCGATGATCCACCAGGGGAACATCTTGGCGAAGACGATCTCGCCGTCGGGGATCATGAGGCGGCCGGTGGCTTTCAGGGCGAAGAGCAACAACAGCACCGGGAAGGCGATGAGGAGGGGCAGGAACTTGACGTCCCCCACCATCCGGGCCACGAAGGGCGGCAGGGCATAAGATTCGATGCACATCTGCCTCAGCACCCCCAGCACCTCCCCGGGCTTGGCGCCCCGGGGGCACATGACGGTGCAGTCGCTGCACTGGTGGCACAGCCAGATGTCCGGGCTCTTGATGACGTCCTTGATCCCCCATTGCGCCTGGAGCATCTCCTTCCGGGGGAAGGGCTGGTTCTCCGGGGTCAGGTTGCAGACCACGGAACAGGTGTCGCACTGGTAGCACTTCTTGGCGTCCTGCCCCCCGGCGGCCATGATCCGCTTGACGAATTGGAGATCTGGTTTGATGACAGTTTCGTCAGCCATGGATCATACCTCCTAAAATTCCTTGAAGGGGTTGGGGCCGATCTCTTTCACCCGGTCCACGAACTCTTTCAAGAGGGTGGGCAGGCGGTCGAACTCGGAGATGGCGATCTGGAACTGCTGGACGCGGTCGGCTTCCAGGCCCAGTTTATCCAGGGTTTCCGAGAGCTTGGTGAGCCGGTAGGCGCACAGTTCGCTCCCTTTGGCGAAGTGGCACTGGTAGTCGTCGCCGTACTTGCAGCCCAGGAGCACCAGGCCGTCCACCCCCCGGGAGAGGGCGTCGGAGACCCACACCATGTTGAAGGAGCCCATGCAGCGCAGCGGGATGAAGCGGATGTTGGGCGGCAGCTTCAGCCTATGCATGGCCAAGGCGTCCAAAGCCGGGTAGGCGTCGTTTTCGCACACCAGGCCCACGATCATAAAGGGGGCGTTGGGATCGTCTTCGTCCTCGATCTCCGGCACGTCCATGGCCTTGATCATGGAGCCGATGATGTCCACGCTGTAATCCTTGAAGCTGACGATGCGCTCCGGGCAGGCCCCCATGCAGGTGGCGCAGCGGCGGCAGCGGTTGATCTTGTAGAACGGCGTGCCCTTCTCGTCTTCTTCGATGGCGCCGAAGGGGCATTCCTCCGTGCAGCGCTTGCACTGGGTGCAGCGTTGCATGAAGGGGTCCGGGAAGGTGTTGTCCCAGGCCCGGGGGTGGACCGCCATGCCGGCGGCGATGTGCTCCAGGGCCTGAATGGCCTTCATGGCCGCACCCGCGCCGTCTTCGATGGCTGCGGGCATCCGCATGGCCTGACGGACGGCTCCGGCGGCATAGATCGCGGTGCGCCGGGTCTCATACTGGAAGCAGATAAAGTTGGAATCGGCAAAGCCGTTATACAGATCCAGGTCCGGCAGGCCGGGGCCCTGGCGGTAGTCCAAGTTGATGATGGGGTTGTCGGCGGTGGCCGGCACCATGCCGGTGGCCAGCACCACCATGTCCGCCTCGAAGGCCACGCTCTGACCCAGAAGGGTATCGGTGGCCTTGACCAAAAGCTTGCTGCCCCGCGGCTCCACGCCGGTCACTTCCGCCTTGGTGAGCATGACGCCCGGGTCGCTTTGAGCTTCCTTGTAGAAAAGCTCGGAAACCCCTGGCACCCGCATGTCCTTGTAAAGGATCATGGCTACCGAGTCCGGATTCTGCTGGCGCACATACAGGGCCTGCTTGAGGCTGGTGGCGCAACAGAAATCGGAGCAGTAGGGCAAATGCTCCGGGTCCCGGGAGCCGGCGCACTGGACGAAGACCACGTTTTCCGGGGTCTTGCCGTCCGAGGGCCGGGCGATCTGCCCCTTTTTGGCCATTTCTTCCAGTTCCAGGTTGGTAACCACGTCGGGGGAGCTGCCGTAGCCCAGCTTGGTGAGCTTGGTGGCGTCGTAGGGTTTCCACCCCGCCGCCAAGACGATGGCCCCGGCCCGGAAGGTCTCCTCGGTGCCGTTTTTGTTGACGGTGACATCCAAAAGACCCGGCTGACCGGCGGACTGCACCACCTCGGTGCCGGTCATGACCTTAATCTTGGGCTCGGCCAGGACTTCTTTAATCAACCCCAGCACCGGCGAGTCCATGAGGCTGGCGTAGGGGTAGCTGGTGGGCGTGGACTTGGCGATCTTGGCGCCATAGCCGCCCAGCTCCGCTTCTTTTTCCACCAGCACCACCGGATAGCCCTGCCGGGCGGCGGTCAAGGCAGCGGATAGGCCGGCGGCTCCGCCTCCGATGACCAGCACGGTCTTGGAGATCTCCTCGGTCTGCCAGGGTTCCGGCAGATCGGCCTTCTTGATCTTGGCGGCGCCCATGCGCAGATAGTCTTCCGCCAACATCTGGGTGTATTCGTTGTTGGGCTCCTGGGTCCAGGCCACCAACTCCCTAAGGTTCACCCGCTCCACCAGGGCACCGGGGAAGTCGAACTCCTCGAACTTCACCCGGGGGGAGCAGGCGGCGATGAGCACGCAGTTGGTGCCTTCGGCGACATCGTTCTTTATCATCTCGATGCCTTCCGGGCTGCACAGGATGTCGTGCTCTTTGATCTCCGGGATCTTTCCGTCCTTTTTGGTAACCTTGGCGAGACTCTCGAAGTTCAGGGCGGCCCCGATGCCACAGCCTTTGCACAGATACGCGGCTAATTTTCTCTCTTCCAGTGCCATGACTACCTCCCGCCCAAACTGATGAGACTCTTAAGGGCGGCCCCGGTGCCTTCCTGCACCGACTTGGCCACATCCAGAGGGCTCTTCATGGTGCCCACCGCAGTGATGCCGTCGGGCAAGAGCTCCGGGATGATGAACCCTTCCGGGGTGTAAGAGAGCGGCAGGGGCAGGGGCGCATTCTTGGTGGAGGGCACCATGCCGGCGGCCAGCACCACCAAGTCATAGGCCGCAGTCACCTTGCCTCCTCCCAGAGTATCCTCGGCGGTGATCACCACGTTGTCGGTCCCCGCCTCCTGCTCCACCTTGGCGATTTTGCCCCGGATGAGCTTGACGCCGGCCATGTCCCGGACCTTCCAGAGAAACTGCTCGTAGCGGCCCGGGCAACGCAGATCGATATAATAGATATGGGCCTCGGCTTCCGGGTCCTGCTCCAGCAGATAGGTGGCCTGCTTGAGGGAAGCCATACAGCAGATGTAGGAGCAGTAGGGCAGATGGTTTTCATCCCGGGAACCGGCGCATTGCACAAAGGCCACCTTTTTGGGGGCCCCGCCGTCGGAGGGCCGGAGGATCTTGCCGCCGGTGGGTCCGTTGGCTGCGGCCAGGCGCTCCATCTGCATGTTGCTGACCACATTTTTCACCTTGCCGAAACCGAGGTTGTCGGCCTTGGCGATGTCGTAGAGTTCCCATCCTCCGGAGACCACGATGGCCCCGACCTGGAAATTCAGAGTCTGGGGCTGCATGTCCAGGTCGATGGCTTCGTAGGCGCAGGCCTCTTTGCACTTCTGGCCGCAGTCCGCCTTACAGGCCGCCGGGTCGATGACGTATTTCAGCGGAAAGGCCAGGTCATAAGGCAGATAGGCTGCCTTGGTCTTATCCAGGCCGTAGTTGAAGGTGTTGACCCGCTCCTCGGGGCAGGCCTCGGCGCAGGCGTTGCAGGCCACGCAGCGGTCATTGACGTAGCGGGGTTTGACGGTGACGGTGACGTCGAAATTGCCGGCCGCCCCCGAGATCTGGGTCACTTCCGCCAGGGTGTAAAACGTGATGTTGGGATTCTCCCGAATCCGGCGGAAGTTGATCTCCAGACCGCAGGTGGGCGGACAGAGTTTGGGGAAGTACCGGTGGAGTTGCGCGACCCGGCCGCCCAGGTAGGGCTCTTTTTCCACAAGAACAACCTGGGTGCCGGCTTCGGCGGCTTCCAAAGCCGCCGTCAGGCCGCTCATGCCTCCCCCGATGACCAGAATCTTGCGATCAGTGGCATTCACACCAATCCTCCTTCAGGACTTCCTGGAACCTTGCCTGAGATGTCAAGGGGTTCCTGGGTCCTTGGCTCTGACCAGAATTGAGGGTTCGGTTGGGGGAAAGTTGCGGCGGATACCATGTATACCCGAATCGAGCGAGGTTTGCTACGGACCGGTCGCCCCCCTCCGTATCGCCCTCCAGGCCGGCAGGAAGGAGCGGTGCCGTTCAGGAAAACGCTCCAGGGCGTTCTCACCTCGCCTTACTTAGAAAAATGGCCGTGGCGGTTGGCAAGACCACGGCCTTCAGCAAAAAGGCCCGGGGCCCCCATGGAGCCCCGGGGTGATGGCTATGAAGTTACTTGACCAGCTGCACGTAGGGCTTGGTCTCGAACTTCCACTCGTTGGTGGCCTTATCGTATTGGGAGATGGTGAACACCCGCCACTTGCTGTCATCAATGCTCAGGAAGTCGGAGCGGTAATAGTACCCGGGGTAGCGGCTCTCTTCCCGGAACAGGATGTGGCGCAGGTGGGCCTCACCGGAGATGATGCGGTGATACTGCTCCCAAGCCCGCATAAGCTCGTGGAGGTCCGCCGCGGCCAACCGCTGGGCGTCTTCCTTCAGCATGGTGAGGCGCTCCAGGGCGATGTTCAGCATCTTCTCATTGGTCATGTACATGGTGGCGATGCCGCCCACGTACTCGTCCATGATCTTCTGGAGGCGGCTCTGCACCTGCTTGGGCCGCAGATAGTTGGGGTTGATGTCCGGAGCGGTGGTGTAGTCCTTGTACTTCTCGTAGATCTCGAAGGGCAGGTAGATCTCGGCGATGATCTCGTCGATATTCTGCGCGGGCTCGAGTTTGTCGTCCTTGTGGTCCAGGATGAAGGCGATGGCGCCCTTGGCGGCCATGCGACCTTCGGCGTGGGAACCGGAGGAGAACTTGTGTCCGGAGGCGCCCACACCGTCACCGGCGGTGAACAGACCTTCCACGGTGGTCATGCGGTCATAGCCCCAGAACCAGTCATCAGGCGCGCCCAGGTAATTCTTGGACGGACCGGAGACCCACAGACCGGCGCAGCCGGCATGGGAACCCAGCAGGTAGGGCTCGGAGGGGATGATCTCAGAGGGCACCTTGTCGGGTTCCATGTTCATGGAGGCCCACAGGGAGGCGGCGGAAATGGACATATCCAGGAAGTCTTCCCAGGCTTCCGCTTCCAGGTGCTTCAGCTCTT
>CAYZOP010000009.1:0-128553 GCA_964480485.1 uncultured Desulfobacterales bacterium | reverse complement strand
TCCGGCCGCATCCACATGGGCCACGTGCGCAACTACACCATCGGCGACGTGGTGGCCCGCTACCAGTGGATGCGGGGCTTCAACGTGCTCCACCCCATGGGCTGGGACGCCTTCGGCCTGCCGGCGGAGAACGCCGCCCTGAAGCACGGTCTGCACCCCAATACCTGGACCCGGGAGAACATCGCCTCCATGCGGGGCCAGCTCAAGGCCCTGGGCTACAGCTACGACTGGCGCCGGGAGCTGGCCACCTGCGACCCGGACTACTACCGCTGGGAGCAGCTCGTCTTCATCCAGATGTATGAACGGGGACTGGCCTTTAAAAAGAAATCTCCGGTGAACTGGTGCCCCGCCTGCCACACGGTGCTGGCCAACGAGCAGGTGGAGGGGGGCTGCTGCTGGCGCTGCGACTCCCAGGTGGTGCTGAAAGAGCTGAGCCAGTGGTTTTTCAAGATCACCGCCTACGCCGAGGAACTGCTGGCCGACCTGGACCACCTGACCCACTGGCCCGAGCGGGTCCTCACCATGCAGCGCAACTGGATCGGCAAGTCCCACGGCGCCGAGATCGACTTCCCCCTGGCCGACGGCGGTGATCCCATCCGGGTCTATACCACCCGCCAGGACACCCTGTGGGGCGCCACCTTCATGTCCCTGGCCCCGGAGCACCCCCGGGCCCTGGAGCTGGCCGCGGGCACGCACCAGGAAGCCCGGGTGCGGGACTTCGTGGCCCACTGGAGCGCGGTGAATCGCAGCCGGGGCGCGGTGGAGGAGCTTACCAAGGAAGGGGTGTTTACCGGCCGCTGGTGCCTCAACCCGGTCACCGGCTGGCGGATGCCCGTTTACGTGGCCAACTTCGTGCTCATGGAATACGGCACCGGCGCGGTGATGGCGGTGCCGGCCCATGACCAGCGGGACTTCGAGTTCGCCAAGGTCTATGACCTCCCCGTCAAGGTGGTCATCCAGCCGCCGGGAGGGAACCTCACCGCCGAGACCCTGGCCGCGGCTTATGAGGACGAAGGGGTGCTGGTGGATTCCGGCCGGTTCAGCGGGCTTTCCAGCTCCCAGGCCAAACCCGCCATCGTCAGCTTTCTGGAAGAAAAAGGCTTGGGAAGGGGGACGGTGAACTACCGCCTCCGGGATTGGGGCATCTCCCGGCAGCGTTACTGGGGTGCACCCATCCCCATCATTTACTGCCACCGGTGCGGCACGCTGCCGGTGCCGGAGAAAGACCTCCCGGTGGAGCTGCCCCTGGACGTGGAGATCAAACTGGTGGGGGCCTCCCCCCTCAGCGAACTGGAATCGTTCTGGAAAGTCCCCTGCCCGGCCTGCGGGGCCCCTGCCCGCCGGGAAGTGGACACCATGGACACCTTTGTGGAGTCCTCCTGGTACTTCCTGCGGTTTGCCTGCCCAAACTACCTGAAGGGCATCCTGGACCCGGAGCAGGTGAACTATTGGGCCCCGGTGGACCAGTATATCGGCGGCATCGAGCACGCCGTGCTCCACCTGCTGTACGCCCGGTTCTTCACCAAGGTGCTCAGGGACCTGGGCTATATCGACTTGGCCGAGCCCTTCAGCCGCCTCCTGACCCAGGGCATGGTGCTCAAAGACGGGGCCAAGATGGCCAAGTCCAAGGGCAACGTGGTGGACCCCAACGACATGATCCAGGAGTACGGGGCGGACACCACCCGTCTCTTTCTTCTGTTCGCCGCCCCTCCGGAGAAGGACCTGGAATGGAGCGACCAGGGGGTGGCCGGAGCGCACCGCTTCCTGCATCGGGTTTGGACCCTCACCCGAACGCTGTTGCCGGAGGTGAAGGGCGTCCCGGCCTACGAGGGCACGGGGGAGGACCTGCCCGGGCCCCTCTGGGAACTGAGGCACCACGTGCACCGCACCATCAAGAAGGTCACCGAAGACATCGAAAGCGACTTTCATTTCAACACCGCCATCGCCGCGGTCATGGAACTGGTGAACGCCTGCTACCAAGCCCTGGAGACGCTGCCCAAAGACCGCCTGGCGTGCAGGGTGTGGCGGGAAGCCCTGGAAACCATGCTCAAGCTTCTCAATCCCATGGTGCCGCACCTGGCCGAGGATCTCTGGCAGGCCCTGGGATACGAGACCTCCCTGCAACTGGCGCCCTGGCCGGCGGCGGTGCCCGAGGCCCTGGTGCAGGCCACGCATACCCTGGTCATCCAGGTGAACGGCAAGGTGCGGGGCGAACTGGCGGTACCGGCCGCGGCCTCGGAGGAGGAAATCCGACAACTCGCCTGTCAGCACGTGCAAAGCGACGAGCGCTTGCGCAAATGGGTGCCCGGCGAGCCCAAAAAAATCATCCTGGCCCGGCGCCGGCTCATCAATATTGTAGTATGAGATCTTGGGGGGAGGAGGTTAGGGGCCGGTGGGCCCTTACCCCCTCCCCCCATCCCCCTCCAGGGGGTGGGAAGGTGAGGGGAGGGCGGGGGAGCCAACTGCGCCGGCCTTCCCCTCAAGAGGAAGAGATGGCCCGATTTGTCTCCCGATTGGCGTTGGCGGTCTTTTTGATGGCCGCGTCCGGCTGCGGCTACCGCCCGGTGGGGAGCGAACCGCCCCGGCCCGCCGGCAAGGAGCTGCCCACCTTGGCGGTCCCCCTGTTTAAGAACCGTTCCACGGAAATCAACCTGGAGACTCTGTTCGCCAACGCCTTTACCGAAACCCTGTCCCAAGGCCGTGCCTGGCGCCTCACCCATCGGGAAGAGGATGCCGATCTGGTGCTGGAAGGCGAGGTCTCCTCGGTGGAATATTCCTCTGTGGCCTTCTTCGATATCGACCGCTCCATCGTCCGGCGGGTCACCATCCGCGTGGACCTGACCCTGAAACGCCGCAGCACCGGGAAAATTGTCTGGAAGGAGCGGGAGGTGCTCATCGACGATTATCCCATCGAGCAGCGCAACTACCTCATCGGCGAACAGACCAAAGCAATGGGCATCCGCCGCAACGCCGTCACCCTGTCAAAGCGGGTCATGGAAAAACTGCTCCTGGTGCTGTAACCGAAGGAATTTCTTTCACGAAACAGTTTCAGGCCACTGCGGTTGAATCAGGCGACCCGCCCTCTGATGCCAGCCTCCACGGACCGGCAAAGCGAAAGGACGAGCCCCTATGGCAGCAAAACCGAACAAGACGGGACTGAAAGAACCGGCAACGGTCTTGTGTCCTCTGGTGGACACCGTACGGCTCATGCTGGGTGCGGCCCGCCATGCCTTCAACCGTCACAGCCAGGCGGAGCTGGAAAAGATGGCCCTCCTGCAGAGGGACTTCACCTTGGCCATCGACCCGCTTTTCCAGGAGGTGGAAGCACAGCTCCGGCAGACCCCGGAGGCCGAAAAGCCAGAGGTCCGCAAGTGGCAAACGGTGCTGGGCCACCTGGAATTCATGGCCCACAGCGTTTCCGGCTTGGCTGACCCCATCCGCTTGAAGGGCAACCGGGGCGCCATTCTCTCGGAGCGGGATTTCTTTCTGATCAATGATCTGTTTTCCCAAATGACCGGTCTTATGCGGGCCCTGGTGGATATTTGCCGGTTAAACGATCCTTCGCTGAAGACCTATGTGCTGACGGAAAGCCAGAGGATGAAGGAGACCTGTTTCCGGGAAGAGGTGGAGCACGAAACCCGAATGATGGACAGCCCCGGACAACCCGGTGCCTGGTCGGTGTACGTCGCCATCTTGGCGCACTTTCGGGACACCCTGGGCCACCTCACCGCCCTGATGGAAAGCCTGAATTGACGGGGGCTCAGCAAAGGTTGGGCCCGCCGCTTTCCCCCCCACCCGGGGCCCACGAAAGGCCGGCGCTTCCCGGGAGGACCATCAGGTTCGGGCCCACCGGGATTGAACCGGCCGGAGAGATTACACGAAAAAGGAGTGGGAACCTTGCAGGAAAGCTTGTCCCAGGCGCTGAGCCCTGAGGCCTGCGCCGAGAAAATCTTTGAGATCAGCGGCAGCCGTTTCGAACCGGACGCCGCCGCGGAGTTGTGGCCCCGCATCGAGCAGCACAAGTGGCTCATGTCGGAAAAACTGGGGCGGGACGTGGGGCTGAGAGTGGCCTGCATCGATTTTTTGGAGAACATGGAGCAGGCCGACAAGGAATACCTGGCCTATAAGCGGAAGGACCTTTTAGACGAGATGGGGGCCCAGAGCATCGGCCGGGAGCGCTGGGATGCCATCGCCGATTCTCAGCCGCCCAAGCAGATCGTGCAACGCAAGATCATCATGCCCCTCACCCGGATGGACCTGTCCAGGAAACACGGGGTGGTGCCGCCCAAGGCCATCATCTTCTTCGGGCCGCCCGGCACGGGCAAAACCCACTTCGCCAAAGCCATCGCCGGGGTACTGTCCTGGTGGTTCATCGAGATTGCCCCCAGCATGCTCTTGGCTGAAGGGGTGGACCGGATGGGGGCCAACCTGAGGGCGACCATGGAGAAGGCCCGCAGTCTGGATGACGCCGTCATCTTCATCGATGAATTCGAAGAACTGGCCGGCCGCCGGGACGAGGCCGACCGGCTGGACAAGTCCGTTACCAACGAGTTCCTCAAACAGGTGCCCCTGTTGAAAAGCCAGGGGAACAACATTCTCCTGGTATGCGCCACCAATTACATCCGGCAGCTCGACCCCGCCCTGCTCCGCCCGGGCCGCTTCGACTGCATTATTCCGGTGGGGGCGGCCAACGAAGACGAGCGGGCCACCATCCTGGAATACTATCTTTCCAAGCTGAACACCGGCGAGGTGGACCGCAGCCTCATCGTCAAAATGACCATCCGCTTCACCCCGGCGGACATGGAATATCTTTTCCAGCAGGTGGCGCAGTATGCCTTTGAACAGGAACTGGCCACTGGCCAGGATTACCGGGTCACCACCGCCACCATCCTGGAGATCGTTCCCAAGATCCGCCCCTCGCTCACCGACGAGATCATTACGGAGTTTGAAAAGGACAGCATCGCCTTCTCCCGGTATTGAGCCCTTCCGGTCAGGTCCCCCGCCGGCGGCAGCCCCGGGGGCGGCAACCGGGCCGTCTGCCGTTTGGCCGCGTCTTTACCCCTTCCCCTGCGCCGCCCCCTGGCATAAACTGTTAGAGGGCAACGGGCGCCGCCTCGCTGCCCCCCGGCGGAGTTCCAAGCCATGTCCCACCCGATTTTGGAACGGCATATCGCTCAAAAGACCCTCCGGCCCCTCTATCTCTTCTTCGGGGAAGAGGAATTCCTCATGGAGCGGGCCGTGCGCCAGTTGGCACGTGCTTTGGAAGCTCACCTGGGTGAGACTCCGGTCAAGGTCAGCGAGTCGGCCCAAGAGACGGGTTTGGAGGATTTTCTGGGACAGGCCCGGGTAGCCTCTCTTTTCGGCGCCGGACAATTGCTCATCCTGCGCCGCGCCGACGCCTACCCGGAACAGGTGGTCAAAGCCGCGCTGGCGCCGTACCTCGACCACCCGCCGCCCCGCTCCTGGGTCGTGCTTCTGGCACCGGCCCTGAAGGCCCGGGAGGTGGAGAGAAACGCAATCTGGGCCCGGCTGAAGAGAGACGACGCAGCCTTGGGATTTCGCCGCCTCCGGGAAGAGGAACTCTACCCCTGGCTTGCCCGGGAAGCCAAAGGCCTGGGAAAAAACCTCAGCTTGGCTGCGGCCCAGGCGCTGGTGGCGGTAGCAGGTGACAACCTGGCGGAATTGGTCCAGGAATTGGAAAAACTGGCGCTGTTCGCCGGCGCCGATACCCACCTCACCCCCGCCATGGTGACCCAGTTGGCCAGCCACAGCAAAAGTTTCACCATCTTCGCCTTGGTTGAGGCCTTGGGCGAGACCCATCCGCAGAAGCGTCTGGCCGCCTTGGACCACCTCATGGAATTGGGGGAGCCGGCTCCCAAAATCCTTACCATGCTGGCCCGCCAGGTACGCCTGCTCCTCAAGGCCCGGGAGGCTCAGGGCATCCCTGCCGGCGAATTGGCCGTCAAGCTGGGACTGCCGCCGGGCATCGCCAAAAACCTGAGCCAGCAGGCGGCCCGTTTTTCCAAGACGGCGCTCCGCCGCCATCTGAAGCTGCTGCACCAGGCGGACCTGCGCCTTAAGACCAGCACCGGCAACCCGCGCCTCTGGCTGGAATGGACGCTCCTTAAGATGGGGCCGGGGTAGGAAATTAGGTAAGGATGCAGGAGTCTCCGACCCCTGCATCCTTACCCAAACCCCTGATCAGGGGGTGGTGAGGGGGTTGGGGGAGGGGCGGGGGAGCTAGGCTCCGCCCCTCCCCCAACGCTCCTTAAGCGCCTTTCAGGGCGTTGACCTGGCGGGTGAGACGGGAGATTTTGCGGGCCGCGGTGCGCCAGTGCAAGGTGCCCTTGCGGGCGCTTTTGGCGATGACCGGCACCGCTTTCTGCAAGGCCTGCCCGGCCCCTTCGGGGTTTTTCTGGGCCAGGGCCTGGCGTACTTCCCGCACCAGATTTTTGACCCGGGTTTTTCTGACCTGGTTGCGGGCCCGCCGTTTTTCGTTCTGCCGGGCCCGTTTCATGGCAGAGGCATGTCTGGCCAACGCTTGGTCCTCCTCACTTCTACCACCGCCTTGGCGACAAGCGGTGTGTCAGTTCATAATATTGTTGCCAAAAATTCATTATACAAAAAAATTTCTGTAAAATGCTCGTTTTTTTCTTGGGTGAGGGTTCACGTGGCCCCGCCTTGCCGGAAAAACCCTCGGAAATAGCCGTAACCGGAAGCCACGGTGACCACCAGGGCCACCCAGAGCAGGGCTATCCCCACCCGTTGAAAGTCCACCATCTGGTAAGGATAGTGCAGGATAAGGCAGGTGATGGCGGCCATCTGCAGGAAGGTCTTAACTTTGCCCCAGCGATCGGCGGCCAGGATGATGCCCTCGGCGGCGGCCACGGCCCTGAGGCCCGTCACCGCCAATTCCCGGCCGATGATGACCACCACCATCCAGGCGGGCACCTGGCGCAAAGGAATGAGCATGATGAGGGCTGCGGCCACCAGGAGCTTGTCCGCCAGGGGGTCCATGAACTTGCCGAAGGGGCTGACCGTACGGTGTCGCCGGGCCAAAAAACCGTCCAAAAAGTCGGTGGCCCCGGCCACAGCAAAGATCACCGCGCCCAGGAAGCTGGGCCACGGACCGGAAAAACGCAGGAAGACCATGACCACCGGGATGGCCAGGATGCGCCCGGCGGTGAGGAGGTTGGGCAGATTCCGGTAGTCGGTGAAGAACGGCGCCACGAGGTCTCTCAGCCGCTTTTTCGCCAGTCAGCCAGGAATTGGGCCAAGCCGGCATCCGTTAACGGGTGTTTGGTGAGCTGCATGAGCACCTTGAAAGGTATGGTGGCAATGTCCGCCCCGGCCAGAGCCCCTTCCAGCACATGGAGGGGGTGGCGCACCGACGCCACGATGACCTCGGTGTCAAAGCCATAATTCTCGAAGATGGTCATGATCTGTTCCACCAGTTCCATGCCCCGCTGGTTGATGTCATCCAGCCGACCGATGAAGGGGCTGACGTAGGCGGCGCCGGCCTTGGCGGCGAGGAGGGCCTGGATGGGCTGGAAGATCAACGTGACATTGACCTTGATGCCCTCCTCCGCCAGGATGCGGGTGGCCTTGAGGCCATTGGCAGTCATGGGAACCTTCACCGCCACCTGCGAATGAATGGCAGCCAGTTCCCGGGCCTCGGCCACCATCCGGTCGGTTTCGGTGGCGATGACCTCAGCGTTCACCGGCCCGTCCAGCAAGCCGCAGATTTTCAGAATATGCGCCCGGAAATCCTCTGGGGTGCGGATGCCTTCCTTGGCGCAAAGACTGGGGTTGGTGGTAACCCCGTCCACCAGCCCCAGGCTGGCGGCCTCTCGGATTTCCTCCAGGTTCGCCGTGTCGATAAAGAATTTCATGGGTGCTCCTTGGTTGCATGAGGGTTGCCGGCCTCAAGCGCCCTTGCCGGCCGTTCTCAACGCCCGCCGGCCTGCCTCCGAAAGCGTTTCAGACAGCCTTCGGAGCAGAAGAAATAATCTTTGCCGTCCTGTGCCAGTTTCAGGGCATTTCGCCGGGGTATGAAGGTAAGGCATACCGGGTCCTGCACCAGGGTTTCCGGCTCGCCAAGGGGAGCGGCGGGGCGTCCGCCCTGAAGAGCCAGGTTCTCTTTGATCTTCCGGTACACCCGGTAGCCGATATAGCCCAGGGCCAACCCGATGGCCAGACGCCACCACATGCTTTACCTCGCTACGGGGCCGCGGCGTCCCCCAAAGGCTTGAGGAGCGCCACCTCGGCGGGATCCAGCTCGTCCCGGAGCTCCCTCGCGGTCTTCCTGAACCCGGGATGCCAGGCCTCCGGCGCGATGTCCGCCAAAGGGACCAGCACGAAGGCCCGCCGGTGCATCTCCGGATGGGGTATGGTCAACCCCGGCTCTTCCATGACTTCACCGTCGTAAAGCAGGAGGTCCAGGTCAATGACCCGGGGACCCCAGCGCTCACCCCGCTCCCGGCCCAGGCCCCGCTCCACCTGAAGCAAAACCCTCAGCAGCTCTTCGGGGGTGAGCCGGGTTTTCACCTGGGCCGCGGCGTTCACATACCAGGGTTGTCCCGGAGGACCCAACGGCGGGGTCAGATAAAACCGGGAGACCCTGACCACCTCCACCTCCGGCGCCTGGGAGAGGAGCGCCAGAGCCTGGGTCACCTGGCGCACCGGGTCGCCCAGATTGGCTCCCAGCCCGATGTAGGCCACCACCGGCTTCACCGCCGTGATGTCCGCCTCTCCTAACGGCATGGTGTGCTAGGTTTTGGCGCAGGGGACCAGATGTCCCGGACCTTTGCCCCTTCCCCCACCCTCATTCCCCAACTTCTTATGGTTTTCCCTCACTTTCCATGAGGCCAGGCCTGCCTCGCCTAAAGAACCCCTAGGGGCGGTTTGGGAGGGGGTTGGGGGGAGGCCGGCGGGGGCCAAGCTCCCCCGGCTTTCCCCCAAAATCCTCACCCCACCTTACCAAACCGGTGCACGGCTTCTTCCAGGCGGTCCTTGCCCACGGTGAGGGCCAGGCGGACGAAGCCCTCCCCGGGATCGCCAAAGCCCACCCCGGGGACCACCACCACCCCAGCCTGCTCCAGCACCTGGGAGGCGAACTCCATGGAGCTCACCCCCGGGGGAGTGCGCAGCCAGACGTAAAAGGTGGCCTTGGGGAGGCTGACGTCATACCCCAGCTTTTGCAGGCCGCTCACCACCAAGTCCCGCCGCTCCTGGTAGATGCCGCAGTATTCCCGGACGCTTTGCTGGTCCGAGTCCAACGCGGCGATGCCCGCCACCTGGATGGCGTCGAAGGCCCCGGAATCGATGTTGCTCTTGATTTTCCCCAGGGCAGCCAGGACGTCTCTGTTGCCCACGGCCATGCCCAGGCGCCAGCCGGTCATGCTGTAGGTCTTGGACAGCGAATGGAACTCGATGCCCACCTCCTTGGCCCCGGATACCTGGAGAAAGCTGGGGGGACGGTAATCGTCGAAGGCCAGTTCGGTGTAACAGGCATCATGCACCGCGATGATCTGGTATTCCCGACAGAAGTCCGCCACCTGCTGGAAGAATTCCAAATCGGCGGTGGCCGCCGTGGGATTGTTGGGGTAGTTGAAAAAGAACAGCTTGGCGTCCCGGGCTTCAATGGGCGGAATATGGTACAGATCGGGCAGAAAATCGTTTTCCGGGAGGAGGGGTATCGCATACGGGTTGCCGCCGGCGAAGAGCGTGCCCATGCGATACACCGGATAAGCCGGGGTGGTGACCAGGTTGACGTCTCCGGGGTTGTTGACCCCCAAGGGCAGGTGCGCCAGGCCCTCTTTGCAGCCGATGAGGGTGATGACTTCGGTTTCCGGGTCCAGGTCCACCTCGAAGCGCCGCTTATACCATCGGGCCACTGCCTCCCGGAACCGGCTCATGCCGGAATACATGGGATAGCGATGGGTAGCCGGGTCCGCCACCGCTTCCTGCATCTTCTCCACGATAAAGGCAGGCGTGGGGAGGTCGGGGTCGCCCACCCCCAGGTCGATGATATCCACCCCCTTGGCCCGTACCGCTTCCTTCTTTTCGTCGATGGCCTTGAAGAGATACGGAGGAATGAGGCCCAAACGGTCGGCCGGCTGGAAAAACGTCATGGCTCCCCCTCTTGCGCGACAAGGTGATTGTTCAGCGTGCCGATGCCCTCCACCCGGATCTCCACCACGTCCCCCACCCGCATGGGGCCGATGCCTGCAGGGGTACCGGTGGCGATGACGTCCCCGGGGAGGAGCGTCATGACCCGGGAAATGAAGGCGATGAGCCGGCGCACCCCGAAAACCATATCCCGGGTGTTGCCGTGCTGGCGCCGCTCCCCGTTGAGCCAAGCCTCCACCGTGAGCTGGTCCGGGTCATCAATTTCGGTTTCGATCCAGGGACCCAGGGGCGCGAAGGTGTCAAACCCCTTGGCCCGGGTGAACTGCCCGTCTTTTTTCTGCAAATCCCGGGCGGTGACGTCGTTCATGCAGGTATAGCCCAGCACGTAGTCCAGGGCCTTCTCTTCCGGGACGTGCCGGGCGGTTTTGCCCATCACCACCCCCAACTCCGCTTCGTAGTCCACCCGCCGGCTCATGCTCGGATAGATGATGGCCTCGTCCGGCCCGATGACCGAAGTGGACGGCTTCAGAAAGATGAGCGGCTCGTCGGGCACCTCGCGGCCGAATTCTGCGGCATGGTCCCGGTAGTTCAGTCCCAGGGCCACGATTTTGCTGGGCTGGCAGGGGGCCAGGAGGGTGACGTTGTCCAGGAGAAAGATTTCGCCGGTACGCGAAACCGCCTCAAACGGGGTCTCCCAAATCGGGAACACCCGATCCCCTTCCAGGAGGGCGTAACCTGTCCGGCCCTCCAGGGCGAAGCGCACGATTTTCATACGTATCTCAGGTACCAGCCGGAGCGGTTGCCCTCCATTTTAAGCTTATCGTTCATCGCTCACTTCAACCCCAGCACGTCCTGCATATCATACAGACCCGGTTCCTGGTGCACCACCCACTTGGCCGCGGTCACCGCGCCCCGGGCGAAGTTGTCCCGGTTGTGGGCGCGGTGGATGACCTCCAGTCGCTCGCCGACGCCGCAGAAAATGACGGTGTGCTCGCCGGTGATGTCGCCGGCCCTGACCGTCATGATGCCGATCTCATCTTTGGTGCGCTCGCCGGTGAGCCCTTTGCGGCCATAGACCCCCACCTTCTCCAGGTCCCGGCCCAACTCCCGGGCGATGACCTGGGCCAGCTTAAGGGCCGTGCCGCTGGGCGCGTCCTTCTTCAGCCGGTGGTGGGCCTCCACGATCTCCACGTCATAGCCGTCGGTGAGCACCGAGGCGATCATCTGGCAGACCTTGAACATCAGATTTACGCCGACGCTCATGTTGGGAGCGAACACCACCCGGGTCTGTTCTGCCAACCATTTAAGCTCCGCCACTTGGGCGGGACTCAGACCGGTGGTGCCGATGACCATGGCCTTGCCCGCCTCGGCCGCGGCCTTGAGATGCGCCAGGGTGGGCTCCGGGTGGCTGAACTCGATGAGCACGTCGGCGTTCGGCAACACCTCCGCCAGGGTGCCGCTCACCAGAATCCCTTTTTTTCCCAGCCCCGCCACCTCGCCCACATCCTGGCCCACCGCCGGGTGTTCGGGCCGCTCCAGCGCCCCGGCCAGCTCAATTCCTTCCGCCGCCTCCAGCATATGAATGATGCGGCCACCCATCCTCCCCGCCGCCCCGGACACCATCGCCTTAACCATAACGCCTCCGCGGGTTGGTGGGGGGGAGGGGGTAAGGGCCCGCGGCTCTTAGCCCCCTTCCCCACCTACCTTAAATCAAACCGTACGTTTGCATGACCCCCCGCAGTTTTTCTTCATTGGCCGGGGACAGGGGGCACAGAGGTTGGCGCACCTCGCCGGTGATTTTGCCCAGCATTTTCAAGGCGGTTTTGGCGGGCGCCGGGTTGGTCTCATAGAACATGGCTTCCATGAGGGGCCACATCTTGTAATGCAGCTTCCGGGCGGCGTCCAGGTCGCCTTGGAAGAAGGCGGTGCACATGCCGGCCATGTCCCGGGGCGCGACGTTGCTCACCACGGAGATGACCCCCTTGCCGCCGATGGCCAACAGCGGCAGGACGGTGAAGTCGTCCCCCGAAAGCAGGGTGATGCGGTCGCCGCAGAGCTCCACGATCTTGGCGCACTGCTTCAGGTCCCCGGTGGCCTCCTTGATGGCAAGGATATTGGGGAAGTCCATCAGCCGGGCCACCGTCTCCGGCAAGAGGTTAACGCTGGTGCGGCTGGGGACGTTGTAGACCACGATGGGAATCTTGGTGGCCGCGCAGATGGTTTTGTAGTGCTGATACAGCCCCTCCTGGGTGGGCTTGTTGTAGTAGGGAGTGATCATCAGGGCGAAGTCGGCCCCCGCCTGTTGGGCGTGCAAGGTGAGTTCCACGGCCTCGGCGGTGTTGTTAGAGCCGGTGCCCGCGATCACCGGCACGCGTTTTTTCACCTGCTCGATGCAGATTTCCACCACCCGTTTGTGTTCGGCGTGGGACAGGGTGGCGGATTCGCCGGTGGTGCCGCAGGGCACGATGCCATGGATGCCGCCTTCAATCTGGAACTCGATGAGTCCCCGGTAAGCCTCTTCATCCAGCTTACCGTTCTTGAAGGGAGTGACGATGGCGGTGATGGCTCCTTGCAACATGAATCTCCCTCCTTATTTGATCTCCTCCAGCCACAACACACCCTGGTACACCACCAGGGCCTCGCCTTCCAGGAAGACGTCGGTGGGCGTGTCGCTTTGGGAGGTAAAGGTCACGGTGAGGATTTCGCCGCCCCGGGTGTGCACCAGGACAGGGGAGCGCACCTGCCCCAGGCGGGCGGCGATGAGGGCCGCGGCCACCGAGCCGGTGCCGCAGGCCAGGGTTTCGCCCTCCACCCCCCGCTCGTAAGTGCGCACCGCAAGGTCGTGGGGGGTATGGACGGTGATGAAATTGACGTTGGTGCCGGCGGGCTGGAACAGGGGATGGAAGCGCACCGCCCGGCCCCAGCCGCCGACGGGCACCGCTTCCAGATCCTCCACCGGGATCACGGTATGGGGCACGCCCACCCTCAGGAAGTGGCCCCGCAAAACGATCTCTTCCAGGGGGATGTCCAGGTGGAGGCGCTCCTCGCCCACGTCGGCCATGAGCACCCGGGCCGACCGGCCGCTGACCTCGCAGCGGATGACGCCGGCCAGGGTCTCAATGGAGAGGTTGGGCCGGGCCAAGCCGTTCAAAACCGCGAAGCGGGCGGCGCAACGGGCGCCGTTGCCGCACATCTCGGCCTCGGAGCCGTCGGCATTGTAAAAGCGCCAGGCCAAGTCGGCCCGTTCCCCCGTTTCCAGGAGGATGAGACCGTCGGCCCCCACCCCCACCTTGGAGGCGCACAACCGCCGGGCCAGGCCGGGCTGCTCCGGACGGGGAAAGCAGCGATCCCGATGGTCAATGAGGATAAAGTCGTTGCCGCCGCCGTGCATCTTGAAAAACGGGACGCGTCGGCAGCCTTCCTGGCTCAGCATCAGGCGCCATCCTGCAAAAAAGCCGGGATCTGCTCCCCCCAGGTGAGCTGGCGGTAGGATTCCCGCTTTCTGATAACATAAAACTCGTCATCTTTCACCAAGATTTCCGCCACCCGGGGCCGGGAGTTGTAATTGGAGCTCATGGAGAAGCCGTAGGCCCCGGCGCTCATCACCGCCACCAGTTCCCCGGGCTGAAAGGCGGGCATGGGTCGGTCCTTGGCCAGGAAGTCCCCGGACTCGCAAATGGGCCCCACCAGCGACGCGGTGACCTCCGGCCGCTCCCGTTCCGCCACCGGCCAGAGGGCGTGGTAGGAGCCGTAGAGGCTGGGGCGGGCCAGATCGTTCATGCCTGCGTCCACGATAATAAAGTGTTTATCGCCGCTTTCCTTGGTGTAGTGCACCCGGGTCACCAGAATGCCGGCGTTGCCCACCAGCACCCGGCCGGGCTCCAGGATGAGGGTGACGTCCAGCCCGTGAAGCTCCTTTACCAGCGCCGCGCCGTATTCCCGGGGGTGGGGCGGAGCCTCTTCCCGGTAGGTGATGCCCAGGCCCCCACCCAGGTCCAGGTAGCGGATGGTGATGCCCAACTCCATCAGGCGGCCGATGAGCTCCTTGAGGCGCTGCACCGTCTCCAGGAAGGGGGAGAGCTCGGTGATCTGGGAGCCGATGTGGCAGGCCACCCCCACCACCTGGACATGGGGGAGCTCCTGGGCCCGGGCGTAGTCCTTCAGGGCCTGCTCGATGTTGATGCCGAACTTGTTCTTCTTGAGCCCGGTGGAAATGTAGGGGTGGGTCTTGGGGTCGATGTCCGGGTTGATGCGCAGCGCCACCCGGGCCGTGGTCCCCAGGCGGCGGGCCAAGCGGGAGATTGCCCCCAGCTCCTGGGAGGACTCGATGTTGAACATGAGGATGCCGGCCTTGAGGGCCAGGCGGATTTCTTTGGCGTTCTTGCCCACGCCGGAATACACCACTTTGGCCGGATCCACCCCGGCCTTGAGGGCCCGGTGGAGCTCGCCGCCGCTGACGATGTCGGCGCCGGCCCCCAGAGAGGCAAAAAGGCGCATGATGGCCAGATTGGAGTTGGCCTTCACCGCAAAGCAGACCAGGTGCGGAAACCCCGCGAAGGCCTCGTCAAAGGTGCGGAAATGCTGGGCCAGCGTGGCATGGCTGTAAAGATAAAAGGGAGTCCCCACTTTTCGGGCGATGCGCTCCACCGGCACCCGCTCGCAGTAGAGCTCACCGTTGACGTAATGGAAATGGTGCATGCCGCATTCCTGAGATGGTGATGGGTGGGGGAGGGCAGGGAGCCGCGGCTTTCCGGCCCTCTCCCCAAGTCATTCCTATAGATTCACCTCCGCCTCTTCAGAGGGCAGGCTTTCGTTGGGCGGTTTGGCATCGTCCAGGGCGGTTACATAGTACGTATAGGACCGGCTCGGAGGCGCCTGGGTGTCCACAAAGTAGGGGCGGATGAGAAGCTTCGGGGTCAGCAGGGTGAACCTGGCCTCTCCCGCAGCCCGGCGATAGACCCGGTACCCCGCCAGGTCTGCAGCCGGGCTTTCATACCAGCGCAGCTCCACCCCTTTGGCCGTGGGCACGGCCACCAGGTTCAACAGCGGCGGCGGCGGGGTGGTGTCCCGGGCGGTCACCGCCACCGGCGCCGAATCCAGGCTTTCCAGGAAATCCGGCCCCAGCCGGCGCACCGCCCGCACCATATAAGTATATTCCACGTCGTTTGTTACCGCCACATCCTGGAAGGCCGGCGCCGGCACCGGCTCCGGGGTGAGCCGCCTCACCACCTCCCCGGGGTCCCGGCGATAGACCCGGTAGCCCGCCAGGTCCACAGCCGGGCTGCCATCCGCCAGCCGCATCACCGGAGCCCAGGTGAGCGACACCGTGCGGTCGCCGGGCTGGGCCTGCAGCTCCCGGGGGGCCTGAGGCAGCACCCCCCAGGCGTGGGAGAGCGTCCGGGAGAATTCCCCCAGATAGCGCCCGGCGCCATAGGCGGCCACCTTGTAGTCGTAGCGCCGCCCGGGCTTGACCTTGACGTCCCGGTAAAGCACGGCTTCGCCCTTGACCTGCCCCGCCTTGGGATAGGCCAGGTCGATGTCCGCCACCACGGCGAAATCCCTGAGGCAGCCCGGCTGGGCCCCCACCCCCTCGGTTTCGCAGCGATACACGCTGAAGCCCCTGAGCTGGGTGAGGGGCTGGCCCAACTGGTTTTCCAGGGGAAAGAGCCAACTCAACACCAGGCTCTCCCCCTCCTGAGCCAGCCGAAACTCCCTCACCGGTCCGGGCAGAACCTCGTCCGGCGACAGGGGCGCCACCCTCTTGCCGCAGGCCGGGGCCAGGAGCAGGAGGAAGGCCAGGAGGAGGAGGCGGGAAAGGGCCGGGAGACCGGGGGCTCTTCGCCTGCCCCCCAAGCCCCCTCCCAACCCTTTCCGGGATGGGGGGAGGGGGTTTGCGGGAGGGGGGAAGGGTCTGCGACCCTTAGCCCCCTCCCCCACCACTCCGCCGTCCTGCCCCCTCACAAACCCAGTTCCTTTTCCACCCGGCGCAGGGCTTCTTTGACGCGTTCCGGGGCGGTGCCCCCGGGGGAGGTGCGCCGGGCCACGACGTTTTCCACCTTCAGCCAGTCGAAGACGTCGGGGCCGGCCTGGGAGGCGAAGCGCTGAATCTCCTCCAGGGAGAGCTCCCAGAGTTCCTTGCCCTGGAAGGCGGCGTAGCCCACCAGGCGGCCCACCTGCTCATGGGCGGTGCGGAAGGGCACCCCCTGGTTCACCAGGTAGTCGGCCAGGTCGGTGGCGGAGAGAAATCCCCCGGCCAGGGCCTGCCGCAGGCGTTCAGGCTTCACGGTGAGGGTGTCCAGCATGCCGGCCATGAGGGCCACTGAGCTCCGCACCGTGTCCACCGTGTCGAAGAGGGGTTCCTTGTCTTCCTGAAGGTCCCGGTTGTAAGCCAGGGGCAGGCCTTTCATGGTCATGAGCAGGCCCAGGAGGTGGCCGGCCACCCGTCCGGTTTTTCCCCGGATGAGTTCGGCCACGTCCGGGTTTTTCTTCTGGGGCATGATGGAGGAACCGGTGGCGTAGGAGTCGGCCAGCTCCACAAAACCGAATTCGGCGGTGGACCAGAGGATGAGTTCTTCCGAGAGGCGGCTTAAGTGCACCATAATAATGGCCGCGTGGGAGAGGAATTCCAGGAGGAAGTCCCGGTCGCTCACTGCGTCCAGACTGTTGCGGAAGATCTTGGGGAAACCCACCTGCTGCGCGGTGAAGGCGGGATCCACCGGGAAGGTGGTGCCGGCCAGGGCCGCGGCACCCAGGGGGGAGACGCGGATGCGGGCCAGGGATTCCTTGAGTCGGGCCTGATCCCGGCGCCACATTTCGTCGTAGGCCAGCAGGTGGTGGGCCAGGAGCACCGGCTGGGCCCGCTGCAGGTGGGTATAGCCCGGCAGGATCTCCCCAAAGTGTCGGCGGGCCAGCCGCGCCCCGGCCCGGCGCAGCGCCTGGAGGTCGGTGATCAGGCCCTCCGCCTCTTCCGCCAGATAGAGGCGCACGTCCAGAGCCACCTGGTCGTTCCTGCTCCTGGCGGTGTGGAGTTTGCGGCCCGTCTCCCCGATCTTGGCGGTGAGGCGGGCCTCGATGGCCATGTGGATGTCTTCCAGGGCCGGGTCAAAGTTGAACTGACCGGACTCGATCTCCTGGCGGATCTCTTCCAGCCCGGTGACGATGGCCTGGGCCTCCTCTGCCGTGAGGATGCCCTGCTTGGCCAGCATGCGGGCATGGGCCTGGGAGCCGGCGATGTCCTGGCGGTAGAGACGCCGGTCAACGTGCAGAGAGCAGGTAAAATCCTCCACCGGCGCCGCGGTCTTTTCCTGAAAACGCCCGCCCCAGAGCTTGTCGGCCATGATCACATCCAGTCTACGGTGGTTTGCTTAATCCTGCAGCCCGAAAGGCGGGAGGCGCTTTGCTTTCCCGCCCTGCTCCTGAGCAACCGGATCAAAATGAGGCAGGCCTTCAATGCACGGGATGGAAGCCCATGCTGCCGGCTCATGGAATTGGGGGAGGGGAGGGGCCACTGCCCCTCAGGCCCCTCCTCCTAAATTCGCTCCTGCCCTGCCCTCAGCGCCGGCGCCAGCGGGGGCCGGCCGGGGTGTCAAGGATTTCCACGCCCTGAGCGGCCAGTTCCTGGCGGATGCGGTCGGCGGTGGCGAAGTCTTTCCGCCGTCGGGCCTCTTCCCGCTCCTGCAAGCGGGCTTCGAGATCGGCGTCCCGGGTGGCGGCGGGGAATTTCATGACCGCCAGGAGCTCGTCCAGTTCCTGGAAGCGGCTGAGCACCAGGGAAGCCGCCGTGTGTCCCAGGCGGCCCCGGTCCAGTTCGGCGTTGAGTTCGTTCATCGCCTCGAAGATTGCGGCCAAGGCCCGGGAGATATTCAAGTCATCGTCCAGGGCCGCCAACACCTCCTTTTTCAGGAGGAACAGCCGCTCCTCCACGGCTCCCGCCTGGCCGTCCCCGCCGGTCAGGAGGCTGAGGCGCTCCAGGAAGTGGTCCAGCCGGGCCCGGGCCCGGGCCGCAGCCTTGAGGTTGTCCGGGGTGAAGGCCAAGGGTTTGCGGTAGTGGGTGGCCAGGAGGAAGTAGCGCACCTCGGCGCCGGTGAAGCCCTGGCGCAGGAGGTCCCGCACGGTAAGCTCTCCGGGCTCCCGGACGGGTTTGCCGTCTTTGAGCACCAGTTCGCTGTGGAGCCAGAAGGTGGCCAGAGGCTGGCCGGTGGCCGCGGTAAACAGGGCGTTTTCGTTTTCCTCGTGGGGGAAGAGGGACTCGATGCCGCCCACGTGGAAGTCGGCGGTCTGCCCCAGATGCTTGACGGCCATGGCGGCGCACTCCAGGTGCCAGCTGGGCCGCACCTGCCCCCAGGGGGTGGTGAAATAGAGGCCGCTTTTCAGCTCCCCCAGCTTGGCCCGCTTCAGCAGGGTAAAGTCCCGGGGGTCCTCCTTGGCGTATTCATCCAGATCCACGGTCTTGCCCAGTTTGATTTTGCCCAGATCGAGACCGGAAAGGCGACCGTAACCCTTGAAGCGCGCAATATCGAAATAAACCGAGCGCAATTTTTCGTAGGCAAACCCCTTGGTGAGGAGCTTTTTGGTGAGCTCCACCATGTCAGGCACGTGTTGGCTGGCCAGCGGGTAGAGGACTCCCTGGCGAACACTAAGTGACTGAAGGTCCTGGAAAAATTCCTCACGATAGCGGCCGGTGAACTCGGCCAGTTGCTGACCGGCGGCCGCCGCCCCGGCAATGGCCCGATCATCTAAGTCTATGAGGCTTACCAGTTGGCGGACTTTCAAGCCCCGAAAGCTCAAAACCCGGGCCAGAAGGTCGGCCAGCACCAGGCGGCGGGCCTGAGAAAGGGAGAGGAGAGCGTTCAGCGCCGGCCCGTCCACAAAAATGGTGGCTTCCCCTTCCCGGCGGGGGGAGAAGGGTTCCCGGAGCCGGGTCAGGGTATTGTAGAATTGGAGCGAGGGGGGTTCCTTTTCCAGGAACAACGGGGTGGAAAGATAGCGCTCGCCTCCGTCCGGAGCGATGGCTAGGATGAGGCCGGCATCCAGTTCCCGGGCCAGACGTCGGGCCACCGCCACGGCCGCGCCGGCGCTCATGCCCAGAAACAGTCCTTCCTCCCGGGCCAGGCGGCGGGCGGTTTCGAAGGCCTCTTCATCCTCCACGTTGATGATCTCGTCCGCCTGCCCCTTGACGAAAATCCCCGGAACGTAGGATTCTTTCAGGTTTTTCAGCCCCTGGATGGCATGCCCCAGGTAGGGTTCCACCCCGATAACCCGGATGGCCGGGTTGAACTCCTTCAGATAACGGGAGAGCCCCATGAGAGTGCCACAGGTGCCGATGGTGGCCACCACATGGGTTACCAGCCCCTCGGTCTGCTCCCAGATCTCCCGGGCCGTCTCCTGGTGAGACAAGGGGTTGTTGGGATTGTTGAACTGGTCCACCAGAAAATATTTGTCCGGGTGCTCCCGGGCCAGCCGGTACACCTCCTCGATGGCGCCGTCGGTGCCCAGGTGGGCCGGGGTGAGGAGGAGTTCGGCGCCCAGGGCCTTGAGAATGCGCTTGCGCTCCAGCGAGGCGGACTCGCTCATGGCGCACAGCAGCCGATAGCCCTTGACGGCGCAGACCAACGCCAGGCCGATGCCGGTGTTGCCGCTGGTGGCCTCGATGACGGTCTTGTCGGGGGTGAGCTGGCCGGCAGCTTCCGCCGCCTCGATCATGGCCAGGGCTGGCCGGTCCTTCACCGACCCCCCGGGGTTGAAGTACTCCAGCTTGACGTAGATCTCCACCTGCGGGTTGGGATTGAGGCGGTTCAGGCGGACGATGGGGGTCTTCCCCATGAGCTCCAGGATGGTATCGGCTTTTCGCTTCATGGCAGCATCAGGTCGAGGGCCCCCGGCCGGGGCCGGGGCCGCTCTGCGGCTGGCAGTCACGGCCAGGTTCAGTCGTCGCGCAAATCCCCCGCAATATACCGGTTGATGAGATTTACCACGCTGACGATAAACGAGCGCTGCTCCTCGGGATTGCTCTCCATCACCGTCATCAGCCGGTGGGTCAGGGCCAGGACCACCATGCCGGCCTCTTCCGCGGTGACAGATTCCCGGTTGAACCGCTCCAGAATTTCATTGACCAAGGGGCGGACGCGCTCGGCCAGTTCGACGGCCTGTTTTTTTTCCATCCGGGGCTCCAGCCCTTTCCCGGGGCCGCGGCCCCGTGTGGCGCTCAGAACAAACCAGGAACAATCGGGGTCAGGATGCCAGAGAACCCGCTTCCTCAGCTGCATCTCAGGCTCCCGGGAGGCAGCGGCCTCCCGGCGCGGGGCTTGCGGAGTCCTTTCGTTTCTCGCCCGCCGAAAGCCTTGCAAACGGCCCCAATATGCTTGACGGTACCATATTCTCTTACTCTTTGCAAATACTTAGGGGTAGCCCCACCGGTTTTCCGCAAGTCCCCGGAGCGAGAAAGGCTTAATGTTTCCGGAAAATTATTCGATAATGGGGAAAAATCCTTAGAGGACCGGCAACCCATGAAAGGCTTGATCCTGAGCGGGGGCAAGGGTACCCGGCTGCGGCCCCTCACTTATACTGCGGCCAAGCAGTTGGTCCCAGTGGCCAACAAGCCCATCCTGTTCTATGTCATCGAAAACCTGGTGCGGGCCAAGATCACCGACCTGGGCCTCATCGTCAGCCCGGAAACCGGCGACCTGGTGCGGGACGCGGTGGGCGACGGCTCCCGCTGGGGCGCAGTCGTCACCTATATCCGCCAGGACCAGCCCGCCGGCTTGGCCCATGCGGTGAAGACCGCCCGGTCCTTTCTCGGGGACTCCCCGTTTGTCATGTATTTGGGAGACAACCTCATCAGCAACAGCATCGCTCCCTTCCTGGAGGACTTCTCCCGGGAGGCCCTGGACGCCTTGGTCTTCCTCAAGGAAGTGGACAACCCGCAGCAGTTCGGGATTGCCGAGTTGGATGCCCAGGGACGCCTGGCCCGGCTGGTGGAAAAGCCGAAGGACCCTCCCAGCAATCTGGCCCTGGTGGGGGTGTATTTTTTCACGCCGGCCATCCACCCGGTGATTGACCGGCTCCAACCTTCTTGGCGGGGAGAGCTGGAGATTACCGACGCCATCCAGAGCCTCCTGACCGCCGGCAAGCGGGTGGGGTGGCGCCGCTTGGAGGGCTGGTGGCTGGACACCGGCAAGAAAGACGACCTGCTCACGGCCAACACCCAGGTGCTGGACGCCTGGAACACCCGGGAGATCTTGGGGGAGGTGGACGCCGACTCCCAGATTACCGGCCGGGTCTCCATCGCGCCGGGGACCCGGGTGATTCATTCCACCATCCGGGGGCCGGCGGCCATCGGAGCCGGTTGTCTTATCCAGCACAGCTTCATCGGACCCTTCACCAGCATCGGCGACGACTCCCGGGTGGAGGCCAGCGTCATCGAGCATTCGGTCATCCTGGCCGGCGCCCGCATCTCCCACGTGGACCGTCTGGAAGACAGTCTCTTGGGGCGTAACGCCCGGGTGGCCCGGCACAACCGCCACCGTTCCCTGCAACTCCTCCTGGGCGACGATGCCGTGGTGGAGTTTTAGGGAGGTCCCGACGGGGGTAAGAGCCGCCGATCCTTACCCCTGCATTCCCTCTTCAGACCCTGATCACGACCTCTTGGGAAACCCCATCCCAACCCAAAGTCCCCGGCAACAGACCGGGGAAAAGGGAGCCGGCGCCCTGGCCGGCACAATGCCGCCGGGAAGGGCTGCGGCTCCTGATGGACCCGGCGGTCTTCTTTCCAGGGGTGAGGGAGGAAAGTTCTCCCCTGCCTCACTCCGCCTCCTGCTCAGATTGCCGCACCCTGATGTTCAGCCGCTGAAACGTTTCCCCGGGCGCCTCCCGGGACGGTTAAGGTCTATCAGGTTGTTTTTCATAACAATATATCTATGAGTGCGGTTGGCATGTGCCTTGCTTTGAAAACAGACATCCCTGTTGCCGAGGTGCCCTCATGTCCCGCCAGCCCACTTCCCAGGAGCTCGAGGCCGCGTTGCAGGAGGCCCGGGATCTGCTGACCGCCGGCCGTCCCCATGAAGCCCTGGCCGCCGCCCTGAAGGCGCTCCATCAGGCCCTGGGGGCGCTCCAGAGCTCGTTGCTTGCCCTGCAGGCCAACCTGATCCGGGTCCAGCAGGGGTTGGCCAGGCTAGCCGGCGGGATAGCCCCGCCGGCCCCCCCGGCCGGGGAACCGGATTCCGGCTACCAACATTAAGACCGCGTTGCGGTTGATCCCGCCGGTCCGGCCCGGCCACACCGCTTCCCCCGGACCGAGAGGCCTCTCCACCCCGGGGCGGCGCCGGCACTCGACCCTACCATCACCCCGAATGGCCACCCTTCGCCGGGATGGGGCGTTGACTGATCGGCGCGTCGTCCTTACTTAAATAGCCATACAGCGTGTATAAACGGCAACCCGAGAAGGAGGTCACCATGGGACAGTTGATTGCCTGCGCCACCGTGGACGGCATATTAGTGGCCAGCGACAGCCGGGCCGAACTCTTTTCCGCCACCAGCGCCCTGGAAAGCGAATTCGTCACCGTGGAACGGCTCATACCCCTCGGTTCTCATGCGGTCATCGCCTCAGCCGGAGCGGGAGAGGCCGCTCAGCTGGCCGGGGACTTTGCCGCTTTCGCTAAAAGCGAGGGCCTCACCGATGTCGATGACCTGATTCAGGCTGCGATCCCCTTTTTCACCGGCAAAATGGACGACTTTTTTCGCAAGGCCTGCTCCAAGCTGCCGTTGGACCCGGTGATCAATCTGTATCTGCTCATCGCCGGCCTCTCGGAGAAGGCTGCGGACAACCCCCACCGGTTGTTCATCATCTGGGACCGGGTCCAGCCCCCCAGGGTGGAGTCCACCCAGGCAACCCACATTTTCACCCTGCCTCGGCGCCTGGGTCTGGAATACCAGCTCAACAGCCTGGTGGCCAAGATGGCTCCCCTGGCCGAAGTGGTGCGGCTTTGCAAGGAGGCCATGGAAAAGCTGGCCGGCCAGGACCAGTTCATCGGGCCGCCGTTCCATTTCTGGACCATTACCAGGGCCGGCATCCTCAAGGTCTGAAGCGTCCCACTGATAGAGGGGGGGCCGAACTGCCGGCCCTCCCTGGCGTCCATGCGGCCTTGCCGCTGATGCCGCCATCCCGCTTTTATCCCCAGAGCCTCCATCCTGGCGATAACGGTTTGAAAGTCCGGTGAGAACCTGATATCCTGAGTCAGTCTGCCCTGCCGGCAACCAGGTGGATTTCCGGCGAACCCCCATGCCACTGGCGAAAAGAGAACCCCAACGTGCCTGTAGACCTGGACCGTCTGCGCATTGACCGCCGGGGTGAGGTTTCCGGGGCTGGACCCTCCCGGAAAACCCCCTGGCGCTACTTCATGGTGGTCGTCGGCGTCGTGCTGCTTCTGGGGGGCCTCCTCTACCTGTGGGGGCCCGCTTGGTGGGCTTCGGAAGTGAGCGCCACCGTGGTTTCCCGGGTTTACCCGTCCCAGGCCTTCACCCTTCTCAACGCCAGTGGATACGTAGTAGCACAAAGGAAAGCGGCGGTCTCGTCCAAGAGCACCGGTCGTCTGGTCCACTTGGCGGTGGAAGAGGGCAGCCGGGTCAAGAAAGGCCAAATCATGGCCAGCCTGGAAAACGAGGACCTGGTGGCCCAGCGGGACCAGGCAGCCAGCCAGGTGAAGGAAGCGGAGGCCCAGTTGGCCGCGGCTCAGGCCGAGCTCATTGACGCCCGAAACAATTTTGAGCGCTATCAGACCCTGGTGGCCCAGGACCTGGTGTCCCGCCAGGAATACGACGCCACCCTGGCCCGCTACGACAAGGCCAGAGCCCAGGTGGCCAACGCCCAGGCGCTCATCAGAACCAGCCGGGCCGGCTTGGCCAACACCCAGGCGGCTCTGGAATACTCTTACATCCGCAGCCCGTTCGACGGCGTGGTGTTAACGAAAAACGCCGACGTGGGTGAGGTGGTGGCCCCGTTCGGCGCCGCGGCCACGGCCAAGGCCTCGGTGGTCACCATGGCCGACTTCGATTCTCTCATGGTGGAAGCCGACGTGGCGGAATCCAATCTGGACAAGGTGCGCCTGGGCCAGCCGTGCGAAGTCTCCCTGGATGCCATTCCCGACCGGCGATTCCCAGGCCAGGTGCACATGATCGTGCCCACCGCCGACCGGGCCAAGGCCACCGTCATGACCAAGGTAAAATTTTTGGAAAGGGATGAACGCATCCTCCCGGAGATGAGCGCCAAGGTGGCTTTCCTCTCCCGGCCGCTGGGGGCTGAGGAATCCCTGCCCCGCCTGCTGGTCCCGCCCTCTGCCATCGTTACCCGAAACGGCCGATCCTTCGCCTTGCTCATCGACGCCGGGCGGGTCCGCATGGTGCCGGTGTCCTTGGGGGGAAAGGTCGGAGACCTGGTGGAGGTCAGGGAGGGGCTGAAAGAAGGCAACCGCATCGTGCTCAAACCGCCCCCGGGCCTGACCGACGGGGATCGGGTGAAGCTGCAGGAGTAAGGTGCGTGAGGGGGCGGGGGCTGCGAAAGCCCTGGCCCTCCCCTCACCATCCGCATCGTAAAGGAGCGAGCATCAGAGTGGAACCGGCACCGCCCCTGGTGGAGGTGGCCCACCTCTCCAAGTCGTACCGGCGGGGGAGCCAGGTGCTCCCGGTGCTCCAGGACATCTCCCTGACCATCCGGGAGGGCGAGTTTGTGGCCTTGATGGGCCCTTCGGGCTCCGGCAAGACCACCCTCCTCAACCTCATCGCCGGCTTGGACCGCCCGGACTCCGGCAGACTGACGGTGGCCGGGGTGGAGCTCCCTCTGCTGGGGGAAGCCGAACTGGCGGCTTGGCGGGCCCGACACGTGGGGTTCATCTTTCAGTTTTACCAGCTCATCCCGGTGCTCACCGCCTTTGAAAACGTGGAGCTGCCCCTGCTCTTGACCCCGTTAAGCCGCCACGAGCGCCGGGAACATGTGAACCTGGTCCTGGAACTGGTGGGCCTGAGCGACCGGGTGCACCACTATCCGGGACAGCTCTCCGGCGGCCAGCAGCAGCGGGTGGCCATTGCCCGGGCTCTGGTCACCGACCCCACCCTCATCTCGGCGGACGAGCCCACCGGGGACCTGGACCGGGCCTCGGCCAACGACGTGCTGGACCTCTTGTGCCGCCTGAACGGCGAGTTCGGCAAAACTATCATCCTGGTAACCCACGACCCCGAGGCCGCCTCCCGGGCCCCCCGGCTCATCAAGTTGATCAAAGGTGCCCTGGAAACGGATGAGCCCAACATCGGCGGCACCTGCGGCCTGCCCCCCACTGAAGCCGCGCCGTCAGAGTAGGAAGCGCCAGGGAGGGAACGGCCACCGAGGGCATCCGGCGCGGTTTCGGGCTCCCAGACGGCCTTCAGGCCGCGGCGGCATCGGCATCCCGCCGGCGCCGGCCTAGCCCAGTGCCGGCTGGCGCCCGCCAGGCCGAGCTCCCCGGAGAACCTTTGCCATGGGGATACAGGGAATGCCTCCGGAAAAATCCCCCCTGCCCCTGAATGCCCAGGGTCGATACTATCACCTCAACTGCGGCAAAGGCGACCTGGCCCCCTATATCCTCACCTCCGGGGACCCGGCCCGGATACGCAAGCTGGCCCGCCGGCTGGATACCGTCGCCGTGCGCCGGGCCTACCGGGAATTTCTCACCCTCACCGGCACCTATAAAGGGATCGCCGTCTCCCTCATGGCCACCGGCATCGGGCCGGACAACACCGCCATTGCCGTCCTGGAGGCCAGCCAGTGCGTGGCCCCGGCCACCTTCATCCGCCTGGGGACCTCGGGCGCCCTCCAGGAGCACATCCGGGTGGGGGACTTGGTCATCAGCGCCGCCGCTCTCCGGGACGACCACACCACCGACTACTACGCCCCTCCGGGGCCGGCGGTGCCGGCCCACCCCCAGGTGCTGGCCGCCCTGACTCAGGCGGCCCGGGAGCTTCAGATCCCCCACCACGTGGGGCTGACTTGCACCACCGCCGATTTTTACGCCGGCCAGGGCCGGGCGGTGCCGGGGTTCCCCTGCCGGGAGCCGGACAAAGTGGCCCGGCTGCAGCGCCAAGGCGTGTTCAATCTGGAAATGGAGATGGCAGCCTACTTCACCCTGGCGGCAGTCTCCACCCTGGAGTTGAGGGCCGGCGGCGCCTGTGCGGTGCTGGCCAACCGGGTCCTGGAGCATCGGATCTTCGGCGCGCGCCGCCTGCGCCTTCTGGCGGAAGGCCGCCTTCTGGACCTCGGCCTTAGGGCCCTGGAACTGCTTTATCGCCATGACCGGGAATGCGGCTGGGAAGGCTTGGCCGCCGCGCCGCGATCACTTTTGGACGACTGACCACGGATGTTCAAGCTCACCTGGCGCAACGCCTTAAGGCACCCCTTGCGCTCCAGCCTCACCGTTTTGGGGATGGCGGTGGCGGTCCTGGCCTTCTGCCTGCTGCGCACCGTGGTGGCTGCGTGGTATTCCGGGGTCTCCGCCGCCTCGCCCAACCGGCTGGTGACCAGAAACGCCATCTCCCTGATGTTTCGCCTTCCCTTGGCGTATCTCCCCAAGATCCAGGCCATCGGCGGCATCACCAACATCACCTACGGCATGTGGTTCGGCGGCATCTATATCGACGAGCGGAACTTTTTCCCCCAGTTTGCCGTGGACCTGGCCCACTACCTGGCCATCTACCCGGAATATCTCCTCCCCGAGGAGCAGAAGACCGCCCTGCTTCAGGACCGCCGGGGCGCGGCCGCCGGCCGCCAACTGGCCCAACGCTTCGGCTGGCGGGTGGGCGACGCCATCATTCTCAAGGGCACCATCTATCCCGGCGAGTACCGCCTGGTCATCCGGGGCATCTACCGCGGCCGGGACCCCACCATCGATGAGGGCCGCCTGCTGTTTCACTGGGACTACCTCAATGAAACCGTGAAAAAGACCCTGCCGGACCGGGCCGACCAGGTAAGCTGGTTCATCACGGAGGTACGCGCCAAAGAGCTGGCCGGGCAGGTGGCCGCGGAAATCGACGCCACCTTCAAGAACTCCCTGGCCGAAACGTTGACCGAGAGCGAGGCCGCCTTCGCCCTGGGCTTCATCTCCATGACCGAGGCCATTCTCCTGGCCATCCAGGTAGTCTCCTGGCTGGTCATTGGGGTCATCCTGGTGCTGCTGGCCAATACCATGGCCATGAGCGCCAGGGAACGCCAGGGGGAATACGCGGTGCTCAAGACCATGGGCTTTAGGCCCCGGCACCTGGCCGTGGTCATCCTGGGGGAATCTCTGCTGTTGGCCCTGGGCGGGGGACTCATCGGGCTCGCCCTGACCTTTCCGGGCGTGTGGGTGTTCAAGACCAAGCTGGGGCAGTACTTCCGGGTCTTTCCCCTGACCAACGCCACCCTGGCCCTGGGGCTGGGCACCGCCCTGGCGGTGGGCGTTCTGGCCGCGCTGCTCCCCGCCTGGCGGGCGGGGCGGGTGGGGATTGCCGAAGCCTTGCGGAAGGTGGGATAAGCATGGGGTAGGAGGCTTGGGGCCGCAGGCCCTGGCTCCCTCCCCCGATCCCATCAGAAATCGGAGGGGACAGGGCAGAGAGCCGCGCTTTTTGCCCCTCCCCTCCCAAGGCAGATGCACAATGCTGAAATTAACTTGGAGAAATACGCTGCGGCACCCCGTGCGCGCCGCCCTCACGGTCCTTGGTCTGGCGGTGGCGGTGCTGGCCTTTTGTCTCTTGCGCACCGTGGTCCAGGCCTGGTATGCCGGGGTGGCGGCCTCCTCGCCGGTGCGCCTGGTGACCAGAAACGCCGTCTCCCTGGTCTTTCCCTTGCCCCTGGCGTACCTGGCCAAGATCCGGGCCATCCCCGGGGTCACGGAAGTGGCTTATGCCTATTGGTTTGAAGGCGTCTATATCGACAAAAAGAATTTCTTCCCCCAGTTCGCCGCGGCGCTGCCTGCCTATCTGGACTGTTACCCGGAATACGTCCTGCCGCCGGAACAGAAACTGGCGGCGGTGCAGGACCGGCGGGCCGCGGTGGCCGGCCGGAAGCTGGCGGCCCGCTTCGGCTGGAAGGTGGGCGACCCCATCGTCCTCAAGGGCACCTATTTCCAGGGGGACTACCGCCTGGTGCTGAAGGCCATCTATGACGGCAAATACCCCACCGCGGACGAGACCATCCTCTTCTTCCACTGGGATTATCTAAACGAAACCCTGAAAAAGAGCGCGCCCGGTCAGGCCGACCAGGTGGGCTGGTTTTTGGTGCAGGTGGCCCGCCCTGAGCTGGCCGCACAGGTGGCCCAAAAAATCGACGACACCTTTAAAAACTCCCTGGCCGAGACCCTCACCGAAACCGAGGCCGCCTTCAACCTGGGGTTCGTGGAGATGACCGGAGCCATCCTGCTGGCCATCCGGGTGGTATCCTGGGCGGTCATCGGGGTGATCCTCATTGTCTTGGCCAACACCATGGCCATGAGCGCCCGGGAGCGTTTGGGGGAATATGCTGCGCTGAAAAGCATGGGGTTCCGGCCCCGGCACCTGACGCTGGTCATCATGGGGGAATCCCTCCTGCTGGCGCTGGCTGGGGGCGTTCTGGGCTTGATTTTGAGTTTTCCGGCGGTGGCTCTCTTCCCCGACACGGTGAGCCAGTATTTCCCGGACCTGAGCGTCAAGCCCGATACCATGGCCCTAGGGCTGGCGGTTTCCCTGGGGGTGGGGGTGCTGGCCGCGCTCCTCCCCGCCTGGCGGGCTTCCCGGGTGCGCATCGCCGAGGCCCTCCGGAACGTGGGATGATGGGATAGGAGCGTGACCAGCGGCACGTTTCAGATCATGGCCTTATCCCGTTGATTTCCTCGGGACGTTGCTTCATGGGCAGGATCTCAGGCGGCCCCGGCGGAGGTGAGCCCCCAAAAGAGAAGACTGATCCCGGGAGTACCCTAAACCATCGCCGGGGAGGGCTAGGGACCCTGGCTCTGGTAACGGGGGATCTGGGGGAGGGGTTGCCACCCGCAAGCCATGGGAGGCCAGTAGAGAAAAAGGTTCAACATTCAAACATATTATCGACAATTGTTCACATCCAGAAGCATGAGATGCATGGTTAAAAGATTAATTAATTAATATAAATAACCAGATATACGAATGGCAAATTTTTTGCATAAAGGTGTTGCATCTGCTCAACGTAAGGCCCGCTTCCTGAAACCCCTTTTTTTCGAGGCGGCATAGCCAATGGCAAGGCAACGGCCTGCAACGCCGTTTTTTCCGGTTCGAATCCGGATGCCGCCTCCTGTCAGCTTATCCCGTTATAGTGAGGCAGGGAGACGCAACCCCACTATTCATGAATAATGCGGGTTAAACTATTTGTCATGATCCCCTTGTTATGGCAGAAATACGGTATCATTCAGCGCCATCAATAATGTAGGTTTCTCATCTCCAAGGAATTGGGACATGATGACCAAGAGAATTATTGTTAAAATCACGTGGCTGCTGTTGGCAATATTCTTGCCGACCTCACTGCTCTCCTGTGCTGCTGCGCCAATCCATCCGCCCAAAATAGTCAAGCCTGCAGCGAGTTACATCAATTATGCGAATGTTGACGGTGTGGAAATCGCCGTTGAACCAATGGGGCCGGAGCCCGGCACAAGCAACAGTTGGTGGAATGGCGGCCTTTGCCCAACCAAAATTGTCATTAACAACAATTCCTCCGGACCTGTGGTAATCGAACCCTCGCAGATCACGTGCACTGATGCAGCAGGAGTTAACTATAAACCCTTTACCCCGCCGGAAGCGGCCGATAACGTCATAGCTTCCGAGGCCTTCAAGTCCTATGCCCAAGGCGCGCTGGCGGGGGCTATTTTTGGAGCAGCCTTGGGCGCGGCTTTGGGGGCTGCGGTGGGCAGCTCCCTGGGTGGCAGCTCCTGGGCTGGGCGTGGGGCTGCCATCGGTGCGGCCCGTTATGGAGCTGAGGGGGCGGTGTTAGGCGCCGCGAGTAACAGGATGCAATTAGAGGTGAACACCCGCGCCACCTTACACCAAAACGCCCTTCAGCGAAAAGTCCTTGCAAAACACATGAGAGACGAAGGGTATGTTTATTTCCCAGCGGTGAACCTGGTAATGGTTGAAATCCTGGTATCAGATCCCGGGTATGCCAATGTCACCAAGGTGAACATTCCGGTAACGCTGCGCGTTCCGCCAGGCGGCGCCCCCACTGAGACTCCAGCTCCTGCCGCCGCTTCTCCTCCCCCAGCGGAACGCCAGGTTGAGGTGCAAAAAATTAAGGAGCAACAATCCCCCATCCCGGAGGGTGGCATTATCCTGTTTGATCCTGACAAGGAAAGCAGCTTGTAAGAGGCCATGGGAGGGATTTTCCGGCTTCAGCCGCCCGCCCTGGATGGGTTGAAAGAAAGGGCAGTTTCGGAAAGATTAACCCTAGAGATGCCCAACGCCCCGGCGACGACCTGCTGCTCCATGCCGCCCCCATCTCAACGATAGGCTACCGGCTCTCTTCAGCTGTCTTCAGGTCAGGTAGGAGTGGAGCCCGGGGAGGAGGAAGCTCACCCCGAAGTAGGTGAAAAGCACCGCGGCGAAGCCCAGCACGGCCAGCCAGGCGATGCGCCGGCCCTGCCAGCCTTTCACCAGACGGGCGTGCAGGAGGCCGGCGTAGATGAACCAGGTGATGAGGGACCAAGTCTCTTTGGGGTCCCAGCTCCAGTATCGGCCCCAGGCGGAATCGGCCCACACCGCGCCGGTGAGGATGCCCACGGAAAGAAAGAGAAACCCCAGGGCCACGGCCTGGTACATCAGGCGGTCCAGGTCCGCCGGCGGGGCGAAGGGAAAGGCCTTGCCCCGGCGGGATTGCCAGAGATAGAGGAGGGCGGCGCCAAAGGCCAGGGCAAAGGCGGCGTAGCCGATAAAGCAGGTGAGGACATGGATCAGCAGCCAGTTGCTTTTCAACGCCGGCATCAGGGGCTTGATGCTGCTGTCCACCCCCTTGGCGGCATAGGCCAGGATGAGGCAAGCGAACAGGGCCACCAGGGCCCCCAGGTAGTCCTTAAGATGCCGGCGGAAGGAGATCAGGGCCAGGGCCGGCAGGCACAGGGAGAAAAACACCAGGGACTCAAAAAAGTTGGACAGGGGCACCTGCAGGATCACCAACTGCAGGCCCTGGGAAAAGGACTGGGGCGGACTGTGCAGGCTGGCCCGACCATAGGTCTCCACCCAGCGGCCGAAAAAAGCGCCCAGATGGGCCGCCAAGCCGCCGTACAGACCAAGGCGGCCCAGGGCTTCCAGCCGGCGGCTTCCCCAGAGGGCACCGCACAGAAAGAGAAAGGCTGCGGCCAGATACACCAAGGTAACGGCACCCAAAATCGTGCTGGTCATGTGCGGGCTCCTTTGGGCAGGCGGGCCAGCAGGCGGTCCACCCGCTCCTGGAAGGCCTCCCGGGCCCTGGGGCTGGCCCCCAGCACCTTCCCCTCCCAAGCCCCGGAGGACTTGCGACTCAGAACCACGGCATACCGCTGGGCGGGCCTAAGAAACGCCAGGAGGAACCCGGGGAGACAGAGGAGAAATCCGGCGTACACCCACCAGACCCCCGGATCCCGCCGTACCTGGAAGATTGAGTAAAACTTCAGGGGCAGGTCCTCCACCGTGAACCGGTGGGGGCCGGCCTGATAGAAGGGGGAGTGTTGCCGGTCGGCCAACTCCGGCCGGTTCACCGGTACCCAGAAGAGCTGGGGATGGCCGGTGCCGTCCCGGTAGGCTACCTGGACCGCAGGACCCAGACCCTGGAGGTTGCCGTCCACCCGCAACAGCATGAACTGGGCGCTGCCGCCGGGAATGGCCTGCCCCCGACGCTGGCCGGCTTCCAGGGAATGGCACTCCTGCCCGCGGCAGACCTTGAAACGCACCGGTCCCACGAGTTGGGAGCCGTAGCTGGACTGGTAGAGGGTGAGGCCGCCGAACGTCACGGGCTCGTTCACCCGACAGACGGCCTTTTCCACTTCCTTGCCGTCCTTGAGAAAGGTGAGGTCGGAGCGGAATTCACTGGGCGTCTGGCTGCCCTCGTAGTAGTCCACCAGAAAGCGGTCCAGGCGGACGCTAAATCCCAGAGGCTCCTGGGTTTCGCCCTTGCCCGCCATGAATTCTGTGGCCGTCTCCCCCGCCAGGATGGGAAGGCGCCCCTCCACTCCCCAGAACTTGCCTACCAGGCCTCCGATGAGGATGAGGAACAGGGAAAGGTGAATGAGGTAGGGGCCCAAGGGACGGAAGCGCCCGCTCTCTCCCAGATAGACCACCTGGCCGTCCGCCTCGTGTTTTACGGCCCGGCCCAGCTCCTGGCGCAGGGGGGTGAGCACCGCCTGGTCCGGAACCATCTGGGCCGGGAGAATGAAACGCCCCCGCACCGGCAGCTTCAGGGCCTCCTCCACGGGAAAGGGGCGGGCCACTCGGCGCAGCGCTTCCGGCAACCCCCGGATGACGCAGGCCATGAGGTTAAGCGTGAGAAGCCCCACGGGAACCAGCAACCAAGGCCCGTCAAAGACGCGGCTGAAGCCCGCCCGAACCAGGAAGGCCCCGAGACGAGGTCCGAAGCTCTGGAGGTAGCGGGCCGCGGGCTCACCCTGGGGGATAACGGTACCCAGGGTGGCTACCAGCGCCAGTACCAGCAACAGGGCCACGGTGAGGCGAATGGAGGTGAACGTCCCCCAAAGGCGGGCAGGAAGAGAACTACGTGCAGGAGTCGTTGCCACGCTTAATTATATCACAATCTGCCAAAAAGCAACCAGGTAGCCTTCCGGGCCTGCCAAGGCGGCCCCGACGGCCGGGGAGTCGGCAACACCGGCACCCGGATTTCCGGCAAAACCGGTGCAGCTGGTCGTGCTGAACCCCGTATAGCCCCTCAGCCTTGAGCGTTTCGAGATAATTATGGTCCGCCCGGCAAGGCCAAGCTTGCGAGGTTAGGCACAACCTCTTAGTCTTCCTCTCCCTCTTCTTCGGCTTCACTGAGGAAGTCTTCGTATTCCTCCTCCGTCAGCAGGTCATCGAATTCCTGCCCCGAGGGCATCTCCACCTTCAGCAACCACCCTTCCGCCAGCGGGTCCTCATTGATGATCTCAGGAACTTCCAGGGCCTCGTAGTTGACCTCGATGACTTCGCCGGAAATGGGGGCGATGAGATCGCGGCGGCCGTTTCTGGCCTCAACGCTGCTGAAAACCTCTTCCTTGAGAATCTCCTCCCCTTCTTCGGGAAGGCGGATGGAATAAATTTCCCCCAACTTTTCCTGGAGGTAGTCAGTCACCCCGAGGGTAGCCCGGATGTCGTCATCCGTGCGGACCCAGACATGATCCCGGCTGTACCGAATCTCGCCTATGACTTTACCCTCCTGCGCTGGTAAATGCCGAACATGCCGATTTCCGGACGGAATATAATAATGAAAAAAATTTTTGGCAAGATTTTTTTCCAGGCGGCTCCTTCTGCCGGCGGCCGACGGCTTTAGGGTTTTTGACTTGACAAGGATGCGGGCCGTTGGTAGTAGTAAACGATAATTTTCACAAAATGTTCCCCGTGGGCCAAAGGGAGGCTGGTTCAATGAAGAAAGTGCAAAAAATTCTGTTCCCCATCGATCTTACCGAGAAATTCGATGCCCTGCTCCCCTGGGTCGCCACCATGGCATCGACCTTCGACGCCACGCTTTATGTATTGTTTGTGACGCAGGATCTGGCCAATTTCACGGCTTTTTATATGCCGCACCCCAATATCCAGAGCATGCAGGCCGAGGCCATGAAGGCGGCCCAGGAAAAGATGGCCGGCGTTATTCAGGAGCAGTTCAAGGGCCTGAAAAAGCTGGAAGCCCGGGTGGTCCAGGGCTCGCCGGCGGAAAAAATCCTGGAGGTGGCCGCCCAGGAAGGCGTCGATCTCATCATCATGGGCACCCACGGTCGCAAAGGTCTGGAACGGGCTCTCTTCGGGAGCGTGTGCGACAAGGTGGTGCGCAACTCCAGGATCCCGGTGTTGACTGTTTATCCTGAATAACCCTAGGCAACCTGGCTCCCTCTCCCAACCCTCCCGCCTTGGGCGGGAGGGTTTTTTTCCGCCGGCGCCAGGAGAGTCGAGGGTCCGGCATCCCGGCGCGCCCCCACTTTCAGCCTGGGCCTAGGGTTTAAGCCGCAGCAGCTGGAAGCCGGTGACCGGTTCCCGGCGGCGGACTCCGCCGGTGCCCACCATTTCCAGGATAATGACCTCCCCCACCAGCCAGACGTCCACCCCAGCCCGGCTGCACCCCACCGTGGCGCCCCCCTCCCGGCCGGTGGCGGCGTGCAGGTGGAGGACCGGCTCTCCCGCCTCGTTGGGGAAGAGGGTGCCCACACCCAGAACTTCCTGGATGCCGGTCAGCGTGTGCACCAGGGGCACCACGGCATCCTGCCGGTCGGCGTCGGGGCCCACTACCAGACGGCTGCCGCCTTTGGCGCCGCCTACGTAAATCACCATGGCCTCGTGAATCTCGTGCTCCCGGGCGAAGGATTCGATGGCCTCCGGCAGCCGCTCACCCTCTTCCAGCCGCACGGCAAACACGCGCCCGAGGCTCCCTTCCCGATATTCCATGCGTCCTCCCCAAACCAGCTTAATCGTCTTTGGCAGAGCCAGGAGCAGACGGCCCCCTCCCACCCTCTCCCCCCACCATATATGGGGGTGAGAGAGAGGAGTTTGAGGAGCGGGCGGGGGGACTGGGTTCCCCCGGCCTTTCCCATAAAACCGCCGCTGCCAGTTATTAGGGCACGCCGCATCGTGCCAGGCGCCAGGCCACCCAGGTAAAGCTACCCTCGGGAGGCAGGGTGTGAGGCCAGTCGTCCGCGGTGCGCCGGGCTGACACCTCCCAGCCTTCCGGTCGGTAGCGCGCCAGGAGGGCCTCTTCCTGCACGTCCCGAAAGCCCCCCAGGATGAGGGTGCCGCACGGTGAGGCGAGGCGCCCCAGGGCGGCGGCCTCAGCCAGCTGCACCTTAAAGGGCAGGTTGGCGGCAATGACCTCAAAGGGTCCGGCCAGGCAGGCACCGGTCCCTTGGACCACGTCCACCCGGGAGGCCATGCCGTTCCTTCGGGCGTTGTCCCAGGTGAGGCGGGCTGCCCGGGCGGACAGGTCCACGGCGGTTACCCGCGGCACTCCCAGAGCCGCCGCCGCCAGAGCCAGGACTCCGGAGCCGCAGCCCAGGTCCAACAGGCTGGCAACCGGGCGCCCTTCCAAGGCCTCGCAAAGCAGCGCCAAACAGAGGCGGGTGGTGTGATGGCCGGGGGGGAAGACCGCGGCGGTCCGCAACACCAGCACCTCCTCGCCCGGTGGGGGCTTATAGGGGCGCAACCGGGAGCGCAGGCTGAGCCCGGGTCTCAGGCGATACAGCATCGAAACGCCCCAGTTGGTCGGTCAGCGGCTGCCTGGCTGTGGTCCGGTTGACCGACCCTGCCTTTTGCGATAAAAAATACAGCATCTGGAAAGGAAATCCCGCAGTATTTATGGCCTCCGAGAAAAAAATCCTGCTGACCCGGACCGGTTACGAGAAGCTGGTGCGGGAACTCGACCACCTCAGTCGGGTGGAACGGCCCCGGCTGCTCCAGGAAATCCTGGAAGGCGCGGCGGACGGGGGTCTGGAACCGGGACCCGACTTCCGGCAGGTCCTGGCCCGCCGGCAATGGGTGGACGGCCGGATCGCCCAACTGCAGGAAATTTTGGCCAACGCCGAGGTGTTGGTGGGGAGCAACCTGCCGCCGGACCGGGTCCGGTTCAATGCCAGGGTGAGCATCAGGAATCTGGCCACCGGGGAAGAATTGTGCTTCCGGCTGGTTGGCCCCCTGGAGGCCGACCCGGGCAAAAAAACCCTTTCCATCAGCTCACCGTTGGGACGCGCCCTGCTGGGCCGGAGCCGAGGCGAGCACGTGGAACTGCGTACCCCGGGAGGGCAGCGGGTTTACCAAATATTGCATATCGAAACGGATACGGCATGACCGGCGGATCCCGGCTTGGGGCGCCCCATCACCCTCACGAACATCGCTTTACCAGCAGCCGCCGGCGCCTGGTTTTCGCCTTCGCCAGCCAGGCCGTCTTTTTCGTAGCCGAACTGGTGGGCGGCCTCCTCACCAACAGCCTGGCCCTCCTGGCCGACGCCGGCCACATGTTCAGCGACGTGGCCGCCCTGGGATTGAGCCTCCTGGCCCTCCACTTCGCCGTCAAACCCCCTTCCCCCAGGAAGACCTTCGGCTACCACCGGCTGGAAATTCTGGCGGCGTTGATCAACGGCCTTGCCCTCTGGCTCATGGCTGCCTACATTCTGTTTGAGGCCCACGCCCGGTTCTTTAACCCGCCGCCGGTGAAAAGCCTGCCGTTGCTGGTCATCGCCAGCCTGGGGTTGGCGGTCAACCTGATGGGCGCCGCGGCGCTTTATCCGGCCCGGGACCAGGGCATCAACCTGCGCTCGGCCTTCCTCCACCTGGCGGCCGACTCCCTGGGCTCCCTGGCGGCCATCGCCGCGGCCCTGGCCATGCTTCTCAAGGGCTGGTACTGGTTCGATCCGCTGGCCGGCGCCTTGGTGGCGGTGCTCATTATCCTGGGAAGCTGGCAGCTAGTTTTCGAAGCCGCCGACATCCTCATGGAAGCCACTCCCCGGCATCTGGACCTGGCGGAGGTGGAGGCCGCCCTCAGCCGGCATCCCGGGGTGGTGGAGGTGCATGACCTGCATATCTGGACCATCGCCACCGGGCTGCACGCCTTGAGCGCCCACCTGGTGGTGGACGGCAGCCACGACCGGGATTGCCTCACCTGGGAAGTGGAGGAGGTGCTCCGGCACCGCTTCGGTTTGGAGCACACCACCCTGCAGTTGGAAGGACCGGAGTATCACAGTTCCCGGGCCTGTACCCTCAGTTTCCCGGGAGTCCACCTCTGAGCCGCTTCCGGACGCCAGAAAACCCCTGCCGCTTGCTTTGGTCTGACGCAGGTGGTAAGGTGGCAAGGCAAGATTGAACAGGAGCAGCCGCATGTTTGAGGAGGCCCCATGACCACCAGTTTATGGGAACTGAAGCCGGAAAGTCTGCGCGCCCAGTGCGATGCCAACAGCCTGGGGTTTGAAACCACCTTGGACCTGGCCATCGACGGGGTCAAGGTGGTGGCCCAGGAACGGGCCCGCCACGCTTTGGAGTTCGGTTTGGGGGTCAAGGATCCGGAGTACAATATTTTCGTCGCCGGACCGCCTTTGTCCCGCAAGACCGAGATGATCAAGGCCTATGTCTCCGAGCTGGCCGCCGCTGAGCCCTCTCCCCCGGACTTCCTGTACGTCCACAACTTCAAGGAGCCGGAGCGGCCCAAGTCCCTGACGTTGCCCACCGGCATGGGCCGCGGCTTTAAGGCCGACATGGAGGATCTCATCGCCAGTCTCCGGCAGCATGTCCCCGAGGTGTTTGAAAGCGAGGAATATTCCAATCGCCGGGAAGGCCTGATGCGGCAGTTTACCCAAGCCCGGAACGCCATCCTCCAGGAACTGGACGCCAAGGCCACGGAAGAGGGTTTCATCCTCAACATCTCCCAGACCGGCCTGATGATCTTTCCGGGCAAGGAAGGCAAGCCCTTGAGCGAGGAGGAGCTCAAGGCGCTGTCGGAAGAGGAACGGGAGGGCCTCCGCCAGCGCTCCACCGCCCTGCACGAGGAGATGAACGAAGCCATCCGCAAGATTCGCCGGATGGAAAAAGAGTTCGCCGAGGCGGAAAAGAAGCTGGACCAGGATATGGCCCTGGCCGCCGTGGGCCACTACATCGAAGAGCTGGTGGACAAATACCGGAATTATTCCCAGGTTACCGAATATCTGCGGGAGGTGGAGGCCGACATCCTCAAGAACCTGGAAGACTTCAAAAAGCGCCCCGGCCCCGGTCCCCTGCCCTTCCCCGTGCCGGAGCCCACCTTCACCCAGTATGCCGTGAATGTCTTTGTGGACAACACCGAGACCAAGGGCGCCCCGGTCATCCTGGAGCACAACCCCAACTACGCCAATCTTTTCGGCGGCGTGGAACGCCGGGCCCAGTTCGGCGCGCTGGTCACCGATTTCACCCTCATCAAGGCTGGGGCCCTTCACCGGGCCAACGGCGGCTACCTCATCTTGAACATCATGGACCTGCTCCGCTGGTTCTTTTCTTATGAGGCCCTGAAGCGCTGCCTGAAAGAGCAGGAAATCAAGATCGAAGACCTGGCTGAGCAGTTGGGCTTCATTGCCGCCCGCACCCTCCAACCTCAACCCATTCCCCTGAAGATCAAGGTCATCCTCATCGGCGACCCGTATGTGTACCAGCTCCTCTACATCTACGACGAGGACTTCCAGAAGCTTTTCAAGATCAAGGCCCATCTGGATTCGGTGATGAAGGAGTCCCCCGAACACCTCCAAGCCTTCTGCCGGCTGGTGGCCTCCTACTGCAGGGAGGAAAAGCTCATGCCGGTGCACAAGACCGGGGTGGCCCGGCTCATCGAACACGCCCAGGAACTGGCGGGCCGCCAGGGGAAGCTCACCCTGCAGCTCAAGGAAATCCTGGACGTGGTCAAGGAGGCCAACTACTGGGCCAAGACCAACACCCACGAGGTCATCTTCGGCTCCGACGTGGAGAAGGCCATCAACGAGAAGATTTACCGCAGCGACCTGCCGGAAGAGAAGCTCCAGGAGTTCATCGAAGAGGGCATGCTCTTCATCGAGACCGAGGGCGCCGTGGTGGGGCAGATCAACGGCCTCAGTGTCTATACCCTGGGAGACCATGCCTTCGGCCGGCCCAGCCGCATCACCGCCACCTACTCCCTGGGCAAGGAGGGAGTGGTGGCCATCGACCGGGAAGCCCAGATGGCGGGCAATATCCACAACAAGGGGGTGCTCATCCTGGCGGGCTTCCTCAAGAGCCGGTTCGCCCGTACCAGGCCCCTCACCCTGTCCGCCAGTCTCACCTTCGAGCAGAGCTACGGCCTGGTGGAGGGCGACAGCGCCTCCATGGCCGAACTGCTCACCCTTTTGTCCGTCCTGGCGGATGTGCCTCTGAAACAGAACTTGGCCATCACCGGCTCGGTGTCCCAGCGGGGCGAGGCCCAGCCCATCGGCGGGGTCAACTGGAAAATCGAGGGCTTCTACAAGGTTTGCAAGTCCCGGGGGTTGGACGGCAGCCACGGGGTGGTCATCCCCAAGGCCAACGTCAAGGACCTCATGCTTAAAAAAGAGGTGGTGGAGGCGGTGAAGGCCGGAAAGTTCCACATCTACGCGGTGGGCCACCTCGACGAGGCCGTGGAGCTGTTCACCGGCCTGCCCGCGGGCCGGCGCCTGCCGGACGGCAGCTTCGAGCCGGACACGGTGAACGCCAGGGTGGACGCCACCCTGAAACGGCTCATGGAAACGGCCCGGGAACTGATGAAGGAGGAAGAGGAAAAGAAAAGCGCCGCCAGCCCCGCGCCCGCCTGCGGCTGCGGGAAGTGAAGCGCCGGGTTGAGGGGAGGGCCTGGGGAGCGTGGCTCCCCCGCCCTCCCCTCCAACTCCCCAACCGGGTATGTGCTTCGGGGGATTCGGGCCCTTAACCCGAATCCCCCGTTTTCTTTGACAGATAAGGGATTGGGGGAAAGGGGGCACCGCCCCTTGGCCCTCTCACCCCACCGCCTCACATGGCCCGGGACTCAATGTAGGCGTAGGCCGAGTGGTTGTGGATGGACTCGAAGTTTTCCGACTCCACCGAGAACCAGGTGAAATTCTGATCCTTGTTCAGCTTGTGGGCGATCTCCCGCACCACGTCTTCCACGAACATGGGGTTGGCGTAGGCCCGCTCGGTGACGAACTTTTCATCCTGGCGCTTCAGGAGGGCATAGACCTCGCAGGAGGCGGATTCCTCCACCAGGCGGATGAGGTCCTCGATCCAGAAAAACCGTTTAAAGCGCACCTGCACCCGCACCTCGCCCCGCTGGTTGTGGGCCCCCACCTGGCTGATCTCCTTGGAGCAGGGACACAGGGTGGTGATGGGCACGGTGATGCCCACGATGAGGTCAATTCTGCCCTGCTCGTCCAGGGAGCCCTTGAAGGTGCAAATGTACTCCATGAGCCCCCGGGCCTTGGTCACCGGCGCCGGCTTGTCGATGAAGTAGGGGAAGGTCATCTCGATATGGGCGCTTTGGGCGTTGAGGCGCTTCCTGGTCTCTTCTAGGATGGCTTCGATGTTGCGGATGCTGATGTCCCGGCGGCACTCGGAAAGAATCTCGATGAAGCGGCTCATGTGGGTGCCCTTGTGCCGGTGGGGCAGGTTCACGTACATGTTGATCTTGGCCACGGTGTGCTGGGTGCCGTTGAACTTATCCAGCACCACGATGGGATAGGAGATGTTCTTCACCCCCACCTTGTCGATGTCGATGGTGCGCGGGCTGGGCAGTTTCTGGACGTCGGCGATGTCCAACATGGCGGCGGTGGCCGCGGGAGGTTTTTTCGGGGGCATCATAATCCACCCCGGGATGAAGGGCTTTTCCTTTCAGGCAGCATGACCCATGTTGTCAGCACTCATCACGGACGGAGGGAAGGGGTCCGGGAGGCGACTGGTGGCCTGCGCTCACCGGTCCTCTCACCCGATGCCTTCAGGCGTACCGAAACCGCTCGGCCACGGCCCGGGCGTGCAACGGCAAGCCTTCCGCCTCTGCCAGTAAAATAACCGTATCTTTCAGCGCTTGCAAGCCCTCCCGGGTAAGATGTTGAAAGGTGGGCTTTTTGACGAAGTCGTCCACCGACAACCCGGAAAACATGCGGGCGCACCCGCCGGTGGGCAGCACGTGGTTGGTGCCGCTGGCATAGTCGCCCACCGGCACCGGGGCAAAGGGACCCAGGAAGATGGAGCCGGCGTGGCGGATTTCGGGGAGCACCGCAAAAGGGTCTTTGGTCATGATCTGCAGGTGTTCGGCGGCGTAGGCGTTGGCGAAGGCCACCGCTTCGTTGAGGTCCCGGGCCACTAAAAAGGCGGAGGCCCCGGCCAGGGCGGCCTCCAGGATGTCCCGCCGGGGAAGGGCGGGCAGTTCCCCGGTGATGATCTCCACCACCCGCTTCGCCAGAGCCTCATCGGTGCTCACCAGCACGGCGGCGGCGTCGGCGTCGTGTTCCACCTGGGAGAGGAAGTCCGCGGCCACCAGTCGGGGCTCGGCTGAGCCGTCCGCCAGGATGAGGGCCTCGCTGGGGCCGGCCGGCGAGTCGATGTTCACTTCCCCGAAGACCAGGAGCTTGGCGGCAGTGACCCATTTGTTCCCCGGTCCCACGATCATGTCCACTTTGGGCACCAACGCGGTGCCATAAGCCAGGGAGCCGATGGCCCAGGGCCCGCCGATCTTGAACAGACGCTGGGCCCCGGCCAGGTGGGCCGCGGCGACGGTGGCGGGGTTGAGAGCCATTTCCGGACCCGGGGGGGTGCAGGCGATGATCTCCCGGACGCCGGCCACTTTGGCCGGGATGATATTCATCAGAGCGCTGGAGGGATAGCTGGCCAAGCCGCCGGGAATGTAGCAGCCCACCCGGTCCAGAGGTCGGATCAGGCGGCCCGCCAGGATGCCGGGGGCCACCTCCAGGCCCTGCATCTCCCGCTCCCGCTGCGAGAGGTGGAACTTTTCGATATTGGCCGCGGCCGTCTTGAGCGCGGCCAGCACCCGGGGCTCCACCCGGGCATAGGCCGCCTCGATCTCCGCTGCGGTCACCTCCAGATCCGCCACGGTGAGGTCCGCCTTGTACTGGCGATGCCAACGCAGGGTCTCCGCTTCCCCATCCCGGCGCAGGGCCGCCAGGATGGCCCGCACCTCCTCCAACACCTGACCCACGTCGGTCTTGGACCGGTCCAACAACTGCTTCCGCCTCTCCTGCGTCAACTCCTGAAGATGCTCCACCCGGAGGGTCACCGTCGCCAATTTGCCGCCTCCATCGCGAAAAAGTCTGCCACGCAGCCCTAATTGTATATAATTGTGCTCAAAAAACCCAAAAAAATGCGTGATCGCAGGGGGAGCGTCAGGGGCTGCGAAGCCCCTGCCCTCCCCCCGCCTCCACGCCCACCAGGAGGGCCCATGAGTCCCAGGAAGCGGAAGCGGCCGCCGGGGGAGAAAAAGCTGATGCAGGTATTTCGCCAGGCGGGGAAGCCGTTGAAGCTTGCCGAACTCAAGGACCTCCTGGGCCTGTCCCCGGAGCAGTCGGGCTGGGTGGAGGAGGGAGTGTCCCGGTTGGTGGCCCGGGGCGAGGTGGTGCTCATCAAGGGAAACCGCTATGGCCTGACGGACCAGATGAATCTTTTAGTTGGGGAGCTCACGGTGCATCCGGACGGCTTCGGGTTTGTGGTCCCGGAGGGGGGCGGCAAGGATATTTTCATCACCGCCGCCGACCTGTCCGGGGCCTGGCACGGCGACCGGGTGGTGGTGCGCCTGGAGGCCCGCCGTGGCAAACGCCGGGAAGGCAAGGTCATCCGCATCCTGGAGCGGCGCCAGCAAGAACTGCTAGGCCTGCTCTGCCAGGCGGAAGACACCTATTACGTGGAGCCAGAGGACGAACACTTGCTCTTCAACCTGGTGATTCCTGAGGCCCAGCTCAACGGCGCCCGGGTGGGGGACATGGTGCGGGCCCAGGTCACCCACTACCCTACGGCGCACCTCAATCCCAAAGGGGTGGTGGTGGAGGTCCTGGGAAGGGTGGAGGACGCCGAGGTTCAGACCCTCATCGTCATCGGCAAGTACGGACTGCCGGACCCGTTCCCAGAGGAAGTGCTGGCCGAGGCGGCCCAGGTGCCTGCCCTCATCGATGCCGAGGAATTGGCCCGGAGGCAGGACCTCAGGGAATTGCCCTTTGTCACCATCGACCCGGAGGCGGCCCGGGACTTCGACGATGCCGTGTGCGTGCTGAAGAAACCTGGGGGCTCCTTCACCCTGCATGTGGCCATCGCCGATGTCAGCCACTTTGTCAGGCCGGGCATGGCCCTGGACCGGGAGGCCCATTTCCGGGGGACCAGCGTCTATTTCCCCCAGCGGGCGGTGCATATGCTGCCCGAGGAGCTGTCCACCCACATCTGCAGCCTGACCCCCGAAGAGGACAGTCTGGCGGTGGTGGCCACCCTGGAATTCAACCGCCGGGGCCATCTGCGCCAAGTCCGCTTCAGCCGGGCGGTGATCCACAACCAGGCCCGCCTCACCTACCGGCTGGTGCAGCGGCTGCTGGACGGCAAGGACCGGAAACTCCGGGCACGGTATCGGCCCTTCCTGAAGATGCTCTCCTGGATGGCGGAGCTCACCCTGCTCCTCAGGGAGCGCCGGGGCGAGCGGGGCAGTCTCCTGATGAGCATCCCCGAAGCCGAGGTGGTCCTGGACGACCGGGGGTGGCCCACCGACATCCTCCGGGTGGACCACCTCTTGGCCCATCAGATCATCGAGGAGTTCATGCTGGCGGCCAACGAAGCGGTGGCCGACTTCCTGGGTGAGCCTTCCCTGTTCCGGGTGCACGAACGGCCGGACGCCGCCAAAATGGAGGCTTTCCGCACGTTTGTCAAATATCTGGGATTCCAGCTCCCCAAGGAGGCCAACCGGGACCCCCGGGTATTGCGGAACTTTCTCACCCAGATCCAGGAAACCCCCTATGCCGACATGGTGCAGCTCATGCTTCTCAGGTCTTTGAAGCAGGCGCGTTATTCCGGGGTCAACCTGGGCCACTACGGACTGGCGGTGGACTACTACACCCACTTCACCTCCCCCATCCGGCGCTACCCCGACCTCCTGGTGCATAGGCTGCTCACCGCCAAATTGGCCAAGAGGCGGCCCGAGGTCCCTCTGGACCCGGAGAGCCTGGACGACGAGGCCCGGTATCTCTCGCAGCGGGAGCGTCGGGCCATCGAAGCGGAACGGGAGATGCTGGCCCGTATGCAAGTGCGCTGCCTGGCCCACCGGGTGGGGGAAGTCTTTCATGGGCGCATCACCGGTGTGAGCCCCTTCGGCTTTTTCGTCTCCTTGGAAGAGATTTACGCCGACGGCTTGGTAAGGTTGGTGGATCTGCCGGATGACTATTACCGCTACGACGAAGTCCGCCAGCTTCTTCTGGGCCGCCGGCACCGCCGGGTTTTCCGCTTGGGGGACCGGGTCACCGTCAAAGTGTCCCAGGTTGACCTCAAGCGGCGACATGTTACCTTGATACTGACGGAAAGGGAGGAGGAAGAAGCGGCGGGGGCCCGGAAGGCCAAGCGGAGCCCCCGGCGCCGGGGCGAAACCGCGCTGCCTCCGCCCGGGGGTGAAACGTCCGGAAGCCCCGGGGAATAGCCATGGAATACAAGGATTATTATCAGATCCTGGGGGTGGACAAGGAGGCCTCCCCGGAGGAGGTCAAGAAGGCTTTCCGCAAGCTGGCCCGCAAGTTTCATCCCGATGTCAATCCGGGGAACCCCGCCGCCGCCGAAAAATTTAAGGAAATCAGCGAGGCTTACGAGGTCCTGTCTGACTCGGAGAAGCGGAAGAAATACGATGCCTTCGGCTCCCAGTGGCAGCAATATACCCAGACCGGCGGCCGCCCCGAGGACTTCAACTGGGCTAAGTGGCAGGCCGGGCCCGGAACCACGTTCAGCTACCGTACCGTCACCCCTGAGGAATTCGCCGAGATGTTCGGGGGTGAAGGGCATTTTTCCAGCTTCTTCGAGACTCTTTTCGGCGGGCCCGGCCGGGTCTATCGGGAGGCGGGCATGGGCCCGGAATTCTTCCGGCCCCGCCCGCGGCGCGGCCGGGATGTGGAATATCACCTTCAGATCACCCTGGAGGAAGCGGTGCGCGGCAGCACCCGCCTCCTGGAGTGGGGGACCGGGAAAAAAATTGAGGCCAAGATCCCCCCGGGGGTCAAGACCGGTTCCAAGCTCAGGCTGCGGGGCCAAGGGGAACCGGGCCTGGACGGCGGGGAGGCCGGCGATCTGCTCCTCCACATCGAGGTCCTTCCTCACAGCCGGTTTTCCCCGGAGGGCGACAACCTCCGGATGATCCTGCCGGTGGATCTCTTTACCCTCCTTGTGGGCGGCAAGGTCACGGTGGCGGCCTTGGATCGCACCGTCAAACTGGATATTCCACCGGGCACGGCCAACGGCCGGGTCTTTCGCCTCAAGGGACTGGGCATGCCCCGCCTGCATCACCCGGAGGAACGGGGCAGCCTCCTGGTCCAGGTGCAGGCGGTCCTGCCGGAGAACCTGAGCGATCGGGAAAAGGAACTCTTGGCGCAGTGGCGCCAACTCAGGCAAACCTCAGGCCGTTAGGAGCATGCCGATGACCTGGCAACCTGAAAATCACCCCCCCCAGCAACCGGTCATCTTTGCCCGCAGCGTGGCGGCCCGGCTGGCCGGGGTGTCTCTGGAATTCTTGGAACTGGTGGAAGCTGAAGCCCTCATCCGGCCCCGGCAGCTGGAGGGGGGGGAAGCGGGCTACGCCTCGGCGGATATCCAGCGGCTCGCCCGAATCCGCCGGCTCCATGAGATGCTGGGACTGGATTTGCCGGCGGTGGAGGTGGTGCTCCACCTGCGCGAGCAAATGATGGATCTCCTCAAGCGCATGGCCGAGGTGGAGGAGCGCTTCGCCCGGCGGGAACAGGAATTGCTGGCGGAAATTGAGGAGTTGCGACGCCGTTTGCTGGTGCCGCGGTAGCCGCGGCGGGAAAGATTGACTCGCAGAGGCCTGGGGAAACCGGCGCGTTCGCCCTCTCCTCAACTTCCCGGTGGGGAGTTGAGGAGAGCAGGTGGGGGGCAGGGGCCTGGCGGCTCCTGCCCCGGCTGCAAGCCTTACCGGTAGCCGCGGCCGCCGAAAGACCTCTTGGTTTGGGGGCGGGCTTCGTTGACGGCCAGGGCATTGCCGTCCACGACTTTGCTGTTGAACATGGAGATGGCCCGCTGTCCATCGGCCTTGCTCTCCATTTCCACGAAGGCGAAGCCCCGGGGCTGAGCCGTTTGCCGGTCAACGATAATCTTGGCCGACGCCACGTGTCCGGCCTCGGAAAATAAGGTGCGGAGCCGCTCTTCGGTCATCTGCTGGGGCAGGTTCCCCACATACAATTTCATAGCCATAATCTGCTTCCTTTCAGTCTTGAGGCGACTCCGGAACTTTTTCCGCTGGCGGCGCCGGCGTGGAAGCCTTTTGTTGCCGGCGTTTCATCTTCTCATCATGTTTCTGTTTCCGGGCCATTTCCTTGGCCCGTTTTTCCCAGCCATAGCGGTTTCGTGCCACTGGCGACCTCGACAAACCCTACGATCCAGGATCCCGGGCCGTTGACGGCGCCGGCATCCTGGCCTACGGGATTCAGGGTTAGAGTTTCATCACGTTCTGGGCCTGAGCCCCTTTGGGGCCCTGGATTACCTCAAACTCCACTTCCTGGTTTTCTGCCAGGGTCTTGAAACCCTCTCCCAGGATGGCGCTGTGGTGCACGAAAACATCCGGACCGCTTTCCCGGGAGATAAAACCGAATCCCTTGGAATCATTAAACCATTTCACTCTGCCTCTTTCCTTCATGGTTGAAGGACCTCCTCTTGATGGTGCCAAAATCTTCCTGCCAAAAAAGCAGGGCGCACAGCAGTCAAACAAAAAATCGGAGAGGATTTAGCATCCCCGTCCGATTTGTATCCAGGACTTGCGGCCCTGCTTTCAGTCTGACATGCTAAACTTTAATAATTATATTCAGACCTACGGTTTTGTCAACCAAAGATATTTCCGGCTCCCATAAGATTTTCCCTGCTCCCGGTTTCACGCCCCCAGAATCAACCGGCGGTTTCGCCGGCGCTCATGCTCTTGTTCCCTGCAGGCAGGGGTTTTACCGCCGGGCGGCCGTATTTTCTCTTTGGTCCTCACCTGGCACCCTTGGGCCGTTCAGCTTAAGGAAGCGTTCCCGCCGCTGGTGGCCGGCTTATGGCCCGGCCTACCGGGAACTGGGGCGGACCCAGCCGCTGGCGAGGGCCGGGTCCGGCCCCGGGGGCTGCGCCTTGGCCTAGCGGGTCCAGTAAACCCGCACGAACCGGTTCATTTCCGACCAACGGAAGTCCAGGTCGCCCTTAAAGGCCCGATACACCGCCCTGCCCAGGTGTTGGGCCAGCTTTTCGGTGGTGGTCTCGATGACCAGCTTGCCTTCGCCCTCCGGAGTCATTTTGATGATGCGGTCCGCCACTGAGCGGGCTCCCACCTTGGCGGCCTCGTTTTTCACCAGGGTGAGGATTTCCTCCCGGCGCTCGGCAAAAAAATTCCCGCTCAGGGTGAGCACGCCCTCGGGATAGTGGTCTTTAATCTTCCGGCAGGTGGGGCAGGTAACCTCCTTGACCTTGTCGGTGCCGGCGAGCCTGGTTGCCAGCTTTTCGTCGAAAAACCACCGCTTGTTTTGGTAGAGGGCTTTACAACTGAGGCACAGCGAGGCTTCTTGGCCCTCCTCGGGCATATAGGGGTCCTCAGTCCGACCGGCATGTCCGAATTTTTTGCCTTTTTCGCCCGTCCACTTGCGCTCCTGATATCGTCCCATCCCGGAATCCTCTCTCGGTGAATTCCCTTATGAAGTATAAGTTAGATTCTCATTTAAAATTATCATCCCCACCGGGAAAAAATCCTACCAAAAACCTTGGGCGGCTCCGGTTTGGAAAAATAACCTTGGTGTGGAGATTTCTGGCCAATCCGTTCGGTTTGTGGTAAAGAAAAAACAGATTTCCTCAACGTTGGCTGGCCTGGATCCGCCTGGCCGCGGACCGGGACCGAGAGGAGGGAACCATGTGCCTTCCCTATGCGTCCCGGGAGGCTTTTTTTTCGCCGTCTCCCGAGAACGCCCAACTCTCCGCCGCCCTGGACCAGATGTTGCACGAACTGGGTGGCGTCTTTCAGCGACTGGCCCCCGAGCTGGCCGAAACCCTGATCACTGAAATTGATCGTGCCCCCCGCATCTTCGGCTGCGCAGTGGGCCGCTCCGGCTTCATTCTCCGGGGTTTCCTCATGCGCCTCATGCACTTGGGGATGACCGTCTTTGTGGTGGGCGAAACCATCACCCCCCGGCTGGCCCCTGGTGACCTCCTCATCGTCATCTCCGGCTCCGGCGAGACTCCCCAGCCCCGGGAAGTGCTGCGCCGGGCCAACGCCGTGGGAGCCCGCACCCTGGCCATCACCGCCGCGCCGGACTCCACCATCGGCCGGGAGGCCCAGGTGGTCGTCCACATCCCCGGCACCACCAAGCTGACCCTGGCCCAGGAACCCGCCTCGGCCCAATGCCCAGGGAGCCTCTTCGAACAGGCCACCTTCCTCTTTTTGGAAGGCGTCGTCCTCATTTTTTATCAACAGCGTTTAGGCCAAAACCAAACCGCCGTCCTCTCCCGCCACGCCGACGTGGAGTGAGCGAGGGGATTTGGGGGGAGGGCCAGGGAACGCCGTTCCCTGCCCTCCCCCACGAACTCTCTCCCAAGGACTCGACCATGACTGTCAAGTTGCAGTTGGCGTTGGATTTTGTAGATTTGCACCGGGCCGTTCTGGTGGCGGAGAAGGCGGTGCCCGGCGGGGTGGACTGGGTGGAGGCAGGGACGCCTCTCATCAAGAGTGAAGGCTTGGACGCGGTGCGGGAGCTGAGGCGGCGATTTCCGGACAAGACCATCGTGGCGGACATGAAGGTCATGGATGCCGGTCGCCTTGAGGTGGAGGCCGCGGCCAAGGCCGGAGCGCACCTCATCGACGTCCTGGCGGCGGCCTCGGACGCCACCATCCTGGAGTGCGTGCAGGCGGGCAAGAACTACGGCGCAAAGATCGTGGTGGACCTCATCGCGGTGCCCGATCCCGTGGCCCGGGCTCGGCAGGCCGAGGCTCTGGGGGTGGACTGCATTACCGTGCACGTCCCCATTGACGAGCAGATGCGGGGCCTGGACCCCTTCGCCACCCTGAAGGCGGTGAGCGAGGCGGTCTCGGTGCCCGTGGGGGTAGCCGGCGGCATCAACTCGGAGACTGCGGCCCAGGCTGTGGCCCACGGCGCCGCCTATGTCATCGTGGGCGGGGCCATCACCAAGGCCAAAGACCCGGAGGCCGCGACGCGGGACCTGCGCCGGGCCCTGGACGAAGGCATCATCATCCCCACGGACCTCTTCAAGCGGGTGGGCGAGGCCGAAATCCTGAGCATCCTCAACCAGGTTTCCGCCGCCAACCTCTCCGACGCTTTGCACCGGGGCGGGGTGCTGGAGGGCCTGCGGCCCCTGTTCCCAGGGATCCGCCTCATGGGCCGGGCTCTGACGGTGCGCACCTACCCCGGCGATTGGGCCAAGCCGGTGGAGGCCATCGACGCGGCCCAACCCGGCGACGTCCTGGTCATCGACGCCGGGGGGGTGGGGCCGGCCATCTGGGGCGAGCTGGCCACCCACTCGGCCATGCAGAAGCGGCTGGCCGGAGTGGTCATCGACGGGGCCATCCGTGATTCGGGGGACATCATCCGGCTGCAGTTCCCCGCCTTCAGCCGGCTGGTGCTGCCCAACGCCGGGGAGCCCCGGGGGTTCGGGGAGATCGGCGTGCCCATCCGCATCGGCCCCACCCGGGTGGAGACCGGCGACTACGTCCTGGGGGACGACGACGGGGTGGCGGTGCTGCCTCAGCGCCTGGCGGTGGAATACGCCAACCGGGCCATGGACGTCCTGGAGAAGGAAAACCGGATTAGAGAAGAAATCAAGGAGGGCCGCACCCTGGCCAAGGTGACGGACCTGCTGCGGTGGGAAAAGAAAACTTGATATTGTTACCAGAAGGAGAAATACCCCTCTTATCAGAAGCTTATCATGTTTCGTGGACTCCCCCTCTCCAGGGCTGATCATGAATTGAGCTAACTTTCCGAGAAGTGGTGTTCTTGGCAAGGGATCAACTGAACCCCTATCATCCTGTGGGTCAGCATCAAAAGAGCCGTCCGTGGGCAGGGTGGAAGCTCACCGCAATGCCGTCTGGGCAAATTGGAGAGCAAGGCGAACCGGCCCTGGAAGCATGCCTTCCAGGGCCGGGGGTGAATACTCCATTTGGGTTAATGGGTGCCAGGGAAGAAGGTGTAGCTGACCCAGACCAGAAGGCCCAGGGCCACGATGCCGAGGCCGACGCTCCAGGAGATCAGCTTTTTTTCCACCGGCAGCAAGGGTTCATACTGCGCCTCCATTTTTTCCAGTTCGCTTACCAGCCGGGATTCCTCCGCTTCGACCAGTTGCGGTTTCTCTTCCAACTGTAGGGCTTCCGTATTAGCCATAACGTACCTCCTCTTACGTTAGCCTCCGATGACGGGGGGTTTGACGCCATGGAAAAAGATCCAGGAGATGGCCAGGCCCACCCAGATGATGAAGCCAAACAGGCACACCAGGTACACCACGGCCAACCGCCCAATGCCTTCCTCCCAAAGCTTCTTGAAATTGGAGACCACCCCGATGGTGAAAAAGGTCATGGCGAAGAAGAGCTGCCGAAAGACATTGCTCTCCGCGGTAGCGATTTTGGCGGTTTTGATGAGGGCTGGGGCTGAGGCACAGATGATCAGGAAGAGGATAAAAGTGAGGGCATAACCCAGGACAAACTTGGGGAACCGTTCCCAAATCTCCCGGACCCGCACTTTCTCCCCCGGCTTGCATTCGATCTTGGCGCACCAGATGATGGCCAGGACAAAGGCCCAGATGCCGATGAACACGTCAATAAACACCTTGACCGTGGTGGTGGTCATCAGGATCCAGCCTTCCTTATAGTTGAGGCCGGCCTCGGCCAAGGCCTTGGCTCGTATCAGGCCATCCACAATGGCGCCACTGGCCACCGCGGCGCCGTCGGTTTTCACCGCCAATCCCATCCAGGCGCCGGCCACCATGGGCTCGGTCCACAGGGCCACCTGGGCCAGGAAGGGCAGGAAGAGCAGCTCCACTACCGCGAAAATCACCACCAGGGAAGACACCATGATGGGCACCACCGGCCTGGCCCGGATGGCCCCGCCGGTGGCAATGGCCGCGGACACTCCGCAAATGGAGATGCCGGAGGCCAGGGGCGCGGCCCACTCCTTGCTGAACTTGAAGTATTTCCGGGACACGAAATAAACGATGGCCCAATAAATCAGGTAGGCCTCCACAATGGCGCACAGACCCCGGAACAGCACCGCCGAGGCCAGTCCCAGGGCCTCCGCCGCCTTGACCCCCAACCCGGCACCCATGATGACGATGGCGGTTTTGATATAGAGTTCCGGCCGGGTGGCCTCCTTCAGGGTGTCGGAAAAGCCGGGGAAAAAGTTCCCCACGATGAGCCCCACGATGAGGGCCAGGATGTAGCCCGCCTCACCGGTGAGGTTCAGGGACCAGCCGATCCCCAATTTCTGGAGTTTGTCCGGGGTCGCGGCCACATAGGCGTAATGGCCCAGGACCCAGCACACCATGCTGATGATAAAGACCAGGGTGAAAGCCACCTGGAAGCGGGCCAGGTCCACCTTCATGGCCCGGGCCCCGATGCCCATGATAAACATAAAAAACAGGTAGGTGAGGAACAGCGCCGAAAGCCCCGAGAGGCCTTTGAGCTCTTTGCTCACCGGTCCCATGCTTTGCGTAATGTCCGTCCAGACGCTCACCTTCCAGCCCCAGCCCAGGAAGTCCAGGCCCACAAAGACCCCCAATGACAGGACGAAGATGAACAACCCCAGCCAGAGGGAGAGCCAGTCCTCGCTGATGCCCGCGGTTTTCTCTGCCATAGAGTACCTCCTTAAGTTAGTAATGAAATAATGCCTAACCTGCAGCTTGCGCTGATCTTCTTGGCTGTCCTCCTCCTTTGGCGTTACATTCCGGGACCTGCACCCCTTGCCAGGGCGGTTCCCGAGGGCCATGCTCCTTGATGAAGGGTCTAAGCAAGGGAGGTGCCAAGGCAAGGGAGTAGGGGAGACACGGAGGGAGAGGTGAAATATTAAGATAAATCTTTTACTTATAAATTATGAGAGGAAAGCCGCGAGGTCAAAGCCTCTGGCACCAGTGCTTCCTTCAGGAAGCAGTGTGTCTTGAAGTTCGCACTTTTCCTCCAGGTTCCGTATAATCAGATCAGTGGAAATGCCAGCCGTGTCAGAGGGAGCGCCCATGTCTGAACACCAAGCCCCGGCCGTCGATCCACCGCGGGCCCCTAAGTCCCTTAGCCTGCAAAAGAAGTTCTTTCTGGGGGTAGGCGTCTTCTTCCTGGGGTTCTGTCTGGTCTTAGCGTGGCTCATTTACTACCATGAAAAGAATCTCCTGGAAGAGGCGGCCTATGAGAAGGCCGAGATGGTGCTGGCCGCGGCGGAGGCCAGCCGCCATTACATCCAGGAGGTGCTGCGGCCCAAAATGTATGAGGTGGTGGGGAAAGAGGGCTTTGTGTTGGAGGCCATGTCCACTTCCTTTGTCAGCCGGGCCGTGATGGACCGCTTTCGCCAGACCCTGCCGGCCTATCAATACCGCCGGGTGGCTATGAATGCCAGAAATCCAGCATACGCGCCCCGGCCGGTGGAGCAGCACCTCATCGAGTTCTTTTCCGCCCAACCCACAGAGAAAAGCTGGCAGGGTCTGGTGAACCTCCAGGGTCAGGCCCACTTTATCCATGCCCGTCCGGTCTATTTTGAGCAGACCTGTCTGCATTGCCACGGCGACCCCAAGGACGCCCCCGTAGCGTTGCTGGAACGTTACGGGCCGGAGCGGGGCTTCGGGCACCGCGTCGGGGAGATCGCCGGCATCAGCTCGGTCACCATCCCGGTGGACGTAGCCCTGGCCGCCATCCAGGGCCGGGCCTTCAGTGTCTTTGGCATCAGCCTCTTTGCGCTGTCGATGCTCTTTGCGGGCATCAATTTCTTTTTTAACCGGATGGTGGTGCATAATCTGCGGGACTTGCTGAATATTTTCCGGGTGGGGGTGCGGAATGAAAAAGAGTTGCAGCTCCTCACTGAGGCCCAGGCTAAAGATGAAATCGGGGAGCTCACCGCCGCCGCCCTGGTGCTGGTGGGCCATTTGGGGTCCACTCGGAAACGGTTGGAGGAGTATGCCGAAAATCTGGAGGGCATGGTGGCCAGCCGCACCGAAGCCCTGGAAAATTCCCGCCAGGCCCTGCAGGACCAGGTGGCGGAGCGCAACCGGGAGCTGAAAACCCTCACCACCATCGCCGAGCTGATCACCCAGACCGGGAGTCTGCGGGAGATCTTCCCCCGGGTGCTGGTCCATACCCTGGGGCTGATTCCGGCCCGGGGGGCCGCCCTGTATCTGCTCCAGGACAACCCGCCGCGTCTGGAGCTGCAGTGCCAGGAGAACGCCTCCGGTCTCATTCCCAGCCTGCCATTGGGTGCAGACCTTCATCGGTCCGCTGCCAGGGAAGGAGCCCTGGACCTCCCCGCTTCCCTCCACGAAGCCGTGTGCGGCCGCATGAGCTTTTTCTCCTGCCTCGAGAAGGGCGAAAGCTGCCTGAATACCCCTTTGCTGTGCCGCGGCCGGGTTTTGGGGGTCATGACCTTTGTGGAGGTGGTGTTCACCGAACTCACCCCGGAACGGCGGGAACTCCTGCAGGCTATCGGACACCAGATCGGCGTTACCCTTGAGAGCCTCCAGAGCCTGACCAAACTGGCGGAGAGCAAGGAGCTCCTGCAGACCGTGTTTGACGGCATCACCGATATGCTGGTGCTCCTGGATCGCAACCTGTGCATCAAGATGGTGAACCGGGCCTACCTGGACTATTTCGGTCTGCGCCTGGATGAGGTCCTGGAACGGCCTTGCCACCTGACGAAGCAAGACATCCCCACCCCCCTTATCCCGGGGACTGCCGCAGCATTCATGGCGACCCGGAACCCTTTGACGGAAGAGCTGAACGGAGGAGCCGGCCGCAGGCTCCTGGTGCATAATTATCCGCTTTTTGACGAGCGGGGCGAGATCACCGGCCTGGTGCGCTACGCCAAGGACATCACCGCAGAGAAGCAGGTGGAGGAGCGCATCCGGCAGACGGAGAAGCTGGCGGCCCTGGGGCAGTTGGCCGCGGGCGTGGCCCATGAACTGAACAACCCCCTGGGGGTGATCCTCTGTTATGTGGACCTGTTGAAGCGGGAGCTGTCCAGAGTCAAGGAGGCCTCCGACGGCCTCAAGGACTTGGCCACCATCGAAAAGCATGCCCACAACTGCCAGCGTATCGTGGCGGATCTGCTGAACTTTGCCCGAAGCCAGGAAACCGCCAAGCAGCTTACGGCCTTAAATCCCACCATCACCGAGGTGGTGCAGATGGTGGGACATCAGTTCCGGCAGCACTGCACCATTGAACTGGATCTTGATCCCTCCGTCCCGGACCTGGAACTGGATGTGGACAAGATGCGGCAGGTGTATTTGAATCTGTTGATGAATGCCCGACAAGCTTTGAGAGGTTCCGGGGTGATCCGCATCAGCACCCGTTATCGGAAAGAGGCCGGGCAGGTTCAGCTAATCTTTTGGGATAATGGGGCGGGGATCGCCCCGGAAATCCGGGGCAAAATTTTTGACCCGTTTTTCAGCACCAAAAAGACCGGGGAAGGCACCGGCCTGGGACTGTCGGTGAGTTACGGCATTATCCGGGAGCATGGCGGGGACATCCAGGTGGACAGCGAGCCCGGCCACTGGACCCGGTTCACCATCACCCTCCCGCTAAGGGTTTAGGAAAAAACTTACATGGCATCGGCTCGTCTGCTCATCGTGGATGACGAAGTGGATATGTTGGAAGGCCTCAAGCGGCTGTTGTCCTATGAACTGCCCGATGTGGAAATCCTCACGGTTTCCCGGGGGCGGCAGGCCCACCGGCTGGCGCGTCGGGAGCCGGTGGACCTGGTGCTCCTGGACGTCCGCATGCCGGAGATGGACGGCTTGCAGCTCCTGGAAGCCTTGCGGCAGGAAGACCCCGGCCTCACCGTCATCATGATGACCGCCTTCGGCAGCATCGAGGTGGCGGTGGAGGCCATGAGACACGGGGCCTATGACTTCATTACCAAGCCTTTCGACAGCGAAGCCTTGGTGCGCACCATCACCAAGGGCCTGGAGCGCAGCCGCCTCCTCCGGGAAAACCGCCGCCTGCGTCAACACCTTGGGGAGAGCGCCGCCTTTCAGGGCTTGGTGGGCCAATCTCCGCTGATGCGCCGCCTGTACGAGCGCATCCAGACGGTGGCGGGCACGGATTATACCGTGCTCATTCGAGGGGAGAGCGGCACCGGCAAGGAGCTGGTGGCCCGGGCTATCCATGATTTAAGCCGGCGGGCCAGCCGCCCCTTGGTGACGGTGAATTGTCCGGCCATCCCGGAGCGCCTGTTGGAAAGCGAATTGTTCGGCTATAAAAAGGGGGCCTTCACCGGCGCGGACCGCGACCATCCCGGCCTCTTTCAGGAGGCGCACGGCAGCTCCCTGTTTCTGGATGAAATCGCGGATATTCCCGTGCCGGTGCAGACCAAACTCCTCAGGGCGCTCCAGGAACAGGAAATCAGACCCCTGGGCGCCAACCGGGCCCACAAGGTGGACGTCAGGATCCTGGCCTCCACCAACCAGGACCTGGAAGCCAAAATCCGGGAGCGCTCCTTCCGGGAGGACCTGTACTACCGTCTCAATGTGGTCACCCTGAAAACGCCTCCCCTCAGGGACATCGCCGAGGATATTCCGCTGTTGGCGGAGCATTTCGCCCGCTTGGCCTCCGCCGAACTGGGCTACCCACCGAAGCGCTTCGCCCCCGAGGTCCTCACCGGTCTTTCCCGGAGATCCTGGCCCGGCAATGCCCGGGAGCTGCAAAACGTTGTGCGGCGGGCGGTGATGTTCTCTCACCATGAGGTTATCAGTTTGGAGGAGGTAGCCCGGCTGGAGGGTTCGGACGCCAACGTCGGCAGGTTGGCCGTGCGTGACCTCGGCGCAGAGGACGGCATCATAACCTATAAACCCGCCAAAGAACGGCTGCTCCACGAGTTCACCCAGAGCTATGTTATCGAAATACTGCAAAAAACCCGGGGTAATGTCTCCCAGGCCGCAACCTTGAGCGGCCTGGGCCGGGCCTCCTTCCAAAAAATCCTGCGGCGTTTGGGGATTAAACCAGAGCTCTACAGGTCTGGATAGATCGTGACCATGCCTGCCGATGTATCTTCTGAACCAAGAGTTTAGGATGCGGATCGCGGTCCGCTATAAAGGGGTTTTTCTCTCAATGTCTCGTTATAGATAATAATTCCATAGAGTTAGATTAGGTGAGGGAGGGGGTTAGTCAACGGTTGTCTCTTCCCGGCAGCGCTTTTTGGCCTCTTTGCCGCAGATTTCCCAGATGACGCAGCCGGGGCGGGTCTTGCAGTAGTTGCAGGGGTCGGTGCAGGCCCGGCAGGCATCCAGGCACTCCTGGCAGTAGGCATACTCCATCTTATCGCAGCGGTATGGGGCCTCTCGGTCCGGGTGAAAGCGGCAGTTCATCCTTCCCTTTTCCTTTCCTGGCATTATATTATCAAAAAAGGCTGAAAACCGCAGGCCCGGGGGCTGAAGGCCCATTGACCCGCCCACCGGGACCTCCTTGAAGCCGCAACTCCCGCGGTTGAGCTGGGGGCCAGACACCCATGAGCGAACCGGAGGATCAATTCCTGCCATCCCGCCGCAGGATGGTGGAAAGCCAGATCCGGAACCGGGGCATTCGTGACCCCCGGGTGCTGGAGGCCATGCGCCGGGTGCCCCGGCACCGGTTCGTGCCCCCCCATCTCTGGGACCAGGCGTACGACGATTACCCCCTGCCCATCGGCGAAGACCAGACCATCTCTCAGCCTTACATCGTGGCCCTCATGACCGAGGCCCTGGAACTCACCGGCGATGAAAAGGTGCTGGAGGTGGGGGCCGGCAGCGGCTATCAGGCGGCCATCCTGGCCGAGCTGGCCAAAGAGGTCTTTACCATCGAGCGCCTGGCCTCCTTGGCCCGCCGAGCCGAGGATATCCTGAAGACCTTGAATTACCGGAACGTCCACGTGCTCATCGGGGACGGCACCCTGGGCTGGCCCCGGGAAGCCCCTTATGACGCCATCATCGTCACCGCCGGCGCCCCCAAAGTCCCGCCGGCCTTGGCGGAGCAACTGGCCAGAGGCGGGCGCCTGGTCATCCCGGTGGGGGACCGCTACTCCCAGACCCTGACCCGAATCCGCCGCACCCCGGAGGGCGGCCTCAAGACCGAATACCTGGGCGGCTGCCGCTTCGTTAAACTCATCGGCGCCCAAGGCTGGCGGGAGGGCGGGGAAGAGGAGTTTTGAACTTGAGGGGAGGGGCCTGCGGCCCCTGGCCTCCCCCGAAATTCATTCCGCCTGAGCCACCTTATGGTCGGGGAAATAGGCGGCCAGGATGCGTTTGGCCAGGGGGGCAGCCACGGCGCCGCCGCCGCCGCCGTGCTCCACGATGACGGCCACCGCCAGTCTGGCGTCCTCCGCCGGCGCCGTGGCCACGAACCAGGCATGGTTCTGGTATTTGTGGACGACCTTGCCCCCCCGTTTTTCCTTTTCCAGGGAAACCACTTGGGAGGTGCCGGTTTTGCCGGCCACGGCCAAGTGCGGGAGTTTGGCCGCCTTGCCAGTGCCGTGGGCCACCACATCGGTCAGAGCCCGTTGCACCAGGGCCAGGTGGGCGGGTTTGGCTTCCAGGCGAGACTTCACCACCGGCTGGGCCTGAAAGAGGATTTCGCCGGCCGGGCTTTCCACCTTTTCCAGCAGTTGGGGTTCCAGCACGAGACCGCCGTTGGCCGCGGCCGCGGCCACCAGGGCCATTTGCAGGGGGGTGGCCAGATTGTAGCCCTGGCCGATGGCTACGCTCACCGTGTCCCCTTCCTGCCAGGGGACGCCGAAGCGGGCCTGTTTCCAGTGGCTGGAGGCCACCAGGCCGGGCATCTCCTTATCCAGCTTGAGGCCGGTGGGGGCGCCCAGGCCGAAGCGGCGGCTCCACTTGGCGATGCGGTCAATGCCCAGTTTCCGTCCCACCTGGTAGAAGTAGATGTCGCACGAGTTCACCAGGGCGGAGTGCAGGTTCATGCCGCCATGGCCCCCTTTCTTCCAGCAGTGAAACACATGGTTGCCGAAGGGCATGGCCCCGCTGCAATAGATGACGCTTCCGGGGGTAATGACCTTTTCCTCCAGGGCGGCCAGGGCCATGACGATCTTGAAGGTGGAGCCCGGCGGGTATTGGCCCTTGATGGCCCGGTTTTCCAAGGGGTGGCTCTTGTCCTGGCTGAGGCGCTGCCAGTCGGCGGCGCTGAGGCCTCGCTCGAAGGTCTCCTGGGAGAACCCCGGCGTGGAGGCCATGGCCCGGATCTTGCCGGTTTTTGGCTCCAGGGCGACGATGGCCCCCTGCTTGTCCGCCAGGCAGGCCTCGGCCTCCTGCTGCAACTTTAAGTCCAGGGTAAGATGGACGTTGGCCCCGGGGGTGGAGATCTGCTGGTCCAGTTGCCCTAATTCCCGGCCATAAGCGTCTACCTCAATGCGGCGGAAGCCCCGTTGGCCCCGCAGATACTCCTCCCAGGCCGCTTCGATGCCGCAGCGCCCGATATAGTCACCCATTTTGTGATGGGGGAAGCGGCCGCTCTTGAGCTGCGCCTCGGTGATCTCCCCCAGGTAGCCCAGAACGTGGCAGGCCAGGTCTTGGTAACGATATTCCCGTTTGGGCTGAATAAAGATAGAGGTCCCGGGAAGTTCCGCCTTGTAGGTTTCCACCAGGCCCAGTTCCTGCCAGGTGAGGTCCCCCTTAAGGCGCACCAGGTGCAGGTTGGCTTGGCGGGCTGCCTCTAATTGGGCCTGGGTCTGGGCAGGGTCCAGCTTCAGGAGGGTGTTCAGGCGCCGGGCCAAAAGCACCGAGTCCGGGACATCTTCCAGGATCACCACCAAGTCGAAGCTGGGACGGTTGGCCACCAGGATTTCGCCGCGGCGGTCCAGGATCATGCCGCGCCAAGGCGGCAGGTCCTGGACCCGCAGGCGGTTGCTTTCAGATCGCAGCTTGAGCTGCTCGCCCTGCACCAATTGCAGAGACCACAGCCTAAGAAACAGAACGCCGAAGAGGACCAACACCATGGCGGCCAACCCCGCCAGGGTCTTGCGGGTGCGTTCCTGTTCCTCCGGGGGCATGGCCCGGCCCAGCGGGGCATTGAGAAACAGATCTTTGGGCTGGTTAAACGGATCGGTGTTGAACATGGCTCCTAGCAATGTCCCCCCTCTTTCCGCTGATGCCCCCCTCCCTCAAAGCCCCCCGCGATCCGGCCGCCAGCCCAAGCGGCGCAGGAGTTGCTCCAGCTGCCGCAGCCAGGCAAACATCAGGGGCGCCAGGAGCGCCGTGGCCAGGATTTCCAGGCCCATCGCCCCGAGCCAGCCTCCCCAGGGGACCTGGATATACCCCAGGAAAACCAGGGCCAGGCGCAGGCCCAGTTCCTCCAAAGTGAGGGCCAAGAGGACCGCCAGTATCTGGGGCCAGATCGCGGCCAATAGGAACCGGCGCCGGACCGCCCGGGCAGCGCTCAGCAGGAGCAAGCCGCCGCTCAGATGCAGCCCCAGAGGGGTCAGGGCGTAGGCGTCCTGGGTGAGGCCCAGCAGGGTGGCCAACAGAAAACTGGGGGCCAGGGCGTATCTGAGGCTCACCGCAAAGATCAGCAGACTCACCAGGCGCACGTGGACATGCGGGTAGAGCACCAGATTCTGAAAATAGAAGAGTCCCAGTCCCGCCAGACCGAACAGTACGAGGGGTGCCACCAAGGCCTCAGGGGGTCAGGGCCAGTTTGGCCGTTTTCACCACCAGGACTTCTTCCAGGGCGGAAAGGTCCACGGCCGGCACCACCTCCACCTCCTGAAAAACGCCGGCCACCCGCTTGCTGGCGGCCGTCACCTTGCCGAATACCAATCCTGCCGGATAAATTCCGCCCAACCCGGAAGACAACACCAAATCCCCCACCTGCACGTCGGCGCTTTTGGGGACATATTCCAGGGCACTGCGGTTGGCGCCCTTCCCCTGGAGGATGCCCCGCACCCGGGTGCGCTGGATCATGGCGTCAGCCCCGCTCAGGCGATCCACGATGAGCATGACTTTGGCGTGGCGGGGATAGACCTCGACAATGCGCCCCACGATGCCCGCGGGCGCCACCACCGCCTGGCCCACCTCCACCCCGGCGGCCTTGCCCTGGTCGATGATGGCGGCCCGGGACCACAGTGAAGGGTCGTAGGCCACGATCCGGGCCCCGATGACCGGCAGCGCCAACTGGCGTTTCAAGTCCAAAAGCGCCTCCAGGCGCTGCACTGCCTTGAGGGCCTCCTGGTAGCGGGCTTCCTTCTGCTCCGCCTCTTCCAGTCGCTGGCGGAGGAGTCGGTTCTCCTTCTGGACGCCCACCAGATAAAGATATCCCAACCACAGACGTTTTACGGAGTCGCCGGCATAATGCAGGACCTGCAGGCCGGGAGCGGTAAGGGAGATGAGCACGCCTTCCAGCTTGTGCACCAAGGGGGAGCGCTGGACGCTTAACGAGAGCAGGGTAAAGACCAGAAACAGCGTCCCGGCGATGATCAGGGGCTTGTGAAAGCGGGATCGGAAACGCACCGTCAGCCGAGATCAATCCAGCATGACTTCTTTCAGGATGTTCAAATTGTCCAGGGCCTTACCGGAGCCCATGACCACGCTCACCAGGGGGTCGTCGGTCATCTTGATGGGCACGCCGGTTTCCAGATGCAGCAGGGTATCCAGATTTTTCAGGAGGGCCCCGCCGCCCGTGAGGTAGATGCCCCGGTCCACGATATCGGCGGCCAACTCCGGTGGCGTCTGCTCCAGGGCGGTCTTCACCGCGTCCACGATGGTGTCGATCTGCTCCTGGATAGCCTGCCGGATTTCATCGGAGTTCACCGTGATGATCTTGGGAATGCCGCTCACCAGGTCCCGGCCCTTGACGTCCATGGTTTCAGTCTCGCCGGGATAGGCGTTGCCGATGGTGGTCTTGATGATTTCGGCGGTGCGCTCGCCGATGGCCAGGTTGTAGGCTCGCTTGATGTATTGCAGGATGGCCTCGTCCATCTTGTCGCCGCCCACCCGCACGCTCTTGGAATAGACGATGCCGGCCAGGGAGATGACCGCCACCTCGGTGGTGCCCCCGCCGATGTCCACCACCATGTTGCAGATGGGTTCGGTGATGGGAAGCCCGGCGCCGATGGCCGCAGCCATGGGCTCCTCGATGAGGTAAACCTCCCGGGCGCCGGCGGATTCGGCGGAATCCCGCACCGCCCGCTTCTCCACCGGAGTAATGCCGGAGGGCACCGCGATGATGATGCGGGGACGGATGAGGGAGCGGCGGTTGTGGACCTTGCGGATGAAGTGGCGCAGCATCGCTTCGGTGATCTCGAAGTCGGCGATGACGCCGTCCTTCATGGGGCGGATGGCCAGGATGTTGCCGGGGGTGCGGCCCAACATCATTTTCGCCTCCCGGCCCACCGCCAGCACCCGGTTCCGGTCCCGGGAGTTTTTGCGCACCGCCACCACCGAGGGCTCGGAAAGCACGATGCCCTTTCCTTTTACGTAAACCAGGGTATTGGCGGTACCCAGGTCAATGGCCAAATCATTGGAGAACCATCCCAAGATGGGATCGAGAAACATGGAGCGTCTCCTTTGCCTGGGGAAAAACCCATCGGGCCGTTGGGGGGAAACCCGGCCCCCCTGGCTTTGAGTTCAGGGGAGAGTAGAATAGCGGTCTCGAGCTCATTTTGTCAAGTTTTCCCAAAATTACAAGGAAAATTTGGCCAGGCCCTGACCCCCGGCCCTCCGGCCGCCGGGAGGCGGGTTTTGCAGGAAGGGCGGACCTGCGGCTGCAACCCCACCCCGCCGGGACCCCCGGGGCCGCCGCCCCGGCCGGGTTGCCTGGCTTTTTGCTGATTTTTTTTAAGACAATCTCCATTCCCTGGGCGGGACCATCCCGGAGGGCCTCGCAGGAAAAGCGGCGAAGCTCCTTGACAAAAGCCGGCTGACATGTTTTATAAAAAGTTTGTGAATCAAATCGGTCATCAAGGATGAACCAGATGAAACGTACGTTTCAACCCAGCAGGCTTAAGCGCTCCCGGACTCACGGGTTCCTGAGCCGCATGAGCAGCAAGGGCGGCCGCCAGGTCCTGAAACGCCGCCGCGCCAAAGGCCGGAAGCGCCTGACCGCCTAGCGTCTGCGGGAGCCCCCCTGAGCCGCTGTTCCGGAACTTCCATCCCGGCGCCTGCCCAAGGCGCGCCCCCTTCCCGAGGGAAAGCCCGTTTCCGTCAGGCGGATCGCCTCCGCCGACGCCGGGAATATCTGGCGGCCCAGGCGGCCGGGAGGAGGCTGTCCACCCCGCATTTCAGCATCACCCTGGCCCCGGGGCCGGGTGACCGGGCCCGTCTCGGGCTGGTGGTGACCAAGCGCCTGGGGAAGGCGGCGCGGCGCAACCGCGTGAAAAGGCTGCTTCGGGAGTTCTTCCGCCGTCACCGGGAGGGGTTGCCGCCACGGGACATTATCATTATGGCCAAAAAAGGGGCGGCCGATTTGACTTACGCCGAAGTTCAGCGGGAGCTGGCCCACATTCTGCTTGTCCGTATGCCGGAAAGGCATGACTAAGCTCGTCCTTGTCCTTATCCGGGCCTACCAGGTCCTGATCTCGCCCTGGCTGCCGCCCTGCTGCCGGTTCGCCCCCACCTGTTCCCAGTACGCCGCCCTGGCCTTTGAACGGCACGGCTTTCGGCGGGGGCTGGTCCTGACCCTTGCCCGGCTGGCCCGCTGCCACCCCTTGGCGGCCGGCGGCTGGGACCCGGTCCCCTGAGGAGCGCATCTTATGGAAAATCGGGCCTTAATCGCCCTGGCTCTCAGTTTTGTCATCTTCATGGTGTTTATGTATGTGGGGGAGAAAACCAAAAAGACCCCTCCCGCGCCGCCGCCCGCCGCCACTGAGGCCAAGCCTGCCGCCCCCCCGTCTCCCCCCCTGGTGGCCGCGGCCCCCAAACCCCTGCCGGCCCCCGCCCCGCTGCCGACGCGTCCCGCCAAGGACGTGGTGGTGGACACCCCCCTGTTCCGGGCGGTTCTCACCGAGCAGGGGGCGGCGCTGAAAAGCTTCCAGTTGAAAAAATTTCGGGAGAGCCTGCCCTTTGTGCAAGTCGGCGGCTTCTCCCTGGGGCCGGTGGGCTTTGAGTTGCAGCGCTACCGGGACCCGGCCGCCGCCGAGGCGGCCCTCAAAGAACTCGTCCGGGTGGCCAAGGAACAGGACCTCCCCTTAAGCCTCACTCTGGAGGGCAAGGACCTGACGGTGCCCGCCCGGTTTCTGTATGAGGCCGACCGCCACCAGGTGAGCCTAAAAGCCGATGAAACCGCCACGGTGCGCTTCACCGGGGCCACCCCTCAGGGGCTGGTCATTACCAGGACCTACAAGTTCAATGCCAAGAGCTACGTGTTCGACCTGGAGGTGGCCGCGGTCAACCAGAGCCCTCAGACCGTGGAAGGCAGCCTGGACCTCAGCCTGGCGGCCGGCGAGGCCGCCGACCGCAAGGGGCTCCTGGCCGCCTTTGGCCTGGTGAACAACCGCCTGGAGGAAGTCCATCCCGGTCTCAAAGCCCCGGCCAGCTTTACCGGCAAGGTGGACTGGGCCGTCCTGGACCAAGGCTATTTCCTGATGGCCATGGCCGCCGGCACCCAACCCAAGGCCTCGGTGACGGTGACCGAGCCGGTGAGCACCTTCCTTACCGCCACCCTCAAGACCGCCAAAACCCTGGCGCCGGGACAGTCCTCCCAGGCGGCCTACACTTTGTATTTCGGCCCCAAGAGCATGGGCGACCTCGCGGCTGCCGGGGTGGGGTTGGAGCGCCTGGTGAATTTCGGCTGGTTCGACCTGCTGGCCAAACCGCTGCTCCATCTGCTGAACTTCATTGACCGGCTTTTCCACAATTACGGTTGGTCCCTGGTGGTGCTCACCCTCCTCACCCGGCTGGTCTTCTGGTGGCCCAACCACAAAAGCTTCAAGTCCATGAAGGAGATGCAGCGCCTCCAGCCCCGGGTGGCCCAGATCCGGGAAAAGTACAAGGACGACCGGGAGGCCATGAACCGGGAACTCATGGCTCTGTACCGCACCTTCAAGGTGAACCCCCTGGGGGGCTGCCTTCCCATGCTCCTGCAACTGCCGGTGTTCATCGCGCTCTACAACATCTTGAGCTACGCCATCGAACTCCGCCAGGCCGCCTTCATCAACACGCTGCCGTTTACCGACATCGTCTGGCTGGCGGACCTCTCCGCCAAGGACCCGCTGCTCATCACCCCCATCGTCATGGGGGCCTCCATGGTGATCCAGCAAAGGATGACGCCCTCCACCGGCGACCCCACCCAGGCCAAGATGATGATGTTCCTGCCCATCATCTTCACCTTCCTCTTTCTCAACTTTGCCGCCGGGCTGGTCATCTACTGGCTGGTGAACAACATCCTGGCCATCATCCAGCAGTATTTCACCAACAAGTATCTCACCTAAGCCTCTTGGGGAACCTCTATGGAATTTCTCGAATTTGAAGGCAAGACCACCGAGGAGGCCATCCAACACGCCTGCGAACATTTCCAGCAGCCGCCGGAACAATTGGAGATCGAGATTCTGTCGGTGGGTTCTCCGGGGCTCTTCGGCCTGGGAAGCCGCAAAGCAAGGATCAAGGCGGGAGTTCGGGAAAGCGCCGCCGTCTCCCTGCCCGGCCTGGCCCGGGAGGTCCTGCAGCAAATTCTCAACCTCATGGGGGAGACGGCCGAAGTCAGCGCCAGCCTGGAAGATGACCGGGTGGCTCTGACCATTGACTCCGCCGATGCCGGCTTGCTCATCGGCAAGCAGGGCCAAACCCTGGAAGCCCTGCAATACCTGCTCAGCAAGATTCTGGCCAAGCAGACCAAGAAAAAGCTCCGGGTGGTCATCGACATCGAGTCGTACCGGGCCCGGCACCAGCAGGCCCTGACGCAGTTGGCCATGAAGTCCGGCGACAAGGCCAAGCGCACCGGCAAGCCCATCACCCTCACCCCCATGAACCCCCATGACCGCCGCATCATTCACCTGGCCCTGCAGGGTGACAGCGAACTCAAGACCATGAGCCGGGGTGAGGGGCTGTATAAAAAGGTGGTGGTCTATCCGGTGAAGAAGAAGGAGCCGCAGGAGAATCCCAACCCCGCCTGATTTTGCGACGGACACCATCGCCGCCATCTCCACCCCCTTGGGTGAGGGGGGGATCGGGGTGGTGCGCCTGAGCGGCCCGGAGGCCGAGGCCATCGCCCGCCGCCTGTTTTGCCCCCATCGGCCCCGATCCCGCTGGCAGTCCCACCGCCTTTACCTGGGGCACCTCCTGGACGCCCAGGGCCGGGTCATCGACGAAGTGCTCCTCACCCTCATGCGGGCCCCCCACTCCTATACCCGGCAAGACGTGGTGGAGATCCAGTGCCACTCCGGCCCCCAGGTGCTGCACGACATCCTGGCCGCGGTGCTCCAGGAGGGCGCCCGCCTGGCCCGGCCGGGGGAATTCACCCTGAGGGCTTTCCTCTCCGGGCGTCTCAGCCTGCCCCAGGCCGAAGCGGTCCTGGAGGTGATCCAGGCCAGGAGCGCTGCGGCCCTGCGGGTGGCCCAGGGGCACCTGGCCGGCGGACTGGGACGCAGGCTCAGCCGCACCCGGGAAATCCTGCTGACCTGGCTTGCCCAAGTGGAGGCGATCCTGGATTTTCCGGAGGAAATTGAAGAAATGGCTCCCAAAGAATTGCTCCCGGACCTCCACCGCCTGGTGGGGGACCTGGCGGGGCTGGCAGCCACCTGGCGGGAGGGCCGGCTGCTCCGGGAGGGCCTGCGCCTGGTCATCGCCGGCCGCCCCAACGTGGGCAAATCCAGCCTGCTGAACCGCCTGCTCCAGGAAGACCGGGTCATTGTCACCGACATCCCCGGCACCACCCGGGACGTCATCGAAGAGACAGTAGTCTGGGACGGCCTGCCGGTGCGTCTCACCGACACCGCCGGTTTGCGCACCGGCGGCGACCCGGTGGAAGAGCTGGGGATGGCCAAAACGCGGGAGCGCCTGGCGGCGGCAGACCTGGTGCTCTACCTAGTGGACGGGAGCCAGCCCCTGGAACCTGCCGACCGGGAGACCCTGGGCGAGCTGGCCGGGAGGTCGGGGCTGACCGTGATCACCAAGGCAGATCTGCCCCAGCGCCTTACCCCGGCGGCCGTGGCGGAGATGTCGCCCTTTCCGGTGCTCTGGCTCTCCGCCCTGACGGGCCAGGGGGTGGAGGACCTGAAGGCCCAAGTCGTACAAGCGGTGCGGGGGGGAGGGATGGCCACCCAAGGGGAGGTGCTCACCCAGGCCCGGCATCACCGGCACCTCACTGCGGCTGTGGCCCACCTGGAAGCCGGCTTGGCCAACCTCAAGGCCGGGGCGGCCTGGGAGTTGGTGGCCGAAGACTTCAGGGGCGCCATCCACGAATTGGGGGAGATCACCGGCGAAGAGGCCGGAGACGAGGTGCTGGAGCGCATCTTCGCCCAATTCTGCCTCGGCAAGTGAGCCGGTGGGGGCTGGGGGTTCAAACCGGCTGGAGGACCCGCAGCCGCTGGGCTTCGCAGGCCCCCCGCCGCCGCCCGGCACTGTTCAGGAGATGCAACGTTCCGGCAGCCCCGGCGGGAGGGCCCCCCCCTTCACCCCGCATGGGGAGGAAAGCCGCATCTCGACGTGCCATCGCCATCAGCGGACGTTTTGCCCCCGGATCTCAAACCCCCTCAACCGGGTGATAGTCTGCCTTGTCCCTGATTATGAACGTTTGACCCCCTCTTGTAACGATCTTAAAACACCCATTCCTGCCGGCCACACCTGAAAAGTAAATTATTACTTATAATATCAATAAGTTAACTTTATGGCACGCCCCTTGAATAAATTCGGGGCATCCTGGTCTAGCCGTGTGGTTCTCGGGACGAGCCCATTTCGGAATTTTTCGCCGGCTGCCGCCGGCGGCACGTTGCGGAAAGGGGTTCGTCATGAATGCATTACATCGCCGTTTACGTCGTTTTCTTGCGCACGAGCAGGGGGCGGTGGCCGTCACCACCGCGATCCTGCTGGTCGTTCTCCTGGGCTGCCTGGGGCTGTCCTTCGATCTGGGCCACTATTACGTGGTCCGCCAGCAGCTCAAAAACGCCGCTGATGCCGGGGCCTTGGCCGGGGTCCGGGCCATCTTCCCGTATGACCTGGACACCGTGGCCTTGCCCATCACGCCGCTGTGCGATCTCGCCCGGAGCAAAGGGACGGAAACCGTAGGGGCCAACCACACCGACACCATTCCGGTGCAGGTGGCCGATATCCAGACCGGCCATTTCGACTGGAAAACCCGGGAGTTCATCCCTTCCTGCACGCCTGACCCCAACACCTTCACCAACGCGGTGGCGGTGACCACCCGCCGGGAAAACGTCCCCCTCTATTTCATGCAGATTCTGGGGGCGGCCCCCCGCACCCTCTCGGCCACCTCCATCGCAGTGATGGACTGGGTGGGCACCCTGAAGCCCCATGGCGGTCTGGGACTGGCCCTGGGTGCGGCATATGCCCAGGATGGGGACCTGGAAATCCCGGTGAACGATGACTTAAGCGACAAGGGAGCCTGGTACGCCACCCCGCCCCTGAAGCCCAGCGATGGGCTGCTCATGGACTACCTCCAGGGCACGGCCCAGATTCCTCAGGCCACCGCCGGCGACACGGTGTTCCTGAATAACGGGGTATTCAACAACGTCATCCGGTATCTGAGGGATAACTGCGTCGGCCGCACCTTTTTCATCCCCATCGTGGAGACCATCAAGTTCAACCAGGAGGCCAAGGTGGTGGGCTTCAGCTCTTTTACCGTCACCGGTATCGGGAAACGTGGCGGCAAACACTACATCGCCGGCAAGGCCAATATACTTAAGGAAGCTCCGCCGGATCTGGGGGTGCCGGGCGGATCCAACTTCGGCCTCTTGTCGGCGGCCAAACTGGTTTACTAGCCACCTCCCCTCCATAGAAAACCTCAGGCGGGGCTCAGGCCCCGCCTTGGTTTTTGGCATAGCCGTAGCGTTTGGTTGGGGACCGGGGATTTTCATGCCAGCCTGGCCTCACCAGAGGCCTCAATCCGGATACAACAGATAAGGCCGGCGGCGGCCAAGGAAGGCCGCCAGGTCCTCCTGCCAGGCGGCTTCCAGGTCGGCCACCGCCACGCCCTGCACGAGCCCTTCCCGGATGGCCGCATCCGCAGTGAGCAGGTCAATGGGCAGGCGCTCGGTCTCATACTCGTAGGGCGGCTGCCGCCAGGCGAAGTGCTCCGGGTAGAGCTTAAGCATGGTCTGGAAAATAGCCAGGGTGGTGCGGTAGGGCCTAAAGGACCGGCGGTCGGTGACATGGAGCTGAAACCCCCGGCAGGGCTGGCCGGCCCATTTGTGGAAGGTGGGTTCAAAGAGCACCTCCCTGAAAACCACCCCGGCAGGGGCCGGCTGCAAATCCGCCAGAACCCGCCCCGGCTCCAGAAAGGGCGCGCCCCAGAACTCGAAGGGCCGGGTGGTGCCCCGGCCTTCCGACAGGTTGGTGCCCTCCAGGAGGACCTGACCGGGATAAACTAGGGCCCCCTCCAGGGTGGGAAGATTGGGGGAGGGCATCACCCACGGCAGGCCGGTGCGGTCGAAGTACTGCCGGCGGCGCCACCCTCTGGCCGGCACCACCTCCAGGTCGCAGCCCAGGGCCTGCTCGGCCTGGTAAAAGCGGGCCAATTCCCCCAAGGTCATCCCGTGCCGCATGGGCAAGGGGTACGGCCCCACGAACGAGGCCATCTCCGGCTTCAACAGGTTGCCCTCCACCTGCTCCCCGCCTATTGGATTAGGCCGGTCCAACACCGCCACCTTGACCCCCGTCCGGGCGGCCGCCTCCATGACGGCGGCCAGGGTGGCCTGATAGGTGTACACCCGGGTGCCCACATCCTGAAGGTCCACCAGGAGCGCATCCAGGTCGGACAAAGACTCCGGGGGCGGCGCCAGCCGCGGCCCATAGAGGCTGACCACCGGCAGCCCCAGGGCGGGGTCCACAAAGTCTGCCGAAGCCACCATGTTGTCCTGTTTTTCGCCTCCCAAGCCGTGCTGGGGGGCAAACAGCCGCACCAACTGGCGGGGGAACCGGGCCGCCACCAGCTGCCGGGCCGGGCGATAGGCGCGGTCCACGCTGGCCGGATGACTGAGCAACCCCAGCCGCGCCCCCCTCACCCAGCCCGGCGGCTCAGTGAGGAAAACCTCCAGCCCGGATACCACCTGGTCCATGGACTCCTTCCGGAAAACATTTAGGGGAGGGGACCAGGGACTCCCGGCCCCTGGCCCCCTCCCCCACCTCCCTGCCTTTAAAAAGAGGGAGGGAAGCGGCGCTCCCCCGGCCCTCCCCGCAATTCCTTAAAATTCCCCCTCTTCCCGTTTCACCACGGGGCGGAGCATGAGGACGACGTCATGGGTCATGCCGTCCTTGCGGATGAAGTAGTCGTCCAGCGTGGCCCGAGTTTCGAACCCCTTTTCCCGAAAGGCCTTGATGACCTTCTTGTGATCGGCGATGATCTCGGCCTTGAGCCACTGGAGACCTTCTTTGAGCGCCAGGTTGATGAGTTCCTCCAACATGAGGGACCCCAGCCCCAGGTTGCGGAAGGAGCGGGAAACGAAGATGCGCACTTCCCCGATGTGCTTGGCGGAGTGTTTGCCCCGGTGCAAGGTGGCGTCGGCCACCAGGCGGTTGTTTTCCAGGTCCACCGCCACCAGGGGCAGGACTTTCCGATAATTGATGCGGTCCACCCAGGAGCCCACCAGCTTCACGTCTTTGACATCCTGCTTCAGGAACCGGGTGTCTTCCTCCGGAGCCTCCTGAAAGAGCTGGATGAGGCTCTGACGGTCCTGCTCACCCAAAAAACGGAACATCACCCGCTTGCCGTTCCGCAGGGTGACGAACTTGCGGTACGCCACGTAGTTGATCATGCCCAGCCTCGCCTGGAGGGTCTTGGAGGCATGATATCCCCTGACCGAAATTTGTCAAGGAGGGACCGCAAGGGGGGACAAGGGGCTGTCGGGAATCCGGACCGGCGGGCCCTTACGGGTTGAGATTCTTGGTCATTGCGGTAATCCCTTTGAAATGCTTGCAGGATTTTTCTGGGTCCAGGGTTCTTGGTTTGTATTTAAGCGGTTAGGAAATTTTCCAAAGGTAATCGACGGTGCCCTATGAAAATGCACGGAAAAAAGAGTTTGGCCAAGTTTTGCCCGCCCCTGGAAAACACTTCCTCACGGAGCGAGGAGCCAGAAAAAATGCGGCAGGCTTTGGGTAACATATTGGATTCACGATTATTACTGACAATCAGGCAATCTCCCGTTCCATCTGCATTTCCTCCGAGGCTGCACTAACTGGGGTGCAGGTGGGGCCTAACTGTCATCTCTGGCCACCTCTGTTGACAGTGATGGGATGGACGGCTACCATGAGGCCCACGTTTCGGGAGAGCTCATGGAAGATCTGTGGGAAGCTGCCAGGAAGCATTTGCAGGACCGCATCTCGCCCTCGGGGTTTGCCCTGTGGCTGGACCCCTTGCGGCTGGAAGAGGACCAGGGGGGGGGCCTGCGCCTGCTCTGTCCCAACACCTTTTCCCTGCGTTGGATTCAATCCCATTATCTGCCGCTGATTTCCTCCATTTTCAGCTCACTGGGCTGCAATCTCCCCCTGCGGCTGGCGGTGGCCGAGCCGTGCCGGCCCGGCGGGGCGGTGCCGCCCCGGCCCCGGTCAACCCAGCCGGACCTGCCGCAGGTCAATGGGAATAAAAACGGGCGGCGCCTGAACCAGGCCTTCACCTTCGAGCGCTTTGTGGTAGGGGCCTCCAATCGCCTGGCCTTCCAGGTCTCCCAGGCCCTGGCTCAAAACGACACCTTCCTCAAGGGTATCCTCTATCTCACCTCCGGACCCGGGTTGGGCAAGAGCCACCTGTCCCAGGCGGTGGGCAACTTCCTGGTGGACCGCGCTCCCAGGGCCCGGATCCTCTACGCCACCGCCGAGGACTTTGCCAATGACATGGTGCGCTCCCTGAAAAGCGGACAGATGGGACGGTTTAAGGACAAATACCGCCAGGAATGCGACGTCCTTTTGCTGGAAGAAGTGCAGTTTCTCAGCGGCAAAGAAAAAATCCAGGCGGAGCTCTGCTATACCCTGGACGCCCTGATGAGCCAGCATAAACGTCTGGTGTTCACCAGTTGCTATCTGCCCGGGGAGATTTCCCACCTTTCCCGGGAGCTCAGCTCCCGTCTCACCGGCGGCCTCATCACGCTCATCGGCCAGCCGGACTTTCCCACCCGTGTGCAAATCCTGGCCCGCAAGGCCGAAGAACGGGGGGTGGCGGTGCCTCAGGCAGTCCTGGAGCACTTGGCGGAGCATCTTACCGAGGATGTGCGCCGCCTGGAAAGTGCCCTGGACTGCCTGGCGGCCCGGTGTACCCTGCTCAAGGAGCCGGCCAATCTGCGGGCCGCCCAGGAGGTGCTGAACGACCTGCAGGCGGTGGACACCCGCTTGAGCATTCCCCAAATCCAAAAGATTGTGGTGAATTATTTCCAGGTGAGCCTGAAGGACCTCCTGGGACGCTCCCGCCAGAAGAAGCTGGTGCGGGCCCGGCAGGTGGCCCTTTACTTCTCCCAGCTCTACACCGGCAAGACCGTAGCCGAATTGGGCCGCCTGTTCAACCGCAGCCACTCCTCGGTGGTCCATGCCCTGCAGACCCTGGAACGGGACCGGCAGGTAGTCCCCCGCTTGGATGAGGAGGTGAAATTTCTCGAAGAAAAGCTGGCCCAAGCCCAGGTCAGGCAGGGGGAGCGAAGAGGGCCCAGTCTTCGCACCGATGCTTGATGACCTTGCCCTCGACGATGAACACAATGTCCTCGGCAATATTGGTGGCCAGGTCGGCAATGCGCTCCAGATTGCGGATGATGATGATGAAGTGATGCAGGCGCACCACCCAGCGGGACTCGGTGATCATGGCGTCCAGGATCTTCTGGATGTATTCGTCGTCCAGAATATCGGCCTCGACGTCCCGCTGGCATACCTGGACGGCCAGGCGGGGGTCCTGTTGGACGAAGGCCTCGATGCTGGTGCGCACCATGCCCAACGCCAGGTCGGCCATGGGCCGGATATCGATGGGAAATTCCAGGGGTTCCCGGCTGTTCAACTCCAGGGCCCGCTCGGAGATATTTACCGCCTGGTCGCCGATGCGCTCCAACTCCGTGGCGATGCGCATGGCCGCCACGGTAAGGCGCAGGTCCGTGGCCAACGGTTGCCGTAAGGCCAGGAGCTTAAAGGCCTTTTCCTCGATGTCCAGTTCCAGGCGATTCAGATTGATATCTTCGGTGATGACTTCCCGGGCCAGATCGGAGTTGCGCTCGGAGACAGAGATGACGCTTTTCACCACGGCGCCCTCCGCCAGGGCCGCCATCTGCAGGAGCTTCTGCTTCAGGCTTTCCAGCTCCTGGTCGAATTGCCGGGTTATCTTCACCGCCGTGGCCATCCCCTCTCCCCCCGAGAGTTCTTCTTAAGTAAAATAATATACTATACTTCGTGTGAAAGAAAAATAATCTTTACGGAAAATCCGCCAAAATCGGTAAGGTACCAATCCTTTCCCGGTGATTCGGCGCGCCCTGCTTGCCGGCCTCTGCCAGGGAGAACCGGGGGAAGTTGACAAACGGAGAAGGCATGCGCCTCGCCATTATCGGTCCTGGGGCCCTGGGTTGCCTGCTGGCCGGGCTGTTGGCCGAGTCCGGCAAAGAGACGGTGCTGGTGGACTACCGCCCGGAGCGGGCGGCTCTGCTGAACTGCCAGGGACTGACCATCCACACCCCCGAGGGTTCCCGCCGGCTGATTTCGGTGCCGGTCCTCCTGCCCCAGGAGCTGACGCCGGTGGAGGCGGCCATCCTCACCGTCAAAGCCCACCAGACCCCAGCCGCCGCCCGGCTGCTTCCCGGCCTTCTGGCCGGGGGGGGCCTGGCCCTCACCCTGCAAAACGGCTTGGGCAACCTGGAAACCATGGCGGCGGCCGTGGGCTGGGAACGGCTCCTGGCCGGGGTGAGTTTTCTCGGGGCCACCCGCCCCCGGGACGGCGAGGTGATTTTCGCCGGGGCCGGCCCCACCTTTATCGGCCTTCCCCAGCAGTCCCGGGTGGCGCCGGCGGAGATGGAGCAGGTGGCTGCGGCCTTCCGTCAGGCCGGCCTGGAATGCCGGGTCAGGGAGCAGATCGAGGCGATGCTGTGGGAAAAGCTGGTGGTGAACGTGGGCATCAACCCCCTCACCGGGCTCCTGCGAGTGCCCAACGGCGCCTTGCCGGAGCTGCCGGCGGCCTGGGAGGTGGCCGTGGCCGCGGCCCGGGAAGCCTGGGCCGTGGCCCGGGCCGGCGGCATCAGCCTGGCCCTGGACCCTGAGGCCAGGCTGCGCCAGGTCTGTGAGAGCACCGCAACCAACCGCTCCTCCATGCTCCAGGATGTGCTGGCCGGTCGGGAAACGGAGATCGGGGCTTTAAACGGCCAGGTGGCGGCCAGGGGGGAAGCCCTGGGTGTCCCCACCCCGGTCAACGGGATGCTCCACCGGCTGATCCAGGCCGTAACGCAGGCCCGCCCCCGGCAGGTGGGGTGAGTTTCAGTCGCCGGAAGGACAGGTGCCTCCGGCTTCCGGCCCCTTCTTCCAACTGCTCATTGCCCCGGAGCCGGCACCAGGGGAACGAAGCGTACCGGCAAGGTGGCTTCTTCCTGCAGCCGGCCTCCCACCCGGCGGAATCTTTTCAGGTATTGCAGGCCGCCGGCCCGGCCCACTGGCATGACCAAGCGGCCCCCCTCCTGCAATTGGGTGGCCAGGGCCGGGGGCACCTCCGGGGCTGCCGCGGTCACCAGAATGGCCGCGAAGGGCGCCTCCTGAGGCCAGCCGGCAGAGCCGTCCCCGGTAAGCACCCGCACCCTCCCGTACCCCAGGTCTGCCAGCCGCTTTTGGGCTTCCCGGGCCAGCTCCGGCAACAACTCGATGGAGTACACCTTATCGGTAAGTTCGGCCAGGACCGCGGCCTGGTAGCCCGAACCGGTGCCCACCTCCAGGACCTTGTCACCGTCTTGCACTTCGGCCCACTGGGTCATGAGAGCGACGATATAAGGCTGGGAGATGGTCTGCCCTGATCCGATGGGCAGGGGCTGGTCGGCATACGCCAGCGGCGCCAGCCAGGCGGGCACGAAGCGGTGCCGGGGGACCTTCCCCATGGCCGCCAGGACCCGGGCGTCGGTGATGCCCCGGTCTTTGAGCTGCCCGGACACCATGCGGGCCCGGACCGCCGCGTGGCTCTCCTCGGTTTGGGCCCACAAACGCCAAGCCATTGCCAAAAACGCCGTCAAGGCGATAACCAGGATCACGATTTTCCACTTCATCATCGGTCTCTCTTCATCCCGGCCTCCCCAAGGCCTCGCCCCGGGAGGGGGCTCAGGAGGCCGGTCCGGCGTCGCCCGCCGCCTCAACCCGGGGGACCGGTGCCTTGGACCGCCAAGCGGGGTTCACCGGTAACGGGCAGACAGTAGCGCCACAACTGCAAGGGAGCCAGCCCGAGACGGCCGGCCTGGGCCTGGGCTTGGGCCAATTCCCCTTCCCTCAGGTTGGGGCCTTTGAGGGCCAGGACCCGACCGCCCGGCTTGAGCAGCGGGGCCGCCACCGCGATCAGGTCCGCCAGGGGCAGGGCCGCCCGAGACAGGACCAGATCAAAGGTGGGGCCCCAGGCGGCCGCCAGTTTCGGGGTCAGGTGGACCTGGGCCACCACCGTTTCAGTCACCTTAAGACAGGTCACCAGGTATTCCAAAAAGGCCGCCTTTTTCCCCCGGGACTCCACCAGGGTTACCGCCAGGGCGGGGCGGACGAGCTTCAGGACCAGCCCCGGGAAACCGGCGCCGCTGCCGATATCCGCCAGAGTCCGGGCTTCTTTCAGGAAGGGCACCACCGCCAGGGAGTCCAAGAAATGGCGCAGGACGATGTCCCGGGCGGTTTTCAGGCCGGTGAGGTTTATGCGGCGGTTCCAGCGCTGAAGCTCCGCCAGGTAGATGGCAAACTGCCCCATAAGCGGGGCGGCAAGACTGAGGCCCAGTTCCTTTGCGCCCTGGTTAAGAAGGGCCAGGGGCTCTTGGAGACCGGCTTCAGCATCGGAAGCGTCCATACCAGTATGGGGGTTGGCAGGGGAGTTGGAGGGCAGGGCGGGGAAGCCACCGCTCCGCCGGCCCTCCCCTCAACAGCCCCGCCACTCACGGAAACAACGCCCGGATGGCCGCGGCCAGGGTTTCCACGCCCACCAGCTCCAGGCCGGCCACCTCGGTAAGGCGCTCCACCTGGCGGGAGGCCAGGAGGGCCCGGCGGAAGCCCAGCTTGGCTCCTTCCTTGAGGCGCACCTCCGGCTGGCTCACGGCCCGGACCTCGCCGGTAAGGCCGATCTCGCCAAAGACCAGGGTGTCCTGGGGCACTGGCCGGTCCAGGAAAGAAGAAGCCAGGGCCAGGGCCACCCCCAGGTCCGCTGCGGGCTCTCCCAGGCGGACCCCGCCGGCCACATTGACAAAAAGGTCCTGCCCCCCCAGGTGCAGCCCCACCCGCTTTTCCAGCACCGCCACCAGGAGGGAGACCCGGCCGGGGTCCACCCCCATGGCTTGCCGCCGGGGCAGGGCCAGAGATGAGGGTGACACCAGGGCTTGAATTTCCACCAGGATGGGCCGGGAGCCCTCCAGCGAAGGGATCACGGTGGAGCCAGGGGTCTCCAGGGAGCGCTCCGCCATGAACCAGGCCGAGGGATTGGCCACTTCCACCAGGCCCCGCTCCTGCATTTCAAAGACTCCCAATTCCTGGGTGGGCCCGAACCGGTTCTTCACCGTGCGCAGCAGCCGGAAGGCATGGGATCGGTCCCCTTCCAGGTAGAGCACCGTATCCACCAGGTGTTCCAGGACCATGGGGCCGGCCAGGGTGCCTTCCTTGGTGACATGGCCGATGAGAAAAACGGCCATGCCATGGAGCTTGGCCTGTTGGGTCAGGCGGAAGGCCGTCTCCCGCACCTGGGGCAGGGACCCCGGCGCCGCAGGCAGCGCCGCGGTGTACAGGGTCTGGATGGAATCCACCGCCAGGCAGGCGGGCTTGACCTCCTCCACCATGCGCAGGAGGTTTTCCAGGCAGAGTTCGGTAGCGATAAAGAGCGTGGGGGAGGCCAGGCCCAGGCGCTGGGCCCGCAGCTTGATCTGGGCCTCAGACTCCTCGCCGGAGACGTATAAAGCCACGGCCCCGTCAGCGGTCAGCCGGTCCAGGGCCTGGAGGATGAGGGTGGATTTACCGATGCCGGGATCGCCCCCCACCAGCACCACCGAGCCCCCCACCAGGCTGCCGCCCAACACCCGGTCGAACTCCGCCATGCCGGTGGTACGGCGGGCCTGAGGCTGGAGGCGCAGGCGGTTGATGGGCGTGGGATCGCTGCGGCGGGGCGGCAGGGGGGGATCACCCGGCCCGGTTGCGCCATAGACCAGGTCCTCGGCCAGGGAACCCCAGGCACTGCACTGCGGACAGCGCCCCAGCCATTTGCCGCTCTGGTGGCCGCACTGCTGGCAGATGAAGACAACCTTTCCCGGCCGGCCCGTCATCTTCCCCCCATCCGTGGGGCGCGGCGGCCCGGGCGCCCTTCCGGGGGAAGAAGGCGAACCTGCCGGCTTCCCGGCCCCGGAGGTCGTGGCGCCCGGGCACCTGCTCCTGATAGTCCTGAGCTATTCTAAAAAAAATCCTTGCCTTTGGCCAGAAGAAGTCCGCTCCGGGATGAGGGGCCTGGCCGTCGGCCTTCGCTTAAAGGGCAGACGGCAGAAAGAGGCGGGTCTTGGCCTCGGCAGTCCCCGGGGTCGGTGGAGGCATTGGCCTCTGCCCCTAACCTTCCCAGCCTTGCCTCTGGCGCAACCCAGGGGGCTTATTTTTTCAAATCCACCAAGAGGGGGGCCGGGATGGTGTGACAGCAGGCCCGCTGCACCGCCTGGCGGGCCGCCAGACCGGCCAGACGTTCCTGAATGATATCCCGCCAGGTGCGGCAGAATTCCAACAGTTGCCGCTCCATTTCCCTTAAGCCCTGCAGGTCCTGCTCCAACCTCTCCTCCACCGACCTTTCCTGCTCCAGACGTCTCAGCGCTGCCTGCCGCTGGGCCAGGAGCCATTGGGCCCGGGCCAAATCCCCCGCCAGCACCGCGTCCACCAAGGCGCGGGTCAGGTCCTGAAGGAGCGCCAACCGGGAGGCGGTCAGGACTGGACGAGAGCCGTTATCAGGCGACGCCATGCCTGCACCAGAGGGACCAATTCATATTCCAGGAGGTCCGCCAGCATGATGTAATCCTCCTCCGCCGCAATGGTCTCCATCTCCGTCAGGAGCTTTTCCAGATTTTGCAACAAGCCGGACAGGGCTTCCGGATGTGGCGGTTCTTCCGGACCCCCCGGGGACAACACCCTGAGGCCGCCTGCGCCGGTCTGAAAAAGCCAGCGCAGGGCCTCCAGGACCTGGGCCAGCCACCGGTTGGCTTCCTCCTCCGGCGCTACCCGGAAGAGACGGGCGCAGGCCACGATGGCCTGGGACAGGGTGTCCGCCTGGGCCACCGCCTCCTTCAGGAGAACCCGGGCCATTTCCACCTGGGTAATGGTCTTGACCTCCAGGCGGTCAATCTCGTCGATGGCCAGATAGCGGGACTCCCGGGGATAGCGCTCGCTGAAAAACCTGCCGTTGAGATGCACCTGGTAGAGCTCCTGACCGGGCGGGACATGGTGGGCGTGAATCTCGGCCAGAACCTCTTCAAGGTTTGCCAGGTGGGAAAAATCTGCCGCCAGTCGCTGTTCATTTACAGAGATAAGCATGGTTTTACCTCGCTTTCGGTCTCCTGCCACCGGTCTTTCCTTACTCCATTTTGCACGGGTTGTGCCATCCGGATGATCCGGTAGACCCTGTCGGGATCGGTGGGGCAGCGCGCGGTCAGCCACCCTGCCGCCTCCCGGCACACCGCCGCGGCCCGTCCCAGCACTTCGTAAGCCCGCCTCAGGTCCCGGGCCAGGGGCATGATTTCCCCGCCCTCCCGCAGCCGCTGATCCTGAAAGAAAAAGGCCACCAACGCGGCTGTTTCCGGAAAACCGGCCGCCAGCCGCCTCAGTCCCCCATCGATGGCCTCACAGGCGGCCAGCCGCTTCCGGATGCGGGCAGCCACCCCCGGGGTCAGGGCACCGCCGGCGGCCAGTTCCTGGATGATGCCGGCCTGCTCCATCCCCTGCCGGGCCAGGTCTTCCAGCTCCCCCAGAGCCGTGAGGCTTTCTGCCAGGTCCAGATCATCGCTGGCCGGGAGATAGTGGCGCCTGAGCACCCTTTCCAGCCAGGGTTCCAGGGACGTACGACCTGAGGTTCCGGCCAGCAGGAGCTCCCAGGCCAGGCGATGCACCCATCGCCAGAACTCTCCCCGGCTGAGGGGACGGCGGATAAGGGGCAGCGCCGCCTGATGGCCGGCGGGGTCGATGGCCGTGACGTACGCCTCAATCCCGGCCCACTCTGACGTCTCGTCCAAAACCGACCGGTGCTCCCGCGCCAACAGGTGCATCGCCAGCCGGGCCACGGCCTCAGGGGTGAGATCATGGTGGCAGCGCGGTCGGGAACACGGGCTGGAACACGGCTGGCAGGGCGTCTTAGGCGCCACTGCCAGGTGCCCCGCTCCCGCAGGCCCGGTGTCCCAAATCCGGGCGCTGGCCAGAAAGAGCCCCAAAACCTTGGTCCCCACCGCCGCGGCCAGGTGCATGGGCCCGGTATCGTTGGTGATGAGCAGGTCCAGTTCCGCCAGCCAGCCGGCCAATTCCTGAACCCCGGTCTCTCCGGCTTTGAGGGTGGCCGCGCCTGCCGGCAGCCGGGCCTGGACGGCCTCACCCAAGCGGCGCTCGCCGGCCCCCCCGATGAGGAAAAAGTGGCAAGGCCGTTGCTGCGCCAACAATCGGGCCGCCTGGGCAAACTGTTCCGGGGGCCATTGCCGTTCAGGCCGGCTGGCCCCGGGCATCAGGCCGATACGGGCCGTCCCGGAAGGAAGGCGAAGCTCGGCCAGGGCTTTTTGGGCCGCCTCTCTGGCCGCTGGCGGGAGTTCCACCGCAAGCCCCTGGCCGTCCGGCGCCAGTCCGGCCGCCTGGGCAAACAGGTCCACCACGTTGAAGGGATTGGCCCACCGGGATTTGGAAACCACCAGGGAGTAGCTGGCCCAGGGAGGCCAAGTGGCAAACTCCCGGCCTTGGCTCATTGCGGGGCCATACAGGTCCGGCGCGCCGCTGACCCGGGCCAGCAGGGCGGCCAGGAGCGTGGGAGTGAGGTTGACCGCCAGGGTGGGGCGGGGCTTCAGGTTTTCTTGAAGCCAGCGGCCCAGCAGCCGGCCAGCCGCGGGCCACCCGGCCTGTTCCAGGGTCTGGGCCAGGGCCAGGCTGGGGAACACCGCCAGCCGATCCACCGGTTGCAGCAAGGTTGCGGCGTCCCGGAAAATGTCCAACACCATTAGGGTTATCCGGGCCTGGGGATAAAGCCGCCGCAGGCCCCGCAGCACCGGACCGCTTTGTATGAGGTCCCCCAGGCGCATCAGATTGATGACCAGGATGTCCATGCGCTTCTCGAACGATGCAACGGTGGCGCGGTGAGGGTGTGGAGGAGGACCGGGAAGGCCAGGCCCGCTGTCCTTTCTCAACCCCCCTCCAGCCTCCCGTAGGCTCGGTACCTTTTCTCAGGGGATGGGGGTGGGAGGTTTTCCCAGCCTCCCACCCCCGGTCCGGATCCTGTCCCCCTGGTTTTTGTGACCGGGATGAACCCCTCCGGGGGGTCGCCGGCCACGCCGGCCCCGGTTCCGGGAATGATTAAAAACGACCCCGTTTAAGCCCCTGCTCCAACTCATGCACCATCCACAACAAAGCTTCCCCCTCGGTCAGGGGGTCCTTTCCGGCTTTCACCTGCGCCACCAGGTCAGCCAGCGTCAGGTGGTGGGGGCCTGCCTGTCGGGCCCAGGCCACCAGCGGGTGGCCGGCCGGGAGAAATTCTCCCAGCACTTCCCAGACCGGAGGCGGCGAAGGGCGGCGGGGCAAAAGCCCGGGATGGCGCTCCTCCAGAAGCCGCAGCGCCTCGGCCATCCGCCCTTTATACGTGTGCTCCGCCAGGCAGCGCCGACGGGCCCGCAGAGCCAGCCGCCGACGCTGGCGGGGGTGCGCCAGGTAATAGGCAATCTGCTCCCGGGCCTCGGCAAGCGAGCGAAAGACGGCGACCTCCCGGTCCGGCTGGAAAAATTCCGGCAGCTGACTGCGCCAGTCCACCAACTGGAAAGCTCCGGCGGCCGCCAGATCAAAGACCCGGGGGTTGAGATAATCACCCTCAGGATTCACCCCCGGGTAAAACGGGGAAGAGTGGAGGTTGAGGTTGATGGCGCTGGCCGCAAATACCCGGGCCGCCTCATCCTCCCCCACCCGTTCCCCCTGCTTCTGGATGAGGGGCGCTAACGGCCCGGGGTTGTCCCACTCGGAGCCCCAGATCTTGAAGTCGAAATCCAAAAGCCCCTGAAAAAATTCCCGACGGTTGGCATACCCGGCGCCCAGGAAGCTCAGGGCGGAGCCATAGCGCCGCCGTTCCTGCCGGGACAATTTCAGGGGCCGATAAACCTCAGGATCGGCCGCCAACGGTAAAAACGCAGGGCTGACCCCGATTTTTTCCAGCTCCTGGGTGAAGGGTTCCCGCTGCAGGGTAAAAAACAGGTCCACCTCCGGCGCCACTTCCCGCCAATAAGGAAAGACTTGCCAGTCTTCCACAAACCAGTACGCCAGGACCACCCCTTCGCGCTTCAGTTCCCGCAGGACGGCGAGGTCCGCGGGGGCCTGGGCCAAAAAAAACACCAGGTCCGGGCGGGCTTCCCTGACCCTGGCCAACAACGCCTCCCCCAGCACCTTGAGCAGCCCCTGGGACAGATGATGGCTCCCCCGGGGGTTGGCGGTCCAATGCCGCAGGGTTTGGTAGGCCGGGTAAAACGCCGCATAATCCAGAAGCTTGGCGGCGTGCCCCAGCTGCTGAAAGCCGCGGACGGCATACCGGGCTATGGGGTGGGAGCCGCCATACAGCGGGGAAACCACCAGGATGCGCAAAAAGCCTGCCTCCTTCCCTCCCTGTCCCCGAAGGAACGCCTCCAGACCCTGAAAGGCCCGGCCAGAGGCCCGCCTACTGGGACCGTAGGCCAACAGGCGGGCGGGCCGGGGCAGATCGTCATAGGCCTGTCCCACCCTTAGGGCATTGCGGCGCAGGAGCGGTCGGAGATCGTGGTGCTCCAGGGCCAGCCGGGCCACCTCCCAGGAGGGCTCCACCACCCAGATCTCCCCACCGACGGCCAGTATTGGCAGCAGGTGATATCCCAAGCCCAAGCCGAAAATGACCGTAGGTTCCTCGGTTGGCCATTCCTGAGCCTGGGCCCAGCGCTCCCCCTCCCGCACGGGGTCATAGGCGGAGTGCAGGTGTCTCCCGGCGGCCACCAGGGTAGGGTGTCCCTGGCGGGAGGGTTCCACCCGAAAGCCATCCCCCGGCTGGACGGCGGCCAGCCGTTGGGCCAGATTCGGATTGACCCGTTCCAGACAGGCAATGTTCAGTTCCCAGATACCCATCAGGCTCTCCTCAAGCGGCCCACGCCTCCAACTGGGACACGAAGGCCTCCACCACTTCCAGCCAACGGGTGCGCCAGGCCTCGGCCATTCCCTGCCAGGCGGCCTGGCGCAGCAGTTCGGCCCGGAAGGCTAACAGCGGCACCAGGGCCGGCGAGTCGGCAGGATCGGAATCACTCCCCAGACGCCTGCCCGCCGCCGCCAGCCTGGCCAGGAAATGTTTCAGGTGAGTCGGCAGCTCCGGCTCCCCGGCGACTGGCGGCGGCGTCAGGCCCAAGAGCGGGGCGGCCGCCCGGCGGTAAGCCTTGCCCAACGCCTGGCGAAGGCCAGCCGGCGCCCCCTGCCGCACCCGGTAGGCGGCCCCCAGCCAGTCCCGGGCGCTCTCATACAGACGAACACCAGCCGGTAGTGACGCCACCTCCCCGATCTCGCCCTCCACCAGATCCGCCGCGGCCTGGGCCACGGCCTCCGGCGTGATCATCCGGGCGCATACCGGGTCAGGGCAGGGAGACGTTTCGGCGCAGGGATGACAAGGCGGCTCGGCCTGCAATACCGCGTGTCCCGGGCCGTAGGGTCCGGTTTCCAAACAGTGGGCCGGCCCGAAAAACAGGCCCAGGGTCCGGACCCCGAGGCTGGCGGCCAGGTGGAGGGTGCCGGTGTCGCCGCTCACCAGGAGGTTGGCCTGCCTCAGCTCGGCGGCCAGCTCCGGCAGGGAGGTGCGTCCCATGAGGTTGACAAGCCGCTGGCGGTGCGAGGCCGGCAAGGCCCGAATGAGCCACTCGCCCGAGGGCCGTTCGGCCTCCGTGCCCAGAAGCACCAGCCGGGCTCCCAGCCCCCCCACCAGCCGCCGGGCCAAATCCGCGAAACTGGACCGGGGCCAGGTGCGCTTGGGGTGGCGCGTGGCCAGTTGCAGGGCCAGGCGCAGTTCGCCCCCCCGCCTCGCCGGAGAAGGGAAGAGTGGCTCTTCGTGGCGGACCGGGGGACCCAGGTGGCGGAAGACGTCGCTGATATGGACCTGGTTCAGGCTCCGGGCATGGGCCAGGGCGAAGATATAGGCCAGCCAGGGGGGCCGGCCGAACTCCCGGCCGCCCTGCACCGGCTGATAGCCCCGGAGGGGGGCTCCGGTGAGGTAACCCAGAAGGAGGGACAATCGGGAGAAGTTGAGGTTGAAAACCAGCTCATAACCCCGGTTTCGGAGGGCCGCCGCCTGGCCGGCCGCCAGACGGCAGGCCCGGACCGGGTCATGCGGCGTCAGGGCCGCCCAGGCTCCCCATTTCAGCTCCACGGCCTCATTAACCGCCGGGTGCTGCCGGGCGAGGGGGGCCAGGCTTGCATCGCAGAGGACATCCACCCGGCACTGCGGCCAGGCCCCTTTGAGGCGCGCCAGCAGAGGCCAGGTCTGCACCAGGTCTCCCAGCCGCGCCAGTTGCATGACCAGGACACGCCGGGGAGTCATCGGGTACTCCGGATGACCTTGAGCAGGGTTTGCAGACGGTTTACATAGGTGTGCTCCCTGAGCACCCGCTCCCGGGCGGCCCTGACCAGGCGATGCCGCTTGTGGGGATGGGCCAGATAGAACCGGACCAGGTCCGGGATTTCTCCAGGCTCCTGATAGCAGGCTACCTCCCGCCCCACCTCCAACACCTCGGCCAACTGTTCCCGGAAGTCCGTCAACAAAAAGCCGCCGGCCGCCGGCACATCGAAGACCCGCTGATTCACCGCGGCTTTCATCTGCAAACTGGTGGCGTTGAAGTTGATCTCGCTCTGCCGGTAGATGCCGGGCAGACCATCGTAATAACCGACTTCCGGCTGCAGGCGAAACGCCGGCCCCACCAAGTCCCGCCAGCCGGCGTCGCCGTAGATCACTGGGCGCCAGGGTGCCAGGTGACTGACACATTCCAGGCGGTAGTCCCGGGTGGCGGCCCAGATCATTCCGGCCTCCAGATCCACCCGCTGCTCGGCCGTGAGGTCGGCCAGCAGTGGCTCACCTGCCAGGCCCTCAGCCGCCACCACCTCTCCCAGGCTGCGATGGGGACGCCGACGGTAGGCCGCAGCCAGACGCTGGACCACCTGGGCAAAGGCCGGCTCAGCCGGCAGGCGGGCCAGCTTTTCCGCCACCGGCCGGCTCAGGGAGTTGCCCACAAAGGACACCCGGCACCGCCCGGCCGCAGGCGCTCGCCTGGCCCGGACGGTGAAGATCTCCGGATCAGTGGCCAGGGGCAGGGGATAGACGTGTTCGAAGCCCAGCTCCCGCACCCGGGGGATGTAGGTGGGATCCCAGGAAAAGATATAGGCCAGCTCGCCTTGCCGGCCCGCGTAGAGGTTCAGAATGAGGGCGGGGCTGTCCACGAACCAGGAAACCAGGGGGACGCGCAGGCGATGGAGGCACTCCATGAGCACCCCCTCCCGGTCCACCCCCAGGTGGTTGACGGTGAAGACCAGATCCGGGATGGTCTCGGCCAGACAATCCAAAAGTCGCCTCAGGACCGCTTCCCCCTGGTCCTTGCGCTTGTCGAAGGAAAACAGGCGCACGTCATGGCCCAGCCGCCGAAAGGCCCGCAGGACCTCGGGGATCAGGAAGTAATCCGGGTTGACCACCAGGACCCGGAGGCGCTCCCGGCGGACTCCGGGCGCGCGGCGGCTTGGGGCGGCCGGCCCGGGAACCCGCTGAAGGAGTTTTTGGTAATACTCCGGCGCAACCCGCAACGAGGCGGGATGGCCCCAGATCCGGGGGGTGGGCCCGGCCCGGCGGCAAAACCGTTGCATCAGCCGAGCGGCCAGGTGGGGGTCCGGCTCCACCACCAGGGTGAGGGCCGGGCGGACCCACAGGGGGGTCAAATCCAGAGAGGCCAAGGCCGCATAAAAAACTTCCGCCTCCGGCTCCACCACCATCAGGGGGTGGTCCGGCGACAGCCGGGAGGCCAGGGCCAGGAGGTGAAACCCCAGACCCAGCCCCAAAACCACGAGGGGCTCGCCTCGCCGGGGCGCAGCCTCAAGGGCCAGGGCCTCCGCCTCTTCCCAGGGATGGCAGCGGCTGTGCAGGGTGAGGGGCCGCCCTTTGGCATTGGGGACCGCCAACCCCGGAGGCGGCCCCGGCCACCGCCGCACTCGGGTCAGAGAGGGGGGCTTCGGGGGGACGCCGGGGAGCACATCTCCGGCTTGGCGGCGGGCCAGGGCCTCCCGGTTGGTTTGCCACACGTCCATGATCAACCCGCTGGCAAGCAAGAAAAATGCCAGCTCCGGAAGGCCCTGTCCTTCCCGCCATTGCTGGCAGGTGGCGGGATCGCAGTTCAGCTTGCGGCAAAATCTGCCGCCTGTCAGGGTACAGGCGGGTGGAGCGGCCAGGCGGTTTTAACCGGCCTTGTCCAGCTTCTCCAGGCGCACCCCCAAAAGCCGGATGGCCTTGCGGCGGGGATTTTCCCGGCGGTCCAGGAAGGGCATGAAGAGTTTCATGACTGCAAAGCGCAGCACCCGGCCGGAGGCAGTGGGCTGCGGCAGGGTATGAGACCGGCTGACGGTCTGGAAATCCTCGAAACGCACGGTGAGCACCACAGTGCGGAACCCGGTGAAGCCCTCTTCCCAGAGGCGGCGCCGCACCTGGTGGCACAGGTGCCACAACCGCCGGAAGAGAAAATCCAAGTCGCGCCTGTCCTGGGCAAAGGTCTCCTGTTCCCCCACGGACTTGGGCTCCCAGTCCAGGGTAAGCTCCTCGCGGCCACGGCCGCGCACTTTGTCATAGAGCTCCAACCCCCATTTGCCGAACCAGCTTTTCAGCTCCTCCCGGGAAACGGCTCTGAGCTGCTCCACCCGGCGGATCCCTTTGGCCGTGAGGAATTTTTCGGTCTTGGGGCCGATCCCCGGGATCGCGCGCACCGGCAGCGGCGCCAAAAAGGTCTCCACCTCCTCGGGCGTAACCACCGTCAGGCCGTCCGGTTTCTGGAAATCCGAGGCGATCTTGGCCACCAGCTTGTTGGGCCCCACCCCCAGGGAACAGGTGAGTTGTTCCCGGCGGTTGATGGCCTCTTTCAAGGCCAGGCAGAGCTCCCGGGCCTTAGCAAAGCTGCCGGTGAAGCTCAGGTCCAGATAGGCCTCGTCGATGCCGGCCTCCTCCACCACCGGCACGGAGCTCCGTACCAGCTCCATGAGGCGCCGGGAGACCTCGGCATAGCGGGGAAAGTTGGGGGTCAAAAAGACCACCGGCGGTTTTCCCCGTCGCCGGGCCGCCTCCGAAAGTTTCCAAGCCCGGGAGATGGGCATGGCCGAACGGAGGCCATAGCTCCGGGCCAGGTAGTTGGCGGTGGTGAGCACCCCCCGCCCCTTGCCGTCCTGGGGATCGGCGCCCACCGCCAGGGGCAGGCCAGCCAGCTCCGGGTGGTCCCGGGCCTCCACCGCCGCGTAGAAGGCGTCCATGTCCAGATGGGCGATGATGGCCATCTGCCCCCTTCCTGCCGGCCTTCGATTTCGGGAGCTCCTTGATATCCTCCGGCTTCCCGCGATTCTACTGTATCCGGGGCTGACCGGCGCCGCCAGCGTTTTTGCGGCCACCCCCAGGCGCCCCCTGAGCGCGGTCCGGCGTTTCCGGGCAGGGAGCCGCCCTTCCCCCGCGTTCTTGACAACCTTCCCCAGTGCGGTATAAAGGTGCAAGTGGGGGAACCGTGAAGACCAAATTCATTTTCATCACCGGCGGGGTCTTGTCCTCCCTGGGCAAGGGGGTGGCCGCCGCGGCCATCGGGGCATTGTTGGAGGCCCGGGGGTTGCGGGTCACCTTCCAGAAGCTGGACCCTTATATCAACGTCGATCCCGGCACCATGAACCCCTTCCAGCACGGCGAGGTCTTCGTCACTGAAGACGGCGCCGAAACCGATCTGGACCTGGGGCACTACGAGCGCTTCACCTCTGTCACCCTGGGCCAGCCCAACAACTACACCTCCGGCCGCATCTACTACAATGTCATCACCAAGGAGCGCCGGGGCGACTACCTGGGCGGCACCGTCCAGGTCATCCCCCACATCACCGACGAAATCAAGCAGGCCGTGCTGCAGATGACCTCTCAGGCCGACGTGGCCATCATCGAGATCGGCGGCACGGTGGGCGACATCGAGAGCCTGCCCTTCCTGGAGGCCATCCGCCAGCTCAAGGGCGACCTGGGCAAGCAGAACGTCTGCTACATCCACCTCACCCTGGTGCCCTACATCAAGACCGCGGGCGAGGTGAAGACCAAGCCCACCCAGCACAGCGTCAAGGAGCTCCGGAGCATCGGCATCCAGCCCGACATCCTGCTGTGCCGCAGCGAAAAGGTCCTCTCCTCGGAGATCAAGGGCAAGATCGCCCTGTTCACCAACGTGGAGCCGGCCAACGTCATCACCGCCCAGGACGTCAATCACATCTACGAGATCCCCCTGCTGTTTCACGACGAGGGCCTGGACGAGCGTCTCATCGAGGTGCTCAACATCTGGACTGGCGCGCCCCGACTGGAGGCCTGGCAGGACCTGGTGCATCGCCTGCGCCACCCGGCTCATAAGGTGGAGATCGGCATCATCGGCAAATACGTCAACCTCCAGGAGTCTTACAAGAGCCTGCATGAAGCCCTGGTGCACGGCGGCCTGGCCAACCGGGCCCAGGTGGTGCTGCATTACATCGACGCCGAGGCGGTGGAGCGAGAGGGGCCGGAGTCTCATCTGGGAAAGCTGCACGGCATCCTGGTGCCCGGGGGCTTCGGGGTCAGAGGGGCGGAAGGCAAGATTCAGGCCATCCGCTTCGCCCGGGAGCGCCGCATCCCCTATTTCGGCATCTGCTTCGGCATGCAGCTGGCGGTGGTGGAGTTCGCCCGCCACGTGGCGGACCTGCCCCTGGCCCAGAGCGAGGAGTTCGGCATCGAGCCCTCAGAGCCGGTCATCTACCTCATGCGCCAGTGGTTCGACTACCGCCGGAACGCCGTGGTCAGCCGGGATCAGGCCTCGGACAAGGGCGGCACCATGCGCCTGGGCTCTTACCCCTGCGTGCTCACGGAAGGCTCCCTGGCCGCCCGGGCCTACGGGGTGCCGGAGATAATGGAGCGCCACCGCCACCGCTACGAGTTCAACAACGCCTATCGGGAGCGGCTCACCGAGGCCGGCCTGGCCGTCACCGGCACCTCCCCCAACGGCGAGCTGGTGGAAATCGTGGAGCTGAAGGACCACCCCTGGTTTCTGGGGTGCCAGTTCCACCCGGAATTCAAATCCCGGCCCATGCAGCCCCACCCCCTCTTCCGGGACTACATCGGGGCGGCTCTGGCGTATAAGAAAGGATTGGGAAAGCACGGGTGAGGGGACGGCGGAGAGAGTCTTTACTCCTCGCCCTCCCGCACCCCTCCTTCCAGTCCCCTGACAAGGGGTGGGGATGGGGGTGGATGGGAAGGGACAGAGGTCGTTGACCCCTGGTCCCTACCCCCAAGGGCTCCAACCTAACCATGATCCAAACGGTGCGCATCGCCGACCTGACGCTGGGCGACGGCGGGCTGGCCTTCATCGCCGGGCCCTGCGTCATCGAGTCCGAGGCCCTGACCCTGGAGGTGGCCCACGCCCTGGCGGAGTGCGCCCGCGAGCTTTCGGTGCCCCTCATCTTCAAGGCCTCCTACGACAAGGCCAACCGCACCTCGGTGAGCTCTTTTCGGGGGCCGGGTTTGGCCGCGGGGCTGGAAATCCTGGCCCGGGTGCGGGAAGAGACGAGGTTGCCTTTGCTCTCGGACATCCATCAGGTGAGCGAGGCGGCCCCCGCCGCGGCGGTCCTGGACGTTTTGCAAATCCCGGCTTTCCTATGCCGCCAGACCGACCTGGTGACGGCCGCGGCCCGGACCGGCAAGCCCCTCAATATCAAGAAGGGCCAGTTCCTGGCCCCCTGGGATATGGGGCCGGTGGTGGACAAGGCCAGGAGCGCCGGCGCGGCCGGGATCTTCCTCACGGAGCGGGGCGCCAGCTTCGGGTACAACAACCTGGTGGTGGATTTTAGGAGCCTCCCCATTCTCCGGGGCCTTCGCTGCCCGGTGGTCCTGGACGTCACCCACGCAGTGCAGCTCCCGGGGGGGCAGGGCTCCTGCTCCGGCGGCCAGCGGGAGTTCGTGCCGCTTCTGGCCCGGGCCGGAGTGGCCGCGGGGGTGGACGCCCTGTTTATGGAGGTGCATCCCGACCCGGACCGGGCCTTGTGCGACGGCCCCAACTCCCTCCCCCTGGCTGCAGTGCCGGGCCTGTGGCGGGAACTGGCCGACCTGCACCGCTTCTGCCGGGCCTTGCGGGGCCACTGACCATTTTCCCAGGCAGCAAACGACGGTTATGACCCAGGTTCATGATTACCCTGAAGAGGTCTGGCGGCGGGCGCAGCGCATCCGCCTGCTGGTGTTGGATGTGGACGGGGTGCTCACCGACGGCCGCCTGTATTTCGGGCCCACCGGCGAGGCCCTGAAGGTCTTCCACGTGCGGGACGGCCACGGGATCAAGATGCTTATGGCTGCGGGGATCGAGGTGGCCCTGCTGTCGGGGCGCCGCTCCGACGCCGCCTACCACCGGGCCCGGGAGCTGGGGATCAGCCGGTTTCATGAGGGGCTGAGGGACAAGGTGGCGGTGCTGGCCGAGATTTGCCGGTCCCTGGACATCACCCCGGAGGCGGTGGCCGCGGTGGGGGACGACCTGGTGGATCTGCCCCACCTGGAGCAGACGGGCTTGGCGGTGGCGGTGGCCGACGCCGCGGCGGAGGTCATCGCTGCCGCTCACTGGGTCACCCGGCTGCCGGGGGGCCAGGGCGCGGTGCGGGAGGTGTGCGACCTTATCCTGAAAGCCCAGGGTCTGGGGCGCCTCCCACGTGGAACCGAACCGGCCTGAGGCGGCAAGCCGCGAGCCCGGGTCATGGTGCTATAATGAAAGATGGTGTTCCGGCTGATTTAAGAATAAGGAGGATTTCCGGCGCCTGCCCCGGAGAGGTTAGCGGGAGGTTCACCCCTTTCCCGGTGGCAGGCTTCTGAGGGCACCGAGCATGGCACCCGCCGGCTTGATCTCCTGGTTAGCCTCCCTGGCGAAAAGGCCTCTGCGCCTCCTGGCAGCGCTGGCGCTGGCGGGGGGCTTGGGCTGGGGGGCTTATCACCTCTGGGGCCGCCGTCCCCCCCCGCCGCCTCCCAAGACCCAGGCTCCGGCCCTCCACGTCATGGAGGGCCTCTCCCTCACCGAGGTCCAGAACGGGGTGAAGCGCTGGATTTTGGAGGCCGACCGGGCCGATTATCTCAAGGACCGGAACGAAATCCGCATTTCCGGGATTTACCTGGAATTTTACGGGGAACAGGACCGGGTTGTCAGCCTGAGTTGCCGGGAGGGGGTGGTGGACACCAAGACCCGGGGATTGACCCTGAAGGACGGGGTGGAGGTCACCGAAGGCGATCTCAAGATTACCACTGACCTGGTGCGCTATCTTCCCCAGGAGCGGGTGTTGGTGGCCCCCAGCGAGGTGGTCCTGGAGGCTCCCCGCCTCCGGGTGGAAGGCCGGGACCTGACCATTCACCTGGCCGGCCGGCGCCTGGTGCTGAGCCGGCACCGGCTGACCGAGGTTACTCTGAACGACGGGATGCGCTTATGACCGCCGGACGTATTTCCCCTTTCCTGGTGGCCCTGGGAGTCTTCTGGCTCCTGTGGGCAGAGCCGTCGGCCGTGCCGGCGCAGTCGAAGCCCGGGGCGGGCCCCTTGGGCGCCATCGCCCCCCGCGCCGGGGAGGAGGATCTGCCCCTGCGCATCACCGCCGACCGCTTGGAGGCCGAACAGGAAAAGCGCCTCATTATTTTCAGCGGCCAGGTGAAGGCCCAGCGGGGCGAGTCCGTGCTCTTCTGCGACGAACTCAAGGTATATTATCAGTCCTCGCCGAGCCCGCCGGCGACCTCGCCGGCCCCGGCTGCGGATCGGCCTCAGGATATCCTGGGCGGCATGGGCGGCGGTGAAAAAATCGAGCGCATCGAGGCCCGGGGCCGGGTGCGTTATGTCCAGGGCGACAAGGTGGCCACCGGGGATACGGCCATCTATTACCAGGACCGGGCGGAAATCGTCCTGCTGGGAAACCCCCAAGTGTGGCAGGGAGACAACAACCTGAAGGGCGACCGCATCATCTTCAACACCCGGGAAAACCGGGTCATGGTGGAAAGCTCCGCCAAACAGCGGGTGGAGGCCTATCTCTACCAGGGCGGCCCGAATTCGGCGGGCGGACCCGGCAAAGGCAAGGCCCGGCCGGCCAAGAAGGAAGCGCCGGCGGCAGACCGGCGGCCCTGACCATGCATGAGCTGGCGGTCATCGACCTGAGCAAACGTTACGGCACCCGCCAGGTGGTGGACCGGGTCTCTCTGACGGTGCAGAGCGGCGAGGTGGTGGGGCTTTTGGGCCCCAACGGCGCCGGCAAGACCACCACCTTTTACATGGTGCTGGGCCTCATAAAACCCGATGCCGGCGTCATCAGGCTGGACGGCGAGGACATTTCCGGGCTGCCCATTTTCCAGCGGGCCAGGAAAGGGTTGCAGTATTTGCCCCAGGAGTCTTCGGTCTTTCGCAAACTCACGGTGGCCGACAACATCCTGGCCATTTTGGAGACCCTGGAACCGGACCCGGCGATGCGCCAGGAGCGCCTGGAAAAACTCCTGGGCGAGTTGCGCATCGCCCATCTGGCCCACCAGAAAGCCTCTTCCCTCTCCGGCGGCGAGCGCCGGCGCCTGGAGATCACCCGGGCCCTGGTGACCTCCCCGCACTTCATCATCCTGGACGAGCCTTTCGCCGGCATCGACCCTTTGGCGGTGGGTGACATTCAAAACATTGTTCGGCAGCTGAAACACCAGGGATTGGGTGTCCTGATTTCCGACCACAATGTCCGGGAAGCTTTGGAGGTTTGCGATCGGGCCTACATTCTGAACGAAGGGGTGGTGCTGGAGGAAGGCACCCCGGAAAAGCTGGTCCAGAGCGATTTGGCCAAAAGATTTTACTTGGGGGAAAGCTTTAAGTTATAATTATTGCAAGGGATGATCATTTCGCCGCCCCCCAGCCGGTGGCAAGGCTTTAGACCATGGGATTGGAAATCCGCCAGAACCTCAGGTTGACCCAGCAGCTCATCATGACACAGAAGCTGCAGCAGGCCATAAAATTGCTGCAGCTTTCCCGGATGGAGCTTTTGGAGGAGATCCAACAGGTTCTGGAGGCCAATCCCGTATTGGAAGAACAAGTAACCGAAGACCGGACCCCGGATACCCCAGAGGCAGAGGCGTGGGCGGCTTCCCGTCCGGAGCCCGAGGACTCCCGGGAGGAGGCCCCTGACCGGGGGGAAACCAGATCCCTGGCGGAAGAGTGGGACTGGGAAAAGTACTTGCAGGACCAGCAGTTCGCCGGCAATCTCCAGGAATATGAAGAGCGGGAGGTCCCGTCCTTCGAAAATCTGAACGCCCAGCAGACCACGCTCAAGTCCCACCTCATGTGGCAGCTCAAAATGGCCAGGCTGGACGAGGCCGAGGAAACCCTGGGCGCCCTGATCATCGGCAACCTGGATGCCGACGGCTACCTTAGGGCCACCGTGGAAGAGCTCGCCCAGGATTCAGGTGCCACCCCGGAGCGGGTGGAGCAGGTGCTGGGCCTGATTCAGAGCTTCGACCCCCCCGGCATAGGGGCCCGGGATCTGAAGGAATGCCTGCTGCTGCAACTCAACCACCAGGGATTGCAGGACCCGCTGGTGATCGACATTGTGAAGCACCACCTGGCCAACCTGGGAAACCGGAATTACCAGGTCATCGCCCGGGACCTCAAGGTCAGCCTGGACGAGGTGGCCCGGGCCATTGACCTCATCGCCAAACTGGACCCCAAACCCGGCAGCCGCTTCGACGCCGAAGACCCGGCCTACATCAACCCTGATGTATATGTCCACAAGGTGGGCGACGATTATGTCATCACCCTAAACGAGGACGGGCTCCCCAAACTGCGGGTCAATTCCTTTTACCTGGAATCCCTGCGGCACCCCGAGAATCTCTCGGACGCGGCCAAAAGCTACATCCAAAAGCATCTAGACAGCGCCCTGTGGTTCATCCGCAGCATCCATCAGCGGCAGAAGACCCTGCAACGGGTCTCCGAAAGCATCATCCGCTTCCAGCGGGACTTCCTGGATCACGGCCTGGCACACCTTAGGCCCCTGACCCTCAGGCAGGTGGCCGAGGACGTGAACATGCATGAATCCACCATCAGCCGGGTGACCACGGGCAAATACATCCACACCCCCCAGGGGGTGCTGGACATGAAATACTTTTTCAACAGCGGCATCAATTTAGGGCTGGGCGATCAAATCGCCTCCGAAAGCGTCAAGGAGAAAATCCGTCAACTCGTCCAGTCCGAGAATCCCGAAAACCCTTTGAGCGACCAAGAGATCGCCGACCTGCTGCGGAAAGATGACGTGCTCATCGCCCGCCGCACGGTGGCAAAATACCGCGGCATGCTGGGGGTGCTCCCTTCCAGCAAGCGCAAACGGCCGGCCTTGCGCGGCAAAACCCCCGCCACTTCGCCTTCCTAATGGTGCCGGCTGGAGGAGTCTATGCAAATTTCCGTTACTTTTCGCAACATTGAACCTTCAGAGGCGCTGAAAAACTATGTCACCGAGCGTCTAAACAAATTCCGGCGGTACCTGGAGGGTCCACAGGAGGCACACGTGGTCCTGGGTTTGGAAAAATTCCGCCACCTGGCGGATGTCACCATCAACAGCAACGGCCGCCTCATCAAAGGTCGGGAAGAAAACGTTGATATGTATGCGGCCATCGATTTGGTGATGGACAAGATCGACCAGCAATTGCGGAAGCTCAGGGAAAAGTCCCGGGACAAGGGCGACCGCAGCCGGGCGGTGCCCTCCGGCCCGGCGGAGGCCGCTCCGGTCCGGCCCCAGGTGCGCCGCCGCACGGTGGAGGTGCCCCTGCTGGACCTGACCGATGCCCTCGAGCTCCTGAGCAGCAAAGGCGAAGAGGCTCTGGTCTTTACCGACGTGACCACCGGCTCCCTGTCCGTTCTCTGCCGCCGCCAGGACGGCGGCTTCGTCCTCCTGCAGCCGGAACTGGGGTAGCCGCGGCTCCATGAAGATCATCCACCTGCTGGATAAAAGCTGCATCCTGCCAGACCTCAAGGCCACCGGCAAACGGGAGGTGCTGGAGGAACTGGCGGCGGCCGTGATGCCCAGTCTGCCGGGCCAGAAGCTGGAGGCGGTGGTGGAGGTCCTGCTGGAGCGGGAGCGGTTGGGCAGTACCGGCATCGGGGACCACATCGCCATCCCCCATGGCAAACTCCCCCACCTGGCGGGGCTGAAGCTGGCCATGGGCCGCAGCCGCCGGGGGGTGGAATTCAATGCCATGGACGGCAAACCGTCACACCTGTTTTTCCTGCTGCTGGCGCCCAGCAATTCCGCCGGCTTGCATCTGCAAGCCCTGGCGAAGATCTCCCGGATACTCATGAGCCAGAGCTTCCGGGACCATCTCATGCAGGCCGCGACCATCGACGAGCTGTACGCCCTGCTGGCGCAGAAGGATGAGGAACTTTAGGGCTTCCGGGACCACCGCCTGCCGATGGTCGGCCGGCTCGGTTGCCCTCGTGGTCATCCCCGCGGCGCCGGCCCGCCGGGGGGCCAGATGCAGCCCCGGGAGGCGGTGGGCGCCGGTTTGGGCCCACATCGTGCCGCGATGAGCGCCATCGGAGACACCCGCTCCCCCCCCAGACAGGTCCACCCGGCCCAGGTGCCGGTGCTCATCATAACCGGTCTGTCCGGCTCCGGGAAAAGCACGGTGTTGCGCACCCTGGAGGATATCGGCTACTTTTGCATCGACAACCTTCCTCTGAGCCTCCTGGGTGCCCTCCTCCAGAAAGTCGCCCAGCCCTTGCAGGACGGCCGCAAGGTGGCCCTGGTGATGGACGTTCGCACCGAGGGTTTTTTAAAGAATTACTCCCGGGTCTTCAAGCGCCTGGAGCGCCAAGGCTATGGGCTCCACCTGCTGTTTTTGGAAGCGGATGAGGCGGTCCTCATCCGGCGCTTCAGCCAGACCCGGCGCCAGCACCCGCTGGCCGACCGGGAAACCATCGGCGAAGCCCTCCGCCAGGAACGCCGGTCCCTGGCAGGCCTGAGACGGCTGGCCCAACGCATCGTGGACACCTCCAACCTCAATCCCCACCAGTTGCGTCAGCTCATCATGGCCGAGTACTCCGACCTGAGTGAACGGGAGCGCATGTTTCTCCACCTGTCTTCCTTCGCTTACAAACACGGGGTCCCGCCGGAAGCCGACCTGGTGGTGGATGTCCGCTTTCTGCCCAACCCGTATTTCGTGGAGGACCTCAGGGAGGCTACCGGCAATGAGCCGGCCGTGCGCAGCTATGTGCTCGACCAGGAGGTGACCCGGCAGTTTCTGGACCGTCTGTTCGCCCTCCTGGACTTTCTCTTACCCCTCTACCAGAGGGAGGGCAAGACTCACCTCAACCTGGCCATCGGCTGCACCGGCGGCCAGCACCGCTCAGTGGTCATCGCCAACGCCCTGGGACAGCACCTGGCCCGGGGAAACTACCAGTTCACCCTGACTCATCGAGATTTGGCGGAAAGATCCGGAGATTGAAGCATGATCGGAGTGTTGATCGTCACGCACAAGGATCTGGCCGAGGCGTTGCTCGCGGTGTGCGACCTCATCCTCGGCCGGCAGGAAAACATCACCGCCCTTTCCCTGGACCCCGCGGCCCCTCCCGAAACCCTACGCCAGCAGATTCAGCGGGGCCTCTCTCAGCTCAACAACGGCAACGGCGTCATCATCCTCACGGATATGCTGGGTGGCACTCCCTCCAACCTGAGCCTCGCCTTCCTGAAGGAAGGCAAGGTGGAGGTGGTCACCGGCGTCAATCTCCCCATGCTCATGAAGCTGGCCAGCCTCAGACAGCAGGAGGATGTGGCCGAGGTGGCCCGGGCCCTGAAACAGTCGGGCCAAAGCGGCATCACCGTGGCCAGCGAGCTCCTCGCCAAACGATGACCCAGGAGCTCCGCATCCGCCCTGCCACGTTCGCGGATGTGAAGGCCATCGGGGACATCGAGACCCTTTCCTTTCCCAGCCCGTGGTCACGGTGGTGCTTTTACGCGGAGTTGACCAATCCCCTGAGCACCACGTTGGTGGCCACCCCGGGCGCCAGCCCCAAAAAAATCGTGGGTTACCTCATTTTCTGGGTGGCCGCCCAAGAGATGCACATCCTCAATCTGGCAGTGCACCCCGACTGGCGCCGCCGGGGCGTGGCCAAAGCCCTCCTGAACCGGGGTCTGGCGCAAGCCAAGGCCGAAGGAGCCCTCGTGGCCTGGCTGGAGGTCCGTCCCTCCAACCTGGCCGCCCTGGCGCTGTACGAGTCCCAGGGCTTTCTCCCGGCGGGGCGCCGCCGCCGGTATTACGAAGACACCGGCGAAGACGCGGTGATCATGGCCTTGGAGTTGGGAGGAGGAACGGAGTCCTAACCCGGGTTCCCCTTCCCAGCCCCTGGCCTTCCCTGCGCGATTGCCTGCTGCCCTCCACCCCGGGTTCCGCCGGTTGTCACCGGCAGAGAAACCGGCCCTTCAGCGCAACAGATGGACGTTTCCCAGGTTAACCTGCCGCAGACCCGCAGCCAGGGCGGTGTCCCGTGCCCTGAAGGCGAACTTCCGGGAGGTTACCGGTAAATCCGGCAGGTAGAATTGGGGATAGAACGCCAGCAGGCGGTATGGAATTTCAGGGTTGAGGGCGGCAAGGAAACGGGCGATGCCGTGAATCTCTTCCAAGTCCACATAACCAGGCACCATCAGCGTGCTGGCGGTGAGCAGGGGCACCTTCGGCCGCTCGTCGAAGTGCCGGGCCAAGGCGGCGAAATTTTTCAGGGTCTGGCTGTTGCTGACGCCGGTCAAGGCCAGGTGCAGCTCCTCGCTGAAGGCCTTGAGGTCGAACTTGATGATGCCGCCATTGGGAAGGGAACTCTTAAGGAGCGGTTGGAGCCAGTGGGATTGCATGGCGCCGTTGGTCTCCCAGCAAAGGCGCAAGCGGCGGCCGGCCTTGGCGGCCTGGGCCAAGGCCAGCCTGGCGGCGGCCAGGGCATGGGGCAGGGCCGGGGTGGGGTCGCCCCCGAAGTAGCAGAGGCAGGCGGTGCGGGAACCAACCGCCGCGGCCAGCTCCCGGGCGCTGCGGCGCTCACCGGAAAAGGTGCGCCGCTTGAAGGTCCAGTTCTGGCAGAACAGACAGTTGAAGTTGCAGGCGTGATAGAAGACCGCCAGATTGACATAGCCCCGCTCCGGCCCCTCCGTCAGGGCGTACTCGGGGTAGCCCCGGCCGGTGCCCCCGGGGCAGAACCAGTCGGCCACACAGTTGGTGGGCAACGGGTCTTCGTACCAGCTCACCCCGGCGCCGGCAGGATTGCCGCCCACCAGGTTGCCCCCCGCCACCCGCCGGGCCCCGCAGTAGCCCACCCCGCCCTCCGGAATCCGGCAGGCGTGGAAGCACAAGGTGCATTCCTTTCCCTGTGGGTCCCGGGGCGGCGCCAGGGGCAGGCCAAACGCCCGGCGGGACTCCTGGTGGTAGGCCTCGATGGCGGGCCAGACTTGGTCGAACTGCTTCCGGATGCAGGCGGCGCAGAAGCCCAGGCGGGGGGAGAGGATGCGATCCGATTTTCCGCACTGCCGGCAGGAAGTCATGGCAGGTACTCATCCCGGGGCCCGTGGGGGTATGATGGCATCCGGGGGAGGAGTGCTGGAACGGCGGGCTGCCCGGGTCCCGGGGAATGTTTTTCCACCACCGCCCGCCCGGCTGGCTAAACGATCTCAGAATAAGGTTGCCTGGCCGGCTTTTTTGGGGATTTTCTGAAAATACTCCGCGGCCCGGGCGGTGACCATTCGGCCCCTGGGGGTGCGCTTCAAAAAGCCCGCCTGGATGAGGAAGGGCTCGTACACGTCCTCCAGGGTGTCCTCCTCTTCGCACAGCGCCGCGGCCAGAGTGCTAAGACCCACCGGGCCGCCGTCGTATTTCTCCATGATGGTGAGGAGGATCTGCCGGTCCATGCGGTCCAGGCCCATCCGGTCGATTTGAAGGAGCGTCAAAGCGGCATCCGCCAGCGCCCGGGTGATGCGCCCGTCGCCTTCCACCTGGGCGTAGTCCCGCACCCTTTTGAGCAGGCGGTTGGCGATTCTCGGAGTCCCCCGGGAGCGCCGGGCGATCTCCCGGGCGCCTTCCTCCTCCAGGTCAACCCCCAGGACCTGGGCCGCCCGCCGGGCGATGGCGGTGAGTTCCTCGGGGCCATAGAAATCCACCCTAAGCAGGAGGCCGAAGCGGTCCCGCAGCGCCGGCGTCAACAAGCCCGCCCGGGTGGTGGCCCCCACCAGGGTGAAGCGGGGCAGTTCCAGTTTCACCGTGCGGGCCCCCGGTCCCTGGCCGATGATGAGGTCCAGCCGGAAGTCCTCCATGGCCGGATAGAGCACCTCTTCCACCACCGTGGGCAGCCGGTGCACCTCGTCGATGAACAGGACATCTCCCGGGGAGAGGTTGGTGAGGATGGCCGCCAGGTCGCCGGAGCGCTCGATCACTGGGCCGCTGGTGCTCTTGAGCCCCACCCCCAGCTCTTCGGCGATGATGGCGGCCAGAGTGGTTTTCCCCAAACCGGGGGGGCCGTGCACCAGCACGTGATCCATGGCCTCTCCCCGGCCCCGGGCCGCGGCGATGGCGATCTCCAGGTTGCGCCGGACCTCCGTCTGCCCCACAAACTCGGCGAGGAACCGGGGCCGCAACCCCACCTCCAGACCTTGGTCATCCAGCTGGCGCCGGGGATTGACGAGACGCGCTTCCTCCGTCATGCTCACAGATTACCGCACCCCCGACAACTTTGCAACCTGCGGGGGATTTGATAGACTTAGACGGCAAGGGGGCGTGGGTATGATGATTCCTGCTCCCTCCCCCAAAGCTTTCCCCCGCCATGCCGCCGGCCATTGTTGCCCAGGGGATCTGCAAGTCTTTCCACACCGGGTGGTGGAAGCCTCCCGTGGAGGTGCTGCGCGGCGTGGATCTGACGGTGCCGGCGGGCGGGATTTTCGGGGTGCTGGGCCCCAACGCCGCAGGCAAGACCACCCTCATCTCCATTTTAGCCACCCTGCTGACCCCGGATGGTGGCAGAGCCGAGGTCCTGGGCCTCCATGTGGTGGACCAGGCGCCGGCCCTCAGACGGCGCATCAACCTGGCGGCGGCCGGAGCCCACTTCCTGTGGTGCCTCACCGTGGAGGAAAACCTGGTCTTTTACGGCCGCCTCTACGGTTTGGGGGGCCGGGCGTTGGCCCACCGGGTGGGGGAACTCCTGGAACTCTTCGAACTGGAGCCGCATCGCCGGGTGACGTTCGACAATCTCTCCACCGGCTTGAAGCAGCGCCTGGCCCTGGCCAAGACCCTCCTCAACCGCCCGGAGCTGTTATTCCTGGACGAACCCACCACCGGCCTGGACCCGGAGATGGCCCGGCACCTGCGGGAAGAAATCGCCCGCCTCAACCGGGAGACGGGGCTCACTATTTTGCTCACCACCCACAATCTCAGGGAGGCGGAGATGCTCTGCCACGAGGTGGCTTTTCTCCGGGGGGGCGTGCTGGCGGCCCGGGGAACCATTGCGGAATTGCAGGCGCAACTGGGTTTGGGCGACCGGGTGAGCCTGGTCTTTGCGGGCCCTCCCCCAGCCGTGGACTATGCCCGGCTGCCAGGGGTGGTGGCCGCCGAGGTGCGGGACTCCCGGGTGACCCTGCTCCTGGACCGGGCCGAAGTGCGCTTGGGGCCGCTTATGGCCATCCTGTCCCAGGCCGACGCCGCCCCGGTGTCCGTCCGCCTCAAGGAAACCGACCTGGAAGACCTCTATCGTGAATTTGCCCGCTGAACTCAGGAAAATCTGGGCCTTCGCCGACCGGAGCCTCATCGTCAACCGGCGCAATGTCTTTGCTGTCTTTGAAATGCTGTTTTGGCCGGGGGTGGCCATTTTCTCCGTGGGCCTCCTCACCCGCTTCCTCAACCTGGACGCCGACACAGTGAGCTTCATCCTCATCGGCGCGGTGTCCATGAACACCATCCAGATCGCCCAGTTGGACCTCTCCTACGCCCTGCTCTATGATGTCTGGTCCAAGAGTTTGAAGCACGCCTTCATCGCCCCCATCCGCCTGGGGCACATCCTGGTGGGGGCAGGTCTGGTGGGCCTGGCCCGGGGTCTGGTGATTTTTGCCGGTATGGGCTGGTTGAGTCAGCATTATTTCGCCATGGACCTGGGGCGCCCGGGGATTCTCGGTCTCACTTTGTTTCTCCTGGGCCTCTTTCTAAACGCCGCCATCATCGGGATTTTGGTGCTCATCCTGGTCCTCTGCTTCGGCCACCGGGCCGAGGTGGCGGCCTGGGCTTTTTCCTATCTCATCTTTCTCTTGTGCGGGCTCTATTACCCGGTGAGCGTCCTGCCGCTGGGGGTCCAATGGCTGGCCTGGTTCCTGCCTCTCACCCATTTTCTGGATTATTTCCGGCATTTTTACGGCTTCCCCCTGGGCTCCCTCCACCCCCTGGCATTAGGGTTCGGCCAGAGCCTGCTCTATCTGGCGCTCACTTACGGCTGGCTGAAGCTGGTGCTGCAAAGCGCCCGCCGCCGGGGCACCTTGCTGAAGCTGTCGGAATGAGGAGGTTGGCCGCCGTCCTGGGGGGGTGATACCGGAGCAGCCGGCGGCCTAAGTGTTGCCGCAAGTGGTGGCATAATTCTCCGGAAGTCTTTCCGAAGGCAGTTCATGCTCTTCCTGATGGTGCCGGTGACGGTTTTTTGGCGTTATCGGCTTCTGGGGGGTTCTCTTCGCCCGGGACATCCTCCTGAGCGAATGGCAGAAGGCCGCCATTTTGCGGCTGGAGCGCACGGCCCACGACCTTAACATCCGTCTGGCGCAGCCCCTTTGACTGCTGCAGGGACTGCCGCCGAGTCTGGCGCCGGGGGCTCCCACGGGTTTGCCGGCCTGGATCATGAACCGTCTCTCCCAACTCCCGGGGGTGGCCGCAGTGAGCCTGGCCTGGCGGACCGGCTTGGGCGGGGCCTTTGAGGTGCTCCCTCCGGGCCGGCCATTGCCGGCCCCGGCGGCCCGAGTCACCGGCGTCAGCTCCCCCGCGTTGCTCCTACGCCCCGGGGGGGCGAAAGCGTGACGCCGACCGCGGACCACACTGATGCGGAAAGCGAACCGGGAGGTCGGGTGCAGGTCTCCCTGGAATCAGTGGGGCTGCTCCAAGGCATGCTCTCCGTTGCCTGGCGCGCCGGGCATATGGCCTGTCTGGTGAAAGAAGCCGGCACCTACCTGACCCACACCGACCCCCACCTGCGAGGGGCGCATCGCCTGGGGAGAGCGGCGACCCGCTGGACCAGAGGGTTTAGGCCGCCATGCCCGGGGTCAACGCTGGGTGGCCTCCCAGGGCTTTCCTCCCTGAAACCGGGGATTGGCCTCCACGCCGGAGAGGTGGTGGGGAATATCGGCTCGGAAAGTCGAGCCAAATATGGTATCGTAGGCACGGGGGGCAATCTGACGCACCGCCTCCAGGCCGAGGCCCGGGGCGGCGAGGTGGCCTTGTCCCAGGCGGCTTTTGATCACCTGCCGGAAAGGCCGGCGGTGAAGAATGCCCGGTGTTGCTTTCTCAGGGGGCTCAAGGAGCCCGTGATGGTTTAGGTCATGGAACCGCGGGCTCAGGAACAGGCACGCATTTAGATCGTGATCGGCGTCTTCGATTCCGGTTTCGGCGGGCTGGTGGTGCTCAGGGAGTTTCTATCCCTGCTCCCTCAGTACGACTACCTCTACCTGGGGGACAACGCCCGCATCCCCTACGGCACCCGCTCCGACCGGGTGGTGGTGCGCTTCACCGAGCAGGCGGTGGATTTCCTCTTCCGCCAGGGCTGCCAGCTCATCATTCTGGCCTGCCACACCGCCTCGGCCAAGGCGTTGCGCACCATTCAGCAGCACTACCTGCCGCAGCATTACCCCGAACGCCGGGTCCTGGGGGTGCTCATCCCCACGGTGGAGGAGGCCCTGGCCCGCTCCGGCAAGCGGCAGATCGGGGTCATCGCCACCGAGGGCACCGTGGCCTCCCGCTCCTTCGAGCTGGAGATCCACAAGCTGGACCCGGCCGTTATCGTCACTCAACAGGCCTGCCCCCTGCTGGTGCCCCTCATCGAGGAGGGGGAGCAGGACTGGGAGGGCACCCGCCTGATCCTGCACCGTTACCTGGCCCCCCTCCAGGCTGTGGGCGTGGACACCCTCATCCTGGGGTGCACCCATTACTCCATCATTCAGGAGCAGATCCGCACCATCCTGGGAAACAGCGCCCACCTGGTGTGTTCCGGCCAGGTCTCTGCCGTGAAGCTGGTGGATTACCTGAAGCGCCACCCCGAAATCGAAGCCCGCCTCAGCCGGGGCGGCCGCCGTCATTACCTCACCACTGACCTCACCCCGCGCTTCGTCCGGCTGGCCAGTCTGTTCATGGGCCAGCCGGTGGACTCCCAGGTGGTGGAGCTTTAAGCCCCAGGAGCCGAACAGTCTCTGGCGATCTTTTCCATTCTGCAGGGTGAGGCCAGCCATGATGAGCAGGAACCCGAAGGGTGCTCTCTGCCAGGTTTGTCAGCAGACCAAGAAGGTGGGCGAGGTGTTGCCCTTGCAGTTGGTGCGGCCGGGATTGCTGGCGGTCGAGCGGCAAAAATATCCAGCCGCCGCGCTGGATGGATTATTTGTCAAGACGACCCGGTCCGTCCTCGCAAAGCCCATGTTGAGGACATTTTGGAAGAAGAGCGGGGCACGTTGACGCAGCTGGAGCAGGAGTTTCTCAAGAGCCTGGGGGTTGAGGCATTGCTTTCCAAAAACTTCAATATCGAGTTCGAGAAAGAAATCACCTTCAAAGCGCGGCCGGCCGACCGGGTGGCGGAATAAGGCGAGAGTTGGGAATTCATCTTCGGCTTCATGGCGGCGATGGGATTTTGGATCGCCCTCAACACCCTGCAACGTTTCAGGTCGCCGCCCGGCCCCTATCTTTAGAGCTTGCTGAATCTGGTCCTTTCCTGCCTGGCGGCCATCCGGGCGCCCATCATCATGATGAGCCAGAACCGGCAGGACGCCAAAGACCGGCGGCGCTCAGAATATGACTATAAGGTGAACCTGAAGGCCACGCTGGAGATTCGCCCGCTGGACGAGAACCTGGACCTCTTGTTATGGCTCCAGTGGCAAAGGCTCCTGGAAATTCAACAGATTCCAATCGATACCTGGAAGAGGTGGCCGGCAGGAAGCTCCCGCCGTCTTGTGGCCTAAGGTGCCGCCGTGCCATGCTGGCGGGCCTGCCAGGCGCGGTCGGCCAGCACCACCGAGGTCTCGATCTGACGGAGGCTGATGTCCCAGTAGGTGGAGAGCAGCCGGTTCTTTTCCTCTTCGGGCACCAGGGTGAAGCCGTGCTTTTCATAGAAGCGCACCGCCCACCAGGCGGCCCGCCAGGTGCCCACCAGGACCGGTTGGCGGACGTCCCGGAGCAGGTGCCCCAGCAGGCGGGCGCCCACGCCCCGGCGCTGGCAGGCGGTGCGCACATAGGCATGGCGGATGAGCGCCACCTCCCCTTTGTCCTGGAGGCCCATGACCCCCAGCAGGCCGACCTCCCCCTCCGCCCCCCAAAAGGCCACCCCGGCGGCGATTTCCCGGTCCAGTTCCGTCCGGCTCATGTACGGTTCGTGCCAGCAGTCCGGGGGGATGACCCCTTCATAGGCCCGGGCGCCGTCATTGATGACCCCTAAGAGTTCGTGTCGGTCCGCTGCGGTCAGAGGTCGGAGGATCATGGTGGGGGCCGCTGGCATACGAGACCCGGGCGCTTCAGCCGGTCAGGGCTTCCTTGAGGCGGCCGCCGCACTGGGTGCAAAAGGTGAAGGCCTCTTCCAGTTTGACGCCGCAGTGCGGGCAATAGGCAGGGTGGGGGTAGGGAGAGCCGGGATGTGGGGTTTGCGGTCTTTCCTGGCCCAGCAGGGGGGGTACCAGGTCCTGGCGCAACTCCTTGATGGGTTCGACATAATCGGAGCCGGCCTTGCGCACGTGGTCGGCCAGTTCCTCGCTCATCCGCCTGGCCTTGGCCACCAGCCGGCCCGCCTTGGCGGCATACTCCGCCATTTTCTCCGGACCGAACAGGATCAGGGCCAGAACAGAGAGAACCAGGAGTTCTTCAAAGCTGATGCCGAACATGCCCAGTCTGCAGGATCAGGCTTTGAGTTTGTGGCCGCAGTGCGGACAGAAGGCGAAGTCGCCGCCCAGCGGCTTCTGACAGCCGGGACAGGTCCCGGATTGGGCCTGGGGACCGGCCGCTTCCTGACTCCCCTCCTGTTTGGCGATCTGGTCGGGATCGTCATGCGCCTTCTTGAAACTCTTGATGGCCCGGCCGATGCTCTCTCCCAGTTCCGGCAGGCGACGCGGACCGAACAGGATCAGGACGATGAGCAGAATGATGAGGATCGGTCCCCAGTTGTAGCCGAACATAGCGAACCCCTTGGTGGGTGGTTGGTTTGATGTTACTATACCAAGTTAAGGAAGCAGGCGCAAGGACGCAAGGTGGCGTATGAAAGACTGGAACATGGTGGTCACCAGCCAGACGGGGCAGGAACACCGTCTGCTTCGGGAACTGGCCGATCTGGGCGAATTCCACCCCAGCGGCTTCCGGGAGGTGCTCATCGGCAGGGTGGCGGATGCCGGCGAGTTCCTGGCCATCCTGAAACAACGGTGGCAGGACCAGCCCTTTTTCCCGGAAATCCTGAGCACCGCCACTCCCGTGGCCCGGGTCCTGCCGTTCACGGTGGACAATCTGTCTTTGCGGCTTAAGGAGGAGGCCCTGGCCTTCCTGGCCGCCCTGGCTCACCGCGCCTTTTACGTGCGGGTCAAGCGCCGGGGCCACAAGGGAGAAATCAAGAGCCAGGAGGTGGAGCAGGAACTGGACCGCTTCCTCCTGGATGCCCTGGCGGCCCGCCAAACCCCCGGCCGCATCGACTTTCAGGACCCGGACGCCATCCTGCTGGTGGAGCTCCTGCACAACCAGTGCGGCCTGACCCTTATCACCCGGGACATGCGAGAACAATACCCCTTCATCAAAGTGAAGTGATGCGATGCAGGGAAAGGCCAGGGGAGCCTGGCTCCCCCGCCCTCCCCTCAGCTTCCCCTCCCCCCTATGCGGAGTTGGGGGAGGGAGCTTGAGGTGAAGCAGGAGTTTTACCCCCCGGCCCTCTTCCTCAAAGGCCACGCCATGCTTCAGACCCCTTCCCTGTTTGCCCCGGAGGCGCCCCTGGCCGCCCGGATGCGGCCCCGGGAGCTTTCAGAGTTCGTGGGCCAGGAGCACCTGGTGGGCCAAGGCCGGGTCCTCTGGCGGTCCCTCAAAGCCCGCCGGCTGTTTTCCTCCATGATTTTTTGGGGACCGCCGGGCAGCGGCAAGACCACGCTGGCGCGTCTTTTCGCCCGGGAGCTGGACTGCGAGTTCTTCAGCCTGAGCGCGGTGATGAGCGGGGTGGCCGAGGTGCGCAAGCTGGTGGAAGAGGCCCGACGGCTGCACCTCAGGGGACGGCGGGTGGTGGTGCTCATTGACGAGATCCACCGCTTCAACAAGGCCCAGCAGGACGCCCTCTTGCCCCACGTGGAGGAGGGGCTCATCACCCTGGTGGGGGCTACCACGGAAAACCCCTATTTTGAGGTGATCGGACCGCTGCTCTCCCGAGCCCGGGTCTTTGTCTTCGAGCCCCTGAGTCCGGAGCAGCTGGTCGTCATTCTGAAGCGGGCCCTGACTGACCGGGACCGGGGTCTGGGAGGCGTCCCGGCGGAGGTGGCCGAGGAGACGTTGGCCTTCCTGGCGGCGCGCTCCGGCGGCGACGCCCGGCGAGCCCTGAATGTCCTGGAGCTGGCGGTGTTGAGCACCCCCCCCGGTCCTGACGGCCGGGTGCGGGTGGACCGGGAGGTTCTGGAAGAGTGCCTGCCCCGGCGGGAGCTCATGTATGATAAGCAGGGCGACGCCCACTATGACACCGTCAGCGCCTTCATCAAAAGTGTGCGGGGCTCGGACGTGGACGCCGCCCTTTACTGGCTGGCCCGCATGCTGCAAAGCGGCGAGGACCCCCGCTTCATCTTGCGCCGGCTGTTCATCCTGGCCGCGGAAGACATCGGCTTAGCGGACCCGGCGGCCCTCCCCCAGGTGGCCGCCGCCTCCCGGGCCCTGGAATGGGTGGGGCTGCCGGAAGCCGAATACCACTTGGCCCAAGCCACCATGTATCTGGCGCTGGCCCCCAAGAGCAATTCCACCTCGGCCTATTTTCGGGCCAAGGGGGCCCTGGAGGAGACCGGAGCCACCGCCGTGCCCCTGCACCTCCAGGACCCCTCCCGGGACGGCGCCGCTTTGGGCCACGGCCGGGACTACCGCTACCCCCACGACTATCCCGGCCATTGGGTGGCCCAGGACTACCTTCCCGAGGCCCTTAAGGGGCGGCGGTTTTACCAACCGGGGGAAGAAGGGGCGGAAAAGGAGCTGGCCGACCGGTGGCGGGCCCGGCGGGGCGAGGGCGACTAGCCTTTCGGAGAGGGGAGCTCCATCCCAGACCTTTTCCCCTCCCCGGAAAAGGTCTGCCAGAAGAGGAAAAAACCACTTCTTAGAGCTCTGCCGAAAAACCTCCAGGTCATCTTGATATTTTGGCGGGTATCTGGACAATCCCCGGAAAAGCCATTATATTTTTTTAAGGCGTCGCGGCCGCTACGGCCAGAGGGGGAGTGCCGCCTCCCGAAAGGGGGTGCTCCAAATGGCGCGTATTCTGTTTGTGGACGGCGAACCTCACATCCGGCTGCTCTGCCGGGAGGAGCTGCAAGAGGAGGGCTACGAGGTCCAGGTGGCCGGTTCGGGACAGGAAGTGGTGCGTCTGGTGGAATCCTTCCATCCCGATGTGGTTATCCTGGAGATGTGGCTGCCTGACGTCTGGGGCATGGAAATGGGCCGTATCGTCAAGGGGACGGACCAGAAGACCCGGCTCATTTACTTCACCCATAGCCAGCCGCCCCGGGATCCCAGTGTCTGGGGGGCGGACGCCTTTGTGTTGAAGTCCCCCGACTTGGAGGGCTTGAAACAAACCGTCCGGCGCCTCCTGTCCTGAAAGCCGGTTCCCAAAGACCAAGGAGTCTGGTCATGGCGCTCATGGAAATCAGCATCGTGCCAGTGGGCCTGGGACAGACCAGCATGGGCGATTACCTGGCGGAGGTGGAGGACTACCTGCGCCGGCGGCAGATAGCCCACCACCTCACCGATATGGGTACCGTGGTCCACGGCACCGTGGAGGAACTCCTCAAGGTAGCCCGGGATTTGCACGAACTGCCCTTCGCCCGGGGAGTGCAGCGCGTTCTCACCCATATTGCCATTGACGACCGCCGGGACAAGGAGGTGGGGCTGGGAGACAAAACCCGGGCGGTGGAAGCCCGCCTTGCCTGATTAAATCATTATGCCCAACAACCGTACGGATTATTATCGCATCCTGGGGGTGGCCCGCGACGCCGCCCCCGACGACATCAAGAAAGCCTACCGCAAGCTGGCCCTCAAATACCACCCGGACCGCAACCCCGGCGACAAGGAGGCGGAGGAAAAATTCAAGGAGGCCGCCGAGGCTTATGAAGTGCTGCACGATCCGGAAAAGCGGCGCCTCTATGACCTCTACGGCCACGAAGGCGTCTCCTCCACCGGCTTCACCGGCTTCACTGATTTCTCCGACATCTTCCGCTCCTTCAGCGACATCTTCGAGGACCTGTTCGGATTCGGCAGTTTCGGGGCCAGCCGGGAGGGCCGGCCGCTCACCGGCGCCGACCTGCGCTATGATCTCACCCTGGACTTCCTGGAAGCCACCCTGGGCACCGAGGTGACCATCGAGGTCCCCCGGGTGGTGAACTGCCGCACCTGCAGCGGCTCCGGGGCCAAGCCCGGCACCCGCAAGGTGCCCTGCCCCCAATGCGGCGGCCGGGGGGTGGTCTCCCGCAGCCACGGCATCTTTCAGATCACCACCACCTGTTCCCGGTGCGGCGGCCTGAAGGAGTTCATCGCCGAACCCTGCCCCACCTGCCGGGGCGAAGGCTTGGTGCGGGAGAAGAAGAAACTCAAGGTGAGGATTCCGCCGGGCATGGACAGCGGCACCCACCTCATCATGGCCGGGGAAGGCAATGAAGGCCGCTTCGGCGGGCCCCCGGGCGATCTCTACATCATCCTTCAGGTCCGCCCCCACGAGTTTTTCCGCCGGGAAGGCTACGACCTCCGGGTGGAGGTGCCCGTCAGCTTCGTCCAAGCCGCCCTGGGCACCCGCCTGAGCATTCCCACCCTCTCCGGCTCCCAGGAGCTGACCATCCCTCCCGGGACCCAGCCCGGCGAGGTCATCCGCCTGAAAAACGAAGGCGTCCCCTATCCCAAGGGCTCCCGGCGGGGAGATCTGCTGGTGACCGTGCGGGTAACCATCCCCCGGCAGCTGAGCCGCCGCCAGGAGGAACTGCTCACCGAATTGGCCAAGGAGGAGGCGGGAACTTACCAGCCCCCCAAGAAGAAGGCCGCCGCCGGCAATCCCGGCCTCCAGTCGGAGGGCCTGCTGAAAAAGCTTTGGCACTCCGTCAAAGACTGGGCCAACCTGTGACCACCACCTCGTTCCTCTGATTCCCGGGATTACGCTCAGTGCCGGCGGGAGCCCCGATTTTGATTGACAACCACTGACGCGGGCGATAATTATATTTTTCACAAGAGGCGGTCACCCGAGTCCAGGAGAGCCCATGCCCATTGACCTGAACATCCTCATCGGCGGCGCCGCCGGCCAGGGAGTGCACTCCATCAGCACTCCGTTGGGGAAATCCCTGGTGCGCCACGGGGCTCACGTCCTGGCCACCCAGGACTACCAGTCCCGCATCCGGGGCGGCCACATCTTCAATGTGGTGCGGGTCGCCGAGGGGCCCATTTCCGGCCCCCGGGAGGGGGTGGACCTTCTGGTGGCCCTGAACCAGGAAACCGTGACCCTCCACGCCCCCCAGCTGGCCTCCGGGGGAATGGTCATTTACGACGCCGAGGCGGTGAAGGACCTTCCCGCCGGACTTCCGGCCCTGGGGCTCTCGGTGGAGGAGCTTCTGCCGGGCACCAAGGCCGGGGAGATCGCGGTGAACGCCGGGGCTTCCGGTGCCGTCCTGGGCCTCCTGGACGTGCCGGTGGCCGGGCTGGAGTCCCTCCTGGCCGAAGCTTTCGCGGCCAAGGGCGAAGAGGTGGCGGCCTTAAACCGCCAGGCCGCCCGGCGGGGCCACGAACTGGCCCGGAAATTTCCCCTCCCCCATTCCCTGGCCGGTCTGGACCAGCCGGCCGCACCCCGCTTGCTCATCAGCGGCCATGAAGCCCTGGCGGTGGGTGCCCTCGCCGCCGGCCTCACCTTTATCAGCGGCTACCCCATGACCCCTTGGACCAGCCTGCTGAACGCCGTCAGCCAGCGGGCCCTGAAGCTGGGGGTGGTGGTGGAGCAGGCCGAGGATGAAATCGCCGCCATCAACCTGGCCATCGGCGCCAGTTTCGCCGGGGCCCGGGCCATGACCGGAACTTCCGGCGGGGGTTTTTGCCTGATGACCGAGGCCGTGGGCTTGGCGGCCATGACCGAAACGCCCCTGGTCATCGTGGTGGCCCAGCGTCCCGGGCCTTCCACCGGCCTGCCCACCCGCACCTCCCAGGGCGACCTCCAGTTCGTGCTCTGGGCCGGCCAGGACGACTCTCCCCGGGTGGTGCTGGCCCCGGGCAGCCCGGCCCAGGGTTTTGCCCTGGCCCTCAAAGCCTTCGATCTGGCCGAGCGCTGGCAGGTGCCGGTGTTCCTCCTCACCGACCAGTATTTCGCCGACACCCAGCACACCTGTGTGGCCCAGGATTTTCCCTCGCGGCGGGTGCCCTTCGCCCTGGAGACCGGCCCCGGTACCGGCAGCTACGAGCGCTACGCCTTCACCGACTCCGGCGTCTCGCCCCGGCGCCTGCCGGGGTTCGGGCCGGAGCTGGTGGTGGCCGACTCCGACGAGCATACCCCGGACGGCCACCTCACCGAGGACCTGGACATCCGGGTCAAAATGCATGACAAGCGGCTTAGCAAGCTTAAGGGCCTGGCCGGCGAGCTCAGCGGCATCACCACCGCCGGCCCCGTCGAGGCACCGCTGGTCCTGCTGTGCTGGGGCTCCAGCCTGGGGCCGGTGGCTGAAGCCGTGGCCCGCCTCAATGCCGCCAACGTCCCGGCGCGCCTGGTGCATCTGAGTGAGTTGTGGCCCTTTCCCCGGAAAGCGGCGGCCCGGGCCCTGGCCGGGGTCAAGCGGCTGGTGGCCGTGGAGCAGAACGCCAGCGGTCAGTTGAACCGGCTGCTGCGCCAGGAGACGGGCCTGGCCGCAACGCACCTGGTGCTTCGCTATGACGGCCGGCCCTTCACCCCGGAATTCATTCTCCGGGGCCTCAAGGAGGTGGCCTGATGCTGCCCCTTGATCTGTATGCCGGAATTGAGTCCGCCTGGTGTCCGGGTTGCGGCAACTTTCCCATGCTCAAGGCCTTCAAGCAGGCCTTGGCCGCATTGGAGATCCCGCCCACCGACATTTTGCTGGTCTCGGCCATCGGCCAGTCCAGCAAGTTCCCCCACTATCTCAAATGCCACATCTTTAACGGCATCCACGGTCGGGCCCTGCCGGTGGCCACCGGTATCCGCCTGGCCAACCCAAACCTCAAGGTGGTGGTTACCGTGGGGGACGGCGACCAGTACGGGGAAGGGGGCAATCACCTGCTGGCGGCCTTTCGGCGCAACCCGGACCTGACCCTGGTGGTGCATAACAACCAGATTTACGGCCTCACCAAGGGCCAGGCTTCCCCCACCAGCGAGCAGGGCATGAAGACCCTCATCCAGCCCCAGGGCGTGCCCTATCCGCCCCTCCATCCCCTGGCCCTGGCGGTGGCCCAGGACTGTTCCTGGGTGGGGCGGGGGTTCGCTGGCATGCCCGAGCATCTGACCGAAATGTATAAGCAGGCCATCACGCACAAGGGCCTGGCCTTTTTGGAGGTGCTGCAGCCCTGCGTCACCTTCAACAAGGTAAATACCTACGACTGGTACCGCCAGCGGGTCTACAAGGTGGAAGAAAGCCCGGATTATGCGCCAAAGGATGAATTGTGGGCCTACCGCAAGGCCAAGGAGTGGGGCGCACGCATTCCCATCGGAGTGATTTATGTGAATCCCCGGCCCATCCTGGAGGAAACCTTTCCTCAATTGGCCGACGGCCCTCTGGCCCACCGCCTCCCCGAACGCGACCTGGCCGGGCTGCTGGCGGAGTTTTTCTGAAGGGGGCCGGCCGTGAGCCGGGGTTCTCTTGCCGTGCCAACCTGATCAAGAAAGTGAGTGGGAAATTATGACCGCAGAAAAATCACTCTTTGAAATGAGATCCTGGGACATCCTCAGGGAGCCCAACCGCATCCTGTTGGAAGAAGATTACGGCCGCATGGAGCTCCTCACCTATCTGCTCACCTGGTCGGTGGAGATCGGCCTGACCTTTGTTTTGGCCATAACCTACCTGAGGGGATGAAGAAGTCGATACTTCCGCATTGACCCGAAAGACCACGGGCTTTACAATTATTGAAGGGGGCGGTTAGGCCCAACCGGACGTTGTCGGCTGAACCGGTGGGAATGCCAAGCCGGGCCCCGGCAAGCAGGAGTATGACAGGAGCCCACCGCAACCTGGGGGTTACCTGAGACCCTGGCGCAAGCAAGACTGAGAGCCTCAGCGGCAATCTGCCAGGCTCAGGGAGGTGTGGGATTATGGTAAACGAACTGTTAGCCCCCGGCGGCAGCCTGGAAATGGTGGATGCTGTCTTTCAGAACGGCGCCAATGCGGTGTACGTGGGCGCCAAGGGGTTTAGCCGGCGCAAGTGCGCCTGGGAGCTGGAAGACAGTCAGATCGGCGAGGCGGTGCAGCTCGCCCGGACCTATGGCGGCAAGGTTCGGGTAGCCCTAAACGCCGAAATCCCGTCCGAAAGAATTCCGTTGCTGCGGCAAAAAGTGGAAAAATACGCCCACTTCGGCATCGAAGGGGTGATCGTCAAGACTCCGGCCGTCATGCAGGAGATCCACCGGCTCTTCCCGGAGCTGATCATCCACGCCAGCGTCGGATGCAACATCATCACCCAAGAGGAGATGGCCCGTTACCAGGCCTATGGAGTCACTCAGATCGTCGCTTCCACCGAAATCAACACGGTGGCCAAGCTGGTCCGGTTCAAGCGCGAGGCCGACTCCCTGGGAATTAAGACCGAGGTGCTCATCCACGGGAACCGCTGCATCGGCGGGGTGGGCAATTGCCTCTTCCATGAGCTCGTGGCGGACAGCTATGTGCGCAAGGTCTATCACGACGAAGAAGGCAACGAAGTGGTGGAATACGAGGGCTGGCCGGATCGCAGCGGCAGTTGCTTCCGTATCTGCCTCCTCACCGATGAGCAGCGCCGCAAGATTTTGCGGCAACGGGGACACGCTCCGGAGTACATCGAGGCTCTCAACGAGCGCATCCGGCGCAATCCCAACGTGGCCTTCGCCATCCTGGGGGATGAGCTCAAGGCCTATCTCGACCTGGGACTGGCCACCCTCAAGGTGCAGGGCCGGGAATACGCGGTGACCATGATTGCCCGCATGATCCACTGTTACCGTCAGCTCATTGACGCGCATCAGCGGGGCGAGGACATCAACAGCCCCATGCTGCAACGCATTCAGGACCGGCTGCGGGAGCTGGTGGCCGAACGCGACCGGGCCCGTCTGGAGAAAACCAAGGAACTTCACCGTCAGATCGTCGGACTCTAATCTGCCCCCCGGTTTTCTGAGAAAAATTTTTCTTTCTTCGGCTCAACAGCCTGCCTTATAATGAGGCAGGCTTTTTTATCCTTACGGCGGGTCGCGCCCGAAGCAAAAAAGGCCTCTATTCCTTGCGAGTGACGACAGGCGTTTGTGAACCATCAATGATCGCGCCTCGTGTCTTGCGCTGGTGGCCGGGCTTGGCGCTCGTGGCGCTGGTGGTGGCCGCTTCGTGCTACAACTTGGCCAATTACCCCGTCATCTGGTGGGACGAGGCCATTTTTTCTGAAACCGCCGCCAACCTGGTCCAACACGGCCGCTACGCCTTCACCATTCAAACCCCGGACCAGCTTTCGGATCTGGATTATCGCATCAGCGTCGGCCCGGCCCTTATCCTGCCGGTGGCCTTGGCCTATCGCCTGTTCGGCGTAAGCCTGACGGTGGGTCGCGTCGTGGCCGCGCTTTATCTCATCCTCACCTTTGGGGCCCTGTTTCTGTGCATCCGGCGGCTGTGGGATCAGAAAACCGCCTTTCTGGCGGTGATCCTCGCCCTGGTGGCTACTGATGTCCTCTATTGGGGACGGTCGGTCCTGGGGGATATCCCGGCCCTGGGCCTCTTCCTTATGGGCACCTGGTTGATCGTGGCCGGCATGGAATCCCGGTCCCTCTGGCCGCTGTTCGGGGGCGGCATCTTCCTGGGCCTGGCCTTTGATGCCAAAGAATTCTACGGCATCGGCTTTCTCCCGCCCCTGGTGCTGTTGTTCCAGGAATTCTGGGGAGACCGTCGGCTGCTGCGTAGGTCCTTGATGGCCTGGGGTGCCGGCCTGGCCCTGCCGCTGGCCGGCTACCTGCTCCTGAAGGTGGCCATTCTGGGAAGCTTTTCCCAGGCGGTGGCGCATTTCCTGGAGCAGAAGGCCCTGCTGCGCCACGAATTTTTTACGCCCCTCACCATCGGCCGCATCTACCCCGAAAGCGTCGCCTATCTTTTGGGCCACCCCTTGTTTTGGCTGGGTGTCCTGGGATTTTACTGGCTCTGGCGGGTAAAGGGGCTGTCTGTGGGCCATCGCCTGTGGCTGGGGAATTTCCTGGTCTGGAGCCTCCTCTACCTCACGGCGGTTTATTGGCACCGCTTCGCCCTCCCCGCCCTGTTCTTGGCCGCCGGCCCGGCAGCCTGGACCGTGCGGCGCGTGGGCGCGGGATTGCTGGCGCCTGTGGCAGAGGCCACAAGACGACGGGTGGCCGGGGCGCTGGCGTCGTTGGCTGCCCTCCTTTTCTTGCCGCTGGCTGGGATAGACAACCTCACCGGAGTGCTCAGCACGCACAGCAATGCCCCCAGTCGGATGTTGGAATTCTTGCAGGTCCGGGTTCCCTGTGAGTCCCTCATCGAAACCCCGGAGTATGAGCTGGCTTTTCTGGACGACGACCACCGCATCCACCTCATGCCTGCCTTTTACTTCGTGGAGTCCACCGAAGACCGGGTGGTCCTCCTGAATCCCCGCATGCGGCAGTACGACTTTGATAAAACCGGCGCCGACCTGTTGATCCTGGGAAGCTTTGGCAAGAGCGTCTTCCGGCAGGTTTACAACCCCGCCCAGGTGGCCAAGAACTGGCAGAAAGTCGCCACGGTGGATTTTTATGACGTTTACGTGCGCCGCGGGCGGGAAAATCTGGCCCTCCGGCCCAGCGGACCGCTCTTGGTGAACAAGCGGCTGCCGACGGCTTCCGGGGGCGCTCTCCAACGCGGCCATGGCGCGGCCCCCGTTGATAATCCGTACCCTCACTGAGTTTCGCCGCCAGTACCCCCGCCTGGCCGCCGGCGACCTGGTGGTGGGATATCTCCCCCTCAAACCCGGAGAGGAGATCAAGGTCATCGACCTGGTGGGCCGGGGGGTGAGGTTCTTCCCGCCCTATCTGGCCCAGGCCCTGAGCCGCTCCAAGGCGGCCCAGGCCGAGGTCCTGGGGGAGTTCATGGTGCCGGGCACCCGGGTGGCTTACCGCGCCGCCGACTTGGCCGGCCTGGCCGCCAGCTTTCCGCCGGAAGCCCCGGTTGTCTGCAAGCGGGACCGGGGCCACCTGGGTCTGGGGGTTTCCTGGTGGCCTTCGCTTCAGGCCCTCCTCAGTCTGGCAGGCCTCCAGACCCTGGACTACCCCCTGGTGATCCAGCCCTTTGTGGCCGGCGCCCGGGACTTTCGGGCGGTGTTGGTGGGGGCGCACGCCGAGCTCTATGAGCGGCGCAACCCCCACAGTTTTCGGCACAACCTCTTCCAGGGAGGCATCTCGGTGCCCACAGCTTTTTCCGCGGCGCACCAGGAGTTTTGCCGACGGGTCATGGCCCGGGGATCCTTCCCGTATGCCGTCTTGGACCTCCTGCTGAGCCCCGCCGGGAACCTTTACCTGTCGGAGATCAACCTCAGGGCAGGATTGCGGGCCTCCCGCCTGGGGCAGGCTGAATTCCGGCGCCGGGCGGCCCAGTTGGAGGAGGAGGAGGCGCAGTCATGGGCCAACTCATCCAAGACGCCACCTTAAGAGACCGCACCCGGGTCTTTAGGGACAGGACCGACGCCGGCCGCCGGCTGGCCGCATGGCTGACGGGATACCAGGGCCGGGACGTTCGGTTGTTTGCCATCCCTGCCGGCGGGGTGCCGGTGGCTGCGGAAATCGCCCGCTCCCTCGGTCTTCCCCTGGACCTGATCATCGTCCGCAAGATCCAGCTTCCCTGGACCACCGAGGCAGGCTTCGGCGCCTTGGACCCCGAGGGCCGGGCCATCTTCAATGAGGAGCTGGTGGTGCATTTTCACCTCAGCCCGCAGGCCATCGAGGCCCAGGTACAAAAGACGCTGGCCACCCTCAAGGAGCGCGAGGCCCGCCTCCGTGGGGGGAAGCCTTATCCGGAGCTCGCGGGCCGGCCGGTCATCGTGGTGGACGACGGCCTGGCCTCGGGTTACACCATGCGGGCCGCCCTTCGGTTCCTCCAGGAGAAGGGCGCGGGGGATCTCATCGTTGCGGTGCCCACCGGCAGCCAAGGCACCGTCCAGGCGCTCCTCCCCCACGTGGACCTGCTGGTTTGCCTGAACCTCCGGGGGGGCTGGTCCTTCGCCGTAGCCGACGCGTACGAAAACTGGTATGATCTGACGGAAAAGGAAGTACTGGCCATCCTGGCCGGTTTGCCGGCAGCTCCCGGAGCCGGCCCGGATTGAGGCCGGCAAGGGACGGGGCAGGAAATGACCGCACCTCTTTTTTGCCTCTCCTTCCCTGAGCCGGATACCTGCGTGGAGCACGCCGCCCGCACCAGGGGGCCTTTCCTCCCCAATCTTTGCCGGCGCCTGGATGCCTGAGCATGAAGATCTTGAGCCCCCCCCGCCTGGACCTACTGGCCGCCTGCCTGGGTGTGGCCGCCTTGGCGCTGCAAGCCTGCACGTCAGCCGACCCCCCCCGGGAGGCGACCGCCCCTGACCCGGCCTCCCGGGAGCAGATCATCCAGACGGTGGCCTCACCTCAGGGGGACCGCCAGGCCCAGCTCATCCGGCGGCTGGGGAATTTTCTAATACGCTCCGGGGAGATGGACGGTCCGGAATTCGATGAGATCATGAACCTGCGCTTCACCCCGGACGGCCGTTCACTGCTCTACGAGGGCCGGCGGGGCGAGAACTGGTTTGCGGTGGTGGACGGCAGGGAATGGGCCTTAAGGACCCAGGTGGTCCACGGCAGCCTCCGCCTCAGCCCTGACCGCCAGCGCCTGGCTCTGGTGGGCCACCACGGCGATAAATGGCAGGTTATGGTGGACGGCCGACCCCAGGGCCCCTTTGACTTTATCTTTGCCGACAGCTTGAGCTTCAGCGCCGACAGCCGGCGGGTGGGATATCTGGCCGTCCTGAACAACCGCGTGGTGGCCGTGGTCAACGGGCAAATCGTCCGGCACTTCGAGGTTTTGAAGGAGGCCGGGAAGGCCCTGAAGGATCACTTGGAGGCTGCCGGGGGGAAGGACTGATGCCGCGCCGGCCATCCCCCGCCTTGGCCCCGCTTTTTCGCCACCGGCTGGCCTTCGACATTGACGGGGTGGTGGCCGACATCATGACCACCTTCCTGGACCTGGCCCGGGTGCACCATGGGCCCCACCCGTTCACCTACCAGGATATCACCACCTTTAAATTGGAAGAGTGCCTGGACCTGCCGCCCCGGCTTATTGACCGGCTTATCCGGGAACTCATCGACCGGCCCCACGAACTTCCGGTGGAGCCTTTTCCCGCCGCGGTGGAAGTGCTCTCCCGCCTGGCCGAGGACGTCCCCCTGATGTTCATCACCGCCCGGGACCGGGCCGAACCCATCCAGCTTTGGCTCAACCGGACGCTGGCCCCGGTGCCCCCCCGGGATATCTGGGTCATGGCCGCCGGGGACCCGGACGCCAAGGTGCGCTATCTTACCACCCACGCCATCGAGTACTTTGTGGAAGACCGTCTGGAGACCTGCTTCGATCTGGCCCGGGCCGGCATCACCCCCATCGTCTTCGCCCAGCCCTGGAACCGCCGCGCCCACCCCTTCCTGGAAGTGCAAAACTGGCAGGAACTGGCGGCATTACTGTTCGGGGAGAAATGAAATGAGGGAGGGGGCCAGGGGTCGAAGCCGCCTGCCCCCCTCGTATTCGCACCCCCAATCCCTTCTTGGGGGTGAGGAAGGGTGTTTGCGGGAAGTGCGGGGGAGCCACCGCTCCCCCAGCCCCCTCCTCAATACCTACCGCTTTTACTGCACTGCCTGGACTTCCGTGACGCCCGGCACTTCCTTCATGATGGCCCGTTCCACCCCTTGCTTCAGGGTCATCTGGCTCATGGGGCAACCTTTGCAGGCCCCGGTCAGTCGCACCTTGACAATGCCATCGGACACTTCCACCAGCTCAATATCGCCGCCGTCCCGCTGCAGGAAAGGGCGGATTTTGGCGATGGCCATCTCCACGCCTCTTTTGATCTCCTCCACGCAAACCTCCAGGAATGTATTATGTCATTATGGTAACCATCACCCCTGAGCTTGTAAAGGGAAAGTTGCGCCCTCTCCAGGGGCTTAGGGTTACGGTGCCAGGTCAAAGGTGGCCGTGAGCCGGGCCTGAAATTTTTCCTCCCCCACCTCGATTATGGTTTCGGGTTCCGGGGCTGTCATGGCGGCGGCCCTCAGGGGCGCCGTTTTGAGGGGTCGGATGGTGTGGCCGGTGGCCACTTTCCGCAGGCCTTTCACCTTCAGGCCCGCTTCTTTGGCCAAGGCTTCGGCCAAGCTCCGGGCCCGCTGCAAGGCCAACACTGCAGCCTGCCGTTGCAGTTCTTCCTGGCGGGAATGCTCATAATAGGGCCCCCCAACCCGGGTCGCCCCATGTTTCAGAGCGGCATCGATAATCGCGCCAATGCGGGTAAGGTCGTTGAGTTCCACCAGGAAGCGGTGCGCCACCCGGTAGCCCGCCACCTCCTGAGACACCACCTTGTCCCGGCCCTGTCCTTTTTCCACCTGCTTGTGGATGGGAACGACCTGGTAGCTCAGGGTCTTCAGCTTCTCCTCCGGCTTCAACACCGGCTTCATGGCCCCCAGGAACTGCTCGGTTCCCCTTGCGTTGGCGGCCGCCGCCTCCTTAGCTTCGGCGGCTTGGTTTTCCACGGAAAAATTCAGGATCGCCCGGTCCGGCCGGGCCAGGACCTCGCCCTCAGCCTCCACTTCCGCGGTGGGCGGTCCCAGAGGTGGCTCTTTCTCCGCAGCCTCAACCACAAGGGGCCACAACATCAGGCAAAAAACCACGGTTACGGCCGCAAACCCGTCCATTTGACGCAATGAATGTCCGTTCGCCATTGTCCTTTCTCCCTTTGGCTTCCGCTTAGCCGCCGCGAACCACCTTCCGGGGCCGCATTCTGCAAGTACCATCATACCACGGAGTCAGCCGGGCAGCCTCTTTTCTTTCTTCCGGCCCGCTGTCCGCTCCCTTGCCAAGCCTCCCGGGGTTTCTTATACTCTTAGCGAGGTATTGCCCACCTTCCCTCCTCCGAGGAGCGTATGCAGCCCAACTCCCTGCGCCTGTCGCTCTGGTATTTCCTGGCCCTTTTGCTCATCATCCTGGTGGCCCAGAATTATCTTGCCGGTCGCCGGACCCTTCCCGTCTCCTACAGCGAATTCCGCCAACTGGTGGACCAGAAGGGGGTGGATGACCTGGAAATCAGCTCCGAGGCCATCTCCGGCCGGCTCCTGGAACCAGGGCTGGCCTATCTGGCCAAGGAGCGGCAGGATCCCGACCTCCCCAAAAAGATCCAGGAAGCCCTCGGCAAGGAGGTGCAGTTCACCACCGTCAAGCTGGAAGACAAAGACCTGGTGGAGCGCCTGGACCGACAGGGCCTCAAGTATCGGGCCCTGCCGGAACGCACCTGGCTCACCAGCCTGCTCTCCTGGTTGCTGCCCACCCTGCTGTTGGTGGCCATCTGGGTGTATTTCTTCCAGAAAATCGGCACCGGCGCCGGCGGCCTCATGAGCGTCGGCAAGAGTAAGGCCCGGGTCTATATGGAGGACGAGACCAAGGTGACCTTCAATGACGTGGCCGGGGTGGAGGAGGCCGAAGAGGAACTGAGGGAAATCATAGAGTTTTTAAAGAATCCGGCCAAATTCCAGGTCCTGGGGGGCAAGATCCCCAAGGGCGTGCTCCTGGTGGGCCCCCCCGGCACCGGCAAGACCCTGCTGGCCCGGGCCGTGGCCGGCGAGGCCGGGGTGCCTTTTATGAGCCTTACCGGTTCCGACTTCGTGGAGATGTTCGTTGGCGTGGGCGCCGCCCGGGTGCGGGACCTCTTCCAGCAGGCCCAGGAGAAGGCCCCCTGCATCATCTTCATCGACGAGCTGGACGCCCTGGGCAAGGCCCGGGGCTTAAGCCCCCTGGCCGGCCACGAAGAGCGGGAAAACACCTTAAACCAGCTTCTCTCCGAAATGGACGGCTTCGACACCAGAAAGGGCGTCATCATCATGGCGGCCACCAATCGGCCGGAAATTCTGGACCCGGCCCTTATCCGTCCGGGCCGCTTCGACCGCCACATTCTGGTGGACCGCCCCAGCCTCAAGGGCCGGGAGGACATCCTGAAGATACATACCAGGCAGGTCAAGCTGGCCCCGGACGTGGACTTGGCCAAGCTGGCGGCCCGCACCCCGGGCATGGTGGGCTCGGATCTGGCCAACATCGTCAATGAAGCGGCGCTGTTGGCGGCCCGCAAGAGCAAGGCCGCGGCGGAGATGAGCGACTTCGAGGAGGCCATCGACCGGGTGGTGGCGGGCCTGGAGAAGCGCAACCGCTTGATGAACCCCAGGGAGAAGGAGATCGTCGCCTACCACGAGTCCGGCCACGCCCTGGTGGCCGAAGCTTTGGCGCCCAACGTGGACCCGGTGCACCGGGTTTCCATCATCCCCCGGGGCATCGGCGCCCTGGGCTACACCATGCAGCTTCCCACCGAGGACCGGTATCTCATGACCAAAACCGAGCTGGAGGACCGCATGGCCGTGATGCTGGGGGGCCGGGCGGCCGAGGAGCTGCACTTCGCCGAAATCTCCACCGGCGCCCACAACGATCTCTACCGGGCCACCGACATCGCCCGCTCCATGGTCAGGGAATACGGCATGAGCGAGAAGCTGGGGCCCCTCACCTTCGAGCGGGAGCGCCGGCCCCTGTTTCTGGAGGGCCTGGCGCCCACCGCGCCCCGGGACTACAGCGAGGCCACCGCCCAGGAGATCGACGCCGAGGTCAAGGCCCTGGTGGACCGGGCCCACCAGCGGGCCATGGAGCTTCTCGCCGCCAAGCGGGACGTGTTGGAGCGCGTCGCCAAGATGCTCCTGGAGAAGGAAGTCCTGGAAGGCGACGAACTCAGGCAGTTGCTGAATGAGCACAAAAAAGCCGGACAAGATTCCTGAGCAGGCGGCAGATGCAGGTCTTCCGGCCCCGTCTCAGGGGGGGTGGCTCCCAAAGGATGTGTTTTGGTGAGTTGCTCCACCTCAACGGGGGCGACAATGTGGCCCAAAATCCCAGGTACCACCCAGATTGTTGGAAGGACACAGGGGGCCCTCGCCAACGTGCGGCTGGCCTGAAACCCGTGCCGGAAGATCAAGCAGGACAGGGGGACGCCAGTGCGGTTGCCCACGGCTGCAACCAGGGCCAAGCCACGGCGGTTCCTTCAACGGGCCGGTGGAGCGGGATGGCGGCGCGCCTCCCGCCTTCAGCCAGTGGGTCAGGGCCGACTCATGCCGCGCCAGTTCGCGCCTCGGTTCCCGGCGGCACCTGCTTATTCACGGTGACGCGGCTGGAACGCCGCCACCGATGCGTGGATCAGAGGCATTGATAAACGTGCTTGGGCGGTTGATGGCAATGCTCCAAGTCTAAAAATGGACTAATGGCGAGGGCGGGAGGCCCTTCGCGTTCCCGCCCGGCTGAAACCCGCGCGACATGGCTCATACCCGGATTTTTTCATCCAGCCAAGCCTTGCAGAACTTCCTCCTTGAAGAAACCCTGCCCTCCACCCTCATCCTCGTCCCCCACCAGCGGCTGGCCCGGCAGCTCTGGCACAGGCAGCGCCTGGCGGCTCTGGCCGGTGGTGTACGGGCCTGGGAGCCCCTCCCCTGCCTCACCCTGGGGGCCTGGTGGTCCGAGCTGGCGGGTAAACTCTGGCTCCCATGGGCCCCGGCCCCCCGGCTCCTCCGCCTGCGCCTCTGGCGCCAGGCCATGGCCACGGTGGCTCCCCCGGAGGGTCTGATTCCTGATCTGGCCTGGGCGCAGGCCCTGGATGACACCCATACGCTCCTGGCCCGCTACCGGCTCCGCCGCATCGCCTCCCAAAGCTTCGATGCCCCTTTGATCGCCTGGCGACATGAGGTTTCACAACGCTACGAAGCCTTGCTGCGGGAAAAGGGGCGCCTCTCTCCAGCGCAAGTCCCGGAGCACCTCCTGGAGGCCTTGGAGGCGGGGCGCCTGCGCCTGCCGAAGCGGATCCTGGTGGTGGGCCTGGAGACCCCGGCCCCCCTGGAGGCCGAGTGGCTCACCGCCGTGGGCCGACGGACCGAGGTGACCACCCTCCAGTGCAAGGGCAATCCTGCGGCCGTCAAAGAGGCCGTGGTCTTGCGGGATCCCCAGGAAGAGATGGCCTGGGTGGCCGCCGAGCTCGTGGAGTCCCGGCGGCAAGGCCACCCGCTGCACCGCCTGGCCGTCACCTCCCCGGTCATGGACCGCTATGCTCCGGATTTCCTGCGGGTGCTGCGGGAACTGCTGGGCCCCCCGGGCCGAGATGACGGGTGGAGCTATAATTTTTCCGCCGGTCCCCGTTTAAGCGACACCTCCCTGTTTGCCGCCGCGTTGCTGCCTCTGGCCTTTACAGCCCAGGGCGAGCGCCGGGAGGACCTGGTCTCACTGCTCCTCTCCCCGTTCTACGCCCGCTTCAAGGAGCAGCAAGGCCGGCTGGCCAGATGGGACCGCCGCTTCCGGGAGAACCGGCTGGACCGGGGCTGGGCCGCCATGCGGCCAGCCGTTTCCCAGGAACCGGAGGACGAGGCGCTGGCCGGACTTCTGGAAACCTCCCTGGCCCGCCTCCGTCCCCTGACTGCCACGGCCCGGGAATGGACCCAGAGACTGACCGGGGTCTGGCAGGACCTGGGCTTTCCCGGTCAAGCCGGCCACGAGGCCGAGGCTGAACGCTCCCGCCTCTCGGCCCTCCTGGACGAGGTGGCCGCCTCACTGGATGACGAAGTCCTCACGGCCCAGGACTTCCTGGACTGGCTGACGCATGCCGGGCAGGCCGCCCCGCTCCCGGGCCCCGGCGTCCAGGAGGCCGGCATTCAGATTCTGGGCCTCCTGGAGATGCGGGGATTGGACTTTGACCGGGTTTTCTGTCTGGGCATGAACTCCCGGGATTTTCCGGCGCCGCCGCGGCCGCTCCCGCTTCTCAGCCCCTGGGAAAGGCTCCAGGTCCTGGGGGGAACCGCCGCCTCCCAGCACCGCTTCGCCGCGGAACTCTTTGCCAACCTGAAGGCCGCGGCCCCCTCCATCATCCTGACCAGGCCCGGCCTGGTGGATGGGGAAGAGCAGGTGGGCGTCTATTTCTGGACAGGGCCCTGGACTGCTGCCCGCCTCAGCCCCTTGAGCCGGCCTTACCCTGCCTGGCTCCGGGTGCAGGCGGTTCAGGCGGCGCACCTGCCCCCGGCGGCGAACCCGGAGGCGCCGCAGACCTGCCCCATTCCGGTGACCGTGCCGGACGAACTGCGCCTCACCCAGCTGCAGGCGGCCTTTTCCTGTCCCTGCCGCTTTCTCCTGGAGGTGCTGCTGGAGCTCGCGCCCCTGCCCGACCTTGCCAGCGGCATCCCGCCCACCGAGCGGGGACAGCGGCTGCACCAGGTGGCGGCCAGATTCGTGGAGCTCTTTGGCCACATCCTGGCGCAGCAGCATGACTGGGACGAGTCCCGGGCCCGGGAATGCCTGGAGCAGGCGGGCAGGGAGGTCCTGGGGCCCTGGCTGCACGACCCCCACTGGCAGGCGGAGTGGCGCCGCTGGTTCGGGGATGAGGCCGCGCCCGGGCTCCTCACCGCCTGGCTGGCCGGTGAAAAGGAGCGCTATGCCAAGGGGTGGCGCTGGGCCTTGGTAGAAGCGGCCTTTCAGGGCCTCACCGGCGAGGGCTGGCCCTTCGCATTGCGGGGGCGTCTGGACCGCCTGGACCATCATCCGGAATCGGGGGAACTGGTGGTGTGGGACTATAAAAGCGGCTCTCTGCCCTCCGCCGCCAAAATTTTTCAGCGGCTGGAGGAATACCAGCTCCCCGGCTACCTGCTGGCGGTGCGCCAGGGAGTGGTGGAGGCCCCGGGGCCCACTGACCGGCTGAAAGCCGGTTTCATCGGGCTCAAGTCCGTCCGCGGCGAGCATCTCAAGTACGAGGACTTCGGCAAACCTCCGGAGGCCTGGGAAGAGGTGCTGGCTGCGTGGGAGGACCGGCTGGCCGACCTGGCCCGGCGTCTGGCCCGGGGCGACCTGTTCCCGGCTCCGTCGCCGGCTCCCCAGGGAAGGCAAGCCGGGGCCTGCCAGTATTGTCCCTATCCCCTGGTGTGCGGCTACGAGCCCCTCTGGTCCGGGGAGGAGGAGGGAGCCCAGGCATGAGCTCGGTCCCGGTTGACCAGGAGGCCCGCAACCGGGCCCTTGACGCCGCCTCGAGCTTCCATCTGGATGCCCCGGCCGGCTCCGGCAAGACTTCGGTCCTTCTGGCCCGTTATCTCAGACTCCTGGCCAACGTCCAGGCTCCCGAAGAGCTCCTGGCCCTCACCTTCACCCGCAAGGCCGCCGGGGAGCTTAAGGCCAGGGTGGTCAGGTGCCTCTCCCATTGGACGGAACCCGGTCCGGAGGCCTCCCCGGTGGACCGGCTCCTGTCCGATTTGGCCAGGGAGGCCTTTCGGCACCTGGACCGTCAAGGGCACCAGCTCACCGAGGCCCTGGCTCCGGAACGCCTGCAGATTCTCACCTTCCATGGCTTATGCTCCAAACTCGTATCCCTGGCTCCGCAGGAGGCCGGCGCGCCTCTGGAATTCACCCTCCTGGAAGGGCCGGAGGCCGAATGGGTTAAAGAAGAAGCCGTCGAGGAACTGCGACGCCGCCTGGCCTTCCGGCCGCCCGATGACCCGGTGCGCCAGGCACTGGTTGGCCGGTTGGTGCGCCTCAATAATGACTGGCCGCGCCTGGCCGGTGAGCTGCGGGCCCTGGTGTCCAAGCGTGACTGCCTGAAGGAATTTCTCTCCCTGGCCCATGCCAGCCGCGATCCGGCCGCCTACCGCAGCCTCACCGACGCCCGCTTGGGCCAGGTGCTGGCCCCGGACCTGACCGCCCTGTCCCGGAGCCTGGCCAGCACCCAATTGGGTCGGGAATGGGGGCGGTTTTGGGAGTACCTCCACAGCCGGGGCGCCCCTCTGGCCGTCCGCCTTTCCCCTGAACCCCCCGGGACCCGCCTGGAGGATGTGCCGGCCTGGCAGCACCTGGCCCAGGCCATGCTCACCAAAGAGGGCCAGCCATACAAAAAGTTCCCGGCCGGCAGGGGTCTGCCGCGGGACTTCAACAAAAGCCCCTGGGCGGAAGCAGCCAGAGGGCTGCCTGCCGACTTCGTCCGGCTGTTGAACCGCTATCGGGAGATCCCCCCGCCCCTCATCTACGCCCAGGAGGTGGACGCCCTCCAGGACCTCATCATCCTCCTGGGGGCGGCGCTGGAGGTCTATGAGGCGGTTTGCCGCCAGCATCGGGCCCTGGACTTCATCGCCCTGGAGGAAGCCACCCTCAGGCTCCTGGAGGCGGAACGTCCCAGCGAGATGTTCCTGCGCCTGGACTGCCGGTTTCAGCATCTGTTGGTGGACGAGTTTCAGGACACCAGCGAGCGGCAGAAAGAGCTCCTCTGCCGCCTCCTGGAAGGCTGGAAACCCGGCTGGGGCCGCACCCTGACGGTGGTGGGAGATCCCAAGCAGTCCATCTATGGCTGGCGGGATGCCAAGGTGAGCCTCTTTTTGGAAGCCAGGCGCGGCCTGCCCTGCGAGGGCGGGGTCTTTCCCTTGGAACCCCTGGTGCTCACCACCAATTTCCGGGCCAGTCGGACGCTGATCTCCTGGGTGAATCAGGTCTTTGGGGATACCGTCCTGCGGGAAGCGTCGGGCCCGCCGACGGTGCCGTTCGAGAAGGCCGACCCGGCCCCGGGAGCGGCTGGGGGAGAGGCGCCGCACCTTACCGTGTTTTTGAATTCCGACGGCACTGCGGGCCGGACTGCGGAAGCCAACCGGCTGGCCTCCCAGGTAGCCCTGGCCCTGTCCCGCTGCCGGCCGGAGGAGCGCCTGGGAATCCTGCTGTTCGCCCGCACCCACCTTTCCACCTACCTGGCGGCACTCCACCAGGTGGGGGTGGCCGTCAGGGTGAAGGAGGGGTTGAAGCTTAAGGATAGCCGGGTGGTGCAGCATCTCCACAACCTGTGCCGGGCTTTGGTCAGACCCCACGACGACCTGGCCTGGGCCGCGATGTTAACGGGGCCTTGGGCGCCGCAGCCCCTGGCCGTGGTCAGCCGGGTGGCCCAGGCGGCCGGCGGCCTCTGGCCCCACCGCCTGGAGGAATTCACCCGGCACCAGGAATGCCCGCCGGACCTGAAGAACCTAGTGGACCGGCTGATGGCCGCCCGGGAGCAGGTGGGCCTTCGCTCCCTGGAGGCGGTGGTCCGGGACTTCCTGGATGAAGCGGGAGCCTGGAAGGGCATCGCCTCCCGGGAAGGCCCCCTGGGAGTGGCCAATGCCCTGGCGTATCTGGACCTGGTGGCCCAGGCCGAGACGGCCCTTCCGGAGTACACCTTCCGGAAAGTCGATTTTGCCCTGGCCGAGGCCTACCAGCCGCCTGACCCTGGAACCCAGGACTCGCCGGTGGAACTGATGACCGTTCACAGCGCCAAAGGCCTGGAATTCGATTGGGTCTTCCTGCCTTACCTGGACTGGCAGCCCCTGGCCAGCGAGGCCAAGACCCCCCCGTTTTTATTGGAAGAGATTCCCGCCTCCCGGCAATTCGGCCTGGCCCTGGCCCCGCCTTACTGGCAGAAACAGGCGAGCCTGCTCTATCGCAGCCTGAAGAGACTCAACGAGGAGCGCCTGTTGGCGGAGGCCCGCCGGGTCTTTTATGTCGCCGTTACCCGGGCGAAGAGACATCTGATGCTCTCCGGCCTCGTGGGGCTGAAGGCCGACGGCGGGCAGTCAGTGCCCCCCCAAAGCCCTTTGGCATGGCTGTTGGCCCATTACCGCCCCGGTCACCTGCCGCGCGGCGCAGCGCGCTGGGCCGAGCCCCCCCTGGAGGTCACCGTGTGCCAAGACTGGGAGGCGGCGCCGCCCCTGCCCCCGGAACCTGCCCCCCTGCCGGCAGCCTTACCCTTTGCCCCGGAGCCCTCCCCGTACCGCCTCACCTTTCCCACCCAGCCGGTCTCGGAGACGCCGGCCGAGACCGGAGAGGACCAGGCGGGACCGGAACCGGCCACCGGCACGGACCCGTCCGTCAGCCGGCAGGCCCGGGTCCGGGGCGAGATCATCCATCGCCTCCTGGAGACCGGCCTGACGGGAGAGTCTCTGCCGGACCCACACGCCGTGGCCGCGGCCCTGGTTCAGGCGGGCCTCGCTGCCGATGACGCCGCCTTCCTGGCCCCTGAGGCCCTGGCCGAGGCGCAGGCCTGCCTGTCGGACCCGACCCTGGCCCGCTTCATCGGGGCGCCTCCGGAGGAGATGAAAAGCGAATGGCTCCTGGAGGATGCCCCCGCTTTGGGGGTGGTGCGGCGAGGCCGTCTGGACTTGTTGGTGAAAGAGGGGGAGAAGTGGTGGCTAGTGGACTTCAAAACCTCCCGGCCGCCCGCGGGCGTTCCCTGGGAAGACTTCCTGGCCCGGGAAACCGAAAAATACCGCCCCCAACTCCTGGCCTACCGGGAGATGGCGGCCGGGCTTCAGGGACTTGAGCCCCAAGCCCTGAGGCTGGCCCTGTATTTCACCGCCTGCCGCCGGCTGGTGCCCGTGGAGTAGGTTTTCGGTTTCCGCATTCCAGGTTTTAGTTATAGTGGAAACCACACTGGCATGATGGGGGATAGGCTGGGAGTCCCTTCCACGGTGGCCGCTGTTGGGTTATTTTATAGCCCGGTTGTTTCCATTCCTTGGATTTCACTTTAGACCAGGCAGGCTCGCGGTAATGACCCTCAGATTTCCTCCCCCACTGAAAACCGGAACCCGAAAGCTTTTGGTTCTGGCCATTGCGGGCCTGGGATTGGCGCTGGCTTTGGGGGGGCCGGCTCTCCCCCAGGAGACCCTGGAGGCCCAGGGGGTGCGCTTCCGGCTGATTCCCGGGGGGAGCTATTTCCTGGGGAGTCCGGCCAACGAACCCGGGCGCTACGCCGAGGAACCCGGCCCCTACCGGATCACCCTACCGGCCTTTTACATTTCCATCACCGAAATCACCAACGAGCACTACGGCAGCTTCCTCAAGGCCACCGGCCGCCGGCCCCCCCTCTACTGGCAGGACAGAAACCTCAACGACCCCAGGCAGCCGGTGGTGGGGGTGACCTGGCATGACGCCGTGGCCTTCACGGCGTGGCTCACCAGGGCAACCGGCGTCGTCCACCGCCTCCCCACCGAGGCCGAGTGGGAGGTCGCGGCCCGGGGCGGGCTGGTAAGTGAGCCCTATCCCTGGGGCCGGGCGGCACCGGATGAGGGCGGCATCTTCCGGGCCAATTATTATCCCAACGATTTCGCTGACGACGGCTTTCGCCTCACCGCACCGGTGGGCTCCTTTCCCTCCAATGGCTACGGCCTCTATGACATGGCCGGGAATGTGGCCGAATGGTGCCTGGACCGCTCTGGGCCTCCCGGGAGACCATCGCCGTTCAAAAACCCGGAGGCCCGCCTGTTGAAGGGCGGGTCCTGGCACTCCCGGGCCCGGGATCTCAGGGTGGCCGCCCGCCAACCCGCCGCCCCCCAGTCGGCCGACGGCTTCATCGGCTTTCGGGTGGTGCGCCTGCCGACCCCCCGCCCCTGAGACTTTGGGTTACCCAGGGCTCTTCCGGTTTGGCGGCCCCACGTTCCCTCACCGCCTTCCTCCGGCGGGTGGGGTTGGGTCACTGCTGGAAAGGATTCCTTTCTCCGGCGACTTAGGTAAATTGTTTTCCATGTATTTCCTCATAGTTAAATGACCTCTGGTCACACCCTGTACCTGTTGCCTTCCAGAGGCGGTTTTTTTTATTGACACCTTTACACCAAGCAATGTATAGATATATGTAGCAAGGAAAAGCGCGGCAGAATAAATAATTTCTGAACCGAACCAGTTCCAAACCCTTTCGGAGGACCAGGTTAATGGCGGATTTAGAGAAGATGAGCATGGACC
>CAYZOP010000008.1:0-150001 GCA_964480485.1 uncultured Desulfobacterales bacterium | reverse complement strand
ACCGGGACCTGTTCAAGCCCCTGGTGGATTCGCTGTTATACCACGACGACTATCTTGTGTTGGCCGACTATCGCGCCTACGTGGACCGGCAGGAGGAGGTGGGCGACATCTTCCGGGACGAGAAACGCTGGACCCGGATGTCCATCCTGAACACCGCCCGCATGGGCAAATTCTCTTCGGACCGGGCCATCCGGGAGTATGGCGAGCAGGTCTGGGGAGTCAGACCAATAGGGTGATCTGGAGATAATCCGTGAGTGTCGCGGTCAAGCCCGGACGCAGTTTTCCCTTGGGAGCCACGGTTTATCCTGAAGGCGTTAACTTCAGCGTCTTCAGCAGGGGGGCCACGGGGGTGGAATTGCTCCTCTTCGGGGACGTAGCTTCGCCTCGGCCTGAACGGGTGATTGCTCTCGACCCCCGCCAAAACCGCACCTATCATTACTGGCACGTCTTCGTCCCGGGTCTTAAAGCCGGCCAGATTTATGGGTACCGGGCTGCGGGGCCGTGGGCGCCCGAGAGAGGCGCCAGATTTGATGCGGAGAAAGTTCTGCTGGACCCTTACGGCCGGGCCGTGGCGGTCCCCCCGGATTACCGTCGCGATTTGGCCAGTCAACCGGGGGAGAACACCGCCGCAGCCATGAAGAGCGTGGTGGCTGATCTGGGCCGTTATGATTGGGAGGGGGATCGGCCGCTCAAACGCCCCTTTGCCCAAACCATCATTTATGAACTGCACGTGGGCGGGTTCACCAAACATCCCAACTCGGGGGTTTCACCGGAGAAGCGGGGCACCTTCGCCGGGCTCATGGAGAAGATCCCCTACCTGACCGACCTGGGAGTCACGGCCGTGGAGCTGCTCCCGATCTTCCAATTTGATGCCCAGGACAGCCCCCCGGGACTGGTCAACTATTGGGGTTACTCCCCGGTGTCTTTCTTCGCCCCGCACCAGGGGTATAGCTCCCGGCAAGGCCCGTTGGCAGTGCTGGACGAATTCCGGGATCTGGTTAAAGCCCTGCATCGGGCCGGCATTGAAGTCATCCTGGACGTAGTTTTCAATCACACCGCGGAAGGGAACCACCTGGGGCCCACCCAGAGTTTCCGGGGGTTGGCCAATGAGGTGTATTACCTACTGGAACCTGACCGGTCCCTCTACGCCGATTACAGCGGCTGCGGCAACACCCTGAACGCCAACCAGGCGGTGGTGCGCCGCCTCATGGTGGACAGCCTGCGCTACTGGGTGCAGGAGATGCACGTGGACGGCTTTCGCTTCGATCTGGCCTCCATCCTGTCCCGGGATGAAAAGGGCCGGCCCCTGGAGAATCCCCCGGTCCTGTGGGATATCGAGTCCGAACCGGTGCTGGCCGGGACCAAGCTCATTGCTGAAGCCTGGGACGCGGCAGGGCTCTATCAGGTGGGGAGCTTCGTGGGGGACTCCTGGAAGGAGTGGAACGGCAAATTCCGGGACGATATCCGGGCTTTTCTGAAAGGCGATCCTGACACGGTTTCCTCTTTGGCTCATCGCCTGCTTGCCAGCCCCGACCTTTATGAGCACAAGAAGCGGGAGGTGGAGCAAAGCATCAATTTCGTCTCCTGCCACGACGGCTTCACCGTGAACGACTTGGTGTCCTATAACCACAAACACAATGAAGCCAACGGGGAGGACAACCGGGACGGCAGCGACCATAACCTGAGCTGGAACTGCGGGGTGGAGGGGCCTACCGATGACCCGGAAGTGGAGTCATTGAGAAACCGCCAGGTGAAAAACTTTCTGGCTCTAACCCTGCTGTCCTTCGGCACCCCCATGCTGCTCATGGGCGATGAAGTGCGGCGCAGCCAGCAGGGCAACAACAACGCCTACTGCCAGGATAATGAACTGAGCTGGTTTGACTGGAACTTGTTGGGCAAACACCCCGACGTGCACCGCTTTGTCAAGGAGCTTATCCGGCTGCGTCTGCACTTTGACAAGGCCTCCCTGGAGTATGACGTGACGCTTAGCCAATTTTTGGCACAGGCCAAATTTGATTGGCACGGCGTGAAGCTGTATGAGCCTGACCGGGGGCCGGAATCCCACAGTCTGGCGGCCACCGCGGTCAGCCTGACCGGCTCCCGGGTGTTTCATCTCATTTGTAATGCTTACTGGGAAGCACTGAGCTTCGAATTGCCGGATCTGCCTGAGGGGGCGAACGGAGGCTGGCGGCGGCTCCTGGACACCGCTCTTCCTGCCCCCCTGGATATCTTTAGAGAAAACGAGGCCGTCCTGTTGGAAGAGTACACGTACCTGGCCCAACCTCGGTCCGTGGTCTTGTTATGCGCGAATATCGGCCAGGAGAGTAAAAATAGCAACTCGCCAGGAGCGTAAACAAAATGCAGGAAATTGACCTGAATTTTACGGTGGCGAAGCTGGGTGAGGGCCGGATCACTTCACCCATTACCGGCGTGCGCTTTGTCGATGATGAGGAGCACGTGCTGTACCATTCCGACTTCGGAGCGATCAAGGAGTGTCTCTATGCTGGAAACAAGCCTCCCTGCCTGGAAATAGCCGGCCCCCGGGAGAAAATCTTTTTTGACCCCACAAACCTCAAGTGCGGCATCGTCACCTGCGGGGGCTTATGCCCGGGAATCAACGACGTCATCCGGTCCATCACCTTGACCCTTATCCACCAGTACCGGGTGAAGCAGGTGTTGGGCTGCCGCTATGGCTATGAAGGGCTCAGCTCCAAGTTCAATCACGCTCCCGTGGAATTGACCCCGGAGGCGGTGGGGGCCATTCATAAAACGGGGGGCACCATTCTCGGTTCCTCCCGGGGCAGCCAGGATGTCACCGATATGGTGGACACTCTGACCCGTCTGGATATCAGCATCCTGTTCGCCATCGGCGGGGACGGGACCCTTCGGGGCGCCCAGGCCATCGCCCAAGAGGTCGCCCGGCGCGGTTTAAAAATCGGCGTCATCGGCATTCCCAAAACCATTGACAACGACATCTCTTTCATTGAACAAACCTTCGGCTTCGACACCGCCGGTTCCGAAGCCCGGAGAGCCATTAACGCGGCCCACTGTGAGGCCCAGGGGGCCAGAAACGGCGTCGGCTTGGTGAAATTGATGGGCCGGGACTCCGGCTTTATTGCCGCTTATGCGGTGTTGGCCAACAGCCAGGTGAATTTCTGCCTGGTGCCGGAGGTGCCCTTTAAGCTGGAGGGCCTCCTGCAGGCCCTGGAGGAGAGGCTGGCCAGGCGAGGCCACGCCGTCATTGTGGCGGCGGAGGGGGCGGGGCAGGACCTCTTGGCTGAGACTGCTGATCGGGACGCCTCCGGCAATGTTCGGTACGGAGACATTGGAGTTTTCCTGCGGGACCGGATTAAGGCGCATTTCAGCCGAAGCGGCCACCCGGTGGAGCTGAAGTACATCGATCCCAGCTACACCATCCGGAGTTTACCGGCCAATGCCCGTGACTCGGCCTTCTGCCTGCTGCTTGGGCAGAATGCAGTACATGCCGCCATGGCTGGCAAGACTAATATGGTGGTAGGCAATTGGAACCAGCAAGGTACCCACGTGCCCATCTCTTTGGCGGTGTCGCAACGGAAAAAACTGGACCCCGAGGGCTGGATCTGGAACAGCGTCCTGGCCATCACCGGACAACCCAGGGGCCTGGTTTGAGCAGAGCAGGGCAGAATCCAGAATGGAGGAAGCACCATGGAGTTGATCGATAACGCCACGGTTCATAAGTTTCATTTTGAAGGAAATTGCCAGCAGACCTTGGCGGGGGCTGACCTGGGGCTCAAGACCTTCGAGGTCTGGCGGCTGATGGTAGCGCCAGGTAATAATCTCCCGGCCGATCGTCATCAAGGCGAAGAGGTGGTCATAACCGTAAGAGGCACCGGTCGCTTCATCGTGGATGGAAACCCGGTGGATATTTGGGCGGATACCACCCTGGTGATCCCTCCCGGCGCCTCGCGCCAAATTTCCAACACCGGGTCGGAAGAACTGGTTTTGCTCCTGGTCCGCGGGGTGGTTCCGACTTAAAACTTTCTTGTCTTATAGGGGTATCTACCCGAGGAATAACCAATGAAAATGCTCACTACCCCCAGGATGGAGCGTTGCATCGGCTGTCATTCCTGTTCGCTGGCCTGCGCCCGGTTGGTGCATCAACGCCTTTCCTGGGACACCGCCGGCATCCGCATTGCCTCCTCCGGGGGCCTGTCCACCGGCTTTGAGGCGCGCACCTGCCTGGCCTGTAATCCGGCCCCCTGCGCCGTGGCCTGTCCCACCGGGGCCTATTCCCAGCGCCGGGGCGGTGGCGTCATGGTGCGCAAGAATATCTGCATCCGCTGCGGCGAATGCGCCCGGGCCTGCCCGGTGGACGCCATCTACCTGGATCCCGCCGGTGATCCCTTCGTCTGTCTCCATTGCGGCCTGTGCGTGCCTTACTGCCCCCATGACTGCCTGGAATTGAAAGACCTGGGCGGCGGCGGGCCGGCGGAGCAGGCGGAAAAAGCGGAGGTGAGGGCATGATCCGGGATTATTTCAGAGTACTGGTCGTGGACCTGGCCACCGGCAAAGGCAAGATAGCCAATGTTCCCGGTCGGGACGAGGTGGCCGGGGGAAGCGGCCTCGGCGCCTTCCTATTCACTAAATACGGCAAAGCCGACAAGCCCTGGGACGACCCGGAGCAGCCGGTGATCTTCGCCATCGGACCGTTGACCGGCTATTTTCCGCTGATGAGCAAGACGGTGGCGGCTTTCAAATCACCCTACCATGACCAGTATGCCGAAAGCCACGCCGGGGGCCGTTCGGCCCTGGCCCTGAGGTTTGCCGACCTGGACGCCCTGGTGCTCACCGGCCGGGCACCCAGCCTTTCGATCCTAGTGGTGGGTTCCCGGCATCTGGACTTGAAAGAGGCCCATTACCTTGGGGGCTTGGACGTCCAGGCAAGCGGCAAGCTGCTGCGCCGTATGTTCAAAGGCTCGGGGCACCGCAGCATCCTGCGCATCGGCCCGGCAGGGGAACAGAAGTGCGCCATGGCGGGCATCAACGTGGACACCTACCGCCATTTCGGCCGACTGGGGGGCGGCGCGGCCCTGGGGGCCAAGAACCTGAAAGCCATCGTCATCATCGGAGACGGCAGCTTCCCCCTCATGGAAGGCAAGGATTACCCCAAGCTCTTTGAGGCGGTCTACCAGAAGCTCACCGCCACCGACATGATGCAGAAGTACCACAATCTGGGCACCCCGGTGAACGTGGCGGTCTTGAACGAACTGCAAGCCATGCCCTGGCGCAACCTCCAGGCGACGACAGATCCCAACGTCCACGGCATTACCGGCGAGCGCTTCGCCGAGACCGCCCTCCTCCGGAACGCGGCCTGCGCCGGATGCCCGGTGGGCTGTATCCACATCGGGTTTTCCCGGGAAAAGTTTCAGGCGGACTACCGCTATTTCTACCGGCAGGTGTCCTACGATCACGAGCCCATCTTCGCCGCCGGCTCCATGCTGGGGGTGACCGACTGTTTTGCCGTCTTGGACCTCATCGACGTGGTGGAACAGATGGGCCTGGATGTCATGAGTGCCGGCGTGGCTCTGGCCTGGGCCACGGAGGCCTTGGAGAAAGGAGTCGTAACCGAAAAGGAAACGCTTCTCCCCTTGAAATTCGGCGACCACAATACGTACGAAAAGGCGGTGCGGCACTTGGCTTACGGGGCCAATGACTTCTATCGCCTCTTGGCCCAAGGCACCCTTAAGGCCGCGACCCATTACGGCGGGGCGGACTTTGCCTGCGTCCTGGGCCAGGAGATGGCGGGCTATGCCACCGGTGAGGTCTATTTCACTTCCCAGGCCTTGGGCTTGCGCCACTCCCACCTGGACACGGCTGGCTATGCTTACGATCAAAAGCACGAGGACAAGGATGTTGAGCAGGCCGTGGACTTTCTGATGGCTGATGAAGCCAGCCGGGCCTTCCTCACCTCCATGGTGGCCTGTCTCTTTGCCCGGGGAGTTTACACCGAAGAACTTCTGGCCGATTGCCTCAAGGCGGTGGGGTATGGCGTCCTGGCGGCTTCCATTGACGCAGTTTCCCGTAACATCCAGAAACTCCGCTGGAAGACCCGATTAACCACGGGCTTTGATCCGGCCGCGGTGTCCATCCCCAAACGCTTCACGGAAGTCACCACCTGGAAGGGCAAGGTGGATGGCGCGTTTCTCACGCATCTGAAAGACCGCTACGCCAAGCGCATCCTGGAATACGGCGTTGCGGCTCAGGGCTGAAGCGCCGGTTGTCCAGCAGGTTGTTGAAAAAGGTTATGACGGTGAGGGGCCAGGGGTCTTGAAACCCCTGCCCCTCCCCTGAACCCCCTCCCCCACCCCCATAAATGGGATTTGGCTTTGCCAACTGGCAAAATCGGCCAGCCTCATCCCCCCAAACCCCGGGGAAGGTAGGTTTTCAACAGCCGGAGAGAAGAATCCCCTGAATTTCCTGTGAAACTCAGGCAAGGTTTTGGCTGGGGACATGCTCATGAAGGGGGAATAGGTCCGGGATCGATGGGTTAGAGAAAGGCCGATAATAATGTATGCCTACCATGATGATTTAGCCAGATTGATTCGTGATTGTTGGCCCACTGTGGCCGAAGACCAGATGGAGAAAGGTCAGGTTCCGGCCGTTCCCCTTCCTGCTCCTCCCCTCTTTGAGAGCCTGCTCTCAACCTGCTATCAGGTCAGTATGCTGCGCGAGGAGGAAAGACCGGTAATTCTCCGTATCCTGTTGGCCGGGCCTGAGCTGTTTTCTCATCAAAAGGTTCCCCCTCAAGGGCTCCACCGCCTGGTATTTTCCAAACCGCGTCCTTGTAATGAAACCGAATTGAAAAAATTATCTCCGGCGGTGAATTTTTCTCGCTCGTTGGTGGGAGTTAACCTGGACCAGGAAGGTGACTGGCAGATCTGGGGACTGGTGCATTCTGGCACCCGGTGGCTGCAACATCATCATGGCGGCCGCAAAGTTCCCCCCGACTTTCCCAACGCCCCGGTCATCTGGATAAGAGGCACCGGACGGTTGACCGTGCTCAGGGGAATCGAGAGTTTGGCGACCCTGACTGAAGGCCGCATTATCACTCCCGCAATCAATGTCTTTGAATCGGTCTGGCTCAGGGAGTATTTTGGTTTGGCTCAACTTGAGTGGCCTGAAATGTATCTTTCTCTGTGGGAGAAACAAAATTGGCATAACATTATTGATCCGAATTTACCGGGCTTAATTGTCAGACAGGCAATCATGCGCATCATCAGCAGCATGCGTGAAGCCCACAAAGGCGGCACCATCATCATTCTCCCTCATGAACGCCGCAATGAATTCACTTCCAGGAATCCGCTGCTAAACATTAAATATCAATTCCAGGAAGATGAGACGCGATATCGCTCTTTGAGCCTAATGCTCGAAACGCTTCAAACCCTGGCAGAGCAAAAGGGCCACAACATTGAACCAGGCAAAAAACTTAGCTGGCAGGAGTACATCGATAGTGACAGCCGAAAACTGTCCTGCCTCGAAGAAGCGTGGCTCGAATTATCCCATCAACTGTCCGATTTTGCGAAGGTTGACGGCGCCGTGGTGCTAACCAAAGGTGGTTGTTTGCTCGGTTTTGGCGGGATGATCTTAGGCGACTATGACCAGGTGACGACGGTGGCCAGGGCCCTGGATATAGAAGGGAAGCACCGGCAGGAGGAGTTGACCGAGAATGTCGGCGCACGCCATCGCTCCGTCTATTATTTCTGTCATCAGGTTCCCGAGGCTTTGGGCATCGTGATTTCTCAGGATGGCAATGCCCGGTTCATCAAATCGAAGGATGGGCAGATAATCTATTGGGACCAGGCCATATCCTTTGCGCTGAAAATGTCATGAAAGCCCAAATTCTTTCTGCTCAGGTTCTAAACTTCTTGATTGAAGGAGCCGCGGCATGTGGTTGTTCTTTTGCCTCCTGGGGTTGACTCTGACGGCGCCGACTTGGGCCCAGTCGCAGCCGCCTGCGGCCAGAAATCTCCTCACCCTGGAAGAGGCGGTCAATACCGCCCTCCAAAATAACCGCCAAATGAAGAATGCTGCGATGGAGGTCTCAAAGTCGGAACACCTGCTGGCCGCGGCGCGCACCCGCCGCTGGCCGAATTTTGAAGTGATTGTGGCGGAGAGCTGGCTCCTGACCTCCCAGCCGAATTTCAATGCCCTCGGCGGTACTCCGGGTGTGCTGCCGATTCCGATTCCGATTACCAGCGCCACGAATCTGGTCTCAAACCGGCAGCCCACCGCCTTGATGACGGGTTTAATGGCCCAGCCTTTGAGCCAGCAATACCGTATCGGCCTGAATATCTCCCTGCACGACGTGATGCGGAATATTGCCCGGGAGCACTTGCGGGCCAAGCGGCAGGCGGTCGTCAACGACGTCAAACGACTCTACTATGGGATGCTCCAGACCCAGAGTTCGCTTGAAAGTGTGGACGAAGCCATCCGTTTTTTACGGGAACTGGAGCGGTTAAGCGCCCGGTATCTGCAGGAAAAAGTAGCCCTGAAGTCGGCAAGTCTGGAGGTCAAGGCCAAGCTGGCTCAGGAGGAGCAGCAGCAGATAGTGCTGCGTAATCAATTGGCCACTCAAAAGGAGAAGCTGAACGACCTGATGGGCCGCAATATCCTTACGGAGTTTCGGGTCAACCCGGTGCCGGAGGCCACCGTTCTGGAAAACGACCTGGAAGGGTCCCGGACAAGGGCCCTGCAGCAGCGGCCGGAGGTCCGGGAAGCACGGCTCAGAATCAGACAGGCGGAATACGACCGCTGGATCAAGCAGTCGGAATATATCCCCGATATCAGCTTCATCGCCACTTACGCCAGGACCGTTAACTTATCCCCGGTCCCGGAAAATCTGGGTTTTGCGGGGTTTATGATGACTTGGGAGCCCTTTGATTGGGGACGCAAGCGCCGGGAACTGGCGGCCAAGACCGAAACCGTGGCCCAGACGCAAAATATGAGCCGGGAAACCGAATCGCAGGTACTCATCGACGTGAATAGCAAATTCCGTAACCTGCAAGCCAGCCGGGGACAATTGCAGGCGAGCCGGGCCGCCCAGGAAGCGGCGCGGGAGAAGCTCAAGGAGACTTTAGATGCTTTTAAGAACGAAACCGCCTTGATCAAGGACGTGCTTCAGGCCCAGACACTCCTGGCGCAGGCCGACAGCGACTACCAAAAGGCCCTGTCCGGTTTCTGGATCGCCAAGGCCGAGTTCGAGAAGGCCACAGGAGAAGAGAAATGAGTCGGCCTCGTTGTAAATTTCCGATGACCGCACTGCCATGGCTGCTTCTGCCCATTTTAGTTATTGGCTGCGGCAAGGCGGAAAAGCCGGCGCCGCCCCCAACCCCGGTAGGCGTTCGCCCCGCTGAGGCCTACCAGGGGAACGGCGAGGTCCGTTACTCCGCCAATATTCTGCCTTACGCCCTCATCGAGCTGGCTTTTAAGTCAGGGGGCTATCTCACCAACATTCTCCAGGTCAAGGGCGTAGACGGCAAGATGCGCAACGTCCATGAAGGCGATTACGTGAAGCGGGGCGCCGTATTGGCCCAGGTGCGGCAAAGCGATTACGAAGCCAAGCTGGCGCAGGCCGCGGGCCAGGCTGCCGCGGCCCGGGCCGCGTGGGAGCACGCCAGCCTGGACCTGAAGCGGGCGCAAAACCTGTATGCGGCCAACAGCATGACCAAATCCGACTACGATAAAGCTGTGGCCAGGTATGGCGAGGCCGCCGGTGCCCTGGCCGCCACCGGGGCCCAAGTCAAAGAGGCCCGCATCGCCCTTCAGGACACCAAACTTAAGGCCCCCACCGCCGCTTTGGTGCTGAAGCGCAAGGTCGAAGTGGGCGACCTGCTCAACGCCGGCACCGTAGGCTTCACCTTGGCCAACACCGAAGAGGTTAAGGTGGTCTTCGGCATTTCTGACCTGATGTTGAAACATGTAAAGCTGGGGGACCAGTTGGCCGTCACCACCGAGGCGCTGCGGGGGCGTCAATTCCGCGGGCAGGTAACCGCCATATCGCCCTCGGCCGACCCCAAGAGCCGGGTCTTCGACGTGGAAATCACCATCCCCAACCCTGATCAGGATTTGAAGGTGGGTATGATTGCCGCGGTGGCGGTGGCCACCGGCCAGGCGCCTACAACGGGAATCGTGGTGCCGCTGACTGCCGTGGTGCGCTCTAAGACCAACCCCGAGGGCTACGCCCTATTCGTGGTGGAAGAGCAGGACGGCAAACAGATTGCCCGCCTAAGAGACAACGTCGAATTGGGTGAAGTCTTCGGCAACAAGATCACCGTTACCAAGGGGGTCAAAGTCGGCGAACCGGTCATCGTCACCGGCGCCACTTTGGTGGCCGATGGGCAGCGGGTGAGGATTATTCCGCCGCCGGAGACGAAAATGTAGCAGTGTCTTACGCACCATATTTGGTGCGGGGGACATACCCATAAAAGCCATAAAAGAATAGCAACTATCATGGCGCACAAGACTGACGACGACTACATCAAAAAGACCCACAACACGGAGCGGTTCTCGGTAGAACATCCGCATATTTCGTGGGTGCTGCTGATTGCCACGCTGATCTGGGGGGTTTACGGCTACACCGGCATGGCGCAGCGCAAGGACCCGGACATCCCGGTGCGCGAGGCCCAGATCATCTGCCCCTGGCCGGGTATGACCACCGACAAGGTGGAGCAGTTGGTCACCCGTACCATTGAACTGAAGGTCGCTGAAAACACCCACATCAAGAAGATCGAGTCCACCAGCCGGGTGGGCCTCTCCGTGATTACGGTGGAACTGGATACGCAAGTAACGGACACCGACAAGCAGTTTGATGACATCAAATATCGCCTGGACTCCATCCATAACCTGCCGGAAGGAGCCGGCCCCATCCAGTTCTTCAAGGACTACGGCAATACCGCAGCCCTGATGCTCACCGTCGCCAGCCCCAAAGTGAGCGAGGTGGAGTCCGCCCTGCGGGCCCGGGATATTGAGAAGGCCATTGGGCAGGTGCGGCAACAGGCTTATGCCGGACCTCAGGAGCCCCGAGTCACCCTGGTGATCGGTTTTCCCCTCACCATCCTCCCCCGCATGGTCCATCCGGCCGTTGACCAGTTTGCCGCCTATATTCAAAAGGCAGGGCTGGCCCGGGATGTGCGTCTCATCGAGGGGCCAGGGTTTGTGGGGGTGGACTTCGCCTCTACCGCCAGCGACGCCCAAATCATGGATTTTCTGGACCGCTTCATCCGGGAGCGCCTGCGGGCCTCCGAGCTGCACCCTGACGTCTGGGAGCCGGTGCTTATCCGGGACCCGGCCGAGACCGCCACGGTCCTGGCGCAGCACCCCGGCGACAAGTACAGCTACCGGGAGATGGACGACTTCACCAAGCTGATTGAGCGCACCCTGCTGGGGGTAACCGTGGCCCTGGATAAGACCCCCATCGTCACCAAGGTGAGCCGCAGCGGCGTTCTGGACGAGGTGGTGTGGATGGAATACTCCCAGGAGCGCCTGGCTTCCTACGGCGGCAACGTCACCAAACTGCCGGATATTTTGAAGGCCCGCAACATCGCGGTGCCGGGCGGCGTCGTGGAGGTGGAAGGCAAGGTAGTAACGGTGCAGCCTTCGGGGGAGTTCAAGAGCGAAACAGAGATCGGCGAGGTTATGATGACCGCCACCGCCCGGGGGGTGCCGGTCTATCTCCGGGATGTCACCCAAATTTATCGGGGCTACGAAAGTCCGCCCAGGTTTCTCAATTTCTTCACTGGGCGGGACGCCAAGGGCCAATGGCAGCGCTCCCGGGCCATTACCCTGGCGGTGCAGATGCGGGCCGGGGAAAAGATCGGCGAGTTCGGGAAGGCCGTGGACAGCGCCTTGGCCGACCTGAAAAAAATCCTGCCGGAAGACCTGATCATGGTCCGGACTTCGGACCAGCCTCTCCAGGTCAAAGAAAACATCGACCTGTTTATGACCAGCCTCTATGAGGCCATTGCCCTGGTGGTCCTGGTCTCCTGGATCGGGTTCTGGAGCTGGCGTCTGGCATTGCTGATGTCCATTTCCATCCCCCTGACCCTGGCCATGACCTTCGGGATGATGTATCTCCTGGGGATCGACCTGCAGCAGGTGTCCATCGCCTCGCTGATCATCGCCCTGGGGCTCCTGGTGGACGTCCCGGTGGTGGCGGGGGACGCCATCAAACGAGAACTGGGCGCGGGGCAACCACCCATGGCTGCGGCTTGGCTGGGCCCCACCAAGCTGGGCACCGCCATGATCTTCGCCACCATCACCAATATCGTGGCGTATCTGCCTTTTCTCATGGTGGGCGGCGATACCGGGCGCTTTATCTATAGCCTCCCCATCGTCTTGGCCTGCTCGTTAGTAGCCTCCCGTCTCGTGTCCATGACCTTCATCCCCTTACTGGGCTATTATCTGCTCCGGCCGCCCAAGACCCTGCAGGCGCCCATCGCCGAGCGGCGCCAGCACGGCTTCCTGGGGCTTTATTACCAGTTTGGCCGTCTGATGATCGCGCATCGCTGGCGTTTTATGGCCGGCTCCGTGCTCTTTCTGGCCCTGGGCGCCGTTGCCATGTGGAATCTGCATACCGCCTTTTTTCCCAAGGACCTTTCCTATCTCTCCTATGTGGACGTCTGGCTGCCGGAGGACGCGCCGGTGGCGACCACAGATGCCACCACGCGTCAGGCCGAAGCCGTCCTGCAGCAGGCCGCCGCGGCATACGGGAAAGAGCATCCCGGACCCGACGGCAAAGCCCGGGAGGTGCTGGAGTCGCTTACTTCCTTTGTCGGCGGCGGCGGTCCCCGTTTCTGGTACTCCTTGGCTCCCGAACCCCGACAGAACAACTACGCCCAGATCATTATCCAGGTGAAGGATAAACATGACACCAGCCACTTGGTGGTGCCGCTGCAGCAGGCCCTGCAGCGGGCCATCCCCGGGGCCCGGATGGACGTCAAGCAACTGGATACCGGCACGCCCATCAAATTTCCGGTCTCCATCCGCCTGATCGGTGAAGACGCCCCTACCCTGCGGCGGCTGGCCGCGGAACTCGAAACAATCTTCCATTCCACCCCCTTGGCGGAGCGTATCCGGAATAACTGGGGTTCGGAAAACCTGGTGGCCCGGCTCCAGATCAACCCGGACCGGGCGAATCTCGCCGGGGTTACCAATGCGGATGTGGCCGCGGCCTCGGCCGTGGGCATGAACGGCTACCAGGTGGGGATTCTCCGGGAAGGCGACAAGCAGATTCCCATCACGGCGCGGCTGGTCATGGGTGAGCGGGCCCAACTGGCCGATCTTGCCAACCTCTACGTCTATTCGTCGCAAAATTCCAACAAGGTTCCCCTGGGGCTGGTTTCCAGCCTGGACTACCGCATGGAAAATGAGAAGATGCAGCGCCGCCAGCAGTTCCGCACCATTGAGGTCAACTGCTTCCCGGCGCCCGGCGTCATGGCCTCCCAGGTGCTGCAAGCCATCGGGCCCCAGTTGGCGAAATTTAAAAAGACACTGCCGCCCGGCTATAAAATGGAGATCGGCGGCGAACAGGAAGAGCAGGATAAAGGTTTCCACGACCTGACCATCGTTTTGCTGATTTCCATCACCTGCATCTATCTGGCCCTGGTGATTCAGTTCAGGAACGCCATCAAGCCCTTCATCGTCTTTGCCACCATTCCCTACGGCATGGCGGGGGCAATGATCGCTCTCCTGTACATGGGGCAGCCTTTCGGCTTCATGGCCTTCCTGGGGATCATCAGCCTGGTGGGGGTGATCATCAGCCACGTCATCGTGCTCTTCGACTTTATTGAAGAGAAGCACGCCGAGGGGGAGCCCCTGGAGGAGGCGTTGCTGGATGCGGGCATCATCCGGCTGCGGCCGGTGATGATCACCGTGGGGGCCACCATCTTGGGCCTCATCCCCCTGGCCGCCCACGGCGGACCGCTCTGGGAGCCATTGTGCTTCACTCAGATCGGCGGCCTGGCGGTGGCCACCTTTATCACCCTGCTCCTGGTACCGGTGTTTTACAGCATCTTCGTGATGGACTGGAAAATCGTCACCTGGGAAACGCGCCAGAAACTTTAGGTCAGGTGCGGAAAAGTCAGCCAACAGCTGGCAATCAAGGTATCTTTGCGCCTTATACCTGCCCTTTGTGTGTACCTGTCCAAAGAGAAAAACCCTGTGGATATGAGGTTCAAACCGGTAATTCTTTGGTCGTTTTTTCTCAGCGTCCTTGTTTGGCATTGATGCCCTCGTAAGCACTGTCTTTGATGGGGAAAATTTCGCCAGTTTTTAATTCATGGGCTGAAGGGCTTTCTGTCCAAGCCCTTGAAATTATAAGAGGCATGAACTTGCCAGTTTTTCCCTGAAAAAATCCCGTTGGGACTACCAGGCTAACCGGCTGTTTCGCCTACCTGTTATATCTTTCAGCAAGCGATTTTTTCACTCCCCCCTGCTATCCCCCATACGGCGGAGGCGCCCTTCCCCATTCAAGTAGCTCAAACCTTAGTTCCGGGTTATATGGATATCCCTGGGGCGAAGGACGGAGCGAAGCACCGGCCGGCGCCCCGAGGCCGGTCTGCCGCTCCAATTCGAGCCGGCAGCCCAAGCGCTCGGGACCATTCTTGCCTTACCAGCACTGGCGCCCCGGCGTTTTTTCCCTCACTTTTCCCGCCCCATTAAAAATTAAACCTTTCCTCATCAAAAAACCATTATCTATCTAAAATATAATTTTATTTTAATCTTTTTAAAAAATTCTTCGAGGACAGTAAGACGTAACTTATGGCGCGGGGATAATACTTCTTAGTACTAGCAAAGGAGACCGCTATATGGAGTGGTTCAGTCTGAATGAAACCATGATCAAGGAAATACTCCAGGGGGCCAAGCCGTTCGGGCACAACGAAATGACCCGGCAGCTCAATTTGGGCTTCGGCTTTCTCTACTACGGCCTGGTGCGGGCCGTGAACCCCCGTCACATCGTGGTCATCGGCTCCGGCTACGGGTTCAGTGTGGTCTGCCTGGCCCTGGGGCTTAAGGACAACCGCAAGGGGCGGCTGAGTTTTGTGGACCCCTCTTATTCCCTATTGAAAAACGGGCCCTTCAGCACCATCGGCGGTCGGGGGTTCTGGAATGATGAAGCGGAGGTCAAAAACCATTTTCAGAGGTTCGGGGTGGGCCACCTCGTGAAACACTATAAAATGCGCAGCGATGAATTTTTCCCGGCTTACCCCGGTTCAGGATTGCCCCCCATTGATCTGGCCTTTATAGACGGCTCTCATGCCTACAAAGACGTGAAATATGATTTTCTGAAGGTTTTGGAGTTTTCCCGCAAGAATACTTACATCTTTCTGCACGACACCAATATTTACCTGCGGGAATGGCTTAATCATGCCGGAGTGAAAAAGTGGGTGAATTTCATCAAAAAGCGGGAAGAAGCCTTTGAAGTGGTGAATTTTCCTTACTCCTCCGGGGTGGCTCTGGTCCGGGTGCTCAATCCCCAGGTTTGGAAGGAGCTCCATTGAATCCCGCGGCCCTGGCGGTTCCGGCCCTGGCCTTGGGCGGCTATTGGTTCTGGCGCTATGTCTGGTTTTTCCGCAATCCCCCCCGGCGGGTGCCCCCCGGGGAGCACCTGGTGAGCCCGGCGGACGGCCGGGTGGTGTATGTGCGGCTTACCCAAGGCCAGGAAGACATAGTTCTCATCAAGCAGGGCATGGCCGCCACCCTTACCGATATCGTCCGGGAGGAGGTGGCCGCCCCCAAAATCCATGTCGGCATCTTCATGAGCCCTTTTGATGTGCATTACAACCGCATCCCCCTGGCCGGCCGGGTGGAGACCGTCCGCCATCATCCGCCCCAGGGGCAGAATCGGTGCATGGCCCCCATGCACTGGCGCACTCTCCTGAAGCTCCCGCCCTATGAGCGAAACTCCCGCCACCTGCTGTGCAATGAGCGGCTGGTGACCAGGGTGCAGGGGGAATTCAAGGGGCGACCCTTCCCTTACTATATTGTGCAGATTGCCGGGAAAAAGGTGCGGGGTATCGACAGCTTTGTGCAGCCGGGCGCCGAGGTCTTGCAGGGGGATATTTTCGGGATGATTCGCATCGGCTCCCAGGTGGACTTGGTGGCCCCTTATTTCCCGGACCTGGAAATCCTGGTTAACCCCGGCGCCAAAGTCCGGGCCGGGGAGACCATTTTGATCCGTTAATTACCCTTAAGGGGGAAGCCATGAAAATCGACCTGCATGTCCATTCCCGCTATTCCACCCGCCCGTCCCAATGGGTCCTCCGGAAGCTGGGGTGCCAGGAGTGTTATACCGAACCCCTGACCCTCTATCGCCTGGCCCGGGAGCGGGGCATGTCCCAGGTGACCATCACCGACCACAATGTTATTGACGGCTGTCTGGAAATCGCCTCCCAGCCTTGCACCTTCATCAGTGAGGAAGTTACCACCTACTTCCCGGAAGACGGCTGCAAGATCCATGTGCTGGTGTATCGTCTCGACGAGGCGCAACATCGGGAGATCCAAAAAGCCCGGGAAAATATTTACGATCTGGTGGAGTATCTACGGGGGCAGCAATTGTTCCATACCGTGGCCCACCCCTTCTGGGCCGTCAATGACCGGCTGACCCCGGCACATTTTGAAAAACTGTTGTTATTGTTTGAAAATTTTGAGTTGAACGGCGGCCGGGATGAACGCCTCAATGAATGGCTGAAACTGCTCATCACCCTCCTGACCTCTCAGGAGATGGCGGAACTGGCGGAGCGCCACGGCCTTACTCCTCCCTTCCCCCAGCCCTGGGTAAAGCGTTTCACCGGCGGCTCGGATGATCACAGCTCCCTCACCATTGCCCGAATGTATACCGAGGTGGAAGAAGTGGAGAGCCTGGAGGAGTTTTTTCAGGGGCTGAGGGAGGGACGGGGCCGGGTGGGGGGGCAGGCCTCCACCCCCCTCACCCTGGGGCACAGTATTTACAGCATTGCATATCAATTTTACAGAAATAAGTTCGGGGTGAAGGATTACGTCAGCCATGACGTCTTGTTGAATTTTTTGGAGAAAAATCTTTTCAATCATCAGGAAAAAAATGCCAACGGGGTTTCAAAGTTTTTTTACCTATTTCAAAAGATCAAAGATGTTATGGGAAATTCCCAAGAACAGAAAAACCTTTTTACCATGCTCAAAAAGGAAACCTCCAAATTAACCTGTCCGGAAGATAACTCGGAAATTCAATGGTATTCGATGGTGCAGCAGGTTTCTCAAAGTATTCTCAAAAACATGCATCGCCATTTCCGTAAGGCCGTCACCAACGCCCATTTCATCGATCTGGTGAACACTCTGTCTTCCCAGGGACTCATTTATCTGGGTCTGGCTCCGTATATTGCCACGTTTTCCTCTTTTGCTGCGGACCGCAAGTTGGGAAGTAATATCCGGGACACGTTGCTGGGGAAGAAATTACAACCGGGCCCCCCCGAGAAGACTTTCAATTTGGCCCATTTTACCGATACCTTTTATGAAATCAATGGGGTGAGCGTCACTCTGCACCACCAGGTGGAGGAAGCCAGGAAAGCCGGCTGGGACTACACCCTGATCACCTGTGACCAGCAGGCCAGATCCCGGACGGGGGTCCGCAATTTTGTGCCCGTGGGGGTGTTTCAGCTGCCGGAGTATCCGGCGCAAAAGGTGTTTCACCCGCCGTTTCTTGAGATTCTGAAGTTCTGCTACGAGCAGTGCTTCACCCATATCCAGGCGGCCACGCCGGGATCCATGGGGCTCACCGCCTTGGCGGTGGCGAAAATCCTCAAGCTGCCCCTCTGGGGGACTTATCACACCGCCCTCCCGCAATATGCCCTCTATCTTACCGAGGACCAGACCATTTTTGCCTTGATGTGGAAGTATCTCACCTGGTTCTACAATCAGATGGAGGTGATTTTTGCCCCTTCCCAAAGCACGGCGGCGGAATTGGCGGAGGCAGGCATTTCCCCGGAAAAGCTGCGGGTCTTCCCCCGGGGGGTGGACCTGGAACGGTTCCACCCCGGCCGCCGCAACGGCTTCCTGGAAAGCCGTTACGGCCTCCCCGCCGGCCTCAAGCTCCTTTATGTGGGGCGGGTCTCCAAGGAAAAGAACCTGGAGCTGTTGAGCCGGGTGTTCCGGAGCATTTCCGGCAACGGCCTGCCCCTGCATCTGGTGGTGGTGGGGGAGGGCCCGTATCTCCAGGAAATGCAGGAGAAGCTTACCGGCGCGCCGGTGACCTTCACCGGCTTTCTGGAGGGGGAGGATTTGGCCGCGGTCTATGCCTCCTGCGACCTGTTCGTCTTCCCCAGCACTACCGACACCTTCGGCAATGTGGTCCTGGAGGCCCAAGCCTCCGGGCTGCCGGTGATTGTGAGCGACGCCGGCGGGCCCCAGGAAAACCTCCTCCCCGGGGAAACGGGGCTGGTGGTGGCCGGGGACAACGAGGAGGAGCTGGCCGCGGCCATCCTGGAGCTGGCAGCCCAGCCGGAGCGCCTGCGGGACATGGGGCGGGCGGCCCGGAGCTATGCGGAATCCCGCTCCTTCGCCCAGGCCTTCCGGGCCACCTGGAAGATGTATCAGGATCTCAGCCGCCCCTTCTAGCCGGCTATGGCCCGCGGTAAATTCCCTCCGTAAGGCAAGAGACACAGAAAGAGGGGCCAGGGTCGGACGCTATTATTTGCACTAAAATTACTGAAGGAGAAGCCAGGAGGGGTGGCTGACCAAGGCAGGCTGGATGGAGGGATATTGGAAGTCAGACTTAGCAATTATTCTAAAAGCCGTTGGGTTCTTTGACTCGGAAGTCAGCTCCTGCCTCAGCGTGATTCACTGTTAAGAGTTGCAACACACTGGCTACCATGGTTCGCATTTCCTCTAAAAAGACCTTACCTTGTTCCGTAATGTGATAATACTTACGAGCCCGCCCCCTAAAAATCCTGATATGACTCTTACAAAGGCCGAAAATTTCAAGATTGTGGAGAATAGGATATAAAGTTCCAGAGCTGATTTTATATCCACATTCATGTAACTGTTTCTTTATTTTTTCTCCATAAATGGGACTTTTGGATGCCTGAATTAAAATATATAATTTCAGAATCCCCTGCCAAAAATCTTTTCTAATTGAGTCTTGCATCAACATAGACGCAGATTGACATATATCGGTTAGTGATTATTGTAATTTTGGTTAATTTTTGGTTAATTTTGGCTACCTTGAATTTATTGATAATTTTTGGAAGTTTACCCCTTTATGGAGGCTCCCATGGGAGTGTTTGATAATGGCGTCAAGGGGACGGTACCCAGCATACTGGTGATTGTGGGGGTGGCTCTGGCGGCACCCATTGTGCTGCCGGCGGTGGCGGCAGTCTCCCGCCCCCTGGCCAAAACCCTCATCAAGGGCTACCTGGTCCTGGCCGACACCGTCAAGGAATACGCGGCGGAAGCTGCGGAGCAGATCAGTGACCTGGTGGCCGAATGTCAAGCTGAGCGGGCCCAGGCGGCCGAGGCGGCGCCGCCGGAACCCCCGGCAGCCTGAAGCCCGGGGAGACGCGCCACATGACCGGGGATGCCCTGAGAGTGGTGCATGCCTGCCCCGGGCGAGTGCGCCTCAGGGCGGCGAAGCTCAAAGGCGCGGCGGCCTTTGCCCGGCAGGCGGCGGCAAGGTTGCGGCAGGTGCCGGGAATCCGGGAAGTGGAGGCCAATGCCGTGACGGGCAGCCTCCTCATTTACTATAATCTGCCTGAGCTTACCACCCCTGCCGCCATGCTGGCGTTGAGCGAGGCCACCAAAGAATTGTTTCCCGAAATTGAACCCCAAACCCTTCTCCAGGGGCTGGAGTGCCTCACCGCGCCCCCTCCTCCCACCACCGGCTGGCTGACGGGGTCTTTGGCGGCGGTGAACGCCCAAGTGGCGGCCCTCACCGGCGGCCTGGACCTCAAGCTTCTGGTGCCTCTGTTTTTCTTGGGGTTGGGGATCCGCAGCCTGCTATCAGCGGAAAAAATCCACGCCCCCAGCTGGTATGATTATTTATGGTTTGGCTTCAGCAGTTTCATGATGCTGAACCGGAGTACCGGGGAGGAAACTGCGGGAGGGGAGGGAAAATAGAAGAAAACCGGAGTTTTGAGAGGCTGAGACTCTCGCGAGGTGGGCCTAACATTCCGCTCTCAACAGGACCGCTTCACGGCAAGCCGAGGAATTTTTCCTGCAGCGCGCAATAGCGGCATTCTGTCCGGCTCTTCCGCAGACAGGCCAAGAAACCGATCAGACCACCAGCCAGCAGACACAAGAGATAAGCCATCGACCAAGTCCTCCTCCCAGGCGCCGGCGACGCTTGAGGCAAGCAAGTAAAGGCAGGGTCCGTCAGCCCAGGCCATGGCAGATCCTTTCGGTCAGATGAGGGCGGCCACCAGACGTGTCAGGGCCACCTCCATGAGGGTGGAGGCCACGGTGGTGGTGACTTTGGTGAGAAAGCTGCCCGGGTTTTGAGTCGGGCCAGAAACCCCGACCCCGGGGGTTCTCCCCTCCTCCAAGTACCCCAGCTCCTTGAGGGCCAGAATGATCTCCTCCTGGCCGATGAGGCGGGGGTTATAGAGGATCAGGACATTGCCGGTGACGGGATTGGCCGATACCTGATCCACCCCCGGCGACAGCGCAAGGTGCTGTTCCACCTCCCTGGCTTTGAGGGGGGCGTTTTTGACCTCGGGAATCTTGATGCGTAACCGCCCATCCAAGGCATGGACATAAGATGAAATGATGTTCACTGTGTCTCATCCTTTCCGGTCAGGTTGTTGATCAGAGGGTAAAACGCCATCATTAAACCATTATCATGAACAAGTTAAAAATTAGTTAAAAAGAGTCCTGGCGTCTTGAGCCACAAAGGCTGTGGCCCTCCCAAGGTTATGTTGACCGGTAAATATTTATAAAATGGTAAAAGGTCTTCTTTTCACTTATCCCTGAGGGGCGGTATTCAGGATGAGCCGGGAGAATGTTTTCAAACCGATATATATCCAGGATAAAGTTATTCTACCCGCGGCGGCAAAAGGATATAACGGATAGGCATGAGCGGGCATAAGAGTGATAAAGGAGGGCCTGGTCGCATGGATGGGGTGACAATACTTCACTCGCAACCGGGGCAGCTGAGCCTGGCCATCCCCAAACTGAAGGGCAACCCGGACCTGGCCCGGCAATTGGAGGCTCGCCTGCTCGCCATCCGGGGGATTACCGCAGCGGCGGTGAATCATCAAGTGGGAGAAGTGGAGGTCAGGTACCAGCGGGAAACCCTGACTTCCTTCACTTCCCTGTGGGCCCTCAAAGACGTGATGAGCCATTTTTTTCCGGAAATAAACGCCGGGGAGTTGGCGGCGGTGCTGAACCCCCGCCTGTGAGCACCATCTTGCCACGCCCGAGAAGGGACAACGGAATAACTGAGGCGGTCCCGGGCCACCGGGGATGACCGAAGAAAAGGAGGATCCCATGGCAGCGGAGGAAACCAAGCAGGCAGGCGGCGTCGGGGAGATGCTGGGCCAGGCCGGGAGCACGGTCAAAGAGGGGATTGTGGGCAGCCTAAAAGGCATTCAGGAGATAGAGACCCAGATGGTGCATCTGGCCCGACACACCGTCACCGATGTCCTCTCGGGCACCGGGGCCGTGGCCTCGGAGACGGTGAACGTCAGCAAGGACCTGTTCAAGGGGGTCATCAAGGCGACGGAGGAAGTGGGCACCGGGCTGATTATGAGCACCAAAAACGTGGCCAAGGGGATTCTCCTGGGCGTGGGGGATGTGGGGGGCGACGTCCAGCAAGCCGCCACCCAACTGATGAAGGGCGCAATTAAGGGCGCGGCGGAGGTGGGCAGCGACGTGGCCCAGGTGGCCAAAGGCGCGGTGACCGGGGTGATGGAGGCCGCGGGGCAGATCGGCTGCAACGTGGGCACTGCGGCCAAAGCCGCGATGGGGGGCGCCCTGGAGGCGGTGGGCACCTTAAGTCTCAGCGCCATCGCGGCGGTTCGGGAGGTGATGGTGAGCGCCGTGGAGGGCGTCAAAGACGTGGCCGGGGCCATCCTTCCCAAAGGCTCGGCGCCTGCCGAACCGGAGACCAAGATCGAAAGTCCCCCGGAGAAAAAGCCTTACCGCGGCAAAGCGGAGCCCGGAGGCGAATCCCAGCCCTGAGCAGGCCTCTGCTCCTGGGGAATAAGCTGGTATGGTGAGGGCCGTTCACAGCGCGGTGGCCGGGAGGGTGAGGTTTCGGGTGGCGGGCTTAAAGCGCGCCCCCGAGCTCAAAAAGCTGCTGGAATTCAGGCTTTCCCGGACTCCGGAGGTCACCTACGTGTCTGCCAGTGACCTCACCGGCACCCTTTTGGTGTGCTTCAATTCCGGCAATACGGTGGAGAGCCTGGCAGGGCGCATTGCCGCCATCGTGGAGGAGTACCTAAGCCATGGAAGCGGGGGGGCGTCGGCCAACGCTGCAGGCATGGAGGCCGGCGGTCTGGCCAGAATTCCCGGCCTCACCCCTGCCTATGAGGCCATCAAGGGGCTGTTCGCCAACGGCGGGGGTCAACCCCGGGAACCCTGGCATACTCTGACCCCGGAGGAGGTGCTGGCCCGCTTCAGCACCTCCCCGGACACCGGTCTCTCCTCCCGCCGGGCCAGGGAGAATCTCACCACCTACGGCACCAATCTCCTGCCGGAAGCCCAACCCCGTTCCTCCTGGGAAATTTTCTTCGGTCAATTTCAATCCCTGCCGGTGGCCCTCTTGGGGGCGGCGGCGGGTCTGTCCCTCCTCACCGGGGGGCTGGTGGACGCCCTGCTGATTGCGGGCGTGGTGGTGGCCAACGCCGTCATCGGCTACAAAACCGAAGGCGAAGCGGAAAAGACCATCCGCTCCCTCCAGACCCAAGTGCGGCCCACCGCCCTGGTCGTCCGGGATGGCCGGATGAGCGAGATTTCGGCGGCGGAAGTGACCCTGGGGGACCTGGTGGTGCTGCGGCCCGGGAGCTATGTGCCGGCGGACGCCCGGGTGGTGGCGGCCCACCATCTGTCCGTGGACGAATCGGCCCTCACTGGGGAGAGCCTGCCGGTGCTGAAGGACCCCCGGCCCCTTAAGGAGGCGGAGACCGCCCTGGCCGACCGGGTGAACATGGTGTACATGGGCACCCTGGTCACCGGCGGCGAGGGGCTGGCGGTGGTGGTGGCCACCGGCAGCTTCACCGAAATCGGTTTGATCCAGACCCTGGTGGGGGAAACCGCCACCCCGGAGACCCCCTTGGAGCGGCAGCTCACCCAGGTGGGTGACCGCCTGGTCATCATCTGTGGCGGCGTCTGCGGCCTGGTGTTGGTGGTGGGCCTGTGGCGGGGCATTTCCTTCCTGGAGATGCTGCGCAACGCCGTGTGCCTGGCGGCCGCGGCGGTGCCGGAGGGTCTGCCCGCGGCGGCCACCACCACCCTGGCCCTGGGGGTCAGGGACATGCGGCGCCACCATGTCCTCATCCGCCGGCTCAACGCCGTGGAGACCCTGGGGTCGGTGCAGAAGGTGTGTCTCGACAAAACCGGCACCATCACCCAGAATCGCATGACGGTGGTGCGAATCCATACCGGCCAGCGCACCATCCACGTGGCCGACGGAGTGTTTCGAGAGCCCCAGGGGCCTCTGGAGCCCCTCACCTGCCGGGAATTGCACCGTCTGTTGCAGGTGGGGGTGCTGTGCAACGAAACGGAGGTGTATAGGGACAACGGGGGCTATAAACTGCAGGGCACCCCCACCGAGACGGCCCTGGTGGACCTGGCCCTCCAGGCCGGCCTGGAGGTCAACGCCCTGAGGCGGCGCTATCCGTTGCTGAAAATCAATTATCGCTCGGAAAACCGCCAGTATATGGCCAGCTTGCATGAGCAGCCCCGGCATACCCGGCTGTTTGCCCTGAAAGGCAATCCCCTGGAGGTGCTGTCCCGGTGTCGGACCTACCTCTCCCAGGGGCGCCGGCGGACCTTGACGGAGGAGCTCCGGCAGGTCATTGAGGCGGAAAATGAGGAGATGGCGGGGGAGGCCTTGCGGGTCCTGGGGCTGGCCTATGCCAGGGTGGCTGCCGAGGTGGAGTCGCCGGAGGAGGTCACCGACTTCACCTGGTTAGGCATGGTGGGCCTGGCGGACCCCATCCGGCCGGGGGTGCGGGAGGCCATTGCGGCGTTTCACCGCGCCGGGATCGACACCATCATGATCACCGGCGATCAGGGGCCCACCGCCTACGCCATCGGCAAGGAGCTTAAGCTCAGCCGGGAGATGCCCCTGGAAATCCTGGAATCCTATTACCTTAACCAGATTGAGCCGGAAACCCTGGCAGCCCTGGCGGAGCGGGTGCAGGTGTTCGCCCGGGTGAGTCCCTCCCACAAGCTGGCCATTGTGCAGGTGCTCCAGAAAAGCGGCAAGGTCATTGCCATGACCGGGGACGGCATTAACGACGGCCCGGCCCTCAAGGCCGCGGACGTGGGCATTGCCATGGGGCACACCGGCACCGATGTGGCCCGGGAGGTGGCGGACGTGGTCCTGGAGCACGACAACCTGGACACCCTCATCATCGCCATCCGGGACGGCCGCACCATTTACCTGAACATCAGAAAATCGGTGCATTTTTTCCTGGCCACCAATTTCAGCGAAATCATGCTCACCTTTACCGCCCTGGCCCTGGGATTGGGAACCCCGCTCAGCGCCATGCAACTGTTGTGGATCAATCTGATGTCCGATATCCTCCCGGGCTTTGCCCTGGCCCTGGAGCCGCCGGAGCCGGATGTGCTGGAGCAGCCGCCCCGGGACCCCCAACGCCCCATCTTCACCGGCGGGGAATATAAACGCATGGCCGGGGAAGCCGCGGTCATCACCGGGGGGGCCCTGGGGGCCTTCGGCTATGGCCTGTGGCGCTATGGTCTGGGGCCCCGGGCCGGCACCCTGGCCTTTCACAGCCTCACCACGGCGCAACTGCTCCACGCCCTCAGTTGCCGCTCCGACCATCTGGGGTGGTTCAGTGAGGAGCGTCTGCCTCCCAACCCCTTCCTGTTCTGGGCCGTGGGGGGGTCGCTGACCCTGCAGCTCCTCACCATGCTGGTGCCGGGATTGCGCAGCCTCCTGGGCCTCACCCCGGTGACCCTCCTGGACGGCCTGGTCATTGCGGGGAGCGCGCTGTTGCCCTTGGTGGTGAATGAGGCCACCAAAAGTCCGCCTTTGGAAGATTCAGGGAACACGCATCACAGTATTGAGAGCTGAAGTTATGGAAGAAAAATCCAAGGTCCTGATCCTGTGCGTGGGTAATTCGGCGCGCAGTCAAATGGCGGAGGCTTTTCTGAAGAAATATGCCGGGGACCGCTTCGAGGTGTACAGCGCCGGTTATGACCCCAGGGACATCCACCCCCTCACCCGGCAGGTGATGGCGGAAGCGGGCCTGGACCTGAAGGACCAGTATGCCAAAGGTTTGAAGGATTTTCTGGGGGTGATGGAGTTCCGCTATCTCATCGTGGTGTGCCAGAAGGCCGAGGAGCGCTGTCCCCGGATCTTCCCGGGGATATTCCACCGCCTGTATTGGCCTTTTGATGACCCCGTCGCCTTTCAGGGCACCGAGACAGAGAAGTTGGCGAAATTCCGTGAGGTACGGGATCAGATCGAAGCCCGCATCAAGCTCTGGCTTAAGGAACTGGATTGAGCCAGCCCCCACCAGGCTCAGGTTATTTGTATGAAAAAAAATTTTGTCTTTATCTCCGAATCCGTTACCGAGGGGCATCCGGACAAACTGTGTGATCAGATCAGCGATGCCATTGTGGACCATTATCTGACCCTGGACCCCTATGCGCGGGTGCGGGCGGAATGCGCGGTGGCCAACTCCATTCTGTTCATTGCAGCCCGCTTTGCCTCGGAGGTGCGGGCGGACATCCCCACCATCGCCCGGAAGGTCATCAGTCGGGTGGGATATACCAAACCGGATTTCGACGCCCACACCTGCAGCATTCTCACCAGCCTCCAGGAATATCCGGCCGAGGCGGATCTGTTTTTCAATGAACAGCGGTTAAATGACGCAGAAATAGATGCCATCCGGGCCCGGCAGCAGGCCACCATTTTCGGGTTCGCCTGCCGGCAGACGGAAGTCCTGATGCCCCTCCCCATCTGGCTGGCCCATAAGCTGGCCCGGCGGATCATGGCAGTGAGACGGGAGAAGCTCCTCCCTTATCTGTCCCCCGACGCCAAAACCCAGGTGGGGGTGGAATACCGGGAGCGGCGACCCTACCGTCTCTATGGCCTCACCCTGGTGGTGAGCCTCGGCAAGGAGATGGCGGGGGCCATCCCCAGGCCGCGCCTGGAAAAGGAGATCCGGGAGGCGGTGATTGAGCCCGCTTTCACCGGGGAGGAGCTTAGGCCCGACGCCCACACCCTCATTTACATCAATCCCCTGGAAAACCTGATGGTGGGGGGGCCGTCGGTGCATTCGGGCCTCACCGGCCGCAAAAACGCCACCGACACCTACGGCGAATACGCCCGGCACAGCGGCAATGCCTTAAGCGGCAAGGACCCCCTGCGCATCGACCGCATCGGAGCCTATGCCGCCCGCTATGCCGCCAAGAACGTGGTGGCCGGGGGTCTGGCGGAAGAATGCGAGGTGCAGCTGAGCTATGCCATCGGCCTGGCCCGGCCGGCCAGCGTGCAGGTGGAGACCTTCGGCACCGGCAGGCTGGACGATGAGCGCCTGGCGGACCTGGTGGAACGCTCCTTTGACTTCCGCCCCGCCGCCCTTATGAAGCAATTTAATCTGCGCCATCTGCCGGCACGGCATCAGGGGAATTTTTACTGCCGGCTGTCCGCCTACGGCCAGGTGGGCCGCACCGACCTTTCCCTCCCCTGGGAACTCACCGATAAAGCGGAGCTGTTGCGGGGTCTCGCCGGGTAAGCCCCTTTTCCGTCAAACCGCCCTCGAGGCAAGGCTTTTCGCCGGCGTATGCCGGCCCCGACGGTCATGGCGGTGCGGAAGAGAGTGGCGAGCTCCCGGGAACTGGAGGATCTGACTAGCATCCCTTGCGAGGAGGACTTGGTCAACGGAGACCCGAACCCCGAGCCCCGAGGAGATAGCTGGGAGACCCTCCTGAAGGAGGTCGTGGGCAGGCTGGAGGCCCTGGAGGCCCGGGTGGGGGAGAGGGACCTGCATGTTCCCCTCGTCCACGTGAAAGCGGCTGTCAAAGAGTCCCTGGAAGAGTTCAGTGAATCCAAGGCCGGTTCCGCATATTACGCCCTGGCGTTGAACCCCGCGTTGTGCCCCATGGGGGGAGACCCGCCGGGGAGGCTGACCTTTTGCATTTGTTTGCTGCAACCCCAAAACTTCGCCGTCTGGTGAAAGGAGGAACCTCACCTGCCCCCCTGAAATGACCCGCATCCAGGAACTCCTGAAGGACCTTAACAAAGCCCTCTCCCCCGCCGGAGAGGACGGGCAAGGTGGTGCATAGCTCCGAGGTCTTCAAAACCCTGCCGGAGCTGGCGGCCAAGTAGGCTGACCTGGCGGCCCGCTTTGAGGAGTTGGAGAAGCGAAGCCGGGAGCGCAAATGGGCCACCGAGGCTGTCCCCGGCCTGGAAAACGAAAAGAAGAAATTCTCCCTTTTCCGGGCTTTCAACGCCATCAGAAGCGGCCTCCCTCTGGATCGGTGGGACGAAGAACCCCTGAAGGCCGGCCTGGAGGCTGAATGGTTCCGCCAGACCAAGGCCCTGGCCACCAGTACCGATACGGCCGGCTTCCCGGGCGGATCGGGCGTCTGGCTGCGGGCAGGCTGGTGGACGGGGAGGAAGTGAAGGTCAGCTTCACCTAAACCACCAAGAGCCAGATGCGCTTTTCCAGTGCCGGGTCCAACTTCATCGAGGGCAGCGCACGGGGTGAGGTCCACCCGGACACCGGACGGGGGGTGCGGCTTGACGTGGTCAACCCCACGTGCCTGCTCAAGCCCAACGGGGAATCGGCCTGGACGACAAGACCCGGCTGGCGGTGCCTATGACCCTGGAGGTCCTGGATGACGGCGCCAACGCCCCGGAGGCGCCCTTCGGCTACAGCGCGAGGTATTACTCAGTGCAGAAAATAGATCAACTTTTTAGGAGCTTAGGCGATACCTAGTGCATGGACAAGATCGATGCCCGGTCCATTTCTCCCCCAGCACCAGAGCATCTGCGCCGCATGGCGGTGCAGGCGGTCGGGGCCCCTTTTCGGTTTTTTGTCCCCAGCGCTGCCCCGACTAAGGAGCAAACCGTGCGCTCCCTTAGCGCAGACCGGTATCCACATGAAAGTTCAGGCGGGTTTCCTGTCCTGCTTTGATTTCCACGGAGGCGGGCAGGTCCTTGGTAAATTGCAGGGGCGGCAGGGGGCCGGGGCTGATGACATAGATTCCCGGAGGCAGGGCCAGACGGAACCCGCCCTGAGCGTCGGTCACCGCCTGCCCCCGCTCCTGTCCGGCGACATCCCGGGCGATGACCCTGACCCCCACCGCCGGTCCCCCTGCCATGGGACCCAACGGTTCCAGGGGGCCCAGAGTGGCTTTGCCCACCAGGAACCCCACCTGCCGGGATGGCTCCCCCGCCGCTGACGGGGAAACGGTCCCCCAACCGCCGCCGGGAGCCAACACCAGCGCCAGCACCGCCGCCATCAGATACCCCCAGCCTGGAAACCTCAGCGGGTTCATGTGCCCCTCCTGGGAACTGCTCCTGTTAAGGATGACGCTCCCGGCCTCCGGGGCGTTCTTTCCGGCATTGGCTTTCGGGGCTCGCCGCCCGGCAGCCGGCCTCTCCCTGTGGGTGGCAGCCACCATAAGCCCACTTTTGGGATCGCCTTCCGAAAAACCGGGGGGAGGCCCCCACGGGCGTCCCCCCCCGGATGTCTGCCCGAAACCCGGGTCAGTTAGTAGCGGATGTTGCCGATGCGGCTGCCCCACACCGTGTTGCTCTTGATCCTCTCGTTGACGATCCAGGCGTAGTTGTGGTTATAGGGGTCCAGGGAGACGGCGGAGTAGTCGCCCCAGCGCCACTGGGTGTAATAGGTGGCGCTGCCGACGCTCAGGTAGCCGCCCACATAGAAGGCATTGAGGGCGTCGGTGCCCAGGCGGCCGCCGTAGTAAACCCGGGCGTTGAACACGGTCCCCGTGGGGCTCGTGGCGGACCACGTGGCAAAGACGTTGCGGTTGAAGGGGTTCACCGCCAGGGAGGCGTTCCAGTCGTGGGAGGTGGCGGTGGCCCAGAATAGTTTCTGTTGTTTGACGGTGGCGGTGGCTCCGGAAGTGGTGAACTCATAGAACCTGGGCGTCGGATATCCGCTGGCATTAATCGTATGCACATTATAGAGGGAGTTCCCCACCTGGTAGCTGTTGTTCACGAAGCGGGCATCCAGGGTGTCCAACGTGGCGGTGGTCAGGGGTTGTTTGGCCGGCGGCGGAATTTGATAACCCGGCACCGTGATGTTGCTCACCCACATCGAGGCCGGCCAACGAGCGGTATTTTGCAGGCTGTAAAGCCGCATGACCGTGCCCGCGGTAGTATAGCCGGGGGCGTTGAGGCAGTAGGTGTACGGGTTCTGGTCCAGGACGATGGGCGCGGCGATGGTGCCCACGCCGCTCAGGTTCCAATAATACAAAGAAACAGCCCAGCCGTTGTACATCTTGGCCTTGGCGCCCACCATGATGCGGCTGTACTGGTAGCCGCTGGAATTAAAGACGTTGGCGGTGAAGATCAAAGCATCCTGATCCCAGCCCACCATGGGGTAGTCCCAGAACCATTTGGAGGTGTTGGCTCCGAAAATGGTGATGCGGTAAACCCAGTAGGCCCCCAGGGGATCAGAAGTCAGGGAGATGGCCACAAAGAAGTATTGGGTGCCGTCAGACAGCGGCCGGGCGTCGGCGGTGACCACCCAGCGCCGCCAGATGGTGTCAAAGGTGGCCCGGGGGTCGAAGAGAGACGTGGTGGTGTAGTTGAAAAAGGACGCCAGGCTTACCCCTTTAACTTTGGCCCCGGTGGACTTTGAATACATGTCGATGTGGCTGTTGGTGACCTCCACAAAATGGGAAAGGCCCACGGCGCCGTGGGTATCCGGGGGACGCCAGTTCCCGGCGGTGGGTTGATCGACGCCCTCGAATTCGGTGACCTTGAGGGGCGGGCCCAGAGGACCGGCGGCCTCCGGCATGGCCGGCCGCTCTTGCGCGGGCAGTTGTTTCATCAGCTCCTTATACTGCTGGTATTCCTTCAGGTCCATGGTGGGCCTGAAGGGTTTCACCGTCTCACCGGGGAAATCCGGGCCGTTGGGGCCCAATTCGGCGTCCATTTGTTCCATTTCCGCCAGGGTGCGGCTCACGGCCTTGGAAACCTCGAGTTTGAGAGGAGGAGGCAGTTTGACCGCGCCGGCGTCCGGCCCTTCCTGGGCTTCACTACCGGGCAGGGCAACCAGCGCCACCATCCCCACCAAGGCCAGCAGACCCACAGCCAATGAGAAAACCTTAACCATCTGTTTAGGCATTAACCGGTCTCCTTTTGTGCCATTGCCCCCCGAAAGGGATGACTCGCACCCCCCTTTGGGGACCTACGGTTGGATAGGTGAACTGCGTTGGGGAGGAAGATTAAAGCTTTGTATTTGGCAGGGAGGGTTAACCAAAAGCCGCGTCTTTTGCCAACACTCGCATTGAGATCACAAAGCTTGCTTGGGTGGTCTTGATTCTAGTACATAATCGCATAAAAACTTCAGGTCAAGTGGGCAGGTGGAAAGATTCCCGAACCTCCCTCAAAAAAACCGAAGGCCAATCAGGGGAAGCGGCAGCGGTCCGGGAAGCCTGGAGGTTCTTTGCCCGCTGCACTTTTGCGATTGCCGGATTGTGGCGCAGATGAAAAAGAACATCATCTCTCTCCCCGAATCAGGGGTTGATTCGGACCACGTTCAAGGGGGCGTCCCAGGGGGGCCGCTTCAGCTCCTCACCTCAAGCCGCTCCCCTGGCCGGAGCCGGATGAGCGTCCCGGTCCGGCCAGGGAGGGGGTGGTTACGGGGTGGTTTTTTGCAAGAAGAGGTAGCCGCTGCTGGAGCTGTCCGGGGAGGCCGTGCCGTCGTCCACCCGGGTGGTGTTCCCGGTCAAAACCGGTTGCCAGCCGGAGGGGAAAACCGAGGTGTTGGTGGTGGGGTGGAGATCGAATCTCAGGCGAATCAAGGCAAAGCCATCGTTCACCGAGAGCCGGTTTTCGGAGTCAAATCGGCCGGTCCAGCTGGACGTCGAGGACACCCCGCCCCTTACACTGGTGACCCAGCCCCGGTAGAGGCCGTTTTTCCCCTTTTCCGTCACCTTGACCGTGAAGGTGGCGGAGGTAAAGCCGTTGTCGGTGGCATCGTAGGAATAACCCTTCCAAGTCCCCCGGAGATCGGGGAGCACCGTGGCCGGGGGCGGGTTGGGGGGCTCAGGAGGGGGCGGACCGGCCGCGGCCGCCGCGGCCAGCAGACAGAGGGTCAGCACACTCAGCACCCAGGTTTTTATCACTGCACCTCCGCTTCTGAGATCAACTCCGGGGTCTTCGCCTCCGGATTTTAGGCTAACCACACTCAGTTTGATGCCCCCACCCGCGTCCCGGGAAGGCGCTTGGCCCGCATGACCTGCTCCGGCCGGAGCACCACCGCCATGGCCCTTCCCGCCGGGTTACCTGCCGGCGCCCCCGTTCAGGGAGCGGTGGTGAAGGTGATCCAGGCACTCCGGGAGCGCTTGCTGAGATTTTTGTCGCTGTCCCGGGCCTCGATGCACAGCCGGTATTGGCAATTGGGCATCAAAGCGCCCACCGGCACGGTGAAGGAATTCCGGTACACACTGATAGTATTGATGGGGTGTTTCCAATATACCGGCTCTCCCCAGGAATTATTAAAGACATAGACGCGGTAATATTTGGCGCCGCTCACGGCGTTCCACTTGAGGGTGGGCGTCAGGGGCACCCCGGTGGCCCCATTGGCGGGATAGGTGATGGTGGCGGGGTTCAGGAAGCCCACGGTCAGGGAATCGGTTTGGGTCAGGGTCTTGGCGGGCACCGATTTATCCACCACCTTGGCCACATAATTCCCGGAGGGAAAAGCTTTGGATTTGAATTTGTCCTTGGTGTAGGAGGCCCAAAACTGCTTGGACAGGTCGATCCAGCAATCCTCGGTAAGATCAAAGACCGTGCCGTCCGGCGCCGTTACCGTGAAAGAGGCGACGGCGTCGGGGGCTCTCAGGGAGGTGTCTTCCACCGTGGCGTAAAATTGGATGGTGTCGGTGGCCCCCTCCCGGTGAGTGTAAGCCTCGAAGGAAAACCGGTAAATTTCCGCCTGGGCCGTCAGGGCCGGGGCCAACACCATGAGACCGGCGCACAGCAGCCTGCTGATACCCCTTTTGATCTGCATCCTGCTTCCCCTCCTGGTCAGGTTCATATACTGGCGGGGTGGGGGCCTCCAGGCAAGCGAACCTACGCTACCAACGCCCGCCCGGAAAAACCGCACCCTACCTCCCCTGGCAGCCAGGCGCCAGCATCAGACGCAGGGTAGCATGGCCTGCCGGGAAAAAAAAGGATTTTTTTCAAGTTGTTGCTTTAGTTTGGCCGGCCCCGGCCACCACCCTTGTTATTTTCCAGAATTCAGTTTGTAACGCCGGGAAATCCACAAAAATCGCCTTGAAGCTCATTTATCCTCGAGGAAATCGTCAACCTGCCCTCATCACCGGCCTCTCTTTGGTAAAAAACCACCGCAAATCACCTGTTTTGCACCGGCCTCACAGGTTCTCATTCGTGTTTAGGACGGGGACGGGATTCCTGATCAGGGGTCTGGCTTCTGGTTTCCCAGCCGCCGCCCAGGGCCTTATAGAGCTGCACCACGGTGAGGAGCTGGTCCCGCTGCACCCCTGCCAGGTCCAGTTGAGAGGAAAAGAGCTGGCGGTCGGCGTCCAGCACCGCCAGGAAGGACTCCAGGCCGCCTTTGTAGCGCAGGTTGGCCAAGCGGGAGTAATCCAGATTGCTGTTCACCAGGGCTTCCTGCTCCCGGCGGACTTCGCTGAGCTGGGCGTGGCCGATAAGGCCGTCAGCCACTTCCCGGAAGGCCTGGCGCACGGTAAATTGGTAGAGAATCAGGGCCTGCTCTCGTTTGGCCTTGGCGTCCTGGAGCAGGAAATAATGGCGACCGCCGGTGAAGATGGGGAGGGTCACCGCCGGACCCAGGCTCCAGATCTTGGCCGGGCCGGTGAACAGGTCGGCCAGTTCGACGCTTTGACGGCCCCAGAGCCCGGTGAGGGTGATGCGGGGAAAAAACTCGGCCCGGGCGGCGCCGATGCGGTAATTGGCGGCCATCAGGACCTCTTCGGCCTGGCGGATGTCCGGCCGCCGCTCCAGCAGGTCCGAAGGCAGGCCGGCCGGCACCGCGCTGCGCACCACCAGCTCCGGCAGAGGTTTTCCCCGCTTGATGGGCTGGGGGTTAAGGCCCAACAGCAGGCAGAGGCGGTTTTCCTGCTGGGCGATGAGGCGCTTGAGAGCGGCGATTCTGGCCCCGGCCGTATGCACCAGGGCGTCCACCTGGGCCACGTCCTGGCGGGACACCACCCCCCGTTCAAACCGCAGGGCCACCAGCTTGCGGGACGTCTCGAAGGACTTCAGGGTGGCCTGGGAAATCAGCAGCTGCTCGTCCAGGGTGCGCAGCTCGAAGTACGCCTGGGCCACTTCGGCCACCACCGAGGAAAGCACGGCCCGCTGCGCCCACTGGGAGGCCAAGAACTCGGCCTGAGCCGCCTGGGTCAGGCTGCGCCACCGGCCGAACAGGTCTACTTCCCAGAAAAGATCGAGACTGAGCTGATTAATATTGCCCGTGGGCGGAACCGCGGGGGGGAAGGGCGGAAAACTCTTCTCGGAGAACCGCTGCCTCTGGAAAGCGTAGGCGCCCCCGGCCTGGGGCAGCCACAGGGAGCGGCTCACCCCCACCCGGGCCCGGGCCTCGGCCGCCCGGGCCGCGGCCAGCTGCACGTCATAGTTTTGCTCCAAGGCCGTGCGGATGAGGTTCTGGAGCTCCGGGTCGCCGAAGATCTCCCACCAGGCCAGGTCCGCCAGGGAGTGGCCTTCGGGCCGGGGCTGGCCCTCACGGGACTGAAAGCGGAAATCAGAGGGCACCTCTCCGGGGGTGCGGGTATATTTCGGGGCCAGGCTGCAGCCCGCCAGGAGCAGGGCGGCCATGAGGAGCACAACCCGCCGCCTCATCTGCCACCTCCCGCCTCGCCGCGGCCCTCCGGCGCCTGCCCCGGCCCTCCCGGCGCCGCCAGGGCCCGGCGCCCCCCCACCATCTCGGTCAGGGTAACAACGGCGTAATAGAGCACCGGGATAAAGAACACGCTGAGCAGGGTGGCCATGGCCATGCCGGCGACGATGGCGGTGCCCACCGACCAGCGGGCCGCAGCCCCGGCGCCGCTGGCCAAAAGCAGGGGCATCAAGCCCACCACTTCCGCCAGGGCGGTCATGACGATGGCCCGGAACCGCAGGCGGGCCCCCTCGGCGGCCGCGTCAAAGGTGGAATACCCTTCCAGGTCCCGTTTGTTCCGGGCGAATTCCACGATCATGATGGACAACTTGGCGTTCAGCCCGATGAGCATGACCATGCCTACCTGCACGTACACATCGTTGGCCAACCCCCTGGCCCACACCCCCAGCATGGCGCCGAACACCGGGATGGGGAGCCCCAGCAGCACCCCCAGGGGGATGGCCCAGCTTTCGTACAGGGCCGCCAGGGTCAGGAACACCAAAAGGAGCGAAAAGGTGAAGATATACGCCGTCTGGCCGCCCGCCAGCTTTTCCTGAAACGCCAGCCCCGTCCATTCATGGCCGAACCCCCGGGGGAGATTTCGGGACAGGCGCTCCATGGCGGCGATGGCGTCCCCGGAACTGAAGCCCGGAGCGCTCAGGCCGGTGAGCTCGGCGGCCCGGAACATATTATAGCGGTTGAGCAGGATGGGGCCGGTCTGGGACCCCACCTGCACCAGGGTGCTCAAGGGGACCATCTGGCCGCCGGCATTGCGCACATAAATATTGGCGATGTCCTCCGGCGTTCGGCGGAATTCCGGTGTGGCCTGGAGCATGACCCGGTACACTCGGCCGAATTTGTTGAAATCATTTATCATATACCCGCCCAGGAAAAGCTGCAGGCCGTCGAAGACGCTCCTGAGGGGAACCCCCAGCGTCTGGACCTTCTCCCGGTCCACGTCGAGTTTCACTTGGGGCACGTTGGCCTGGAAGGTGTTGAACAGGGCGGCGATGGCCGGCTCCCGGGCAGTTGCGGCCACCAGAGACTGTGCCGCCTGAAAGAGGGCTTCCGGGGGCTGGCCGGACCGGTCCTGCAGCATGTATTGGAAGCCGCTGACGTTGCCCATGCCGGGAATGGCGGGCAGGGAATAGACAAAGGCCCGGGCCTCCGGATAAGACGCAAACTCCTGGCGCAGGCGCTGCATGACAGCGTTGATTTGGGTTTCCCGGGAGGCGCGCTCCTCCCAGGGAGCCAGGGTCATGACCAGGGTGCCGGCATCGGAGGTGAAGGAGCTGGTCATGAGATTAAAGCCGCCCCAGCCCAGGACGGTCTGGACCCCCGGCAGGCCGGCGGCGAATCGCTCGCCTCGGGTCAGGACCGCGTCGGTGCGCTCCAGAGAGGCCCCCGGCGGCAGGTTGAAGGTGGCGAACACCACCCCCTGATCTTCATCCGGCACCAGGCTCCCAGGCAAAGCCCGCAGCAGGCCGCCGGCGCCCAGATACACCGCCGCCAGGAGGATCAGAGCCAGGATTAGGCGGCGCATAAGAAACTGCACCCCTTTAAGATAGCCCTGGGAGGTGTGGTTGAAGAGCCGGTCAAAGCCTTCGAGAAAATTGCCCAGGGGACCCCAGATTTTTTTCTTGGGGCGCAAAATCATCACGCATAACGCCGGGGTGAGGGTCAGGGCTAACACAATGGACAGGCTGGCGGCCACGCACAGGGTGAGAGCGAACTGCCGATAGAGCTGGCCGACAATGCCCCCCAGGAAAGCCACCGGCACATAGACCGAAATCAGGGCGCAGGCCACCCCGATGATAGGCTTGGTGACCTCGTCCATGGCCTTGAGGGTAGCTTCCAGGGGACTCAGGCCCTCCGCCATGTGGGTTTTCACCGCCTCCACCACCACGATGGCGTCGTCCACCACCGAGCCGATGGCCAGGACCAAGCCGAATAGGGAAAGCGTGTTGATGGAGAATCCTAGGGCCATGAAGGCGGCAAAGGTGCCCACCAGGGAGACGGGCACCACCAGCATGGGAACCAACATGGCCCTAAAATTCCCAAGAAAGATGAACACCACCAGCATGACCAGACCCAGGGCCTTGAAAAGGGTGAAGACCACCTCGGTGAGGGCCGCCCGGACAAACAGGGTATTGTCATAGGAGACTTCGAACTCCAGACCCGGGGGAAAACGCTTTTTGGCCTCGTCCATGAAGGACCGGACCTTGGCGGCCACGTCCAGGGCATTGGCCCCCGGCAGCTGATAAATCACCATGGTGGTGGCGGGCTTGCCGGCCCGTCTGGAAAAGGAGGTGTAGCGGCGGGCACCCAGTTCGGTTTCGGCCACGTCCCGGATCCGCAACACCGAACCGTCGGGCTGGGTGCGGAGAATGATATTGTCAAATTCCTCTTTATCGGTTAAGCGCCCCTTGACGTCCACGCTGTACTGGAAGCTCAAACCGGCCTGGGCGGGCGGCTGGCCCACCTGGCCGGCCGGGGCCTGGACGTTCTGGTCCTGCACCGCCTGGGCGATATCCCGGGCCGTCAGCCCCAGGGCCGCCAGCCGATCGGGCCTGACCCACAACCGCATGGCGTATTCCCGCTCCCCCACGATGGTGATGTCCCCCACGCCGTTAATGCGGGAGAGGGGATCATACAGGTTCAGGAGGGCGTAATTGCTGAGAAACAGGTCGTCATAAGCGCCTTCCGGGGAAAACAGGGACAACACCAGGAGCATATCCGGGGAGGCTTTTTTCACCGTTATGCCGAAGCCTTTGACCTCCGCCGGCAGGGCTCGGTCGGCCCGGTTCACCCGGTTTTGCACGTCCACTTGGGCGATGTCGATGTCGGTGCCCACCGCAAAGGTGCAAGTGAGGAAGTAGCGGCCGTCGCTGGTGCTGCTGGAGGACATGTAAAGCATGTTCTGTGCGCCGTTCACCTCCTGTTCAATGGGCACCGCGACATTTTCCTCCACCACCCGGGCGCTGGCCCCTACAAAAAAGGTCTCCACCGTCACCGTGGGAGGACTGATGGGGGGATACTGGGCGATGGGCAGGTTGAGCATGGACACCGCTCCGGCGATGAGGATCACCAGGCCGATGACGATGGCGAAGATGGGCCGGTGGATGAAAAATTTGGACACGTGCCCTCAGCCTCCCTTCTGTTCCTCACCGGGTGACGGTTCCGTTGGCCTCACCTGCTGCCCCGGCACGGCAGTCTGCAGACCCTCAACGACGATCCGTTCCCCGGGATTCAGGCCCTCGGTGATGATGAACGACTCCCGGTAGCGCTCACCCAGGGTGACGGTGCGGAGGGACACCCGGTTTTCCCGGTCCACCACCAGGACCGTGTCCACCCCTTGCATCCTTTGCACCGCCTTCTGGGGGACCAGCAGGGTCTGGGGCCGTTCCTCGACGACGAGCCGCACCCGGCCGAAGAGGCCGGGCTTGAGCACCATGCCCGGGTTGGGAAAGCTCACATAAATTTTGAGGGTGCCGGTGGTCAGGTCCAGGGCCCGGTCCACGAAGCTGAGCCGGCCCCGGTGCGGGTAGAGGGAGCCGTCGGCCAGGAGCAGTTCAAAGGGTGCGCCCCGCTCCTGTTCTGCCTGGGCCCGGATTTCCGGCAGCCGCTCGGCCAGGAGCAGATAGTCCTTTTCGCTGAGGCTGAACCCCGCCCGCATGGGGTCCCAGGAGGATATGGTGGTGAGCAGGGTCTGGTCCCGCCGGATCAGGTTCCCCACCGCCACCTCCTCTTTGCCGATGACGCCGGTCAAGGGGGCGCGGATCTCGGTGAATTTCAGGTCCAGCTCGGCCCGGGCCACCGCCGCTTTGCCCCTCTCAATGGCGGCCCGGCTGAATTCGGCCTCGGATTCGGCCCTGTCCAGATCCTGGCGGGGGGCGGCGTCTGCGGCCACCAGGGGCTTCAAGCGCTCAATGTCCTTGTTGGCCTTGCCGTAGGCCGCCTGGGCCTGGGCCAGCTGCCCCCTGGCGTCCTGCAGCGCCGCCTTGTAGGGCCGCGGGTCGATGAGGAATATCAGCTGTCCGGCGTTAACCTTGCTGCCCTCGTGGAAAAAAACCTTTTCCAGAAAACCCTCCACCCGGGCCCGGATCTCCACGGTTTCCCGGGCTTCGGTGCGGGCCACGAACTCCCGACTGATGGGCACGGTCTGGGGGCGAACCGTGGCCACCACCACCGCCGGCAACCGGAGGGCCCCGGAGGATTGGCTTGATTCCTTGGAGCCGCAGGCGAAAACGAGCAGGGAGGAGAGACCGAAGCCAACCAGGGTAAGCCCTTGAAAACACCTGAACCGGAGATATCTTGGGGTAAGCATGGAACAAACCTTTCGTATTCCTACGGAATAATCGCCGAAGCCCAGACCGCTTGCTCAGAAGGCCGTCGCCCATCTCAAAACCTTTTAGAAAGCAGCTGGTTCCACCACAACATGCCTGGAGTTCTGGAAAAAATTAAGGTTTTTTTAACTATAACCCCATTCTCCGCTAAGGTCTATCGGAGAGTAATCATTGGTAAATAATTATTCCCGGTTTTTAAGGGGATTAGATCTGACCACCAGGCGAGCTCAGGTTTGGGGGACGGGGGAAGGGAGGATCCCTGCTGGGGCGGGAGGACCGGCAAAGCGCAAAAAAGCCGGAAGGCGGCGAGGGCGGTGAAGAGATGGACTCGGGGCGGAGGGAGGCCGCGGGTGGCCGGCTTGTTCTTTGCACCGCCGCAAAATGGACGGGGGCAGGGAGGCCTCCGCCGGGGCCTTACGGCCTGGGCTACTCTATCGGGAAGGAGCTTCCCCGGGAGGATGAAAGGCCCCCTTTGAGGAAGACAGAAAAACAAAAATCCCCGCCCAGGACAGGCCCGGACAGGGACACTTTGGGGGCAGGTTTTCGGTTGAAAGTTAGGGGGTTTTTTGCCAGTTGTTCCAGCGAGTTGTCTGGTAGTCCCAACGGGAATCGAACCCGTGTCTCTGCCGTGAGAGGGCAGTATCCTAGGCCGCTAGACGATGGGACCAAGCAGTCATGTATTTACCCAACCTCGGGGCCCTTGTCAAGGGGTTTCGTCAGGGGTGATCAGGGGGGCAGGCTCCCCTGCCTCCGGTTGGCACGCCCCTTGCCCCATCCTTCCTAAACCCTCTGCCCGGCCTGTGCCATCCGGGCGACTGCCGCCAACTCGGCCGGGGTGTTCAGGTTGAGAAAGGAAACCCCCCGGGCATCCCATCGGGCGGTCTCGGCCGGCGGCAGCACCTCGGGACGGCAGGCCGCCACAAAGGGCCGCAGGCGTCGCTCCCGTTGCAGGTAGTCTTCCAGGCGGGGTCTCAGACGCACATGGAAAAGACCGGGAAACACCTCCAACCCCCGGGGGCTGTGGCATACCACCGCCGGCCGGGAGGTCCTGGCCGCCCGGTGAGCCAGGGCAGCCAACAAGTCCGTGGACAGCAAGGGGCTGTCCACCGAGGCGGCCAGCACCCAGGGGGTGCGGCTGAAAAACAAAGCAGTGAGCAGTCCGCCCAGGGGGCCCCGGGAAGGCAGCAGATCGGTGAGCATGGGCAAGTCCAGAACCCGATGCTCCAGAGGCTGGTTGGTCACCAGCCAGAGCTCCCGCACCAAGGGTTGCAGGGCCGCGGCCACCCAGCGGGCCAAGGGCCTGCCGTGCAGCTGGAGCGTCGCCTTGTCCCGTCCCAGCCGTCGGCTTAAGCCTCCCGCCAAAATGACGCCGGTGAGGGCGACCCCGGCAACCGGCATCAGTCCACCCCCAGGCGCTTCAGGAGAAACCTCCCCAAGGCGGCGGCCTCCCCTGGGGCAAAAACCGGCCCTTGCCAGGCTGGGGGCGCCTGACCGAGGTACGCCAGGACCGCGGCGCCTTGCCCGGGCTCCTGCACCGGAGGAGAAAGGGCCATGATGACCTGGGGAAGCTCCCGGGTTTGGCCGTCCACCAGAATGAGGTCGGCAAAGGAGGACAGCAGGTCAAGGGATTGGGCCAGGGACGGGAAGGCTGGGTCGCCGGGGTTTAGGAAGTTGAGCTGGAGCCAGCCGGGGGCGGCCAGGGCCACCATCCTGGCCCCGGCACGGCGAAACCTTCCGGTATCCTTCTGCTCATCCGGCAGCGGCAGGGAGGAGGAAAGGCTCAACACCGCCAGCCGACGACCCCGCCCCCGAAGCCAGCCCGCCAGCCGGCTTATCAACGCCAGCTTCTCCGGGCCCGGCGGCGCCACCAGACAGACGGCCCGCCCCGAGGCCGGGGCTGCGGCTTCCAGATGATCGGGCACGGGAGGGCAATCGTTACTGAGATCGGGGAAAAGGCTCCAGGACCCGTTCCTTTTTCACGTCCCGGTTGAGGTAGATGGCGCAGCGGTCGCAAGGGCCGTTGCACAGGGTTTCCCGGTATTGGCGCACCTCGTAACAGGGACGCCAGGGGATCTGATACGCCGCGCATCGCTCTTTGTCCTGGCAGTCGAAGATATTCCAGCAGGGGGCCAGGACCATGAGGTTGCGCAGGCATGCCAGGGTGAAGCCCCGTTCATGGATGAGGTTGTTGATTTGCTGAATTTGGGCGATGTCAAAGGGGGAATACAGCCGGTTGTTGGTGTTTCGTTCGCGCACCGGCTTGATGAAGCCCTCTTTCTCATACTCCCGGATGCGCTTCTGGGACAGGTTCACCATCCGCGAAACGTCATTGATGAGGAAGAGATCCCCCACTTTTATCAGTTTGTTTTTTCCCCGGGGCATAAAGCGTTCTACAAGAAATAAAGTTTAAACACATGATACTGGCTCAATCCGCCGAAAGGCAAGGAAAAAAAACCGGCTTGGTCTTCCTGCCGGATTTTTCTTCTCCAGGTCCTTCCCCGGGAAGGGGCCTTGCCCAAGTCGACAAACCCGGGGAGGTTTCTTATATTTAGGGAAACCTGCCAGGGAGGTCGGAAATGGAGGATTTCTTCAGGAAAGCTATGCAGTTCGGGTTGGGCTTGGTGGACTTCACCCGGGAAAAGGTGGAAGGCGTGGTGGAGGAGATGGTGCGCCGGGGAGAGCTGAGTCAACAGGACAAGTCCGGCGCCATTGCCCAGATCATGGAGAAAGCCCAAGCGGAACAGGAGGCCCTGAAAGAGAAAATCATCCAGGCCGTGGCCGGCATGGGACTGGCCCGGGCCCAGGACCTGGAGAACCTGGAAAAACGGGTCGCCGCCCTGGAAGCCGCGCTGCAAGCCCGCTCTTCCTGAGGGCCCTGCCCAGGGCGTTCCAGGCGGACCTGACGATGCCGCCACGCCAGGGGATGACCGCCTGCGGGGAGGGGCTTAAGGGGGGGCCACGGTTCGCCCCTCCCTCCCGTGGTTTCGTTTCCAGCATCGAGCCCTCAGCCATCAGGAGACCGCCACATGCTTCCCACTGATCTGCACATCGACGGCCGCAACGTGCACATCCTGCCGGAGTGGCGGGAGAAAATCGCAACCGAGATGGACAAGCTGGCCCGCCATGCCTATGAACCCATCCTGCACGCCCGGGTGGAGATCATCGGCACCGGCCACCACCGCCACGGCGCCTTTGAAATGCACCTGGTGCTGGGGCTGGCCGGCCAGACCCTCACCATCACCCGCCAGGGGGAATACGTCCTGCCCCTCATCGTGGAGGCCTTCAAGGCCATGGACCGGCGCCTGAAGGAATTCTCCCGCCTGCGCCAGCAAAAGGTGAAAGTCCACGAGGCAGTGACCCTGAAAGGCACCGTGCTGCGCACCTTCCCCGAAGAGGACTACGGCTTTCTGGAAAGCCCGGACGGCGGAGAGGTGTACTTCCACGCCAACGCCCTGAAAAACGCCAACATCGACACCCTGCCGGTGGGCGCCCGGGTGGAGTTCGCCCAGGAGTCCGGCGAAAAGGGCCTCCAGGCCGCCTGGGTGAGAGTGCTGGAGTGAGACGTTGGGGGAGGGGGCAGCCGCCGGTGGGCCCCGGCCCCTTCCCTTAACTTCCCTTTCCCGACTCCCCCCAGCGCTCCCGGATGAGGGCCAGACGCAGATCCCGCTCCGCCCCCTGCCAGCAACTGCGGGTGAGGTGCGCCAGCCAGTGGGCCAGGTGGCGGCGGTCATCGGGGTCCAAGGTGGCGGGGGGCGGCAGGTCGGCGGCCCGGGGGGCGGCCAGCTGGGCGATGAGGGCCAGCCGGTCCTGGTCGTCCAGCCCCTTGGCCTTGAGGAGAAAACGGAGGAGGTGGTTCTGCACCGCTGCCGGCAGGCGGCCGTCTTCCAGGGAGCAATTGATCATCTCCTGGAGGGTAAGGTGCAGGCGGCGCTTGAGGTCGGCGTGGGGCTGGCGCCCCCCGTAGATGCGGATGGCCTCTTCCCCCACCAGGGAGACCACCTGGGCCAGGAAGAGGCGGGCGAAGACCTCCCGGCTGCCGGCGTAGGCGGCCCGACGGCTCCAATACCATGGATTGAACAGGTTCTTGGCGGTCCACAGCCAACGGGCCGCCTGGTCCAGACGGTGGCGCTTCAGGAACTGATAGGTGGGGTGGCGGGTTATCTGCTGATAGAGTTCATGGTAGCGCAGCACCGTTTTGATTTCCAGGTCCTTCAAAGGCCGCACCGGCAGGGTGTTGAGCCAGAGATGGAGGCGGTGGCCCACCCGGTTCACCAGGCCCACCAGGTCTTCCAGGGAGGCCTTGAGCTCGGGGCGCTCCTCCTCCGGGTAGTAGGCCCGGGCGATGTCCCTGAGCAGGCTCTGGGCGGTCTCGGTGATGGCGGTGAACCCGAAGCGGGTGTCGGGCCAGGGGTTGGAGAAGAGGCGGCGGCGGTAGGCGGCGATGATTTCCAAAGCCCGGGCATCCTCTGGCCGGGGCTCCGGGAGGTGGAGCGCCGGCTCGGCCGGGGCCGCTTCGGCTCGGGCCAGGTCCCGGAGGAGCCGCCGCCGGACCAGGCCCCGGACCACAAGCAGGGACGCCACCCAGACGCATGTCCCCCCCGCCACGGCCCCCCACCACCAAACGTGCTCCATGCTCCCATTCCCTCCGTTCTGGTCCGGGCCCTTCGTCGTTTCAGGCCGCCGCCCCCCAGGACCCGCAAACTCCCTGATCATCCCCTGGGAAGATGAAAGGACCTCTGCCGCCCCAAAGGCGCACCCGGGAGGGCCAGCCCCGCCGGGTGCGGGTTTTCCCGGATGGCAATGCGGCTTCGTGAAACGGAAGCAGCCGACCAGGGACTTGGCCGCCCTGGCCCTTTCCGCCTTCGGCCCTGAGCGGCCGTCAGCCCCGGGACCCGGCCCGGCGGCGGGCCAAAACCTCCCGGTTGACCCGGCGCCTCCCTGGCGGTTTGTCCATTCTTCGCCTCTGTCCCAGGGGAGGTCTCCCCAATTTCTTCCAACCAGTTCCTCCCGTTATTCCCCTCCCCCTGATGGGAACGGGGTGTGGGGGTGACAAAAATACTTGGGAAGTATAGCAGCTTATTCGGAATGCACCGCTCCCTCCCTGCTAACCAGTTCCACCGGAGGAGGGAAGATAATCACTGGGAAAGTTTAAAACTATTTCCGGGAAATTAGTTTTTGCCAACAAAATTTCGGACAAAACGTTTTTATGATAAAATTTGTAGAAAAAACTGTGTTTTGGTAATATCCGAAGCGAAATGTTTGGCTTGAGTACCTTTGCCCTGGAAGTCCAGACCACGGCGGGCACCGACATCCTGGATCTCACCGGGGCGGTCAGCGAGCAGATGCGCACCTGCGGCATCAGTCAGGGATTGCTCCATCTGTTCATCGCCGGCTCCACTGCGGCGCTCACCACCATCGAGTACGAGCCGGGCGTGATCAACGACCTGCGCCGGGCCATTGAGCGCCTTTTCCCCCGGGAATTGACCTATGAGCACGACCGGCGCTGGGGCGACGGCAACGGCTATGCCCACGTGCGGGCCGCATTCCTGAAACCCTCCCTGACCGTTCCCATCCGGGACGGCCGGCTGCTGCTGGGAACCTGGCAGCAGATCGTGCTGTGCGACTTCGACAACCGCCCCCGGCGCCGCCAAATCCAAGGGCAGGTCATGGGGCTTTCGAGCTGAAGCCACCCTCCGTGAAAGCACCCGCCCTCCCCACCGGCAAGCTCATCAGCGAACAGCTCAGCATCCGGGACAACGCCCTGGCCCAGATGCTGTTCGGGGAGCAGGGCCAGCATCTGCGGCTCATCGGCCGTCTGACCGGCGTCCGCCTCTCCTCCCGGGGCAGCCTGGTGACCCTGGAAGGAGCCGAGCCGGCGGTGGCCCTGGCCCGTCTGGTCCTCACCGAGTTGGAGGGGGTCATTGCCGGGGGCTATGAGATTAAACCCCAGGATATCCAGTACGCGGTGAAAATTTTGCAGGAAAAAGCCGCCGCCTCCCTGCGGGACATCTTTCTGGACACCGTTTACATCTCCGTCACCAAACGGCGCATCACCCCCAAAAGCCTCACCCAGAAGCGCTACATCGAAGCCATCCGCTCCCACGACATCGTCTTCGGGGTGGGCCCCGCCGGCACCGGCAAGACCTATCTGGCCATGGCCATGGCGGTGGCGGCGCTCATGAACCATGAGTACATCCGCATCGTTCTGGCCCGGCCGGCGGTGGAAGCCGGGGAGAAATTGGGGTTTCTGCCCGGCGACCTCTATGAAAAGGTCAACCCCTACCTCCGGCCCTTGTACGACGCCCTGCACGACATGATGGATTTCGACAAGGCCTCCCGCCTGGTGCAGCGGGGCATTATCGAGGTGGCGCCCCTGGCCTTCATGCGCGGGCGGACCTTGAACGACTCCTTCGTCATCCTGGATGAAGCCCAGAACACCACCTCCGAGCAGATGCTCATGTTCCTCACCAGGCTCGGTTTCGGCGCCAAGGCGGTGATCACCGGGGATGTCACCCAGGTGGACCTGCCCCACGGGACCCTGTCAGGCCTGGTGGAGGCCAGGGACCTCCTGGCGGGGGTGGAGGGCATCTCCTTTGTCTATTTTACCGAACGGGACGTGGTGCGCCACCCCCTGGTCCAGGATATCATCCGGGCCTATGAGGGCCGCCGCCAGCCCAAACCTCTTCCCGGACGGGAGACGGACCATGGCTGACAAAGAGGCGGCCCCCAAACCGGCGGGCTCCGGGCGCCCCAACGGTTCCGGGTGGTTTACCCGGCTGCGCTGCCGAGCTTCCACGAAGTTCTGGAACTCCCCGGCCTGCGAGCAATGGCGCAAGGCCATACTGCTTTTAGGACTCAGCCTGGGTCTGGCCCTGCTGCTGGCCCCGGCGCCGCCCGCTCCCTTGACCCATTTGAAAGTGGGCCAGATAGCCCGGGAGGACCTGAAGGCCAGCCACGACCTCCTGGTGGAGGATGCCGACACCACCGCCAAGCGGCAGCAGGGGGCGGTGGCCCAGGTTGCGCCGGTCTTTGACCTGGACGAGCAGGCCGCCGAACGCATACAGGAGCATCTGAACCAGGCCATGACCTTCATGCGCCAGCAATTGGCCCGTCTGGGGAACCCCAAAGAGGCAGGCGGCGGCTCCCTAAACCAAGCCGCCGAGGCCTACCAGCAGACGCTGGAGGGCCTCAAACCCGAGTTTGACCGCCTCTTGGGAGTGGTTCTCCCAGGCCCCACCTTCCTGTTGTTGGCCCGGGGGGATTTTTCCACCGAACTGGAGATCCTGGCCAACCGCCTCGTCGAGCATTTCTGCCGTGTAGGGGTGATCAGCTCCCGGAGTCTGCCTGCGCCGGAAACCAGGGAAATTCTGCTGCGACGTCTGCCGTCCCGAGAGGAGCAGAAACTGGCGCCGCCTTTTCCCTTCGTGGACCTGGACCATTTGCGCAAACCCGTATCCCAGGTCTGCCGCGAACTGGCGGGGAACATTCCCCCCGCCGACCGGTGGCTGGTGTGCGACCTGGTGCAGTACCTGCTGACCCCCAACGTTGCTCCCAACCTGGCGGAGACCCAGGAGCGCCAGCAAGCCGCCCTGCGGCAGGTGAAGCCTGCGTATTTTCAGGTAAAAAAAGGGGAGCTGCTGGTAAAAGGAGGGGAGAGGCTTACCCCCCTGCACCTGGCCAAGCTCAGCGCCCAGAGCCAGGCCGCGCCGCCGCGCCGGGGGGTGGCGATCTTCCTGGGGGCCTTTCTCAGCCTTGCCTTGCTCCTGACCCTCTCTTATTATCTGGCCGGCCTGTCCCTGAAAAATTTCTCCACCAAGAGCCGGGATCTTTTGTTCCTGGCGGTCCTGCTCCTGGCCAGCACCGCCCTCTGTCGCCTCCTGCTCAGCCTGGGGGACATTTTGGCGAACAGTAGACCGGAGTTGGGAAGCAACCTGATCTACGGCTGGTCCATGGCACTGGCTCCCATGTTTGCCGCGCTGTTTTTGGGGCTGGAGACCGGGTTGGGGATGGCCTTCCTGTCCGCCACCCTGGCGGCCCTTCTCCTGGATAAGCCGTTCCCCATTTTCCTCTATTTTCTGAGCGCCGGACTGGTGGGCATCTGGGGGGTGCGCAACTGCCGGCAACGGGCCGATCTCATCCGGGCCGGGTTGGCCATTGCCGTGGTCAACGTGGTGATGGTCACCGCTTTCAAGCTCCTGGAATACCCCTTCACCCTGAAGGAACTGCTCATCGGCCAAGGCTTCGCCGTGGGCGGCGGGCTCTTCACCGGCATTGTGGCCCTGGGCTTTACGCCGGTGGTGGAGATGGCTTTTCACTATACCTCCAACATCCGCCTCCTGGAACTCCTGAACCTGGACCAGCCGCTGTTGAAAGACCTCATGCTGCTGACCCCGGGCACCTATCACCACTCCCTCATTGTGGGTCAGATGGTGGAGGCGGCGGCCGAGGCCATCGGCGCCAACCCCCTGCTGGCCAAGGCCGCCGCTTATTATCACGATATCGGCAAGCTCAAGAAACCCCTCTATTTCGTGGAAAACCAGATCGGGGTGGAAAATCGCCACGAAAAGCTGGCCCCCTCCATGAGCAGCCTCATCATCATCGCCCACGTCAAGGAGGGGGCGGAACTGGCCCGCAAACACCACTTGGGCGACCAGATCACCGATATTATCCGCCAGCACCACGGCACCTGTCTCATCAGCTACTTTTTCCAGAAGGCCAAATCTTTGGCCTCCAACCCTGCCCAGGTCAACATCGAGGACTACCGCTATCCCGGCCCCCGGCCCCAGACCAAGGAGGCCGGACTGGTGCTCATCGCCGATCAGTTGGAGGCCGCCTCCCGCACGCTCATCGACCCCACGCCGGCCCGGGTCACCGGCATGGTGCAAAAAATCGTCAACAATATTTTCGCCGACGGACAACTGGACGAATGCGAACTGACGCTCAAGGAGCTGCATCTCATTGCCAAACACTGCATCAAGACGTTGAGCGGCATCTGCCACCACCGCATCAGTTATCCCCAGCCCGCCGAGAAAACCAGGTTCCATGACCATCTGGATAAGCAACCGTCAGCGAAAGATCAGGCTAAGTCTGGAAACCATCAGGATAAAGGCCGGGAAGATCTTAGACGCCTTGGGATGGGCTGAGGCCGAACTCTCCCTGACCCTCCTCTCCGACCGGGCCATGGCCGCCCTGAACCGGCGGACCTTTGGCCGCCGGGGCCCCACCAACGTCATCGCCTTTCCGGTGGATGCCGCCGCTGAGGATGGGGGCCAGGGGCCGGCGGTCTCTTACCCATCTTCCGCCCCCCCAGCTGACTCCAGGAACTTCCCGGACCTTAAGGGAGAGGCGGAAGGACTCATCTCCCCCAGTCTTCCCCTCCGGCCTTCTTCCGGTTCGCCTCCCGTGATCCTGGGCGAGGTGGTCATTTCGCCGGAAACCACCCGGCGCCAAGCCCAGGAATGGGGCTGGCCCTTTGAAGAACTCTTCGACTTTTTCTTGATTCACGGTATATTACACTTGTTGGGCTACGACCACGACACTCCTGAGGGCGAGGCCGCCATGGAAGCCAAGTCCTGGGAGTTGCTGGAAGGGCTGGAGGGGGGAGATGGGTAAGACGCCTGAACCCAGGCCTCTCCCCATCCCATACCGGTAAAATAAGGGCGGAGAGCATGGGTTTAAAGCCCGGATTCCTCCACCTCCAAAGCGGATGGGGGGAGGGTGGGTGAAGGGGGCCCCAGGTCCCCGTCCTCCTCACAGAATCCAGAAGCGTTTCTCCCGGAGGCTAAACGTTGGCGAAGTTGGAAGTGAATGTGGACCATGTGGCCACCCTCAGGCAGGCCCGCCGGGGCCGGGAGCCGGATCCCGTGGCCGCCGCGGTCCTGGCCGAACTGGCCGGGGCCGAGGGCATTATCGTTCACCTGCGGGAGGACCGCCGGCATATCCAGGACCGTGACCTCAGACTGCTGCGGCAGACGGTGCAGACCCGTCTGAACCTGGAAATGGCGGCCACCGGGGAGATGCTCCGCATTGCTTCCGAAGTCAAGCCTGATCTTTGCACCCTGGTGCCGGAAAAACGGCAGGAACTCACCACCGAGGGCGGCCTCAATGTCCTGGGACAGCAGGAGTACCTCCAGGACTACCTCCGGCGGCTCAAGGCGGCTGGCCTGACGGTGAGTCTCTTCGTGGACCCGGACCATGGGCAGCTGAACGCCGCCAAGGAGGTGGGCGCCACCTGGGTGGAGTTGCACACCGGCACCTATGCCGACGCCCCGAGCGAAACCGAGGCCCTGAAGCTCTTCGACCAGCTCCTGGACGCAGCCCGCCATGCCCGGAGCCTGGGCCTCCGGGTCAAGTGCGGCCACGGCCTGAACTATGTTAACATCAAGCCCTTCCGGGGCCGTCCGGAATTTGAGGAATTCTCCATCGGCCACAGCATCATCAGCCGTGCGGTGCTGGTGGGCCTGGAGCGGGCGGTGCGGGAGATGGTGGCCCTGATCCAGGACTGAATCCGGGGAGGAAGCCGGGCTCCGGTGGCCCCGGCGCCTCCCTGGGGGTTCCCGCTCCGCAATCCCCCTTCACCTCCCCTATGGGGCTGGGGGAGATAGCCGGCGGGAAGGGGCAGGAGTCGCAAGACCCCCCCGACCCCTTCCCGCCTGAACCATCCCAATCACTCACGGAGAGACCATGACGACAACCCAAGAAGCGCCTGCCGGCAATCCCGCCACAGCACCTGAACAGATGAAATCCCTGGCCTTGGGAATGGTAGGCGACCTGGGCCGGCTGCTGCGGGAAGAGGGGCTGGGGAAAAAGCCGGTGAAGATTGTGGAGGCCCTGGTCTTTGCCATGTTTTTCGTCACCGAGGCCTTTGTTACCACCAAGAAGGGAAATCTGGAGGAGGCTTCCCCCGCCCTGGACCGTTTCCACGACGCCATGATGGAATACATCTTCCAGGAAATATATTTCAAGAAGGAAAAAGCTGCGGATATGGCCGAGATCCAGGATCGGTTCAACCGGCTGCGGGAGCTCATCAACCAGCGCTACCAGGAATACCGCCAGGGCTTTGCGGCAGATTTTCAAAAGCAAAACCGGAGCTTTGAAAACACCCTCACCGCGCTCCTGGCTCACCTGTTCACCGAGCCCCTGGCCGAGGCCGTGGACCAGGCAGCCCTCTTTCCGGGTCTCTCCCAAAAGCTGGCCTATTTTTGGACCGGCTGCCTGATGTCCTTCAGTCCGGCGGGCAAACCCGTACCCCAGCACCCGTAGCACTGCCTGCCAGACGGCCGGCCCTGGACCCCGAAAGCCAGGGGCGGGTTCCAGGGAAATAAACCTGGCGGGTCATCCCATGACCGACTTTGTTGACCTGCACGTCCACTCCAACGCCTCGGACGGGACGCTCCCGCCCCGGGAGGTAGTGCGTCTGGCCCGGGAAGGGAATCTCAAGGCCCTGGCCCTCACCGACCATGATACCATCGACGGACTGTCGGACGCATTGGCCGCGGGGGCCGAGTTCGGGGTGGAGGTCATCCCCGGCGTGGAGATCAGCGCCAAGCACTCCGGGGGCTCCATGCACATCCTGGGCTATTTCCTGGACCCCCAAAGCGAGACCCTGGGCCCGCGCCTGGCGGTTCTGCAGCAGGCCCGCCAGGACCGCAACCCCCAGATCATCGCCAAACTGAACGCCCTGGGAATTCCCCTCACCCTAAGGCAGGTGGCGGCCATCAGCGGCCAGGGTCAAATGGGCCGCCCGCACATCGCCCGGGCCCTGTACGAAGCGGGCTACGTGGCCAGCATCCAGGCGGCCTTCGACCTTTACCTCAACAACCGGGGCAGGGCCTACGTGGAGAAATTTCGCTTCCCCCCCCCGGAAGCCATCGCCATGATCCGGGAGGCCGGCGGAGTGGCGGTGCTGGCCCACCCCTTCACCCTGAACCACGCCGATCCAGGGGAGCTCCGGGCCTTGCTGATGGAATTGCAGCGCCTGGGACTGGCGGGGATGGAATGCTACTACCCGGAGCACACCCCGGAGCAGGAAGCCTGCTACCTGCGCCTGGCCCGGGAACTGGGTCTGGCCATCACCGGCGGCTCCGACTTTCACGGCGACAACAAGCCGGAAGTGGCCTTGGGCCAGGTCAACGTCCAGGCCAAGCTCACCTATGAGCTGGTGGCCGGTCTCAAGGCCCGGAGGCCGGTCAGGCCGCCAGCCCCCGGGTAACGCCTCCATCGCCCTGGAAATTTTCAGCCCGGGGAACCGTGCCCCGACCTCTCCCTTTCCTCCCGGATTGCCTATTTACTTTGGTATTTTCGTCATTATATTATTTTGCAGATAATCTTTATCTATACTAATTTATGGGTATATATCCCGATGGGAACAATAACTAGAACGCTCCAGGTCGGCTTGGCAGAGGCCCTGGCCGTGGCGGGGCTGCCGGTGGATGCCTGCTATCAGTGCCGCAAATGTACAAACGGCTGTCCGTTGACCTTCGCCATGGATCTCCTGCCGGACCGGGTCATCCGCCTGGCCCTTTTGGGGCAGGCAGAGGAGGCCCTGGCCTCCCAGACCATCTGGGTGTGCTCCTCCTGCGAGACCTGCACCACCCGCTGCCCCAACGGCATCGACATCGCCGGGGTGATGGACTGGCTCAAGGAAACCGCGGTGGCCCGGGGTTTGAGGGTCCCCCAACCGGACGTCCGGGATTTCCATGCGGCTTTCCTCAAGACCATCAAACTGGGGGGCGGCCGGCTCTCCGAGCCCCTGCTGCTGGGGCTCTATTCCGTCAATTACCGGCGATTCCTGGAAAAGCTGCGCACCGGCGCGGCGGCCGGTGACCTGACCATGGCCCTGGCCTTAGTTAAGCGCGGCCGCCTGAAATTCCGGCCGCCCCACCGTCTCCGGGGAGCCGGCGAAGTGGCGGCCATCTTGCGGCGTTGGTAAGAGAAGCACGTTGAGGGGAGGGCCGTGGGAGGCTGGCGTTCCCGCCCTCCCCTCAAACTCCCCGCCTCCTCCGCTAAGGGCTTGGGGGAGCGGGCTTGGGAGCGGGGGCAGGGGCTTGCGGCCCTTGGCCCCCCCAAATCTTCAAGGAACGAAGAACCGTGAAAGTTTCTTATTATCCCGGCTGTTCCCTGGAGGGGACGGCCGTTGATTATGCCGCCTCCATCGCCGGGGTGGCCGGGCGGTTGGATCTGACTTTGGCCGAACTGCCGGACTGGAGCTGTTGCGGGGCCAGTGCCGCCCACAGCCTGGACCACCAGGCCGCGGTGGCGCTGCCGGCCCGCAACCTGAACATCGCCCGAAAGATCGGCCTGGACGTGGTGGCCCCCTGCGCCCTCTGTTTCAACCGCCTGAAGGTGGCGGAAAAGGCCCTGGAGGCCGACGGGAGAGGCTCGCCGGTCAGGGTGTGGGACCTGCTGGATTTCCTCACCCAGCCGATATTCCTGAAGATTCTCGCCCGCAAGGTGGTGCGGCCCCTCACCGGCTTGAACGCGGTCTGCTACTACGGCTGCCTGGTGGCCCGGCCGCCGGCCCTCACTGACAAGGCTGACCACGAAAATCCCGGCAACATGGAACGGCTCCTGGAGTCCCTGGGGGCCACCCCCCTGGACTGGTCTTTCAAGACCGACTGCTGCGGCGCCGGTTTGGCGGTGGCCCGCCCGGACCTCATCGACACGCTGGTGCAGCGCCTCTACGAGCGGGCCCTCCGGGCCGGGGCCGAGTGCCTGGTGGTCTCCTGCCAGATGTGCCAAGCCAATCTGGACCTGCCCCAGAGGCGCATCTCAGAAAAATTCGGCAAACCGTACGACTTGCCGGTCATCTACTTCACCGAGCTCATCGCCCTGGCCCTGGGGCACCCCGAAGTAGATCACTGGCTCTCCCGGCACCTGGTGGACCCCAGGCCGCTCCTGAAGGCCAAGGGTTTGCTATAACGAGATAACATGGCGAGACTTCAAAGAAAAGCGAAGGTGCAGGTCGTTCCCCATACTGACAAGGTGGGCGCCGTCCTGGTGGTGGGCGGCGGCATCGCCGGCCTCCAGGCCGCCCTGGATCTGGCTGACTCCGGCTTTTTCGTGTACCTGGCGGACAAGGAGCCGGCCATCGGCGGGGTCATGTCCCAATTGGACAAGACCTTTCCCACCAACGACTGCTCCACCTGCATCCTCTCCCCCAAACTGGCGGAAGCGGGCCGCCACCTGAACATCGAAATTATCGCCCCGGCAGAGGTGCGGGAAGTGGCGGGAGAGGCGGGCAACTTCACGGTGCGCCTCCGGGAGCCGGCCCGCTGCGTCAGCCTGGCCAAGTGCATCGCCTGCGGGGTGTGCGCCGAGAAATGCCCCAAGCGGGTGCCGGACCCCTTCAACGAGGGGCTGGGCCACCGCAAGGCCGCCTATCTGCGCTATCCCCAGGCGGTGCCCCTGAAATACTGCATCGACAAGGACCACTGCCTCTATTTCCAGCGGGGCACCTGCCGGGCCTGCGAACGCTTCTGCCCCACCCAGGCCATTGACCTGACCACCCCGGACACCGAGCGCACCCTGCGAGTGGGCGCCGTTATCCTGGCGCCGGGCTTCCGCCCGGTGGACGCCCGCCTTAAACCGGAGCTGGGCTTCGGCCGCTACCCCAACGTGGTCACCGCCCTCCAGTTCGAGCGGTTGCTTGCTGCCACCGGCCCCACTGCCGGTCAGGTGGAGCGGCCCAGCGACGGCAAACACCCCCGCAAGGTGGCCTGGATTCACTGCGTGGGCTCCCGGGACGAGAGCATCGGCCGGGGTTTCTGCTCCGCGGCCTGCTGCATGTTCGCCACCAAGCAGGCTGTCATCGCCAAGGAACACGACCGCCGGCTTGAGCCCACTCTGTTCTATATCGACCTCAGAGCCCAGGGCAAGGGCTTCGACAACTACTGCCAGTGGGCCGAGCACGGGGTGGGGGTGCGTTTCGTCCGTTCCCACATCTCCCGGGTCACCGAGGACCCCCGCACCCATGACCTGGAAATCACTTACGTGGACGAAACCGGCCGCGTGCAGGAGGAGACCTTCGAGCTAGTGGTGCTGGCCACCGGCTTTGACATCCCCCGGGACGTCAAGGCTCTGGCGGCCCGGTTGGGGATCGAGACCAACCAGTGGGGGTTTTGCCCCGGGCAGCCCCTGCGGCCGGTGGAGACCAATCGGCTGGGCATCTTGGTCTGCGGAGTTTTCCAGGGGCCCAAGGACATCCCGGAGACGGTGGCCCAGGCCTCGGCCGCGGCCGGCCGGGCAGCGGCGCTGTTGGCCGAAGCCCGGGGCGCCCTGGCCCGCCAACCGGAATTTCCCCCGGAAATCGAGGTGCTCGGGCAGGCGCCCCGCATCGGCGTCTTTGTCTGCCACTGCGGCGTCAACATCGCCGGCGTGGTGGACGTGGCCCGGGTGGCCGAATCCGCCAAAACCCTCCCCGGCGTAGTTTATGCCGAGGACAGCCTGTTCATGTGCTCCACCGACACCCTGAGCCATATCCAGGAGGTGGTTAAGCGGGAGAACCTGAACCGGGTGGTGGTGGCCGCCTGCAGCCCCCGCACCCATGAGCCCCTGTTCCAGGACACCCTGCGAGGGGCCGGTTTGAATAAATACCTCTTTACCCTGGCCAACATCCGCAACCAGGATTCCTGGGTGCATATGCGGGAGCCGGAGGCCGCCACCCGCAAGGCCCTGGAGCTGGTGCGCATGGCGGTGGCCCGGGCGGCCCGCCAGGAGCCCCTCCACGAAACCCCCGCGGCCATTACCCAAAAGGCCTTGGTGGTGGGGGGCGGCCTGGCCGGTCTGACTGCGGCCCTCACCATTGCCGACGCCGGCTTTCCGGTCTTTCTGGTGGAACGGGAGGCGCGTCTGGGCGGGCTGGCGGCCCAAAGGCGAGGTCCCCTGGAAGGCGAGGATATCGGGTCTTATGTCCGGGACCTGATCCGCCGGGTTCAGGAGCACCCCGGGATACAGGTCTTCCTTCAGGCCAGGCTGGCCGGTTTTCACGGCCATGCCGGCCAGTTCGCCGCCACCGTAAAGACTCCCGCCGGGACCGCTCAGGTCAAGTTCGGCGCGGGCCTCATCGCCACTGGCGGTGAGCCTTACCAGCCCACGGAATATCTGCACGGACAACATCCACGGGTGCTGACCCAACTCAGGTTGGAGAGCCTGCTGACCGAGGAACCGACGAGCCTGGGAGATCGGCCCCGGGTGGCGATGATCCAGTGCGTGGGCTCCCGGGAGCCGGAGCACCCTTACTGCAGCCGGGTGTGCTGCGGCGAGGCCGTGCAAAACGCCATTGCCCTCAAAGAGCGCCTGCCCCGCTCCCAGGTCTCTATCCTCTACCGGGACCTGCGCACCTTCGGCTTCAAGGAGGCCTCTTACCGCCGGGCCCGGGAGTTGGGAGTCAGGTTCCTGCGCTTTGCCGCGGACCACCCACCCCAGGTGGCTCCTGAGGGCGACCGCCTCCGGGTGACGCTTTATGACGCCAACCTCAATGCACCCCTCACCCTGGCGGCGGACTGGCTGGTCCTGTCCGCCGCCCTTAGGCCGCACCCCGGCGCCCGGGAGATCGCCCAACTCTTCAAGCTCCCCTACGACGCCGACGGCTTCTTTATGGAAGCCCACCAGAAGCTCAGGCCCCTGGACTTCACCACCCCCGGCTTTTTCCTCTGCGGCCTGGCCCACGGCCCCAAGTTCCCTGAGGAACGCATCGCCCAGGCGATGGGCGCGGCCTCCCGGGCCCTGACCCTGCTGGCCCGGGAAACCATGTGGGTGGGGGGGCCCATCGCCCGGGTGGTGACCGAGCGCTGCGCCGAGTGCCTCACCTGCGTGCGGGTCTGCCCCTTCCAGGTCCCGGTCATCGACCGGGACAGCCATAAGGCTTACATCGACCCGGCCCGGTGCCAGGGATGCGGCATCTGTCCGGCGGAGTGCCCTTACAAGGCCATTGACCTTCTGCACACCAAGGACGACCAGATCACCGCGGAAATCGCCGCGGCGCTGGCGTGACCCTACGGTGGGGAGATGGGGGGAGGAGGGCCAGGGGGGAGGGCCGGAGAGCATGAGCCCCCTGCCCTCCCCCCAATTTGCTTGCCAAGCTCCCAGACCGCCTTTAGAATGCCTGCAGGGAGGTGGGTCCATGTCCGAAAAGCACGATTTTCTGAAGGACCTCACCGAAGTGGGCACGGTGGAGCGCATCCTCACCTGCATCGAGTTTTCCAAGGCCCTGGTGAGCGCCTATGACATGGAGACCCTGCTCACCGCGGTTTTGGAAAAGATCAAGCTCCTCATCCCCGCCAGCAACTGGTCCCTGCTGCTCTTGGACCAAAGGACCCTGGAGCTCTACTTTGCGGTAACCGTGGGGGTGGACCCCGAACCCTTGCGACAGATCCGCCTGAAATTGGGCGAGGGCATCGCCGGCATGGTGGCCTTGAGCGGCCGCCCCATTTTCATCCCCGACGCCCGGCAGGACCCGCGCTTCTGCCCCCGGGTAGATGAGGTCACCGGCTTTGCCACCCAGTCCATCATCGCCCTCCCCCTCATCGTGCGCCGGCAGGTGATCGGCGTCTTTGAAGTGGTCAATGTGGAAAACGAGGAGGTCTTCAAGGCCCACTACCTGCCACTGTTGAACATCCTGGCAGACTATGTGGCCATCGCGGTGGACAATGTGTACAACCTCCAGAGACTCCAGGCCCGCACCTTCATCGACGAGGTCACCGGGTTTTACAACTCCCGCTACCTGGCCGCCAAGCTGGAGCGCTTCATTGCCGACCTGAATACCTCCGGCGGCGAGCTCTCCGTGGTGTTTCTCGACGTGGACGACTTCAAGGAAGTGGTGGACTCCCATGGCCACCTCCTGGGCAGCAAGGTCCTGGCTGAGGTGGCCCGGGTGCTGAGCTTGGTGTTGGGTCCGGAAGACAGCCTGGTGCGCTACGGCGGCGACGAGTTCATCATCCTGCTTCCCGGCAAGAGTCAGGCTTTCGCCCTGGAGCAGGTGAGGCGCCTGCGGCAGGCGCTCAATGAAGCCCGTTTCTTACAAGACGAAGGCATCAATCTGGCGGTCACCGCCAGCTACGGCATCGCCACCATGCCCCAGGACGCCCGGGACCAAAACAAGCTCCTGCATATCGCTGACCGGGCCATGTTTCGGGGCAAGAACCGGGGCAAGGACTGCATCATGGTGGGCGAGGCCCTGACCCCGGCAGTCTGAGCCGGTGGGGTAACCCAGCGGGGAGAAGACGAACGGTCAGGGAACCTGGTTCAGCCCTGATCCCTTGACCTGTCGGCGGACCCCCCCAAGGAGGGATGGTATGCGGAAAGTGCTCTGTAGTCTGGCGGCGTTGGCGCTCATCGGCTGCGGCGGTCCGGCGGACCCTGCCAAACAGGCCCAGACCTGGCTGGACAAGGGAGTGGCCCAATTCCAGAAACAGAACTATGACCAAGCCATCGCCAGTATTACCAAGTCCCTGGAATTGCAGCCCAAGTCGGCGGTGGCCTATAATTTTCTGGGCATGGCCTACCGCTTTAAGTTCAACCAGGTGAGAAACCAGGAACTGAAGCAGAAAGAGATCGCCGCCTTCGAAAAAGCCCTGGAAATCGACCCCTCCTACTGGGTTGCCCTCATCAACCTGGGTGCCACCTATTACGCTCAGGGAGACAAAGCCAAAGCCGTACCGCTGTTTAGGAAGGCCTTGATCATCAATCCCCAGCACCCTGAAAAGGCCGAGATTGAGCGGATAATTGCCGCAGGCGAGGAAAAGTGACCGGCAAAAGGCTGCTGGGAACGGCGGCGGCAGCCCTGCTGCTGGCCGGCCCGGCCTGGGGCCGGGATTTCACGGGGGAAGACCTGGTCCGGCGTCTCAACTGCCATGCCTGCCACGCCCCCGCCGGGGAAAGCAGGCAGGGGGCGCCGGCCTGGGAAGGGCTGGGCGCCCGCCTGGGACCCCAGGCCATCCGCACCCGACTCACCCATCCCCAGGGCCGCGGCATGCCCAGCTTCGCCTTTCTCCGCCCCGGAGAGCTGGATGCCCTGGTGGCTTATCTGTCCAGGTGGTAGGGAACCAGGGGGGCGGCTCCTGTTGCCTGACTCCCGTTTCGGGCGTCCCCTCAGTGCCGGGAGCCATGGGCCGGACTCCGGGAGCGGCCTTTTTTCACCAGGGAGAGCAGGCCGAACTGCTTGATGCGGTAGCCCATCTGCCTCAAGGTCAGGCCCAACTCCAGGGCGGCCTGGGACTGCACCCCCTGATGGCGCTCCAGGGCGGCGATGATTTCCTGCCGTTCCAGCTCCTTTAAGCGCGACCAGGCAGGGGCGGCCTCCTTGCTCGCCCGTGGCTGGACCCTGGCCAGCGGGGCCGGCAAGTCGGTGGCGTCGATGCCCGGGCCCTCGGCCAGCACGGTCAGGCGCTCCACCAGGGTTTTCAACTCCCGGACGTTTCCCGGCCAGGCGTAAGCCGTCAGCACCTCCTCAGCCCGGCGGGTGAGGTAAAACCGCCGGCCTAACTCCCGGGAGGCCTGGTCCAGGAAATGATTGAGGAGGGGCAGGATATCCTCGGAACGCTGACGGAGGGAGGGCACCGGCACGGTAAACAGGCTCAATTTCTGATAAAGTTCCGCCAGGAAGCGGCCCTCGGCCACCGCCGCGGCCAGATCCTCCTGGGTGGCGGCCAGCAGCCGCACATCGGCTTTGCGCACCTTGGCACCACCCAGCCGCTGATATTCCCGGTCTTCCAGGAGTCTGAGCATGACCCCCTGGAGGGCGGAAGGCAGCCGCTCCACCCCGGTGAGCAGCAAGGTTCCGCCCTCGGCCTCGCCCAACCGACCGGGGCGGCCCCGGGAAGCCTCTGACCCTACCCCCTTGTCCCGGCCCAGGAGTTCGGCGCTCAGCAGGGGCTCCGGCAAGGCGGCGCAGTTCACCCGGACGAAGGGTTGGCGGCGCCGAGGGCTCATTTCATGGATAAGCCGGGCCGCCAGGGTCTTCCCCACCCCGGGTTCACCCACCAGAAGCACCGGGGCCCGGCTCTCGGCGACGCGTTTGAGCAACTGGCGGAGAGCCGCCACCGCCGGACTCTGGCCCACCAGAAGGCTTTCGTGGCCATGGGCCAACCTGGCCGCCAAAGCCAGGTTCTCCCAGCGCCACCGTTCTTCCCGGGCGCTCAGAGATCGCTGTACCTTAACCAGCCCGGCCAGAAATTCCGCCACCGTGGTCAACACCTCCAGCTCCGTCCCAGGGGATCCGCCGACGGCTGCCAGTCGGTCCACCGCCACCACCCCCACGAAATCCTGGTCGTCAAGAACGGGAGCCCCCAGGAGGAAGGGGGGCGGGCGCAGCGTCCCCCCCAGATGGCGGCGGTCCAGGAACCTGAGCGGCTGCCATCCCTCCCCCGCCGCGAAGGGCTGTCGGGCCTCGGCCAGCTGGGCCAGGATCTCCGGAGGCAGGAGCCGATCCACCGCGGCCCCGGCCCCCGGGGAAAGACCCCGCCAGGCGCCGATAACCGGCACATTTCCAAGGTCTTCCGCAAGCACCAACAACACCCGGCGGGCCGCCAAGACCAGGTGCAGCCCATCGGCCACCGTCTCCAGAACCTGCGCCGGGCGTAAGACTTCGCCGGCCAGTTTGCACAGCCCGGCGAAGAACCTGGCGGTCACGGTGCACGCTGCTGCCTGCATGTCTCATAATTTTGCAAAAAATATACCCTCAGCGGCAAAAGCCGGGAGCACGCCGGGGGAAACCACGCATTCCGGCCTCCTCTCCCTTCCCCAGTATGGCGGCATAGTACAATTATGTAGTTTATTGTCAGACACAGCTTGACAATACTGTCAGCTTGTTGCAAAGAGGTCCGGTCCGGCGGCAGGGCGCCGGTGGTTGAGGCGGCCTGCGGGATTCTCTTGTTTTCCCACGCAAAAATCACTATCTTATAGGCGAACCGGCACGGGCTTTTTCGTGGAGCAGGCGCCAGGCCTCACGGCCCTTGCCTCGGTCCACTTCCCCCCACGGGAGCAGGAAAAGGAAGGGCACGCCAGTGGATCGGGAACAAGAGGGGCAAGGCCGGGGAGCCGCCCCTGGGTGGAGACCGAAAATGATGGCCGAACTAGGGACGAACCGGCAGGTTGATGCTTCTTGGCGACGTGACGGCCGCAGGTGAGGGCCCGTTATGCCCGTTCAGGCAATCCTTTTCCTTTCCCTCGCATTACAGGTGCTGGCGGCCATCATGGCGGTGCGCCTCAGCCGGCTTACCGGCTGGCGGCCGGCCTGGTTGCTTTTGTCCGCGGCGGTGGGCCTCATGGTTCTGCGGCGGGGCATCTCATTGCTCCAGGCCTGGCTGTATGAGACCGGGGCCCCTCTGGATCAGAGCGCGGAATTGGTGGCCCTGACCATTTCGGTGTTGATGGCCGGGGGGATCGCCGGCATCGCCCCGGCTTTCCGCACCCTCAAGTATTCCGAAGAGGCAGCCCGTCTCAGCGAATCCCGGCTGGAGGCCCTCTGGCACCTGAGTCGCATGACCCAGGCCTCTCTCCAGGAGGTGGCCGACTTTACGCTGCAGGAAGGGGTGCGCCTCACCCGGAGTCAGATCGGATTTCTGGGGTTTCTGAACGAGGATGAATCCATCCTCACCGTCCAGTCCTGGTCCAAAGGGGTGCTGGACGCCTGCGCCGTGGCCGGCGCCCCCATCGTCTATCCCCTGGCGGAAGCCGGCCTCTGGGCCGAAGCGGTGCGCCGGCGGCAGGCCATACTGATCAACGACTATGCGGCCCCCGTGGAGGGCAAAAAAGGTCTGCCGCCGGGACACGCGCCCCTTAAGCGCCTCCTCCTTATCCCGGTGTTTGACAACCACCTCGTCGTGGCTCTGGTGGGGGTGGCCAACAAGGACGAGGACTACGACGCTGCGGATGAACGTCAGCTCACCCTGCTCATGTCCGGTATGTGGCACCTCCTCAAACGGCAGCGCCGGGAGGCGGCCCTGCGCTCCGAAATCGAGCGGATGCACGAATTCCAGGAAAAACTCATCATGACTTCCGGCGACGGCATCATCGCCAATGACCGGGAGGGCAACATCCTGATCTTCAACGAAGGGGCGGAAAAGATTCTGGGCTACTCCCGGGAGGAGGTGGTGGGGAAGATCAACGTCCGGGACATCTACCCCCCGGGGGAAGCCAAGCAGGTCAAGAAAATGATTTACTGCCCCGGGCATGGCGGCCCCGGCCGCCTGGTGGCTTATGAGACCGTCTGCGTGGGCAAATCCGGGGAGAAGGTCCCCATCGAAATTTCAGCCAGCCTCATCTTTGAGGATGACCAGGAAGTGGGCACCGTGGGGTTTTTCCGGGACCTTAGGGAGCGCCGCCAGCTCCAGGAGAAGGTGCTCCAGGCCGAACGCCTGGCCGTCCTGGGCCGGATGTCGGCGCACATCAGCCATGAGATCAAGACCCCCCTGATGCTCATCGGGGGCTTTGCCCGGCAGGTGCGGGACCATCTGGACCAGGAGCCGGAAAAGCTCCGGGAGAAGCTGGATTTGATCGTGGCGGAAATCAGGCGCCTGGAGGACTTCCTGGCGGAGGTGGGCAGCTACACCAAGTTTTCCCAGCCCCAAAAAGTCCCGGGCGATCTCAACGGTCTGATTCAACAAACCGCCCGCCTGCTGGAGCCCAGCCTCCAGGAGCATCACATCGATTTGACCCTGGAGTTGGACTCAGGGCTCGGGGAAGTCGCCTTCGACGCCGGGCACATGCGCCAGGTGCTCCTCAACCTCCTGAAAAACAGCATCGAGGCCATGGCTTCCGGCGGCAGCCTGAGCATCCGCACCCAAGTGCTGGACGGCAAGGTGACGGTGGAGGTCGCCGACACCGGCACGGGTATCCCTCCGGATGTCATGGAAAAACTCTTCCAGCCCTTTTTCTCCACCAAAGCCAAGGGCAGCGGCCTGGGGCTGGCCATCTGCCAGCGCGTCATCCAGGCCCACGGAGGGGAGATTAAGCTGGAAAGCACCCCCGGCCAAGGCACCCAGGTGAAAATGGTGCTGCCCACCGCCGGTTGAAGCACAGGGGACCCTTTGACCCGCACGGGGTCCAGAGCGTGCGGCTGGCAGGTGCATGGGAAGGCCTCAGTTCCGCCCGCTGGTCATGCGGGAAAAGGCCATGGGGGCAGGAAGGGAGGTTGTCAGGGGCCTGGGGGTGGATCCCGCCCCAGGCGCCTTGGTCTGATGCCGTTTTCCAGGCCATTCAGGGATTGTTCCGGCCCTCCTTCCCGAAGCAAACGGAGACGGTACCCCCCGGCTCCTGCTCCGCCGGCATGGCAAATGTTTCCCACCGCGCCTTAAGGCTTGCAGTTTTGGGGTGATTTGCCATAATGTCAAAGGTTTCTCAGGCGCAGACCCGACTCCCCGGCGGCCCGGGGCCCTTCGGTTGCTGGAACCCGTCAGCCCCCGGAGCGAGTTCTTGCCGAAAGACCAATCGGTTGGCGTTATCTATCCCCAAGCTATCCAGAACTTTCATGCCGTTGGTGTTCCTTCTGAGCGCCCTGCTCCTATTGGGCGGGGCTTGCGGCAGCCGCCCGGACGCCAGCGGTCAGGCCATCTGCCTGGCCGGCTCCACTTCGGTGCAGCCCTTTGCGGAGAAGCTGGCCGAAGTCTATATGGGAACGCATCCCCAGGTGCGCATCGACATTCAGGGCGGCGGCTCCAGCGCCGGCATCTACGCCGCCCGCCAGGGGGCGGCGCATCTGGGAGCCTCCTCCCGGGAGCTGGTGCCGGCGGAAAAGGATCTGGTGGAGATTCCCATCGCCTGGGATGGCATCGCAGTCATTGTGCATCGCCAAAACCCTCTTAGGGAACTGAACCTGGCCCAAATTCAGGAGATTTACCGCGGCCGGGTGCGAAACTGGAGGGAGTTGGGTTGGGTGGACCACGCCATCCATCTCATCACCCGGGAGGAGGGCTCCGGCACCAGAAATGCCTTTGAAGAACTGGTCATGGGAAAGACTGAAATCACCCCGGCGGCCTTGGTGCAGGACAGCAATGGTGCAGTGCGGGAGATTGTGGCCAACGACCCCCACGCCTTGGGCTATATCTCCGTGGGCCTGGTGGACCCCCGGGTCAAGGCCTTGGCGGTGGACGGTGTTCCTCCCACCCGGGAATACATCCGCAGCCATCGCTATAAATTGGTGCGCCGCTTCCTCCTGGTGAGCAAACTTGCCCCCAGCGGACCCTGCAAGGAGTTCGTGGACTTCATCCTGAGCGCCAAAGGGCAGAGCCTGCTGGAGGCCGAAGGACTGGTGGGCTACGAAGAATGATCTCGGGAAAAGGCATCGAGCGGATACTCCTAACCCTGGCCCTGTCGTCCATCGGCTCCCTGGCCCTGATCACCGTATTCATCTTTCTGGAAGGCCTGCCCCTGATCCTGAAGACGGGCTTGGGCGACTTTCTCTGTTCCAGCCATTGGGCCCCCACCAGAGGGCATTTCGGCATTGCCGCCATGATTGTTTCCTCGGTTTTAGTGACCCTGGGGGCCATGGTCCTGGGGGTGCCCTTCGGCTTGGCCTGCGCCATCGTCCTGGCGGAGTTCTCCCCACCGCGGGTCAAGCGGGTGCTGAAACCCACCCTGGAGCTCCTGGCGGGCATCCCCTCGGTGGTGTACGGGTTCCTGGGGGTGCTCTGGCTGGTGCCCCTCATCCGGGACTACCTGGGAGGTCCGGGCCTGTCGCTGCTGGCCGGCTCGTTCATTTTAGGCATCATGATTCTCCCCACCATCATCAGCATCAGCATCGACGCCCTGAGCGCCGTGCCCGACCTGTATCGCGACGGCTCCATCGCCTTGGGGGCCACCCAGTGGCAGACGGTGCAGCGGGTGGTGCTGCCCGCCGCCCGAAGCGGCATCATCACCGCGGTGATCCTGGGCATGGGCCGGGCCATCGGCGAAACCATGGCGGTCATCATGGTGGCAGGCAACGCCCTGAAGCTCCCCACCTCGGTCCTGGACCCGGTGCGCACCCTCACCAGCAACATCGCCCTGGAGCTGGGCTACGCCTCCGGTCGCCACCGGGAGGCCCTGTTCGCCACCGGCATTGTGCTCTTTGTCATCATCATGATCCTCAACTTCACCGCCACCATCATCACCCGCCGGAGGTAAGTGCGTGCGCCTGGACCCCCGCCTGGCCCAAGTCCTGGTTAAGACCCTCCTGTGGACCCTCACCGGCATCACGCTGGTCATCCTGGTATTCATCATCGTCAATATCTCCCTGGAGGGTTTGCCTCAGGTGGGCTGGGGCTTCCTCACCCAGGAGCCCCATGACATGGGGCGTTCCGGTGGCATTTTCTCCACCCTGGTGGCCACCGCCTGCATCACCCTGCTGGCCATCCTGGTGGCTTCCCCTTTGGGAGTGGGAACCGCCATCTACCTGACGGAATACACCCGGGAGTCCTGGCTGACCCGCGTCATCCGCTTCGGGGCCGAGTGCCTGGCCGGCGTCCCCTCCATCATCCTGGGTTTGTTCGGGTTCGTGCTTTTCGTCCTGAAGCTGGGCTTCGGCTGGTCGGTGCTCTCCGGCGGCCTGACGTTGGCCATTATGGTGCTGCCCATCATCATCCGCACCAGCGAGGAGGCCATCAAGGCGGTGCCCGAAGATTACCGGGTGGTGTGCTATTCTTTGGGCCTCACCAAGTGGCAGGCCATCACCAAGATCGTGCTCCCCAGCGCCCTGCCCGGCATCACCACCGGCATCATGCTTTCCGTGGGGCGCTCCCTGGGGGAGACTGCGGTGCTGCTGTTCACCGCAGGTGCGGCCCTGCGCACCCCGGTGAACCTGTTCGACTCGGGCCGCACCATGGCAGTGCATTTTTACATCCTGGCCCGGGAGGGCATCTCCATGCCCAACGCTTACGGCACCGCGGCCATTTTGATGATTTCCATTTTGCTGATCAACGTCGTGGCTTACAGCCTCATGCAGAGGCTGATGCGGCGGTATTCCTGACCGACCACGACTGGTTTCTTTTGGTGAGGCGGGCCTCTGTGCCTGCCAAAAAGCAAATGGCAGAAAAAACCCCTATCTTGGAAATTTACCGGCGCAACTTGCCGCCGTGGCGGTTCGCTGGGGCAATCTGTTGGGTCACGTGGCGGTTGCCCCCAAAACCGGCCCACCTGGCTCCGAAGGAACGGGATGTTGTCCTCTCGGCACTGCGCCATTTCGGTGAAAAACCCAATAACCTGTTGGCTCTGGTCCTCATGCCCCATCATGTTCAGGTGTTCATAAGCCTCTACGCTGGTTTTGCCGTGCAGGCTACCGTCCACTCCTGGCAATCATTCGCTGCTCCCCGGTTGCCGCGGGAATGCGGCCGGATTGGTCGCGTTTGGCAAGATGAATATGATGACCGCATCATCCGGGAAGAGGCCGAGTTTTTGGAAAGAGGCAGCTATCATCTTCATAACCCGGGCAAAGGTGGTGGGAACGGCGCTGAATATCCCGGGGTATGGGTCAAGGGGTTTGCGGCGGCGGGCACAGAGGCCCGCCCCATCAGCACCGAGGCCCCGAGAATTGAGATGGCCCACCGGGAATGAACCAAACCGCATCTGTCAAAATCCGCCTGGAGCACCTCTCCTTCTCTTATGGCGACTTTCAGGCCCTGGATGATCTTTCCCTGGACATCCGGGCCCATGAAATCTTCGGCCTCATGGGGCCGGCCAAGAGCGGCAAGTCCACGCTGCTCAAGGTCTTGACCCGCCTGAGCGACCTGGTGCCCAATGCCCGCATTGAAGGGCGGGCTTTTCTGGACGATCTGGACATCCTGGCGCCGGACACCGACGTGGTGAGCCTGCGCCGGCGGGTGGGTCTGGTGTTGAGCAAACCCACGCCCCTGCCCCGCACCATCTTCGAAAACCTGGTAATGGCCCCTCGGCTGGCCGGCAGAGGTCGCCGGGAGGAGCTGGCCCACTTGGCCGAAGAAAGCCTCAAGGCCGCCCGCCTTTGGGAGGAAGTGAAGGACCGCCTCCACACGCCGGCCTTGAATCTCTCCGGGGGCCAGCAGCAGCGTCTCTGTCTGGCCCGCACCCTGGCCATGCGTCCCGAGGTCATCCTGCTGGACGAACCCACCAGCGGCCTGGACCCCATTTCCACCGCCAAAATCGAGGAAACCCTGTTTCAATTGAAGGCGCAATATACTATCATCCTGGTGAGCAACAACACCAAGCAGATCGCCCGGGCCACCGACCGGGCGGCCTTTCTGCTCATGAGCCGCCTCATCGAGGTGGGCGAGACCTCCCAGGTCTTTACCGTGCCCCAGGACCAACGCACCGATGACTATATCTCCGGCCGCTTCGGATAACCCGTCTGTTGCCGCCCCCCTGGCCGTCATTACCCTAAGTCAGCTCAACCTTTACTACCGGAGCTTCCACGCCCTTAAAGACGTCACCTGCCAGTTCGCCGGCAGGACCATCACCGCGCTCATCGGCCCCTCGGGCTGCGGCAAGTCCACCCTGCTTAGGGTCTTCAACCGCATGAACGACCTCATCGAGGGCGTGCGGATCACCGGCGAGGTCATCATCGACGGCCAGGATATCTTTGCCCCGGGAGTGGACCTGACCCAACTCCGGAAAAAAGTGGGCATGGTCTTCCAGCGCCCCAACCCCTTCCCCCTGTCCATTTTCGAAAACATCGTCTATGGCCCCAAACTGCACGGCCGCCCCCGGCGGGGGGAGTTGGAGGAGATCTGCCGGCGATCCCTGGAAGCGGTGGGTCTGTGGGACGAGGTCAAAGACCGGTTGAGGGTCTCGGCCTTGAGCCTCACGGAAGAACAGCAGCAGCGCCTCTGCGTGGCCCGCCTTCTGGCGGTGGAGCCGGAGATTCTCCTGATGGACGAGCCCTGTTCGGCTTTGGACCCCCTGGCCACCCTGAGGCTGGAGGAGCTCATGCGGGAGCTGAAGTCCGATTACACCATCATCATCGTCACCCACAACATGCAGCAGGCCGCCCGGGTGAGCGACCACACCGGCTTCATGCTCCTGGGCGAACTGGTGGAATTCGGCGACACCGACCAGATCTTCACCCGCCCCCGGGACCGCCGCACCGAGGACTACATCACCGGAAAGTACGGGTGATGCCGTGGGGCGGAGGGGGCCCAGGACCGCAGGCCCTGACCGCCTCCCCCGCACCCCGCCCGCAATGCCTGAAGGATCATTTTTCCCCCGTTACGCTTCCCGGTTTTTTCCCGGCCAGACCTTGGGCAATCCGCGCTCTTCCAGTATATTTAGAAAGGTGCCAGCGGCAGCAAATGCACCATTCTGTCAGAATGGTTTAAGGACCTATTCATGGCTGAGCAAGTTCCTTCCCATCCACTTGATTTCATTCGTGAAATCGTCGATCAAGACGTAAAGGCCGGCAAGAACGGCGGCCGGGTGATGACCCGTTTCCCCCCGGAGCCCAACGGCTATCTGCATATCGGCCACGCCAAAAGCATCTGCCTCAACTTCGGCATTGCCCGAGACTTCAAGGGCTTGTGCAACCTGCGCTTCGACGACACCAACCCCACCAAAGAAGAGCAGGAATACGTGGACTCCATCCTGGAGGATGTGCGCTGGCTGGGGTTCGACTGGGAAGACCGCCTCTATTTTGCCTCGGACTACTTCCCGCAGATGTACGACTACGCCGAGCACCTGATCAAGCAGGGGCTGGCCTATGTCTGCTCGCTTACCGCCGAGGAGATCCGGGAGTATAGGGGCACTCTCACCGAACCCGGCCGGGAAAGTCCTTACCGCCACCGCTCCGTGACCGAAAACCTGGACCTCTTCCGGCGCATGCGCCAAGGCGAGTTTCCCGACGGTGCCCATGTACTCCGGGCCAAGATCGATATGGCTGCGGGAAACATCAATCTCCGGGACCCGGTGCTTTATCGCATTCTGCACGCCGAGCATCACCGCACCGGCAGCGACTGGTGCATTTACCCCATGTACGACTACGCTCACCCCATCTCCGACGCTCTGGAGGGGGTGACCCATTCCATCTGCACCATCGAATTTGAGGACCACCGGCCGCTATATGACTGGGTGCTGGACCATCTGCCGGTGCCCTCCCGCCCGTACCAGTACGAATTCGCCCGTCTGAACCTAAGCTACACGGTGCTCTCCAAACGCCGTCTCATCAAGCTGGTGGAAGGCGGCTACGTGTCGGGGTGGGACGACCCGCGGCTCCCCACCCTGGCGGGCCTGCGCCGCCGGGGCTATCCCCCTGAGGCCATCCGCAAGTTCTGCGAGATGATCGGGGTGGGCAAGCGGGACAACCTGGTGGACCTGGCCCTGCTGGAGTACTGCGTGCGGGAGACCCTGAATTACACCGCCCCCCGGGTGATGGCGGTGCTGCGGCCCTTAAAGGTGGTGCTGTTGAATTACCCGGAGGGCCGGGTGGAGGAGCTTCAGGCGGTGAACAATCCCGAGGATGCCTCCCAGGGGACCCGGCCGGTGCCCTTCTCCCGGGAACTCTTCATCGAACGGGACGACTTCCTGGAGGACCCGCCCAAAAAATTCTACCGCCTGGCTCCCGGGCGGGAGGTGCGGCTGCGCTACGCCTACTTCATCAGGTGCGTTCAGGTGGTGAAAAATCCGGCCACCGGCGAAATTGAGGAGGTGCACTGCCTCTATGATCCGGAAACCAAGGGGGGCTATGCCCCGGATGGACGCAAGGTCCAGGCCACCCTGCACTGGGTCTCGGCCCCCCACTCCCTGCCGGCGGTGGCGCGGCTCTATGACCGGCTGTTCACGGTGCCCGAGCCCGGCGCCGCCACCGGCAACTTCCTGGACGATCTCAATCCCGCCTCCCTGACCATCCTGGACACCTGCCGGGTGGAGCCCTCACTGGGATCGGTGCAGCCTGGAAGCCGCTGGCAGTTCGAGCGCCTGGGCTATTTCGCGGCGGACCCGAAGGATTTCCGGCCCGGCACCCTGGTGTTCAACCGCATCGCCGGCCTCAAGGACGTCTGGGCCAAACTGAAGCAGGGGGGGAAGGCCTGAAGGAAGGCAGAGCCGAAACAGGAGGAACGATTTTCAGCATATGACCGCGTTGACCTTATTTCAAGAGCGCCAGAAAAACAGCCTCACCTTGGCAAGCCGCTTTCCTTTTGCCTGCGGCCCCTACCGGGAATGCTTCAACCGCTGTTGCGAGTCCGGCATCATCACCCTGAGTCCGGTGGATGTCCTGCGGCTCAAACGAGGCCTCCGATCGGTTTCCGGAGAATTCCTGCGGCGCTATACCCTCCGGATCAGCGAAGCCGGCTCCGGACTGCCGCTGGTGCTCCTCAAACCGCCCCGGGAGCGGGAAACGGGCTGCCCCTTTGTAACCCCCCAGGGGTGCGCAGTGTATCCGGACCGGCCCGATGCCTGTCGCCTCTTCCCGGTGGCCCAGGGGAGCGAGCTCACCACCAGCGGCGTGGTGGAGCATCTGAGCATGCGCCGCCTGGAGTTCTGCCAAGGCTTCCAGGCCGACCGGGAATGGACGGTGGAGGAATGGATGGCGGCCCAGGATTACGTCATGGACAGCCCCCTGCGCCGAACCTGGGTGTCCGTCCTCTTGCACCGCAGCCTGCCTGGTTCCCCGCCGGCCCTCCCCCACCAGCAGGACCTGTTTTATCTGGCCGCCTACGACCTGGACAATTTCCGGACCTTTGTGCTGGATTCCGCCTTTCCCCAGGTGTACGGCTTTCCCTGGGAGACCCTGGCCCCCCTCAGGGAGGACGACGAGGCGCTGCTGCGCTTCGGTCTGGCCTTCGTGGCGGCCACCCTGGAGGGGGACGAACCCTCCCTGGTGCGGGATGCCCTCCGGGAGGCCCTGCTGCCCGGGTCGCCTGGGTGAGCGGCAATGGGGGGAGGCCGGAGTGTCCCGGCCCCCCGCCCTCCCCTCAACCTCCCTCCCTCGATTTGGAGTTGAAGAAGGGGGCTTGAAAGCGGGGACAGGGATCATGGACTTCCGCCTCCACTCCCGGAAAAACCTTACAATAATCGTCGGAAATCAAAATCCGGGCGGGCCAGGTCGGCTTTCAGGGCCAAGACCTCTCGGCCGGCCCTGATGGCTGCCTGGATCTCCGCGCTGCCCCTGAGGTCTCCCAGGAGAATGACCCCCACCAGTCGGTGGTCCTGGAGCACCAGCTTGCGGTAGGTCTGGTTGTCAGGATCGGCCGCCACGAGCGCCTCCAGTTTGCCCTCGGCATCGATGTCACCGGCGGCCATCAGGTCGATGCCCGCCACTTTCAGGGTATTGGCCGGAACCGTGCCGGAGTAGGTTTCGTGCTGCCCGGCCATGTTGGCCCCGGCCACCCGGCCCTGCTCCTGGGCGGCGGGCCAGATGCCGTAGAGGCGGCCCCGGTGCTCCACCAGGTCGCCGGCGGCATACACCTCCGGCAGACTGGTTTGCAGGCGGTCGTCCACCTTGACCCCTTTGTCCACCTCCGCCCCCAGGGCCTTGGCCAGAGAGACTTCCGGACGCACCCCGGCGGAAATGAGCACCAGGTCGGCGGCCAGACTCGGGCCGCCTTCCAGGACCACCGACAGCCCGCCATCAGCCGCCAGGATTTCCTGGGTTTTGGCCCCCAGGTGGAAGGAGAACCCCATTGCCTTCAGACGCTTTTCCAGGATGGCCGCGCCCGCGGCATCCAGTTGGCGGGGCAGCAGGCGGGGAAAGAATTCCACCACCTCCACCGCCAGGCCGGCGCGGCGCAGCCCGTTGCCGGCTTCCAGGCCCAACAGCCCCCCGCCGATGAGCACCGCCCGTCGGGCGGCGGCGGCCAAGGCCTTGATCCGTCGGGCGTCATCCAGGGTTCTCAGGGTTAAGACCCCGGGGAGGTCGGCGCCGCGGATGGGCGGGACAAAGGAGTTGCTGCCGGTGGCCAAAAGGAGCCGGTCATAGGGGTAGCGGCTGCCGCTCTTGTCGGAGACGAACTTCGCCCCGGCATCACCCCCGGTGATTTCGGTGTTGGGATGAAACTCGATGCGGTGCTTCTCATACCAGGCAGGAGGGTGGATGATGATCTGGCCGACTTCCTTGGCCCCGGCCAAGACTTCCGGGAGAGCCGGGGTATAGTAAAAGGGATGCGCCTCCCGGGAGAAGAGATGGATGGCGCCCTGGGGGTCATATCTGCGGATGGTTTCGGCAGCGGCGTTGCCGGCAATCCCGTTGCCGACGATGAGGTAGGTGGTCATGGGCAACTCCTTTGCTGGGGTCTGGGAAGCTGATATAGTAAGGTCGTGGCCTGCAGGGTGGGAGGGCGGGGGTGGCCCGCCGCAGCCCAGGCCCTCTGGTTGAACATAAGGCCGTTCCCGCCCCTGTCAACCGGCCCGTTAAGGTTCTGCCGGCCCACCCCCTCAGCCGAGTCGGGCGCAGGCGTTTTCATTCACCAGGCCAAGGAGACGTGTATGAGCAATCTGAAATCCCTGTCCCAGGAACTGACCGCAGCCCTGCAACTGGCCTACGAACCCGTGGGCGTCAACCTTTACCGGGCGGGGGAGTCGTTGCCGGCGGGATTGCCCCTCACCGAGTTGAACCTGAAGAGTTTCTGCCAGGCCCTCACCATGGCCGGCAAGGGCCACACCCTCTTTCTGGCCCGGGAAAATATGGGCTGTAAGCTGGGCACCTCGGTTTTAGGCATGGAAGACCAGGAGATGGAGCGCTACCTGGATGACGGGGTGCTGGAGAAATACGGCGTGGGGCTGTTCGCCACCGAAGAGGCCTCGGCGGCCACCATCAAGGAGGCCATCTATCTGGAGAAAGGCAAGACCAAGGCGGTGCTGGTGGCGCCGTTGAGCGCTCTCCCCGAGGCTCCCCAGGTGGTGGTGTTCACCGCCGACAGCGAGCAGGTCATGTGGCTCCTCTACGCGGTAAATTATGAACGCGGGGGCCGTCTGAACCTGCCCCAGTCCGGGGGAGCTTTGGGCGGCTGTGCGGATATCACCGCCCTCCCCTTGCTCCAGGGGGTACCCAACATCACCTTCCTGGGGCTGGGCTGCCGCATCAAGGCCGCGGTAGGGTCCTGCCACCTGATGATGGGCGTGCCCGGGAAAGACCTGGCGGCTCTGGCGGCCCACGTCCAGGACATGGCCAAACCCATCGCCATGCTGCGAAACGCCCTGGCCGCAGCAGGGTGAGCATGGCGGGGGAAAAGGCGAAGGGGGGCCCCTTCCCCCCTCCCCCAATCCCCGGTCTTCAGGTTAATTTCTGAAAACCCAGGCTCGGACTCGGCTTTCAGAAAAACAGAAGCGAGTTGGGAGGAGGGCGGGGGGGGAGGGAAGGACCCTTTGGCCCCCTGGCCCTCCCCTCCCAGAACCAGCTCCCCCCATCTCAGGGCCACAGGCTGAGCAGGGTGGCCCCGCAAAGGACCAGGCCCACCAGGCCGTTGAGGGTGAAAAAGGCGTGGTGCAGGCGGGAGAGGTCATCGGGCCTCAGGAGGCGGTGCTCCCAGAGGAGAAAACCGCTGGCCAGAAGCGCCGCCAGGAAGTACACCAACCCCAGGCCCGCCAGCCAGCCGGTGAGGAGAAAGCCGGCCGCGGCCAGCAGATGAAACAGCTTGGCCAGCTGCATGGCGCGCCCCCTCCCCACCTTCACCGGCAGGGAAAACAGACCCGCCTGCTTGTCAAAGGCTTCATCCTGCAAGGCGTAGAGCACATCAAAACCCGCCACCCAGAAAGTGACCGCCACCCCCAGGACCACCGGGGTGAAGGCCGCCTTCCCGGTAACCGCAATCCACCCGGCCACCGGCGCGATCCCCAAGGCGGCGCCCAGAAAAACGTGGGAGTAGGCGGTGAAGCGCTTAGTATAAGAGTAAAAGAGCACCATCGCCAGAGCCGGCGGCGCCAGCCAGAGGCAGAGGCGGTTCAATTGGGCGGCGGCAAAGAGAAACAGAGCGGCGCTGGCCAGGGTGAAACCCCAGGCGGCCCGGCGGCTGACGAGGCCGGCGGGCAGGGCCCGATCCCGGGTGCGGGGGTTGGCCGCATCAAAGCGGTGGTCCGCCAGGCGGTTGAAGGCCATGGCGGCGCTCCTGGCCCCCACCATGGCCAGCAAAATAAAGAAGGCCTGGCGCCCCGTGGGCAGCCCCCGGGCCCCCAGGAGCGCGCCCATGAAGGCGAAGGGCAGCGCAAACACCGTGTGCTGGATCTTGATCATCTCCAGGAGAATGAGCAGCCGCTGCATAAACAAACTCTTTGGTAGGGGATTGGGGGGAGAGGTTGGGGGAGGGGGCAAGGATCGGCGACCTTTGGCCCCCTCCCCTCCCTGGTTCCTCACTCCCCCCAGCGTTCGGTCAGGTCGTGCTCCAGACCCAGGTGGTCCAGGATGCGGCCGGCAAAGTTCCGGGCCAAGTCCCTGAGCGTCTGGGGTCGCTGGTAAAAGGCAGGCATGGCCGGGAAGATGGCGGCCCCAGCCTCCGCCGCCAGGAGCATATTCTGCAGGTGTACCCGACTTAACGGAGTTTCCCGCACCGCCAGGATCAGGGGGCGGTTCTCCTTGAGGCAAACGTCCGCGGCCCGGTGCACCAGGTGGCGGGCAGTGCCGTGGGCGATGGCCGCCAGGGAACCCATGGTGCAGGGGATGACCACCATGGCCTTGATCCTGAAGGAACCGCTGGCGATGGGCGCGGCGAAGTCCCGGGGAGCGTGCAGCACGGCCCGGGGGCCGGCCAGCTCCCGGACGCCAAGCCCCAGCTCGTGGCGCAGCACCTGTTCCCCGGCCTCGGAAGCCACCAGGTGCACTTCCAGCTCAGGGCGCCCCTGGAAATAGGCCAGGAGCTCCCGGGCATAGAGCATGCCGCTGGCCCCGGTGATGCCGATGATGTAACGGTTCATTCTGATTTCCTCATTGTATCCGGAATGCTCCGGGGCCGCGCCCCCTCTTTCAGGGGTTGGGGGAGGGGATCTGAGGGTGGGGAGGGGCCCACGGCTCCTCGCTTTCTCCCGCAGATATTTTAATCCAGCCCCAAACGGGGCCAGAGGGCGTCGATCCTCTCCTTCACTTCCGGGTCCATCTCGATGACCTCGGGCCAATCCCGGGTGAAGCCTTCCTCCGGCCACTTGCGGGTGCAATCGATGCCCATTTTGGAACCGTAGTGGGGCAGCGGCGAGGCGTGGTCCAGGGCGTCCACCGGGCCGTCCACGAAGACCGTGTCCCGGCGGGGGTCCACGTTGTTTCCCAGCCGCCAAATGACCTGCCCCATATCCTGGACGTTCACCTCTTTGTCGAAAATCAGGATGATCTTGGTGAACATCATCTGCCCCAGCCCCCACAGGGCGTGCATCACCTTGCGGGCGTGTCCGGGGTAGCGCTTGTCGATGCTGATGCAAGCCAAGTTGTGGAACACCCCCTCCACCGGCAGGTTCATGTCCACGATTTCCGGGAGGGTCTTTTTGATGAGCGGCAGGAAGATGCGCTCTGTGGCCTTGGCCATGAAGCAGTCCTCCATGGGGGGCTGGCCCACGATGGTGGCCGGATAGATGGGCCGACGCCGCATGGTCAGGGTCTCCACGTGAAAAACCGGGTATTCATCCGGAAGAGAGTAATAACCGGTGTGGTCGCCGAAGGGCCCCTCCACCCGGCGCTCGCCGGGCTCTACCCACCCTTCCAGGACGATTTGCGAGGCCGCCGGAACCTGAAGGGGGACGGTGAGGCAGGCCACCATCTCCACCGGCTCCTGGCGGAGAAAACCGGCAAAGATGATTTCGTCCAGATCCTCGGGCAACGGCGCGGTGGCGGCATAGGTGACCGCCGGGTCGGGGCCGATGGCCACCGCCACCGGCAGCCGCTCGCCCCGGCTCTCTGCCACCCGGTAGTGCTGGGCGCCGCCCTTGTGGCGGTGCCAGTGCATGCCGGTGGTGTTTTTGTCAAAGACCTGGAGACGGTACATGCCCACGTTGCGTTTGCCGGTTTCCGGGTGATGGGTGAAGACCGCGGGCAGCGTTATGAAAGGGCCGCCGTCTCCGGGCCAGCAGGTGAGCACTGGGATTTTGGTGAGGTCCACCTCCTCCCCCTTCAAGACCACTTCCTGGCAGGGAGCGCGACTCACCGTCTTGGGAAAGATGTTCCCCAGCCGGGCCAACTTGGGAATGAGCTTCAGCTTCTTGATGAGGGTGTCCGGGGCCTCGGCCTCCAGAAAGGTGAGGATGTCTTTGGCAATATCCTCCAGGTCCCCTACCTCCAGGGCCAGGCACATGCGGGCCATGGAGCCGAAGGCGTTCATCAGCACCGGCATGTCATAGCCGGGCACGTTCTCGAACAAGAGAGCGGGTCCGCCCCGCTTGCACACCCGGTCAGTGATCTCGGTGATCTCCAGGTAAGGGCTCGCGGGCTCGGCAATGCGCCTCAGCTCTCCCCGCTGCTCCAACACTTCCACAAAATGCCTAAGACTCCTGTAGCCCATGGTGTCTCCGGGTAGCTGGCTCGGTGGGCGGCCAGGGAGCTTACATCCCTAGGTCCTCCCCCAAATCCCCAGCCTCACCCCCTCTAACGGGGTGGGGAGAAGAGTTTGCGGGGAGGGGGGGAGCCAACCGGTCCCCCGGCCCTCCCTTCAAATAAATCTCAGTTCCGGCATTTCCGCCAACCCGCCGCTGCGGTGCAGATAGCGGTAGAACGCCAGCAGGCCCTCCTGCTGCCGGGGACCCAGATCGTAGTTGAGCCGACTGAAGTAGGCCAGCAGTTCCTCCCGGCTCAGCTCCACCTGACTGGCGGCCAGTCGGCAGATGTCTTCCAATTGCCTGAGCCCCCAGCGCTTGCCCTGGATGAGAGTCTGGGCCAGCCGCTTAAGCTCTTGGGGCCGGTCGGCGTGGGCCGCGGCCCGCACCGCCCAGACCCCGAAGACAAAGGGCAGGCCGGTGAGCCCATGCCAGGCCCGGCCTAGGTCAAGGTAAAAGGGGTAGCGCCCGGTGGCCCGAAGCTTCAAAGCTTCGTCGCCGATGGCCAGAAGGCCGTAGCATCCCTCAGGGAGCTCCGCCGACACCGGGGTGCTGCGGTACAGGGGCCGGGCACCGTAAAGTTCATACAGGAGAATCTTGATTAAGGCGGCGGAGGTGGCGGAGGCCTCGCTCAGGCGCACCTCCCGGCCGGTGAGGCGGTGAAAGGGCACCCGGCTGAAAAAGAGGACGCTCCCCACGTCGCCCTCGGTGCTGATGGAGAGGTCCGGCACCAGCAGGTAGTCCCGGAAGTTGCGGGCATATTCCACCGAGGAGATGGCGCTGGCGTCCAGGGCTCCCCTGGCCAGCCGGGCGTTGAGCTCCGCCGGCGTGCCGGAGACGATTTCCAGGCCGTTTTCCACATGCCCCCGATCCAGAGCAAAGTAGATGGGCAGGACATTGATATAGCGTATTCGCCCTAGCCTGAGTTTGGCGTTCACGGTCACACCTCTTCGTCCGGGGCGGCAATCCACTCCAGGTTGCCGGCAGCGCCGGCGGTCAGCAAGGCTTCCCAGAAATTGCGCCGGCGCTCCAGGATGACGGAGATGAGGGCCGCCTGCTTGCCCGGCGTGAGGCTCCCCAGGTCCGCCTCCCGCCGCAGGGCCCGGGCCCCGGCCAGGGTGGCCAGGGAAACCAGGCGGCTTGCCGGCACCTCCGGGAACTCCTGGTGCAGAAGCAGCATATCCTTAAAGAGATTGTAGTCCTCGGCGCTGGCCAGGGAATCAGTGCCCAGCGCCAGGCGGACGCCGCCTTGGAGCAGCCGGTCCAGGGGCGGCCGGCCGGCTCCGGTGCGGCGGTTGGAGCGGGGACAGAGAATCACCCACACACCCCGACGGGCCAGGATCTCCACATCCTCGTCATCTACCCAGAGGCAGTGAGCCGCCAGGGTGTCGGCACCCAGCACCCCCAGAGATTCCAGGTAGGCCACCGGCGAACACTGGGGCGGGTGAAAATCGTCCCGCCAGCGCTGCCGCTCCTGTAAGAGGTCCCGGAAAAAACCCCGGCCGGTGCGGAGGAACTCAACCTCCTCGGCGGATTCAGCCAGGTGCAGCGCCGTGAGGCGTCCCCGCCGACGGTTCCAGGCCGCCACCCGTTGGAAGAGGGCGGCGGATACCGAATAAGGGGCGTGGGCCGCCGCGGCAAAAAACGGGTCGTTCAGCGCGGCCCGGGAAAGGAAAATAGGGAAATCCCCGGCCAGGGGCCCGTCCCCCTGGAGATGGAACCCCAGGCATTCAAAAAAATATTGGTAGTCCAGCCCGCTTTCCTGCAAGGGGCCGAGGCTTGAGCCGGTATTGCTGAGCTCACCCACCAGACCGACGCCAAAGCGCCAGAGCTCATGCAGCCCGGCTTCAAGACCGCCCTGGATTTCATAAGGCGTCAGGGCCCCATATGCCGCCAGGGCACCGCCAAGCCAGGATGGGAAGTCGGGCTGGGGCGCAATCCGCCCCCGAAGCGCGGAAAATTCCAGATGTACATGGGAGTTGACCAGGGCGGGCAGAATGGCGGCCGGGCCATGGTCGATGATGGGACCGCGCCAGGCGCGGCGCAAATCGGCAAACTTGCCCACCGCCCGGATGACGCCATGGGCCACGGCCACCGCGCCGTTGTCTATCACCGGGGCGTCCACCGGCACCACCTGGCGGGCTCGGTGCAGGGTCACGGAAACCACGTGCGCCAGTCCTCTCCCAAATCGCCCCGCAGCCGGTAGCGCTCCATAAGCCGCGCACAGCCGCAGGATTCTTCGGCCGCCGCCATTGCCGGCAAAAGCCTGAGGGCCAGCCCGGCAAAGGCTGCCTCCACCTCCCTGACCCGGGCGGTCTCCTCCCCAGTGGCCAGCCCCTCGAAGAGGATTCCCGGTTCATAGGGACGGTCCTTGATCCCTTCGGCGAAATTCACCACATAGCACAGCGCGACGTAGCACAGCTCCAGCTCCCGGGCCAGGAAAACCTCGGGCACCAGGGTCTGCCCCACCAAATCCCCTCCCAACAGCCTAAGCTTGTTGATCTCCGCCACGGTCTCCAGCCGCGGCCCGGTGGTGGCGGCATAGACAGCCCGGGCATGGACAGGCCATGGTTCCTGCCGCAGCGCTGCCAGCAGGCCCCCCCGAAGCGAGGGGCAAAACACCGGGTTGTGCCGGATGAATCCTTGCCCCCGGCCTGTAAAAAAGGTATGCGGCCCCCCCCGGGTTTCATCCAGGATGTCATGGGGCACCACCAGGTGGCCGGGCGCCATGGCCACATTGATGGCCCCCGGCGCGCACCAGGCCAGAACCTTTTTCACCCCCAGAGATTTGAGGGCATAAAGATTGGCCCGGTCATTGACAAAGGGCGCCGAAATCTCATAGCCCACTTCCCCATGCCGGGAGAGCACCGCAAACTCCAAGCCGCCGTGCCTGAAGCCATGCACCGGATTGGCCACCCCAAAGGGGGTGGCCACCTCCCAACAACCCACTTCCTCCACCCCGGCAGCCACAAAATCCCGATGCGCCCCCACCCGGGCAATGACGGCCAGGGGAATGGGTGTGAGGGGAAGGCCGGGGGAACGCCTGTCCCCCTGCTTTCCCTCATACTCCCCTCCCAACCCCCTATAAGGGGTGGGGGGAAGGGGTGGGCGGGAGGGGAGAGGGGACGAAGCCCCCTGGCTCCCTCCCCCCTCCGCAACCCCCCGATACAAGTGATCCCGCTGGGCGGGAGTGTAGCCGGCGGTGGTGATGAGGCGGGCGATGTCTTCTTTGGAGAGGCGAAAGGTGACACCGGTGGCGGCCACCACGTTTTCTTCGATCATGGTGGAACCGAAGTCATTGGCACCGAAGGATAAGGCCACCTGGGCCACTTTGTCCCCCTGGGTCACCCAGGAGACCTGGAGGTTGGCAACGTTGTCCAGGACTAAGCGGGAGACGGCCAGGGTTTTGAGGTATTCGTGGGCGCCCACGGCCTCGCCGCCCAAGGCGGTGGCGCCGGGCTGGAAGGTCCAGGGGATGAAGGCGGTGAACCCCCCGGTCCTGTCCTGGAGAGCCCGGAGGCGGAGCAGGTGCTCGGTGCGTTCGGCCCGGGTTTCCACGTGGCCGAACATCATGGTGGCCGTGGTCCTCAGCCCCAGGCTGTGGGCGGTTTCCATGACCGCCAGCCACTGGTCGGCGGTGGCCTTGTGGGGGGAGATGAGACGGCGCACCCGGTCTGAGAGGATCTCAGCCCCGCCGCCGGGAATGGAGGAGAGCCCTGCAGCCTTCAGGCGGATCAACACCTCTTGGATCGACAGGCCGAAGTGCCGGGAGAAAAAGACGATCTCCGGGGGGGAGAAACCGTGAACGTGCAGGCCGAAGTCCCGGATAAAGCCCACCAGCTCTTCGTAATAGGACAAGGGGAGCTCCGGGTGCAGGCCGCCCTGGAGGAGGATGCCGGTGCCGCCCAAGTCCTTGGTTTCCCTAAGCTTCCTGGCCAGCGCCGGCCAGGCCAGGACATAGCCCTCGGGGTGGCCGGGAGGCCGGTAGAAGGCGCAGAACCGGCAGCCGGAGGTACAGATGTTCGTGTAGTTGACGTTGCGGTCGCAGACAAAGGTGACCACCGGTTCGGGGTGGAGGCGCCGGCGCATCCGGTGGGCCAGGCTGCCCAGCAGCAGCAGGTCCAGGTCCCACAGGGCCAGGGCCTCTTCCGGCCCCAGGCGCTCCCCGGCTTGGATCTTGGCGACGGCGGTGGCGGCAGTCCGGTCCATCATGAAGGAATGAGGTTATACAGGGTGTCCCGTTCCACCGGCTCACAGCCGGCCTCCCGAATCAGGCGCAGCAATGCCTGGCGGGTGAGACCCATGGGAGTCTGGGCACCGGCCATATGGGTGATGCGCTCCTCGATGACCGTGCCGTCGATGTCGTCGGCGCCGAAGGTCAGGGACAGTTGGGCCATTTTGGGGCCGATCATGATCCAGAAGGCCTTGATGTGGGGGAAATTGTCCAGCAGCAAACGGGCCACCGCCAGGTTTTTCAGGTCGTCAAAGCCGGTGGTGTCGCTTAACTCCGGCAGGCCGGTATTGGCCGGGTGGAAGGCCAGAGGGATGAAGGTGAGGAAGCCCCCGGTCTCATCCTGGGCCTCCCGGAGGCGCAGCAGGTGCGCCACCCGTTCCTCCAGGGTTTCCAGATGGCCGTACAGCATGGTGGCGTTGGTTTTGAGCCCCAGGCGGTGGGCGGTCTGGGCCACGGCCAGCCAGCCCTCGGGGGAGAGCTTCTTAGGGCAGAGTTCGCTGCGGATGCGGGTGCTGAAGACCTCGGCACCCCCCCCTGGCAGCGAACCCAGGCCCGCCTCTTTCAGGGCCGCCAAGGTATCGGCCACGGACAGGCCGGCGAGGTCCGCCAGGTGCGCCACCTCCACCGCGGTGAACGCCTGAAGATGCACCGAGGGCCTAAGGCGCTTGATGCCGGCCAGCATCTCCAGGTAATAGGAAAAGGGCAGGTCGGGGTGCAGGCCGCCCACAATGTGGATTTCGGTGATGGGCTCCGCCAGCCGTTCCTCCACCTTGGCGAAGACCTCCGCCAAAGACATCTCGTAGGCCTGGGGATGCCCCTTTTCTTTCCCAAAGGCGCAAAAGCGGCAGCCGTTGATGCAGATGTTGGAATAGTTGAGGTGCTGGTTGTAGATGTAATAGGCCCGGTTGCCGTGCAGGCGCCGGCGCACCAGGTTGGCTAGGAAGCCCACCCCTAAAAGATCCGGGCTTCGGTAGAGGGTGAGGCCGTCCGCCGCGTCCAGGCGCTCCCCGGCGGCCACTTTGTCATAGATAGGCAGCAGGCCGGCGTCAGAGAGATAACCTTCGGGTCCGATCATGGCATCCTCCGGATGAGCAGGGGGTCGGGGCCGGTTTTCCGGCTCAGGCCGCCGGCCCCAGGCCTTTTCTTAGCACTTCCATCAATTCCCGCACCCGGGCCGCCAGTTCCGGATCATCGGCCCGGTCCAGCCCCAGGGTGACGTCAAAGGCCGGCACCGTAACGGCCTGAAGAAAGCGGTCCAGGACCGCGTCCAACAGAAAAATGATTGCGGGCGGCGAAAGATCGGCGCGGATCTCCCCCCGGGCCAAACCCTGGCGCACCAGGGAGTTGAGGTAATCTGCGGCAAACCGGCGCACCGCCTTGAGAAGCTCCTGGCGCCGGGGGGCATGCTGGTCGAAGAGAATCTTTAAATAAATGCTGTAGATGCGGGGATGACGCCTGATGAACTCCACCCCGGCCCACAGGGACCGTTCCAAGCGGGTGAAAAAGTCCGCCTCCCGGGTGTCTTCTTTGACCCTGAGGAGGGTCCGGCGCACCATGGCCACGGCAAAATCAAAAATATAGAGAAAGATGCCCTGCTTGTCGGTAAAATACTGGTAGAGCGAGCCCTTGGCGATGCCGCTGGCCGCCACCATGGCGTTGACGCTGGCCTGCTCATAGCCCTTGTCGGCGAACTCGCCCAAGGCCGCGTCGATGACCCGCTCCCGCTTTTCCCGGGGCAGATTGAGGAAGGTGGTGCGCACGGTGGGAACCATATGACCACCTGGTCATACATCTTTTTGGGCCCGGTGTCAAGCAGCGGAACCGCGAAGCGGGGCGCGGTCCCCAAGAGCCAAGGGGGCCTGCTGAGGCCTGGCCGGAGATGGAGGAGGGCGGAGCGGTTGGCACGCCGGGAAAGGAGACCTATGGACGATTCGGAAAATAGCCGGATTACCCGCCTGAAAATGGCGGCCTGTCTGGAAGATTTAGCCCGGCAATTCAGAGCGCGCACCCTGCTGGTGGCGGGGGAGGGCCACCCCGTTCCCGAAGCCCTGGAGGGCAGGGTGGAGCTGAAGACCAAAAGGGGCCGGGTGAGCCTCAAGGTGCACGTGAAGTGGCAGTGTCCATCGGAGCCTGGCCCACCGGCAGCCGCGGCGCCCCGCACCTTTTCGCAGATCAAAAAGGAGATGGGCAGCCGCTTCGGGGAACTGCTCAGGCTGGCCGGCCAGGACACCCTGCCGGCTCCCGAGCAGGTGGAAAAATTCTTGGAACTGTGCCGCGCCTCGGCCTCCTTTGCCGAACCGGATTGGGAAACCGAAATGCAGGAGTTCCTGGATCACGCCGAAAACCTGGCCCGGGCCCACCGGGAAGGCTCCCTGGAAATGTTCCGCCACGAACTGAGGGATCTTCGCCAACGCATGCAAACCTGCCATGAGGAATTTAAGTGAGACCCGGGCGGGCGTCTTCAGTCCGCCAGGCAGGGGGGCTCGGTGCGGGAGAGTCGGTCCGGCCAATGATAGGCGCAGAAATAGTAAAACAGGCCGTCTCCGCCCACGGAAAACTCCTTGTGGGCCAGGTAGTGGCAGGTGAAGCATACCGGCGGCACCTCATCGGCGTCGGTGGCCGGCAGACTGAGGGACTCCAGAAAGAATTCGTCGAGACGCATGCGGTGGCTCCGGCGTCATTCTTAACGCCGCATCGTAGCACCATACCCTTTCAACTGTCCAGAAGGCGGCCTGCCCGGGCAGCCAACGCTTCAGGGAGACGGGCATGACCACGGAAAGACCAGACAAACCGACGACCCCGGTCATTAACCCCATCGCCGATAATTATTGCTTCGTATGCGGAAAGCACAATCCCCGGGGTTTGCAGATCAAGGTGCGCTATCTGCCGGAGGAGACCGCCGCGGAGACCGAACTGGCCCTGAGCCGCGAGTTCCAGGGGTGGGCCGAGGTCATTCACGGCGGCATCCTGGCCACTCTCCTGGACGAGATGATGGCCCACGCGGTCTGGCGCTTTGCCGGTCCGGGGGTGACCATCAGCATGGAGGTCCGTTTCCACCAGCACCTGAAGCCCGGGGAAGCCATCCGGGTGCGGGGCGTCATGACCAGCCCCAACGGCAGCCGCCGGCAAGCCGAGGCGGAAATCGTCCGCTTGGCCGACGGTCAAAAGATCGCCAGCGGCAAGAGCCGGTTTCTGCTGCTGGAGGAGACGCCGTTTATGGGGGGAGGAAGGTGATGACAGGGAACGCCCCTCCCGCCCCCCTCCCCTGCCGTTGTCCGGGGTGTTGACGAGGCGCCTGCTGTGCTCCAGGTAACCGTACTTATGGTGGGGAAAACCAGGGAGGCCTTCATCCAGGCGGGGGCGGCTTTTTACCGGCAGCGGCTCCGGCCGTATCTGCACCTTGACTTGGTGGCGGTGCGGGCGGAAAAGGAAGCCCGGGGACTGCCCCCGGAGCAGGTCAAAATCCGGGAGGGGGAGCGGCTCTTGGCCCAGGCGCCCCCCAGGGCCTTCTTGGCCGCTCTGGACCATCTGGGCCGGGAATACACCACCGAACAATTTGCCGCCTGGCTCTCCCGCCGGGAAGAGGAGGCCCGGCCCCTGGCCTTCCTCCTGGGCGGGCATCTGGGGCTCTCCGAAGTCGTCCTCAGCCGGGCCGACGACCGTCTCGCCCTTTCCCGCCTCACTCTCACCCACGAACTGGCCCGCCTGGTCCTGTTGGAACAACTCTACCGGGCCATGACCCTCAGGGCGGGACACCCATACCATGTATAAGGGAGGCGGCGTCCAAGGGTCAGGGACCCCTGCCTCCTCCCCGCCCCGCTCCCCCTGCCACTCACCTCAGTCCCATGGCCAGTGGGCGGCCAGGTAGGCCAGGGAGGGCTCCAGGCCGCCCTCCTGGTGGGGCTCCAGGGTGATGAGAGGCTGGCGGGGCAGGCGGTCGGCCAGGAACTCCAGGATGAAAGGCACGGGCACCTTGCCGGTGCCCAGGGTTTGGTGATGGTCGTGGCTGCCGTCGTTGTCGTGCAGGTGCAGGAGGCCGATATGCGGCCAGAGAGTCGTGAGCCAACCCTCGTAGTCGCCGTCGCCGAAGGCCAACAGATGTCCCACGTCCAGGCAGACCTTGAGATTGGGGGCCTTGGCCCGCTTGATGACCTCCAGGAAGAGGTCTTTTTCCTCACCCTGTTCATAGACGTTTTCCATCACTACCAGGGCGCCGTGGGCTGCGGCCCGGGCCGCCACCTCCCGGAAGGTGGCTGCCACCCGGGACAGCCAGGCCTCCTGCTCGTGTCGGTAGCGTCGGGCTTCATAGCCCAGGTGACAGACCAGGGCGGCGGGCCCGAAAACCGGGAGCCACCGGCAGGCCAGGCGGAAGCGCCGACGCGTGGCCGCCAGGACCTCGTCATCCAGGGCGCCGGGGGCCATGTCCTGAAACGGGGCATGCAGCGTGATGCGCCGTCCGGCCTGCCGGAAGAGCCGGGCCACCCGACGGAAGGTCCGGGGCGGATAGCGGCAGAGGGTGCCGGCGTCCAGGCCGATTTCCGGATTGAGGCCCTTTTCCAGAAACAAGGCTCCCAACCTTCCCAGGAGAAAGGGGAAGGGAATATTGACCTGGACCCGGCAGGCCGCAGCTTCCGGGGTAATCCCCATTCAGGTGCGCCTCAAGGGGCCTTGGGATACTGCACCAACTCCACCAGGAGCCCGTAGGTGGCCTTGGGGTGCAGGAAGGCCACCCGGGTGTGGTGGGCTCCCTCCCGGGGGGTCTCGTCGATAAGTTTCACCCCCGCAGCCTTGAGTTCAGCTACGGCGGCGTCGATGTCCTCCACTTCCAGGGCCAGGTGGTGGAAGCCCTCGCCCCGGTTCTCCAGAAATTTGGCCACCGGGCTGTCCGGGGCCGTGGGCAGCAGCAATTCCAGGCTGCTTTCCCCCACCTTGAAGAAGCTCACCTTGACCTTCTGGGTGGCCACTTCTTCCTCCCCGCCCATTTCCAGGCAGAGGTTGTTGCCATAAAGCTTTTTCACCGGCTCGGCGTCCTTCACGGCGATGCCCAGGTGCGCAATCCGTTTGATTTTCATAACCCTCCTCCTCGATGGCGGCACGGGCCTGTCGGCCTGATATTCTCTTGCCCAAATACGCTGCCATTATATATGATGAATACATCAGCGGGAAGCCGGCAGGCCCGGTCTTTTGCAGGCCGCCGGCCCGGGGAGGAGCAGACGGCCGGTTATGACCCAAGCATCTTGGTTTCCCCAGGTGGCGGCCCGGCTTGACAGCCTGGCGCCGGAGATGGTGGAGCTGCAGCGGGAGCTGGTGAAACGCGTGGCCGTGGGACCGCAAGAGGGCGGCCCCGGAGAGGGTGAAAAGGCCGCCTTCCTCACCGGCCTGCTCCAGGGTTGGGGCCTGCGGGTGGAAGACTATCCGGCCCCAGATCCCCGGGTGGCCGAAGGCGCCCGCCCCAACCTGGTGGCTTGCCTGCCGGGCAAAAGCCCCCAAAAAGTCTGGGTGCTGAGCCACCTTGATGTGGTACCTCCCGGGGACCTGGCCCTGTGGGACTCCGACCCCTTCACCCTGCGGGTGGAGGGCGACCGCCTCTATGGCCGGGGCACCGAGGACAATCACCACGGCATCGTCACCTCCCTCATGGCCGTCAAAGCGCTCCTGGACCTGAAGGTGGAGCCGGCCCGCACCGTGGCCCTGGCCCTGGTGGCGGATGAAGAGACGGGGAGCGGCAAGGGCCTGGACTTTCTTCTCAAGGAGCACCATCACCTCTTTTCCCCGGATGACCTCATCATTGTGCCGGATGCCGGCAGCCCCGACGGCACCATGATCGAGGTGGCGGAAAAGAGCATGCTGTGGCTGAAGCTGACGGTCATCGGCAGACAATGTCACGCCAGCCGCCCGGAGCTGGGGAACAACACCCTGAGCGCCGCAGCCCACATAATTGTCGCCCTGGAGGCCTTACGGCGGGAATTTCCGCTGAACAACGACCTGTTCCGGCCGCCGGTGAGCACTTTCGAGCCCACCAAGAAAGAGGCCAACGTGCCCAACATCAACACCATCCCCGGCCGGGACGTCTTTTATCTGGACTGCCGGGTGCTGCCGGAGTACGATTTAACCCTTGTAAAGGAGCGGGTGCTGGCCATTGCCCAGGAGGCCGGAGGGCCCCTCGGGGTCAAGGTGGAGATGGAGACGGTGCAGGACCTGCCCAGCGCCCCTGCCACCGATCCCGAGGCGCCGGTGGTGCAGGCCCTGGCCCGGGCCATTCGGACGGTGTACGGGCGCAAGGCCGCGCCCCGGGGCATCGGCGGCGGCACGGTGGCGGCTTTCTTCCGTCAGCGGGGGCTGCCCGCCGCCGTGTGGATGACCGTTAGCCAAACGGCCCATCAGCCCAACGAGTTCTGCCTGCTCAGCAACCTGGTGGGGGACGCCAAGGTGCTGGCCCATGTCTTTCTGGAGGCAGCCTGAAAAGGCGGGTCCGGGGTCAGACTCCCTCCCAGAGATGGCGGTCCTGGACGTACTGCCAATGGGTATCATCAGCGATTTGGTAATGTTCCAAGTCTTCGGCCAGCATCTCGGCCCATTCCTCCATGGCGTCCACGGGGTCGAGAGAGCCCAGCCAGGCGCGGACGCTGAATTCCTGGGTAAAGCCCGGATGGCGGAGGAGTTCCCGGGGGTGGTCATCCAAGACCAAGTAAGATTGGCAACCAAGATGCCGTCTGATAATCAACGGAAAGGGCATGGATTGCTCTCCCTGGCCGCCTGCCCACAACCGAGGCGCCATAGTCGTGATGGGGATTAACGTATTTTATATACCTCGGACCGGCAGCCCAGGCAAGCGGGACTCCAGGTGGGCGGCAGGACTGCTTGTGGCGATGCTCCTGGTGGGCGGGTGCGGCCGCATCGGCCGGGTGCCGGCGGACTTTGAGGCGAGAAGCTACCAGGAGGTCAGCCTCGCCCAACTGCGGGACCCGGCGGCGGCCAAGCGCCTGGAGGGACGCCGGGTACGGTTTCCCGCCGTCTTTTGGGAGTTTCTACCCTATGACCCGGCCATCCTGAGCAATTACGCCATGCTGGCCGGCCATCCGCTGCAATGGTGGTCCCTGAAGTGGGCCGCGGTGTATGAAACCCCACAGATGCAGGGTAGTTATGACCGCCTGGCCCTGGACCACGAGCAGCAGGAGCGCCTGAAACTCAAGCGCCTGGCCCCCCTGCTGATTTATGGGGAGGTGGCGCCCATGGGTTTGGGGCTCACCTATGTCAGGGTGCACCGGGTGGACCAAGTGGAAGCCGACTGACGGAGTCTTGCCCGGCCAGGAGCAGCTTCCGGGGTCAAGCAACCGGGAGGCGAGTGCTTTTCCCCTGCCTTCAGGAGAGGTTGCCTGGCGCAGCCCCAGGACCCTCCCTTACCGGACTGCCGCTTACGCGGGCGACGTGGACTGCCCGGCCAGCACCGACGGGCCGGCATGGCCTGCGGCAGCAAGGAACCCCATGAATTTACTGGATCTGGGAATTGTCATCCTCCTCGGTTTGATCGTCCTCCGGGGCTATTACCGGGGGCTGTTTCAGGAACTGGCGGTTTTGGTGGGGGTCCTGGGCGGCATCCTGGCGGCGGCCAACTATTACCCCGTGCTGGCGGCCCCCCTGGGTCGGCTGATCAAGGAGGCGGTTTACGCCCGCTGGGTGGCGTTCGGCATCATCCTGGTGGGGATCTATTGGGGCACCCGCCTGGTGGCCCATCTCCTGCAACGGCTCCTGTACCGCCTCTACCTGGATGTGTTTGACCGGCTGCTGGGCGCCTCCCTGGCCTTGGTGAAAGGCGCTTTGGTTTTGGGCTTCGCCCTGATGCTGGTTTCGGTGGTGATGCCCAAGGGGTCGCCGCTGTTCAAGGAGTCCCGCACCGCCCCGGCCCTCATTGGTTTGGCCAAACAGGCTCTGGGCTACCTGCCTTTGGATGTCAAAAAGCGCCTTCAGGAACATTGGCGGGACTGGCAGCAACCGTCCAAGGAACAGGCTCTCCGCTCCCGGGGTGCTCGCCCGTGGGGAGGCCGGCATGGCTGAGGTTCCCGGGGCGACCGGCGTGGTCCAGAGATTTTTAGAGATTGTGGCCCGGCTGCGGGGACCGGGGGGGTGCCCCTGGGATGCCAAGCAGACGCCTGAGACCCTGAAGACCTATGTCCTGGAAGAAGCCTATGAACTGGTGGAAGCCCTGGACCTGGGCGACCCGGATAAGATCCGGGAGGAATTGGGCGATCTCTTCCTGCACATCGTTTTCCTGAGCGACCTCTACCGTGAACGGGGCGCGTTCACCTTTGACCAGGTGGTGCAGGGCATTGCCGCCAAGATGATTCACCGCCACCCCCACGTCTTCGGCAATGAGGAGGCCCAGAGCCTGGAGGACCTGCGCCGCCTCTGGCGGGAGGCCAAGGAGCGGGAAGGCAAGAAACCCGCGGTTTCCTCCCTGGGGAAGGTCTCGGCGGCCCTGCCGGCCCTCATGCAGGCCCAGCAGTTGGGGGAGGCCGCCTCCCGGCTGGGTTTTGACTGGCCGGACATCGCCGGCGCCCTGGACAAGGTGGAGGAGGAGTGGCGGGAGTTCCGTCAGGCCTTGGCCGGCCCCCCGGACCCGGCCCGGGAAGAGGAGCTGGGGGATCTCCTCTTCGCCCTGGTGAATGTGGCCCGTTTCCTCAAACTGGATCCCGAACATGCCCTGCGTCGCACGGTGTACAAATTCATCAAACGATTCCATGTGGTGGAGCGCACCCTGGCCAAGGCGGGCAAGACTCCGGAAACCGCCACCCTGGAAGAGATGGACGCCATCTGGGAGGCCGCCAAGGAGGCAGGCCCAACCCCGGGGGGCGGCTGAGGTCTGGAGCAGGCGGGTCCCCTCGGCCTGACCCGACCCCCGTCCTTCAGGCCGGGCCTTCCGCCGCCGGCGGGGCAGGAATCCCCGCTTCTGGAGCCCGTGGCGGGCGGATATTGCCGCCCCGGGGAAAATCTGATAATATTCCTGATACCTTAGCCTTAAGCAGCGAGGTCAGCTGGTCATGAACTCCCCCCGTGCCCGGGGCGCCATATCCCTGCCGCTGGTGATTGTGCTCATCGTGGGCGGGGCCGTCATCCTGTCCGGGGTCTTCTTCTACCAGTTTCACAAGCTCAACCTCAAAGTGGAATTGGTCCTCCGGGACCAGTTCAACCAGCAGCAACTCGTTTTGGCCCGGAAGATCGCCGACAGCGTGGAGAGCCATTTCGACTTCCTGGAAAGCAGCCTGTACAGCCTGAGTCGGGATATGCCGCATAATGTTCTCCCCGGCTCACCGCAATTCGACCGGAGCCTGGAGGTGCGACAGCAGGATTTGCAGCGCCTGGGGGTCTTGGAAATCCGGTGGTATGACGGCGACGGCGTCTTCCGGAAAGCCTGGGGGCAAACCCCGGCAGAGGACATCCCCCCTGACCGGCTGCCACCCGCCACCCTGGCATGGCTGAAAGATCCCCGCAACCGGGGGCGCCTGCTCCTGGAAAAGACCCGCGGCTGGACCGAGCCGCCTTTTGCCGGTCAACTGGTGATGCCTTTGCTGACTCCCTGGTATCAGGGAGCCGAGGCGGAGCCGATGGGAATGCTCATGTTTCTCATCGACCCCTTCTTCATCGGCCGCCAGGCCACCAAAGAGGTGCGCTCCGGCCAAACGGGCTACCCCTGGATCATCAACCAGGACGGCATCTTTTTGGCCCATTATGAGCCCGATTTCGTCGGCCAGGAGGCCTTGCAGGTGCGTCTTGCCCGCAACCCCAACATCGTCTTTCGGGGCATCCGGGAGATGCACGAGAGCATCTTCCGGGGAGAAGAGGGCACCACCGAATACATCTCCGGCTGGCACCGCCAGAAGATCGGGGAGATGGTGAAACTGGCGGCCTATGCCCCCATCCGCTTTGACAAGGGCCTCATCCAGGGGATCACCGAGGTGGCGGACCCGGCAAGGAATCTCTGGGGCGTGGCGGTGGCCGCACCGGTGGCTGAGGTCTCCGGCACCGTATGGGAAGTACTTTACCAGGAGATTGCCCTGGCCGGGGTGTTTTTCCTGGTGCTCCTTTTGGGGAGCGGCGTGCTCATCGGCGTGGCGCTGATTTTCAACAAGACCCTGAGCCGGCAGGTGGAGGAAAAGACCCGGGAGCTCAAGGAATCCCATGAACGCCTGGTGCGCTCCGAGCGGTTTGCCGCGGTGGGCCAGGCCGCGGCCTACGTGAGCCACGAGATCAAAAATCCCCTCATGGTCATCGGGGGCCTTTCCCACCAGGTAGCCCGCCGCCTGGATGACAAACCGGAAGTTCAGAAGAAACTGCGCCTCATCCTGGAGGAGGTCCGTCGCCTGGAAAATTTTTTGGGGGATCTCAGGGACTTCACCCGTCCGGCCCTGCCGGTCAAGGAAAAGATCAGCCTGAACCAGGTCATCCGGGAGGTGGAGACGCTTTTGGAAACGGAAACCCAGAAGCGGGACATCGAGATGGTGGAAGACCTGGATTCCCGTTTACCCAAGGTGGAGGCTGACCCCAACCAGATGAAGCAGGTTCTCCTGAACCTCATGAAAAACGCCATGGAGGCCATAGACGGCGGTGGCCGCATCACGGTAAAGACCGGGGCCGAGGAGGCGCAGGTGTGGTTTTCCATCACGGACACCGGCGTCGGCATGCCCCCGGAAGTATTGGAGAAGATTTTCAACCCGTTTTTCACCACCAAGGAAAAGGGCACCGGCCTGGGGCTCGCCGTTATTCACAAGATCATCACCGATCACCAGGGCACGGTCGCGGTGGAAAGCACCCCGGAGCGGGGCACCACGTTCCTGGTGAAGCTGCCGCGGGAGGCCTGAGCGCCCTGATCCATGGGTCTTAGGGCAGCAGTGACGGGGGGCAGGAAGATGGCGCCCGAGGACCACCAGACTATACCTGCCGACGGCTCCGGCCCTGACCGGGAAGCGGTCCTCACCGCGGAGCGCCGGAAGCGGCGCCGAGAACGCCTCCTTATCGCCCTGACCCTGACCCTGGTGGTAGCCCTGACCTCGGTGGAAATCTCCCTGGTCAGGCGGGGCGGCCACCCGTTGACTGGCAGCCTCCTGGCCTTCGGCCTGCTCAATCTCAACGCCATCCTCTTCCTGCTCTTCACCTTTCTCATTTTTCGGCACCTCACCAAGCTGTTTTTGGAGCGGCGCCAAAAGGTGTTCGGCTCCCGGCTGCGCATCCGCCTGGTGCTCACCTTTATTGCCCTGGCATTGCTGCCCACCCTGTTCATGTTCTTCATCGCCTGGCAGCTCATTTCCAGTCGGGTGGATTACCAGTGGGGCAGCCGGCTGGAAGAGGTCCTCGGCCACAACCTGGTGCTGTCCCAGGCTTTCACCAAAGAGGCTGAAGACAAACTCACCGCCCTCAGTCGCCTGTTTCTCCGGGAACTGCTCCAGGAGCAGCGCGTGGTTGACGGCCCCCCAGAGAGGCTGCAACGCCTGCTGGCGGACTGGCGCACCCGCCACGAGCTGTCAGACCTTGAAATCGTGCTGCCCTCGGGCGCGGTCCTGGCCGAAGCCCGCGACCCGGCGGCGGCTTTCCCCAAGGAACCGCTGCCTCCCCGGAATGGGCCGGACACGGCCGCAGAGATCCATTTCACGCAAACGGTGGCGGGAGGCACCCTGGTAAGCCTGATGTCGCCGGTGCCCGGCCCCGATGGCCGAACCGCCGCCTTTCTGATCCTGCGGGACTACTACCCCCGGGTGCTCCCCTCCCCGGTAGCCGGCGCTCAAGCCCGTCTCCAGGACATCCGGGCCATGCAGCTGCTCATCCGACCGGTGCGCATCAGCCACTACCTGACCCTGGTGATTGTTACCCTGCTCACCCTCATGGCCGCCATCTGGCTGGCTTTCTACATGGCCCGGGAGATCACCACCCCCATCCGCCAGGTGGCCGAAGGGACCCACAAAGTGGCCGGCGGGGATTTCAGCTTCCAGATCGATCTGGAAGGGAAGGACGAGATTGGCTTTTTGGTGCAATCTTTCAACAAGATGACCCAGGAACTCCGGCAGAACCGGGCCCAGCTGGGTCAGGCCTACGAACAGCTCCGGGCCTCCCATGCCGAGTTGTCGTCCCGGAAACGGCACATGGAGATCCTCCTGAAGAATGTGGCGGCCGGCGTCATCGCCCTGGATGCCCAGGGGCTCATCACTACCATCAATGACTCGGCGGTGCAGATGCTGGGGTTCAAACGGGAGGAGGTCCTGGGGCGGCCGGCCCGGGATTTCGTGCTGCCGGTTCAGGCCCAGCGACTGGCCGAGGTGGTGGCGGAGGCCCGCCGGGCTCCCAAAGGCACGGTGGAGCGACCGGTCCATCTGACCCTGCCGGACCGGCAGCTCTCCCTGCTCCTCAAGCCGACGGTGCTCAAGGACGACAGCGGACAGGACCTGGGGGTGGTCATCGTCTTCGAGGATCTGACCGAACTGGAACGGGCCCAGCGTCAAGCCGCCTGGCAGGAGGTGGCCCGCCGCATCGCCCACGAGATGAAAAACCCCTTAACCCCCATCAAGCTGGCGGCCCAGCGGCTGAAACGGCGCTATGCCGGCAAAATCCCGGACGACGGCCAGGTGTTCGAGGAATGCACCCGCATCATCAGCGACCAAGTGGACCACATCAGGGACCTGGTGAACGAATTTTCCCGGTTCGCCCGGCTGCCGGATCTCAACCTGACCCCGACCGATTTAAACGCCATCATCCAGGAAACCCTGGCCCTCTACCAGGAAGTCCGGCCCAATATCCGCCTCTCCTTTGTCCCTGACCCGAGCTTGCCCGCCCTGCTTTTGGATCCGGAGCAGATGAAACGCGTCCTGTTGAACCTGGTGGATAATGCTCTGGGAGCCCTGAGCGAGGGCGGCGAAATCCGGCTGACCACCCGGGCGGCGCTGCCGGCCGAGCAGGTGGAGCTGGAGGTGGCGGATACCGGCCCCGGCATCCCGGACCGGGATAAGTCCCGGGTCTTTGAACCGTATTATTCCACCAGACGGGGGGGTACCGGCCTGGGGCTGGCCATAGTCAATTCCATCATTGCCGACCACGGCGGCCGCATCCGGGTGGAGGACAACCTCCCCCGGGGCGCCCGGTTTATTATTGATCTCCCCTTGAGGCGCGACCATGGCAGCGACCATCCTCACCGTAGATGACGAACCCCAGATTCTCCAGACGGTGGGGGGAATCCTCTCGGACGAGGGGTTCGAGGTGATCACCGCCGGGGATGGCGAGACCGCCCTGCGCCTGGTGCGGGAGGAAGTCCCCGACCTGGTGCTCCTGGACATCTCCCTGCCCGGTTTGGACGGTCTGGAAGTGCTCACCGAGATCAAGCGCCAGCACCCTCTCCTGCCGGTCATCATGATTTCCGCCTACGGTTCGGTGGAAAACGCCGTAAAAGCCACGCGGCTGGGGGCCTACGACTTCATCGAAAAGCCCCCCCACGCCGACAAGATCGTCCTGAGCGTCCGAAACGCCTTGGAACTGGCCCGGCTCACCGAGGAAAACCGGCGCCTGCGCCAGCAGGCCACCCCGGCCCGGGAAATCATCGGCGAGAGCGAAGCCATCCGGGCCCTGCGGGAGAAGCTGGCCATCATCGCCCCCACCAACGCCAGCGTGCTCATCAGCGGCGAAAACGGCACCGGCAAGGAGCTGGTGGCCCGAGCCCTGCATCTTCTGAGCCGACGCAGCCATCGGCCCTTTGTGGAGGTAAACTGCGCCGCCATCCCTGAAGACCTCATCGAAAGCGAGCTCTTCGGCCACGAGAAAGGGGCTTTTACCGGGGCCACCGCCCGGCGCCAGGGGAAATTCGACCAGGCGCACGGCGGCACCTTGTTCATGGATGAGGTCGGCGACATGTCCCTGAAGACCCAGGCCAAGATTCTGCGCATCCTGGAAGAACAGCGGTTCGAGCGGGTGGGAGGGAGCCGGGCCATCCAGGTGGACGTGCGCATTGTGGCGGCTACCAACAAGAATCTGGAGGGGGAGATCGCCCGGGGGAGCTTCCGGGAGGACCTCTATCACCGCATCAACGTCATCCCGCTCTTTGTCCCCCCCCTGAGGGATCGCCTGGAGGACATCCCCCTGCTGGCGGCCCATTTTCTCAGGGAAGTGGCGGCGGAAAACGAAACCCCGCCGAAGAAGCTCTCGCAGGCCGCCCTGGAAGTCCTCAAGCATCGCGCCTGGCCCGGCAACGTCCGGGAGCTCCGGAACTTTCTCTGGCGGTTGGCCATCCTGACCCCCGGAGAGGTCATCGAGGTCCGGGACCTGAGCCTGGCCCTGCCCCAAACCGGGCCGTCGGGGGAGCAGCCGTTGACCGGCCCGGCCAGTCTCTTTCTGGAGAATTCCTTCCGGGAGGCCCGGAGCCGCTTCGAAAAGGAATTCCTGCGCCGGAAGCTGGCGGAACACGAGGGCAGTGTGAGCGCCACCGCGGAGGCCATCGGCCTGGAACGCTCTCATCTCTACCGGAAGTTGAAAAGCTTGGGGCTGGAAGAGGAAAAAGAGGAGCTTTGAGGGGAGGCTCCGAGGAGGCTGACCGGGCCTGCTCCCGGAGGATGACTCACCCGGCGGCCCCCCAGGAGACCTCAAGGCTCGCGAAGCATTTTGCTTCCCCGGGGGCGCACCGCGGGCCCTCAATCACTCTGGGGACCGCTTGCTCAGTTGATCGACTGGAATGCAGCCGGCAGATCGCCTGCCATGCCGGTTTTTTTGTCAGTCGGACCGCATCGGCGACAAAAATCTTGGCATCTTTGCAATTATCCGTATAATACCAGTTAATTGCTGACCATAATGACAGGTCTTTCAGCTATTAATACCAGGGAAAACCTTATTTTCTGGCGTTGGGAACCGGAATGGATCGGGAGCGACGGCTGGCGCTGGTAAAGACCCTGACCAGTCTGGCGTTGGGGGCCTTGGCCCCTCCCGAGAACTCGCGGCACTTCGATGGGCGCTTTGCCGCCTTTGCCGCCACCGCGGGACTCCCCCAGGCAGAGGAGCGTCTGGCCTCCTTCCGGGCCCGGGAGCAGGGCCTGGATTTGACCCTGGTAGCCGGCATGTTTTTCCAAGTAGTGGTGGAGGCCGAGCACCTGCCGGCCAGCCCGGGGGAACGGGTGGCTTATGTGCGCCGCCAGGCCAAGGATTACCTGGTGAACCGCCTGGCCGGGGAAATCCCCCTGTCCCGGTTCTTCCGCCTGTTGGACCTGATTGACGCCTATGTCCTCAATTATTTCGATCACCTGATAGAAGGCTGGGTGCGCCCCCAAACCAGCCCAGCCGCTGACCTTCCGCCGCCGGCGGAGGAAGCCGGCATCAAGACCGCCGAGCTCAGGGCGGCCTTGGCCACCATTCCCCTGTCCCCCAAAGGTCGGCGCAAGCTGACCCATGAAACCCTGCAGGCCTTTCTGGAGAACAGCCAGGGCGGCTGGTTCAAGCTCCTGGACTTCGAAACCCGGTTCCAGGTGAATAAAAAGACCGCCTGGGCCTATCTCAATCAGCTTCTCAAAGAAGGCATCCTGGAGCACAACGGCGAAAAAGCCAATAAAGTTCGCTACACCCTGGCCCGCCGATTTCGGCAGCATGCCCCCCCGCCGGACGCTGCCGGCCGCCCCCGTCCCCTGCCCTTTCCTTTTTAAGCCCCGGCGACTGGCAAATTTCCGCAGACTTGCATATATTTTACCATAGGGACGCGGGGGACCGGTGACCTCTTGCCCTCCCCGGCGGTTTCCCCCTCATGAACTTAGCCGCAAGGAACAGCTGATGGCGAAAGATAAAGGAAAGAACAGCCGGGGGCAGAAATTGGAAATCCGGGTCATCCCCCCGCAATATTTGGATCTGCCCCTGTCTGAGATTGCCCGCCTGATGGGCGACGGACCCCTGCTCTGGCCAGGAGGGGCCGGCCGCGCCCAGGGAGTGAAGTTCGTGCCCTACGACATCAAGAAGAAACGGGGCCGCAAGCCCAAAGCCGACAAGACCTCGGCCACCACTCTGATGGCCGGCGCTGCCCTGCCCCGCCCCAGTTCTTGAAAACCCTCGTGGCCGTCCGGCAGACTCCTCGACACTTGACATGGTAAGCGACCAGATCGTTATTCGCGGCGCCCGGGAGCACAACCTCAAAAACCTTGACCTGGAGCTGCCGCGTCACCGTCTTATCGTCATTACCGGCGTCTCCGGTTCAGGGAAGTCCACCCTGGCCTTTGACATCTTGTATGCCGAAGGGCAGCGCCGCTACGTGGAGAGCCTGTCGGCCTATGCCCGGCAGTTTTTGGAGCTCATGGACAAGCCCGACGTGGAGTATATCGAGGGCCTCTCCCCGGCCATCGCCATCGAGCAGCGGAGCGCCTCCCGCAACCCCCGGTCCACCGTGGCCACCGCCACCGAAATTTTCGACTACCTCCGGGTGCTCTATGCCCGGGTGGGCACCCCGTTCTGCCCCCACTGCCGGGTCCCCATCGCCTCCCTTTCCGTCCCCCAGATGGTGGACCGCATCCTGGAGCTGCCCGGCGGCACCCGTTTTATGGTGCTGGCGCCGGTGCTGGTGAACCGCAAGGGTGAGCACCGGGCCCTGCTGGAGCGCCTCCGGCGCGAGGGGTTCGCCCGCATCCGGTTAAACGGCGAGGTGGTGGAGTTGGAGGAGGCGCCGGCCTTGGACAAGAACCGGCGCCACACCATCGAAGCGGTGGTGGACCGGTTGGTGGTGAAAGACGATCTGGCCCCCCGGCTGACCGATTCCCTGGAGCTGGCCCTGAAGCTGGCCGAAGGCACGGTGCGCATCGCCGTGCAGGGCGGCGACGAGCTCCTGTTCAGCGAGAAGTTTGCCTGCGACCTCTGCGGCCTCAGCCTGCCGGAAATCACCCCCCAGCTGTTTTCCTTCAACAGCCCCCAGGGGGCCTGTCCCGCCTGCTCCGGCCTGGGCACCCGCATGGTCATCGACCCGGACCTGGTGGTGCCCAATCCGGACTTGTCCCTCAGGGAGGGCGCGGTGCGCCCCTGGGCCAAGCACCATACCGCCCGGCATCAGGAGCTGTTGGAGGCCTTGGAGCAGCATTACCGCTTCTCCAGCAAGGTCCCCTTTCGCCTCCTGGACGAGGAGGTGCGCCGGGCCTTGCTTTACGGCTCCGGTGGGACGGCCATCGAGGTCTATCGCGACCAAGGCGGCCGGCGCAGCCTCATGCCCCGCCCCTTTCCAGGCATCATCCCCTGGCTGGAGGAGCGCTATCGGGAAACCGACTCCCCGCTGCTCCGGGAGGAAATCGAACAGTACATGACCGTGAGGCCCTGCCCCACCTGCCAGGGCGCCAGGCTCAGGCCCGAGGCCTTGGCCGTGAAGTTGGGGGAAATGGACATCAGCGAAGCCACCCAGCAAAGCGTGGCCCAGGCCCTGGACTGGTTTCAGAAGCTCACCCTGACCCCTCGGCAGGCCCACATCGCCCGCCGGGTGTTGAAGGAGATCACCGAGCGCCTGGGCTTTCTGATGGAGGTGGGTCTGGATTATTTGACCTTGAACCGGGCCACCGCCACCCTGGCCGGCGGCGAGGCCCAACGCATCCGGCTGGCCACCCAGATCGGCTCCAAGCTCTCCGGGGTGCTTTACATCCTGGATGAACCCAGCATCGGGTTGCATCCCCGGGACACGGCAAGGCTGCTCAAGACCCTCAAGGTTTTACGGGATTTGGGAAACACCGTCATCGTGGTGGAGCACGATCCCGAAACCATCCGCCAGGCGGACTATGTGGTGGACATGGGACCCGGGGCCGGCCGCCAGGGCGGCGAGGTGGTCTTTACCGGTCCCCCGGAAACCCTCCTGACGCAGGCCGACACCCTCACCGGCCTCTACCTCTCCGGCCGACGGGAGATCCAGATACCGGCGGTGCGCCGCACCCCCAAGGGTTTCCTCAAACTCCTGGGTGCCGGCGGCAACAATCTAAAAGAGATCACCGTGCACTTCCCGCTGGGCGTGCTCACCTGCGTCACCGGGGTCTCCGGCTCCGGCAAAAGCACTCTGGTTATGGATACGTTATATCAGGCCCTGCGCCAGAAACTCTACCGGGCCCGGGTGCCGGCGGCCCCGCACCGCGGCCTGGTGGGCGGCGACCAGCTGGACAAGGTGATTCACATCGATCAGAGTCCCATCGGCCGCACCCCCCGTTCCAACCCAGCCACCTACTCCGGCGTCTTCACCCTCATCCGGGAACTCTTCTCCCAGGTGGCCGACTCCCGGATGCGGGGCTATAAACCGGGGCGCTTCAGCTTCAACGTCAAGGGCGGCCGCTGCGAGGCCTGCCGGGGCGAGGGCATCAACAAGATCGAGATGCACTTCCTCCCCGACGTCTATGTCAAGTGCGAGGTCTGCCACGGCCGGCGCTACAACCCCAGCACCCTGGAGGTCCGCTACAAGGGCTTGAACATCGCCGAGGTCCTGGAGCTCACGGTGGACCAGGCCCTGGAGGTCTTCGGGGCGGTTCCCCCCTTGCGGGACCGCCTGGCCACGCTGGTGGACGTGGGCCTGGGATATGTACAGCTGGGGCAGTCAGCCACCACCCTGTCCGGCGGCGAGGCCCAGCGCCTGAAACTGGCCAAGGAACTGTCCCGCCGGGCCACCGGCAACACCCTTTACATCCTGGACGAGCCCACCACCGGCCTCCACCTGGCCGATATCGAAAAACTCCTTCAGGTCTTGAACCGTTTGGTGGAGGCAGGCAATACCGTCATCGTCATCGAGCACAACCTGGACGTCATCAAGACTGCGGACTACCTCATCGACTTGGGTCCCGAAGGGGGCGACGGCGGCGGCCGGTTGGTGGCCGCAGGCCCGCCGGAAGCAGTGGCCGAGGTTCCGGAATCCCACACGGGCCGCTTTCTCAAGCCGGTGCTGCCGGCGCACCGGCGCCGTCAAGCCCAGGCCTCATCCTGAGCTCCCGGCTGGTGTGGCACGATGCCTGAAGCCATTGAAGATCCAGGCTGAGGAGTCTTAGAACCCCGATCTCGGGAATCCAAGGCCGGGATGGCCGCCAAGGCGCAGTGGGACGGGCGGCGCCGGAAACCACCGCTTCCTGAACAGACAAGAGGGGAGGAAATGAGAATAATCCGCCAGAAGGGTGCTGAACCGCGGCTCAGGCGTTCCCCATGGTGAGATGATAGGCCAGGTTGTCCAGTTTGACGGTGAAATCCACGTTTTCCAACGCCAGGCCCTCGGGGACCTGGAGCTGGATGGGCGCGAAGTTGAGAATGGCCTTGATCCCGGCGGCGATGAGGCGTTGGGCTACCTCCTGCGCCTGGGTGGCGGGGGTAGCAATGACTGCAATCTCGGCCCCGGCTTCCCGGAGAACCTGTTCCAGATCGTCCAGGTGGTAAATGAGCTGGCCGCTGGGAAGCCGCCGCCCCACCTTGACGGGATCCACGTCGAAGACCGCCACGAACTCATAGCCCTGCCGCACGAAATTCTGGTGGGCCAATAAAGCTGACCCCAGGTTGCCGATGCCCACCAAGGCCATCTTCCAGGACTTGTTGAGGCCCAGAATGCGCTTGATCTCGAAGAGCAGTTCCTTGACGAAATAACCCACGCCCCGAATGCCAAATTCCCCGAAGTATGCCAGATCCTTGCGGATCTGGGCGGGATTGATGCCGCACTTCTGCGCCAGCTTGTCCGAGGCGATGATCTTGACGCCTTCCTGCGCCAAGGCCTCCAGGTATCTAGAATATATGGACAAGCGGGTGATGGTGGCGGTGGGGATTTTGGAAAATTTCATGGGAGAGCGCATGGTTAGCTTTCTGTAAAACTACAAGCACGTGTAAAATTGCACAAAAATTTCTGGTTAAAAAGGGGGCCCGCAAGGGCCCCCTCCCGGTTCAACGCAGTTTACAGCTTGAGGCCCAAGGCGGCGCCGATGGGTTTGGCCATGGGGTAGGCGAAGAGGATGATCAACGCCACGACCAGGGCGTAAATGGCCAGAGACTCGATCATGGCCAGACCGATGAGCATGGTCACGGTGATCTTACCGGAAGCTTCGGGGTTGCGGGCAATGCCTTCCACGGACTTCTGGACGGCCAGGCCCTGACCGATGCCGGTGCCGAACGCGGCGATGCCCATGCCGAAGCCGGCAGCCATCACGGAATAGCTGAAAAAGGTGCCCAGGCCGGCACCGGCCCCGCCCGCCGCGGGCTCAGCCGCAGAAGCCGCAGAAGCCAACAGCAGGGAAACCAGCAAACCCAATGCAAGACGCAGAGACATAAAGGAAAACCTCCTCAAGTATGTGTAAGTTGGCCTTCTTCCGAAGTTAATGGGCGTGCTCCATGGAGCCCGCGAAATACATCATGGACAGCAGGGTGAAGACGAAAGCCTGCACCAGGCTGGTGAAAATCGCCAAAAACATCATGGGCAGCGGCGCCAGGAATTTCCCGGCCAGGAAGATCAGAATGATGAGCACGGTATCCTCACCCATGATATTGCCGAACAGACGCAAGGTCAGGGAGAGCACCCGGGCCAGGTGGCCGATGATTTCAATGGGGAAGAACAGCGGCGCCAGCCACGGTATGGGTCCAAGAAAGTGCTTGATATACTTGGCCCCATGGAACTTGATGCCCAGGTAATGGGTATAGACGAAGGTGCACAGGGCAAAGGCCAGGGTGGTATTGATATTGGCCGTGGGCGAAAAGAACCCGGGAATCAGCCCCAGGAGATTGCACACCAGGATAAAAATAAAGGCGGTGCCGATGTACGGGAAGAAGGCCCGGCCCTCCTCGCCGGTGATCTCCACCATGAACTCTTCCAGGCCGCCGACGAAGAGTTCCATGACATTCTGAGCCCCGGCCGGCACCAGGGAAACCCGTTTGCTGGCCATCACTCCCAAGAGCACCAAGAGGCCCATGATGAGCCAGGCATAGGTAACATGGGGCGGAATGTGGAGTCCGAATTTTTCCACAAGCAGGTCAAGAAACAGAATGGGATGTTCCATGAGACGGGTTTGCCTCCTTCTTCTTTAACTTGAAGGTTTCGGTGACCGCAGCCAGCATCAGGGTCAGCACCACAGTGGACAGACCCAGAAGCAGCCCGAAGATATTCACCCGGCCAGAGCCAACCAGGTAACAGATAATGGCCAGCAGGAGAACGTAACGGACAAGCTGCCGCACGGCAAAATACGTTTTGGCCCGGCCGGCCTCGCCGTGAGAGAGCCCCTGGGCCTGCTTCACCATCTGGCGCAGCAGATAGTGGAGCACATGGAAGTTGAGTACTGCCAACAAACCGCCGGCCACCACCCCCAAGGCAAAGTCAAGGCCTTGGGCGAGCCAACCTACCATCGTCAGTACCGCCAGTATGGCCCAACTGGCGATTTTCAGATGCCGGGGCGAGGTGGCATCCATGCCTCGCTACTTGAACCGCTTGCCCATGAGATAGACATTGCGGAAGCCCGCGATGATCCCCATGATCAAGCCGATGTAAATGAAAATCCGGTTGTCAAAGACCATGGACAACCAGTAACCCAGCCCGAAGCCGATGAGGATGGCAAACACCAGGGACATGCCGATGGCCGAGGCCCGGTAGCCCCCTTGAAACAGTTCCTTGAGGAACTTCTTGGTATCTTCCTTCACACGCCGCTCGGAGTAGGTCAGGTGCACCTTAGGTTTATGCCTCTTTTCACAAGAGCCTGTCTATCACAGGGTCCCCCCCCAAGTCAACCATTTTTCCGCCCCCCAAACAAGAAAAACCCCTGCCTTGATTCTCAAATAATTTAAAAACGATAGGCAACATGGCCCGCCGTGGTCAAGTCCTTTTTCCCGCCGCTTATCCGCCGGGATCAGGCTTTGTGCTTTATTTCTTTTGCCTCGCTGACAGGCAACGTCCCCTTGGTCCGATGGGCAGGTAGCTCCACCACAAAGGTGGTGCCGCCGGGCCCGGTATCGGCCACCGCGATGCTTCCCAGGTGTTTCTGAATGATGCCGTAGCTGATGGACAACCCCAATCCCACCCCCTTGCCCACTTCCTTGGTGGTGAAGAAGGGGTCAAAGAGACGGTTTAGGTGCGCTTCCGGGATGCCGGGACCGGTATCGGTAAACCGCACCCGCACCACCTCGCCGCCGCTGACCACCTCGGTGGAGACATGCAGCCGGCCCATGCCCTTCATGGCCTCAGCCCCGTTCATCAACAGATTGATGAAGACTTGCTCCAAGCGGCTGCGGTCGCCCAACACCAGCGGCAGGTTGGGGTTGAAACGCCGTACCACCTCCACGTACTGAAACAGGAGGTGGTCGCTTACCAGGGAGAGCACGTTTTCCAGGATGGCATTCAGATTCACCGGCACCATCTTGGCGGGCATATACCGGGAGAACTCCAGAAGGCCCTTGACGATCTCCTTGCAGCGGCTGGCCTCCCGGACGATTTTGTCCACCTGGCGCCACTCCGGGCTTTCCCGGTCCAGATCCTCCAGGAGCAGGTAACTCAACACCAGGATACTTCCCAGGGGGTTGTTCATCTCATGGGCCACCCCTGCGGCCAACTGCCCCAGAGCCGCCAGTTTTTCTGTATGGGTCAGATGTTCCTCCAGTTGCTTCTTTTTGGTGATGTCCCGCAGGTGGGTCTGACTGGCCGGAGCCCCCTCGTATGAGGAGGGGAACGAGATGGCCTCCAGGTCGAAGCGGCTGCCGTCTTTTTTGGCCCCCTTCATTTCAAAGGTGCGGGGTTTCCGATCGCCCTGGAGCAGATGCAAAAGCCGCTGGGAGGCGGCCTCCGGCGCCGGCAGGTCAATGAACGAGGTGAAATCCCGGCCCAGCATCTCCTCGGGATTCTGAAACCCGAACATTTCCAGACAGGCCCGGTTCACATAGAGGAGTTTGAAGTCCCGGTGCAGTGCAATGCCGTCCAGGGAAGCTTCCGCCAGGAGGCGGTATTTTTCCTCCGATTCTTTGAGGTTGCGGGCCAACTGCTCCCGCTCGGTAACGTCCACGATGGACTGGACCGCGCCCAACACTTGGCCCTCCGGTCCGTAGATGGGGGAGCAGGTACTGTAAAAATAGCGCTCCCGGCCCTGGAAATCCGGGAAATACTCATAGGCCTCAAAGGCCACCGGCAGATAGGGGGATCGCTTCAACTCCTTGGCGCCATAAAACCTTTCCAGCGCCTTAAAGTTATGCTCCACCACCAGGGAGGCCATGCTGGGGCCTTCGTGGGAGTAAAACGGCAGCCAATAGCTGAAAGTCCCCACCATCTCCTGGGGAGAGCAGCCGGTGAGTTCCTCGCAGGCCCGGTTCCAGGCAATGATACGGTGGTTGCGGTCAATGACAAAGGTGGGGATGGGCAGGCCGTCGAGAATCCCCTGAGTGGCGGTCTTTTCCCGGGTAAGTTCCCGCTGGCTCTCCTTTAAGGCAGTGATGTCCTTGACAAAGCCTTCATAGCCCGTGACCCGGCCCTCCGGGGTGCGCCGACCGATGCCGGTGAGCAAGGCCGGCACCAGGTCGCCGTTGGCCCGCTTCAGGGTGAGCTCCAGATCCCGGGCATAGCCGTCCTGCTCCACCAACCAGGTAAAGTGTTGCCACGCCTGGGATTCGTGGAGAAACTTGCGCAGGTTGGCACCCAAGATCTGGTTCTTCTGAGCGAACCCCAGAAGTTCGGCGCCGGCCGGATTAAGGTCCAGGAGCAGTCCGTCCCGGTCGGTGATGAAGATCATGTCCTTGGAGCCCTCGAAAATCCGCCGGTAACGCTGCTCCGAGTGGTGCAGATCCCGGTAGAGCCGGGCGTTGGCAATGGCCAGGCCGATCTGGTTTCCCAAAATGACGTAAAAGCCATGGGGCATTGCCTGAAAAGTATCCACCTCCTGGGACGCCAGATTCAGGAAACCGGTAACTTGGTCCCGGTACTTCAAGGGTATGCTCACTAAGGTGCGGAACCGGTGGTCGTTCTGAATGAAATCGGAGAAGGTGGAGGTGGCCAGGCGAGGGTCGGCTTTCAGGTCATGGATGAGGAGGGGTTCATGGGCCCGGGAGAGATACGGGCCGATGTGCTCCTCCAGCCGGCCGCTGGAGAGCAGCTCCAGATACTCCCCGGGGAACCCCCGGGCGGCCAGATTGCTCAGGCGCCGGCGGCCAGAGTCCCACAAGAGCAGCAAGCCCGACTCGATTTCAAAAAAGTCCAGAACGCATTCCAGAACCCGATGGACGATCTCCTGGAGGTCCTGGCTGTACGAGGAGATGATGGCGATCTCGTTGAACAGGCTGAGTTCCGGGCAGTAATCCCGGGTCCTTCGCGCCCGTGGGCCGGTCACCGGGGAAAAACTGGTGCGGGTTGGGTCGCTCATCGCCTTAAGGACTTCACCAGAGTTCAGCGGAAATCGGCCCGGCCTTCATCCCCCCGAGGAGGAACGGGAGAACGGGTGGATGGCGGGCGTTCCAAGCCTCGCCCTGCCTCCCAGGGCCGCACCGCTATCATAGCAAAGGAACGGGGGCCGGGGAAAGTGCAGGCTCATACCTGAAACCGGGCGGCCAGGTGGGGCCACAGATAGGCAGTCCGCAGCCGGGTGGCGGTAACGATGGCCCTGAGGTCGGCCAAAGCCTGCTCCAGGTCTGCGTTGACCACCACGTAGTCATAGAAATGCACCTGTTTCAGCTCTTCTTGTCCCTGGGCCAGACGGGCGGCCAATTCCCGCGGGGGGAGGTTCCCCCGCTTGGTCAGGCGCCGCTCCAATTCGGCCAGAGAGGGGGGGACCAGAAAGATGAGGGTGGCCGCTGGAAAGATGGCCTTCAGGGCCCGGGCCCCCCGGATCTCCAGGTCCAGCAGGGCATCGGACCCGGCGCTGATGGTGCGCTGGACCCAGTCAGTGCCGGTACCGTAGTAATAGTCGAACTGCTCCACCCATTCCACCAGGCCTCCCTGTCCCCGCCGGCGGTGAAACTCCTCCGGGGTGATGAAATAATAGTGCTCGCCGTGGATTTCCCCTTCCCGGGGAGGGCGGGTGGTATAGGATACGGAAAATTTCAGCCGGGGGTCGGCGGCCCGCAGGCGCTCGATCAGGGTGCTCTTGCCGGCTCCCGAAGGGGCGCTGAGGACGAAAATATTGCCTTCCACCTAAACCTCTTTGGCCACCAGTTCCGGGCGGTGTGGACCGTGGTTGCCGCTCAGGCGCTGGGAGATGGTTTCCACGTGGACGGCGGACAGGATAACGTGATTGCTGTCCATGACGATGATGGAACGGGTTTTGCGGCCGTGGGTGGCGTCCAGGAGATGGTTGTTCTTGCGGGCTTCTTCCCGTAGCCGCTTGCCGGGAGCCGAATTGGGCATGAGCACCGCCACCACCCGGTGACTGGCCACGATGTTACCGAAACCGATATTGATCAGCCGCTCTTCCATGGCTCTCCCCTGGCTTTCATTCCACATTTTGGATCTGTTCCCGGAGGCGTTCCAACAGTCCCTTGGCGGCCAGCACCGCCTGGGACACGGTGAGGTCACCGGCCTTGGCGCCGATGGTGTTGATTTCCCGGAACATTTCCTGGAGGAGAAACTCCAGTTTGCGCCCCACCGCGCCGCCCTGGGCCAGGGCCTCACGAAACTGGGCAAGATGGCTGTCCAGGCGGGCCAGCTCTTCAGCCACATCCCGGCGTTCAGCCAGATAGGCCACCTCCTGGGCCAACCGGCCTTCATCCACCTCCCCCAGGTCCCCTTTGAGGTCTTCCAGGCGCTTGAGGATTTTTTGCCGCCACCACTCCGCCAGCCCCGCTGTCTGCCTCCGGATGCGATCCACCTCCTGGGCCAGCAGAGCGGCGTGATGCTGCACCTCGTCTGCCAAGGCGGCCCCTTCCTCCCGGCGCATGCGCTCCAGCAGGTCCAGGGCCTGGTTAAGGGCCTGGGCCAGAAGTCCCCAAGTTTCCTCCAGATCCGGGGCCTCCCGCTCCCGGGTGATCAGCCAGTCGGAAAACCGCAGAAGATGGTCCAGCTTAAGCGGTTCTTCCAGAGCGGCTGCGGTTTGCAGGGCCCGCAGCACCGCCACCGCGTCCGCCGCCAACCCCGCATCCAGGCGCAGGGCCCCGGCGGCCCCGGGCCGGGTCTCGCACGCCAACTGCATTTCCACCCGGCCCCGGGTGAGGCGGCCCTTCAGGACTTTGCGGAAGCGGTCTTCCAAGGCCCACAGGTGGCGGGGCAGGTTGAGGGACAGGTCCAGGAAGCGGTGATTCACGCTGCGCAGTTCCACGATCCATTTCTGCGTGGCTCCCTCCACCTCGCCCCTGCCGAAGCCGGTCATGCTCCTGAGCATACCTTGCGCCACATCCTCAACTGCCAGAGATATTTCCGCCGCACCGCCTCCAGCAGTCCGAGCATTTCCTGACCGGCATAGTCAGGATAGGTCCAGGGCTGGGGGGCAAACCGGCCGTGCTCCACCATCAGGGTTGCCTCTCCGTAAATGCCCAAGGAGAGAGCCAGCCGGTGGCGGTAGTTCTTCCCGGTGGCCAGTACTAGCCGCTCCGGGGTGACATAGCCGATATCTACGTTGACCAGACGACGGCCGCCGAGGCTCAACCCGTGCTCCACCCGGTTGGTCGCGAGTTTCCAGTCAGGCAGCAATTCCGGGTTGGCCAAGTGCAGAAAGGACGCCAGGCAGCGTTCCAGCCCGGCTCCCATTTCCGGGGTATAATAATCGGTCTGCTGAAAGGGCAGCCAAGGCCCCACCAAGTCGGGGGGGCCGAACCATGCCGCCAAGAGCGCCAAGGCCCGGGAGGCGGCCTCACGGCGGACCGCAATGAGACTGACCACTGGCTTCACCGGCCAGGGCCGCCCAGGCTCGCTCATGCCCTCTCCGATAAGCACCACATCTTAAGATAGTGCCGGGAAGATTTCAATAAAAAACCTTGTGAAAAATTGCACAGTTACTCGAATCCAGCAAGACTGCTTCCTCCTTGCCACCGCGCCTCGCACCGATTCTCTGAACCGGATCCCGGGTGTCTTAAATATCCTCTGGAAATGAACGCGGGCAGGCGGCAGGCGAAGACAGGCATCGAACCTGGTATAATTGTATTAGGAAAGAGACCCCACGGCCAGAGATTTTCGCCTGAGCGGGGGGCCCATCCTAATCATCAGCCCGGCACCAGAACCCTGGCGGTGAGGTGGCCACGAATCCCGCCCGCCTTCCCCCTGGGGACCCGGTTTTTGCCGGGCGGCTTCTGCCGGCGAAGGAGAAAATTGCCCCGGGGAGTTTCCCTCCAGCGCCTTCCCTGATACAGTTTTAATAAAGCTCGGGGGAGCCCGACCGGGAAACCATCCTGGCAAGGCCGGCCACCCCGGGAAGGAGTGCGAGGGTGCACGAATACAGCCTGATACAGGGCATCGTCAACGCCATTCAGGAACAATTGACGGCTGAGCAGCTCACCACGCCGGTGCTGGAAGTAGTTCTCACCATTGGCATTTTCGACATCCACTCGGAGGCTGCCGCCCGGCAGGCTTTTACCGTGCTCACCAAAGGCACTCCTCTGGAACAGACGGTGCTCAGCCTCAACATCCGCCCTGCCACGTTGACCTGCCCGGCCTGCGGTCACATCGCCCCTTTCCTGGTGGACCATTTCCACTCCCATGATCCCCTGCCGGTGGCCGAGTGCCCCAAGTGCGGCCAAGTGGCCCAACTAGCCGGGGGCCGGGGGGTGGAGGCCATTGAGGTGGTGTTGGCGGAATCTGACACCCCGACGGAGAACCGCTAATGGGGGAGCAGGAGGCGGCAACCGGCACCTGACCGGCCACCGCCCCCGAAAGCCGCTGGCGGAACCTGCACCATGCCTCTCACCGTGTGTGAAATCTTTACCAGCATTCTGGGGGAGTCAAGCCTGGCCGGGCTGCCTGCCTTCTTCATCCGACTGACCGGCTGCAATCTGCGCTGCCGGTGGTGCGACACCCCGTATGCCTACGAGGGAGGCGAAGAATGGAGCGTCGCCGGCCTCACCGCCGCCGCCCGGTCTGCCGGTGAGGGCCTGGTGCTGGTCACCGGCGGCGAACCCCTGCTGCAGGCTGAAACCGGCCTCCTGCTTGAGGAGCTCAGCGCTGCCGGCTTCCAGGTGCTCCTGGAAACCAACGGCTCCCGGCCCATTCAGGGGGTGGACTGCCGGGTGCGGCGCATTCTGGATGTGAAGTGTCCGGGCAGCGGCATGGCCGAGGAGAACCACTGGCCCAACCTGCAGGAGCTGACCCCGCAGGATGAAGTCAAATTCGTCATTCAGGACCGGGCTGATTTCGACTACGCCGTGAAGGTCATCCGGGAGCACCGGCTGGCCGGGCGCCTGCCTCTGCTCATCTCGCCGGTGTTCGGCAAGCTCCCGCCCGCCGAGGCGGCCGCCTGGATCGTGGCCAGCCGGCTGCCGCTGCGGCTCAACCTGCAGCTGCACAACTACATCTGGGGACCGGAGCAAAGAGGCGTATGACCGACAAACCCATCGCCGTGATTCTGGCCAGCGGTGGTCTGGACAGCTGCGTGGCGGCCGCGGTGGCCCGGCAGGATTACGAGCCGGCCTTCTTTCACGCCAACTACGGCCAACGCACTCTACCCCGGGAGCTGGCCGCTTTTCGGGCCCAGGCTGCCTCTTTCGGGGCCCGGCGCCAGTTGGAGGTGGATTTCCCATTTCTCAGTCAGTTGGGCGGCTCTAGTCTCACCGACCCCAGGGAGCCGGTCCCTCTGGAGCCTGACCTCTCCCCGGGAATCCCCTCCACCTATGTCCCTTTCCGCAATTCCCTGCTTCTGTCGGCGGCCACCGCCTGGGCCGAAGTCCTGGGGGCCCAGGCCCTGGTGATCGGCGCCAACATCCTGGACAATCCCGGCTATCCCGACTGCCGGCCCGAATATTTCCAGGCCTTCCAGCGGGTCATTGATCTTGGCACCAGGCCGGAGACCCGCCTCCACCTGCTCACCCCCCTCCTCAATCTGGATAAGGCCGGGATCATCCGGCTGGGCCTGGAACTGGGCGCGCCCTTGCACCTCACCTGGTCCTGCTACCAGGAGAATCTGCTGGCCTGCGGCCGGTGCTCCTCCTGCCGGCTGCGCCTGAAAGGCTTTGCCGCGGCAGGCGTCGCCGACCCAATCCGCTACGTCCCGGGGGGCAGGCGGGTGGCGGAAGGCTAACGGGGTCTCATCAGGCCGTGGTCTTTTTGCGGGGGGGACGCCGGCGGCTGGGCCGGCGAGCCTGGGGGTGGCGCACCATGGTCAGGACCTCCCACCCCTCGAAGGGCGCAATCAGGCAGGCATAGACGCCGATCTCCATGGCTTGCCGAATGATTTCCCGATGGTTCTTGTGATCCTTGTGACACAACAACACGATGCGGGACCACGGACAGGCCACTTTGATGCGGGAATAAAGCCCGGCGCCATAACGGGGAATGGCCTCGCAATCCAAAAAGACCGTGGCGCTGGCCAGTCCCTTCAGGGCCTGCACCAACTCCTCCGGGTCTGTCAGGATCCTGGGCGCATAATGATGGTCCGTCAGCAGGCTGGAGAGGTAATTGCGCGTCTCTTCCCGGGCAACCAGGAGAAGCAGGGGGATATCCTTGGCGACCGGTCCCATCGGCGCTGACTTTCTCTTCCTTTTTCTAAGGCGTCCGCCTTGCACCCGACTGACCTCGAGCAAAGGCGGCAACCCGTGGGCAGCTCAAAGAAAAAAAGGCCCCACGTCTTCATATTCGTGGGGCCAGAAGACTTTATCCGCATCAATCTTCGGAAAATTCTCTTGTGAAGTTATGCAAGGACCAGACCAGAAATAAGGGGGAGGAATTCGGGCAATTTTTCTGGATTCTCAAAGGCGGCTGTATGGAATCGGACCCATTGCTGGATTTTCTCCTTGATTGCTGGTAAGTAAGGGCGGATTGTCTTGTTTCAATCCCGACCCAATATTTCTTTTTTGCACATGCAACGCATCAGGATCCCACCCTGCCCTGAGCCAGCCGGGTCAGTTCATCTTTCAGCTTATGGGTGAATTCGGCGGCAAAGGCTTCGATGTCCAGCGCCTCATCCTGGCGACCGGCCAGATAGAGGGCCATGCCCTTGTAGATCTGGGCTTCCTTTAAATTCGCGTCCTGGGCCAACACGGCAGTAAAACAATCGAGGCTCTCTTCGAAGCGCCCCATGCCCAGCAGGGCCAGCCCCTTCCCCATCAGACCCTGCTGGTGTCCAGCCTGGCGTTTTAGGAGCTCGTCAAAAGCAGCCAGGGCTTCGCCGGCGCGGCCCAGGTCATTGAGGAGAAAGGCCTGCATTTCCCGGGCCTCCAGGTTTTCGGGATCTTTGTCCAGGGCTTTCCCCAAATAGAACAAGGCTTCTTCCAGCAAGCCCTCCCGGGCCAGCTGGCCGGCCGCCTCCAGGTAGTTGATTTCAAACCCCACCTTCTTTTTGATGAGGCCGTCCCAAGTCTCTTCGATGACCCAGCGGCCGTTGTTGACGGCCACGCCGCCGTGACCCGGCAGGACATGATCCACCGCCCGCTTCAGGAGGGTCCGGATGGCATAGAAATAGTGGTCTAGGCGGCCGCCGCCCGCTTTATCGTCCACCTCGGCTATGGCCAAGGGCAGGACGGTGTCGCCGGTGAACACGCTGCGGCTGTCGGCATGGTAAAAGGAGAGGCCGTCAATGGTGTGTCCCGGGGTATGGATGACTTCAATGGGGAGGCCGCTCAAGTCCAAAATCTCCCCACCCCGGAGCATGGTAACCCGGCAGCCTAATGCCCGGACGATGGTCAAAAACTCCTCGGGCCCGGCCTCATGCAGGAAAATTTCCAGGTCCATGGGCCCAAACCCCCGGTACCCCCGAAAGAACTCCACCACCCCCATGACATGGTCCGGGTGCCCATGGGTGACCGCCACTTTCTTGATATCCGTGGGTTTGATGCCCATGGACAGAAGTTGCATCACGGAAGAATAATCATTGCCGGGGTCGATGAGGGAGTGATAGTCGCCTTGGATAAGGTAGCTGTTGGAGGTGAAATCATAGCCCATAAGGAACCAGGTGCGGTCAAACAGGGCATTGCTCACCCCGGTCAGCTTGGCCAGGTTCTCCCAGGTTTCTTCCATGTGCAAATCAAACAGACTTTTATCGTCTTCCATGAGGCCTTCCAGTCTCCTTCCGGGTGGGATGCCGGCGCTGGACGCCGTCGCCTTTTTCTTACCCTTTTTTTGCTGCCATTGCAAAAGGATGGTCAAAAAAAACTGGCCCTCCCCCGGGATAGGGAAGGGCCAGCGGGTGAGGGTTGCGGTTACCTTACGGCGCGGCGTAGGGCAGGAAGTAGCTCAGCTTCATCTTGCCGTCCGGCCACCACTTGCGCTGCTTGGTTTCGCCGGGGTAGATGTCGATGATCTGGTCTCCCCGGACGATGTGGGTCAACTCCAGCTCCACGAAGTGGAACTCGGTGAGCTCGTGCTTGACGATGGTTTCCGCCGGGATGAGGATAGCGTAGCCGGTCTCCTTGCTGGCCAGCCACTCGAACTGCTCGCTTCCCTGGAAGGTCCGCTCCTCCTTGGGGTTGATGACCGCCAGCAGTTTCCCCTGGATCTTATCGCCGGGTTTGACGTCATAATCTTCGAAGAGCTCATCGGGGAGGTAAAACCACAAGGCGCGGTACCCGGTCTTGACATAACCCCGAACGAGCATGGGATCAAATCCACACACACTGACACGGCATTTTTCGGGCATATTGACCCTCCTATGTCGCCTTAATGAAACAGGTGCCGTACTGTTGGTAAGTCAGCCCTCAATGAGGGAAGTCCGTTTCCAGTCCCAGATATTTGGCCACCTCCAGGACTTGGGCGTAGCACCAGTCCATGAAGGCGAGGCCTTCTCCCGGGGTGATGTGGTTGGTTTCCACCAGCCGCCGGAGGTAGGGATAGAGGTATTCCTCGATTTCGAAGATGAACTCCTTGCACAGGAAGAATTCCTCTTCGCCGCCTCCCGGGGTGGCGTGGCGGATATAGTCATCCCGCCACAGCACCACCCGGGCGCGCAGGTGTTCCAGTTCCTCCAGCCCGTGCTGGCGGACCACCTCAGGGGGTATGTCAGGAAATCTGCTCAAAGGCATAGCACTTCTTGATGACATCCATTTCCGAGATGCACCAGTAATGGGGCCAATGGATCTTCTTGCACCAGCCGATGATGTCGGCGGGCGGGAAGCCGGAACCCTTGAGCACCCATTTCAGGTACTTGCATTTCCAGCAGATATGGTCGGTCTGCTTTTCCGGGGTCAAGACGTGGGCCAGAAACTCAGCCGGGGTTCTTTTCTTGTCACTCATGCGCCGCTCCTCCCCTTACCAGTCTTTCACTTCGCCCTTGGCGATTTTCTCCTGATACTCAGCCCAGACCTCAGGAGAGAGCTTCTCGATGTCCCAGAAATAGCCCTGGGAACCGGCGACACCCGCAGAGGGCGGCTGGGGCCGCCAGCCCCGCACCGGCCGGCCCCGGATGCTGAACTTCACCATATCCGCCTTGCCGAGGTAGATGTGCCGGGGCAGGCAGTGGTAAGGACGGGTGCGGCCTTCGACGCCGGGCAGGTAGTTGGCGTAACCCTCCAGCGGCTTGTCGGCATAGAGAGGAAGGATGTCGGGTTTTTCCCCGGGCTTTTCATCCGGTCCGGAATACATATGCCCCTGGATCATGTGGATGTAATAGACCGTGCCGCACTCGGCGCAGCCGACTTTGCCTTCCCAGTTCCAGAAGCAGTAGGGGTCCAGGTAATTGACGGTGTTGCAGACCTTGCCGTCTTTTTCTTTTTTGCACCAGATGATATCAGTCATGCGTCACCCCTCCGCTTAGAGAATGCCCTTGTCGTAGAGCTCTTGGATCTTGCTCATGGGCAGGCCCAGGAGTTCGTGGTAGATCTTGACGTTGTCCGCGCCCACCGGCCGCCACTGCCACTTGTGCTTCCGGGGGGTCTTGGACATCAGGCCGGCGCTGTAGCCGCTGTGCACCACGATGTCGCCGAAGAGCGGGTCGTCGTTCCAGCGCACCGTGCCCCGCTGCCGGTAGTGCTCGCACTCATAGACTTCCCGGTCGTTCATCACCGGCGCGGCCAGGATGCCGTTCTCCTTCAGGATGCGCACCACTTCGGCCCTGGTCTTGTCCGCCGCCCAGTCTTCAATGGCCTTGTAGATCTCGATCTGGGCCGGGGCGCCGACGCGCTCCTTGTGGGTCTTGTAGCGGCTGAAGAGGTCGGGCTTCTTGATGACGTTGCACAGTTCCTGGAAGTCGGCGTCCTGGAAGGCGCTGACCATGACGTAGCGGGTCTCGTACTTCATCTGCGGGTTGGGCTCATCGGGATAGTCGGTCTTGCCCGTCATGATGATGCCGTGGACGCAGAGCTGGGTGTCCCAGTTGCCCCAGCGCTGCCGGACGATGCCGAAGCGGCCATACAGGGGCACGGTGTAGCCCAGACACCGGGTGGCCGCCTGCACCTGGGAGAACTCGATCATGGTGCCCAGCCCGGTCTTGCGGCGATAATGCAGGGCCGCCATGATGCACACGGTGATCTGGGTGCCGGAGTACCAGTCGATAACCCAGTTGGTGGCCTTGGTGGAGTGGCCCCCGAAGTCCTCGTGGCAGCCGGTGATGCTGGACAGACCCGCATGGGCCTGGCCCAGAATGTCATAGGAGCCGCCGAAGATCTTGGGGCCGTAGCCGAAACCGCCGCCCCAGACGTAGATGAAGCGGGGGTTGATCTCCATGAGGGTCCGGTAGCCCTGCTGCCAGCGGTCGAAGGTGCCGTGGCGGTAGCACTCGGTCAAGCCGTCACTCATCTTCACCAGGTTGTAGTACAGCCGCTTGGCCTCGGGCACGTGATAGTCCAGGGTGATGTAATATTCGTTGACGTTGGCGTTGGTGAACCCCAAGCCGGTGCCGCTCATGGGCCGGGTGTCGTGCAGGGGATAGAGATAGGCCTCGTTGAAGGGCGAGGTGTGGCGCATGGGGTCGCCCATCCGGGGCATTTCCACCTTGATGCACTCCGCGCCCAGCTCCGCCAGGTTGGCCACGGAGTGGGGCGTGAAGATATACATGGTGGTGCTCAACCAACGGATCCCTTTGAGGGCATCCGGTTTGACGAACTCGTTGCCCACATCGAAGACCTTGCGGCAGTACTCCTCGAAGGGGGCCTTCATCTCCTCGAGTTCTTCCTTGCTCTTGGGACCGGGGAGTTCGTCGAAGTCACACACCTTCATTTTGTTGATTTCTTTTTCCCAATCCATTTAGATAACCCCCTTCGCCTTGAGTTCCCGGATTTTCATGGGACCGTAGCCCAGGTAGCGCTTGTAGATTTCGCCGTTGTCGAAGCCCAGGGGCCGCCCCAGGGACTTGACCCGGGCCGGGGTGCGGTGCTGGTAGGCACCGCAGGATTCGGCGTAGAGCACGGTACCGTATTGCTCGTCCTCAATGGTGTTGACCCAGGGACGATATTTGAAGTGGGGGAATTCGCTGACCTCGTCGATATACAGAATCGGGCCGGCGGCGATTTCGTACTCCATCAGCTTGGTTTCCGCTTCGATGCGGTTGATGTCCCGGAGCCACTTGGTGGTGACGGTGTAGGTCTTGATGAGGGCCTGGAGGGCGTTCCGGGCCGCCATCTCCTTCAAGAGCGGGTCTTCATGGATGAGGCGCCCGAACATGGGGAGGTCCCGCTCAATGCACATGCCGATGCGGTACCACAGCCGGTCGGTCTGCCCGCCGATCATCATGTAGCCGTCTTTGCAGGGGTTCCACTCGTACTGGTTCAGGTTCGGGTCCCAGGCGCCGGTTCTGGCTTTGATGGAGGCGTTGAACCCGTACCAGGTGATGTCGAAGTCCAGGATGTCCATCAAGGCCTCGGCCGCGGTGACCTCGATGAACTGGCCGCCGCCGTTGAACTGATCCCGGTAGTAGAGGGCCGCCAGGATGGACACCGCCGCCTGCTCGCCGGCCACGTAGTCGTCCAGCCAGACGCCGGAACGCATCGGGTCGCCGCCCTTGCCGCCCCGGGGGCACTGGTCCGGCGGGAAGCCGGTGTTGGCTACCCAGGAGTTGGCGCAGGCGCCGAAGGGGGACAGCATCCACTGCCCGTATTTGGAGAGCTCGTCCTTCATGGGACCCCACTGGCCCCGCTGGCCGATCCAGCAGTACACCAGGTTGGGGTTCAGCTTGGAGAGCTGCCGGTAACCCAGGCCCAGGGAGTCCATGTAGCCCGGGGGATACTCTTCCACGATGACGTCCATCTGCATGGCCAGGCGCTTGTAAATCTCCCGGCCTTCCGGGGTCTCAATATTCAGGGTGATGGACCGGGCGTTCCGGAGTTCGTGGAGGAAGTCCAGGCCGCAGGGGGTGCCGAAGGTGTCCTTCAGCATGTACTCTTCCCGGCCGAAGGGGGTGAGCTGCCGGGCCGGGTCGCCGGTGGGGGGCTCCACGTTGATGAACTCCATCCCCTGTTCGGCCAAAAGCCCGGTGCAGAACTTGTGGCCCATGCGCCACAGGCCCATGCCCAGCATCCGGAAGCCCTGGAGGGCCTCGGGTTTGTCAAAGCGGTATTCTAATCTCAGGTTGTCTTCCAGGAATTTGCCGAATTCGCCCGCCTTCCGTTTTTCATACACCTTCATGCACTCTTCGGGAGAAGGCGGCGGGGTTACGGGCCAGGGACGAACATCCGGCCCCATCAACGGCAGGGTGTCAGCCCGACTGTTGATTTCAATGTCCCTTTTCTCTTTCGCCATGTTTCGGCCTCCCATTCAGCAATGTGGTTCGTCAGCAACAAAGTTATCCAGACGTGCCAGCCGTACGGCGGTGAAGAACCCGTGATCTAAAACCGCTTTGCGGGCCTCCACAGGTTGAAGGGTTATCCAGGCGACGCCCGCCCCTCCGGCCTATCCGGAGGCGGCCCGTTCCATCCTCCTCACCTCCTTTCCCCAGTGGCTGATCCGAGATCTTTTCCAGGTGAGCGGTGGGAGCGCCGGGGCCCCACCTCCGGTGCCACCACCCCGCTGTTCCTGTTACAAAATCCCTGCCAACCTTCCCAACCTGCTTCGGCAAGGGCCAGGCCGGGAATTTTCTCCCGCTTTTTCCTGAAGGTTACCGGAAACCCAGGTTGGCCTTCCCTGGGCCACTGCCCGCAGGGCAGCCCCGGCAGTGTGCAAAATAAGAACTTTTACAAGGCTTACAAATTTATTTCCCTATGTATTTCAAAGGATTTTCCAATGTCCAATATCAGACCCCATCGTTCGCCACTTCCAACAAGCCGTAGCGCCTGATCTTGCTGTACAGGGTGCTGCGGCTGACCCTAAGGCGCCGGGCCGCCTCGTGCTTGTTCCAGGAAGCTTCCTTGAGCACCCGCAGAATGAGCCGGCGCTCCGTTTCCGCCAAAGAGGTGGGCACCACCTCCTCGTCCCCCTCCTTCAGGAAACGGGGCAGGTGCCGCCGCCGGATGATTTCGCCCTGGGCCAGGATAACGGCATGGCTGATGGCGTTTTCCAGTTGCCGGACATTGCCCGGCCACTCAAAATCCATGAGGGCCTGCATGGCATCGGGGGAGAATTTGCTGATTTTCTTGCCTTCCTTGAGGTTGTACTTGTGCAGGAAATGCTGACACAGCAACGGGATGTCCTCTTTGCGCTCCCTCAGCGGCGGCAGGTGGATGGTGATGACGTTGAGCCGGTAGTACAGGTCATCCCGGAATCGACCCTGCTGGGCCTCACGGTAAAGGTCTTTGTTGGTGGCGGCCAAGACCCGCACATCACTTTCTATGGTGATTTCCCCCCCCACCCGCTCGAAACAGTGGTCCTGGAGGAACCGCAGCAGCAGTACCTGGGTGGCCGGAGGGATGTCGCCGATCTCGTCCAGAAACAGCGTGCCGGTCTGGGCCAGCTCGAAGCGGCCTTTTTTGCGGCGGATGGCCCCGGTGAAGGCCCCCTTTTCGTGGCCGAACAGCTCGCTTTCCAGGAGCGTGGGGGAATAAGCCGAGCAGTTGGCCACCACAAAGGGTCCGCGGCTGCGCTTGCTCAACCGGTGAATGGTGCGGGCCACCAGTTCCTTGCCGGTGCCGTTTTCCCCGGTAATCAAAACCGTGGCGTCGGTGCCGCTCACCAGGTCGATGAGCTGGTAGACCTCCTGCATCCTTTTGCTCTGACCGATGATCTCGCCGTGACCGGTGCGCTCCGGCAACGCAACGCCGCTCTGTCCCCCCTGGCCTCCCTGCCGCACCAGATACCGCAGGTAGCAGCCCACCTGAGCAAAAAGGGCGTGGCAGAAGTGAAGGTCTTCCCGGGAATAGCCCTGATGGATGTGCGATCCCAGGACAAACAGGCCCACCGGCACCTGGTTGGCGAAGATGGTGAGTCCCAGCCAACTGGCATAGGTGTTGGAAAATATTTTGTAAAAAGGCGGCAGCGAAGGGTCGGCAAAGCTGAAGACCTTGGGCTCCTGCAACGTCGCCAGGTGGCGGAGGAAATCCGGCAGCAACGCCGCCTGATCCAGACGCCGGAGGAGCCGCCGCTGGGGTTCCAGCACTGCCGCTGTACACTCGTCAAGACTCATCAGGTTTTGGTCGTCTTTTAGGATGAAAAAGACGGCGTCGGAGTCGGGGAAGGTTTCCACGAGCTTGCCGTGCAGAAACTGGATGAGCTCGGGAGCGGACCGCTTGGCGGTGCGCTCGCAGGCGATGTCGAACAGCTTTTCCAGCTGCAGTTGGGTCTTTTGCAGTTCCCGGGACCGGAAGGCCAGGCCCTCTTCCATCTTGCGCCGGTCGGTGACGTCCCGCTCCAGGCAGATGACCAAGTCCACCTCCTGCTCCTGGTCAAAATGCGGGTAGGCGGCAATCTGGTAGGTGCGCTCCTGGCCCTGGGCATTGACAAAATTCTTGTCGATCAACACTTGGCGCTTCAGCTTGGCGCTCTCCTGCACCGGGCAGAAATGGCCCACGTCCTGGCAGGGACCCTGGCGCTGGTGCATCACCTCGAAGCAGGTCTTGCCCTGGATGGCTTCCTTGGTCCACCCCATACGGGCCAGGAAGGACTGGTTGGCCAGGATGATGCGGCAGCTGCGGGGATCGATGACCAGCAGGTCGTCGGTGATGCTGTTGATGATGGTCTCCCGGAATTCCGTGGCCGACCGGAGATCGGACTCCACCTGCTTCAGCGCCGAGATGTCGGTGATGATGGCCACCGCCCCCAAGAAGCTGCCGTCTTGCATGATGGGGGCGGCGGCGATCATGGCGGGTACCGCCCCGCCATCCTTGTGCCGGAAATTGATCTCGTAGAGGTCGGTGAGCCCCTGACGCCGGCGTTCCAACTTGGTCCTGAGCAGTTCCTGGTCTTCGGGAACCACGAGGTCAAACAGGGAGCTTCCGAGGATTTCTCGGGAATCATACCCCAGCAGATTGGCGAAACTCTGGTTGACGAACATCAGGGTCGCTTTGGGGTCCAGCAGGCAGATGCCGTCTCTGGCCTGCTCCACAATGGTCCGGTAGGGCTCCGGAGAAACCATCAGGGACACCAAGGCGGGGGCAGGGCCGGCAGGGTCAGATATCGGGCGGGGCAGGGCGATGCAGGTGCCGTTCTCCAGGTCTCGGGCCATCCGCCGGCTCCTCTGACAGGGGTGGAGCATCAATAAATGTGGATATTTGACACGATTCTCAAGAATTGTAACCGCTGCGGGATGTTGGGCTCTCGTGCGGCCGTTATTCAGCCGGATCGTTTGGCCACATTAAAGGGATTTTTCCGGGAGCTGTCAAGCGAAGAAGAGAGGAGCCTGCATTTTTTTGGGTCGGATTTGATACAGTCCTGAAAAAGAATTTGAACCACCGGATGCCGCGGCCGCGGCCGGGGCCACGGCCTCCCGGCAGCTCAGGGAGGAAACCGCATCCCGGAACCCGCGCCTCAGGTAAAGAGGCAGAGCTTGGCATCCTTGGCGTATTTGAGAAACTCTTCCGCCGTCCAGATGGGAACCCCTTCGATCATCTCTTCCTCCCTGATTTCCATCATGTCGATGGTCATGCGGCAGGCGATGAGCTCCACCCCCTCCAGTTGGGCCATCTCCATGAGGTCCGGCAGGGAGGGGATCTGGGCCTTCTCAGCCTTCTTTTTCATCATGGCGGTGGCCAGGGTGGACATGCCGGGCACCGCGCCCATGACCCCGGGGGGGATGAACTTGGCCTTTTCCATGCCACCCTTGCGCACCAGGTTGACTCCCATAAAGGTGTAAAACACCTTGGCCTCCATTCCCAACCGGGCGGCATTGATCCCTAAAATCAACGAGGGGTAGGCCCCATCCAGGGTGTCACGGGAACAGATAAAACAGGCTTTCTCCTTTGCTTGGCTCATAGCCGCTCCTTTAGCCGGCGACGGTGCGTCAGCCGCTGATGAATTTGGTCAACATCGCCACGGTGCGGTGCAAATTTTGGAAAACCGCCTCGAGGTCGGGCTCTTTTCCCAACTCGCCGTAACATTTCAGCAGATACCCCTTAAGGATGAGGCCGCTCACCGCCTTCAGGGCGGACTGGGCCGCCCGGACCTGGGTGAGGATGCCTTCACAATCTTTTCCCTGGGTCACCATGGCCTGAAGGCCGCGAATCTGCCCCTCGATCCGCTTGAGGCGGGCCAGGATGTCATCCTGCAGGTGAGTATCCAAGACGGGGTCGGTAGCCATGGTGCTGATTATCAATTACTGTACCATGGTAGGGTATTTTTCTCCCTTTGTCAAGACTCCCCGGATTGCAAAAAACCGCAAGGAGCCTCACAGGGTCCCCCCAGCCGACGAACCCGCCAGGTGTCTGACCTGCCACCGCCCCAACCACCGGCCGGGTGAGCCATGGTGGGGCGGAGGAGAGGTCCGGGAGGCGACGGTCTGACTTCGCCCCTCAGACGTTTCGGATGCAACCGGGACTATTTTTTCTTTAATTGGTCCGCCACCGATTGGATGGCCGCCTGCACTTTTTCCGGGTCCCCCAGATAATAATGCTTCAGGGGCTTGAGGTCCCGGTCCAGCTCGTACACCAGGGGGATGCCGGTTGGGATGTTGAGGCCCACGATGTCCTCATCGGAGATGCCGTCCAAAAACTTCACTAGGGCCCGAAGGGAGTTGCCGTGGGCGGCGATGATCACCCGCTGGCCGGACTTAACCGCCGGGGCCAAGGTCTCATGCCAGTAGGGCAAGAATCGGGCCACGACGTCCTTCAGGCACTCGGTGGAAGGCAGCTCCGCTGCGGGCACGTCGGCATAGCGGGGGTCCCGGCGGGGGTGGTGCGGGTCGTCCGGAGCCAGGGGGGGCGGCGGCACGTCATAACTGCGCCGCCAGATCTTCACCTGTTCCATCCCGTGCTTTTCCACGGTTTCGCTCTTGTTGAGGCCCTGGAGGCCGCCGTAGTGGCGTTCGTTCAGCCGCCAGCTGTGGTGCACCGGAATCCACATGAGATCCATCTCTTCCAGCACCAGCCACAGCGTCTTGATGGCGCGCTTCAGCAGGCTGGTGTAAGCCACGTCGAAGACCAAGCCTTCCTGGGCCAGCGCTCGGCCGGCCTCCAGCGCCTCCTGGGTCCCCTTTTCGGAGAGTCCCACGTCGATCCAGCCGGTGAAGCGGTTTTCCTTGTTCCAGATGCTTTCGCCGTGGCGGAGCAAGACAAGTTTGTACATGCGCCGGGTTCTCCCTTCCTCGAATGGTGAGTTGGCGGGTCAGGGGTGCGGCGGGAGGTCCCCGCCCCTGCTCTGCCCCGAATTTTGTCAGGGCAGGGCCAGGATGACAAGCCCCTGCCCGGTTGGTTTGCCGACCAAGGTTATCAGTCCGGCAAATAGCGCCGGGGGTTGGCGGCCCCCAAGTGGCAGAAGACTTCATAGCTGATGGTTTCGGCCCAGGCAGCCACGTCATCGCCGCTGATGAGGCCCCCCCCGTCGGCCCCCAGCAGCGTTACCGGGTCGCCCGCCGAGACGCCCGGGACCCCGGTGACCTCCACCATGATGAGATTCATGCAGACCCGTCCCCGAATGGGGACCCGCTGGCCGTGGACCAAGACCTGCCCACGGTTGGAGAGCCTCCGGGAGAGGCCGTTGGCATAGCCCACCGGCAATACCGCCAGGTCGCACCAGTCCGGGGTTACGTAGGTGCCGCCGTAACTGATGGCCGAACCCGGCGGCAGGCGCTTGACCTGCAGAATCCGGGTGCGCAGGGTCATCACCGGGAAAAGCTGGGGAGCTCCCAACCAAGGCGCCCCCGCCGAGCCATACAGCATGATGCCGGGGCGCACCATGGCAAAGTGGGCCTCCGGCAGACTGGTGAGGGCGGCGCTGTTGGCCAGGTGACTTAAAGGCACCGGGAACCCTCGGGCCCGGGCAGTGGCCAGGAGGGCCTGAAATTCAGCCACCTGCCGGCGGGTGTAGGCCGGGTCCTCCAGGTCGGCGGTGGCCAAGTGGGAAACCAGACCCACCACTTCAAGCCCGGGCAGGCCGGCCAGCATCTCGAGAAAGGGCAGGACCTCCTCGTAGGTCAGTCCCAGCCGGCCCATGCCGGTGTCCGCCTTGAGGTGCACCCTAACCCGCTTGTCCTGTGCCCGGGCGGCGTTGTCCAGGGCCTGGGCCACATCCGCCCGGTAGAGAATCACTTCCAAACCGGCGGCCACCGCGGCCTGGGCCTGCTCCGGCATAATGCCCAACAGTAAGGCGATGGGCAGGGTGAGCCCGGCTTCCCGCAGAGCCACCCCCTCCTCCAGAGAAGCCACCCCCAGGTAGTCGGCCCCGGCCCGGGCCAGGGTTCGGGCTGCGGGGATCAACCCGTGGCCGTAGGCATCGGCTTTCACCACGGCCATGAACCGGACCCCGAGGTCGCACCGAGCCCGCAGGGCGCGATAGTTGTGCGCCAGCGCCGCCAGGTTAATGGTGAGCTCGGCCAGGGACGTGAGCATGTCCAACGACTCGATCCATAGGGGTTTTGGAGGAAGGGTGCCGGGGATGCAGAACCATGCCCCATCCCACCTGGGAGGGAACGGTGGAGCTGACCGGCGCCCTCCCCTGCTGCCCTTGACTTATTGCAAAGCCTCAGGTTCGGGGTTGATAGGTTTCAGGGATTTTGGCCTGCTGGCTGCCGACGCTTTCCTCCAGCTCCGCTTTATGTTCCTCCAAGCGCCGGCACAGCCGGGCGTCCCCCAAGGCCAGAACCTGGGCAGCAAAAATGGCGGCATTTTTGGCCCCCGCCGTGCCGATAGCCATGGTGGCCACCGGCACCCCCGGGGGCATCTGCACCGTGGCCAGCAGGCTGTCCAGACCCTGCAAATCCGAGCTGGGGATGGGCACCCCGATGACCGGCAGGGTGGTCAGGCCGGCCACCACGCCCGCCAGGTGTGCGGCGTGCCCGGCCGCAGCAATGATGACCTTGACTCCCCGGGAGGCGGCCTGGCGGGCATAGCGCTCCACCCGGCGAGGCGAGCGGTGGGCCGAGGCCACCATCACCTCCACCTTGATGCCCCAGTCGGAAAGCAAAGCGGCGGCCGGCTCCAGTATAGGCCAGTCTGAGGCACTCCCCAGGAGCAGACCCACATCCGCGGTTCCTTTGGTCATACGGCCTTTCGCAACCTCCTTCAGAGAAAATCGGCCGCGGCTCCCCCGCCAGGAGGCTTAAGAGGCCGGGAGAATCCTAGGCCAGCCGCCGTCGTCTAAGCAGCCGGGCGGCCTCCGGCGCCGGGTAGGCGTTCAACACCTGCTCCGGGGACAGCCAGCCTTTGCGGGCCATCACCACCCCGTACCAGACGTCGTCCAGGCCCTCCAGGCTGTGGGCGTCCGGATTGATGCTGATCATCAGGCCCAGCTCCCGGGCCCTCCTGAGCCAGCGCCAGTCCAGATCCAGGCGGTAGGGACTGGCGTTCAGCTCCATGATCGCCCCATACCGGGCCGCCGCCTCCAGGATGGCCTCCAGGTCCGCCTCATAGGCCTCCCGGGCCAAAAGCAGGCGCCCGGTGACGTGCCCCACCATGGTGGTGGCCGGATTGGCCAGAGCGGTGAGCAACCGCCGGGTCATGTCCGCCTTGGGCAGGCCGAACTGGGAGTGTATCGAGGCGATGACGAAATCAAAGCCCTCCAGGAGCTCCGGGGGGTAATCCAGAGACCCGTCCCCCAAAATGTCGGACTCGATGCCCCAGAACAGGGTGAACTCCGGGTGATGAAGACGGCAGGCCGCCACCTCCGCCTGCTGGCGCAGCAGGTCCGCGGGTTTCAGGCCGCCGGCATAGTAGGCCGACTGACTGTGATCCGTCAGCCCCAGGTATTCCCAGCCCCGGCTCTGTGCGGCGGCCACCAGCTCCGGCAGCGAATTGACGCCGTCGCTGAAGTGGGAGTGCACATGGAAGCAGCCCCGGAGGTCTTCCTGGGTGAGGAGCCGGGGCAGCGCGTCGACGGCCGCGGCGGCGATTTCCCCCTGTCCTTCCCGCAACTCCGGGGGGATGAAGGCAAGACCCAGGGCCCGGTAAATGTCCGCCTCCTCCCGGCTGGGCAAGAGGGTCGCCCCCGCCAACAGCCCGGCGGCGGTCAGTTTAAGCCCCCGCAAAGCGGCCAGGGCCACCAGTTCCTGCCAGTGGGCCTCGCTGCCGGTGTGAGCCAGCCAGGCGGCGCCGAAGACCTCCGGCGCGCTGAAGGAGAGGCTCACCTCCTGGCCGCCGGGCAGGGTGAAGCGCCAGCGCCCCTCACTGGTGCCCTCCAGCCCCGCCCACGCCGGCAGGCGCCTGAGGGTTTCGACGGCCGCAGGCGGATCGTCGGCCGCGGCCAGGAATACCAGGCCCCGCTCCACCTCCAGGCCCCGACGCACGCCGCCGGCCACCTCCAGGCGCGTGAGCGCCGGGAGGCTCGCCCCCGCCGCCAACAGCGCCTGGGCCGCCGGCCATAGATCTCCCAACCGGAAGAGGCCGGCATAGCGGCGCACCCGTTCCAGGCCCGCTTTGAGCTTTTCCTGGGTCTTGGCGCCGAAGCCGGGGAGGCTCACCAGGCGGTTTTCCCGGATGGCGTATTCCAGCTCCCCCAGGCTGGCAATCTGGAGTTCCTGGTAAAGCTGGCGGGCCTTCTTGGGGCCCAGCCCCGGGACCTGGAGCAAGGCCACCAAGCCCGGGGGGATTTTTTCCTTGAGTTCTTCATGGAGCCGGGCGTGCCCCTGCTCCACCAGCTCCTGCACGATGCCCGCCAGGGACTTGCCGATGCCCTTGACTTTGGCCAGGGTGCCGCGGGCCACCGCCTCCTCCAGGTCGCCGGGAAGCGTCAACAAAGCCCGGGCCCCGTTTTCATAGGCCCGCACCTTGAAGGGATTTTCTCCGGAAAGCTCCAGGAGCAGGGCGATTTCTTCCAGGATGCGGGCCGCCTCCTGCTTGTCCATGGATGGGGCTCAATACCAGGCGGCCAGGGTCAGGACGGTGTCGGCGTAGGCGTCGGAGTGGTTGTAGGCCAGCACCGCCCGGCGCCAGGTGTTCTGCTGGAGGAGTTTGAAGCCGCTCTTCTTTAAATAATTGGCAATGCTGGCGATGGCGTCGGGGTGGGTGAAGAGATCCACCTTGCCGTCGTGGTCGCCGTCCCTGCCGCAACTGGCCAGGCTGGAGGGCAAAAACTGGGCGTACCCCATGGCCCCGGCCCAGGAACCGCAGTACTGGAAGGGATCCAGTCGCTGCTGCCGGCAATATTCCAGGTAGGTTTTCAGCTCCCGTTTGGCCCAGGCCGCTTTTTTGCGCAAACGGGGCAGGAGCTGCGGACTCAGGTCGGCCTCAGCCATGACCTCCGGGGTGTCCATCACCGCCAGGGAGGCAAAGACATTGAACACCGGGTACTTGCCGGTGATATTTCCCAGGCCGGACTCCACCGTGAGGATGGCCACGATCACTTCCGGCGCCACGCCGTAAAGCTCCCGGGCCCGGTCCAGGTCGCGGCGATGCTCCGCCAGATACTGGCGGCCCCGGGCCACCACTTCAGGCTTGAGGAAGTGGCTGTAGTCCGCAGCCCGTTCCTTCCTGAGGTAAGCGATTTTCCGCACCACCTCCGGCATGAAGCGGTTCCGGGAATCATTGAAGGCCTGGCGGACGAAGTCCCGGTCCAGCCCCTGGCGGATGAGGGCATATTGCAGGTCGATATAGGCCAGCGGCTGGTCGTTTTTGGCCGCCCACACGCTGCTGCTCAGGAACATGGCCAAGGCCAGCAGCCCGGCCCCCAGACGAAACCCCGTCATTTCCATCCCCCTTCCCCCATGACGCTACCGGGAATCCCTTAGTTTGTCAAGGCGCCGAGGCCGTGCTGGGAAGGGGGCGGGGGGGTTCGCCACGTGCCAGCCAAGAGGAACATCGGCAGGTCCGCAAATCAGGAGGGTTAAGGCAAGGGCAGGCTTATGGCCGCTCCGTCTCTTCGCAGGGAGAGGGTGCAGGGGAGGTCTTCCATTGAGGGTAATGCTTCCTAAACTGGGTCAACCACGTCTAAAAGCCGGGGAGAGGAATGAGACGGCGACGAATTATCATCTTCTGGTCTGGGCGGAAGGCCTTTTGTTTCCGGTCCGGAAATTTTTATGTCGGTCGTGCCTTTTTCGTCCTTAAAGCATTCCACCGCCGCCTGAGCCGAAGCGGCCGGACCCAGGAATATTGGAAACACCAATAGTGCAAATATCCAGGACAGGGCGCGGGATAATGGTGACGATGCCCAAGGGCGGGGCGCAGCCTGGGCCGTCTAGGACACCTTTCCCTCCTCTCTGTGCTTGCCCTTGGGCAATAACATGATTTTCAGGTTAACGATATTCCCCTCAGCCCCGAGGCGGTCCGAAGCCATCGTGGGACTGAGGGGGGAAGGGTAAACTATACCTTGCTTATGTCAGTTATGAAGCCAGAGGAGCCGAGGCCGCCCTGAGGCTCGCGCGTTGGCTTAGGGCCTCAACACCTCGAGAAAAAGACAATGAAATGGTGAGTCCCAAAGGAGAGGTGGAGCCTGCTCCCCTTGAGGAAATCCCCCTTCAGCAAACCGCGGGGATGTGGTAAAGAGAAGCAACTCGGCAATGGAAGGAGAGGCGGTGAGGCAACCGGCCGGCGAACTAAGATCCATCCCCATGGGCAAAGAGAGGATCTTCACTCAAGTCCCCCTGGCCCCCCGAACCACCTGGAAGATCGGCGGGCCGGGGGCCTTCTTTGCCCAACCCGGGAACCTGGAGGAGGTCTTCCGGCTTTTCCGGATGGCCGAGTCCCGGGGCTGGCCGCTTTTTTTTCTGGGGCGGGGCAGCAATGTGCTCATCGCGGATGAAGGTCTGCCGGGCCTCACCCTGCACTTGGCCGGCGGCCTTGCTTCCTTGTCCCGGGAGGGGGAGGTGCTGCGGGCGGGGGCCGGGGTGAGCCTGCCCCGGCTGGCCGCCACCCTGGCGGCTTGGGGTGTGGGCGGCTTTGAATTTTTAGGGGGCATCCCCGGCACGGTGGGAGGCGGGGTGCGCCTGAACGCCGGCGCCTGGGAGCGCACGCTGGCCCAAGTGCTTCGCCGGGTATGGGTGGCCACCCCCGCCGGACGGCTCCTGGAATGGGACGCCCGGGAACTGGAACTGGGCTACCGCTCCTCCAGGCTCATCCATTTCCCCCACTGGCTGGTGGTGGAGGCGGAATTCGCCCTGAGGGAGGAGGCCCCGCCGGAGGAGATTCGCCGGCGCCTCAACGACCTGGCGGCCCTCAGGAAAGCTCGGCAACCCGCCAATCCCAGGAGCGCCGGCAGCGTCTTCAAGAATCCCCCCCAGAGCCCGCCTGCCGGCTGGCTCATCGAGGAGGCGGGCCTCAAGGGCCGGCGAGTGGGTGGGGCGATGGTGTCACGGAAGCACGCCAATTTCATTCTGAACACCGGTGAAGCCACCGCCGCCCAGGTGAAGGCCCTGATAGCCGAAATCCAGGAAGAGGTCTGGCGGCGGTTCAAGGTGGCGTTGGAGCGGGAGGTGGTGTTCCTCCCCGAGGACGTTCTGGGCGGTCCCGGCGTCTGAGGCCGGCCAGGCTCATGTCTGCCGGATGCGGGGCCTCAGGACCCTGGCGCCAAAATCCACCGCATTTCCAGGCGAATGCAGCCACCAAGTGCTGCGTCGGTCCCCCGGGACAGAGGTTAGGTCCTGGGGCAGCACCGGATCCCCCCTTCCCGGGAGGAGGCATTACCTCTGGCGCCAGGACTCAGGGGAACAATGAGATCGGCCGGCTGGCCGACGACGAACGCGCCCCCTCCATCTCAAGCGCCAAGCAGCCGTCCCAGGCAGGCCAGATGGCGGGCCAGGAAGCCGCCGGGATGCCGGGCCACCGCCGGCACCAGGTCCCGGGCGTTTTGGGCGATCTCCTCTCGATAAGGCAGGATAACGGACTGGAGGTGCAACCCCAGGGACCCCGCCGCCATTTCCTGCAGGCGCCGGGCCACTTCCTGAACCTGGTCCCCGGGCTTTACTTGGTTCAGGAGAAGCAGGGGGGCAAAGTCCTCCAGACCGGACGGGAGCCACCCCCCAGGCATCAGGTCTTCCGGGTGCGGGCCCGCTTCGGAGAGTCGGGGGCGGCGGTGCTCGTCCCGACGGCCACAGGCGGCCTTGAGGAAGGCATAGGTCCTGACCATCGCCACGGGGTCGCAGGTGGTGACCACCAGGGGGCGGTCAGCCCAGGTAAAGAAATCCAGGGTTCCGGGAGCTGCGCCGCTCCCCAGGTCCAGCATGACCACTTCCGCTGGCAAGCGCTTGAGGGCCCGGTAAAAATGGCGGCGCTGCCGCCGGTCCGCCGGGGCGTCGTAAAGACAGAGCTCCAGGCGGGGCAACAGTGCGGGGCCATAGCGGTTGGGGCGGGCCAGCGCTCCCAGGGCGATCTCTTCCCGGAAGGCGTCCCCGGTGGTCCAGGCGGGGTGCGACTCGCCCAGGTAGAAAGGCAGGGTGGGGTCGCTGGGGTCCAGATCCGCCAAAACGGACCGGCGGCCTTGCCGGGCCAGCCAAACCCCCAGATTGGCGGCCACCATGCTTTTCCCCGCCCCCCCTGTAGGTCCGGCCACGGCGATGATCAGGGGACGGGGAGGGGCGGCGGGGGCCGCTCGCCGGGCCAGAAAGTCCCGGAGCAGATCGTAGGAGTGTTTGACGGCCACAAACCGGTCCCGGGTTAGCTGTTGGTCCTTAGGCGATGCCTGCGCTTGGGCGTCGGGGTGACAACGCTTGACCTGCTCCCGAAAAGCCTTTTTCACCCGGATCAGGGTGAGGTGGGCCCAAAACCTCCGGCAGGCCGGCTCTGCCGGGCCAAATAAGGTTCGTGCCGCCTCTTGCACCAGGCTAAGCTCCCGCAAGGAGGCCGGGGCCGGGTAGGTCATCGGGAAGTCACTCCAGTGCGTCAGAATCATGGGAGGAGGCTTCCGGGGGATTCCCGGCATCGCCGGGGAAAGGCGGCAGCCGCAGGCCCCTCAGTCGGGAACCGGCCTGCCGACAGCCCCTTGGGGAGAATCGCCCGGAGCAGCCGGAAGCAAGACAACCTGCCTTCCGCCGCTGCCTTAGCCCGCCTTCCCGCGCTCACTGTCTGATTGCATTGGCCATGCCAGCGGGGCAGGGGACGGCGCCCGTCACAGGGGAGGACAGGATCACTTGGCAAGACATTCGCTTCCCCGATGACTGTCGGGTTGTCGGCCCGCCGGACCGGCCGCCGGGAGCCCCGGCCCTACGTTTCAACTTGTTGATGATTTGGAGCCGGTGATGTTACAAAATCGGAACAAAAACGATGGCAACACCAACCGCACCGCCTCATGAATCTGATGGGGGGTCATTCCCCCTATAAGGAGGGAGAAAATGGTACGCCGAGAAACCTGGTACTTCGACAAACCCGGTCCGGAAAATACCGGGGCCTGCCTGGATCTTTTGGAAAAGGCGGCCATCGAGGGTTTTCAGCATTTCGTGCTGGCCTCCACCACCGGCGGTTCCGGAGCCCAGGCCGCTCGTCGGCTGGTCTCCCGGGAGGTCAACCTGGTAGTGGTGGGCCACTCCGTGGGATTTAAGGGACCCAATATCGATGAGTTCCTCCCGGAGCACCAGGAGGAGATCATCCGCCTGGGGGGAAAAGTACTGAAGGCCACCATCCTCACCCATTCCCTGGAGACCGCCATCGCCGACCAGTTCAAGGGCAGCGCCCCCACCCTGCTCATCGCCAACACCCTGAGGCGGCTGGGGCAGGGCCTGAAAGTCTGCTGCGAAATCGTCATGGAGGCGGTGGACGCCGGTCTGGTGCCCGAGGGGTCGGAAGTGGTGGCGGCCGGCGGCACCGCCCGGGGCTGGGACACCATCGCCATCCTGCGGAGCGCCGCCTCCAAACGCTTTCTGCAATTGGGTGTTCTGGAACTCTGGGCCAAGCCCCGGGGGTGAGGGAAGGTGAAAAGGAGAGGCTGGCGGCGGCCCCTTACCCCTTCATCATCCCCTGCAAGCGGGTGGGGCGGGAGGCGAAGGGACCCGAAGTCCCGGGCACTCCGCCCGCAAACCTACCACAGGGCCGGCATGGGCCCGAAGGCAGCGGCGTAGCGCCGGCTGAGGTCGAACAGCGTAAAGCGGTGCTCCTGGGTGCCCTGCTGCTCCACTGCAAAGCTGGCGGTGGCGGCCCCCAGGCGGGCGGCCTCCACCATGGGAAGGCCCCGGGCCAGGCCCTTCAGCAGGCCGGCCCGGTAGGCGTCGCCGGCGCCGGTGGGATCCAGCACCTGATGGGGGGGCACCGCCGGAATGGTGCAGACCTCCCGGAGGGTGGCCACCTCCGAGCCCTCCTCCCCCCTGGTGGTGATGAGGGTGGGGGTGCGCTTCAGGATCGCTTTCGTGGTGAGGCCGGTTTTCTGCTGGAAGAGCTCCAGTTCATAGTCGTTGACGATGAGGGCCAGGGCCCCGGTGGCCATGGCTTGGAGGTCATCCGGCCCCCAGACCGGGATGGACTGCCCGGGATCGAAGATGTACGGGAGGCCCCGCTCCTGGTACAGGCGGCTGTAGCTGAGCATATCCTCCAGGTTGCCCGGCGCCACGATGGCCAGGGATCGGTCAGGGTCCAGGCCGTCGAAGGGATACTCGGAAGGGTGTTTCATGGCGCCGGGGTTAAAGCCGGTGATCTGATTGTCGGCCAGGTCCGTGGTGATGTAGGCCCCGGCGGTGAATTCCTCGGGAATGAGCCGGATGCCCTCCAAAGACAGGCCCAGGCTCCTGAGCCAATCCTCATAAGGACCGAAATCCCGTCCGCCCGTGGCCAAGATCACGGGGGGATGGTTGAGCAGGGCCAGGTTATAGGCGATGTTGCCCGCGGTGCCCCCGAAACGCTCCAGCAGGCCGTTGACCATGAAACAGACGTTCAGGATGTGGATCTTCTCCGGCAGAATGTGGTCGGCGAACCGGCCGGGGAAGTCCATGATGCGGTCATAGGCCAGAGACCCTGAGACATAGATGCGCATGCTGCTGCCTCCTGGTGTGCGGTGAGGAAAGCCGATTACCTGACGCGGCGATGAATTCCCGTTCCCCCTTCCCCCCGGACCGGCCGCCGGGGTGAGAAGAGGGGGGACCGCCCCAAGCCCGTCAGCCTCCCCCGCCCTCCTCCTCAAAATAGGCTTTGGCTTCGCCCACGGTGTAGAGGGAGCCGGTGATGACGATGACCTCGGTGGGGCCCGCCAGTTCCCGGGCCCGGCGGATGGCTGCCGGCACTGTGGGTTCCGTCAACGTGGCAACCTGGTGCACGGCGGCCCGTTGGGCCAGGTCGGCCGGCTGGGCGGCGCGGAAGTAGCGGGGCCGGGTGAAGATCACCGTCCGGGCCAAGGGGACCAGTTTGTTGAGGATGGCATCCACGTCTTTGTCGGCCATGACCCCCATCACCATGATGAACCCAGGCTTTTTCCGCATCTGTTTCAGGGTGCGGGCCAGGACCCCGGCGGAGGCCGGGTTATGGGCCCCGTCCAGCAGAATCCGGGGGTCCCGGGTCAGGCGTTCCAGCCGGCCGGGCCAGCGGATATGGGTGAGGCCGTGGCGGATCGCTTCGGGGGTGACGGCCAGACCCTGCGGGGCCAACACCTCTAGGGCGGCCAGGGCCAGGGCGGCATTGCCGTACTGATGGCGGCCGGCCAGGTTGAGGGCCAAGTCCGGAAGGTCCTCCCGGAGGCCGCGGTAGGTGAACCGCCCCAAGGGGGTGGCCTTGGCCCGGAAGTTGCGGTCGGCCACGTACATGGAGGCCTGGACCGCCGCGCAGCGCCGGGCGAAAATATCCAGCACCCGCCGCTGGCGCGCCCCGGTGATGAGCGGCACCCCGGCTTTGATGATGCCGGCCTTTTCCTCCGCCACCTCTTTCAGGGTATGCCCCAAAAACTCCTGGTGATCCATGGAGATGTTGGTAATTACCGTGACCAGGGGGGTGACGATGTTGGTGGCGTCCAGGCGCCCTCCCATGCCCGTTTCCAGGATGATGGGACGGGCCTGTTCCTCCAGGAAGTAGAGGAGGGCCATGGCGGTGACGAACTCAAAAAAAGTGGGGGGCTCGGCCGCATCGATGACCGACCGCACCCGGTTGATGAGGTCCAGGAGGCGGTCGTCGCCGATGTCCTGGTCCCGCAGGCGGAACCGCTCATTCAGGCGCACCAGGTGGGGGGAGGTAAACAGGGCCGCCGGGTAGCCCGCCGCCGTGAGCACCGCGGAGAGCATGGCGGCCACGGAACCTTTGCCGTTGGTGCCCGCGATGTGGATATAGTCGGCCGCCCCGAAGTCCAGCTTGAGGCGCTCCAGGAGATTCAAGGTGGAGGAGAGGCCGAACTTGATGCCGTATTTCTGGAGCCCGAACAGCCAGGCAACCGCCGGGGGGAGCTCGGTAAAGGGGCCCGTCATGGCTTCCCACCCACCTCCTCGTATTCATGACTCAGCACCGTCTGGCCGTCGGGCTTGAAGGTGACGGTGAGACGGCTCTTGATATGCTTGGCCTGGGTTTTCCTGGGGACAGGCTTCATCTGGTGCTGTTCATCCAGGAAAAAGGCCGAACTGCTGGCTTCCCCTCCCGGCTGCCGCCCATCCTTGCCCGTCTTGGGCGGCGGGGCATCCAGGTAGCCTAGGTATTTAAAAATCGGACCTTCCGGGGTGCGCACAATCTCCTGGGGCTCCCCGAACAGCAGCAGAATTTCGTGCTTGGTGGTCACGCCGTTTTTGATCTTGGCCACCTTGCGGGGATCGAGGTTATCGCCGCCGGCCTCCCGCCAGGCCCCGGACAACAGCAGCAGGAGGGACAGGCCGCAGAGCGCCGCCAGGCGCACCCGCAGGAGCGAAGAAAAACCACGCCCACTTCCCAGCATAAATCAATCTCCTTACGACGCAGTTCGTTTCAGCACCGGTCAGGTGCTCGCCGGGAGCCCGGGGCGGTGCCGCCGGCAGGCGCCCCGGACCCGGTGGATAGCCCGCGGTTCAGCTCAGGAGCACGGCAATGACGCCCCCCAGAAAAATGGCGTCAAAGGTGCCGGCACCGCCGATGGAGGCCACCGGCGCACCCAGATGATTGATGTCCTTAAGGTGCAACAGGTCCGCCCCCACCAGAATTCCCAGGGTGCTGGCAATGTAGGCGCAGGGGGCCCGCAGTTCCGGCGGGCAGAAGAGGTAGGCGCCCAATGCCGCCAGCAACGGCGGGAAAAGCCCCGGCACCGCAATGCCCAGCCCCTTCACCGGCCGGGCCAGGTAGTACATCGCCGCCGTTACCAGCCCCAGGTTCAGCACCAGGCCCAGGGGCACCGGCATCCTGGTCAGCAGAAAGAGGGAGAGGCCCAGGGGGATGAGGGCGCCCCCCACATTAACCGCCAGGACGGTCTGGTGTCTGAGCCGCTGCCGGGGCAGCCGCACCCGCATGCCGAAATACCGGATCTCTTCCTCCACCATCACCTCCTCCCCCGGCAGGCGGGTGAGGGGGATGTTCACCAGGCTGCCCAAGAGCGTGAAGATGAGCAACCAGAAGATCATGGCCGGGGAGAGCCCCAGCTTGATGAAGGCGTTGCCGATGAGGCCCACCCAAAGGAAGGGGAGCAGCACCAGGGCAAAGGCAAAAAAGAGGAGCATGAAGAGAAACACCAGGGGCGGGAAAATCATGGCGGCTCCTGCCGGTTACTCCAGGCCATAGACCCGGATCTTGAAGTTCAGCTCCTCCAGGGAGATCTCCAGCCGTCGGGCCACTTCTTCGCGGTTAAAGGCGTATTTTTCCAAGGTCTTGAGAATATACTGGCGCTCCATCTGCTGGGGGGTGGGCTCCGGGGCCCACGCTTCCGGCGCCTCCCCCAAGCGCTGCAAGGCCGGCGGCAGGTCTTCCCGGATCAGGGCCTCTCCCTGGCACATGAGCACCGCCCGCTCCATGATATTTTCCAGCTCCCGGATATTGCCCGGCCAATGGTAGGCCCGCATCGCCTCCAGCGCTTCCGGCGCCAGGCTCCGGACCGGCCGCTGATACTTGTCCCGGAACCGGCGCAGGAAAAACTCCGCCAGCCAGGGCAGGTCATCCAGGCGTTCCCGCAGGGGGGGCAGGGTAATGGGGAAGACGTTCAGGCGATAGAACAAATCCTCCCGAAACCGGCCCTCCCGCACCATGGCCTCCAGGTTGCGGTTGGTGGCGGCGATGATGCGCACGTCCACTTTCAGGGTGCGGGTGCTGCCCAAGGCCTCGAATTCCCGGGTCTGCAGCACCCGCAGGAGCTTGGCCTGGGTGGTGAGGGAGAGCTCCCCCACTTCGTCCATGAACAGGGTGCCCCGGTGGGCCAGGAGAAAGCGGCCTTCCTTGCGAGTGGTGGCACCGGTGAAGGCCCCCCGCTCGTGACCGAAGAGTTCGCTTTCCAAGAGGGTTTCGGGCAGGGCGGCACAGTTGACCACCACAAAGGGCCCCTGGCGGCGCAGCGAATTGAGATGGATGGCCTGGGCCGCCAGTTCCTTGCCGGTGCCGGTGTCACCCAGGAGAAGCACGGTGGCTTCCGAGGGCGCCACGATCTCCATGAGGTGCAGGGCTTCCCGCATCCGCACGGAGTCGCCGATGACCCCGGGAAATTGAAAACTCACCAGGCTCCTCCTCCCTGCCGAACGAGCGCGTGGGCCACGCCATGACAGCGGCAGGCGGTGGCGATGATGAGGCGCGGCGGCAGTGCTGCCGGGTTTTCTGCCAGGGCCAGCAATGCCTGGGGCGACACCCCTCCCACCCCGGCGGTTAACAGCCGGCTGACAATGACCCGGATTTCCCAACCGGGAAGGGGAAAGGCCGCCAGCACCTCGCTGAGGGCCGGCAGGCGAGGGAGGCCGTCCACCGGGCAGACGTCGGGCTCCTGGCAGTCGTCCGGACAGCGGTGCGCGGCCCGGCTGAGGTAGAGCTCCCCGGCGGTCCCCCGCAGGGACACCGGCGCCGCCGCTTCCAGCTCCTCGGGCACCGCCGCGAGTTCCCAGGCCGGCGGCGCCAGGGGTCCCAAACGCAGCGCCGCCACGGCCAGCTGTCCCGGCAGGCAGGGAAGCAGATAATCCCAGCCAGTTAGCTCCCGCAGCCGGTCGGCCAGGAAGCCGGGACCGTCGGCCGCCACCACCCGGGCGCCGGGGACCAGAACCCGGATGGCCTCCAGGGCAAGGGGGTCGCGGTCCACCACGGTGAAACGGCTCTCCGGGTCATGCTGGTGCAGGCGCTGCACCGCCAGGCGGCCGAACTTCCCGGCCCCGACAATGAGATACGCCGCCATGAGGGCTTTACCGGGGAAAGATGCCGATCACCGTGGGCAGGGAAAACTCCCGGCGATCCAGCAGACTGCCCAGGCGGCTGCTCCAGGTGGCCGGTGAAAAGTATTCATAATCCTTGGTTTTGATCAAAAGCTGCGCTTCGGTGCCACCGTCCAGGTTGAGGGCGCTGTCGATCTCAAAACCGCTGGTTTTCAGGAACCGGGCGAACTCATGGAGGGTGAAAAAGTCGCTGCCGGTGTGAAACACCAGGATGTTGCCATGCCGGTCGGCAGCCACCACCGTGCGGTGGGACCGTTTGTCCGATTCCTTGACCCGGATGCGCCCCTTGTAATCCAGCAGCAAGGGGAAGGACTGCACCCCCTGGGTCCAGGGCAGGTTTTTCACGTCCACCCGGCTGTGCACCAGGTCGAGAATGGTGGCCCGGGGGAGATCCGGGGACATGCCCTTGGGCTCGGCCACGAACATGCCCCGCATCTGCGGGTTGTGCCACGGGCCCACGGGCCGCCCGTCCGTCAGCACCAGACCCACGGGCTTGCCCTGGGGGGAGTAGTACGAGGCGTTGAACACCACCGGCGCCCTGGTTTCCTCCTGCCACAGGAAAATGGTCTTGGGGGACTCGTGGAACACCCTGAAGCTGTTTTGCATGGGGTCCACCTTCACCACCGCCAGGGTGGCCACCGCCTGGCCGCTCCGAGTGACGGTGACTTCCGAAAACAGCAGGCCGCTGCTGAGGATGCGCCACTGGGGCGGAGAGTGGCTCAGAACCGTGTCTTCCCCGGCGGCTCCGCAAGGTATGACCAGGACCAGGCAACACAGGATCATGAGGAAAATCGCAGGGCGCACCACCACTCCTTGCAGGCTGGCGAAATTTCAGCTATTTTACCATTAGCGGGCCCGTCCGTCCAGCACCATCTATCGGGGCCTCCCTCTCCAGGGGCTGGGAGCCTGACTGCCAGCCCGGCGCCCTGGAAGAACCGGCGGCACCCCGGCCGGGAGGCCCGGGGGCTTTGTCGCCGCAGCCTGACAAAAATTTCGGAAGGAGCCGGTCGGGAGTTCGATGACCGTTGTTTTTGCGGATTCTCACGCCCACCTGGACGAGCCGGAGATGCTTCCGGACCGGGAGGAGCTCCTGGCAAGGGCCCGGCAAGCCGGGGTGGCCCTGATCATCAATGTGGGCATCGGCTACCGCAACAGCCAGGCGGCCATCCGGACGGCCGGGCGTCACCCGGAGGTCTTCGCCACCGTGGGGGTCCATCCCCACGGGGTGGGGGCGTTGGATCCCCGGAAGTTCACCCGGTTGCAGGACCTGGCTGACCATCCCCGGGTGGTGGCGGTGGGGGAGATCGGCCTGGATTTCTACCGCCGCCGGTCTCCGGAGGACATCCAGCGTCATTGGTTCCGTCAACAGCTGGAGTGGGCCTGGGAGCTTAAAAAGCCGGTGGTGGTGCACACCCGGGAGGCCACCCCGGACACCTTGGCCATCCTCACCCAGCAGCGGCATCGCCTGGTGGGCGGGGTGATGCATTGTTTCGGCGGCAGCCTGGAGGAGGCCCGGGCCTTTCTGGATTTGGGGTTCCATCTCTCCTTTTCCGGCGTCCTCACCTACCCCAAGGCGGACCCGCTGCGGGAGGTGGCCAGGCAGGTGCCTCTGGACCGGGTGCTCATCGAGACCGACTGCCCCTACCTCACGCCCCAACCCTGGCGGGGGCGTCGCAATGAACCGGCCTATGTTACTGCGGTGGCCGAGACCCTGGCCCGCCTGCATGGTTTGCCCCTGGCCGAGGTGGCCCGTCAGACCTTCCAGAACACCCTGGCGGTTTTCGGCCTGGGCCGGGCCCAGGTCGCCGCCTGTCAGCCCGGGGGCCCGCCGGAGCCAAGCCCCGCCCGACCTTCATGAGCCGCATCGCCCGAAATCTGGCCGAGGCCCGGGAACGCATTGCCGCCGCCGCCCGGCGGGCCGGCCGCAATCCGGAGGCGGTGCGTCTGGTGGCGGTGACCAAAACCGTGGACCTGGAGCGCCTTCAGGAAGCCGTGGCTGCCGGCCAAGTCCGCTTCGGGGAGAACTACCTCCAGGAGGCCCGAAGCAAAATCGCCGCCCTGGGGCCCCAGGTGGAATGGCATTTCATTGGCCGTCTGCAATCCAACAAAGCCAAGGCCGCGGCGGCTTTGTTCCGCCTGATCCACTCGGTGGACCGCCTCAGCCTGGCCCAGGCGCTGGACGCCGCTGCGGCCGGGTTGGGGAAGGTCCAGGACGTCCTCCTGCAGGTGAACCTGGCCGGGGAGGCCGCCAAATCCGGAGTGGCCCCGGAGAGGGCGCCGGAGCTCCTGGAGCAGCTGGGGAGGCTTGGCCGCCTCCGGGTGTTGGGACTCATGACCATGCCCCCCTGGTTGCCGGATCCGGAGGCGGTGCGGCCGTATTTCCGGGCCCTGCGGGAGCTCCGGGACCGACTGGCGGCCCGGCGTCTCCTCCCCGGGGACCTGCCGGAGCTCTCCATGGGAATGAGCGGGGATTTCGAGGTGGCGGTGGAGGAAGGCGCCACCCTGGTACGCTTGGGCACCGTCATTTTCGGGGCCCGCGGGGTCGGATGAAAAGGCAAGGGGAGCAAAGGGCATGGGCCATTGGCAGACGCTTATCATGAGCCTAGCAAAACTGCTGTTGGCGGCCTTCATCGGGGCGGCCATCGGGTTTGAACGGGAGTCGCACGGTCAGGCCGCCGGTTTGCGCACCAATATCCTGGTGTGCGTCGGCGCCTGTCTGATGATGTTGTTGTCCCTTTACATGGCCGATCTGCACGCCCTGCTGCCGGGGGTGGAGTCGGTGGTCCGGGTGGATCCCAGCCGCATCGCCTCCTATGCCATCGCCTCCATGGGCTTTTTGGGGGCCGGGGCCATCATAACCGGCAAGGGCTCGGTGCGGGGCCTCACCACCGCCGCGGGTCTCTGGCTGGTCACCGGCATGGGGCTGGCGGTGGGGGCCGGATTCATCCTGCCTGCGGTGTTCACGGCGCTGCTGAGTTTGCTCAGCCTCTACTGCCTGCGCCGGGTCAAGAGCCTTTTCCACCACCAGGCCCACACCCGCCTCACCCTCACCTATCACGGTTTGGGCGAGCATCTGGAACCCGTCAAGACACTGCTGGCGGACCATGAGATTGTCATCAACTTCATCGCCTACGAACGGGACCTGGCCGCCGACCGGTCCAGCTACCGCCTCCACCTGGAGAGCTCCGAGTTCCTCCCCTGGGACCGCTTGGTCAGCGAGATAGCTGCGTCTCCCGGGCTGGTGGCCTTCCGCTGGGAGGAGGGCCGGGTGACGTAAGGCCCGCGCCGGGTGATGTCCAAACCGTCCAGCCGCCCTTATCCCCCGGGCGCCCGCCTGGGTCTGACCACCACCATCCCGGTGGAGGTGGTGTTCGCCGCAGGGCTCATCCCGGTGGACGTAAATAATATCTTCATCGCCTCGCCGGAGGCGGCAGCCTGGGTGGCGGCGGCGGAGGCCGAGGGCTGGCCCCGCACCATCTGCGCCTGGATTAAAGGGCTGTACGCCACGCTGTCCCGGCATCCCGAGGTGGTGGCGGTGGTGGCGGCCTGTCAGGGAGACTGCTCCTATACCCAGGCGCTGGGGGAAATTCTGGAAGCCCAGGGGCGGGAAATCATCCATTTCCGCTATCCCTACCCCCGCAGCCGGGCCGCGCTGAGGAGGGAGCTTCACGGCTTTATGGCTCGGCTGGGAGTCTCTCCGGAGGAAGTGACCGCCGTCCAGGGTCAGCTGGCCTCCATCCGCCAAGCCCTGTCGCACCTGGACCGGTTGACGTGGGAGACCGGCCAGGTTTCCGGCCGGGAGAATTTTCACTGGCTCATCGCCAGCTCGGATTTCGGCGGCGACCCGGAGGCCTTCGCCCGAGAGCTTAACCCCTTTCTGGCCGAGGCCTGTCGGCGGCCATACGGCCGCCAGGGCGTGCGCCTGGGACTCATCGGCATCCCCCCCATCTTCACCGACCTGTGGGATTTCCTGGAGGAGCAGCAGGCCCAGGTGGTGTTCAACGAAATTCCCCGGCAGTTCAGCATGCCGCATTACGGACCCGATCTGGTGGAGCAATACTACCGATACACCTACCCCTACGACATCGGCGTCCGGCTGGCCGACTTGGCCGCAGCCGTGCGGGAGCGCCGGCTGGACGGCCTTATCCATTACACCCAGAGCTTCTGCTTCCGCCAGATGTACGACCGTATTCTGAGGGAGACCCTGAACGTGCCCGTCCTCACCATCGAGGGCGACCGCCCCACCGCCCTGGATTCGCGGACCCGCATGCGCCTGGAGGCCTTCGTCGATGTTTTGCGCTAGCCCGGGATTCCCGGGGCAGGAAGCCAGAGGCCGACGGTCCCTGTCCCCGCCCCCCAACACTCCCCCACAGACCGCCTTGGGAGTGGACTTCGGCAGCCGGTACGTCAAGCTGGTGTATGGGACTGAAGACGGGCGGCTGGTGCGCCGGGCCCTGGACAGCCTGGAGTTCTTTCGGACCGGCCTGGTGCGGCAACAGGGTCGCCTGCGGCTCAATTGGGAGCGCCTGGGATGCCCGCAGGTTGCCGCCCTGGTGGTAACCGGCTATGGCAAGCACCTGCTGAAAGAACACTTCCCCACCATTACCGAGGTGCGGGCCAGTTTTCTCGGCGCCCGCCGGGCCACCGGCCTTGAGGACTTCACCCTGCTGGAAATGGGCGGACAGGACACCAAGGTGTTGTATGTCAGGGGCGGTCGGGTTTTTGATTTTCTCACCAATGACCGCTGTGCCGCCGGAACCGGGCGGTATCTGGAGAACATGGCCCGTTTTCTCAAGATGCCCCTGCGGGAGTTTTCCCGGGCCCTTGAGGACCCGGTGGAGATCTCCCAGACCTGCGCCATTTTTGGGGAAAGCGAGCTCATCGGCCACCTTCTGGAGGGCGTGGCTCCGGCCCGCCTGGCCGCCGGGGTGAACGCTTCGGTGGCCCGCCGGTCCCTGTCCCTGGTGCGACGGTATCCGCCGCAGACCCTGGTGGTCGCCGGCGGGGTGGCCAGGAACCGGGCCATCGTCCGCTCGCTGGCAGAAAGCGGCCACGAAGTGGTGGTCCCGCGCTGGCCGCAGTTCATGGGGGCCTTGGGGTGTTTCCTGGAGGCCCTGACCCACTTGGGCCGGGAGGCGGCGTGAACCGGCTGCCGCCTGCCCATCCATTGGCGCAGCTCTGCCGGCGCGCCCTGGGCGGCCCCTCTCGGGAGGCGAAGGGCGAGGAGGTGGTGGTCCAGCGCCTGCCCGCCTCCCGGGCGGTGTTCCGCTTCACTTTCCCCGAAGCATCGGCAGCCCTGGTGGGCAAATTCTTTTCCGCGTATCCTCCCGCGACTGCACAGGATCGCTCCCTCCAATGGGAGTTTCATTGGTATCAGGATGCCGCAGGTGGCAAAGAGGTGGCGGCTTCCGGAAGTCTGCCCCGCTGTTTGGGCCAGGCCCCGGAACTGAAGCTGGGGCTGCTGTTGGAGGCGGTGGATGGCCCGGATCTGGACTGTTTCCTGGCCCAGGTTCAGGAGCCCGGTGGCGCTGCGGCGCTGCACACCCGGCTCCGCCGCCTGGCCCGCCTGTTGGCCCGGTTCCATAATCTGGCCGGGGCGCGGCAACCGGTGGCGGCCTTCCCGGCTTTTTCTTACTTAAACAAGCTGATGGCCCAGCTGTCCGGGCAGGGTCTGCTGTCGGCGACAGAGGCGGGTCGCCTGGCCAGTGCGGCCTCCGGCTGGGAACGGCTCTTTCGGCAGTTGCCGGACGACCAGGTGGTGCTCCATGGGGATGTCACCCCCACCAACTTCCTGTTCCCCGACGGTAAGGCGGTGGCCCTGGATTTGGAGCGGCTGCGCCCCGGGGACCGCCTGTTCGATCTGGGCTGGCTGGCCGGAGAGCTCAAGCACGCCTTCGCCTGGCGGTTTCAGGACTTTGGCGGGGCCACCGGGTTTATCGCCGGTATGTTGACCGCCTATGTTGCGGCCGTGGCTGCGGGCGACGCCCTGAGCCGGCGCCTCTCACTTTTGTCCCCCTTTTATGCCGCCCTGGCTGAGCTGCGCATCGCCCGCAACGCCTACCTCCCCTGGGACTACCGCCGCCGCCTGGTGGACGAGGCCATAAACGTTCTGTCATGGGGGCGAAGAACGCCATGAGAACCGTGCTCATCATTGCCGGGTCCGACCCCGGGGCCGGAGCCGGCCTGCAGCAGGACCTGAAAACCGCCACCCTTTTAGGGGCCTATGGGCTCACGGTGACCACCGCCCTTACCGTGCAAAACACCCTGGGGCTGCAGGCCGTCCATCCGGTTCCCCCAGAGACCGTGACCGCCCAACTGGAGGCCCTCCTGGAGGACTTCCCCATCCACGCCGTCAAAATCGGCATGCTGGCCACCGCGGCCAACGTCCGGGCGGTAGCCGGGCGGCTGCAGGAGTGGTTTGCAGGAGGGCTGGGGGAACGCCGTTCCCCCTCCCTCCCCCCGAGCCTTCCTCCCACCCCCCGGTATGGAATTGGGGGTGGGGGCGAGGGGGCAGAGGCCCCCCTGCCCCAGGCTCCCTCCCCCAATAACCACCCCCCGCCCATCGTCCTGGACCCCGTGCTGGCGGCGGGGCAGGGGGGGGAGCTGCTGGAGGCGGAAGGGGTGGAGGCCATGGTGGCGGAGTTGTTTCCCGTGGCGGCGGTGCTCACCCCCAACGTGCCCGAGGCGGCGCACCTGGCCGGCATGACGATCGAGACCCCGCAGCAGCTGGAGGAGGCGGCCCGGCGACTCCAGGCCCTGGGGCCGCAGTGGGTGCTGGCCAAGGGCGGGCACCTTAAGGGTGAGCCGGTGGACGTGCTCACCGACGGCAAAAACGCCTGGCACCTGCCGGGGCAGAGGCTTGATGCGCCGCACCATCACGGCTCGGGGTGTCTGCTGGCCACGGCTGTAGCGGCCCATTTGGCCCAGGGAGAATCGGTGCCGGAGGCGGTGAATAAAGCCCGGGAGCTGGTAGCCGGGGCCTTGCGCCACGGCCTGCCGCTGGGCCGGGGGGTGGGGCCGGTGAACCCGTATGCGCCTTTTGCCCGGGAGGCGGCACGATATGAAATGGTGCTGGAACTTCAGGAGGCCGGGGCGCGGCTGGTGCGGGAAGACCTCTCCCCCCTGATTCCCGAGGTGATGAGCAACCTGGCCTACGCCACGCCTTACGCCCGGGGCGATGCGGACGTGGCCGCGTTTCCGGGGCGGATTCTCAAGACCCCCGCCGGCACCTTCATCCCCCTCCCTCCGGCCTTCGGCGCCTCCCGGCACCTGGCCCGCATCGTCCTCACGGTCCTGAAGCGCCACCCTCACCTGCGGGCCGCCCTGAACCTCAGATTCGTGGAGGGCATCGAGGAGCTGGCGCCCCTGCTGCACCTCAGGGCGGCGGCCTTTGACCGCTCCCAGGAGCCGCCGGAGGTCAAGGCCCGGGAAGGGGGCACGCTGGCTTGGGGGGTGGCCTCGGTGCTGGACCGCCTGGAACCCTGGGAGCCGCCGCCGGACCTGATTTACGACCGGGGCGAGGTGGGCAAGGAGGCCATGCTCCGGGTTCTGGGAGAGACCCCCATGCAGGTGGCGGCCAAGGCCCTGGCCCTGAAGCAGGCCCTGTCGGCCCAGGGGCGGCTCCGGTAAAGCGGGGCCGAACGCCGGAGGTCACGAACATGGAACAGCAAACCGCCCCCATGAGCGGGGCCATCAAGGCGGTCACCGGTCTGGTGCTCGTCATGACCGCGGGCTTCCTTTGGGCCTCGCTGTGGCAGAGGGTCTTTCTCATCGGGGGACTGGCTCTGGCCGCGGTCTCGTGGTTCTGTTACCTGTATGCCCCGGTGGCTTATGAGTTGACCGGCCACCGGCTGGTGGTGCGCCGGCGCTTTGGGGAGCGGGCCTTCTCTCCGGTGGTCAGGTGCGCCAGGCTTCAGGAGCGCCTGGGGTTCGGCCTGAGGCTGTGGGGCAACGGCGGCCTCTTTGCGGCCACCGGCATTTTCTGGAACCGCAGACTGGGGGTCTTCCGGTCCTATGTCACCAGCTGCCGGCCGGAGGACCTGGTGCTGGTGGAAACAAAGACGCAGAAGATCATTATCAGCCCGGAGAATGCGGAGGAGCTTGTCAGGATGTGCCCAGGGCATTCTTGACGCGGCCCCGACGGGGACGCCGGCGTCTGCGGGACCATTGCCGATGGGCGGGGATTTTTGCCGACCTCAGGCACCCAGCGGCACCAGGAATTTCCAGGGCCGGCAAAGGGGCGAACTTGTCCTCCGCCCCTTTGGCATGGAAGCAGGTGGGGCGGGGGTGGAGGGAGGGCAGGCTGCAAAGCCACCGGCCCTCCCCCGCTGATTGTTACAGCCGCTTCTCCTTTTCCACCCCCACGCCCTTGGCCTCCTTGATGGCGGCGTGGGCTGCGGCCATGCGGGCGATGGGGATACGCATGGGCGAGCAGGAGACGTAGTTCAGGCCGATCTTGTGGCAGAACTCGATGGCCTGGGGCTGGCCGCCGTGTTCGCCGCAGATGCCGATTTTGAGGTCCGGCCGGGTCTTGCGCCCCTCTTTCACGGCGTTCTGCATGAGCCAGCCCACCCCCAGCTCGTCCAGGATTTCAAAGGGATTGTGCAGGAGAATGCCCTCGGTGTTGTAGATGGGCAGGAACTTGTTCTCCGCGTCCTCCCGGGAAAAGGAGAAGGTGCCCTGGGTCAGGTCGTTGGTGCCGAAGGAGAAGAACTCGGCCACCGTGGCGATGCGGCCGGCCCGGACGCAGGCCCGGGCGATCTCCACCATGGTGCCGAACTTGTACTTGATTTTGACGTTGTAACGCTTTTCCACCTCTTTGTGGAGGGTTTCCACCCGGGGTTTGACCCACACCAGCTCCTGGACGGTGCAGACGTTGGGCACCATGATCTCCGGCCGGGCGTCCACCTTCTCCCGGAGGGCCAGGGCGGTGGCCTCGAAGATGGCCTGGATCTGCATGTCGTAAATCTCCGGGAAGGAGATGCCGCAGCGCACGCCCCGGTTGCCCAGCATGGGGTTGTATTCGTGCAGCACCCGGACCCGGCGCAGGATCTTCTCCTTTTCCTGGAGGAGTTTCTTGTCCAGGCCCTTGGCCCGGAACTCGCCGAACTCCCGGGTCACCGACTCCAGGCTGGGGATCCGTTTCATCAGCTCCGGGTCAAGCATGCCGACGCCGCCGGGAATCTGCTCCAGGGCGTACATGGTCTGGGTAAACTCCCGGAGGCGGTTGAGATCGCTGATCAGCTCTTCGATGGTGGGGAGAAACTCGTGCAGGGGCGGGTCCAGGAGCCGGATGGTTACCGGCAGGCCGTTCATGGCCTTGAAGATTTCCACGAAGTCCTGGCGCTGCATGGGCAGGAGCTTGTTGGCCCAATGCTTCCGCTCCTCCGGGGTGTCGGCCAGGATCATATTGCGCATCAGGGGCAGGCGGTCCGCCTCATTGAACATCCGCTCGGTGCGGCACAGGCCGATGCCCCGGGCGCCGTGGCTGCGGGCCTTGGTGGCCATGTCCGGGGTGTCGGCGTTGGCCCAGACCTCGATCTTGGCGTACTTGTCGGCCCACTCCATCAGGGTTTTCAAATCCTTGGGGAGTTCGGGGTCCAGCATGGGCACCGCCCCCAGGAACACCCGACCGGCGGTGCCGTCCAGGGTGATGATGTCCCCCTCTTTGATGACCACGTCGCCCACCCGGGCTTCCTTGAGGTCATAATTGATGTCCAGGCCCTCGGCCCCGGAGACGCAGGGTTTGCCCATGCCCCGGGCCACCACCGCGGCGTGGGAGGTCTTGCCGCCCCGGCTGGTGAGGATGCCCTGGGCCGCAAAAAAGCCATGGATATCCTCGGGCTTGGTCTCCACCCGGGTGAGGATAATCTTTTCCCCTTCATTTCCCAGGCGTTCGGCCCGGTCGGCGTCGAAGACCACCTTGCCGGTGGCCGCGCCCGGAGAGGCCGAGATGCCCACGGCCAAGGGCTCCTGCTTGAAGGCCGGGTCGATGCGGCGGTGCAGAAACTGCTCCAGCATGTCCGGGTCGATGCGCAACAGGGCCTCCTCCTCGGTGATGAGACCCTCCTTCACCATGTCCACCGAGGTCTTGCACAAGGCCCAGGCATTCATCTTGCCGTTTCTGGTCTGGAGCATGTAGAGCTTGCCCCGCTCGATGGTGAACTCGAAGTCCTGGACCTCCCGGTAGTGCTTCTCCAGGGTGCTGCGCATCTTTTCCAGCTCTTTGTAGAGCTCGGGCATGTCGGTCCTGAGCTCCCGCAGCGGCCGGGGGGTGCGGATGCCGGCCACCACGTCCTCACCCTGGGCATTGATGAGGTAGTCGCCGTAGAGTACGTTTTCGCCGGTGCCCGGGTCCCGGGTGAAACCCACCCCGGTGGCGGAGTCGTTGCCCATGTTGCCGAAGACCATGGTGCAGATGTTCACCGCGGTGCCGTGGGCCATGTCCGGGGTGATCTTGAACTGCCGGCGGTAGTCCACGGCGCGCTTGCCCATCCAGGACTTGAAGACGCCCTCGATGGCGATGACCAGCTGGGCCCAGGGGTCCTGGGGAAAGGGCCGGCCGGTCTCTTTCTTGATATAGTCCTTGAAACGCTCGCAGACTTCCATCAGGGCTTCGGTGGTGAGCTCGGTGTCCACGTGGGCATGATATTTCTTTTTGGCCTCTTCGAAGATCTCGTCGAAGCCCTCGTCTTTGACCCCCAGACCGATTTTGCCGAAAAGCTGCAGGAAGCGGCGGTAGGCGTCGTACACGAAGCGCTCGTTCTGGGTGAGCCCTACCAGCCCTTTGGCGGTCTCGTCATTCAACCCCAGATTCAGAATGGTATCCATCATGCCCGGCATGGACAGGGCGGAGCCGGAACGCACTGAAATGAGCAAGGGGTTCTTGGGGTCGCCGAAGCCTTTGCCCGTCTTCTTTTCCAGAGCCTCCATGTACTCGTGCACTTCGTTCATGAGGTTGTCAGGGAAGTGCGAGCCCTGTTCGAAGTAATCGACGTTGGCCTCCGTGGTGATGGTGAAGCCCGGCGGCACCGGCAACCCGATCTGGGTCATGGTGCACAGGCCCGCACCTTTCCCGCCCAGGAGTTTCTTGTTGGTGCCGTCCCCCTCCTCAAAGGAGTAGCAATACCGTTTGTGCTTCATGTGGCCTCTCCTTGTCCGATTTCCGCGGCAAAATGCGCATTTTAGGTTAGCTTTGTTTGTGAAAAATTTCAAAAGGAAAATGCAGCTTGACTAATCTGAAGGCAGGATGCAGATGTTAGCCAGACCGCCGGCAGCGCCTGCCTCCCCCTCGTTGTCTGCCGATGCCCCTCCCCCCGCGACAAGGGATGAGGGCGGGGGCTGCAGCAGGAGAGGGACAAGGGTCTCAGAGCCTGGTCCCCCAAAACCTCACCCATAGCTCAATTCGCCAATGGCTGCCATCAGGCGGCAGGTGAGGTCCTGGGCCTGATGGGACCGGGGGGCGCTCAGGGGCGGCCCGATTTGCACGCGAGCCTCAAAACCCAAGGTGCGGGACTGATAGGATACCCCCACCGGCACAAAGGGAAGGAGCCCCAAGCCGTTTTGCTCCTGGAGTTTCAGAAGAAATTTGATGAGTCGGTGCTTTCCAGGCCCTACCCGCTCCCGGAAGTAGGTGCCTTCCGGGAACAGGACCAGGTAGCCGCGCTGTTTTAGGATAGGCAGGAGTCGGCGGAAGGAGGAGAGCGTGGCGCGGGGCGAAGACCGGTCCACCGGCACGCCGCCCAAGGCGGAGAGGAACTCCCGCACTCCCGGGGTGGTGAAAAGCTCCACCTTGGCGATATAGTGCATCGGGGTGGGGAAGGCCATACCCAGCACCGGTATGTCTTCCCACCGCTGGTGCTTGGGACAGATGACGGCCGGCCCGGGGGGCAGATGTTCCACCCCGGCCACCGTCACGCGGCACAGGCGCGCCCAGGTATGGCGAAGCAGGCTCCGACAGAGGCGGTACAGAGTTGGCGAGAGCACGATGAAGGTCTTTAGCGGTCTCCCGGCTGATGGGCGTGAACTGGCTGAGATTGCACCTGATATTATGATAAACTGGGTACAGGTGTCAATGTCCTGAGGCTTTCAGGAGGGAGGGGGCATGATTTACCTGGACTACAACGCCACCACGCCGGTGGCCCCGGAAGTGGCTGCAGCCATGGCACCCTACCTGGAGGCGGAGTACGGCAATCCCGCCAGCGACTACCCCCTGGGCTGGAGCGCCCGGCTGGCGGTGGATCAGGGCCGGCGGCAGGTGGCCGAACTCCTGGGCGCCCGTCCGGAGGAGATCGTCTTCACCGGCTGCGCCACCGAGGCCAACAACCTGGCCATCAAGGGCGTGGCCTGGCATTTCAAGGGCGGTCAGATCATCACCACCGCCGTGGAGCACCCGGCGGTGTTGTTCCCCTGCCGCTGGCTGGCTTCCCAGGGCTTTGAGGTCACCGTTCTGCCGGTGGACGCCACCGGCCGGGTGGACCCGGACGAGGTGCGCCGGTCCCTGACGCCGCACACCATCCTCATCAGCGTCATGCATGCCAACAATGAAACCGGCGCGCTGCAGCCGGTGAAGGAGATCGCCGCCATCGCCCGGGAAGCCGGGGTCTGGTGCCACAGCGACGCAGCTCAGAGCGTGGGCAAAATCCCGGTGCTGGTGGACGATCTGGGGGTGGACTTCCTGACTGTGGCCGGCCACAAGATGTATGCCCCCAAAGGCATTGGCGCCCTCTATATCCGGCAGGGGCGGGAACTGGCGCCCCTGCTGCACGGAGGCGGCCAGGAAGGCGGGCGCCGTTCCGGCACGGAAAACGTCCCCCACATCGTGGGCTTGGGGGAGGCGGCCCGCCTGGCCCGGGAGCGGCTTCCTCAGGACGGCCCTGCCATGCAGAGCCTCCGGGATGAGCTGCACCGGCGCCTGGCCGCAGGGTTCCCCCGCCTGCGCCTCAACGGGCCCACGGAGGCGCGCCTGCCCAACACCCTGAACGTCTCCTTCCCCGGGCTTTCCGGCCGCCGGCTGCTCAGCGGCATCGCCGGCTTGGCGGCCTCGGTGGGCGCGGCCTGCCATGGCGAAGCGGAGACGCCCTCGCCGGTGCTCACCGCCATGGGCGTGGCCCCTGAGTTGGCGCTGGCCGCCGTCCGATTGAGCGTCGGGCGCTACACCACCCCGGCCCAAGTGGCCGAGGCCGCTGATTTGCTGTTGGCCCGGGCCGCCCAACTGACCTCCGGATAGGCGGCCGGGGGGCTTCAGGGGGCCTGACCTCCCGCCTGCCCGCCGGATCATCCCGGTTCCGGTGATTTTCTCCAAAAAAAGTCGGCAGAGGAAAGCCTCTGCCGCCTGGGTGTGCCGGTGAGGGTCGCCGGTTCAGGTCTTTTCGGTGAGCATGGCGGTGATGAGCTTATCAGCCACCTTGGCGCTGTCCACCGTGTAGGTGCCCTGGTCCACGGAGTCTTTGAGGGCCAGGACCTTTTCCGGGCGAACCTCGGGGGTGGCTTGGGCGATCTGGGAGGCCTTCTGGAGCAGGCGGGCCTGGGGGGACAGATGGATGACATCTCTTCCCGAGGCCGCCGAAGCGGCGGTTTCCGGCGGCCGGGCGGCGCCTGCCGTTTGGGTTTGGTTGGCCTGCACCTGATCGATACCTACGCTGTTGAGATCGTTGATTTTCATGCCCTGCGCCTTCCCCCTAGATGAGATGCCCCCTCCCCGCGGGGCCCGGCTGACCCGCCAGCCCGCCCCCCTGCACCATATATCGGTGCGCCTCCGGGTTCACTTGAAAATTTTCCCGGCTCAGGAAGGGTCCTCCCCCAGCCAAAGATAGAAAAACTGGGGGCCCCACTCCAGGAGCTCGGGCGCCAGAGAGTACACCGTGGGCCGCCAGGTGCCGGGACGGTGGTAGAGCACCACCCGGGCCTCCTCCAGACCGGCTTTTTCCTTTGCCAGGGACACGGCGTCATCCAGGTAGCCCAGTTTATCCACCAACCCCCATTCCTTCGCCTGCGCCGCGGTATAGATGCGGCCGTCGGCCAGCGGCCTAACCCGGGCGGCGGGAAGGCGGCGTCCCGCAGCCACCACCTCCACGAAGCGGGCGTGGAAGTCATCGATGACCCCCTGCATGAGCTCCTTCTCTTCCGGGGTGGCAGGCTTGAAGGGCGACCAGAAATCCTTGAAACGGCCGCTCTTGACCACCTCGCGGTCCACGCCCATCTTGTCCATGAGGCCCCTGACATTGGGCTTCATGGCCACCACGCCGATGGAGCCGGTGATGCCGGTGGGTTGGGCCACAATGGCATCCGCGGCCTGGGCCACGTAGTAGCCGCCGGAGGCCGCCACACCCATGAGGCAGGCCACCACCGGCAGGCGGTGCTCCCGCTTGAAGGCCAGGATTTCGTGGTAGATCTGGTCGGCGCCGCCCACCATGCCGCCAGGGGAGTTGATGCGCATCACCACCCCCTTGATGCGGTGGTCCTTGGCAGCCTTGTCCAGCTCCTCTTTTATGCGGCCCGCCTCGGTGCCGGCCCAGAGGGAACGCAGCCCCCGTCGGGGCCCCTCGGAAATAAAGCCGGAAATTTCCAGAAGAAGGAGCTTGTCCCGGCCGGCCCCGGAAACCACCCGCTCCTTCAGGGGCTTGGCCTCCTCAAAGAGATCCACCGTGACGGTTATGCAGCCAGTTGCGGCCAGCCATGCCGCCAGGAGGCTCCCACCCAGAAGGTGCCACCAGCTTTTCCTGCTGCTCACCTCCACGTCCCCGGAAGGTGAAGCAGCGGCGGGCCAGGGCACCCCCCTCCCGTCTGCGCTCCTGACTTCCACAGTTCTTCTCCCAGGCAATCCCGCGCCACAGACTTCCCCCGGCCGTGACCCCCCTCCGCCGTTTGCCCGCTGCCCAATCAGGAGGTTGACAAAGGCTGGTCGGGGAAGGGCTCAGGGAGTAGGGCCCCTTGTTCCATCTCCCGCCTCTGGATGGGGGATTGGGCTTCACCCACGGCGGATAACGTATCCGCTCTCCTTCACCAGGATTTTTGGGGATAGGGTTTCAAAGTCTGCTAGGGGCAACAATACGCCAATCCCCGGCAAAAGACCAGATCATTCCAACTGCCTCAGGGATTTTTCGGCCTGGCGCCGGTCATGTTCCACACCTTGGGGCCAGACGGCGTGGTCGGTGCAGGAAAACACCGCTTCCAGCGCCCTCCTGGCCTCCTCCCGTTTTTCCAGCCGGAGCAGGGTTTCCCCCAGGAAAAGCTGGTTGGTGCTGTTGTTTGGGGCAATCTTAACCGCCATCCGCAAGTGCTCCAGGGATTTATTAAGATCACCCACGGAAAAGGGCCAAGCCGGGGCCTCACTGTAAATGCGACCCAGCACCCGGTGGGGACCGGCTTGATCATAGCTGGGATCAATGGCCGCGGCCTGTTCCAGACGGGCAACGATTTCCGGCAAAACCTTGAGAGCCCGGGCGGCGCCGCAAATCTCGGCATTGCCGCACAGGCTCATGGACGACCAGTAATAGCCCTCCACCCACCGGGGCTGCTCCTTGAGAAGGAGCTCTGCAAAATAGCTGGCCTTGTCGAGATAGACTTGGCGGGTCTCCCGGGGAGAGAGGTCGGCCAGCAAGTACGAAGTGCGGGCCAGGCCGATGAGCAAATTTGCCCGCTCAAACCCTGCCCCCGGCAGTTTGGCTTCAGCCCGGGCAAACTCCTGGCGCAATCGGGAAATCGCCACCGCTTTGGGGGACCCGGTCTCCTGCTCACGGGCCGGCACCGCGGACGGGGGCCGCACTCCGGCGCAGTTGCCCCCCAATACGCCCAGCAGGCAACAGAGGACCAAGCGGCAGTACAGGGAAGGATTGGAGGCGGTGAACAGGGCTCTGCCCTCCAAAATGTGGTTGACTAGTGGAACGATGGTATTGCTATAGTTATATAATCTTTCACCCCAAATCCCAAACGAGCCGGCGCCCGGGGCCGAACCGCCCATGAAGAAATCACCGGAGTGGCTATCCATCCTGCCCTTAAGGACTGCAATGCAATAATCTCTTAAACGGATGAGGAGGGTTGGAGATGACCAAAGTCCTGAAGATCATGGTCCCGGGGATCCTGCTGCTGACCGCACTGCTG
>CAYZOP010000007.1:0-153971 GCA_964480485.1 uncultured Desulfobacterales bacterium | reverse complement strand
CGCTCTCCCAGGGTGAGGCTGCTGTCAAATTCTTTATTAATGTTAACGGATAGGATCTGTTCTTCTTTTCCCATCTCCTTTTCCAGGTCATAAATCTCCTGGCTGGATGTTTTAAGGATCTCGGCAACGTAACGAGCGCGGAAAAGATACAAATCGGCCAGGCAGATATAGCCTTCAGAAGACCATTCCGGATGTTTTTCCCGGATCATTTTCACAATGGGCTCCTCTAGCAGCTCGGCCTTCATCACCTCGTCCATGGTAAAGTTCTTCTGGCATACCTGACACTTGATGGTATTCATGTAATGTTCCCTTACCTTCTCAGGATACGCTTCAGGCTCCTTCTCTCAGAAGCCATTCCCGAATGTATGCCGGACAATTCTCCACCCTGATGCCGTTTTTTTCGCAATGAGCCAAAAATCCCAACGCCTCCCGATCAATGAGCTTGACCTCTTTCAAATCGAGAACCACATGTCCCGGTTTTTCGGCAGCCAACAGTCTTTGCAACTCAGGCAGCTCTTTGGCGTCAATTTGACCATACAGGTTAAAGATGGCGTTATCCCTTTTGATGGACTTCTGGATTTTCAACGTCATCGGTTCTCTCCTGGAATCACGAATCTGTGTCCGCCTCCGGTTTTCTGGGCACCCGGTTTTATGAAGCCGCCCGCCTGATAGCGACTCGGGTCAGCCTGCCGCCCTGGCCTGCCAGGGGCTTGGGAAGCCGGTTTTTTCCACCGGCCGCTTCCGGTTGTAGGGGTCCACAAAGCGTCTGACCGCCTCCCCGCCCCCAAAGCCGGGCCCACACCTTCCGCTGTCCGTGGCCCTGAAATGGCGAGGTCGCCAGGTCCGCCTGCATCAGTTCCAGGATTTGGTCATCTGAGCGGGCGCGCTGGGGGCCCCGTTTGCCGAGCGGCCCCACCTGGAGCGGCAGCAAGGCAGCTTGGCGCTGAGCATAATATGAAGACCGGGGCTGCTCCCAGGTCCGGCAGACCCGCTGGACGCCGTCAGGTCTGGCGGTGGTGCCGGAGGCCGTGCCGCTCATTGCTTCGACCTCCTTGGGGCTCAAGGGCCGGGACGCCTCACCCGGGCCCACCGCAACCCGTTTTCCATGCTCCACTCACCCAGGCGCTTCATGGCGTGGTCCCACTCAGCCGGGAGAGGATCGCCATGCCGGGCCTGAGGGCCTCCTCCATTCCCGCCAGGGCGGCGTCCCGCCACTTTTCCAGCCGGTAGAGCTCAACACCCAACTCCCGAGAGAGCAGCTCCAGGGGCTCGCCCCGGAAGAGGCGCAGCACCACTTCCCGTTTCTTGGGCGCCGTCCAACGTTGACCCCGAGCCAAAGGCCCCACACCTTCCTGCCCAGAGGGAACTCCGGTCGGCCACGGCCTCTCCCCGTCCCTCCTGGGCCACCTCACCCCTTACCTGGTCTCCACCCTCATCATTTGCCATATTCCGGTCCTCCTGGGTCATTGATTGTCTTCCAATCCCGTGTCCAAGAAAACCGGATCCACCGCATTTTTTTGCAATGAAAATGCCAACTGTAACTAATTGAAATATCAAATGATAGGTATTTTCTGGTTCGTGAATCTTCGAAAAATCGTGATAATTCGTGATATTTAATTGATGCTGCCTGATGACTTTGATAACATTTAATGGGAATTTATAATCAAATCATCTCTCGAACCTTAGCGAACTCAAAAAAATGGAAGAAGGACCTTCTCTACGGGATAAGGATTACTGTACCCTGCTGGAGAATATTCCCGTTCTGATCGTTCGGTACGATACAGAATTGCGCCGGATTTATGTGAATCCTGCCTGGGAAAAAGTCATGGGCCTATCCTCCGCAGATGTCATAAATAAGCGTACCGACGAAATTCCTGAACTTCCGGTTACTGCAAAATATGTGGAAAAACTCCGACAGGTCCTGGAGACTGGCGCACCTGAGAAGATAGAGTTCAATCGCGCAAGTGCCCGTGGCAAAACAATTTTTTTGGAGTTTGTCATCGTGCCGGAATACGATCGGCACGGGAAAATGATCAGTTTATTAGGCGTCGGGGTCGATCAGACCGAGCACAGACAGGCGGAAGAGCAGCTCAGAAATAATGCAAGGACCCTCCGCACCACTATCGACACCATTCCAGCCTATGTCTTTAGCGCTCTCCCTGATGGCACCATAGATTTCGCCAGTCAAAGGTTTCTTGATTATTTGGGTCTCTCAACAGAGGCGGCCCTCGGTTGGGAGTGGGTGCCCCTGGTCCATCCCGAAGACCGCGACCGGGCGGTGAGGATATGGCGCGAGTCCCTGGCCACGGGGGAACCAAGAGAGAATGAACACCGCTATCGTCAGGCCAATGGCGAATACCGGTGGTTTCTGGCCCGGAACGCCGCCTTGCGGGACGATAAGGGAGACGTTGTCAAGTGGTATGGGGTCCTGGTGGACATCGAGAACCAGAAGCGCACCGAGGCTCGTCTCCTCCAGGCGCTGGACGAAATCAAGAAGTTGCAGAACCAGCTTTCCAAGGAAAACATTGTCTTACGCGAAGAAGTTGATAGAACCTCGATGTTCGAGGAGATCGTGGGGGCCTCACCGGCTCTGAAAGCTGTACTGGCCCGCATCGACAAGGTCGCGCCGACCGATTCCATGGTCTTCATCACCGGGGAAACGGGCACGGGCAAGGAACTTGTGGCTCGCGCCATCCATAAACGATCGTTGCGTGCCACGCGAGCTTTTGTGAGTCTTAATTGTGCGGCAATTCCTGCACCGTTGATCGCTTCCGAATTATTCGGTCATGAAAAAGGAGCTTTCACCGGAGCCCACCAGCGGCGCCTCGGCCGCTTCGAATTGGCGGAAGGAGGCACCATCTTTCTGGATGAAATCGGCGAGCTGCCGATGGAGACCCAGATCGCCCTACTCAGGGTGCTGCAGGATCAACAATTCGAGCGTTTGGGTGGCAACCAGCTGATTCGGGCCAATGCCCGGGTGATTACCGCCACCAATCGTGATTTGCAAGCCGCCATTGAAGCCGGCAGCTTTCGGCGCGATCTATTCTACCGGCTCAATGTATTTCCCATCGCACTACCTCCCCTGCGTGAGCGCCAAGAGGACATCCCCATACTGGTGGAGTACTTCATCCATCGCTATGCCAGCAAGTTGGGGAAGAGAATACGGAGCGCCAGCAGGAGAACTTTGGATCTCCTTCAGTCATACTCCTGGCCGGGCAATATTCGTGAGCTGCAGAATGTGATTGAACGGTCGATTATCGTCTGTGACACCGAGATTTTTTCGGTCGATGAGAATTGGTTCGTCAGGGATTCCAGTCAGATTCAGCCAGTCGGCCAAACGCTCTCCGACAAACTGGTCAGTCAAACCAAAGAGATGATCGAGGCGGCTTTAGCTGAAAGCGGCGGCCGGGTATCCGGACCGTCAGGTGCGGCCGCCAGGCTGGGGATGCCGGCCTCAACCCTGGAATCGAAGATCAAATCCCTCCAGATCAACAAATACCTCTTCAAAAAATCCACCTAAGCACTGCAGTACCGGCATCAAATCATGGTTCACGATTTTCCGCAAGTTATCGAAGAGTCGCAATGAATCAGTTTTTCCAATCTGCCTTACTGCTGTCTCATAGAAACACCTTGAGATAGCACGTCAAACAGCCCCCAGACCGCCGGTCAATGCTCTCATGGGTGTGCCGAAAACCGATACCTTGAAAGGAGGTAGGGGGCTGATGGCGCATGGTCGCACCTGAGGGTCCCCGGCTCGGGATCGCTTGCCTTAGCAAAGGCTGCTCTGACGGGGAGGGGCACCCTCGGAAGGCAAGTATGGGGGAGGATTAAAACTGCATGTCCGCAAAGCGCCGTGGGGACACTTTGGGGACATATACGTTCTTGCTTCTTAACTTGATTTGATGGTAAAAAATTGGTGGAGGCGGCGGGAGTCGAACCCGCGTCCGCAAACAGTCCCTTTAAGCGTCTACATGCTTAGTCGGCGTTTTGCTTTCGCCCCGAAGGCCTTCCACCGACGGAATGCCCCGGAACTAGCCTGCCTGAAGTTTTCGTCCGCTGAGCCGCAGACCTGCTCAACAGCTTTGCCGGATTGCGTGCACCCGGGATTCCCTTCCGGCGGGGAGTTCCCGGATGCTGGCCTTAAGCGGCCAGGGCGTAGCCGTAGTTGTCGGCACTTAATGGTTTCCCACCCGTTTTACGAGCGGATAGGACCTCGGCATGCAACTTAAAGTTTCCTATCTACGTCGAAGCCGTTTCGCCCCCTAAGAAAATTATAATACCTTTTGCGGCGATTGCAAGACCGGTGGCTATGGGCCTCCGGAAAGCCTCAGGCCCTCCGCAGGGCCTCTTTAGCCAAAGGAACCGTGTCCTCGGGCTTGACTTTATACCAGGCCCGGAGAATTCTACCTTCCGGGTCGATGAGAAACGAGGAGCGGATGATGCCCTGGGTGGCCTTGCCATACATTTTCTTTTCACCCCAGGCTCCATACGCCTCGGCCACCCGGTGGTCGGGGTCGGAGAGGAGGGGAAACCCCAACCCGTATTTGGCGTCAAATTTCCTCTGGGTTCCCGGTTGGTCCGGGCTGATCCCCAGGGCCGCCACCCCCAGTTCGGCCAGTTCGGCCCGGGCATCCCGGAGGGCGCAGGCCTGGGTGGTGCATCCTGGCGTATCCGCTTTGGGATAGAAATAGAGCAGCAGTTTCCGCCCCCGGAAATCTTTCAGACATACCGTCCGGCCGTCTTGGGCAATCAGTTCAAAATCCGGCGCGCTGTCGCCCGGGTTCAACTGAGTCATGTAAACCTCACCGAGGCTCTTGGGTTTTTCTCAGTCTTGTCATCAGGTATAAGCACGGTGGGCGGGATTGTGAACCTCTGCCGGGAAAAAAATCCGTCGGCAGGGAGAATGTGGTAAAGTAGACTGGTACAATGAGCCGGGCCGGGGGGCGCAGTCCTGGAGATTTCGGCCCCTTGTTCGGACCGGCGCGAGGCCCTCGCCATCCCCGCGTTGAGGTGGCCAATGAAGCCCAAAATCGGATTTATGGGACTGGGAATTATGGGCGCGCCCATGGCAGTCAACCTGTACCGGGCTGGCTTCCCCCTCATGGTGTTCAACCGCACGGCTGATAAAACCGGGCCTTTTGCCGAAATGGGGGTGGGGGTGGCCTCCAGTCCCCAATCGCTGGCTCAGGTTACCGACGTCCTTATTAGCATGGTCACCGGCCCGGAAGCCATCCAAGACCTGCTGTGGGGCCCGGATGGGGCGTTTCGCGCCCTGAAGCCCGGGAAAATTCTGATCAACATGAGTTCGGTGCCGCCCCGCTTCACCCGGGAGTTGAACGCGGTCCTCTCCGGTCACGGGGTCACTTTCATTGATGCTCCGGTTTCCGGCTCCAAAAAGCCGGCGGAAGAAGGCACGCTCGTGATTTTGGCGGGAGGGCCCCAAGCCGCGGTGGAGGAGATGACCCCTTTGCTCAGCGCCATGGGGAAAAAGGTCATCTACTGCGGCCAAGCAGGCCAGGGATCCATGATGAAGATGACCATCAACCTGCTTTTGGGCCTCATGATGGCGGCTTTGGGGGAAGCGGCGAATTATGGCCAGGTCGGCGGGCTGAATATTGAAACCTTCCTGGAAGTGGTGCATTCGGGGCCCCTGAGTTGTGGCCTCTATCAGGTAAAGACCGACATGCTGAAAACGGGCGAATTCCCACCCCAGTTCCCCCTGAAGCACATGACCAAAGACGCCAAATTCATCATCGACACGGCGTACGAGACGGGGGCGGCGGCGCCTCTGGGGCATCTGTTGCTGCACCTCTTCCGCCTGGGGGTGAGCCGCGGGTTGGGAGACCAGGACTTCGCCGCCATCGCCCGGGTCCTTGCCGACCTGGGGAAATAAGCGGGCTTAAGCCGCCTTGCCGGCTGCTGTCAGCAGGCGGTGCCAGCCCAGGGGGCCAAACCGGGGCCAGCATCCCGCCCACAGGAGGATACGCCATGAACCTCATTCGCCGCTCTTTTGGGGTTGTCGGTCTTGTGGTCCTTGCCACTATCGCTCTGGTGGTGAACGAGGCCGACGCCGACTGCCAGGGGATCTCCTGTTATCCGGCCGTGGTCGTTTTAAGTCAGGACTTCCTGCTGGACGAGATTCAACGCAAACGCGCTGACCGGGTGCGCCGTCTGTTTCAGGAGGCGGGAATGACCCAGGAGGACCTGGCCCAGGCCATCGGCATGGATCAGAGCCAGCTCTCCAAACATTTGCGGGGCAAACTCCCCTGGCGGGAGAAATGGCTGGCCAAAGTGGCCCAAGTATGGAACATTCCCCTGATGGAACTCTTGTACGGCGAAGCCGCCCATCTGCCCATAGCCGGCCAGGTGGATGCCGGCGGGGAATTTGTCTACCCCGGACCGGGGCCGATTTCGGCACCCCATGGTTGGGCACCGGCGTTTCCGGCGGGGATCAATCCCGATGGCCTTTATGTCCTGGAACTCGCCGCAGAAATCCCTTCGGACCGATTCTTTGGGCTGAAGCCCGGGGCTCTTCTGTATGTGGAGCGACAAGGTGGCGCCGGCCTGGCGGATGGCCATCTGGGAGTGGAGGTCCATCGCCCGGGAATTGGCCGGCTGTCTCTGGTTCATGTCTCCCCGCATGCGGACCAGGTTTGCCTGACTCCCCTGGCACCGGGCGCTCCCAGAACCAGGCTCCCGCTCAGCAGTCTCAGCAGCCTGGACCGGGTTGCCTGGATCCGGCTTTAGCAGGGGTCGGGGCTGGTGTCCGCCACAGGCTCTAAGGTGAAAGGCCCACCGGGAAACGTCATCTCCCTGGTGGGCCCGGCCAACGCCGGCAAGACTCTAATTATCTGCCGCCTGCTGGCTTGGTTTAAGGAGCGGGGGCTTAGGGTTGCCGTGCTCAAGCACAGCCACCACACGCCGCCCGCCGCCAGCCCGGAGGCCGCAGCCGGTCGGCAGGCCGGCCTCGACGCCTGGGCGGTGGCTGTCCCGGGGGTGCTTCAGATCAACCGGTTCCTTCCCGGTGCCCCTGATCTCGCCGAGCTCCTGAGCTTCCTGAGTCCGCAGGTGGATATCGTACTGGTGGAAGGCTATAAGACCAGCTACCTCCCCAAAATTCTCCTGGCGGGGCCGGGCCTGGAGGAAGTGATTCCCCCTCCTGGCAACGTAGTGGCGCGGCTCAGCTCCCAGGTCAACGCCGGGTCGGTCCCCTCCTTTCATCCTGATGACGTGGAAAATCTGGGCCGCTTTGTGATGGCCCGATGCGGGTTATCCTTCTCCGGGAACGAGGCCGCCCGTGGGCTGGGTGCTTAGTCCTGGGCCTTGGGGGTAAGGCGCGCCAGGTCGGCCAGGGTAATGCTTTGGAGCTTCTCGTAAAAGGCCTGGGTAGCCTCCATCCACACGTTGCGGGTGGGGCAGGACGTGGAGCGTTGGCAGATTTCCGGGCGGCGGGCGCATTCCACCAGAACGCCCCCATCCTCCAGGATGGAGACGACTTCTGCCACGGTGATGGTCTCCGGCGGCCTGGCCAGCAAGTGCCCTCCCTTGGGTCCCCGAACACTCTTGATGAGCCGGGCCTTTTTCAGAGGAATGATGATCTGTTCCAAATACTTGACGGAGATCCCCTGACGGCGGGCAATATCGCTTAAATGGATGGGCCCTTCCGCATAGTGGTGGGCCATATCCATAAGCAGGCGGGTGCCGTAGCGGCTGCGGGTCGAAAGTTTCATGGCGCCTGGTCCTCCCTGCCGGACGGGAACCGGGGCACGCCGGGACCGCGGCTGAGGCCCCGGCGGGCTCGGAAGAGGTTTTGGAATTTGGCGATCTCCCCGGCAACATCGGCTTGGGAAACCACAGCAGAAATAGCGCAGAGGCCATCGGCGCCGGCGGCAATGACCCGGGGGGCGTTGTCCAGGGTGATGCCGCCGATGGCGACGAGGGGAATGGCCGATTCCTCCCGGATGGCGGCCAGCAGCTGAATTCCCACAGGGGCGCCGGCGTCGGTCTTGGTGCCGGTGGCGAACACCGGGGAGACCCCCAGATAGTCGGCGCCTTCCCGGATGGCCCGCCGGGCCTCGGCCAGCGAGCTCACCGTGATCCCGATGATCTTGTGGGGCCCCAACAGCAGCCGAGCCACCGGGCACGGGAGGTCCTGCTGCCCCAAATGGACGCCGTCGGCCTCCACCGCCAGGGCCACGTCCACCCGGTCGTTTACCAGGAACAGGGCCTCCCGGCAGACGGCCCGCAAGCGCCGGGCTTCTTCAAAGAGCCTGAGGCTGTTCGCCTGCTTTTCCCGATACTGGACCACGCTGACCCCGGCGGCCAGGGCGCTTTGGACGTCGGCGAGATTGCCGGCCCGGCTCAGCCCCGCGTCGGTGATGAAGTAGAACCCATGCATCGGTGGACCCTTTGGTATTTCCGGAGAGTCTGCTGGTCCAAGTGGTAGAGATAATCGTACAGACAGCTCTTAAAACTACCGGGGCCGAAGGAAGCCCTGGCGGCACACTGGCCCGCCACCCCGAAGCATACCAGGGCCGCGGCCGCAGCCGCAGCCAAGTCCGGTTCCACCGCCACAAAGGCGCCGATCACCGAGGTTGCCATGCAGCCGGTGCCCACCACCTGAGCCATCAGGGGGTCGCCGTTTGCCACCCGCCAAGTGACCGAACCATCAGTCACCAGGTCCTCCGCCCCCGTCACCACCACGGTACAACGGCTTTTCTTGGCCAGGCGCACGGCAAGCTCTTGCACCTCAGCCTCCACCGGGACGGCATCCACCCCCCGGGTCCTCACCGCCTCCCCGGCCAGACGGGCCATTTCTGAGACGTTGCCCTTGATCACCCTGATGGAGCCCGTGCCCAACAGTTCCAGGCATTTCTCCTCCCGCAGGCGGGTGGCTCCCACGCCGCAGGCGTCCAGGACCACCGGAATGCCCCGGGTCTGGGCTGCCTGCGCCGCCAGTTTCATGGATTCCACCAGCTCAGGGGTTAAGGTTCCCAGGTTGAGCACCAGGGCCTGGGCCAACCCCACCATCTCGGCCACCTCCTCCCGGGCGTGGGCCATCACCGGGGAGGCCCCCAGGACCTTGACCACGTTGGCGCAATCATAAATCGTCACCCAGTTGGTGAGATGGTGCACCAGAGGCTTTTCCTGACGGACGCGGTTAAGCAGCAAATTGACGTCGAGTTCCATGGAAGTCCCAAAGGCGGCGTAAAATGAAACTGATGATGAAATTCTATATTAATATCCTTCCTTTTAAAAGCGGGAATCTGCTCCTTTCCGGATGCTGCCCTATGGCCTCACCCGCCTGGCCCTCGGTCCGCCGCCAACTTGGCCGTCCCACCGGCCCGGGGCCCGGAAAGGGGCCCGGCAGGGTCGGGGGTGGCGAATGGCAGCCGGGCGTCCGAGGCTCGTGAAGCTTAAAAGAGGAGAAGGGCGGCGGGGAGGCAAAAAAAAGCCGGGGCCAAGGCCCCGGCCACGAAGGTGGAGCATGGGGTCAATCCGCCTTGCGCAAAAACGGTGGGGTATCCAGTTCGCTCTCCTCGTATTGGAGGTCCGGGTGCACAATGTATCTCTTCCCGGGAACGGTGCCGGCCGACCCCAGGCGTCGGTCGCCGCCGGCCTCCGCAGCCCGGGGGATTTCGCCCCCCTTGCGCATGAAGGCCGGAATATCCAGATCTTGTGCGGTTTCCAGCGGTTCCGCCACGGGCGCCTGCCAGAGGCGTTCCCGATCTACTTCGGCCCGGCCGCCGATGCCGGTGGCAATGACGGTCACCCGCAGTTCATCGCTCAGGCTGTCGTCGTAGACCAGACCCCATTTGATGAGGGCATCCTCGTGGGCCTCGTTCTGGATGATCATGCAGACCTCGCGCAGCTCATCCATGGTGAAGGATTCGGGATTGCTGCTGATATTGATGAGGATGCCCCGGGCGCCCCGGATGGAGATGTCCTCCAAAAGAGGGTGCGAGATGGCCTTGTTGGCCGCCTCCATGGCCCGGGCGCTCCCCGTGGCCGTGCCGGTGCCCATGAGGGCCATGCCCCCTTCCTTCATGATGGTGCGCACGTCGGCAAAGTCCACCTTGACGAAGCCGGGCACCAGGATGAGATCCGAGATGCCCTTGACCGCCGCGCCCAGCACCTCGTTGGCCAGGGAAAAGATGTCGGCGGTGCGGGAGTTTTTGGAGCCCAGGGAAAAGAGTCGGTCGTTGGGGATGGTGATGATGGTATCGGCCACCCGGCGCAACTCTTCGATGCCCTTGTCCGCCAGGCGGGTCTTCATCTTGCCTTCAAATTCGAAGGGCTTGCTCACCACCGCCACGGTGAGGGCCCCCACTTCCCGGCTGATTTCCGCCACCACCGGGGCGCCGCCGGTGCCGGTGCCGCCGCCCATGCCCGCGGCGATAAACACCATATCGGACCCGGCCAGCACCTGTTTGATGCGCTCTCCCTCCTCCCGGGTGGCCTCCCGGCCCACCTCGGGATTGCCCCCGGCCCCCAAGCCCCGGGTAATGTTGGTGCCGAGCTGGATCTTCACCGGGGCCAGGTTGCGCTCCAGGGACATGGCGTCGGTGTTGGCGGCGATGAAGTCCACCCCCACCATATTGGATTTAATCATGTCATTGATGGCGTTGCCGCCGGCTCCGCCGATCCCGAGGACCTTAATCCTGGCCGACAATTCGCTGGGCACCAGTTGGATTTTCATGGGTCACCAACCCCCTTTGCGAAGCTCAGGGAAAAAATCCGACAGGGCCGGGGCCAGGAGCGGTGAACTCCATGGACTCACGGTTCCCCCGGTCTTCGCCCCTGCCGTCATTCCTGAGCTCTCTTGGATATGCTGTTTTGCAGTTTATGCAGATTATCTGATTTCAAGCTGAAGTGTAATGCTAAACTGTATCCTCAGCGAGGAAGCCTGATAGACACCATCTGGCAAAGGGGTATCCTGAAAAAATATCCTGGATTACCCAAATCTCCCTTGAGGCTCCTGAGAAACAGCCGGAAGAAACCATGGGGCTTCAAGGCCGGATGATCAATAACCAGCCACCTAGACCACTTCCTGGAACCACTTCTTCAGGCGGCCCCAAAGGCCTCCTTTGCCGCCTCGGCTCCGCCCTCCGCGGCTGCGGCCGGGAGGCCCGCTCAGTTGTAAGCGATGGCCGTAAAGGACCAGCCCCACCCCAGTGGCATAGGAGGGGTCGCGAATCACATCAGTGAGGCCGCCGCTCACCAGCGGGTAGCCGATGCGGGTGGGCAGTCCTAGGGTTTCGTCCACCAGTTGTTCCATTCCCGGGATCAGGGAAGAGCCGCCGCAGATCACCGCCCCGGCCAGCACCGGGTGTGCTGGCCCGGCCCGGTGAGTCTCTTTGGCCACCAGCCCCAGGAGTTCAGACAGCCTCAGGTGGATGATCTCGGCCAGCTCTTTCCGAGAGAGGGTTCGGGGCCGGCGGCCTCCCAGGCCGGGGATTTCAATGGGCTCTTCCTGGCCGCCCAGAGCGCTGAGGCAGCAGCCGTATTCCTTTTTCAGAAACTCGGCGTTAGGCAGCGACGTCTGGAGCCCTACGGCAATGTCGTTGGTGATGTTGTTGCCGCCCACCGGGATGACCGCGTTCAGCCGCAGGGAGTTGCCGGCAAAAATGCACAGGTCGGTGGTGCCGCCGCCGAAATCCAGGAGCGCCACCCCCAAGGCCTTTTCTTCTTCGGTGAGGACTGCTTCCCCGCAGGCCAGGCCCTGGAGGGCGATGCCGCTCACCTCCAGCCCCGCCTTGTTGGTGCATTTGACGATATTGTTCAAGGCGTTGACCGCGGCGGTAACGATATGCACCCGGCACTCCAGGCGGACGCCGTGAATCCCCACCGGGTCCTTGATGCCGTCTTGGCCGTCGATCATAAATTCCTGCACCAGAGTATGAATCACCGCCCGGTCCGAAGGCACCGACACCATGAGCTTGGCGGAGTCCACCACCCGCTCCACCTCGGTGGGGGTCACCTCCCGATCCTTGATGACGATGACCCCGTGGCTGTTGTGGCCCTGGATGTGGGCTCCGGCCACCCCGGTGTAGACCGAGCGGATTTCGCAGCCGGCCATGGTCTCGGCCTCTTCCACGGCCTTGCGGATGGCCCGGACGGTGCTGTCGATGTTGACCACCACCCCCTTGCGCAGGCCGCCGGCGGTGGGCGCGGTGCCGATGCCCACGATCTCCACCTGCTGGTCCCGCACCTCCCCCACCACGGCGCAGACCTTGGTGGTGCCGATGTCCAGTCCGACAATGAGTTCCTGTGTCACCTATTTCGTCCCTACTGATTATCCTCGGTCCCCTTGAGGCTCAGAAGCACCCGCTGGGGGTAGTCCAGGTTGATGACGCTGGCCTGGTGCACAAAGCCCTTCTGAACCAATGCCGGCCAGATCTGGGCGAATTTCTGAAGTTTGGCGGGAAAGTCCGTGAGCCCTAGGTGCACGCCGCTTTTCAGCCCATTGGCATACACGGTAAAGCCACGCTCCTGGTCGGCGTGGATCTCCGAGATGTTGGCCAGGTTCAGGGGAGGAGCGGCCTCCTTGAGAGCCGCCATGACCTCCATGACCTGGGAAAAAATGACCGGCCCTCCTTGGCCTGGAGCAAACTGCTCCTGTTTCAGACCGGTGATCACCGGGAAATCCAGCGGGTCGCCGGGGGACAGCGGTTTGAAAAGATTGCCCTGGTGGTCGGCGTAGTAGAGTTCCCCCAACTGCACCAGAGCCACGGGCTCCCGCTCGCTGATCCGAATCTCCACCCGGTTGGGCCAGCGCCGGGTGAGTTCCGCCTTGGCCACCCAGGGATGGGCGGTGATGGCCCGCTCTACCCGGTGCGGCCGTAAGGCGAGCAGGTTGGTCTCGGGTCCCAGGTCGGCCAGGGTGCGGATGAGGTCGGGGCTCAGGCGACTGGCGCCGCTGATTTCTATGTTCTTGATATCTTTAATGCAAAAGTAAGGGCTGGTCAAGAGATGATAATACAGGAACACCAACCCCAGGGATAGGCCCACGAGGCCGAAAACCCCCGCATTCACCAGGGCGAATCGTCCCCACCAGCGCTTGCGCTCCCCCGGCGGCCGCCGTCTGAAGTTGTTGCTGCGCCGGCGCCGGAACAGGCGCGTCAGCAGCCCTCGCCGCTTCGGGGGATGGCCTAGACTATACGGGCTCCAGGACATGGCTCCGCTCCTCGGGGCGGCGGGAAACCCGGCCGGCGGGGGTCCCCCGAAAGCCGGCGGAGCACCTCCTCGCCCAGACGCCAGATATCTCCGGCGCCCAGGGTGAGAAAGACGTCGCCGGGCGATAACAGGTCCACCAGGGTATCGGCCAGGGCGATGGGTTCGGCGGCAAAGAAGGCCGCCGGATGCCCCTGCGCCCGCACCCCCTCCCAAATGAGCCGGCCGGAGATTCCGGGCCGGGGGGGCTCGCTGGCCGCATAAATCTCCGTGATAAAGACCCGGTGGGCCGGGTGGAAGACCGGGAAGAATTCGGTCAGCAGGGCCTCGGTGCGGCTGTAGCGGTGGGGCTGGAAGGCCGCCACCAGACGCCGGCCCGGAAAGGCTTGGGCCAGAGCCGCCAGGGTGGTTTCGATCTCCGCGGGATGGTGGCCGTAGTCGTCGATGACCGTGATGCCCTTGGCCTCCCCCTTGACTTCCAGACGGCGCTGGATCTGCCCAAGATCTGCCAGACCCTGGGCCACCGCCGAAAAGGGCAGGCCCAGTTCCAGTCCCACCCCGGCCGCGGCCAGGGAATTGAGCACATAATGCCGCCCGGCCAGGGGCAAGAACACCTCCCCCAACACCTGGCCCCGACGCCAGAGACGGAAGCGTTGCCCCAGCCCCCGGGTCTCAATCCGGTCCGCCCACAGGTCGGCCTTGCCGGGCTCCAGACTGTAGGTGCGGAGGCGGTGGGGAAAGCCCCGGAGGAGCTGGCGCAGGTGCGGGTCGTCGGCCCAGGCCACCACCAGGGCGCCCGCCGGCAGGGCCGCCAGGTAATCGGCGAAGACTTGCTTGATGTGGTCCAGGTCCCGGTAGAAGTCCAAATGCTCCCGGTCCAGGTTGGTGATGACGGTGATCTCGGGCTGCAAATAGGCGAAGGAGGCGTCGCTTTCATCGGCCTCGGCCACGAACCACTGGCCGGCGCCCAGGACGGCGTTGCTCCCCAGGCTCTGCCAGACGGAGCCCACCAGGACCGAGGGGTCCAGGCCGCCGGCCCGGAGCACCGCGGCGGCCATGGCGGTGGTGGTGGTCTTGCCGTGGGCCCCGGTAACGGCAATCTGCCGGTAATCCGCCATGAGCCGGGCCTGCATCTGGCCCCGGCGCAGCACCGTGAGCCCCCGGGCCCTGGCAGCGGCCAGTTCGGGGTTGTCCTCCCTCACCGCGCTGGTGTGCACCACCACCTGGGCCTGCCCCAGGTGCTCCGGGCGGTGGCCGCGGCAGACCCGCACCCCCAGCTTGGCAAGCCGCCGGGTGAGGGCGTTTTCCGCCACATCCGAGCCGGAGACCGCATGCCCCTGGCGCACTAGAAGCTCGGCCAGCCCGCTCATGCCGATGCCGCCGACGCCGATGAAGTGGTAGGTGATGGTGTTGGTCATTGGAAAGAATTGCTTGGGTGGGGCAATGCCCACCCGGCGGTGCCTCATTTCCCTTTAGGCCGTCTTACTTATGCCCTTCTTTCAGCCTCAGCTTTGTCATACCAGGCAGCTTTTCTCGATTCTGTCATATATTCTTCTTTAATATCATTTGATCGTCTAATTGCTTTAGTTCACTGGTTATAAGCATCGGCTCATTTATCATAATCGTGGATAACGACAGGAGACGGAAAAACTGGTGATGTGGCATAGTAAGCAATTGTCATATTAAGCATTTATGATAATAAAAGGAAAAATACCGGCAGAATATTTTTTACATATACCCTTGCCTTTTTTACTATTATTAAAACAAAGTAAAGCCAGCGGTGCGCATCCTACCTTACTGCCATACCGCTGCCATGGCCAGGCGGCCACAGCCCAGGGCCTGCATAATATCCTCCCGCTCCAACTCGGGCCATCCCTTGAGAATATCTTCCCCCGTCACCCCCCGGCCACCTCTCTCATAACAGCGGATACCCTCACCCTGAGCTGGCGGGCGCCAAGTTTGCCGAAGCAGTTCCCCGGGTCCAGGGTAATGCGGCGGAAGCGATGACGCCTAAACTCCATTTTGACCGGTCCCCAACGGTCTTGCAGACAATGGCAGTCCTTTTCGATCTTACCGCGTTATTCCGGCCTCTCCAGCAGCGCCAGGCACCCCTGCACGATTTCCCGGGCCGCCTGGGGCTTGGCCAGGGAGTGGCTGGCGGCCTCCATGGCGGCCAGGGCCTCCGGCTGTTTCAGAAACAGCCTTATCTTATCAGCAAATAGGGCGGCGGTAAAATCTTTATTGAGGACCACTTCTGCCGCGCCGGCGGCCTCTAAGTAGCGGGCGTTGGCCTCCTGGTGGTTGTTGGCCGCGAACGGGTAGGGGACCAGGATTGCCGCCCGGCCCAAGGCGGTGAGCTCCGCCAGGGTGGAAGCCCCGGAGCGGCAGACCAAAAGGTGCGCCCGGCCCATGAGCGCGGCCACCTCCGGGCTGAAGGGCGCCACCTCCGCAGCCCAGCCCGCCTGGGCATACCCTTGGGCCACCGCCTCATAGTCAGCCTCGCCGGTCAGGTGGAGGAAGCGGAGGCGCTGCCGATCCTGCGCCAGCAGCGGCAGGGCCGCCAGCACCTCAAAATTTAGGTGCCGGGCCCCCTGGCTGCCGCCCATGATGAGCACCGTGAAGGGCCGGGGCGGCCGGGGCGGCGGCGGGGCGAAGAATTCCTCCCGGATGGGGTTGCCGGTCCAGACGCATTTGGCAGCCGGGAGATGACCCACCGCGTCAGGGAACGACAGGAACACCCGCCGGGCCAGGCGGGCCAGCCAGCGGTTGGTGAAGCCGGGGACGGCATTTTGCTCGTGAATGGCCAACGGCATCCCGAGGCTCCAGGCCGCCACCCCCGCCGGCCCCGCGGCATAGCCGCCCATGCCCAGGACCACGTCCGGGGCCAGAGCCGCAAGCTGCCGCCGGGCCGCCAGGATGTTGGCCGGCAGCCCCGCATAGGTGCGCAGGCGGCTGAAGAAGCCCTGACCCAGCAAGGCCCGGCTGGCCACCGGCTGCCAGGTGAGGCCGGAGCGCCTGAGGATTTCTGCGGTTACGGGTTTGGGCGTGGTGAGGAAGGTAACCCGGGCCTTCAGCCCGCGTTGGAATTCCCGGGCCACGGCGATGCCCGGAAAGAGGTGGCCGCCGGTGCCGCCGGCCACGATGGCTACATGCAAATCCGGGAGATGGCGCACCAGAGCCCTCCATTCGCTGAACCGAAAACCAGGCGTGGGGCCACAGAAGGAGGTGAGGCCTCCCGGCACCGCCGGCCAAGGACGAAAAGCTTCCCCCGGGAGGCTTCCGCCCACGGCCGATGTTTCCGGCGTTGCGGGGCTCACGGCGAACGCCGCGGCAGGCGCAAGCGGGAGCTGCTCAGGCTCAGCGCAAGGAGTTGCCAGCCTTTGGGGTGGGCACGGCCAAGTCCCCTTCCAGCAGGAACGACCCCCAGGGATCACCTGTCGGAGCCTTCAGGAGCTGCCGGGCCAGAACCTGGCATAACGAGCTGACTTGCCTTGATTTCTGGTGGTCATAAAAGCAAAGCAGCCCATCCCGCTCACCGCACTCGGCCTGCAGAAACTCGAACCACCGCGTTCTGACCTCCTCGGCGTTGGGCAGCTGGTGATCCCTCGAGCGCTCCTCCCCAGGTATCCCTAGACGATGCATGGCTCTCCCCCCTTATCCCGCTGGCAGGGTTGTTGAATCCCTGGTTCGGATGGCGGCCCCGGCTGTTTCGCCGAGGACCCGGCAGTGCCACCAGGAGTCACCGCCTTCAGGTTTTTCCCCAGGGGTGTGAGCGTGAGGTGGCCGCCACGAAAAATACCAAGATGGCCTGAGGAAATAGCGGATAAGAACATAAGGAAAAACCTGATTATTATCCTTGTACTCAAACCCTGCCAGGGTTGTCAATGGAAAAAAAGAAACCGGTCCCTCCTTTCCCGGTTCAGGCGGCACCCTCCCCCGGAGCCGCGGAAACCGGGATCACTCCGGTTCTGGCCTGGGCCGTGAAAGCCGCCGGCCGTCTTATCTGGCTGCCGATATTCAGCAGGATACCCACCGCCAGCAAATTGGTGAGCAGATTGGAACCCCCGTAACTGAGGAAGGGGAGGGACAACCCCTTGGTGGGGAAGAGGCCGGTCACCACCCCCATGTTGATGGCCGCCTGAAGTCCGATGATCAGAGTGAGACCCAGCGCCAGATACGAGGCGAAGGCATCTTGGGATCGCAGGCTGATGAGGAAACCGCGGTACACCAGGAGGGCAAAGAAGGCCAGAATAAGCAGGACGCCGATGAACCCCAGTTCTTCGCTGAAGATGGCCAGGATGAAATCCGTGTGGGCGTCCGGCAGATAAAAGAGTTTGGCCCGGCTCTGTCCCGGCCCCAGCCCCAAAAAGCCGCCGGAGCCGATGGCCAACAGGGACTGCTTGAGCTGATACCCCACGTCCTGGCCGTGTTTCCAGGGGTCGAGAAAGGATAGAATGCGGGCGAACTTCTTAGGGTCTTTCAGGACGGCAAAGACCGCCAGCGCCGAACCGGCCAGGCCGGCAAAGAAAATATAAGTCACCCGGGTCCCGCCCACCAGGAGCATGATGAAGGTGATGAGCGCCAGGGTCACCGCGGTGCCGAAGTCCGGTTCCTTGCCGATGAGTCCGATGAAGACCCCGGCCACCACCATGTGCGGCAGGAAGCCGATGGCGAAATACTTCATCTTTTCCTGCTTGCGGGCCAGGGAGTAGGCCAGAAAAATGACCATGGCCAACTTGGCGAACTCCGAAGGTTGAAGGGTCAAAGGCCCCAGCCTGAGCCAGCGGGCCGCCCCCCGGACCTTGGCGCCGATGCCCGGCACAAACACCAGGATGAGGCTGAGCAGGGAGAGGAAGAGAATGGGGTACACCAGGCGTTTCCAACGCTGATAGGGAATGACGCTCCCCAGCAGCATGGCGCCCAGACCCAGGACGGCATAGATCGCCTGCCGTTTGATGAAATAGTACGGATCCTGGTACTGCGAATCGGCCATGACCGTGCTGGAAATGAACACGCTGGTCAGGCCCAAGGAGACCAGGGCCAGGGCCGAGATGAGCAGGAGATAATCATGGTGGCCGGCGAGACTTTCTGATTTATCAGGCATCCCTCACCTCCCGCACCAGACGTTGAAAGGTTTCCCCGCGGTGAACGTAGTCTCGGAACATATCGAAGCTGGCGCAGGCCGGCGACAAAAGCACCACGTCTCCTGGTTCGGCCAGACCCCGGCAGAGGCGTACCGCCTCCGCCATATCCACCGCCAGGTGGATGGGGGCCAGTCCCTGCCAGGCGTGGGCCAGGCGCTCCCGGGTTTCCCCCAGAAGCACCAGGGCCTTGACCCGGGACCGGATGGCGGGGTTGAGCAGGGTGAAGTCGCTGTCCTTGTCCCGCCCGCCGGCAATGAGGACCACGGGGCGGTCAAACTGCTCCAAAGCCCGCATGACCGCGCCCACGTTGGTCCCCTTGGAGTCGTCATACCAGTCGGCGCCATCAATGGTGGCCACATATTCGATGCGGTGGTGCAGGCCGGCGAACGTAGCCAGCACCTCCCGGCAGGCCTGGGGCGAGGCCCCGGCATCCAGGGCCAAAAGCAGGGCGGCCATGACATTTTCCAGATTGTGCCGGCCCTTGAGGCGCAGGTCCGCCAGGGGAAAGGCATGTTTGGGCCCCTCGGGCAGTCGCACCCGCACCGCTCCTCCCGCCAGCCAGGCTCCCTCCCTGAGGGCCTCCTGGGTGGAAAAGTAGGCCGTCCGGCCCGGCCCAATAGCCAACGGCCGGATGAGGGGGTCGTCGTAATTCAGGACTTTGAGGTCAGCCGCTCCCTGGTTGCGGAACAGCCCGGCCTTGGAGGCCACGTAGGCCTGATAGTCCGGGTAGCGGTCCAAATGGTCGGGAGTGATGTTCAACAGCGCCGCCTTGTGGGCGTGGAAGCTTGGCGCAGTGTCCAACTGAAAGCTGGAGACTTCCAGTACCAGGAAGCGATGGTCGCCCTGGAGGGAGACCAGGGAGATGAGAGGAGTGCCGATATTGCCGCCCACCAGGGGCTTCAGGCCGGCAGCCGCCAGAAACTTTTCCACCAGGGTGGTGGTGGTGGTTTTGCCGTTGGTGCCGGAGACGGCAATCACCGGCAGGGTCAGAAAATGCGCGGCCAACTCCAGTTCGCCCAGGACCGGGACGCCATGGGCGCGGGCAGTCTGCAGCCAGGGAAGCTCCGGCGGCACGCCGGGGCTCAGGTAAATCGCCTGAAAGGAAAGGACCTCGGACGGCTGGGGGGTGCCCAATTCCTCGGCAATGTCCAGGCCGGCCAACTGGGCCCGGGCCTCACTGAGCTGGTGGGCCGGAGCCAGGTCGGTGACCGTCACCCGGGCCCCGCGCTCTGCCAGAAAACGCGCCAGGGCCACGCCCGTGCGGGCCAGCCCCACCACCAACACTTTGCGGCCGGCAAAGTCCATGGCAGTCCTACCTGAGTTTCAACGCGCTCAGTGAGAGCAGACCCAGCACAATGGAAATAATCCAAAACCGGACGATGACCTTGGGTTCGGGCCAGCCTTTCAGTTCGAAGTGATGGTGAATGGGAGCCATGCGAAAGATCCGCCGGCCGTTGGTCACCTTGAAGAACCCCACCTGCAAAATGACGCTCAGGGCCTCCACCACAAACAGGCCTCCCACAATGACCAGGAGGATCTCCTGTTTCACCGCAATGGCCACCGTGCCCAAAATGCCCCCCAGGGCCAGGGCCCCCACATCCCCCATAAAAACCTGGGCGGGGTAGGCGTTGTACCAGAGAAACCCGATGCCGGCGCCCACCAGGGCCCCTAAAAACACCGAGAGCTCGCCCACCCCGCGGACAAAGGGAATCTGGAGGTAGGCGGCGATGCGGGCATGGCCCGCCAGGTAGGCAAAAATCAGATAAAAGGCGGCGGCGATGGTTACCGGGCCGATGGCCAGGCCGTCCAGGCCGTCGGTGAGGTTCACCGCATTGGCCGTGCCCACGATGATAAAAGCGGCCACGGGCAGGAAGGCCAACCCCAGGTTGGGGTTGACCTCTTTAAAGAACGGTACGGTGAGGGTGGTCTCGAAACCGGGATAGTAATAGAGGGCCACCGCCACTATGGTGGCCACCACGGACTGCCAGAAGAACTTGGCCCTGCCGGCGAGTCCCCGGTTCTGTTTCTTGATGACCTTCAGGTAATCATCCATGAAGCCGATGGCGCCGAAGCCCAGGGTCACGCCGATCATCAGCCAGAGGTAGAAATTCCCCAGGTCGCCCCACAGCAGGGTGGTGACCACCAGGGAGAAGATAATCATCAGACCGCCCATGGTGGGAGTCCCGGCCTTGCAGTGGTGGGACTGGGGACCGTCTTCCCGGATATACTGCCCGAAGCTCAGCTCCTTGAGCTTGCGGATGACCCAGGGTCCGATGACCAGAGTGATGAGCAGGGCGGTGAGCACCGCAAAGATGGTGCGAAAGGTGATGTAGCGGAAGACGTTGAAGCCTCCGAACACCGATTTCAAAGGATAGAGGAGATGATAAAGCATAATACGTCTAAAATCTCGAGGGTTGAGTTTCGAGAAAAGGCGGCGCGGCTTGGGCCTTAGGGCCCCTGAAGCCCCGCCACCACCGCCTCCATGTGCATGGAGCGGGAGCCTTTTACCAGGAGCCAGTCTCCAGGGGCCAAAAATTCCTGCAAGAGGCGCACCGCTTCGGCCTTACCGGCCACCGGCCGCACCGCCCCGGCCGGCAGCCCCCCCTCCCGGGCGCCGGCGGCCACCTCGTCCCGGAAGGCGCCGCACACCACCAGGAAACTCACTCCGGCGGTTGCGGCCCGGCGCCCCAGCTCCCGATGAGCCGGCAGGCTGTGCTGGCCCAATTCCAGCATGTCTCCCAGGGCGGCGGCGGCGCGGCCGGACCCCTTGAGCTCCGCCAGGGTTTCCAGGGCCGTGGCCATGGAGCCGGGGTTGGCATTGTAACAATCGTTCAGGAGATGCACCCCGGAGGGGAGCGTCATGATCTGGGAACGCCGGTGAATGGCCGCAAACCCTTTGAGAGCGGCGGCAGCCTCCTCCGGGGAAACGCCCAGGGCCAGGCCCACGGCAGTGGCCGCCAGGGCGTTCATGAGCATGTGCCGTCCCGGGACCGGCAGGGTCAGCAGCCAGGAACGGCCTCGCCAGGAAACCAGGGCGACCTGCCCCTCCACTCCCCGTGGTCGGCGCCACCTGGCCCGGACCGCAGCCTCGGGAGAGAAGCCGAACCCCACCTTGGGGCCCCGATACCAGGCGGCGCGGCCGGCCACCCGGCAGTCGTCGGCATTGTACACCAGTTGCGCCCCCGGCGGCAGCGCCCCCAGGATCTCGGCCTTGGCCCCGGCCACTCCCTCCACGCACCCCACCCCCTCGGTGTGGGCCGGATAGACGTTGAGCCACACCCCCACCGTGGGTTGGGAGATCTCCGTCAACCGCCGGATCTCCCCGAAGCGGTTCATGCCCATCTCTACCACCGCGGCGTCGTAGCCGGCATGGAGGTGGAACAGGGTGTGGGGCAGACCGATGAGGTTGTTCAGGTTCAATTCGTTTTTCAACACCCGCCACTGCCGGGAAAGCACCCGGGCGGTCATCTCCTTGGCGGTGGTCTTGCCGCAACTGCCGGTGAGACTCACCACCGGGCCGGAGAAGCGGCGGCGCCAGGCCCGGGCCAGATCCCCCAGCGCCCCGAGGGTGTCAGGCACGGCAATGACGGTGAGGTGCCGGGGCAGCTTGAGGGACGGCAATCCCCTGGCTCCCCGCTCAATCAGCCACCGTTCTTCCACCAGCACGGCCCCGGCTCCCCGGATGACAGCCTGGGGGAGATAGGCGTGGCCGTCGTGCTTCTCGCCCCGCAGAGGGACAAACAGGGCGCCGGCCGGGCAGGTGCGGGAGTCGGTGGAGACCCCGGCAAAGGCGCGCCGGCCCTCCCCCTGGAGCAGGGCCCCCCGGGTGGCGGCCAGAATCTCGGCGGTGGTGAAGGTTGTGGTCATAAGGGTTTCGTGAGCAGGAAGCAGCAAGCAGTGGGCCGCATGGAGAATTTCTCAGGCAAACTGTTCGCGGCTTCCTGGTTTCCGGTCCCGCAAGGCTTCCCGAACCTCTTGTCGGTCGTCGAAATGAATCTTTTCCGTGCCCCAGATTTGGTAGTCTTCGTGGCCCTTACCCGCCACCAGCACCCCGTCACCGGGCTGGGCCAGACTGACCGCCAGGCGGATGGCCTCCCGGCGGTCCGGCACCACCAGGTAGCCCAGCTCCCCCCGCCGGGCCGCGGCCAGGCTCAGAGGCGAACAGCCGGCCTCGGCCAGGCCGCCTTCGATGTCGCTGATAATTCCCAAAGGGTCTTCGGTCCTGGGGTTGTCGCTGGTAACGATGACCAGGTCGCTCCCTTCCGCCGCGGCCAGCCCCATCAGGGGGCGTTTGCTGCGGTCCCGGTCGCCGCCGCAGCCAAATACCGTGAGCAGGCGGTTGAAGTTCAGCGATTTGAGCGCTCCCAACACCGAGGCCAAGGCATCCGGGGTATGGGCGTAATCCACCAGAACATGCGGCCCCCCCGGCGGGCCGAAGCGCTCCAACCGCCCGGGGACCCCCCTCAGGGAGGCGATGCCGGCGGCCACCTCACCGGGACTGAGGCCCAAGCCCAGTCCGGCGGCGGAGGCGGCCAGCAGGTTGGCCAGATTAAAGGGACCCAAGAGGTGGGAGGAGACCGCCACGTCGCCCCAGGGCGTGGCCAGGCGGGCGGTGATCCCCTCCCGGCTGAAATCGGCCCGGATTACCCGCACCTGGCTTTCGAAATGGTGCCCATAGGTGAGAACCGGACCCGGCACCTGCGTCCACAGGCGCCGACCCCGGGGGTCGTCCAAGTTGATCACGGCCAGTCCCCGGGGGCCCCCGCCGTTGCCCAGGATTTCCAGGAAGAGCCGGGATTTGGCGGCGAAGTACGTTTCCAGGTCCCGATGGTAGTCCAGATGGTCCTGGGTGAGGTTGGTAAAGATGCCGACGTCGAAGGACACCCGGTCCACCCGGCGCAGGTCCAGGGCGTGGGAGGACACCTCCATGATGGCATGCGTGGCCCCAGCGGTGCGCATTTCCCGAAGGAGGCGGTTCAAGTCCAGGGACTCGGGGGTGGTCACCGGCGCTGGCCAGCGCCGCTCCCCCACCCGGTAATTCACCGTGCCCAGCACTCCCACCCGCTGGCCGGCGGCGTTCAGGATGGCTTCCAGGAGGTAAGCCGTGGTGGTCTTGCCATTGGTGCCGGTGATGCCCACCAAGGTGAGTTCCTGGCTGGGATGGCCGTAAAACGCGGCGCTCAAGTGGGCCAAGGCCAGCCGGGCGTCCTTCACCCGCACCGTCGTCACCCCGGGCGGGGCGGCGAGCTCCCGCTCGCTCACCAGCACCCGGGCGCCCCGTTGCAAGGCCGCCTCCAGATACCGGTGCCCGTCGGTTTTCAGCCCCTGGAGGGCCACGAACACTCCGTCCGGCTCCACCTCCCCGGAATGATAGGCCAGCCCCGAAACCCTAAGAGAGTCGTCCCCCCGCACCTGACAGCTGTCCAGGCCGGCCAGGAGCTCATGCAGCGTCGGAGGGGTCGAGGGTGACTGAACCACCGGTTCCTCATCTGGGTTGGTGCGGTCGGCAGTCTGCTCCGGCAACCGAAGACGCGGGGTGAAAGGGGAGGTGGGGTCAGCAGTTCCCTGATTCCCGCCTCTTCATCCTATAAAAACTTGGGTCTCTTGACAACCTCCCGGGACCCTCGGCTGTGTCATTACAGCGGGGATTGAAATTTCACCGAGCACACATCCCCCGGGGACAGGGTGGCGCCCGGGGCCGGATCCTGGGCCACCGCCAGGCCGCTCCCATCCAGCTTGCAACGCACCCCGGCCTGGTGCAGCAGGTCCAGAACCTGCCGGATGGTCAGACCCCGGACATCGGGCATCACCTTAAGCGGTTCTTTGGGCTTGGCCGGAGAAGAGGCCAAAGCGGTCTCCGGGCCCCCGCCCATGATGGACTGCACCGGCAGGAAGCCGGCCTGCACCGGGGCAGTGCCGTTGGCTTTCGCTGGGGCACTGGCCAGCACCGGCATGTTGGGGGTGGGCGGGTAGTGCCCCAGCACCCGCAAAGCCTGGGCGGCGATTTCCCGGAAGATGGGGGCTGCCACCACCCCGCCGTAAATGGCCCCCTTGGATTCGTCGATGATGACGGTGATGGCCAAAACCGGCTTATCCGCCGGGACCAGACCCATAAACACCGAGTTGAACTTGCTGTGGGAATAGGCCCGGCCCACGACCTTCTGGGCCGTGCCGGTCTTGCCGGCGGCGGTGAAGCCTGGCGGTGCCGCCCCCACGGCCGTCCCGCCCTGCTGGGTTACCATCTCCATCATGGTCAAGATCTGTTGAGCGGCTTGGGAGGACAGCACCCGTCGTACCGGCCGGGGTGAAAATTCCTGGATCTTTTCACCCTTGGCGCTCACGATCTCTTTAACCAGTAGCGGCTGCATGAGCACCCCGTCATTGCCCAGGGCGGCCAGCGCCGTGGTAAGCTGGAGCACGGAGACGGACACTCCCTGTCCAAAGGCGGTGGTGGCCCGATCCAGAGGTGAGCGGGCCCGACTGTGATTTTTCACCAGCCCGGTGGTCTCGCCGGGAAACGGGATGCCGGTGCGGCTGCCGAAGCCCAAGGCGCGCAGATATTGGTCCAACCTGGCCCCGCCCAATTTGTTGGCAATCTTGGCGGAGCCGATGTTGCTGGATTTCTGAATGACCTGCTGCACTGTCAGGCTGCCGTACGGGTGGACGTCGTGAATGACTTCCTTGGCCCCCAGGTGCCACACCCCGTTTTCGCAGTGGTATCGGTCCGTGGGCCTTACCAAGCCGGCATCCAGGGCCGAGGCCACGATAAAGACCTTGAAACTGCTGCCCGGCTCCAGAGCCTCGGTGAGGACGCGGTTTTTCCGATAGGGCTCCGGGGTGCGGGCGGGGTGATTGGGATCCATGGTGGGGAGCTGGGCCATGGCCAGGATTTCCCCGCTTTGCGGGCGCATGACCATGACGTAGCCCCCGGCCGCGTTCCATTTTTCCACGCCCCGGGCCAGCTCTTTTTCGGCGATGTACTGGATGGTGCGGTCAATGGTAAGGACCAGGTTGTGGCCCATCACCTCGGGGTCCCAGGCTTTTTCCTCCGTGGTGACAATGTGCCCCCGGGCGTCAATCATCCGCAGACATTTTTTGGGTTTGCCGTAGAGCTCCTGGTCGAACTGGTATTCCAGACCTTCCAACCCCTTGCCGTCAATGTTGCAGAATCCCAGGATGGGGCCGGCCAAGGCCTGCTGCGGATAATAGCGCCGGGCTTCGGGGAGCAGGTAGATGGCATCTTCATCCTGTTTCTGCGGGCCACCGGGGCTGCCGGCATTGCGCTTCTGCTGCTGGACTTTTTCCTGCCAGGCCCGGAAGGCTTCCTCCCGCTCCGGCGTTAGATGGCGTTTGAGCCAGACGAACGGCTTTTCCGGGGTCAAAAGCGCCATCAGGTCTTTCTGGGACATTCCCAAGACCGGCGCCAATCTCTTGGCGATTCTGTCTGGATTTTTTATCTGGCGGGGGTGGGCCACCACCGAGTAGACCCGGGTGCTCACTGCCAGTTCAATGCCCCGGCGGTCGAGGATCAGCCCGCGTACCGGCAACACCGGGGAGAGCTTCTGGATATAGGCTTCGGCTTCCTCCCGCAGTTCCTGGCCCAAAATAACCTGCAGGTGGAAAAACCGCCCGGCCAACACCAACCCCAGGATTGCCAGGAAGAAACCTACCAGCAGAAGGCGCAGGCGCACCCATTTGGTCAGGGTCTGACTCATGGGAGATAAATAACCTGGGAGGGCTGGGGCGGATTCATACCATAGGCGGCGGCCAGCTTCTCCAGGCGGGATATCCCTTTGAGGTTGGACAGTTCAATTTTCAGCTTGTCGTTTAGTTCCCGATACTGCTTTTGAATCTCCTGGGCTTGGGAGACCTGATAATTGAGGGTGACGATCTGAAAATTGCCCCACGCCCAAATCAGAGAAGTCACCATGATGCCCACCGTAGCCAGAATCAGGGCCGCCAGCACGATTTGCGCCCAGCGATTTTCAGCCTGGGTTACCTTGCGGTTCCTGGCAAAGAGGGTGTGGCTGACGGTGTGAAGATGCAGCGACAGATTGGCGGGCATACGATCTCCTCCTTGCGAACATGGCTTAAGGTTTTTCGGCGATGCGCAACTTGGCGGTCCGGGCCCGGGGATTGAGCCGCATTTCCTCGGCGGTGGGCCTCAGGGGTTTCTTGGTGAGGCGCCGACAGATCCCTTGGCGTTCCCACTCCAAGAAGCGCTGTTTCACCAGCCGATCCTCCAGGGAGTGATAAGAGAGGATCACCAACCGGCCCTGGGGCTCCAGCCAGGCCGGGACTCGGTCCAGAAAACGTTCCAGTTCCTCCAGTTCCCGGTTCACCGCGATCCTGAGGGCCTGAAAAACCCGGGTGGCCGGATGCAACCGGGTGCCGGGCCTGGGGTGCAGGGCCTGGCGCACCACCGCCACCAACTCCCCCGTGGTGCGGAAAGGCTCCCGTTGCCGTCGGGCCACAATGAACCGGGCCAACCGGCGGGACCGGGGCTCTTCGCCATATTCCCAAAAGATCTGGGCCAGCTTGGCTTCAGGCAGGGTGTTTAACAGTTGGGCGGCGGTGGGCAGCGGTTCGACGGGATTGAACCGCATGTCCAGAGGTTCGTCCCGCTGAAAGGTGAAACCCCGTCCGGAGCGCTCCAGAAGATAGAGCGAAATTCCCAAATCCAACAGGATGCCCGCCGCCTGGAGGCCTCCCCGCGCCTCCAGAATCTCCCCCAGCTGGCTGTATGACCGGTTGTATAGAGAAAAGCGGGAAGTGTAGGGGGCCAACCTTCCGGCAGTCGCTTCAAGAACGACTGGATTGCGATCCAGTCCCACAAGCTCCCCCTCTTGAGCGATGCGGTCCAGGATGGCCATCGCGTGTCCCCCCTCGCCAATAGTGCCATCCACATAGAGACGGCCGGGTCGGCAGTTGAGGCCCCCTATCACCTCCGCTACCATGACCGGTGCATGCACCGGAGTCTGGTCTGGAATTAAATCAGCAATTCGTGCAACACCTCTTCATTAATAGACTCTTCCAACTGCTTGCGATGATTCTCAAAGGCGGCTTTGTCCCAGATCTCAAAGCAGCGCACCGCGCCCACCAAGGCCACCTCCCGGGTGAGCTTGGCGTAATCCCGTAAATTCTGAGGAATGAGGATGCGGCCCTGTCGGTCCAGGGGGCATTCTTCGGCCCCGGAGATGATGAACCGCTGGAAGGCTCGCAGATCTTTGCGGAACAGGGCCAACTCCCCGATCTTGGCTTCCACCTTGACCCATTCCGATTGCGGGAAGGCCAGGACGTAACCGTCCCAGTTGGTGAGCATGAGCTGGCGGTCTTGCCGCTCCTGGAGGATGTCCCGGTAGCGGGACGGGATGCTCACCCGTCCCTTGTTATCCATGGAATGGTAAAAGCTACCGGTGAACATGAGGCCCCCCCAACGCCCCTTTTCCCCACTTTATGCCACAATTCCCCACTCGGGAACCAATTTCAGCCTTTTTTAGGGAATTGTCAAGGAAAATTCTGGCTTATGAAAAGTTTCACAACTTTTCCTGGCAGCGTTAATTTATTAGTAATAAGAATTAGTTATCCTGAGGTTTGGCAGGGGAGCTTACCGAATGCCGGGCGATTGCGGAAATATTCGGCAAGAATGGCGCGGTCTTCCCAAACCGCGCGGTGAAGGCGTCAGCTGCGGCGTCGCCAGTCCAGGTAGCTTTGCAAAATCAAGGTGGCGGCCACCTGGTCAACCACCCGGCGGCGCTTCTTGCGGCTCAGGTCCGCCTGCACCAGGAGCCGCTCGGCCTCTACGGTGGTGAGGCGTTCGTCCCAGGACACCACGGGGACGTTAAGCTCCCGGCCCAGGGCCTCGGCCAGCGCCAGGATGGCGTCAGCCATGGTCCCGGGCCGTCCGTCCAGGTGGCGGGGCACTCCCACCACGATCTCCTGGATCGGGTAGCTGGCAATAAGCTCCCGAATGGCCGACAGGTCGCGGGCCGGGTCCTGTCGGTGCACAACCCCCAGCCCCTGGGCGGTAAAGCCCAGGGGGTCGCTCACTGCCAGGCCGATGCGCTTTTCGCCCACGTCCAGGGCCAGGATGCGGATTTCTTTGACCATATGCCTGATTTTCTGTGAGGAAAAAGCCGGGAAGCACAGTTCCCTGTCCTCTCCCCCCACCCCACCCAACCAGCAAAGCAGTAGTCAGGAGCCGATAGTCAGTGGTGAGCTCTCATAATTCTTTGACTGGCTCCTGACCGCTGCTCGTTAATCCGCCAGGAGCCAACCGGCCGCCAGGGCCAGGGCGATGCCGGTCAGGTGCCGGAGGGTCAGCGTCTCCTGAAGGAAGAGGCGGCTTAGGAGCACGGTGACCACTGGGTAGAGGCTGGTGAGCGGGACCACCACTGCGGCGGGGCCGCCTTTTAAGGCCCCATAAAAGCAAAGCAGCCCCACCGAGGTACATAAACCGGCTCCCAGAGCTGCGGCCCATCCCACCGGCTGCCAGACCAGCTGGAAACCGGTGGCAGCCAGCACCGCCAAGACGGTGCACAGGTGGCCCAACACCCCCACCACATAGACCATCTGGAAGGGCAGGACCTTCGAGGCCATTTTGCCCAGCACCCCCCACACACCCCACAACACCAGAGCGGTCATTGCCAAGCCCAGCCAACCGGACACCGTTACCTCCGGGAAATCTTGCGCACCAGGGTTTTTTCCTTTAATAAAGATATAATGGTTTCAAGTTGCGGATGGGCCGGGACCGGGTCCGGCGTTTGAATAATTACGGCACAGAAATCCGGGACCTACTCTCTCTTAGGGACAGGGGGCCATGCAGCCTCCCACCCTCAGGTCAAAGCCTGGTTTTTGGTCGGATTATCCCGGTAGCTCCTTCCAGCCTCCCGCACCTTCCCTGACAAGGCTGATAATCACTCTAACGCAAACTGTGCACCGGCGAAAGGCCTTTTTCCCCTCTGCTGTCGGCGGCAGATAAAGGTTTTTTGGCATGCATATCATGGGACACCGGGGCGCACCGGCCCACGAGCCGGAAAACACCTTGCGCTCCATCTCAAGGGCCGTGGAGATGGGCGTCAGTGCCGTGGAGGTGGATGTGCACCTCTCCAAAGACGGCCGCCTGGTGGTCATCCACGACGACACCGTGGACCGCACCACCAACGGCCACGGCCGGGTCCGGGACCTGACCTTGGCCCAACTGCGTCGCCTGGACGCCGGCCAAGGGGAGCGCATTCCCACCCTGGAGGAGGTGATCGAGCTGCTCCGGGGCAGAGGGCACCTCATCGTGGAAGTGAAGGACCCCCGGGCCGGCCTGCCGTTGGTGGAGCTTTTCCGAGCATACCGGGTCTTTGACTTCGTTCACGCCATCTCGTTCTGGCACCCGGTGGTCAAGGCCATGAAGGAGGCGGAGCCCCAACTCGCCACCGGCGTCCTCCTGGTGGGGTGCCCCGCGGACCCGGCGGGGTTGGCCCAAGCCGCCCGGGCCGACTCCCTGGTGCTGCACTACGCCTATGTCACGCCGGAACTGGTGGCCCAGGCCCACGCCGCCGGCCTGATGGTCTTTGTTTGGAATATCGACGACCCCGAAACCCTGAAACCCTACCTCACCATGGGCCTGGACGGCATCGGCACCAACCGCCCGGACCTGGTGGTGGCGTATGTGAGGAGTTTGCGGGAGGGGGGGCTCGGGACCTGAGGCCCCTGCCCCTTCCTCCCCAACCCGCTTCCCTTCGCCTAAAGTCGAGGCCAAAGGCCGCGCCCTCCAGGCGATTAAGATCACCATAAGGGATGGGGGGAGGGGGTGTGGGGGAGGGGGTAAGGGCCTGCGGCCCTTAGCCCCCTCCCCTACAAATCATCAGCAAAGGATAAGCCATGGCCAAAACCCTAGTGGAGCAGATCATGCAGGCCCATCTGGTGGCCGGGGAGTTGCGCCCCGGCGCCGAGGTGGCCCTGAAAATCGACCACACCCTGACCCAGGACGCCACCGGCACCCTGGCCTACCTGGAGTTCGAGGCCATGGGAGTGGACCGGGTCAGGACCGAGGTGGCGGTGAGTTATGTGGATCACAATCTGTTGCAGACGGATTTCCGCAACGCCGACGACCACCGTTTCCTGCGCAGCGTGGCCGCCAGGTACGGCCTCTATTTTTCCCCGCCGGGCAACGGCATCTGTCACCAGGTGCACCTGGAGCGCTTCAGCGCGCCGGGCAAGACCCTCATCGGCTCGGACAGCCACACCCCCACCGCGGGCGGGGCCGGCATGCTGGCCTTCGGGGCCGGCGGCCTGGACGTGGCCCTGGCCATGGCCGGCCAGCCATTTTACCTGGTCATGCCCGCCATCCTGGGAGTGCGGCTCACCGGCCAGCTGCCGCCCTGGGTGTCGGCCAAGGACGTCATCCTGGAACTCCTGCGGCGGCTCACCGTCAAAGGCGGCCGGGGCAAGATCCTGGAGTACTTCGGGCCGGGAGTGAAGACCCTGAGCGTGCCGGAGCGGGCCGCCATCGCCAACATGGGCGCGGAGTTGGGGGCCACCACCTCGGTCTTTCCGGCGGACGAGCAGACCCACAAATTCCTCCTCCTCCAGGGGCGGGAACAGGACTTTCGGCCCTTTAAGGCCCAGGGCAAACCCACCTATGACCAGGTGGAGGAAGTGGACCTGGCGACCCTGGAACCCCTGGCCGCGCAACCCTGCTCCCCGGATAATGTGGCGCCGGTGCGGGAGTTGGCCGGCACCCCGGTGGAACAGGTGCTCATCGGCTCCTGTGCCAACTCCTCTTACCGGGACCTCATGGTGGTGGCCCGGGCCCTGGAAGGGAAGAAAGTGCATCCCCGGGTGGCCCTGGAGATCAACCCAGGCTCCCGCCAGGTGCTGGAAAACCTCATTCTGGCCGGGGGCCTGGTGCCGCTTTTGGAGGCCGGGGCGCGCATCATGCCGCCGGGCTGCTGGGGCTGCATCGGCATGGGCCAGGCCCCGGCCACCGGCGCCGTGAGTCTGCGCACTTTTACCCGCAACTTCCCGGGCCGCAGCGGCACCAAGGGGGACCGGGTCTATCTGGTAAGCCCCGAGACCGCCGCGGCCACCGCCCTCACCGGGGAGATCACCGACCCCCGCCGCCTGGGGGCCGCCCCCCGCATCACCCAACCCCGCTACTTTATTGTCAATGGGAAGCACCTGGTGCCGCCCCCGCCCCCCGAAGAGAGCGCCCGCGTTGAGGTGCTGCGGGGCCCCAACATCGTGCCCTTTCCCGCCCTGGCGCCGCTGCCGGACACCTGGCGGGGGGAGGTCTGGCTGGTGGCCGGCGACAACGTCACCACCGACGACATCCTGCCCGGGGGCAGCCAGATCCTGCCTTTGCGCAGCAACCTGCCGGCCATCAGCGAGTTCGCCTTCACCCGCCTGGACCCGGAGTTCCCCCGGCGGGTCAAGGGCCGGGGCGAAGGGGCCATCGTGGGGGGCGAGAACTACGGCCAGGGCTCCTCCCGGGAGCACGCCGCCCTGGCCCCCCGCTACCTGGGGGTGCGCCTCAAGCTGGTGAAGAGCTTCGCCCGGATTCACCTGGCCAACCTCATCAACTTCGGCATCCTGCCCCTGACCTTCGAAAATCCCGGGGACTACGCCCATATTCACGACGGCCAGGAACTGGAGCTGCCCGACATCCGGGCCCGGCTCCTCCAGGGCGACGAGCGCCTGCCCCTTAAGGTGGACGGCAGAGAAATCTGGGTCCGGGCCGAACTTTCGGAGCGCCAGCGCCAGATGGTGGCCCGGGGCGGCGCCTTAAATGTTGCCAGGGGAGGGTGAAGGCACTTGGGTGCAAGGGTTTCAAAGCCCCTGCCCTCTCCCAGCCTGGGGATAGCCCAGGGCGGGCCCCAGCTAGCAAACTGTAAAAAACGGCGGGGAATCCCTGCCCCGCCATACCTTTTCTACCAGGATGTCCTTGAAAACCGAGGTGCCGAGTCAGTGGACGTTTACGGCTGCTTTGTGAAGAACCGTTGGCTAAGGAATGGGAATAAGCTCCCCGTCCTCTCTCCCTGGTCCGGAGAGGAGGTGGGCGAGGTCTCGCTGGCGGGGGAGGCCCAGTGGGAGGAGGCCATCGTGGCAGCCCAGCAGGCCGCGGGGGTGCTGAAAAAATTCTCCAGCTACGAGCGCCGGCGCCTCCTGGAAGCCCTGGCCGCCGGGGTGCAGGAACGCCAGGAGGAGTTCGCCCAAACCATTGTAGCCGAAGGCGGCAAACCCGTCACCTACGCCCGGGCGGAAATGGCCCGGGGCGTCACCACCCTGACGCTGGCGGCCGAAGAGGCCGTGCGCCTGGGGGGCGAGGTCATCCCCCTGGACACCCAGGCGGCCACGAAGGGGCGCTGGGGCGTGACCCGGCGCTTCCCCCTGGGGCCGGTCTTGGGGATAACCCCCTTCAACTTCCCCTTCAACCTCATGGCCCACAAGGTGGGACCGGCCCTGGCGGTGGGCAATCCCATCATCATCAAGCCCGCCTCCAAAACCCCCCTCACCGCCCTGAAACTGGCCGAGGTCTATGAACAGGCCGGCGGACCGCCTGGAGGCTTGCAGGTGCTTCCCAGCCCGGTCACCTTGGCGGAGCGGGCCGTGGCCGACGAGCGCCTCAAGGCCCTGACCTTCACCGGCAGCTCCGCCGTGGGCTGGCACCTGAAAGGCCTGGCAGGAAAGAAACGGGTGCTCCTGGAGCTGGGGGGCAACGCCGCCCTCATCGTGGACGCTGACGCCGATCTGGCCCATGCCGCCCACCGGGCCGCGGTGGGCGCCTTCGCCCACGCCGGCCAGGTGTGCATCGCGGTGCAGCGGATTTTGGTGGTGAAAGAAGTTTACGAGCAATTTCGGGAAATTTTTTTGGAAACCATCGCCCGGAAGATTGGGGTGGGCGACCCGGCGCGGGAAGAGACGGTGGTGGGGCCGTTCATCGACGCCGCTGCTGCCTTTCGGGTGCGGACCTGGATTTCTGAGGCCCTTCAGGCCGGCGCCACCCTGGCTGCCGGCGGCCTGGGGGAGGGGAACCTCATGCCGCCCACGGTGCTGGAAAACATCACCCCGGAGATGAAGGTCTGGCGGGAGGAAATCTTCGGCCCGGTGGCCACCCTCACTCCCTGCCGGGACTTCAGCGAGGCCCTGGTCCTGGCCAACGACTCAGCTTACGGGCTCCAGGCCGGGGTTTTCACGAACACCCTGGCCCATGCCTGGCAGGCTTTTGAGGAACTGGAGGTGGGCGGGGTCATCATCAACGACGCCCCCATCTTTCGGGTGGACCACATGCCCTATGGCGGCGTCAAAGCCTCAGGCCTGGGCCGGGAAGGGGTGCGCCTGGCTATGGAGGAACTCACCGAACCCCGCCTCCTGGTGCTGAAGGCCGGGTGAGGAAAGGGGACATGAGGGAGAGACCAAGGGGCATCAGCCCCCTCCCCGACCCCTCCCCAATCCTGTAAGGAAGTTACTTGCCTGGCGGTCGAGGCCAAAGGCCTCGCCTCCCCCGGGAACCTAAAGTGAGGTCCGAACATGCTGGTTGCTGCGGTGCAGCTTCGTTCCACGGCGGATTTGGAGCACAATCTGGCCACCTGTCGCCGGTTCATTCAGGAGGCGGCGGTGCATGGCGCCATGCTGGTGGCGCTGCCGGAGCACTTCGCCTACCTGGGGCCCGAGGACGCCAATCCGCCCTCGGCTCAGCCTCTGGACGGGCCGATGGTGCGGGATTTGGGGGAGTTGGCCCGGGAGCTGGGCATCTTCCTCTTATTGGGGTCGTTTCCGGAAACCACCGAGGCGGGTCGCCTGCCCTACAACACCAGTGTCTTACTAGCCCCGGACGGCAAGCTGCTGGCCGCTTACCGCAAGATTCACCTGTTCGATGCGGAACTGACCGACGGCCCTCGCTACCAGGAGTCCAAGGTGGTCCGCCCGGGCCAGGAACTGGTGGTGGCCCCGGTTCCCCGGACGCCTTTTCTGGCCGGTTTGACCATCTGTTACGATCTCCGGTTTCCCGAGTTGTACCGGGCCCTGTCGTCCCAGGGGGCCGATCTGTTTTTCATCCCTTCGGCCTTTACCCTAACCACCGGCCGGGATCACTGGGAGGTGCTGGTTCGGGCCCGGGCCATTGAAAACCAGGCCTACGCGGTGGCCCCGGCCCAATGGGGCCAGCACTCTCCGGGGAAGAGGAGCTACGGCCGGTCCCTCATCGTGGACCCCTGGGGCACGGTGCTGGCCCAGGCCCCGGACGGCGAAGGCGTCATCTACGCCGAATTGGATCACAGCCGCCTCACCCGTCTGCGCCAGGAACTCCCCTGCCTCAGACACCGGCGGCTCTAAGGTCTGGTGAGGGGAGGGCCGGGGAGCCCGAACTCGGTGCTCTCCCCCTCACCCCCCCTTTATGATCGCTTAATCAGGCGGGGCCGACGGCCCGCCTGGCAAGAAAACCTTACGGGATTGGGAGCAGGGGTGTGAGGGAGGAAAAGGGGCCGCCGCCCCGTTATCCCCGTTCCCACAAAAAAGGGCAGGAGACTGCACGCCTCCTGCCCTCGCAAGTCCAGCAGTGATGAGGTTACCGAATGGACGCCGCCTTGGCCAGTTTCTCCTTTTGGGACATGCAGCCCCGGCAAAAGGGAGTTTCCGGCATGACTTCCAGGCGCCGCGGCTCGATGGGCTGGCCGCAGGCCTCGCACTCACCGTAGGTGCCGTTTTCCAGGCGAAGCAAAGCCTCCTCAATGGCTTCCAGTTCCTGGCGTTTGGGACCAAGCAGCGTGAGCTGGGTTTCGGCCAGCAGGCTGACGGCCGCCTGATCCTCTTCATCCCGGGCGGTGGCCAGCATTTCCTGGTAGCCGTCGCCGATGTTGCTCTTCAGCTGGTCCCTGACCTCCTGCCAGAGCCGCCGTTTCCGCTCTAAAAGCCGCTCTTTCACTTCCGCCAATTTTTCCGCGTTCGGTCCTGCCATCCTCGCTCCTCTTCGTAAAGGCGCCAGGGCTCCTGGCCGTCAGCGTTATTCCAGGAAATCCTCCAGGGCCGCTTTGCGGGTGGGGTGTTTCAGGCGTTTTAACGCCTTTTTTTCGATCTGGCGGATGCGCTCCCGGGAGACCTTAAAGGCCCGGCCGATCTCTTCCAGGGTGTGTTCCACCTCGTCGCCGATGCCGAAGCGCATCTTCATGATCTTTTCTTCCCGCTGGGTGAGGGTGTTCAAAATGTGCGCGGTCTTGTCCATGAGCTCCGATTCAAGGATGCCCTCATATGGGGAGATGGCCTTGTCGTTCTTGATGAAGTCGCCCAACCGGTCGCCTTCGTCACCCACCGGGGTTTCCAGGGAGATGAGCTCATCCGATAAGTTGGTGACCATCAGGATCTTTTCCTCCGTCACCCCGGAGCGCTCGGAGATCTCCTTCAAGGTGGGTTCCCGGCCCAACTCCTTCAAGAGGTCATAAAAGGCCCGATAGCAGCGGTTGCGGATCTCCTGGAGGTGCACCGGGATCCGGATGGTGCGGGTCTTGTCGTAAATGGCCCGGGTGATGGTCTGCCGGATCCACCAGGAGGCAAAGGTGCTCAGCCGATAGCCGGTGGTGTAGTCATAGCGGGTCACCGCCTTCATGAGCCCCAGGTTGCCCTCCTGGATGAGGTCGGAAAAGGTCAGACCCCGGTGCAGGTATTTCTTGGCGATGCTCACCACCAGGCGGAGGTTCGCCTTGATCATCTTGTCCCGGGCGTCGGTGACCTCGGCTTCGGTGCTGCGGATGCGGCGCACCAGGTCCTTGATTTCCTGATTCTGGGGATGCTGCTTCAAGAAGCGCTGCAGCGTCTGGTGAATCAGGCGAAAGAGCTTTTCTTTGGCCTGGGCGCTCTTCTCCGGGGCCTGAAACCAGGCTTCCACCTTTTTCTGGAGGTAGGTGATTTCTTCCAGCTGGGATTTTACTCCCAGCACAAACTGGAGCACCGCCTCTTGGCCGTGCTTGATGATGCGCCCCAGTTCCCGCTCTTCTTCCGGGGAGAGAATGGAATAGCGGAGCATCTCACGGAAATACGCGGCCACCAGCCCCTCGTGCTCCGGAATGTCCTCGGTGTCCAGCCCTTCCTCCAGGGTTCCTTCGGGAAGTTCTTCGTCGAGCCCGTAAGGCGCGACGGCAAACTGGTCGGTAACCTCCAACTCCTCTTCGGGGCTGAGGTCAAAGTTCTCCCGGTAGGAGAGGTTCTCGGATTCCTCTTCAGGGATGAAGTATGACAACTGCTCGTAGGCAATGAGGTCATTGCCCCCGTTCAGGTCCAGAAATTTTTTAAGATATTCTTTTTCCATGGATTTTTTGGCTTCCAGCCAACCTCGCGGGAAAGTCAATCAAAATGACAATCTTAATTTTTTTTGATGCATTGTCAAGAAAAAAATTAAGGGCTTCCCCCTAAAAATTTTAATTTAAACTCATCAGGTATAACATAAGGTTAGGCACTGCATTGTCAAGGTTCGCTGCCAGGGCTTGACCGCCCTGGGGCAACCCGGTTAACATGAGCTTAGCCAATCCCAGGGGAGGCTGCATGGCCCACCGTTTTGTGGCCGATTTGCATGATGGCGACGTGGTTCGGCAGTGCTTCCTCCTGCGCCGCTTCGAGGCCCGGGCCTATGGCGAGGGCAGGGTGCGCTGGGACCTGGAGCTGGGGGACCGAACCGGCAGCCTCAAGGCGGTGGCCTGGGATGACGCCATCGCCAAGTGTCCTGCACCCCTCACGTTGGGGGAACCGGTGGCGGTCAAGGGGCAGGTGACGCTCTATCAAAACCGGCTGCAACTGAGGGTGGAATTCATCGCATCGGTGGCCGACCTTCAAGCCCGGGGGCGGGATCCCGGCTGCGACCTGGAGCTGCTGGTGTACGCCACCCCCTTCGATCGCCTGACCTTGTGGCAGGAGCTCCTCCAACTGGCCGACCACCACATCAAACCGCCGCTCCATACCCTGGTCTTAAACCTCCTCCATACCTATGAACCTGAATTTCAGACCTGTCCGGCGGCCCGTCAAAACCACCACGCCTATGTGGGCGGCCTCCTGGAACACACCTGGTCGGTGGCCCGCCTGGCGCTCAAGGCGCTGGAGGTATATCCGGGCCTGAACCAGGACTTGGTGCTGGCCGGGGTTATTCTGCATGATGTGGGGAAGCTCAGGGAGTTCGCCAAACCCGCGGCCCCCGAACTCACCGTTGCCGGAGGCCTGGTAGGGCACATCGCCCTGGGGTGGGAGATGGTGCGGCAGGCCGCCCGGGAGATGGCGTTTCCCGATGAGACGCTGCTTCTGGAACTGGAACACATTCTCATCGCCCACCACGGCTCCCTGGAAAACGGCTCGCCGGTGCCGCCCCGGACGCCGGAAGCCCTCTTGGTGCATGAACTGGACGACCTGGACGCCAAGCTCAAGATGATGCAGGACCATCTGGCCCAGGATCGCAATCCCGGACCCTTCACGGTGAAACACTGGCTGCTGGACCGTTGGCTCTTCAAAGAACGCAGTTCTTGGGCTTCGATGGACGCCGGAGGGGCCGAAGCGGAGGAAAATTAAGCCCTGGTTGCCTCGGTTTCATTGACTTGGAGCCGCCTCCGTCTTACTTTTTGTAAAATTCTATCCACGGCGGGTTTTCCGTCCGCCTCATGCTCACGGAGGGTGCGCCATGTTCAAAAAGATTCTGGTTCCGTTGGACGGCTCCGCCCTGGCCGCCAAGATTCTGCCCCACGTCGTTGACCTGGCCAAGACGCACCAGGCCCAAGTGACGCTCTTGTATGTGTATTATCCCCAGGTAGGCGAGGCTACCCCGGGAGTGATCCAGGAAGCGGTGGCCCAGGAAGCCAAGCGCTGCGAGCTCTTCCTGGCCGAGGCGGCCAAGGATCTCAAGGCCCAGGGCGTGGCCGCGGATTTCGCCTGCGTCGAAGGCCAGCCGGCCCGGGAGATCATCGGCTATGCCGCCAAGAACGGCTTTGACCTCATTGCCCTGGCCACCCACGGCAAGGGCGAAGTGGCCTGGGTCCTGGGAAGTGTGGCCGAAAAGGTGGTATCCCACGCCACCGTGCCGGTACTGCTCTATCGGGTCATAGCAATCAAGCCCCCCGTCAGCAAAGAGGAGTTCGAAGAGCTGATGCTCCGGGGAGTGCCGTGATCGAAAGGGATGCAGCCTGGGCAGTCCCCCTGGCCTCCCCCGGAGCCCGGTGGAGCAAGGGGTTAAGTCTGAAGGCTCACAAGAAAATTCTTCAAGGACTCGTTGACATCCGTCCCATTTTGTCTTAGGGTAGGCACAGGAAAACGTAACGGGCCCGGCCTCAAGCAAGAAATTCTTACAAACCAGGAGGATGCAATGTTTAACAAGATTTTGGTCCCCTTGGACGGATCTGATCTGGCTGCCAAGATCCTCCCTCAGGTAGTGGAACTTGCCAAGACCTTCAAATCCCAGCTTACCCTGATTCACGTCTGCCACACCGAGGCATTTGGCGTCGGCGAGGCCTCCCCGGGGGTCATGGCCGCGGCTCCCACCGCCGAAAAGAAAGCCTGCGAGGCATTTCTCTCCAAGGCGGGAAATGACCTGAAGGCCCAGGGCCTGAACGTTACCTGGATGTGCGTCGAGGGCGTACCGGCCCGGGAGATCATCGGCTACGCCGATAAAAACGGTTTCGACCTCATCGCCATGGCCACTCACGGGAAAGGCGAAGTGGCCTGGGTGCTGGGCAGCACCGCCGAAAAGGTGGTGTCCCACGCCACGGTGCCGGTGCTTCTCTTTCGGGTTATGGAATTCAAGCCGCCGTTGCTGAAGGAGGAGTTCTTCCTGTAATCCACTCGTTTGCGCCTGCCAGCCCACTTCAGGATCAGCCCGGGCCGGGAATCCCCCGGCCTTTTTTTGCCCGGAGAGCGCAAGGAGCAAAACCCAGGGTTTTGGGCCGGACTCAAGCCGCGCCGCTCCCCGGCCGGTCACGCCTGCTGCCGGGCCGGAGACCCCCAGGACCAGGGTTGCCTGCCCCGGAGGGCTACCCCCGCTCCCGGCCCACCGCCCGGGAGAACTCCTCGGCAGTCAGGGCGAAGAAACCGAGGCGCCGGCTCAACGCCGCCACCTCCGGGGGAGTGAGGCCACATCGGCTCAGGGTCTCCTCCTGGGCCAGCACCTTCCGGGCGGGCCCGTCCAGGGCCACCCTGCCCTGGTTGACCACGATGAGCCGCCGGGCATAGGTGGCCGCGGCCCAGAGGGCATGGGTCGCCATAATGATGGTATGCCCCTGGGAGTTGAGTTCCCGGATGAGGCCGAAGAGGCCCTCCTGCTCCCGGCAGTCCAACCCCGTGGTGGGCTCGTCCAGGATAATAACCTGGGGGGCCAGGGCCAGCACCGCGGCCACCGCCAGCCGCTGGCGCTGCCCCTTGGTCAAGGAAAACGGGTCCTCCCGGGCATAGTTGAGGAGCTGCACCTGTTCCAGAGCCCGGCTCACCCGGCGCTCCACCTCCGCCGCCGGCAGTTTCAGGAGCCGGGGGCCCACCGCCACTTCCTCCCAAACTTCTTCGGCAAAGATCTGATAGTCCGGGTTCTGAAAGACGTAGCCCACCCTAAGGCCTGGCGCCTGCCGGAGGCGGCCGGCGCTGGGTTTAAGGAGGCCTCTGAGCAGAAGGAGCAGGGTGGTTTTGCCGCTGCCGTTGGGGCCCAGGATGGCTGCCAGCTCGCCCTGGGTAAAACGCAGGGAGACGCGGTCGAGCACCGGCGGCCCCCCGGGATAGGCGAAGCTCACCTCCTCCAGGGAAATGACCTCCGGACCCGGCGGGGGCGGTGGCTCTGCCACGAGGGGCTCCCGGGGGCGCCAGTTCGCGGCCCGGGCGAAGGCCTCCGCTTCCGCCAGCGTCAGGGGGAGACGGCTCTCCCCCAGGTCGTGAAACAGGGCCGGCAGTTCCGGGGGTCTGAGGCCCAGGCGGCGGCAGAGCTCCACCTGGCATGCGATCCGGGCTGCGGGGCCGTCGGCGGCAATGGCTCCCTGATGCAGCAGCACCACCCGGGTGGCGTGGCGGGCCAGTCTGAAATCCTCTCCCAGCAGGATGAGGGTGAGATCCCGGTCCCGGCATAACCGGTCCAGCGCGGCCAGCAGATCCTCCACCCGGAGGGGGTCCAGGTCGGTGGTGGGTTCATCCAGGATCAGGACCTGGGGCTCCAGCGCCAGGACTGCGGCCAGGGCCAGAAGCTGCTTCTGCCCGCCGGACAGGGTGACGGGATCCCGGTGCTCCAAGCCCGCCAAGCCCACCAGGCCCAAGGCTTGCTTCAGGCGGCGCCTGATCTCGTCTCGGGGAAGGGCCAAGTTTTCCGGGCCGAAGGCCACCTCGGCATCCACCCGGGAACAGAAGAGCTGGGCCTCGAAGTCCTGGAACAAAAGACCGGCGGCGGCGGCCACCTGCCGGGGACGCCGGCCGGTGAGAGGCTGGCCGGCCAGCTCCACCCGGCCCTGGAAATCGCCCTTGACCATCCGGGGAATGAGCCCGTTCAGGCAGAGGGCCAGGGTGGATTTGCCGGCCTCGCTGGGACCCAGGATGGCCAGGCGCTCCCCCCGGCGGACACTGAGATTGAGGCCGGAAAACACCATCCGGGAGGCCTGAGGATACCGGAAGCAAAGGTCATGCACCTGGATCAGGGGCTCAGTCATCATGAACCGGGGACAGGGGGAGCGGGCGGCTGCCTCAAGGTCATGGGGCGAGTTGCGGCGCGGGGCGGCCGCGACCGCTTGCCGTCAACGAAGGCAGCACCCCGCCGCCAGGGCCGCCAGAAAGGGTAACAGGACCAGGCTCAGCGGCCAGGGGGAAAAGGCCGCCGGCAGCAAACTGCCCGTCATCCCCACCAGCCAGCCGCCGGCGGCCCCCAGCCAGAGCAAGGCCAGCCCCAGCCGAGGAGCCGGGCCTGGCCGGCGGTCCTCTTCGTCCATAATCTCCCGCCAGCCCAGATGCCAGCGGTTCACCCGGGGCCAAAGCAAGCGCAGCAACAGCGGGCTTAAACTGAGGGACACCAGCCCGTTGTTGAGCATCACCGCCAACGCCATGACACTAAAGGGCAGGAGCCCCAGGGCTTGCAGCCCAGAGCTGATCACCAAGGCGCACCCCAAGGCACCCAACAGGCCCGCCAACAGGAAATAGGGCAAACTGGCCCGGCCCAGGTTCAACGACCTGTCGCCCCACATCTGGTAGGGGAGGAGTGCGGCCAGGAAGTTGCCGGCAAAGCCGAAGAGACTTCCAACCCCCAACGTGCCGAAAAAATCGCCGATGAGGTTTCCCAGAGCCGCCCCCCAGGCCCCGGCAGGACCGAACAGCAGCCCGAAAGTCAATGGAATGACATTGGCCGGGCGGATTTCGGAAAAGCCGGGAACGAGGGGGATCCCCTTGAAGGGGATAAGGATGGCGGCATAGGTGGCCGCGGTGAAGGCCGTGAGGACCACCATGGTGGAATAGCGCCACATGCGCCAGACTTCCCGCATGCCCCCATACTCTCCGAAGGACCGGAAGCATCGCCCCGAAGGGCCCTGAATCCGCTTTAGGACGGACGGGCCTCCTGTTCCAGCAGCTCTTGCACCGTGAGGTCCTCCCACTCCGGGCTCCGGGGGGTTCTCCAAAGATGGTCCAAAGCGGCAGCCACCCCGGGCATTCCGGCCAAGGCCTGGGAGATCAGCGCCGTCCGGCTCTGGCGCAGGCAGGCCAGGATCTCCCCTACCCGCATCCGGTCCGGAGGCAGGGCAGGCACCAGCCCGGCAGGGCTGCCAGGCGCAACATTGGCGGCCTCCAGAACCAGACGGCAGTCCATCAGGGCGTTTACCACTCGCCGGGCCTGGGAGTCCGGGCTGGCCAGGACCTCCCCCAAGGCCTCCCGGGTGAGCAGGGGCTCCCGGTGGATGAACCGGCGGCAAATGGCCAAAAGCGCCGCCAGGGCCAGGTATTCGTCCACCGGCTCCCGCTTCCCCCCGGACAGGCGCCACGCCCGGGTAAGCCGGGGCAGATTCTGATAGGCAAAGGCCATTTCATTGCCGAAAAGCACCACCAGCCAGCTCCAGAAAATCCACATCACCAGAAACAGGAGGTGGTAGAGGGCCCCGTAAATGGCGTTGTAATACGTGGCCATGCCCTGAAACCAGGCGAAGAGATAATGGGCGGCCTGCCAGAGCGTGCCGCCGATGACCCCTCCCAGGAGGGCCGAAAAAAAGTGCACCCGGGTATTGGGCATCACCAGATAGATAAAGGTAAAAGCCACCCATAACAGCCCCAGGGAAATGAGGGAGGAGGTGGCCCAAAAAAAGGCCTCGGGCATGAAGGCGGAGAAAAATCGACGGAGATCAGGCTGGCTCAGCAAGCCGCTGGACAAGGAAATGGCCACGGCCATGAGGATGGGCAGGAGCAGAAAAATGCTCAGATAATCGCTCAACCGGCGGCTCCAGGTCCGGGTTCGGGACACTTGCCAGGTGAGGTTGAAGGCCACCTCCACATCGGTCATCAAAATAACGAGTGCGGCCAGCAGCCAGATGACCCCGAACACCCCCAGGGAGGTAACCTGGGTGGCTTCGATGTACTCGAGGATCTGCACCGCGAAATCATGGGAACCGGGAGACAGGCGGTCGAGAAAGTGAGCCGCCAGGAGGCGCTGGATCCCCAGGCTCTTCAGGATGGTGAACAGCAGGGCCAACAGGGGGATCATGGCCAGGATGGTGACGTAGGCCAGGGAGGCGGCTTGGAGATAGGAGCGGTGGTGCAGCAGCCCCCAGGCCGCCAGAATGGGCAGCCGCAGAGCCCTGAGGCCCGCATTGCCCCCAAGTTCCTCGTCCTGCCACAGTCGGGTCAGGAAAAAATCCTTGATGCGGGCGAACCACTCCTTCACGTTGTCGGCCCTCCGGGATGATTCCCTGGGATGCACCTTAACGGCGCCGCTGGTTTCCTGCCGCTTCCTTACCAGCCGAAGCTTCCGGCAGGGATGCCGGGGAAACCAGGCGGTTGCCGCCAGGGGCCTGGCGCTACCGCACCTGCTCCAGCTCCTTGAGCCGGGGGTCATCGGCGGGCAGGTCCGCCGCCACGGCCTTGCCGGTGTTTTTCCCGAACTGCTCAAAGGCCGCCACCAGGAGGGGATTCACCACCTCCCGCAGGGAGGCCGACCTCCCGGAGCTCCGGCTCTCCCCCACCCACAGAGGCCGGGAGGCGCCGCCCTCCCGGTGGGCCTTGGCGGCCAGGACGTTCAGAAGGAGCCAGTGGTCATAGACGGCGGCGCTGGAATAGGTGGCAAACCCGGGCCAGAAAAACACCTGACCGCCCCCCCAATACCGCCCGCCGCCCCCGAAGCCGAAGCCCCAGTCCGGGGCGATGACCGTGGCGGACTGCCCCGGCCCGGTGCCGTAGGTGAACCGGAGCACGTACTCGGCCTGCTCATAGGGGGCCAGGGAAAAGCCCTGCCTCGTCAGCAGGCGCTCGATTTTGGCCTTGATTTCCCGTTCCAGCAGGGGATTGGGGGCGGTGGGGCTTTCCAGGACCGCGAACCTGGCGCCGGGGGGGAATTGCCCCGGCGCGGCAGGATCGGTGTAGCCGTTGACTTTTACCTGGTAAGCGCCGGCGCACCCCGCCCCGGCCAGGCAGAGCAGGAACGCCACGGAGCCGCAAAGCCGTCGATAACCTCCAGTCAGCTGCATATCCGTCCCTCCGGATCTTCCGGGATGCGGCCTGAAGCTGGGGGGCCTCAAGCAGGCGCCGTTGCCAGGACCTCGTGCAGTCGTCCCTTGATTGCCGCCAGCGGCGGCAGGACCGGCAGCGCGGGCAGATCGGCTTCCGTCAGCTTGCGGCGCTTGAACCGCATGCGGGTGGAGAGCTCCTCCCGCTCCGGCGCCAACAGCCCTCCCGAGATCACCTCGCCGCCCCCCTCCATGGCCTCGATCTGGGCGGCGATGAGCCCGAAGTCAAAAGATTGATTGAATTTCTGGATATCCTCGTTCAGCAGGGTGAGATGGATCTCCATCTTGTGATAGAGCTCTTTCAAAGACTGGAGAGCCTTCTGGAGCTCGTCATACAGGTCGAAGACCAGGTTGCGGAAGCGGCGCCAGGCCGTCAGCCCCCGGGCCCGGCGGCCGGCCAGGAGAGCCTGGCGCTCGGAGGGGTCGAGGTTAAGAAAATCCTGATAATAAGGCCAGGGGCTCAGACCCAAAAGCTGCATCGCCTTCGCAATGACGGTCTCTTCACCCAAGGCCGCGTACAGGGAGAGGAAGAGGCGGGCCACCTTATCTGCCTCCAGGCGGTAGGCCGCCGCCTCCTCCTCCCAGTGTTTCACCTCGTCTTCCAGGTAGACCCGCTCGGCGAAGTACGTATCCACGATCTCTTTTTTAATCTGGACTCTTAGGGCGTCCAGAACCTTGTCAATATCGGTCATCGGCTCACTTCCCTGGGGACCGGTCAGGACCCTGGGGACCCGCGGAGGTCTCCCCGGACGGCGGATGTTCCGGTCCCGGCCCCGCCCCAGCCGACTCGGGGGTTACGGCGGTCGGGGGGAGCTCGGCGATGGGCAGCTCCCGCTCTTCTCCCGGGGCGGTCTCCACGGTAACGGTTTGCCGGATCATGCTGTAGCGGATGATTTTGGCCTCCCCCTCGGGGAGCCTGACCCGCTTGCCCACCCGGGGCAGGTGCTTGCGGATTTCCTGGTAGGCGGCGTATTCATAGGTGAGGCAGCACATGAGGCGGCCGCAGACCCCGGAGATTTTGTTGGGGTTGAGACTGAGCTGCTGCTCCTTGGCCATGCGCACGCTCACCGGTTCGAAATCCCGGATGAAGGTGGCGCAGCAGAGTTGCTGGCCGCAGACTCCCAGGCCGCCCACCATCTTGGCCCGGTGGCGGACGCCGATCTGCCTGAGTTCGATGCGGCTGCGGAATTCCTGCACCAGGTCTTTTACCAGTTCCCGGAAATCCACCCGGCCGGGTGCGGTGAAATAAAAGATGATCTTGCTGCCGTCCAGGAGCACCGAGGCACGCACCAAGTGGATGGGAAGCTGTCGGGCAATGATGCGGTCTTGACAGTAGGCAAAGGCCCGGGCTTCCAGGCCGCGGTTCTGCGCAGCCCGGTCCAGATCCTCCGGGGTGGCCGCCCTGGCTATGGTTTTCAGCGTTTCCGGCGGCCGGGGGAGCTCCAGGTCCCGGTAAACGGCCTCCACCGTGCCCAACTCCGGTCCCTCCTCCGCCTCCACCACCACCCGGTCTCCCCGATGCAGGGACTCCTGGGTGACGGCCAGGGTGCAGCAGTGACCGCCGCTGGTCAGGCGCACTTTCACGATATCCATACGTTCCTGATTCACTTTCGGGCCAGCCGAAACCCCAGGATGTCCAGGGTCAGCTCCGGGTTGAGATTGGCGGCCAGATGCCGCTGGGCCTGGGCCAGGGCGGCCAGCCTGGCGAAGCAGCGCCCCGGCGGACTGGCGGCTAGGTCCGCCTCGAGGGCTGCCCGCCGGTCCTGGTGGGCCACCTTACGCCCGTCGGCGCCGGCATGCAAGAGCAACAGGTCCCGGTACCAGAGCTCGGCCAAGCGGAGGAAGGTATCAGCCTCCGACACATTCTTGGCCAGGCGCTGGGCCCAATCCAACACATAGGCGTCGCCCCGCTGCGGCAGTCCCTGAAGATCGGCCAGGGCTTGGTCCCTCTGGGCCAACAGCCCCTCCAGGTCCATGGCCAGGGCCTGGCCCAGGGAGCCGGCGCTGAACGCGGCCACCAGCGCCGCTTGGGTCGGAGGCAGGCCCCGCTTCTCCAGCTCCCCCTGAATGAGGGCCGCGGGCAGGGGTGCAAAGGCCAGCTTCTGGCAGCGGGACACCAGGGTGGGAAAGAGGTCGGCTTCCTTGCCGGCGGCAAGGATGATGACATGCTGGGGCGGGGGCTCCTCCAAGGTCTTGAGAAGGGCGTTGGCGGCCGCCTCGTTTAAGGCCGCGGCCGGTTTGATCAGGGCCACCCGCCAGCCGCCTCCCACCGGCGGATAGGCCGTCAGCTTCCTAAGCTCCCGGATCTGTTCGATCCTGATCTGGGGCTGGCGGCCTTCGGAAGTGGGCCGGAGGAGATGAAAGTCCGGGTGGGTCCCGGCCAGCAGCCGCCGGCAGGAGGGGCAGGCGCCGCAGGCTTCAAGCTCTGGGGTTGGGGCAGCGCAGTTCAGCACCCCGGCCAAGGCTTGGGCGGTGGCCGCCCGGCCCACGCCCTCGGGGCCCAGGAACAGGTAGGCGTGGGCCAGCCGTCCCTGGCGCAGGGCCATCTTGAGATACCCCAAGGCCCGCTCCTGTCCCAGGATTTCCCGGAAGAACAGGGTGGGGGCGACTTCGGCTGGGGCGGCGCTTTCAGCGGTGGTCATGGATAACCTGGAGCTGTCGGCTATCAGCTTTCGGTAAAAGGCCTACGGTTCTTTTTAATGGTTGCGCTGGCGCACCCTCCTTGGTCAGGCCTGGGGAGGCTGACACCTGAAGGCTGCCAGATGACCGGCTACTCCCATTCAATGGTGGCCGGGGGTTTGCTGGAAATGTCGTACACCACCCGGTTCACCTTTTTGACTTCGTTGATGATGCGGTTGGCCAGGCGGGCCAGGAAGTCGTGGGGCAGGCGGCTCCAGTCCGCGGTCATGGCGTCGGTGGAGTCCACGATGCGCAGGGCCACCACATGTTCGTAGGTGCGCTCGTCGCCCATGACCCCCACGGTCCTGACCGGCAGGAGCACCGCAAAGGACTGCCACACCCGGCGGTAGAAGCCGCCACCCACCATCTCCTCCATGACGATGGCGTCGGCCTCCCGGAGAATCTCCAGGCGTTCCGGGGTCACCTCCCCCAGGATGCGGATGGCCAAGCCGGGCCCGGGAAAAGGGTGGCGCCAGATGAGGGAGTCGGGGAGGCCCAGTTCCTTGCCCACCTCCCGCACCTCGTCCTTGAACAGCTCCCGCAAGGGCTCCAGGAGCGCCAGGGGCATAACCTCGGGCAGCGCGCCCACGTTATGGTGGGTCTTGATGGTGGCCGAAGGCCCCTTAAAGGAGACGCTCTCGATGACGTCGGGGTACAGGGTCCCCTGGGCCAGGTATTTGACCCCGCCGAGCTTTTGCGCCTCCTCAGCGAAAATGCGGATGAACTCCCGGCCGATGCGGAGGCGCTTCTCCTCCGGATCGGTGACCCCTTTCAAGAGCGCCAGGAAGGTGGCGGTGGCGTCCACGTAGACCAGGTTCAGGTGCTGCTGATCCCGGAAGAGGCGCACCACCTCCTGGGCCTCCCCTTTGCGCAACAGACCGTTGTCCACAAAAATGCAGGTGAGGCGGTCGCCCACGGCCCGGTGCACCAAGGCCGCGGTGACCGAGGAGTCCACCCCGCCGGACAGGGCGCAGATCACCCGGTCCGCCGGTCCCACCTGTTCCCGCATGGCCCGGGTGGCGGCCTCGATGAAGGAGTGCATGGTCCACAGGCCCGTCAGCCCGCAGATGCGAAAGAGAAAGTTCTTCAGAACCTGCCGGCCGTGGGGGGTGTGCTCCACCTCCGGGTGGAACTGGACGCCAAAGAGATGGCGGCCGGCGTGCCGGATGGCCCCCACCGGGCAGGCGTCGCTGCCGCCGATGACTTCAAAGCCCGGGGGCAGCACCTCCACCTGGTCGCCGTGGCTCATCCACACGGTTTCCAGGGGGGCCAGACCGTGGAACAGGTCGTCAAACTGGTGGATGGTGAAACTTTTCCGCCCATACTCCCGGGAGACCGCCGGGATGACTTTGCCTCCCAACAGGTGACTGAGGAGTTGGATGCCATAGCAGATGCCCAGAACCGGCACCCCCAGCTCCAGGACCCGGGGGTCGAGAAGGGGGGCGTCGGCTTCATAGACGCTCCGGGGCCCGCCGGAGAGAATGATGCCCTTGGGCGCGAACTCCTGGATCTGCTCCAGACGCCAAAGATAGGGGTGGATTTCGCAATAGACCTTGAGCTCCCGCACCCGCCGGGCTATGAGCTGGGTGTACTGGGAGCCGAAGTCCAGGATAAGGATTTTTTCCTGATGGGGATCGAGCATTGGCCACGCCCTATTTATGAGATTCTCCGGCGGAGCTTCCGGGGAAAGTCGAGGAGAACGACCCACCCGACCCTGCCTCCACAGGCACCACCGGCATCGGGCTGACATCCGGTGCTAATCTTGATTATAGCCGGATTTAAGGGAAAAAGCAACGATCAGGCCGGGTTAGGCGAAACCGGCGGGAGACGGGGTCCGGCAGGGGCCGGAGTCCTTGCCTGACATGCCGTGCATGCTTATTCTATGATTGGCCCGTCCGCTCCGTCTGGGCGGGGCCGATTCCAGAAACGGGGAGGAACCATGTCCAAGAAAAAATATACAGTGCGGGCCGAGTGCCCCGCCTGCGCCTGCGGAGACATTTCCTTTTTGGGGCCGGAAAAACTCCGGGAAAAGTTTATCGGCGATGAAAAGGAAGTCGATATCCTCTGCCCCATGTGCGGCACCAAGACCAGGGGCAAGGTGGAAGAAGAAAAGAAGTAACGGGGTTTTTTTCGTTTTGCTGGTTTCCGGAAAAGGGCCGGGGTGACCGGCCCTTTGGTTTCTCAAGAGTTCCCCGGGCTGGAAGCCCAGCCAAGTATCAAAGGGTTGGGGAAGGGGTGTGGGGGAGGAAGCCCGGCGCAATCGCCCCTAAGCTCCCTCGCAAAACTCTTACCCGAGCGCTCCCGGGCCGGCGTCCCGGATGGCCGGTTCCACGGTGCCGGCGTATTGGGTGAAGTTCTGGCGGAAGCGGGCGATGAGCTCATCGGCGGTTTTGTCGTAGGCCGCCGGGTCGGCCCAGGTGGAACGGGGATGCAGAATGGACTCCGGTACCCCGGGACAGGTGGCGGGCACCAGCAGCCCGAAGACGGGGTCCGGGTGCATGGGGATCTGCTCCAGGGCGCCGCTCAGCACCCCCCTGAGGAGGGCCCGGGAGTAGGCGATGTCCATGCGGTGCCCCACCCCGTAAGGCCCCTCGGTCCAGCCGGTGTTCACCAGCCAGCATTGCACCTGGTGCCGCAAGACCTTTTCCCGGAAGAGCCGGGCATACACCGCGGCCGGCAAGGCCATGAAGGGCGCGCCGAAACAGGTGCTGAAGGTGGCCGCCGGCTCCTTGCCCATGCCCCGCTCGGTGCCTGCCACTTTGGCGGTGTAACCGCTCAAGAAATGGTAGGTGGCCTGCTCCGGGGTCAGTCTGGCGATGGGCGGCAGCACCCCGAAGGCGTCGCAGGTGAGCATGAAAATGTGCCGGGGCGGGCCCCCCATCCCGGAGCGCACAATATTTTTGAGATGGGAGATGGGATAGGCCGCCCGGGTGTTTTCCGTCAGGGAGTCGTCGTCCAAATCCAGGCGCCGGGTGGACGGGTCAATGGTGACGTTTTCCAGGACGGTGCCGAACTTGCGGGTGCATTCATAGATTTCCGGTTCGGCCAAAGGATTGAGACGGATCACCTTGGCATAGCAGCCGCCCTCGAAATTAAAAATGCCCTCTCCCCACCAGCCGTGCTCGTCGTCGCCGATGAGCCGGCGGTCCGGGTCGGCGGACAGGGAGGTCTTGCCCGTGCCGGACAAACCGAAAAACAGGGCGGTGTCGCCTTTCTCCCCCATGTTGGCGGAGCAGTGCATGGAGAGCACCTCCTGCTGGGGAAGATAATAGTTGAGGATGGTGAAGATGGATTTCTTGATTTCCCCGCCGTAACTCGTGCCCCCGATAAGGATGAGCCGTTTGCCGAAGTTGACGATGATGAAGGCCTCGGAGTTGGTGCCGTCCAGTTCGGGCACCGCGTGGAACCCCGGAGCGCTGATGACGGTAAAGTCCGGTCGGTGGTTCTCCAGCACTTGGCGGTCCTTGATCTGCACGAACATGTTGCGGGCGAAAAGGTTTTGCCAGGCATAGGTGGTGATGATGCGGATGGGGATCTGGTAGCGGGGGTCGGCTCCGGCATAGCAGTCCTGAACGTACAGTTCCCGCCCTTGCAGGTAGGCCAACAGACGATAAAACAAGAGATCGAATTTTTCCGGATCCAAGGGGCTGTTTTGCTCGCCCCAGGCAATGTGCTGGGCGCTGGAGGGCTCATAGACGATGAACTTATCCTTGGGGGAGCGGCCGGTGTAGGTGCCGGTGCGCACCACCAGGGGCCCCAGATGGGCAATGAGGCCTTCGCCGTGGGAGACAACTTTTTCATAGAGGGCCGGTGTGCTGAGATTCCAATGGGCGGCGGCCACGTTGCGGATGCCGTGATACTCCAGGCCATAGACGGGCATGGGGCTCTCCTTGTCTTTTCCGGAAATCGAGGTACGATAGATTCTACTTTAAAAAAGGCGGCTTGATAACCGGAAAGGCGCCGGCTGTCCAGGATCGGGTGATTATTTGAGCGGGCGCCGGGAAACGGTTGACCGGTCCGCGTGTGGCCCCCCTGGTCTTATCCCGGCTTGACCGGACTCCCCGGGCAGGGCCGGAAGAAGCCGCAGACGAAGAGGTAAACCTGCTGCAAACGTGGTGTTACGAGGGGACCGGAGGACCAGGCCCTTCCTGCCACCTTCTCTGCCAATCCCTTCGCTCTGAGGAAAATCACAACCGAGGCCGAACGTATCCGGGAAATCTCCTCAGAAGGGATGGAGGAGGCGGGGGGAGAGGGGGCAGAAGGTCATGCCCCTTGGCCCCCTTCCCCAGGCTATGATCGTTGCTTGCACCGAATGGCGCCTACCTTTCTCTATCTGCGCTGGGTTGAGCAGCAGTTGGCGGAAGCGGCGGAGACCGCCCGGGTGCTCTCCCCGCGGCAAATCCTGGCCGCCCTGCTCCAGGCCTATCTGGGTGGCGCCACCCTGGCCTGGGTGGCCCAGGCGGCAGGCGTGTCCCTGGACGACCTGCGGTGCTGGCGCCGGGACCCGGCTTTTCTCAAGGCCATGGATGACAGCAAGGCTCAGTTCGCCGCCTTTTTCCTCGCCGCGCTGCGGGAACAGGAATTTTCGCTGAAGGCCCTGGGCGAATTGGCGACGGAATTCGCCCTCCTGGAGGATTCCCTCCGAGTGAGGGTGCGCACCCGACTCTATGACGACCTGCGCTCCCTGGCCGGCCGGGTGTGGAGCCGCCATGAGCGCCGCCAACCCCAGGAATTCGGGGAATTCAGGCGGTTTGTGCGATTGCTGGCCTTTTTTACCGCCTTGGAACAGATCTGGCCCGGGCCCCTGGGTCGGCGGCTGGCAGAGGAGTTCCTCCCCCTGGCCCGGGAAGTGGCCGGGACTGATCCGGGTACCGAGGTGCCCGAATTGGCGGTCGGTCTGGAACTTCTGGGGCCCCTCCCCCGGGAAGAGGTGCTGGCCGTCCTGCAACCCAGATTGCAGAAGTTGGCCAGGAGTGCCGGTCTCACCCACTGACCTCCGTCCGACCAGGAGAGGGTTCAGGGCGGCCGCAAAGGGGCCCCCTTGCCCCAAGAATGATACCCGCCGGGAGGCGCCGTGAACGATCAGACATCCCGTAATCGGCCTGGCTCTTTGGAATCCGATCTCAGTGAAGCCGACATCTACGAGGCCATGAAGCAGATGTCGGGCTATCTGGATATCACCCCGGGGAATTTCCGGGAACTCTACCGCCTGGCCTTTCGCCATGCCTTAGCGCGCCTGGGGCAGGAGGTTTTGGCTGCGGATATCATGAACCGGGAGGTGATCAGCGTGGGGCCCGAAACCTCGCTGGCTGAGGTGGCCGAAATCATGGGGCGGGCCAATGTCTCCGGGGTGCCGGTGGTGGATGGGGACCGGCGGGTGGTGGGGGTGATCAGCCAGCGGGATTTTCTGAAGCGCCTGGGGGCCGGAGAGCCCAACTTCATGAGCCTGGTGGCCGCCTGCCTGAAGTATAGAGGCTGCGTGGCCCTGCCCGTCAAACAACAGCGGGCCGCCGACCTGATGAGCGCCCCGGCGGTGACGGTCCGGCCCGACACTCCCATGCAGGAGGTGGCCGCCCGGTTCGAGGCCAACCAGATCAACCGGGTGCCGGTGGTGGACGCCGGAGGCCGACTGGTGGGCATCATCACCCGGGGAGACTTGGTGCGGGCCTACCGGCTGGGGGGCAGCCGCTGATGAAAGCCTATTTTAAGAAAATGACCGGCACCTCCCTGAGTCCTCCCCGGGTGAGCTGGCAGGAAATTTTCTGGTCCTGGCTGGGGGGCTTTCTGGGCATAGGCCTGGTGGGTCTGCTCCAGCAGCGGTTTTTTGAAGGCACCGACCTCGTGCTCCTTATCGGCTCCTTCGGGGCCTCGGCCGTGCTGATCTACGGCGCCGTCAAGAGCCCTTTGGCCCAGCCCCGGAACTTTCTGGGGGGCCACCTCCTCTCGGCCCTCGTTGGGGTGACGGCCTGCCGGCTCTGCCTGCCGCACCTCTGGCTGGCCGCGGCGCTGGCGGTTTCGGCAAGCATCGCTCTCATGCACGCCACCCGGACCCTGCACCCCCCCGGGGGCGCCACGGCGCTTATCGCAGTGGTCGGTGGCCCCAAGGTGCACGCCCTGGGTTATTTGTACGTGGCGCTGCCGGTGGGGGCGGGTGCCCTCATCATGCTGGCGGTGGCGCTGGTATTCAACAACTTGGTGCCCAACCGCCGCTATCCGGAGTTCTGGTGGTAGGGCCGGCCAAGACCCCAGGGCAAAGGATCAGGGGCGGGATGGGGCGGCTTTGGCCCCCCCTTACGCCATCAGGCAGGGCGGGGTGGTGTGGGTGAGGCGGTCCGGCCAGGAATAGATGCAGTAATAGTAAAAGGGCTGCTCGCAATAACAGACCGGGTTTTCTTCCGCCTTGAGGTACGGACACTGAAAACAAGCGCTGGGGAGGTGGTCCGCCAGGCTGAAAGGGACGCCATACTGCCCGGCCCGGAATTCTTCGAGCAACACCATGGCCGGAGTATAGCACAGGGGTCTGACACCGGCAAGGCCAGCCGGGTTGCAATTCCCCTGGATTGGGATACAATCCTCTGCCAAGGCATCCGTGAAGGTCCGCCGGTTCCACCGGCATCTCCCGGTCACCCCGAGCTTCCCGCCGCCCAGAAGGCGCCTCCCATGAAAACAATGTTCAGTTTCTTTGTGCGCTTGTTCATATCCTTTTTGGTGGCCAAATTCATCCTGGACCTTTGGGGGGCCGCGACCCCGGGCCGGCTCATGGGGTTGTCCCTCGTTTTTCTAAGCAACACCTATCTTTTCGACCTGCTGGACTGGTATTATGAGGGCGCCTGGCGCCGGGCCTTGCGGCCGGGGGAGCTGGGTTGGCTCATGACCCGGCTCTCGGTAATGGTCAACACCCTGCGCCGGCGACCGCCTGCCGCCGGGCCATCTTCCGGGTCCCTGGGAAATTCTCCTCCCCGGGACCTCTCCGACACCCCCCAGGCCCCCTCCCGGCGGTAGGTTGATCCAGGCCCGGAGCGGCTTTTCGCCTGGCGGGCCGCTTCGGAAAAAAGACGGCGATTTTTCCCTTGACGGGAATTTTGAGCATGTTGTAACATTCACAACCGCCTGATTAAGAATGTGCCCATGAACCTGAAACGTCTCCTGGCCGAGCGACGCGCCGACATTCTGGAAAAGTGGCGAGCGCGCCTATTTGCCTGTTATCCTCCCGAAACCGCCGGGTTCCTGCAAAAGGAGGCCGACCGTTTCAGCAACCCGGTGGCCCATCGGCTGACCGAGGGCTTAAAGGGCCTCTTTGCCGTGGTGCTGGAAGACGGTGGGGCCGAGGCCGCATCGGTTCACCTGGACGAGGTCCTGCGCATTTGGGCCGTGCAAAATTTCACCCCCTCCCAGGCGTTGGCCTTCGTCTTTTTCCTGAAGCCCATCATTCGGGAGGAATTGGCCAAGGAGATCAGGGCCGACGCCGGCATGGCGGAGGAGATGCTGGACTTGGAATCCCGCCTGGACGGTCTGGCTCTCCTGGGATTTGACGTCTATATGAAGCGGCGGGAAAAACTCTCCGACCTTCGGGTGGAGGAAGTGAAGGCGCGGGTCAGTGGCCTGCTCCGCCGGGCGGGGGTGGATCTGGACACCCTGTAGCCCGTTGGCGCCGGTCAAAATAAGATGAGGTGACCGTTCATGAATTTTTTTCAGCGTCATATCACGGTGGCCCTGGTGGCGGTCCTGGGACTGATTGCCGTGGCCTACGTGGGGGTCCAGGGCAACCTCCAGCTCCTGTTTGGGGTGGTGGTGCCCTACCTTGCCCTCCTGATCTTTTTCGAAGGGATCATCTACCGGGTCATCAAATGGGCCCGGTCACCGGTTCCCTTCAAGATCCCCACTACGGCCGCCCAAGGCAAATCGTTGCCCTGGATCAAGCGATCCCTGGGAGATAAACTGGACAACCCGGAAAGCAAGCTGTGGGCCGTGGGCCGCATGGCCTTGGAAATCTTGGCCTTTCGGAGCCTCTTTCGCAACACCCGCACCGAGTTGCAGCCCGACTCCAAGTTTCCGGAAAAGGCCCGCCTGGTGCACTGGTCTTACAAGTGGCTCTGGCTGGGGGCCATCGCCTTCCACTACGCCTTTCTCGTCATCGTGCTCCGGCATATGCGGTTCTTCTTCGAACCCACGCCGCACGCTCTGGCCATGCTGGGGGAGGTGGACGGCTTCTTGCAGTTCTTCATCCCCACCTTTTATCTGACCGACATCATCATCGTGCTGGCGTTGCTCTATCTGCTGGGGCGCCGGCTGGCCAACGCCAATCTGCGCTATATCAGCCTGGCCGCCGACTACTTTCCGCTGTTTCTTATCCTGAGCATCGTGGTAAGCGGCATCCTGATGCGCTACTTCTTCAAGACGGACATCACCGCGGTGAAGGAGCTGGTCATGGGGCTGGTAAGCTTCAAGCCGGTGGTGCCCAAGGGGATTTCACCCCTGTTTTTTGTCCACCTCTTCTTGGTGTGCGTGCTGTTGGCCTACTTCCCCTACAGCAAGCTGCTGCATGCCCCGGGGGTGTTTTTGAGCCCCACCCGGAATATGCCCGGCGACAACCGTTGGAACCTGCACCTCAACCCCTGGAACTATCCGGTGAAATTCACCCCCTACCTGGAATACGAGGACAAGTTCCGGGACGCCATGTATGAAGTCGGCATTCCGGTGGAAAAAGAACCCGAAACTGCGGAAGTGGAAGGGGAATAATCTATGTCTAAGCTTCCGAAACCTGAAGAACTTGCCCGAGTCAACTACCAGCCCCCCGCCAGGGGCTGGATGGAGGTCAAACCCGAATTCCGCCCCGGGACTTACTGCAATGCAGCCTCTCCCAAGTGGATGGAATGGATCAGCTACCCCTTCCCCCGGCAGTGGTCCGTGGCCGACGATGACTGGCAGTTGCCCGGCAACTGGAAAGAAATCGTCCTGGAGGGCATGGATGACCGTCTGAAGCGGTTCCGCAGTTTGAAGCTCTTCTTCGACATCTGTGTGCGCTGCGGGGCCTGCGCCGACAAGTGCCACTTTTTTCTGGGTACCGGCGACCCCAAGAATATGCCGGTGCTGCGGGCCGAACTCTTAAGGAGCGTTTACCGGCGCTACTTCACCCGCATCGGCAAGGCCCTGGGCGAGCTGGTGGGAGCCCGGGATCTGGATGAAAGCGTCATCAAGGAGTGGTTCTTTTACCTCTATCAGTGCACCATCTGCCGGCGCTGCTCAGTCTTCTGCCCCTATGGCATCGACATGGCGGAAATGACCCTCCTGGGTCGGGAGATGCTGGCCTCGGTGGGCCTCAACATCGACTGGGCCCTGGCTTCGGTGGCCCAGTGCTATGACAAGGGCAGCCACATCGGCGCCACCCCCCAGGCCTTTAAGGACATGATCGACTTTTTGGCGGAGGAAAACGAGCGCATCACCGGCATTACTACGCCGGTTTCCTACAACCGCAAGGGCGCCGAAATTCTCTTCGTCACTCCCTCGGGCGACTATTTCGCCGACCCGGGCACCTTTACCCTGATGGGCTACCTCCTGCTTTTCAAATACCTGGACCTGGACTGGACCTTCAGCACCTACGCGGCCGAGGGCGGCAACTTCGGCTGGTTCGTCTCCCACGAGATGGGGAAGAGGCTCAATTCAAAGATTTACGAAGAGGCCAAACGCCTCAAGGTCAAGTGGATCCTTGGCGGCGAGTGCGGCCACATGTGGCGGATTTGCAACCAGTACATGCCCACTTGGTGGGGGGAGTCCCCCAGCTTCCTGGAGGAACCGGTGTCCCCCATCACCGGCACCCGCTTCGAGAACGCCAAGGTGCACAAGATGGTGCACATTTCGGAGTTCACCGCCGACCTCATCCAACACGGCAAGCTGAAGCTGGATCCCCAAAGAAACGCCCACATCAAGTTGACCTTCCACGATTCCTGCAACACCAGCCGAGGGATGGGCATCTTCGAGGAGCCCCGGTACATCATCAACAACGTTTTGCCTGAGGGCCATTTCTTCGAAATGCCCCCCAACACCATCCGGGAAAAGACCTTCTGCTGCGGCAGTTCGAGCGGCATCAACGCCAACGAGAACATGGAGCTCCGCATGCAGGGCGGCTTCCCCCGGGCCAATGCCGTCCGCTACGTGCATGAGCGCTATGGGGTTAACCACTTGGGCTGCATCTGCGCCCTGGATCGGGCCACCCTGCCCACCCTGCTCCAGTACTGGGTGCCGGAGGTGGAAGTCACCGGCATTACCGAGCTGGTGGGCAACGCCCTGGTGTTCGATGATGAAATCGAGCGCACCACCGACTTGCGGGATCGCGACCTGGTGGGCTTCGGCGAAGAAGAAGGCGGGGAGGAAGAGGAATAAATGGCTGACTATAAGAACGAATTCGGCTGGTTTGCGCCCAAGCCCACCGTCGATAGGAAGATCTACAGCCTCAAGGCCCTTGCCCTGGGACTGGCCATCTTCGTGGCGGTGTTCGGCGCTCCGTTGCTCCTGAATATGGGGCAGGCCCATCCGGTGCCCAAGCCTGACCTGAAGACCCCGGCCATCCAGAAGCTGGCGGAAAAAGACCGGCAGTGCGTCGAGGCCACTGACTGGATGCGGGCCAATCACATGCAGCTCTTATGGGACTGGCGGGAGCAGGTAATCCGCACCGGCGAGCGCTACTACACCAACTCCCAGGGGAAGAAGGTGCTGGCCAGCCTGTCCAACAACTGCATGGAGTGTCATTCCAACAAGAGCCAATTCTGTGATCAATGCCACAATTACGTGGCGGTGGTTCCCAACTGCTGGGGCTGCCACCTCCCCAAAGAGCAGAACGTGGCCAAGGCGGAGGCGAAGTGATGGGAATCAAAAGACGCGACTTTCTCAAATTGGCCGCTCTCCTGGGGTTGGGCGGTAAGGGGGTCTTTGAGCTGGTGCTCCCCGGCGAGGTGGAAGCCGCCATGGCGGCCAAGCCGGAGCCGCAGGGCACGCGCTGGGCTATGGTCGTGGACATGCGCAAGCTCACCGACAAAGTGGCGGCCCGCTGCATCCAGGCCTGCCACACGGTGCACAATGTGCCCAACTATTTTGAGCCGCCGGATCCCAAACTGGCCCTCTCCGAGGACCTGAAAAACCGCTGGCAGATCAAGTGGATCTGGACCGACACCTACGAACACGCCTTCGTGGGCTTCGAACAGGACCACAAGTGGGAAAAACTCCAGAACATGCAGTTTCTGCTGCTCTGCAACCACTGCGACAATCCGCCGTGCGTCAGGGTGTGTCCCACCCAGGCCACGTACCGGCGGCCGGACGGCGTCGTCATGATGGACATGCACCGCTGCATCGGCTGCCGCTTTTGCATGGCCGGTTGCCCCTACGGGGTAAGAAGTTTTAACTGGCGCGACCCTCGCCCCTACATCGCCCAAATCAATCCCGACTACCCCACCCGGGAGATCGGGGTGGTGGAAAAGTGCCTGTTCTGCGAGGAGCGTCTGGCCCAGGGCAAGGAGCCGGCCTGCGTGGAGGCCTCCAGCGGGGCCCTCATCTTCGGCAACCTGAACGAGGCCAGCTCCCCGGTGCGGGCGGCCCTGAAGGCCCACTACACCATCCGGCGCAAGCCCATGCTGGGCACCAACCCCCAGGTTTACTATATCGTGTGAGGTCGTCATGCTGGAAAACGCCTTTGTCGGAACCAGACGCTATTTCCTGCTGCTGGGGGTGCTGGCCACCCTGTCGGCCCTCGGCTTCTTGGTCTACCTCAAGCAGCTTTCCTTCGGTTTGGGCATCACCGGCATGAGCCGGGACGTCACCTGGGGATTCTACATCGCCCAGTTCACCTACCTGGTCGGCGTCGCCGCCTCCGCGGTCATGGTGGTGCTCCCCTACTATCTGCACAACTACAAGGCCTTCGGCCGGGTCACCATCCTGGGCGAATTCCTGGCGGTGGCCGCGGTGTCCATGTGCCTGCTCTTCATCGTGGTGGACCTGGGCAGGCCTGACCGCCTGTTCAACGTCATCAAGTACCCCACGCCCAACTCCATTCTGTTCTGGGACATGATCGTCTTAAACGGCTATCTGATCCTGAACCTGGTGTGCGGCTGGTTCGTGCTGGAAGCCGAACGCAACCAGGTGCCGCCGCCCAAGTGGCTGAAGCCCCTGATCCTCCTCTCCATTCCCTGGGCCCCCAGCATCCATACGGTGACGGCCTTCCTGTACGCCGGCCTGCCGGGCCGGGGCTACTGGCTCACCGCCATCATGGCCCCCCGCTTTCTCTCTTCGGCCTTCGCCGCGGGCCCGGCGTTGCTGATCCTGCTCTGCCTTTTGGTGCGGCGCTTCTCCAACTTCGACCCCGGCAAGGAGCAGATCCAGACCCTGGCCAAGATCGTCACCTACGCCATCCTGGTGAACGTCTTCTTCTTCTTCTGCGAAGTCTTCACCGTGTTCTACAGCCAGATCCCCGAGCACATGGACCACTTCTACTACCTGTTCTACGGCCTCCAGGGCAAGGGCCAACTGGTGCCGTGGATGTGGTTTTCCATTGTGGGCATGTGCATCGCCGCTCTTTTGATGGTGAGCCCCAAGATCCGGGGGAATGAAGCCACCCTGGCCCTGACCTGCGGGCTGATCATCATCACCACCTACATCGACAAGGGGCTGGGCCTCATGACCGGCGGCTTCGTGCCCAATCCCCTGCACCAGATCACCGAGTACTGGCCCACCATCCCCGAAGCCGTCATCACCCTGGGGATTTGGGCCACTGGCTTCCTGATCCTCACGGTGCTCTACAAGATCGCGGTGAGCGTCAAGGAAGAGATCCGGGCGTAAACTCCAGGATAACCCACCGCGACCGCGTGTGATGCTGCCCCGGGCAGCATCACACCTTGTGCTTGACGGGACCGCCGGAACAATTTATTTACTTGTGTATCGAAAATAGGGGAGGCCTCCTCCATGGAAGTGAAAACCATCCTCTGGCCCACGGACCTGTCGAAGAATTCCCTCAAGGCCACCAAACACGTATCGTCCCTGGCCCAGAAATATGGCGCCAAGGTGGTGATGCTGTACGTGGGCACCGACCTGAACGCCATGCTCCCCCATTACGGGGTGATGGACGAGGAGCATATCAAGCGTTTTCACGAGTATGAGCTCAAGCACGCCAAAGAGCAGATGGAGACGGTCTGCGGGCCTCACCTGGAGGGCTGTCCCATCGTAGATCTCCAGGTGGTGACGGGGGACCCCGCCGCCGAAATACTGAAAAAGGCCGACGAGGTCAAGGCGGATATGATCGTCATCACCACCCACGGCCGGGGCTATGGGGCCCTGGACCAGCGGACCCCGGCCTTCGGCAGCGTCGCCGGCAAGGTGATCCGGGGCGCCCGGGTGCCCATCCACATCGTCAACCCCTTTATGGAGTCCTGAATCAGGTCGGGTTCTCCGGATGAGGGCCGATGACGGCTTCGGGGGCGGGCGCCCCCTTTTTTGTGCGGCGGGGCAGCGGGGTCGCCCCGGGGCCGACGTAGTTCGGTTTACCGGGGGCCTTCCCCCGGGACGCAGGTCCAGGGGTAATCACGCCCGGGCGGTAAGGTGCTGGAACCTGATGGCGTCCTCCCACATGCTCATATTGTTGAACATGACATAGACTGCTTCCCGGTCCCGGCTCATCTTGGCCAGTTCATCCAGATCCCGGTCCGTGAAGCGGTAGCGGTAGCCGGTTCGTCCGTGCAGGCGAAAGTAGGCCAGGGGGCCGGGGTAGGGTGGGGTGCTGAAGGGATCAACCACCGGCACCAGGTGCAGGTCCTGGCAGAGGCGGCTGACCGCCTCCCGGGGCCAGGGACCCCGGGGTTCCCAGGCCAGGTTGAGACCGTGGCGGTCCAGGTCGCCAAAGAAGCGCCGCAGGTTGCCCTGGTGTTCCGGATGGGGAGTAAATTTGGCCGGACACTGAAAGACCACCAGGCTGGCATTGAGGGTCTTGGCGATGAGCAGGGTCTCTTCCCAGGCCCGACGGACCAGAGCCGTGGGCTTGAAGGCCCCGGCCTGCAGGCGCTCCGCCGCGGTAAGCGGCCTGCTCAGCCGGCGGTAGGTGGGGCTTAAGGGCTCATGGGTAATAAGTTGCCAGGCTTTGAGGGTGAATTCGAAGGACTGCGGGGCCTCCTGGCGCCAGCGGCGGGCCGTCTCCACTTTGGGAGGCTGATAAAAGGTCTGCTGGACTTCCACCACCCCAAACTGGGTCACATACCGGCGCCGGGTTACCGGAAAGCCGCAACAGCCGATTTTCAGACGCATCTCAGCCTCTTCTTAGGCGGGGGCCGCGGCACGGGTGGGCACTTTCACCGGCAGGCCCAGAACCGTTGGGGCTCTTTGATCGACGCCAACCAGTGAAATGCCCCGGAAGGGCCGGGGCGGGGTTTGCGGCGGTTCCGCCAGACACGCCATGAAGAAGCTCCTCTTCTTTCTGTTGCTGGCCTTCGGAGCCTGGGAGGTGGGCTGGATGCTGGGGGGTGTCAAACCGCTGTTTCCCTGGCAGCTTCAGGAAGAATACCGACAGGGGCATCCGGACCTGATACTATTGGATGTGCGCACCCGCACGGAATTTCGCTGGTTCCACCTCCCCGGAGCCCTCAATGTGCCGGCACAGGAATTGAGCGCCCCAGAGCTCCACATTCCCAAGGGGAAAACCGTGGTGGTCATCTGCATGACCGGCCATCGTTCGCCGTTGGTGGCCCGGCGGCTGCAGCAGGTCGGGTATCAGGAGGTTTATCACCTGTGTGGTGGGATGGCGGGCTGGCAGCTTTACCAATGGCTTTGCGGGCAAGAGCTGAAGCGGCCCGCCCCGAAGGTGGCCCCGGCCATTGAACAAGCCGGCCGGATCTCCGCAGGTCAAGGCTTTTCAGTCAGCTGACGCCAGAGGGCGAAGGTCTCCCACCACCCCCGAAAGAAGGCTACAGCCTCCGGGTCCTTGTGCGTCGGGGTCCAGAGATGCCGGCCAAAAGCCAGTTGGCCCAAGGCGTAATTCCCCACCGCCACCTGGCCGATGGCCACATGGCCCAGGGCGAGCTGCCCCAAGGCGAAGTACGCTGTAACCGCCACTTGGGCTATGGCGGTGCATCCCACGATGAACTGGCCGAACCCGAAGACGACCCCCACCCCGAACTGGGCCACGGTGATGAGTCCCACGGCAAACTGGCCGATGGCAATAATGCCCTTGGCCACCCGGATCCGGCCTTGGGGGTCCCGGCCCACGGCCACGTGCACCAGGGGCCAGCCCAGGACCTCCGTTTCGGAGCGCCATTCAAAACCCCACGTCCGCCTTGGATAACCGGCCCAGCCCCCGGATGGGCCGGGGGCGCCGCAATGGGGACAGGAGGGCGCTTCGGTGCTCACTTCCCGGCCACACTCCCGGCAGGTGGTCAGACTCATAGTATGCCTCCGCCAATGGCCCTGGGGGCCGGTCAATGAAAATCCAGCTCGTCTTTTTCCACGGTGAAACCCGCCCGCTGGCGATGCCCGCAGCAGGTAAAGAGGGCCTGGAAGTGGGCAAAGAAGGGCTCGGCCTTCAGGGGCGCCGGCTCCACCTGCCGCCAGCGGCCGCAGACCTCGCAACGCGCCCAATAAACCCCATTTTCCATCTTGCCCGTGGCCATTAAGGCTCCCAAGGCTGCTGCCGGATTTCTCTTTTTCTTTACCACAGTCAGGGCAGGTGGAGCAAACCATTCTGTCCGGCGGCACGGCGGGAAGCCGCCGGAGGGAAAAATGCATGCAAAGGCGCGAGCCCCATGGGATAATAAAGGGAAATGTCTTGGTTCCGGCTTTTCCGAGAGCCTGCAGAAAGCCTTGCCATGCCCTTCAGCTTGCTGGCCCTGTGCCTGATGTGCAGCCTGGTGGCCCCGGCTCGTGGAGCGGATCGGGCCGCCGGCCCTGAGGTTCCCCCCCACCACACGGCCAAGGGTTTTCGGAACCTGCATGTCCAGAGCGGCGGCAGGTTTCTGGAGTTCCTGCGCTGGCGCCTGGGGATGGGCCCTCGGGAGGCCCCGGAGGTGCCGGCCTCTGAGGTGCCCCCGTACCAGGCCGACCTCCGGCCCCCCGACCTGAACGCCCTGAACCATGCCGAACCCGGAAAGATCCAGGTCACCTGGATCGGCCACTCCACCTTCCTGGTGCAGACCGGCGGCCTGAATGTCCTGACTGACCCCATCTTCAGCGAGCGGGCTTCGCCGGTGGCCTTTGCCGGCCCCAAGCGGGTGGTGCCGCCGGGGGTTCCCCTGGAGAAATTGCCCCCCATTCACGCGGTGATCATCAGCCACAACCACTACGACCACCTGGATGTCCGCACCATTGCCCGCCTGGACCCGGGGGTGCACTATTTTGTGCCCTTGGGGCTGGCCCGCTGGTTTCAAAAGCAGGGCATCAGGAAGGTAACCGAATTGGATTGGTGGCAGTCCGCTTCCTTCGGGCCTCTTCGGTTCCAGGCGGTGCCCGCCCAGCATTTTTCGCTGCGCACCCTGTGGGACGCCAATGAGACGCTGTGGTGCGGCTGGGTCCTGGAGAGCCCGGCGGGCAAAATCTTTTTCACCGGAGACACCGGCTATTCCCCGGACTTCCGGGAAATCGGCCGCCGCCTTGGTCCCATGCGTCTGTCGCTCATCCATCTGGGCGGCTACCGTCCCCGCTGGTTTATGCAGCCGATGCACGCTGATCCCCGGGAGGCGGTTCGTATTCACCAGGACGTGGGCTCCCAGCAGTCCCTCGGCATGCACTGGGGGACCTTCCGGCTCACCGACGAGCCCCTGGGGGAGCCGCCCCGGCTGCTCCGGCAGATCCTCCGGGAACAACGCCTGCCCCCTGAAAGCTTCACCGTGATGGCCATCGGGGAAACCCGGGTCTTTGCTCCTATTGCCGCGCTCGCCGAGGGCCGATAAGGGAGGAACCGCAATGGCTGACCAGACCGGCGCCGGTAGCTCCGGCTTCACCCTGTTCAGGGTGTTCGGCATCCGCATCACCCTGGACTTTTCCTGGTTCGTGGTCTTCACCCTGGTTTTGGTGGCTCTGGCCGCGGGCTATTTCCCCCGCAATTTTCCAGGCTATGAAGCCCAGGCCTACTGGCTGGCGGGCCTGGTGGCCACGGTGCTCTTTTTTGCCTCGGTTCTGCTGCACGAGCTCTCCCACTCCCTGGTGGCCATCCGGGCCGGAGTGGAGATCCCCGAGATCACCCTCTTCATTTTTGGCGGGGTGGCCAAAATGGGGGAGGAACCCCGGGACCCCCGGGTGGAGCTGCGGGTGGCCTTGGTGGGGCCCCTGTGCAGCTTTTCCCTGGCCGCCGGCTTCGCCCTAGTGAAGGCGGTGGTGGCCGGGGCGGTGCCGCCCCTCTTCACCGCGGTGGCCGGCTACCTCGCCTGGATCAACCTGGCCCTGGGGCTCTTCAACCTTATCCCCGGCTTCCCCCTGGACGGCGGCCGGGTGCTGAGGGCCGTGCTCTGGTGGAAGACCGGCTCGCAGACCTACGCCACCAAGATTGCCAGCGATATCGGCAAGGGCTTCGCCGTGGCCCTGATGCTTCTCGGAGGCTTGCAGATCTTCGCCGGCGCCTTGGTAAACGGCCTCTGGCTTCTGTTCATCGGCATGTTTCTCCGCAGCATGTCGGTGCAGGGCTATGAGGAGCTGGTTATCCGCAAGGCTTTGGAGAGCGTGGCCCTGACCGAGGTGATGGTGCGGGAGGTGGTAAAGGTGTCCCCGGACCTACCAGTCTCCCAACTGGTGCATGACTATATTCTGCGCTACGGCTACCGGGGCTTTCCGGTGGCCGCCGACGGCCGCATCCTGGGAGTGGTGTCCCTAAGCCAGGTGCGGCAGGTTCCCCGGGAGCAGCACGAGCAGGTGATGGTGCAGCAGGTCATGGAGCCCCTGGAGGAAAGCCTCGTCATTACCCCGGACGCCACTCTGGCCGAGGCCCTGGGACGCATGCTCCGGTCCGGAGCCGAACGCCTCCTGGTCATGGAGGGCGGCCGCCTCCTGGGCCTCATCACCAAGACGGGGCTTCTGCGCTTCGTGCAGCTTAAGCAGGTTTTGGGCGAAGTGACCAGGGGCTGAAGGTTCGCGGCGGGGGGGGAGTGGAGCGTGATCTTCCCCTTATCAGCCACTCACTCCGGGCTGGAGCCGGATATTATGCCGGAGAGGGAGGGGGCGATTCCATCTCCAGGTGAGGTGGCCCTTCGGTTCCTGAGCCGCTAAAGACCTCCAGAAAGGAGACCAGGCATGTCCGAAGACACCCCGCCGGAAATCACCCGCAGGCAGGTGGCTTGCCGCTTCCTTTTGGCCGTGGGTTATATGCTGGTGCTGCACCTGGTGAAGCTGGTGCTCATCGCCACCGCCCTGTTTCAACATGTCTTTGTCCTCATCACGCTGACCTCCTCGGAGCCGGCCCGGCAGTTCGCCAACCGCCTGGCGGCCTATGGCTACCGGGTGATGCGCTATATTACCCTGAACGATGCCCACAGGCCCTTTCCTTTTCAGGAGTTTCCCCCTGAGCTTGAGCCCCCGGCGGAGATCAGGTTTGACTGAAAAGAGAGACGCCTCATGAAAGGGGAAACGACTTGCTGGCGCAGGACCGCTGAGAGGACCTTGCGGCCTGCTCCCGGTTTGGTCGTTTTCCTGGCCGCCCTGGTGGCCGTCCTGGTTCCGGCCCCGCTGATCCCGGCCCAGGAAGCGGCCCGGACGCTCTCCTGCAAATCCTGGCCGGCGGGCTATTTTCTCACGGAGGACTCCCGCAAGCCGGCTCAGTGGAAGAGGCTCCTCCGGCTGCTTGAGCGGGAATTGGCCGGCCTGAACGCCCGGGGCGAGTGCCTGGTGGTCAAGGGGACCATCATTGAACCCCTGGAGACGACGCGCCGGTATTATGATACAATTACTATTTTGGACGAAAGCGGCCTCAAGGTGGTGGTGCGGCGGATGCCCAACCTCTACTACCGCTATCCGGGCCTCCTGGGTCCGATGCATAAAAACGTCTTCCTGGTGGCCCGAAACCTCCGGCTGCAGGAAGCGGATAGCCGCCTCACCGGCAGCTTCCTCGTGGCTGGGGACTTCGTAGCCTACGCTAGCAAGTATTTGGAGGCCTTGGGGAAGTATTGGGGAAATGGCGCTCCTTCCGAAAAAGAAGATGATTAAACCCTTGTCAGCTCATCCCTGAGTTCCTTGTCCATAATGCAAAATATCCGCAACTTCAGCATCATCGCCCATATCGACCACGGCAAGTCCACCCTGGCGGACCGCCTCATCCAGCACACCATCATGGTGCCCGAGCGGCTCAAGCGGGACCAGATGCTGGACACCATGGACCTGGAGCGGGAGCGGGGCATCACCATCAAGAGCAATACCATCACCCTTCCCTATCTGGGTGCGAACGGGCAGGAATATGCCCTGAACCTCATCGACACCCCCGGGCATGTGGACTTTTCTTACGAGGTCTCCCGGGCCCTGGCCTCCTGCGAGGGGGTGCTTCTGTTGGTGGACGCCTCCCAGGGGGTGGAGGCCCAGACCCTGGCCAACCTCTACCTGGCCCTGGAACACGACCTGGCCATCATTCCGGTAGTTAACAAGATCGACCTGCCCCAGGCCGACATCCCCGGCACCAAAGAGCAGATCCAGAGGGAGCTGGGCCTGGACCCGGAAAGCGCGGTACTGTGCTCCGCCAAGGAGGGCATCGGCATCGAGGACGTGCTGGAGGCCATTGTGCAGCGCATTCCGGCGCCGCACGGCAGCCTGGGGGCCCCCCTTAAGGCCCTGATCTTCGACGCGCAGTACGACTCCTTCCGGGGCACGGTGGTGAGCCTCAGGGTGTTTGATGGGGAAGTGGCCCCCGGCGATACCATCCGCCTTATGTCCACCGGCGCGGCCTATAAGGTGGAGGAGGTGGGCCGCTTCGGCCTCAGCCGCCAGCCCGCCAAAAAGCTCAGCGCCGGCCAGGTGGGCTACCTCATCGCCGGCATCAAGCAGGTGAGCGACACCCGCATCGGCGACACCATCACCAACGACGCCCGGCCCGCAACTGAAGCCCTTCCCGGCTTCAAGGAGGTGAAGCCGGTGGTCTTCGCCTCCATCTACCCGGTGAGCAACGACGACTACCCGGCCTTGGCCGACGCCCTGGAAAAATACAAGCTGAACGACGCCTCCCTGGTCTATCAGAAGGACGCTTCCGCCGCCCTGGGTCAGGGCTTCCGCTGCGGCTTTCTGGGGCTGCTGCATCTGGAGATCGTCCAGGAGCGCCTGGCCCGGGAGTTCGGCCAATCCCTCATCATGACAGTGCCCGGGGTGCGCTACGAGTTTACCCTCACCGACGGCACCACGATAGCGGTGGACAACCCGCAACACTACCCCGACCCGATGCGCATCCGGGAGACCGCGGAGCCTTACATCCGGGCCGCCATCATCATCCCGGAGCGCTACGTGGGCGCGGTGATGAAGCTCTGCCTAGAGCGCCGAGGCGTCAACCCCCGCTTCAGCAACCCCTCCCCCGGCCGGGTGGAGCTCTCCTACGACCTGCCTTTGGCCGAAGTCATCATCGACTTCTACGACCGCCTGAAGAGCGTCACCCAGGGCTACGGCTCCTTTGACTATGAACTCACCGGCTACCGCGCCAGCGACTTGGTGAAGCTGGACATCCTCTTAAACGGCGAGAAGGTGGACGCCCTGTCCATGATCGTCCACCGGGAGCGGGCCCGGGAGTGGGCGGTGCGGGTGTGCGAGCGCCTTAAGGAAGAAATCCCGCGGCAGCAGTTCAAAATCGCCATCCAGGGGGCCATCGGCGGCAAAATCATCGCCCGGGAGACCATCAGCGCCTTCCGCAAAGACGTCACCGCCAAATGCTATGGGGGCGACATCACCCGGAAACGCAAGCTCCTGGAAAGACAAAAAGAGGGCAAGAAGCGCATGAAGATGGTGGGCGCGGTCACCATCCCGCAGAGCGCCTTTGTGGCCGTGCTGAAAAGCAAGAATGAGTGAGAGAAGCAAAACAGGCGAAGGGGAGCTCAGGAGCGGTGGCCCCAAGCCCCCTCACCCACACCCCCTTCCCCAATCCCCCAGGCTTCAGGAAGATATTCCGCGGGTTGTGAGCGGGGAGGAGAGCGGGGGCTTCGAAGCCCCTGCCCCTCCCCCCGTAGCTTCTCTCCCCGGCCTTTACGTGCATGTGCCGTTCTGTCGGCGCAAGTGCCGGTATTGCAGCTTTTATTCGGACCCCGACCTGACCCTGGTGCCCGCCTGGCTGGCGGCCCTGGAGGTGGAAGCGCGGCTCTATGAGGGCGCCTTCGGCGTTTTCGATACCCTGTACCTGGGGGGCGGCACCCCCAGCCTGTTGGCAGCCCGGGAGATCGCCCGGCTGGTGGAAATGCTCCGTCGGCGGTTCCGTTTCGAACCTGCCGGGGAAATCACCCTGGAGGCCAACCCCGACGACCTTACCACGGAAAAACTCCGCCTTTACCGAAACCTGGGCGTCAACCGCCTGAGCCTGGGGGTGCAGTCCCTCCGGGACGAGGAACTCGCCTTTCTGGGGCGACGCCACACGGCGGCCCAGGCCGAGGCGGCTCTGGACCGAGTTTTGGGGGCCGGATTTGCCGCCGTGGCCGTGGACCTCATCTACGGGCTGCCGGAGCAGTCCCTCCTGATCTGGGAGAAGACCCTGGAGCGCCTGATCGCCCTGGCGCCGCAGCACCTGTCCTGCTACCAGCTCACGGTGGAGCCGGCCACCGAGCTGGGCGGGCTCCGGCAAGCCGGCCGCCTCGAGGCGCCCGGCGAGGAGGACGGCCTGGCCTTTTTCCTCTTCACCTCGGAGTTTCTGGAAGCCCACGGGTACCTGCACTACGAGGTTTCCAACTTCGCCCGGGGAGAGGCCCATATCGCCCGGCACAACTGCAAATACTGGCAACACCTCCCATACCTGGGCCTGGGGCCCGCGTCCCACTCCTTCCAGGCCGGCCGGCGCTGGTGGAATCACCGCAATCTGAGGGCTTACCTGAAGGACTTGGCGGGCGGCCGGGCGCCTTTGGCCGGGGAGGAGACCTTGACCGCGGAGCAACTCTGTTTAGAAACCCTGCTCCTGGGCTTCCGCACCCGCTTCGGGGTGGACTTGAACGTTCTCCAGACCTTCCCCAACTGGCAGGAGACCTTAAAGAGCCTAAAAGAGGCGGGCTGGGTGGAAGTGGCCGGGGGGAGGGCGGTCACCACCCGGGAGGGCTTGGCCGTGGCCGACCGCCTGCCGGAGCTGTTCGGTTGAACCCGCGCAGAGCCTTCGGGGAAAACGGGCGTTCCGCCCGCCATCCCCGATTTTTCTGTTGATTTAAGGGCTTGGGGGGCGTGGGGGAGGGGGTATGGAACTGCGGCCTTACCCCCCTCCCCCACGGCTTTTTCACTTCCGCGCCGCGGCCGCCATCTCCGGGGTGACCAGGGAAGCCTGATTGCCCCAAGCATTCCTGACATAGCTTACCACCCGGGCGATTTGATCGTCGCTCAGGTGATTCCGCCAGGCGGGCATGCGGCCCAGTTTGCCTACCCGACCATTCATGATCAGGACCACCACCGGCTGGGGATCTCCCGTGACAAAGGGGTTGCCCTTGAGGGCCGGGAACTTCACCGGCAGCCCCTCGCCGTTCGACCGGTGGCAGTCGGCGCAGTTGCTTTCGTAAATCCCCTTGCCCTGGGCGACGACCTCCGCCGGGGTCTGAGGCAGGGCCAGGGTGGCGGTGAGGACCAGGAGGGCGATGATCAGGGAAAGCATGAGCTTCATGCTGCACCTCGCGTGTCAGGTTGAGAGTCAGGCCACCCCAATATCTAAAACAGATTTACCAGGAAGGGAAAGCCGGGTCAAGCCGGGGAGAAAAACGAGGGGCGGGGTGCTCACTCCCCCGCCCCTCGGACAGGCGGTTACTTTTTCGGGGCGGCTTGGGGCGGCGCAGCCGGAGCCTTGGGGGCTGCCGGGGCTGCGGCGGGCGGTGCCGGGGCAGCGGCGGCCGCCGGGGCGATGCCCAAGGAAGCCGCCGGATTCAGCCTTTCCGTGAGGCCGAAGGGATCGCGCAGCTCCTGCTTGGGCATGAAATTGAGCGGCTTCTTGCCCCGGTTGTTCAGGTATTTGGCCAGCTCCAGGTCAATGACCGCCGGCACCGCCACCCCCGCCTGGGTGAGGGCCTGACGCAGCAGGGCCTCGCTTCGGCCGGCAAAAGCCAGGGCGTCTCCCAGGATGCGCCCGGCCTCGCTGGGGTTGTGGAAGCCCACGGAGTTTTCGGCGTTCATGTAAATCACCCGGTACAGGGCCTCCAGATAGAAGTCCTTGGCCTGATCGTAGAGCTTTTGGTCAATCTGCTTGCCCTCTTTCTGGGCGGCGTGCACCTTTTCAAAGAGCTTGGCGGTGGTGGCGGTGGCGTAGCAGGAGCGGAACATCAGGGACACGGTGCGGTCCTGGTGGGCCAGGACCCGGTCTTTCAACCACTGGGGGCTCTCAGTATGGCACTGCTGACAGGCTTTCATGTCCTGTTTCAGGGGGCTGGTGACGTCGTGCTCCGAGATCTTGTTGGCCCCCACCCGGATGTAGGGCATGTGGCAGTCGGCGCAGGAGACCCCGGCGTTCCAGTGGGTGCTGTTTTTGGTGTAGAACTCATACTCCGGGTGGCGGATGAAGGCCACCTTAAACCCCGTCACCTTCTGCACCCATTCCCCGGTCCCCCAGTCGCTCTGGTAGTAGCCGGGCTCTTTCTTAATGACCTTGATGATGTTTTCCACGGAAATGTCCCCGGGTTTGCTGCCCTGCCAGGGAAAGAAGAGGTCCATGGATTTCATGTCCTGGTCCCGGGGGATGATGTAGGTGACGTGGCACTGGCCGCACACCGCGGAGCGCCGCTCCTGGCGGGTCATCTTGGCGGGATCCTGGCCGATGAACTGAAAAGACTTCAGGGCCGCGGGGTGGTAAAGCCGAAGCCCCATGGTCTTGTTGTCGTGGCATTCGATGCAGGCCACCCCCAGCTCCTGGAACTCTTTGGGGATCATGGCGTGGGCGTCGATGTACTTCATTTTAAAGTACTCGGGCCCCAGCTTTTCCTCCAGGGGCCTGGCATAGGGGGTCTTGCAGGAGAGGCAGACGCCGCCGGCCCCCAGGCGGGAGGGGTCGATCTCCAGTTGGTCGATGACCATGTACCAGTGGCCCCGGGGTTCGTTGTACTCGATGCCGAAGCCCCAGCCGTGGTAAAGCAGGGCCAGGTAGGGGAACTGGCTCAGCTTGTCGTAAATGACCCGGTCGGTGTCGTAGCCTCGTTTATACACGCTTTTGGGGGGCTTGGGTTCTTTGGTCATCTTCCAGCGGTCGTATTCCAGGGGATAGACTTGGCCCCAGACCGCGGGGTTGATTTCGCCGTCCGGGATGGTGCCGGTTTTCACCGGCTCCGTCTTCGGGGGAGAACAGGAGAGGGAGAGGAAGAGGGCGCCTGCGAATGCGGCCAACACTGCCAACCCGGTCACAACGTTCTTGTTCATGGTCACTCCCATCCTGGCGGAAATTATGGAGTCACGGCCACCACGGTCCCGGTAAGGGTATGCTGAAACTGGCGGTGACAGGTCCAGCACCAACGATCTTCATTTACCCGGCCCATGAGTTCGGCGTGGCAGCGTTGGCAATTGGCCTGAATCCAGCCCTGGGTGCGCAGGGAGGCCTTCGGTTCCCCGGAGGCCAGACCCAGATGCCACTCCAGCAGGTCCCGCATCCCCGTGAGGCTTTTCCAGGCCAGGTGGGCCGCCAAGGTGTCATTAGGCAGGTGACAGTCCACGCACTTGATGGTGCGGTGCGCCCCGGCATGGAACCAGGCTTCGTATTGGGGCTCCATGTTGTGGCAACTGGCGCAGAATTCCGGGCTCTCGGATTTGGCGTAAAGCCCGGGGGGCCCGAAAGCCGCAAAGCCCCCGGCCAAAATGCCTAAACCCAGGAGCACCACCACGACAAGGAAAATGGTCTTCATCCGGCCACCCTGTCAGTCCGAAACGCCAAGCTTGTGGAGGACATCAAGGCCTTTTCTTATATTGTATATTTAACAACCCTGTCAAGCAGTTATCTATGAAAAAGAAAAGGTATCTGCAACTCCGGAAAACCGAGAGAGAGCAACTTATGGGCACACCTACCCACTGCGGCATGTACCGCCGGCCGATGAAAACCGCCCTCTGGATACTGGCTGCCATCATGATGTCCCTGGCGGGCGCAAGCGGTTGCGGCGTCCAGCAACTGGCCCGGGGGGAGATTGAACCCCCCCGGGTGGAGGTTAAGGGGGTATCGGTGGGGCTGCCCCAGTCGGGGGGCCTGCCGGTCTTCGCCCTCCTGGAGCTCACCAACCCGAACCCAAAACCCCTGGATCTTCGGGGCTATGATTACGAACTGTGGCTGGAAGGAAGGAGCGTGGCCCGGGGGGCCAGTTCCCGGCCGGTGCATCTGCCGGCTTTGGGCCGCACCTCGGTTGACTTTCCCATCATGGTGCACCTGCCCGCAGTGCTGAGCCTGGCCCCCGCTGCCTTGCAGCGCCAAACCATCAGCTACCGCCTGGCGGGCGGCTTCCGCCTGGGATCGGTGATGGGCGGCCTCCTGCGGGTGCCCTTCCATTTTCAGGGGCAGACCACCCTGGAGGAAGGGCAGGAACTCCTCCGGCTCTACACCCGGTAACTCAGGGCTTTTCCAGGAGCACCAGGGCCCGGTAGGATTCCCCTCCGCTTATGGGGAAGTCGATGACCAAGTCTCCTTCATAGCCCTGGGTGTCCTGGCTCAACACCTGGAAGTCGCCTTTAGCCAAATGCTCGTTGAGAAACGCCAGGGCCTCGGCGTCATACTCCTCTGACATCTCGATGAGGCCCGAGGGGTCATAGGCTACGGCCCAAGCCCTGGCGGCTTTCATGACAGCCATGGCCCTCTCCTGCGGCGGCTTCGCCTGAAATCCGCCTGGTTCTTGGCGGGAGAGCCGAAAACGGCTCGGTGCCCCGCCTGGCGCCGACTTTACCTTAACCATAAGAAGCCGTGGGGTGGGCGTCAAGGTCGGATGGCAATCCAGGCCACCAGCCCGGCCAGGGCCTGGAGGGCGGCCACCGCGGCCAGGGCCGGCAGCACCCCCCATGCGGGGAGGATCAGGAGGCTGACGCCGACAGCCCCCAGCGTTGCCCCCAAAAGGTCGGCAGCATAGAGTTTGCCCTCGCCCTCGCCGGGACGGCGGCTTTTCCAAGCGGCCGCCGCCATCGCAAAGACCCCGCCCCCGGTGAAGCCGCCGGCCGCCAGGAGGAGAACGGCTCCCACCGCTGCCAGGGCGGCCTGGGCGGGCCCGGAGGGGAGAGATGCCAACCCGACGGTGGCCAGCCCCACCAGAAGGGCCTGGGTCCCCTGGAGCGCAGCCAGCCGTCCCGGGTGGCCGGCTTGGCGCACCCCCCAGGCGCCTCCGGCGGCCAGCCCCAGCATGAAGGCGGCAATGAGCAGGCCCAGCTGGCGATAAAGATAGCCCAGGTGGATCTGGAAGATGAGGAGGGCCAGGATTTCCAATGCTATGGAAGCTGCGCCCACGATGACAACCTGGAAAGGATAAAAGGCGCCGGGTCGGCGGCGCACCAGCCCCAGGAAAAGCAGGCCGGCCGTCAGCCAGGCCAAAACCGGGGCCCAAACCGGCAGGCCCTGTAAACCTGCCAGCAGCCGGGCCAGCCCGATCCCTTCCAGGCTGCCGGCCAAGGCCGTTTCATAGAAAAAGCTCCGGGGGTGGAGGTCCCGGTTGCTCTCTGCCGGGACTTGTGCCAGCACCCTGGCCAGGAACTCCTGCCGCTCCCGGGAGAGTTCGGTTTCCAGGGTGTAGGGGGTGAGGTAGGTCAGCCCCAGATTCCTGACCCCAAGGCGGGCCGCCAGAAGGTGCGGGTCGGCGGTGAGAGCCCCCGGCGTGGGGCTGGCCAGAAAGCGCACCGACTCTCCCGGCAGCACCAGAACCTGCGGGAAGACCTGGGCCAGGGTGGCGGCCAGGGATGCCACATACCCGGCGCGCAGCGAACTGAGCCCGGCAGGCGGGGCAGGGAGGCCGAAGCTCAAGACTCCGCCGGGCGCCAGGCGTCCAGCGGCAGTCGCAAAAAACTCCTGGCTGTAAAAGCGGTTCATCTGCACGGTCTTGGGTTCCGGCAAGGCCATGAGCATGACGTCGTATTGGGTTGCCGTGCGTTCCAGGAAACGGCGGGCGTCTTCGTGGATCACGTGCACTTGGGGGGCGGTGAGGGGCCGCACCGCCTCCGGGGGCAGGACGCGTTGCGCCAGGCGCACCAGCTCCGGGTCCAGCTCCACATAATCCAACCGGCTGACGGTGGTAGTCTTCAGGATTTCCACGATCAGCCCGGCAGCCCCGCCGCCCAAAAGCAGCACCCGTTGCGGGTGCGGATGCGCCAGCAGGGCCACCTGGACAGCCTGTTCGGCGGAAAAGGGATCGGGCCAGGTAAAATGCCAGACGCCGTTGGCGGCAAAGCTCACCTGTTCGGCCTCCCGGGAAACGGTGAGCAGGGCATAGGGACTGTCCGCGGCGGCCACCAGGAGGCGGCCGGGGTACTGCCAGTTGCGGGTGAGCAGGTCCAAGGGGCCCGAGAAACCCAGGAGGGCGGCCAACGTTGCGGCCATAAGGCCGGTGGGCAGACGGCCGCCAGGCGGGTTGGGGGCTGTCAGGACCCAGACGCTGGCCGCTGCCGCCAAGGCGGCGCCTGACCCCAGGGCCAAGGAGGAGACGCGGCCCCCGAGCAACAGGTGCACCACGACCACCCCGGCCGTGGCGCCCAGGGCTTCCAGGGCGTAGACCTGACCACCGGCGCCGGCGGCGAGGGAGGCCCGGAACAGCTGGCAGGCCAGGGGGAAGAAGGCCCCCGACAGCAGGCCGAAGGGTACAAGGATTGTGAGGAAAAGGAGAGCGACCCGGGCGGGGCCAGGGGACTCCCCCACCGCCAGGAGCCCCAGCAGCGGTAACGCCCGGATGACCATCATGGTGGCGGGCAGCAGCATGGCCAGACAAAGAAGCAATCCGGCCAAGCCCCGGCAACCCGCCGCTCCCCGGCCCCAAAGCCATCCCCCGGCCAGGCTCCCCATCCCCGTCCACCACAACCAACCCCACAGGGCCAGACCCAGTTTCAACTCCTGTCCCAAAGCCACGACCAGGATTTCGCGGAGGATGAGCACCTGGGCCGTCAGGGTCAAGGCGCCGTAAATCAGGACCAGGCCCGTGGGGCCCTGCTCCGGGGAGCTGGAAGTCAGAGGGGCCGCTGACAGGGGCGCCGGGGGATGACGGGGCATGGCGGGGGAAAGGGCACAATGGGGTGCCGGGCTGGCCCCGTGTCGGGATCAGGCCGATTCCAGATTGTAACGCCGGAGTTTTTCCCGCAGGGTCTTGCGGTCGATGCCCAGAATTCGGGCAACTTCGCTTTTATTGGCGGGAAACCGCTTGAGGAGTCGCCGGATGTGCTCCCGCTCCAAATCCCTGAGAGCCAGGGAGGCGGCTTCCGGGGCCGGTCCCTGAAAGAGGCCGGCATAGGCCAGGTCCTCCGACTCAAGCCGGGGACCGGTGCTCAACACCACCAGGCGCTCCATGGTGTTCTCCAACTCCCGCACGTTTCCCGGCCAGTCATGCTGCACCAGAAATTCCAGGGCTTCCGGAGAGATGCCGGCAATGGGTTTGCGCAGGCGGTGGGTGTATTTCTGGAGGAAGTGCCGGGCCAACAGCGGGATGTCTTCCTTCCGCTCCCTTAAAGGAGGCAGATGCAGGCTCACCACGTTGAGCCGGTAAAAGAGGTCCCCCCGGAACGATCCCTCCTTGATGGCCTGGGTGAGGTCCTTGTTGGTGGCCGCCAGCAGGCGCACGTCCACGGTGATCACCCGGTGGCTACCCACCTTGGAGACCTTGCGCTCCTCCACCGCCCTGAGGAGCTTGGCCTGCACCTCCAGACTGATGTTGCTGATTTCGTCGAAGAACAGGGTGCCGTGCTGGGCCAGCTCGAACTTGCCGATCTTGTTGGCGTCGGCGCCGGTGAAGGCCCCCTTGACGTGGCCGAAGAGCTCGCTCTCGAACAGGGTTTCCACCAAGGTGCCGCAGTCCACGGTGATGAAGGGTCGCCGGGCCCGGCGGCTTAACTGGTGGATCTTGTGGGCCACCAGGCCCTTGCCGGTGCCGGACTCGCCGGTGATGAGCACCGTGCTGTCCGTGGGCGCCACCCGGGCAACCATCTCCATGATGCGGGCCATGGCGTCGCTTTGGAACACCAATTCCCCCCGTTCGTCCTTGCTTTTGAGCTCCTGGCGCAGGGCCAGGTTCTCCAGGTTCAGGCGGCGCTTCTCCAGCGCCCGGACGATCAGGTGCCTCAGGTCATCCGGGGCGAAGGGCTTGGACAGGAAATGGAAGGCTCCGGATTTGATGGACTCCACCGCGGTGGGGATGGTGCCGTAACCGCTGATGATAATGACTTCGCTTTCGGAGTCCAACGCCTTGATCTGCTTTAAGGCCTCCAAGCCGTCGATGTCGGGCATCACCAGGTCCAAAAGAATGACGTCGAAGGAGGTGCTTTCCAGGAGCGCCAGACCATGGCGGGCGCTGGCGGCCATCTCCACCTGAAACCCCTGCCGGCTCAGGATCTGGCAGCAGGCGTCCCGCATGGCCTTGTCGTCATCGATCACCAGGATATGGGCAGAAAGATCGGGCATGATAGCGGGACCGAAGCTGACTTCCGGTCAACTATTTGTTATTTCGTTATTTTCTTCCATTTTAAGAGATTTTTCCGCATACTGTCAAGTAAAAGGCGGTTTGGGAATCTCCGGTTGCCCCAGGCCCTGCCTGAAGAAATCGGCGCAACCCGGCGCACGCCGCCTCTTTCGTATGACCATCAGCCTCTTTCTCCCCTGCATCCTGGACCAGGCCGCCCCTCAGACGGCCCAAACCGTGGCCGGTCTTCTGGAGCGCCTGGGAGTGGCCTGGGACTATCCCCGGGAGCAGACCTGCTGCGGCCAGTTCGCCCTGACGGTGGGCGCTCTGGCCGCGGCCCGTCGCCTGATGCGCCATTTTTTTGAGGTCTTTCGGAAAGCCGAAGCCATCGTCTGCCCCAGCGCTTCCTGCACCCTCATGGTGCGCCGGCACTACCCGGAGTTGGCCGAGTCCACGGCCGAACGCCGGCTGGCCCTGGAGGTGGCGGCCCGCACCCTGGAGTTGAGCGAGTTCCTGGATGGAACGGGTCTTCTCACCTGGCGGCCCCGGTTTCCCGGCACTCTGGTTCTGCACCGCTCCTGCAAGGCCCGGCAACTGGGTGTGCTGCCGGCTGCGGCCCGCCTCCTGGAACAGGTGGAGGGTTTGAGACTCGCGGCGGTCTCGCCGTATTACACCTGTTGCGGTTTCGGCGGGGTGTTCCGGCTTCAGCATCCGGATATCGCCACCAACATCGGCCGGGCCTACCTGCGGGCGGTGGCCGCCACCGGGGCCGCGGGGCTGGTGAGCCTGGACTATGGCTGTGTTCTCCACCTCAAACCCCTGGCCGCGGCCTGCCAATTGCCCTTGACCTTTCATCATCTGGCCGAGGTGCTGTTAGAGGCTGCCGGCCCGGCCTGATGAAAGACTGTCCCCCGTCCCCTTATTCCCCCTGCGCAAGCTCTCCCTCCTTTGGCTTTGCAATCGCTTAGCGGCTTGGGGAGCGGATGTAACAGGGTCGGGATTTTCCGGCGGATTGACTTAGGTCAGAGCAGGAGCCTGAAGACTGGTTATAGTAAAAGAAAAGACAGCATCCAATCAAGCCGCCAGCCGAACCGGGGGATGCGGCCGTCGGCGGTGCCGGTGAGGAGAAAGAAAATGGCAAAACGGCAGATCATCAGGATTGACCAGGAAAAGTGCGACGGCTGCGGCCTGTGTGTGCCGTCCTGCGCCGAGGGGGCCATTCAGATCATCGACGGCAAGGCCACCCTCCTGGCCGACCGGTATTGCGACGGTCTAGGGGCCTGCCTGGGAGCCTGTCCCCAGGACGCCTTGATCATCGAGGAGCGTGAGGCCGAGGAGTTTGTGGGGCCGGCTCCGGGGGCGGAAGGCCACCACGCGGCCCCGGCGCCCACCGCAGAACCGGTTTTCGTCTGTCCTGGCAGTCAGATGCGGCAGTTTCAGCGCACCGGCACCCCGGTGGCCGGGGAGTCGGCCCTGAGCCACTGGCCGGTGAAGCTCAGGCTGGTATCCCCTAAGGCGCCGTTTCTTAAGGGGGCTGAGCTCCTGGTGGCTGCCGACTGCGCCGCCTTTGCGGCCGGGGACTTCCACGCCAAGTACCTGGCCGGCCGGGCGGTGGTGTGCGGCTGCCCCAAGTTTGAGGACCTGAAGGAACAAGCGGGCAAGCTCGCCGAGATTTTGCAGCACAACGACATTGCCGGCATCACCATCGTCAATATGGAGGTGCCCTGCTGTCAGGGGCTCATCCAGGTGGTGCGGGAGGCCATGACGGCCGCCGGCAAGAAGGTGCCGGTGAGCATCTGCACCCTGGGCACCGCCGGCCAGGTGGTGCAGCAGTTGAAGGTCAAAGCCGCCTGAGGGGGAAGCCATGGAACAGGTCAAATGCCCCGGACAGGACACCCGCTACTGGAAGGCGGACGACATCTTCACGGTGGAGTGCCCCAAGTGCGGCGCAGAAATCGAATTCTTCAAGGACGATACCCGGCGGCGCTGCGCCTGGTGCGGCCACCTCTTTTACAATCCCAGGATCGAGCTGGGCTGCGCTGAATATTGCCAGTACGCCGACAAGTGCGTGCCCGAGCTCATGGCCGAGCGCCGGGCCATGGCCAATTTCCGGGAGCGCCTGCTGGAGCGCGTCAAGACCGGGAAAGGGGAGGACGGGGCCCTCCGCCTGGAGCAGGCCCTGCGTTACGCCACCGACCTGCTCAAGGCTGAGGGCGGCGACCCCAAGGTGGTCTTTGCCGCCGTGCTGCTGCATGGGTTCAGACCTGAGCAGGCCTGGGAAATCCTCCGGGAACTGGAGGCCGAGCCGGAAATCGCCGACCAGGTGGTGGACCTCATCGGCGGCGGGGCTTCCCCCGATGACCCCAACCGCCAGATTTATCAGGATGTGCTGGCCTTGCTGGAGCACGACCCGCACCTTCTCACCCGCACCGCCCAAAAGCTGGCCGCGGCTCAGGGGGCCTGAGCGCCGCTACCGGGAGGGGGGACCAAGGCGCCCTCCATCCCGGCGGGGCGGCCCCCCAAGGCGGTTCCCCCGGGTGGCGCCACCGGAGAGGCCGGTCCTGCCGGACCTTGGCCGCCGGCCTGGTGGTCGGGCCGACTTTTCGGGCCCCTTGCTTTTTCACCGATTTGTCCCCATAATGCCTCTCCAGGGGGGAGGTATGTCCGGGGACATGCTGACTGAGGCCGTGGGCCTCCTGAAGGAGCGGGCTCTGCCGGAAGGCGGGTTCCGGAGCGGGGTCGGCGGTGGGTATCGTCCGGATGCCACGGCTTGGGCGGTGATGGCCTTGCGGGGGGCCGGGGCCGGCTCCGGGCTGCTTGCTCCGGCCCTGGAACGCCTGGCCGCCGATCAGGCGCCGGACGGCCGGCTCTGCATTTCGCCCCGGCACCCGGAGACCTTTTGGCCCACCCCGCTGGGCATCCTGGCCTGGCAGGGAGTTCCCGATTTTGTCCAGGCCCAAACCCGGGCCGTGCAGTTTCTGCTCAGCACCACCGGAGAGCACCATCCCAATCCCCCTGACAGCCCTACGGCCCACGATTCCAGTATTCCGGGGTGGCCCTGGGTCGCCGGAACCCATTCCTGGGTGCATCCCACCTCCCTGGCCATGATCGCCTTGCGGGTGGTCGGCCAGGACCGGCATCCCCGGGTCATGGAAGGCCAGCGCCTCCTCCTGGACCGGCAACTGCCGGCCGGCGGCTGGAACTACGGCAACACCAAGGTCTTCGACACGCCCCTCCATCCCATGCCGGAAAGCACCGGCCTGGCCCTCAACGCCCTGGCCGGCCGCCTCGCCCGGCCCCTGGTCCTGGCAAGTCTGGCCTATCTCAAGGAAGTGGCGCCCGGCCTCAAGACCCCCAAAGGGTTGGCCTGGAGTCTGTTGGGGTTAAGTGCTTGGGGGGAACGGCCCGAAGCGGCGGCTGCCTGGCTGGCCGCGTCTTTCTCCCGGCAAGCCCGCTACGGTCCCTATGATACCGAATCACTGGCGCTTCTGGTCATCGCCCGGAAGGCCCCGGGGGGATTGGACAGTTTCTATGCTCCGCCATCGGTGTGAAGAACGCCGCCAGCCGGGTTGGCGCTGGGGCGCAGGGGGAGGGTGAGCCATGGCCATCAGCCGCCGCACCTTCATCACAGGCTGCCTGGGAGGCGCGGTCCTGGCCGCCTCGGGCTATTCCTGGTGGCGCCTCAGCCGCAAACGCCTCTGGCGGGAGCGCACCCTCATCGCCCGGGTAAAGGATTATCACGCCGACCTGGCTGCCGTGATCTTTGCCGGCCTGAAGGAACTGGGCGTGACTTCCGCGGCGGTGGCCGGGAAAAGGGTGCTCCTGAAGCCCAACCTGGTGGAAACCGCGGTGGGCAAGCCCCAGATCAACACCCACCCGGCGGTGGTCAGGGGGGCGGTGGAGGCCTTCTTGAAGCTGGGGGCCGGGCAGGTGGTGGTGGCTGAGGGTCCGGGGCACATCCACGACACCACCCTGGTGCTGGAGGAATCCGGCCTGGCGGAAGCGCTGGTGGAGGACCGCATCCCCTTTGTGGACCTCAACTACGACAACGGCATCATTGTCCCCAATGCCGGCGGTTGGTCCAAACTCCCCCATCTCACCCTGCCCGTCACCCTCCTGGAGGCGGACTACATCGTCTCGCTGGCCAAGCTCAAGACCCATCATTGGGCCGGAGTGACGCTTTCCATGAAGAATCTCTTCGGGGTGATGCCGGGGATCTATTACGGCTGGCCCAAAAACGTCCTCCATTGGGCCGGCATCCCCCAGTGCATCCTGGATCTGACGGCCTCCATCAAACCTCACTTCGCCATCGTGGACGGCATCATCGGCATGGAGGGCGACGGCCCCATCATGGGCACCCCCAAAGCAGCCGGGGTGCTGGTCATGGGCTCGAACCTCACCGCGGTGGACGCCACCTGCACCCGCCTCATGGGGATTGACCCCTTTAAAGTGAGCTATCTGGCCGCGGCTGACGGCCGGCTGGGTCCGGTGGCGGAGGAGGCCATTGTGCAGGTGGGGGAACCCCTCGCCCAGGTGCGCACCCCTTTCCAGCTCCTGGATTTCATCCCGGCCCAGCGCCAGTTGCGATCCTGACCGAAGGTGCTGTTGCTTTGATGACAGACTCGCCCGCCGTCATTCTCCTATGGCATCAGGGCGCCTTGGGAGACCTCCTGTTGGCCGGGCCGGCCCTGGCGGCGGTGCGGCGGCAATTCCCGGAGACCCGCCTGGTGGCGGTGGGGCACCCGGAACGGTGGGGGCTGCTGAGGGAGATGCTTTCCCTGGAGGCGGTCTGGGATGGCAGCGACGGGTTGTGGGCCTGGCTGTTTGCGGAGCGGGGGGGCCTGCCCCCGGCTTTGACCCGACGCCTGGCCGAGGTGGACCTGGCTCTGGTCTTCAGTCCCCGCCCCCCTGGGACCTTGGTTGCCCGCCTCCAGGAGGGGGGGGTCCGGCACACCGCCTGGCTGCCATCGTTCCCGGGCAACGGCGGGGAGCATCTCAGCCGCCTCCAGGCCCGCCGTCTGGCGGAGCTGGGACTGGCCTTCCGGCCCCAACCCCTGCGCCTCGTCCTGGATTGGCAACGTTACTGGCCGGAGGAGGTGCCGCCGGGCAGCCAGGTTCTGGCCGTCGCGCCCGGAAGCGGCAACCCGGCCAAAAACTGGCCCATCGAGCACTTCTATGAAGTCACCCGAACCCTGGCCTGGGAAACGGACCTGCCGATAGTCTGGCTGTCAGGGCCGGCCGAAGCGGCCTGGCTTCCCTACCTGTCGGGGCTGGCCAGAGCCCAGGGGCATTTCCTTCTTCACCAGCGACCCTTAAAAACCCTGGCCGCGCTCCTCTCCCAGGCCCGCCTGTATCTGGGAAACGACAGCGGCCTCACCCACCTGGCCGCCGCCGCGGGGGCCAGGCGGGTGCTGGCGCTCTTCGGCCCCACCGATCCGACGGTCTGGGCCCCCCTGGGGGAGACGGTTACCGTGTTGACCGCGCCGCCGGACCGCCGCTGGCAGGGGCCCTCACCGCAACAGGTTTTGAGCCTGGCCCGCCAACTCATCCAGGTTCAGTAAAAAAATTTTCCCAGCTGCCGCCAGGGGTAAGATTTTTGAACCAGCTCCAGAACGGTTGTAGGTCGGGGTCCGCTTCTCCTTCCCCGAGGCCCGGGGGGATACTTGGTATAATTATTTGAACTGAACCGCTCCGGGGAGAGACCAGGTGGTTGAGTAACCTATTAATATTAATAAAAATATTAAGAAAGACAGGTTTGGCACTTTCCCTGCAATACATAAAAGCAAAGGTTACCCCCGAAATCCCATACCAATTTCTCCTTTCTCCATAATGGCCGGGCTTCCCCCTCCCGGCCATTTTTTTATCTCGCCTATCCAGGCGGCCGCATCCCCGGCTCTCAAATGTTATGGAGTCTGGCGAAAAAGGATTGCAGATCCGGGCGGCTTTTCATCGCTGGGCGCACCCGGGTTCGCAGACCGGCCAGGCGTCTGGCCGCCTCCTGGATTCGGGGCGCTAGGGCCGGTTCTTCCTTAAGCAAGGCGGCGGCCTCCCAGGCCAGTTGCGGGTTTTCGCAGATTAACAGGAGATCCGCTCCGGCCGTCAGGGCCTGCCGGGCGGCCTGGGGAACCGCAGTCTGCTCCCGGATGGCCCCCATCTCCAAATCGTCGGTCATCACCACCCCGGAAAATCCCAAGGTTTGGCGAAGCCAGCCCTGGATGGCCACCGCCGACAGGGTTCCCGGCTGCTCGTCCCAGGCGGGGATCCTGACGTGCGCGGTCATTACCGCCGGCACCCCGGCGCCCACCGCCGCGGCGAAGGGAATGAGGTCGGCCTGTCGGCGGGGGTCCGGGCTGGTGGCGGTGGGCAGTTCCACGTGGGAGTCCCGCACGGTGTCCCCCAGGCCCGGAAAATGTTTGGCCACCGGACATAGGCCTCCCGCCAGCAAACCCCGCAGGGCGGCCACGCCCAGGGCGGCGACCCGCTCCGGGTCCGGGCCGAAGGAGCGCTCCCACAGGGGGCACTCCGGACTGCGGGCCACATCCAGCACCGGCGCCAGGTTCATATTCACCCCCACCGAAGCCAGCTCCCGGCCCACCCGCTGAAACAAGGCCTCCACTTCCGCCGGGGTCGCGGCCAGCCCCAGTTCCCTGGCCCCGGGAATCAGGGTGAACGGGGCCTTGAGGCGCTGCACCGGGCCTCCCTCCTGGTCCACGGCGACAAGCAGGGGCCGCCCCCGGGCCGCCTGGGCCAGCTCCTGCAGGTCCCGGATGAGCTCCCACACCTGCTCCGGGGCCTCGATATTGCGGGCGAACAGGATGACCCCGCCCACCCCCAGGTCCCGGATCAGCTCCCGGGCGATGGGGTCCGGGCGGGGCCCGGGGAGACCCACCATGAAGAGCTGGCCGCAATCCGAGGAATCGGAAGTCGTTGTCTTGGGGGCCATGGGGGCCTCCTTCGGTGGGATGCCCGGCAGCAGCCGGCAATGCCTTTTTATAGCATGCGGGTGTCCTGCTCGTGAAGGAGAAGCGGTTTTTTAGGTGGTCAGGCTTTCTGGCGCTTCCCCCCAAACGCTCCTTCCCTGGGAGGCCGAAAAACCTTCGGGGGGCATTGCGAAGGGGGTGTGCTGGGACCCGCTGAAACCCCGTAGATTGTTGGCCGTCCAGCCTGACCCTCACTGCCGTTTGTGGTTCGTCGGCCGGTCAATTGACGAAATACACCCGGCAGGCCCGGTCCAGGAATTCCCGAGACAGACTGGGAGGAAGCTGGTGGAACGTGCAGTAATCCAGGATCTGCTCCAAAAGATCCCGGGGGTGGCAGGCGTCCATGGAGCGCCCGGTGGCGTCGTACTGGGTGGCCAGCAGATAGTCCAGGGCGTCGGGATCGTATTCCAGTTGATGGTGGTGGCACATGAGGCGGAAGATCTCCCGGAACTGTTCCCGGGTGACGTGGTTCACCTTGACCTTGGAGCGGATGCGGCGCAAAAAGGCCTCGTCCACCAGGGAGCGGGGGTCCAGGTTGGTGGCGAACACCAGGAACTGATCGAAGGGGATGGCGAATTTCTGGCCGGTGTGCAGGCACAGAAAATCTTCCCGGTTCTCCAGCGGAATGATCCAGCGATTCAGGAGCTCCTGGGGGGAGACCTGCTGGCGGCCGAAGTCATCCACAATGAACAGGCCGTTGTTGGCCTTTAATTGCAGGGGGGCCTCATAGTATTTCAGGATGGGATTGAAAGCCAGGTCCAGCATTCCCAGGGTCAGCTCGCCGCCCACAATGATGGCGGGACGGCGGCAGCGCACCCAGCGGCGGTCCCCCACCTCGCCGGGGTCGCCTCCGGGTGCGGTTTTATGGCTGATGTCGTCAAACACCCGGATGACGTTTCCTTCCACATACAGGGCATAGGGCACCAGGATGGCGTCATCCCACACCTCGCCCAGGCGGAGGGCGATGGTGGTCTTGCCGTTGCCCGGGGGGCCATAGAGAAACAAGGGCTTGCCGCTCACGGTGGCCGGGCCCAGCTGCTCCAGGAGGTCGGGGCCCAGCACCAATCCTTGAAAGGCCTGGCGCAATCGGCTGGGAGTGATGGTGGTGAGCTTGAGGCTCTGGCGGCTTACCTGCTGCCAATAGTCGTCCAGGCTTACCGGGGCAGGCCCCACATAGGCGTCGTATTCCAGAAGATTTGCCGCCCGCCGCTTGCCGGCTTCGGTAAACACAAAGCGGTTGGCCAGGCTTAAGGGATTGGCCGCGGGCTTTAGGGGATCGGGGCCCCGCACCTCCAGGTACTTTTCTTTCCTCAGATAGTCCACCAGCTGGCTGACTACGGTGGTGGAGAGCTTCAGGCGGTCCACCAGCTCGGCCAACTGAAAGGTGTCCAGGTAGAAGCAGTGTTTCAGGGTGAGGTTGGCCAGAAAAATTTCCGGCACCCCCAATTCAGGAAGCGATTGGGGCAAGGGCCGGAAAAGAGGCGAGGAGAGGTTCCCCGCCGGGGACCCCTGCAAACCTGCCAAGGACTTCATGGGCCGCGTACCTCCCGGTCAGTCAGGGCGTCATTGCTTATGGGACCTATCGGCCTGGCAGGGCGGGAACTTGAAGGCGCGAGGCTCCCGGAAGAGGAACGAGATTTAAGGTCGTCCCGGAGGGTGCCGATAACAAAGATGAAGGCTGGACCGCCCACCGAGAAGGGCAAACCATCCGAAAGGATGGGACGCAAAATTACCGGCCTACAGCTTTTAAGGCTAAGGTAGCGGGATTGCCGAAGTGGGAGCAGCAAAGTCAAAAGCTTTGGTGAGATCGGTGGGCTGGCTCGGGCGGACTGGCCGGCGGCGCCGCGGTCCATAAAGGAGGTGAGTGCGGGTTGAGCGGCAGCGGCTTGCCGACGACCACGTTTCCGCTCCAGCGACAATCACAACAAAAAGGAGTTGGCCGCTATGAAAGAGTTGTTCACCAAAGTCACGACCTTGATCCGGGAAGAAGAGGGTGCCAGTGCGGTGGAGTATGGCCTGCTGGTGGCGGGCATTGCGGTGGTGGTGATGGCATCCATCTATCTCATCGGCACCAACCTGAATACCAAGTTCTCCTCGGTTGCCACGCAATTGGGCCAGTGATCGCAATGACGCCTTGCCCCGGCGCCGGGGGTGGGCCTCGGCGCCGGGCCGTTGGCCCGGCCCGGTTTGGACTTCGCTCCGCCGGGCGGCGTAACCCTGAGCCTTGAAAAGCGGAGGGAAGCCTCCCCATGGCCTCCAGACGGACGGTTGTCAGGATAGAACGGGGGGCAGCCCTGGTGGAATTCGGGTTGCTGGCGCCGGTTCTGGTGGCGGTGCTGTTCGGCGTGGTGGAGTTCGGCCTGATCATCTACGCCAAGGGAGTGTTGGCCAACGCCAGCCGGGAAGGGGCCCGCTACGGGGTGGTGTTTAGCACCCCCCGGAGGACGCAGGTGGAGATTGCCGACAAGGTGCGGGAATATTTAGTTCAATCAGGTTTTCCGGGTGCGTCCGGGGTACCGGTGGAGTTTCCGGACTGGCCCGGCGACCTCAGCGGAGCGCCGCTCACGGTGCAGGTGAAATACAGTTATTCCTTTCAGGTTCTGCCCGCCTTTGTCCAAAATCTCGTGGGCAGCGTCAACCTGACGGCGGAAACGGTCATGCTTTTGGAGTGAGGGACGATGCGGCGAATTCCTTCCTGGTTCTGGCTCATCCTGGCCCTGGTCTTCGGCACCACGGCCACGGTCATGGCGTTGGGTTGGCTCAAGGGCCAGTCCGCGCAAAACGCCCAACAGACAATCAAGATGCGGGCGGTGGTGGTGGCTGCCAAGGACATTGACGCCGCCCAGTCCTTAGCCCAGGAGCAATTGGTGATCCGCCATTGGCCAGTGGAAAGTTGTCCCCAGGGTAGTTTCGCCCGAATGGAAGAGGTGGCCGGTCGAGTGGCGGGCTCCCATTTCCGGGCCGGGGAGCCCATCCTGGAGGTCAAGCTGGCCCCCCCGGGGACCCAGGCGGGCCTCACCGCCCTCTTGAGCCCTGGCAAGCGAGCCATGACGGTGAAAGTGGACGAGGCCTCGGGGGTGGCGGGCTTTGTGAGCCCCAACGACCGGGTGGACGTGATGGTGACCATCGACAAGGTGGGGGAGTTCAAAGACGATCCCGTCAGTCGCCTGGCCTTGCAGAATCTCCGGGTCTTGGGCACGGGCCAGCAGATTGAACGGCGTCCGGGGGAGAAGCCCCAGGTGGTTCCCACCGTCACCCTGGAGGTGGAGCCAGGTCAGGGTGAGCGGTTGGCCAACGCCGCCAAGGAGGGGACCATTTCCTTGGTGTTGCGCAGCCAACAGAACCAGAAGATCACCCCAACTTCGGGGGTGCGCACCACCCATCTGGTGGCTGGGGCCAGCGCCGGCCAGGCCGCTGAAATCATCCGGGTCCTCCCTCCCAAGGTCTATCTGGATTTGGGCAACCCCAGGCTGAAGCGCGATCATGTCAATTTCTAAACCGCGCCGTCCGGTTGGCCGGATGTCCCGGCTGGGCCGGACGGCGCCCAGGCCAATCCACCCCCAGGATGGAACCCGGAGATGGCCATCAAGTTCAGTCTGTACTACAGCACGCCCGAAGCAGGGGAATACCTGCAGAAGGTGGTAACCGCCTCCCGGCAGGGGGCCCTCGTGGAGGTGGGCCCCTTGGACAGACTGCCGGCCCATGTCAACTCCGGTACCAATGCCATTTTGCTGGAATATCAGACCGACAACCGGGAATTGGATGGCTGGATTCGGCGGACCACCGCCGATCATCGAAATCCCCCCATCTTTCTTTACCTTCCGGAGATCACCACCGATCAATTGTGGAAAGCCCTCCGCCTGGGAGTCAAGGAGTGCTTCACCTACCCCATCCGCGCCGAGGAATTTCAGGAGGCCCTGGACCGTCTGCCGGTCCTGTCGGAGGTGCCGGACCTGGCTGCGCCCACCAGGCTGGTCTCCTTTTTGGGGAGCAAGGGAGGGGTAGGGACCACCTTCGTGGCGGCCAATGCCGCCTATCTGCTGGCCCGGCAGGACCGGAACCAGGCGCTCCTGGTGGATCTGGACCTGAGGTATGGACAGCTCGTGCATTTCTTTGACGCCAAGCCGCAATACAGCATCGTCGAGGTCATTGAAAACGCCGACCATCTCGACCGGGCCTATCTTCAGAGCTTGTTTTATCAGTACGACAAGAATCTGCAGCTCTTGCCGGCGCCGGAACGCCTGGAGGACGCCGAGGCGGTGACGCCGGACCAGTTGGAAAAAGTCCTCAATTACCTGAAGAAAATAAAAATTTTCACGCATATTCTGGTGGACCTGGGACACCACCTGGACGAGGGCGCCCTGAGGTCCCTGGAACTCTCCGATCTCATCATCGTCGTGGCCAACCAGACCATCCCGGCGTTATCCAATGCCAAGAAGTTGCTGGAACTTCTCAAGCTTTTGGGGCTGGAGGCCGTCCCCCTGGAAGTGTGGCTTAACTCCTGGCAGAAGAGCGGCGAACTGGCAGTGACCGATGTGGCCGGTTTTCTGGGGCGGGAGGTCAAGGGAACCATCGCCTTCGATTTCAAGGAGACGATGCGCAGCATCAACGAGGGCCAGCCCCTGGCCCGCCTGGCCCCGGGACATGCCATCTGTCGGGACCTCAAGGTGCTGGCCGAACACCTGGAGGGCAAGGAAGGCCCGCCGGACAAGGGCTCCCGTTGGGGCCTCATGAATCTTTTCAGGAGATAGATGACCGATGAGCATCATCGCCCGCATCCGCGAGCGCGCCACCGGTGAACGCGGCGGCTCCGCTGCGGCCGTCAGCCCGGATCAGAAAAAGGAAACCGCCTTCAGCGAACTGCGGGCCAAGATCCATTTCCGCCTCCTGAATCTTTTGGATCTGGCCCGGTTGGCCGAAGCCGAGGAGACCGTGCTCCAGGAAGATCTCCGTCGGGGCATCGAGCTCATCCTGACGGAAGAGAACCTGGCCCTGACTCTCCCGGAAAAGGAGCGTCTGGTCAAAGAGATCCGCGATGAACTGTTGGGCTACGGACCGCTAGACTCCCTGCTCAACGATGCCAACATCGGCGATATTCTGGTAAACGGCTTTGACCAGGTCTTTGTGGAACGCCGGGGGAAGCTGGAACGGTCTCCGGCCCGCTTCACGGACAATGCCCATCTTTTGAAGATCATTGAGAAGATTGCCTCAGGTGTGGGCCGTCGGGTGGATGAGTCCTGCCCCATGGTGGACGCCAGGTTGCCTGACGGCTCCCGGGTCAACGCCATCATCCCGCCCCTGGCTTTGGACGGCCCGGCCTTGTCCATCCGGAAATTCGCCAAAGATCCCATTCGCATCCACAACCTCATCGAGTTCAACACGCTGACCCCGGAGATGGCCCAGGTCCTGGAGGCCATTGTGCAGGCCCGCCTCAACATCCTGATCTCCGGAGGCACCGGCACCGGCAAGACCACCTTCTTGAACGTGCTGTCCAGCTTCATCCCCAATGACGAGCGCATCATCACCATTGAGGACTCGGCGGAGTTGCAACTCCAGCAGGAGCACGTGGTCCGGTTGGAGACCAGGCCTCCCAACCTGGAAGGCATGGGAGAGATCACCCAGCGTGACTTGGTGCGCAATGCCCTGCGGATGCGCCCGGAGCGCATCATCCTGGGCGAAGTGCGCCAAGGGGAAGCCCTGGATATGCTCCAGGCCATGAACACCGGCCATGACGGTTCCCTGGCCACCATTCACGCCAACACCCCCCGGGACGCCCTTACCCGGCTGGAAACCATGGTGTCCATGGCCGGCCTGCAAATCCCGGAGAAGGCCATCCGGCACCAGATTGCCTCGGCCATCAATGTGGTCATTCAGTTGGCCCGGCTCAGCGATGGCAGCCGCAAGATGATGAGCCTCAATGAGATTGTGGGCATGGAGGGGGACATGATTACCATGCAAGAGATTTTCTCTTTCAAATTGATGGGTCTCACCGAGGACCGCCGGGTACGCGGCCGGTTCATGATCACTGGCATCAGGCCCAAATTCATGGATCGCCTGGAGGCCATGGGCATCAACCTCCCGGCCGCGATTTTCAGGGAGAGTTATTGAAAGCTGCCCCCTGGAGCCCCCACACCGGGACGGATGAGCTGCGATGAACAAGGGACTTCGGTGTGTCAGTCTGGCGCCTCTCGGTTTGGCAATCCTGCTGATGCTGCTACCGGCGGTGGCTGCTTTGGGGGGGGCCATTGCGGCGGAGATTCCTGGCTACCGGGCGGGAGCTCCCGGTCTATCTGCCCAGGCGGCCTCATTCCTGGAAGGGACCGGGGCGGGATATCTGAAGGGCCAGGGGAACCAGGGGACCTTTGTCGGCCGCCTCCGGGCGACCTTGCAGGGCTTGCCTCATCTCCTCATCATCACTACCTTTCTCTTCTTTCTCTGTCTGCTGGAGGGCCTTACCCTGGTGCTGTTTGATCGCGGCCGGCGTCAACAACGCCTTCTCCAGAAAAGATTGAAGTATCTCGATCGACTGGAAAAACGCTTTACTCAAGAATCGCTCCTGAAACTTGAGCACCTAACCGGTCAGTCGTGGCTGCGCCGGTTAAGCAGGCAGGTGCGGTTCTTGGAAGGACTGCAACGGTTGCTCCGCCAGGCCGACGTGAGCTGGCCCCTGGGAGTGGTCTTGTCCGGGGGGGCCCTTTCCGGCGCGGTGAATCTCAGCCTGGGCTATTATCAGTGGGGGGTGCCGGGCGGGTTTTTGGGTCTGGCAGCGGGTCTTTTCCTCCCTTATAAGCTGCTGACCTGGAAGCGACGGCACCGCCTGAAAAGATTTGAAAAGCAGCTGCCGGAAGCGCTGGACCTGCTGGCCCGCGGACTCAAAGCCGGTCATGCTTTTGCCTCCGGGCTCCAGATGGTGGGGGAGGAGATGGCTGACCCCATCGGGCTGGAATTTTTCAAGACCTTTAAGGAGTACAATCACGGCATGGACATGAACCGCGCCCTCCTGAACCTGTGTCAGCGGGTGGAGTTAAAGGAGCTTCGTTTTTTCACCACCGCAGTCATGATCCAGCGGGAGACCGGGGGAAACCTCACGGAAATCCTGGAAAAGATCGCCAGTTTGATACGGGAGCGCTTTAAGCTGAGAAATCAGATAAAGGCCCTGACCGCCGAAGGCCGCCTGTCCGGGTGGATTCTCATCCTCCTGCCGCCGGTCATCTTTTCCGTGATGCTCAAAATCAACCCGGATTACACCTTAATGCTGGTGCATCACGGCACCGGCCGTCTGATGGCGCTGACCGCCTTGTTCTTTCAGCTCTTGGGAATGTTGACTATCCGTAGAATCGTCAACATCAGGATTTAGGAGGACGCCTGTGACCGTTTCCGCCGTCCTGTTCGGGGTTAGCATCGCCGCCATGATCGGGTTCCTGGGGCTTTTTTCCCGGAGCCGCAGCTCCCGGATGCGACAGCGTCTCAAAGGTTCCTCCCAGGAGGGGGCGCTGCCTCCGGACCTTCGTCCCAGGGAGTTTTTGCCCCGGGAGTTGGTGGAAAAGGCCGAGGAAACGTTGGGCATCAAACGAGGCAGCGCTTATGTCAAGGAGTTGCAGAAAGCGCTGCACCGAGCCGGGCTCCAGGGTGAAAAGTCCCTCTCCATCTTTCTGGGCCTCAAGCTGGGGTTGGCGGTGGCTTTGCCCGTGATTGCCCTGCCCTTGCTGCTAACCCTGGGAGTCCCCAAAAGCCTGTTGCTGCTGCTTTTCTTTGTGCTGATGCCGGGCGGGTATTTTCTCCCCAACCTGATCCTGGGGGCGATGGTGGATTCCCGACAGAAGCAGATCCGGGACGGGTTGCCGGACGCCCTGGATCTCCTGGTGGTCTGCGTGGAGGCCGGGCAAGGCCTGAATGCCGCCCTGAAGCGGGTAGCCGACGACCTCAGGCTCTCCAATCAGGCCTTATCCCGGGAACTGACCCTGGTCAACCTGGAGATCGGCGCCGGCTTGGATCGGGAACAGGCCCTCAGGAATCTGGCGGATCGCACCGGCGTGGAAGAGGTGGCCTCGCTTTGCTCCATGTTAATCCAGAGTGACCGCTTCGGCACCAGCATGGCTCAGGCCCTGAAAGTGCAGTCCGACACCCTGCGCACCACCCGCAGACAGAAACTGGAAGAGTTGGCCGCTAAAACTCCGGTCAAGCTGGTTTTTCCCTTGCTGCTCTTCATTTTCCCGGCCCTCATGGTGGTGATCATCGGGCCGGCGGCCATCCGCATCATGGAAAATCTCAAATAATCCCACGGCCCTAATCCGCTGAGAGATGGTGGAATCGGGCTCCCGGCGAGGAGCCGGGAGTGCCAGCCTGCACCATCACCACGCAAATCCAGCACAGTTCCCCGAGCTTTTCGGAATCGGCTTCGCCCATGGGGCAAGTGCTGCGGCAGCGCGACTGGCTGCGCTTTTGAATCCTCGCCGAAGCGCGCCAGAAAAACCGCTCCCCAGCCCATGAAAGCCCGGGCACGAGGGGAAGGATGAGACCGGGACTGCGGCGGGCAACCAGGCGGAACCACACATTCCCGTCCCGCCACCCCTCGAGCGCCAGCCCCGGCGAGACTACCGCTGGCGGCTCCCGGCCAAGGGCTTGATGATGATATCGACGCGGCGGTTGAGACGGCGACCCTCTTCTTGGCGGTTGTCGGCCACGGGGGCGTACTCACCGTAGCCCGCCGCCACAAACCGGGTCGGCTCCAGACCATATTGTTCGATAAAATGCCGCACCAGGTTGATGGCCCGCTGCGCGGAGAGTTCCCAGTTGGAAGGGAAGTGGGGGGTATGGATGGGGCGGTCGTCGGTGTGCCCTTCAACGGCCACGTGGTTGGGAATCCGGCCCAGGATGGCGGCCAGGGTCCCCACCAGCGCCTGCCCTTCCGGACGGATGGCGGCATCGCCGGAAGGGAAGAACAGGAACTCCGGCAAGTGGATGACCAACCCCCGGGCGGTGAGAACCAGGCGGATGTCCTGGGCATCCCGCTCCTGGCGCAGACTTTCCTGCACCAGGTGGGCCACCTCCTGGATCTGGGCGGGCAGGCGATCCTGGAGGACGGCTCCTGCCAGGTCGCCCTTTATCCCGGCAGCCGCCACCTCGTCAATGCCGCTGGTCACCGGGAACCCCCCCAGAAAGACCGGGGCGTGCAACGCCCGCTGAATGGAGAGTTGGGCCAGAGCCAGTCTCTCGCTGTCCAAGCGGGTGATCGCGTACATGGTCACAAAAAAGGCCAGCAACAAGGTGATGAAGTCGGCGTACGACACCAACCAACGCTCAGAGGAGGGACCCCCCGGCGGGCTAGGGGGAAGGGGCCTTGGCCGGGGCATGATGAGACCTTTCGCGTGGGGAGCGTGGAGTGAGGCGCCTGACTTTGGGGGAGTGCAGCCCCTGCCAGGCATCCCGGGGGGCCTCCCGGAGGTATCCGCGCAGCCGCTCGCCAATCAGGCGGGGATGTTCCCCCCGGGCTAATGCCAAGAGACCGTCCAGGACCATCTCCTGCTGCCGGTAGCGTTGCTCCTGCCACAGCCGGAGCTTGTGGGCCACCGGCAGAAAAAAGAGGTTGGCGCTCGACACTCCATAGATGGTGGCCACGAAAGCCACCGCCACGCCCGTCCCCAGTTTGGCCGGCTCTGTGAGGTGCTGCATGACCTGGATGAGGCCCAGGACCGCACCCAGAATGCCGATGGTGGGGGCGTAGCCGCCGGCCGCCTCGAAGACCCGCGCCGGTTGCAGGGCCGCTTCATGGCCTTGGGCCAGTTCCACCGCCATGACCTCCTGCACCTGTTCGGGCGGCAGGCCGTCCAGCAGCAGGCTTAACCCCCGCCGCCAAAACGCATCGGGCAGGTTTGGCATCTCCTTTTCCAGCGCCAGCAGCCCTTCCTTGCGGGCCTGGTAGGCCAACTCCACCAGTTGGGTCAGGTGCGCCTCGGCATCATCGGGCGGCTCCCGGAAGATCCGAGGCAAGGCCCGGAGAGCCTGGCGGATATGGACCCAGGAGAAGCTCAGGCAAACCGCCCCACAGGTCCCCCCCAGGACGATGACCAGCGCGGTAGCCTGAAGGATCATTCCCAGGGAGCCGCCCTCCAGAAAGTGGCCGCCGACAACGGCCAGAGCTCCCAGGAAGAGCCCGGTCAAGGTCGCCTTATCCATGGCCGTCCCCCGTGATTGCCCTTTGGGGTGGCGTTCCCAGGGCTCGATGAAGGCGCGGCGCCCTTGGGGAGGGAATTGGGGCGGCTGCGGCTGGGTAGGGGTGATCTGGCATAGCTAACCTATATATCGGCACCAGGTGGGTGGGCTTAATTTTCTTAATCCTGGGAAAATCGTGGAATCAGGGGGGCGGGAAGGAGCGGTTCCGGGTCCATGGCTCGCAGGCCCGTAGCCCGGGACCTGGATCGGCAAGGCGGCCAGAAAACCCTGGGGTGAACCGCACTTCCACTTAGCCAAGCGAGGCCGGAGGGTGGCTCAGATGCCGTTCCGGCCTGGACCAGCCATTCAGGAGGGTATGGTGGCGGGGCTGAAGAGGTGATTGGTGGCGGGTGCGGGGGGAATGATGGGAGCTTCCGGAGGTTGGACCGGTTTCCGGCTTAGGTGGCGCCCCACCAATTGCAGATAGTTGCGGGTTTCGGCGGGCAGCGCTTTGCCCCGCTCCAGATTGCCCGGACCCCAGTTATAGGCGGCTAACGCCATGGGGACGTTTCCCCGGTAGCGGCTCAGAAGTTCTTTAAGATAGCGCGTGCCGCCGTCAATATTTTCCCGGGGATCATAGGGCTGACGTACACCCAGCTCCTTGGCGGTGCCGGGCATCAGCTGCATCAATCCCATGGCCCCGGCCGGAGAGGTGGCCTGGGGATTGAAGTTGCTCTCCACTTTGATGACCGCCCGGATCAGGTCCTCAGGAACCCCGTGCTTCCTTGAGGATTCCCGGATCAATTCCTGGAATGCTTCCTGGCCGGGACTGGGACGCCCGCCACCCCGGGCGTGGCGAAAGAGACGCTCCACCTCTCCCCGAACGGTGGTCCCCCTCCCACCCCCATGGGGGCGAAGAGCCAGACTGGCGCCCCCATGGCGCCGCAACCCACTGCTGAGCAACATCCGGGAGAGGTGGGCATCCCCCAAATGGCCGCGGACCCGGAAACGAAGAAGATCCGGTCGGGCCCCACCCGCCTGGGCACCGTGCTGGAGCCGGAGGTGGCACGCCTGGGAAAGAAGTGCCGCAAAGGAAGGGGACTGGCCCGCCGCCCCGGTGGGGGCAAAAGAAGACGGAATTCTGTGGGCATTCGCGCCCGTGCGCAGCACCGGCTTACCATTCTGGCACTGTTGGAAGACTGGTTTGTGCAGCATATGCCAGAGCTCATGCAAATGTTATGCCGGCCTCGGTTCCGGGAGGCTCTGACAGGCTTTCAAAAAAGCTCTTGAAAACCAAGGTCCAACCCCTCAAATCATGCTGCCGACGGCAAGGTCCGGGTATTTCTGGGACCAAACCCTTTGCCCCCGACCCGGGCGGGTAGAAAATAATCGATGGTGAGAGGGCTTGAAAGATTGACCCCAACCCATGGCAATCGGCCCCCGGGCGGTAGCCTCTTCCCCCCAATTTCTTGGAGGGCAAATCCTGAGCCCGTATTCCCGGCAGACTCAGCACCATGCTCGCCCAGTCAAGGTTGTCGGCTAGAAGCCGAGGCCTGCCAACAGGGCGTTGATGGCTTCCTGATCCAAAGGCTCCTGGTGCGCCGGGGATTGCTGAAACGCCTCGGCGCTCTCTGCCGGAGGAGGGTAGTGGATCGCTCGAATGAGCTCTTCCTGGGCCAGGGCCTCACATTCCTGCAAAGAAATTTCCTGGCCTGCCTCCACCAATTTCAACTGGTGGCCGGTAGCCACCAACAGGGTCAGCACCTGAGCCTGCACCTGGCGCAGGATCTTCATGACTTTCAGCAGGCGTTGCCCGGAAAGGTCCTGGAAGGACAGGGCTTCGGTAATCCGGGCGAGGGAGTCCCGGATGCGGCCGGCGGCGGCCAGAGCCTCGGCGGTGCGCCCGGCCGCCGGTTGGCCGCTTGGCCGGCCTGGGGTCTGCACAGCGGACTCCAGCAGAACCATGAAAGCCTCCCACCGCGGCCACAGGTCAACGGTCTCTTCCGTAAGGGGCTGAGGGGCGGGATAGCCTTCCAGGGGGATGTCAGGGCCCGGAAAGATTTTCCCCGCCGACCCCAGGAGCTTGGTCAGCAACTCCCGGCTGCGCTCCTCCTCACAATGGTCTTTCAGCACCTTGATGATCTCGACCACCGGAACCTGATGAAAGCCCGCTTCCACCGGAGCTTGAGCTGCCAGCCGGGAAAGCGTCTGCTCCACCGCCTCGGTGGGGAATAACACCGCCTGCCGCGCCAGCAATGATTTCAAGTGCGGCTTCACTGCCTCGGTGCTACAGGTTTCCAGGAGCATTTGCAAGGTATCAGCCAAGGAAAACCGCAACATCCCGGGAGACCCCGACGGGGGTTCCGGGGTCTGGTTGCGAACGAGCTCACCCAGTTCCCGGGCGGCCCTGAGCACCTCTGCCCAGGTCTCTGGGGGCGGGTCTTCTCCGTCCCGGCCTGCGGGACCTTCAGCCTGGGTGCCTGCCGCCAGTGAGGCCAACACCTCCTCCAGCACCCCGCAGTCCCGCTGGATAAGGTCCACCAGCTCCAGGATGTTCAAAGTGGCCCGCTCCGTCATGGCCAGCACGTCGCTGAGCTGAAGCCGGGCCTGATCCAGGCGCTCTCCGGGAGAAGTCGCCTTGCCCTGGATGATTTCCGCCAATGACAAATCCTGAAGGGAAAGATTGATCTCCTTGGCCAGCTTTCCCAGGCCGGTGTAAATCTCCTCGGAAATTCTTCGATAACAAGCCGCTTCCCGGGCCAGCCGGTGGGCCTCGGTTTCCAGGGGAACTGACGGGTCCGGCAAGGCCTGACGTCGGGACTCGGAGCGCAACGCCGGGCCAGCCGCCCCGGCGCCGCCATTTTCGCCCTTGAGGCGAACGTTCATGGTGACCCCGGCCACGCGGACACTGAAGTCCCCCGCTTCCATTTCCAAGGAAAGCTCAATCTGCCGTTCCTGCATCATGCCCTCCACTTCCTTCCCCATCAGGCCCACCCGTGGCGGTAGTGTCTTGTCATCTGGTCATCGACGGGTTTTGGCAAAAACTTAAGGGGAGGCAGGCGGTTTCCGGTAAAAGGAGGGAAGGGCGCCCAAAATTTCCGCTGGTCCGGAACCGGTCAAGAGAACGAAAAAAGGGCGCCGCCGGCGCCCCAGGTTCTTCCTCGGAAGCGATTCCTTTGCGTCTACATGTTCAGGTCGTCCCGGGTCTTGGCCACCGCCGCGGCAGATTTTTGCAGCAAGGCCTCCTCTTCCGCGGTGAGTTTCAGGGGGATGATCTTCTCGATGCCGCCGGCGCCTAGCACCACCGGCACCCCAAAGAACAGGTCCTTGAGGCCGTATTCCCCCTCCAGATAGGCGGATACCGGCACCACCCGCTTGTGGTCTTTCAGGATGGCCGCGGCCATTTGCACCGAGGCCGCCGCCGGGGCATAAAAGGCGCTGCCGGTCTTGAGCAAAGCCACGATTTCGCCGCCGCCCTTCTTGGTGCGTTCCACCAAGGCGTCGATTTTGTCTTTGGGCAGCAGTTCGGTCAAGGGAACGCCGCTGATATTGGTGGCGCTCACCACCGGCACCATCTCGTCGCCGTGGCCGCCCAGCACCATGGCCTGGATTTCCTCCACCGCGCAGCCCAATTCCATGGCGATGAAGCAGCGGTAGCGGGCGGTGTCCAGAATGCCGGCCATGCCCATGACCCGGTTCCGGGGAAAGCCGCTCACCTTGTAGGCCACGTAGCACATGGCGTCCAGGGGGTTGCTGACGATGATCAGAAAGGCGTTGGGGCTCTTGGCCGCCACTTCCTTGGTCACCGTGCCCACGATGTTCTTGTTGGTGTTGATCAGGTCTTCCCGGCTCATGCCCGGCTTGCGGGCGATGCCGGCCGTGATGATGACCACGTCGGAATCGGCGGTGGCGGCATAGTCGTTGGCCCCCACCACTTCTACGTTAAAGCCCATGATGGGCCGGGCCTGCATAAGGTCCAGGGCCTTCCCCTGGGGCATGCCTTCCACCACGTCCACTAAGACGACGTCCGCCAGTTCCTGGGCCGCCGCCCAGTGGGCCGCGGTGGCCCCCACATTGCCGGCGCCCACGATGGTGATCTTCGGTCTGGCCATGCAATATCCTCCTTTTCCAAAGCTACTAATAATAGACTTTTTTTCCCAAGACCTGCAACGAAATTCTCCCCGGGCCTGCAACGAAAGTATTGAGGGAGGGGGCCGGGGGCCGCCAACCCCTGCCCCTCCCTGAAACTCCCCTCCCCCATTTCATAGCTGGGGGAGGGGAGGGTAGGGGAGCCAGGCTCCCCCAGCCCTCCCCTGAACCCTCGCAGCCCTCATTGACAAAGGTGGTCAGGAGCTTCTATAATCGCCTAAAACTCAGGGATTACGCAATGAAGCTGGGCGTCTTGATCCGGGCCATGCGCTTGCCTTTCCTCACCGGCTCCCTGATGCCGGTGGCCGCGGCTGCGGCCCTGGCCTACCTGGTGCAGGGCGCCTTCAGCCTGCGCCTGGTGCTCCTCACCGCCTTGGGCGTGGCCGCGCTGCACTCCGGGGGCAACCTCATCAACGACTACTACGACTCCTTCGGAAGCGACCCCCTAAACCGCTTTGAGAGCCCTTACAGCGGCGGCAGCCGGGTCATCCTCCGGCAGGAGCTGTCCGCCGCCGCGGTGCGGAACCTGGCCTACTGCTTTCTGGGCCTGGGGGCGTTGTGCGGCCTGGCCCTCATCTACCTGGGCCGCCCGTATGTGGCGGTGGTGGGGATGCTGGGCTTCCTTTTTGCCTACCTTTACTCCGCGGCGCCGGTGCAGCTCATGAGCCTGGGGCTGGGGGAGGCGACTATTTTCCTGGCCTTCGGCCCGGTTTTAACCCTGGGCACCTGGTATGTCCTGACCGGGTCCTTCAAAGCCGTGGGCTTGGCGGTGGGCTTGCCCCTGGCCTTTCTCATCACCGCCATCCTCTGGATCAACGAGTTCCCGGATCTGGAGGCGGACGAGGCCGCGGGCAAGCGCCACCTCATGAGCCGCCTGGGGCTGAGGCTTTCCCGCTGGGTCTACGCGGGGCTCATGCTGGCGCCCTTCGCCTGCCTGTTTCTGCTCATGGAGGCCTTCAGGCTGCCGCCGCACCTGCTGGCCTGCTTCACGGCCCTGCCCCTGGCCCTCAAAGCCGGCCGTTTGGCCTTTGAGCTGGACCCCGGGGAAGAGGAATTCATCGCCCTCCAGGCCCTGACCGTCAAGACCCACTTCATCTTTGGCCTCACCCAGACCCTGGCTTTGCTCTACGCCGCCTGGCGGGGTTGAGGCAATGGCTCTCCATTGCTCGATTTCTGAGGAAAAACGTTGAGCGACCTTAAAATTTCCCTGATCGCTTTTGCTTGCATGATCGGCGGCACGCTGCTGGGAATGGTCGTCCGTCATTTTCTCCCAGCTCACCACCTGAGCGACGAGTCAAGGGATACAGTGAAGCTGGGAGTGGGGACGATTGCCACCATAGCCGCCCTGGTTCTTAGCTTGCTCATCGCCTCGGCCAAGGGCACGTTTGATACGATGAGCGGCGCCATCAGACAGGTGGCGGGTCGCGCCATTCTGCTCGACCGCTGCATGGCCCATTATGGGCCGGAGACGAAGGAAGCCCGAGATTCACTGCGCCGCGCCGTGGCCTCCTCCATCCAGCGAATATGGCCAGAGGAAGAGAACGCGACGGCGATGGGGAAGGATCTGGAGGGATGGGTGGATATCGAGATTGTCCAGACCGAACTCCGCCGACTGGCTCCCCAAACAGACACCCAACGCTGGCTTCAGTCCCGAGCCTTGCAGGTGAGCGGTGAAATTGCCGAGGCCCGCTGGCTTCTCATCGCGCAAATTGGGCAGAGGTCGATCCCGATGCCGTTTTTGGTGGTCTTGGTCGGCTGGCTCACCGTCATCTTCTTCAGTTTTGGCCTATTGTCCCCTCGCCTCTCAACGGTATGTATGATTTTGTTCATCTGCGCGTTTTCCTCCGCTGGGGCCTTGTTTTTGATCCTGGAGTTGGATGCACCGTACGAGGGTCTGCTCAAGGTCTCCAACACTCCGCTGCACAACGCCCTCGCGCACCTCGGTCAGTAAAAGGGGAAAGAGCCGGTGTCAGAGAAAACCCCTCCAGTGCTCATTGAAGTTACCCGGGGCCCCTTGGTGGAGTGCCGCCACCGGGGGGAGATCGCGGTAGCCGACGCTCAGGGAAGTCTAAAGCATGCCCTGGGCGACCCCGAGGCTATGGTGTGTCTGCGCTCCCTGGCCAAGCCCTTCCAGGCCCTGCCGGTCATCACCAGCGGCGCCGCCGCGGCCTTCGGCTTCGGCCCCCAGGAATTGGCCCTGTTTTCAGGCTCCCTTTCCGGCCAGGACTTTCACGTGGCCCTGGTGACCAGCGTGCTGGCGCGCCTCAATCTCACCCCGGCGGCGCTTCAGTGCGGGGCCCATGCGCCCCTGCACCGGCCCTCGGCCAAGGCGCTTACTGAGGCCGGACAGCACCCCACCGCCCTCCACCACACCTGCGCCGGCAAGCACGCCATGATGCTGGCCCTGTGTGTGCACCACGGCTGGCCGGTGGAGGGCTATTATGAGCTTGCCCACCCGGTGCAGCGCCTCATGCACCAAACCGTGGCCGCCGCGGCCGGGCTTGCTCCCGAGGAGGTGCCGACGGCGGTGGACGGCTGCGGGGTTCCCACCTTTTATCTTTCCTTGAGCACCATCGCCCGGGCCTTCGCCCGGCTGGCCACGGCTCCGGTGGGTACGCCTGAGGCCCAGATCCTGGCCGCGGGCTTGGCCCACCCCAAGAACCTGGCCGGCGACGGCCGCCTGGAAACCGTGCTCATGGAGCAGCTCTCCGGCCGGGTCTTTGCCAAAACCGGGGCGGAGGGGGGCTTCGGCCTGGCCCTGGTACAGGAAGGCCTGGGGGTGGCGGTGAAGATCGAGGACGGCGCCTCCCGGGCTCTGAACCCGGTGATCCTCCAGGTGGCGGACGACCTGGGGCTGCTCACCGACGCCCACCGGCAGGCTCTGGCCTCCTACCGCCAGCCGGCCGTCCTGAATAACCGTAAGGAAAACGTGGGGGTAATCCGCCCCAGGTTTTCCCTGGTGCCTGCGGGTTCTTAAAGCCGTTATTCCGGCGGGACGGCCGGCCCCGGCCGTCATCTCTGCGAGGGCGGGCGCCCAGCTCCGGCACTCCTTTGGTCTTGGATTTTTTTAGGTTAATCCTCGGCTTATCCGCGCCCGAGGCGGGTTCTTGGGCAGAAACCCCTTGAAACTTGAGGCCATCGTGGTATAGTGCAAGCCCAAGAGGCGGTCTTATCCGGGCCGCCCTTTGCTCGCGCGCAAGGCTGGTTGACCGATGAAAACACTCTGGGCCCCCTGGAGGATGGAGTATATTCTGGGGGAGGACAAGCCTCCTGGATGCATCTTTTGCCCCTGGCCCGAAGAAGACCTGGCCCAGCGTCTGGTGCTCTTCAGCGGCAGGCGCAGCCGGGTGATGATGAATAAATTCCCGTATATCAACGGCCACCTGCTGGTGTCGCCCCTGCGCCACGTGCCGCTCCTGGAAGACCTGACGCCGCCGGAGCTCCTGGACCTGCAGATCAAGCTGCGCCATGCCATGCGCATCCTGAAGGAGACCATGCGACCGGACGGCTTCAACGTGGGGCTCAACGTGGGGCTGGTGGCGGGCGCCGGGGTGGAGAGCCATCTCCATTGGCATATCGTGCCCCGCTGGCACGGGGACACTAATTATATTCCGGTCTTCGCCGACGTTCGGGTGATACCGGAGCATTTTCGTCAAACTTTCGAACGCCTGGCTCCTCACTTTCAGGCGCTTCCCGATGAGGATCCCCCATGCGCTACGTCAAAGTGATGATCGGCTTCATCCTGGTGCTGTTCGGGATTGTCTTTATCCTGGAAAACCGGGTGGTCCTGGAGCACTCAGTCCAGCTGCGCTTCGACATCTACCTGATGAGTCTGCAGACGGCCCACATCCCCTTGTGGGTGCTGGTGCTCTTTAGCTATTTTTTGGGGGTCTTCACCGCGTTTCTCTATTTTATTATCGATTTCGTCAAACAGCGCCAGACCATTCGCCACCTGAAGCACAACCTGGAAATCCTGGGCCAGGAGATGAAACGGGCCGGCCTGGTAACGGAAGAGTCCGTGGAGCCGGCGCCGGCCGCCGCGCCGCCGGCGGATTAAGGGTGTGAACCTAAGGGGTCGGGGAGGTGAGCACCCTGGCCCCTCTCCATCAGACTCCCGCCCCGCCCCCGTACAGGGGAATGGGTGGCAGGCTGAGGGGAAGGGTGGGGGGCCGGTGGTCCCCGACCCTCCCTGCCGCTTCCACCCCACGCCATGACCGAACCCGCGCCTGACCGCCTCACCCCGATGCTGAGGCAATACCTGGACTTGAAGGCCAGATATGCCGATGCCCTCCTGCTGTTTCAGATGGGGGATTTCTTTGAACTCTTCTTTGAGGACGCGGAAAAGGTGGCCCGGAGTCTGAACATCGCCCTCACCAGCCGCAGCCGCGCCGGGGAAGAACGAATCCCCATGGCGGGTTTTCCCGTCCACGCGGCCGACTCCTACCTCCACCGTCTGCTGGAGCAGGGGTTCAAGGTGGTGGTGTGCGAGCAGACCGAAGATCCGGCGACCGCCAGGGGTCTGGTGCGCCGGGAGGTGACCCGCATCCTCACCCGGGGCACGGTGGTGGACCCTGCCGCCCTGGACGCCCGCACCGACAATTATCTGGCGGCGGTGGCGGCGGCGAAAAACCGCTGGGGCCTGGCGTACCTTTCCCTGTCCACCGGCGAATTCCGCCTGACGGCAGGGGAGGGGCCGGAACCTCTGGCCGATGAACTGGTGCGCCTGAAGCCGGCGGAGATCGTGGTGTCCGAAGACGAAAGCGGCGGGCTTCTGGCCGCCGCCCTGGCTTCCTTCCAGGCGCCGCCGACGCTGCGGTCCCTCCCGGCTCCGGCTTTTGATCTCGAGGTCGCCCGCCGGGAGTTGGGGCAGGTTCTGGGGACGCTCTTTTTGGACGGCTTCGGCCTGGAAGCCTATCCCCTGGGAGTGGCCGCCGCCGGAGCGATACTACGCTTCCTGCGGGATTCTCTGAACTTGGCGCTGCCGCACCTGGAGCGGGTGGTACCCTATTCCCGGGAGGACTACCTGGAAATGGACGAGGCCACCCTGCGGCATCTGGAGATCTTTGAGAACTGGCGCAGCGGCAGCCGCCAGGGATCGCTCCTGGAGGCCCTGGACGCCACCGTCACCCCCATGGGCTCCCGGCAGTTGGCCCGCTGGCTGCGCCATCCCCTGAAGGACCGGCAGGAGATCGAGGCCCGGCTGGACGCGGTGGAGTATTTCCTCACCGCGGCGATGGTCCGGCAGGAGTGGCGGGCCGGCCTCAAAGGACTGGCGGACCTGGAGCGCCTCAGCGCCCGCCTGGGGCTGGAGCAGGCCGGGCCCCGGGAAGTGGCAGCGGTGCGGCACCTCCTGGCCGCCCTGCCGGCCCTCAAGGCGGTGCTGGGCAGCCCGGGACCGGAGCTGCTGGCCCAGGCCGTGGCCGACCTGGAGGACCTCTCCGACCTGCACGATCTCATCCACCGGGCCCTGTTGGATGTGCCCCCACCGACGCTGGCGGCCGGGGGCGTCATCCGGGAAGGCTACGATTCCGAGCTGGACGAGCTCATTGCTCTCTCCCGGGGCGGCAAGGAGTGGATGGCCCGGTTGGAGGAGACCGAACGCCAGCGCACCGGCATCGGCTCTCTGAAGGTCCGCTACAATAAAGTGTTTGGCTATTATATCGAGATCTCCCGGCCCAACCTGCCGCTGGTGCCGCCGGACTATATCCGGAAGCAGACCCTGGTGAACGCCGAGCGCTTTATCACCGCAGACCTCAAGGACTATGAGGCCCGGGTGCTGGGGGCCGAGGCTGCCCGGGTGAAACGGGAGCAGGAGCTTTTCTGCGAGCTGCGCCGCCGCCTGGGGGCGGAGGCGGTGCGCCTGAAGCGGGTGGCCCAGGCCCTGGCCCGCCTGGATGCCTGGGCCGCCTTGGCTGAGGTGGCGGCAACCCGGCGCTACTGCCGGCCCCGCCTCACCGCCGAGGCCCAGCTCCACATCGCCGCGGGCCGGCACCCGGTCATCGAGCGGCTGCTGCCGCCGGGGCGCTTTGTGCCCAACGACCTCCACCTGGACGGCCAGCACCGGGTGCTCATCGTCACCGGTCCCAATATGAGCGGCAAATCCACCATCCTGCGCCAGGCGGCGCTGATCACGCTCCTGGCCCAGATGGGTTCTTTTGTGCCGGCGGCTTCGGCGGAGGTGGGGCTCGCCGACCGCATCTTCACCCGGGTGGGGGCGGTGGACGACATCGGGAGGGGCCAAAGCACCTTCCTGGTGGAGATGCACGAAACCGCCCGCATCCTGCACCAGGCCACCCCTGGGAGTCTGGTGATCCTTGATGAGATCGGCCGGGGCACCAGCACTTTCGATGGACTGTCCCTGGCCTGGGCGGTGGCCGAGCACCTGGCCGATTTGGAGGGAAGGGGAGTGAGGACGCTGTTTGCCACCCATTACCAGGAACTGACCCAGCTCAGCCGGGTGAAACCCCGGGTGGCCAACGTCCAGGTGCTGGTGGCGGAAGACCAGGGGACCATCGTGTTCCTGCACCGCCTGGCGCCGGGTGCCGCCTCCCAGAGCTATGGCATTCAGGTGGCGAAGCTGGCCGGTGTGCCCCAAACCGTTATTCAGCGTGCCCAGGAAGTCCTGGAAAATCTGGAGGCCGGTTCTCTCGACCCTTTGGGCCTCCCCAAGTTGGCGCGCCACCGGCGGCGCCCCGGGGGAGAGGCGTTGCAGATGGGGCTCTTCGGCCCGGCCGGCCGGCCCGAGGAGGACCGCTGAACTCCCCGGCAAGGGCGGGAGCCGCATCAATGCATTTTTCTCCTTGACAAGCCGGATGATTTTACAAAAAATAAACACTGCACGAGCGGGAATAACTCAGTGGTAGAGTGCAACCTTGCCAAGGTTGAAGTCGCGGGTTCGAATCCCGTTTCCCGCTCCATTTATTTTGGGGCGGCATAGCCAAGTGGTAAGGCAACGGTCTGCAAAACCGTTATACACCGGTTCGAATCCGGTTGCCGCCTCCAGTTCTGCCGGCTAGCCCGCACTCGGGGTTTTGCAGCCCCAAGCCCCCCATCAGGTTCCCCAGCACTTATCCTGCTGTCAGCCTCCGGCCTGAGCACGCCTGCGACCGTAGGAATTTACCACGACTGCTAACATGATAAAAAATATAATGAATGCGATAAGTTAAATACATCCCCCGCATCAGCTGTAGCCTTATCCTACAATTCTCCTCTGGGGTCCGCCGGTCATTAGTAGATTTAAGAAATAATATCGGTTAGTTAGCCGATAACCAGGGACTGGCACGCTCATTGCTCTCTCCCGAATCAAACCCCCAGAGGAGGGAAAAGACATGAAAACCCCTACCAACATGGCGGAGGTCTTCGGGTTCCGGGTACCCACCGAGACCTATTATCTGCACCGGGGCCATGCCTGGGCCGTGGTGGAAAAGACGGACCTGGTGCGGGTTGGTCTAGATGATTTTTCCCAGAAGATCCTGGGACCGGCCGACGGCATTCAGATGCCGGAAGTGGGCAAGGTCTATTATCAGGACCACATTTGCATGGCCCTGCTCCGGCATGGCAGCAAGGCCTCCTTCGTCGCCCCGGTGGACGGCATGGTCACCGAGATCAATGAGCGGGTTCGGGAGAAGCCGGCTCTGATCCATGACGACCCGTACGGCGAGGGCTGGCTCTTCCACATGAGGCCCATCAATCTCCAGCAAAACTTGTTCAATCTGTGCTATGGGCAGGACAACGCCGCGTGGATCGACGAGGAAACCCACCGCCTGCTGGAACTTTTGGATACCAAAGTGGGCTACACCCTGCAAGATGGCGGGACCATCGTCGATGACGTGTTCGGCCATTTCCCGGCGTTGGGCTGGCGGCGGCTGGTCCAGGGGTTCTTCCTGCGGAACCTGACCACTCCCTCAACGCGGCGCGGTTTTGAGGGCTGGGACAACTGGGACAAGAGAACCTGGAAGGGAAGACAATGAACGCTTGCACCCGGCAGGGACGGGGTGGGAGACCGCCGCACCCCGTCCTTCCCAAGATCAGGGGAAAGGCAGGGCAGGACCATGGCACATGAATTTCCCGAAAGCCGGCAGCCTTGTATCTGGATGGAAGCTGGAGTAATTGACTACAAGATCTGCGATAAAGAGTTTGATTGCGAACATTGTGAGCTGGACCGGGCCTTGACGGAAGCTGCGGCTGCCAACCTGGCCAAGTGGAAAGGACGCCCGAAGCCGGTCCCGGAGCATCGTGAGGTCCTGCCGTGGGAGGAAAAGATGCGGCAGCGCTTCGGCGACCAGCAGAAATGCCGCCTGATGATGACCAGCCTCTGTCATGAATGTTCCTTTGATGAGCTGCTGGAGGAGCAGTTTGACTTCTTTCTGGCTCCGGAGCGGCCCCGAGTGCAGGAGGTCATGGGGATTATGGTGCCCGTCTCCAGTTTCCTCCACCGGGGACATACCTGGGTGGCCCTGGAAAATGCCGGCCGGGTCCGCCTCGGCATGGACGATTTTTGCCAGCGGGTTTTGGGTCCGCCCGAGGAAGTGAGCCTCCCGGAGGTGGGAGAAAAGGTGTTCGCCGACCAGACAGCCTTGATGCTCTCCCGCCAGGGCAAGACCGCCCCGGTGCTGGCCCCCCTCACCGGCATCATCGACGCAGTTAATCCCAAGATTCGGGACAACCCGCGCCTGATCCATGATGACCCGTATGGCGAGGGCTGGCTCTTTTTGGTCTCCCCCACCCACCTCAAACCGGATCTGGAAAAGATGCTCTTCGGCCAATGCAACGTCGCCTGGATAGAACATGAGGCCCAACGTCTCCTGGGCATGCTGGAGTCTGTGGCGGGAGTGACGCTGCCCTCCGGCGGCGCCATCCTGGACGACGTCTATGGCGCCTATCCCCAACTGGGATGGGATCGCCTGGTGCACGAGTTCCTGCACAGCACCTGAAGACGCCCGACGTCAGGACCGACGGTGATCCTGCCCCACCGAAACCCGGCTGAACCGGCGGTGTGGGGCGTGGTATCCAGGGGTATGAGGGAAAGCCTTGGCCGAAACCTTGTAAGGCCGGAACAGGAGCGGACCACGGGTGGAGTTGGCAGGCGCCTTTTAGGTCGCCGGGAGTTTGCCGGCCCCGGCGTACGCCCGCCCGGCCTCCGCAAGTCAGGTGGTGAGGCCGTATTTTTTTATCTTCTCATAAAGCGTTGAGCGGTTGATGCGCAGCACCCGGGCGACGTGGGAGAGATTCCTTCCCTTGGTAGCCAGCACCCGGGCGATATGCTGCCGTTCCATTTCCTCCAGGGAAAGTTCCCCGTATTCCGCAGGTTCCCCGGCGGTGATAAAGGGCAGGTCGGAGAGTTTGATGGTCCGCCCCTTACCCACCACCACCGCCCGTTCGATGGCATTCTCCAATTCCCGCACATTACCCGGCCAGGAGTATTGCTTCATGGCCTCCAGCGCCTTTTTATCGATGGCATCGATCTTTTTCTTGGTTTCCGCCGCATAGCGCCGCAGGAAGTGGTGGGCCAACAGCGGGATGTCCTCCGGTCGTTCCCTGAGGGGCGGCACCTCGATATGGAAGACGTTCAAACGGTAGAAAAGGTCCTGCCGAAAGGTTTTGTGGCGAATGGCCTCTTTGAGGTCCTGATGGGTGGCGGCGATGACCCGGAAATCGCTTTTCAGCATGGTGGTCCCCCCCACCCGGGTGAATTCGTGGGTTTCCAGGACCCTCAGGAGATCAATCTGCATTTTCATGGAGATGTCCCCCACTTCGTCCAGGAAGAGGGTGCCACCGTTGGCCATCTCCAGGCGACCCTTTTTGGTGTATTTGGCGTCAGTGAAGGCGCCTTTTTCATGTCCGAAGATCTCGCTTTCCAGCAGGTGCTCGGTGAAGGCGCCGCAGTTGATGGCGATGAACGGGGCATAACAGCGGGGGCTTTGGGCGTGAATGGCCCGGGCCACCAGCTCCTTGCCGGTGCCGGTCTCCCCGGTGATCAGGACGGTGGCGTCGGTCTTGGCCACGTCGACAATGGTCTCAAACAGCTTGAGCATGACCGGGGACTGGCCCACCAGGTTTTCAAAGCGGCTGATGGTGGCCAAGCGTTCCTTTAAAATCAGGTTCTCCATGGCCAGGGTCTGCATCTCCACCATCTTGCCGATGGTGAAGGATAATTCCTCCAGCTCGAAGGGCTTGAGCAGGTAATCATAGGCCCCCAACTTGATGGCCTGCACGGCGTCATGGATATCACCGTGGGCGGTCATCATGAGGATGCCGGCTTCGCTGCCGTTCTCCTTCAGTTGCTGCAACAGGGTAAGACCATCCATTTCCGGCATCTTGACATCCACAATGATGATGTCGAAGTGGGTCTCCCGGTTCTTGGCCAATGCCGTGAAGCCGTCGGCGGCGGTGTCCACCTGGTAGCCGGCCCGTTTCAGCCAGCCGCTCAGGGATTCCCGGATGCTCGGCTCGTCGTCCACCACCAAAATCGAGATCTTCTTATGCGGCAACATGTACTTCCCCCACCTTCTGAGCCGGCAGGCGAATGGTAAAAGAGGTGCCTTGGCCCACCACGCTGTCCACTTTGATGGTGCCCTTGTGATCCCGGATGATGCCATAGACCACGGAGAGCCCTAACCCTGCACCGGCGCAGGTTTTTTTGGTGGTAAAGAAGGGCTCGAAGATCTGCGAGATATGCTCCTTGGGGATGCCCTTGCCGGTATCGGAGACCTTGATCAGCACCTCGCCGCGCCGGGTGTTTTTGGTCTCCAGGATGAGCCGGCCTCCTTGGGGCATGGCATCAAAGGCATTCAAGAAGAGATTGATAAAGGTCTGCGTCATCTGACCCTTGTCCGCCAATACCGGCAGCAGGTCAGGAGTGAGCTTGCGCTCCAGTGCGATGCCCTGGAGGCGCATCTGATAGCTCACCAGGGATAACGCCCCTTCCAACACGATATTGAGATCCAGCGGCTTGAATTCCGGTTTCTGCTTCCGGGAAAAAGTGAGGAGGTTGGCCAAGGTCCGGCTCACCCGGGAGGTCTCCTGATACACCATGTCCAGGTAGCGGCGCATCTCGTTTAACTCGTCTCCGCTGGGCGTCCCCGTCTCCACCATGCTTTGCATCAGTTTGACGAAATTGAGGATGCCGGTGAGCGGATTGTTGATCTCGTGGACCACACTGGCCGCCAGTTTCCCCAGGGAAGCCATCTTGTCTTCGTGCAGGGTCCGCATACGGTCTATCACGTCCCGGGTGATATCCCGGGACAGGTCCACCACCCGGTGGATGCGGCCCTGTTCGTCCCGCAGGGGGTGACAGACCACGTGGTAATAGCGCTCCCGGCCTTCCTTGTCAAAATGCACATGGGTAGCAGAGGCGGCCTTGCCGGAGGCCACGGCTTCCTGCAGCGGGCAGGGATGATCGGGTATCGTGCAGGGCTGGTGCAAATGGTGGGAGACTTCGTAGCAATGCTTGCCCACCACCTGGTCGCGCTTCAGTCCCACCATCTCCAAGAGGGCCCGGTTCACTTCCACGATGCGGTAATCCAGGTCGATGACCATCATGTGATCGGCGATGCCGTTGACAATGGTTTCCAAAAACCCCTTGTCCTTGATGGCCTGGGTCAGCAGTTCCTGGGCCCGCTGTTCCGACTTCTGCAACCCTGCTTCCAATTGTTTGCGGTCGGTGACATCTTTAATGACTTCAATGACCCGTTTCTGCGCCCGTTCCGGGACGCACAACGGCGACATGGTGATCTCATCGTAGCGGATGGTGCCGTCGGGATTAAGGGACGTCTGCAGCACCTGGGCGGTCTGATGGTTCTCCAACACGCGGGGCAACGGACAGGTCATGCCTTTGCGGTCGCAGGGTTCCTCGAACTGATGGAACACCTCGTAGCACGGCCTGCCGATGACCTCTTCGGCCTGCTTATGGAAGCGTTCCAGAAAGGGCAGGTTGGCCTCCTCCACCAGGTAATTGGAGCGCAAGACGATGACCGGGTCCGGCAGGTGGTCGAAAATCCTCTGAAAGCGGCTGCGCTGTCCGGCCAGCTTGATTTCTTGGGTGACCCGGTGGCGCAACCGCTCCTCTTCCCGCTTCAGGAGGTCCCAGAACAGCCGGGCCTTGACGTGGTCGATGATCTGGGTGTTGGGGCCCTTTTCCTGGATAACCCGCTCCCGCACCCGGGGGTCACCGGTAAGTTCCAGCACCAGATCCGGTTCGGCCTTGAGGAGATCCCTATACTCGGTGTAGATGGGAATCTGGAGCTCTCGAGCCAAAACCATTCCCTGGGCCTCATGGTTGGTGTCTGCCACGCCGATGACCCTGACCCGTTGGGGATAGCGCGGCTCCCTGGCGAGTTGTTGCAGGACTTCATAGCCGCCCTTGCCGCCGCCCACAATCCCCACGGTGAGCGGCGCATCCTCCCGGACCGGGGAGAGGTTCATGGAGATGAGGTCCCAGAAGTCCTCGAGCTGGACCGGGCGGTCCACATTGAGGACTATGAACCTGCCCGGCTGTTGCTCATCTATCTGCACCGAGACTTCCGGGTGGCCGGTGGCGTTGACGATGATATCCAGATCCGGGAGGTGGAACAGGTCGGCGACATCCACGGTGACGAACAGGTTATGCCGGTAGGCGTACAGGATGCCGGGGGCCTCCGGGTTCAAGTCCGCCACTCCCACAACCTTGAGGGGCTGCGCCTCGCCCCGGGGGGGCACCAGGGCCTCCAAAATGGCCACCCCTTGCCGGCCGGCTCCCACTATGGCCAGGTTGTAGGATTTTCTTTCGGGACTCATAAGGCCTTCCGGGAGGCGTGAACCGGCGACGGCGGAGCGGGAAGATCTGGACCTCGGAGGTTCCCGGCCTTCCTCGTCAAGCCTCCGCCGGCACTGCCTGCTTCTTTAAGTTAGCATGCTTCCACCAATTTTTCCACCCGGGCCTTGCTCACTTTGAACTCCGGAATTTTGGCCAGGGGGTCCAGGGCCTCGGCGCTGGTCAGCACGTTGGTGGGGTTTTCGCCGAAGTGAATGGGCAGAAACAGGTTGCCGGGCAGCACCGAGTGGCTGATGTGGGCCGGTACCTCGATGCGTCCCCGCTTGGAGGACACCAGCAGGTGGTCTCCTTCCTGAATGTCCAGTCTGGCCGCGTCCTCCGGGTTGATTTCCACAAAGCCTGTGGGCTGCTCCCGGTCCAAATGAGCTGACACCCGGGTCATGGTGCCGGTGTGGTAATGGACGAAGGTCCGGCCGGTGGTCAGGAAAAAGGGATAGTCGGCATCCGGCAGCTCCGCCGGGTCCTGATACGGGATTACGTGGAACTTCCCCCGCCCCCGGGTGAACCGGTCCCGATGCAGGTATGTGGTCCCCGGATGTTCAGGGGTGGGGCAGGGCCACTGCAATCCGTCAATCCCCAGGCGCTCATAGCTCATGCCGCCGTAGCTGGGGGTCAGGGAAGCGATCTCTCGGAAAATCTCGGCGGCGCTGCCGTAGGTCATGGGGTAGCCCATGGCGGTGGCCAGCCGGCAGATGATCTCCCAGTCGGGCAAACTCTGACCCACCGGTTCGATAGCCTTGTTGATGCGCAGGCACCGTCTTTCGGTGTTGGTGAACGTGCCGTCCTTCTCGGCGGTGGAGGCCGCGGCGAAGACCACGTCCGCGCCCTGGGCGGTCTCCGAAAGAAAGAGATCCTGGACGATGAGCAGATCCAGCTTCTGCATGGCGTGGCGCAGGTGGTTCATGTCCGGATCGCTGAGTTTGGGATTTTCCCCCACCACGTACAGGGCCTTCATCTTGCCGGCGTCGATGGCCTGGACCATTTCCATGATGGTCAGCCCGGGCTTGTCCGACAGGGGCCGGCCCCACGCCTTGGAAAATTTGGCATGGTGATCCGGGACGTTCACCGCCTGGTAGCCGGGAAAGACATTGGGCAGGCCGCCCATGTCGCAGGCGCCCTGGACGTTGTTCTGCCCCCGCAAGGGGTTGACCCCGGAGCTGGGAAAGCCCACGTTGCCGGTGAGCATGGCCAGGTTACAGATGGCCTTGACGTTGTCCACCCCGGTGGTGTGCTGGGTGATGCCCATGGTGTAGAGGATGGCGGCTGGCCGGTGGGTGGCATAAAGCCGGGCCAGCTTCTCCAGGTCTGCCGGGCTGACGCCGGTGATGGCCTGGACGCGCTCCGGCGGATAGTCTGCCAGGGACTGTTCCAGTTCCGCGAAGCCCTCGGTGCGTTCGGCAATGTAGTCCCGGTCCTCCCAACCATTTCTGAGAATCAGGTGCATCAGACCATTGAGCAGGGCCACGTCGCTCCCTACCCGCTGATTGACGGCCACGTCGGCGAAGAGACCTAGGTGGATGCGCCGGGGGTCGGCCACCAGCAGCTTGGCCCCCTTTTCCCGGGCCCGGAGCACCCGGCGGGCGATGAGGGGATGGCAGGCGGAAGTGTTGGAACCGATGACGAAAATGCACCCCGCATCCTCGATCTCGGCGATGGAGTTGGTCATGGCCCCACTCCCGAAGGCGGCGGTAAGACCTACCACCGTGGAGGAGTGTCAGAGGCGGGCGCAGTGGTCAACATTGTTGGTGCCCACCACCGCCCGGGCGAATTTCTGCAAGAGGTAGTTCTCCTCGTTGGTGATTTTGGCCGAGGCCAGCACTCCGACGCTGTCCGGCCCGTGCTGGGCGATGACGCTCTTGAGCCGGTCGGCGCAAAACCCGATGGCCCGGTCCCAGGTAACCTGGTGCAGGCGCCCGTTGATGCGGATGCGGGGGGCTTGCAAGCGCATGAAGCTGTTCACGTATTCATGCAGGTTCCAGCCCTTGATGCACAGTTTGCCCTCGTTCACCGGGTGGGTTTTCAGCGGCAGGGTCCCAAGAATCTGACCATCCAGAACCTGAAACAACACCCCGCAGCCGGTGCCGCAATAGGAACATACCGAAGGAACCAGTTTGTACATGATGATTCTCCAGACTGCCGGTTCTTTAGGTCGCCGCCTGCTTGACCTCGCCCCCGCCCGGGGCGCGTTCACCCAGGAGGCTGAAGGGAGGCTGCCGCAGGCTCAGGCCGGTTTCGTAGCCGAACAGGTCCTTGACGATCTGATTGGTTTTCCGGTACAGCAGCCGCAGGGGTATGTCCACCGGACAGGCATCCTCGCACAGGCCGCAGTCGATGCAGCGGCCCGCCATGTGCACCGCCCGGATGAGATGGAAGAGCGGCACTTCCGGTGGCAGAGCCCCGGTCTCCACCAGGTCCCCATGCTCCAGGGAGCACTCCCGGCAGAAGCACACCGGGCAGATATCCCGGCAGCCGTAACATTTCAGGCACTTCTGAAATTCATACAGCCAGCGGTCAAAACGCTCCGTCTGGCCGTACTGCTCGAATTGAGCCGGCGTCAGGTTGTTGTTGATGCCCTCGGCCAGCTTCACCGGACCGTAAGTCCGGGGTGAAAGCGAGGAGCAGTCGGGTCGGGGCTTTAAGGGCGAAGGACAGCAATTCACCTCCAGCACCTCAATCTGTCCCGGGGCCACCTGCTGGTGCACCAAGAGCACGTTTACCGCCCGACGGTTGCAGTCCCGGCCCAAGAGGCCGATCTTAAGCTCGGGCTGGACCGCCAGGATGCCGGCTGCCAGTTTCTCCAAAGGATAGCGGCTCAGGCTGGTTTCCAGCTCGGTCAATTCCTCCAGGTTTTCTTTGGTAAAGGCGTAAGGCAGGGGATGACCGGTCACCTCCCGATAGCCCAGGAAGAGGTCCACCCTGCCGCTTTCCAGCCACTCGCGCACAGTGTCATGTAGCTCAGCCATAAGCGGTACCTATACCACCACCTGGGGTGCGTGGCCGCAGGGGCAGGCAGCCCGGCCGGCGGCCTCCGAGACCGGCGGCAGGTGCAGAGCGGCCAACGCCTCCTGGCCGGTGCGCAGGGGGCTGGGCCCCAAGCGGCGAATCTGCTCGGTGAATTCAGTGACGACCTGGACAAACTTGTTGGCCTCGGCCGAGGAGATCCATTCCAGGCGCAACCTCCCTCCCAGGCCCACAAAGGATAAGAAATCCTGCAAGAACAGCATCCTTTTTTGCGTCATGTGATTACCATACAGGTAATGGCAGTCCCCCAGGTGTCAGCCGCCCACCAGGATACCGTCGGCCCCGCTCTGCAAGGCCCTGAGGATGTGGTGCGGCGACACCGTGGCGGAACACATGACCCGAAGCAGCCGGACATTGGCCGGGTATTGCAGCCGGCTCACCCCGGCCAGGTCTGCGGCGCCGTAGGCGCACCAGTTGCAGACAAATGCCAGCAGTCTAGGCTCAAATGGTCTTTCTTCCATGACGCCTCCTCCATCGGCGGTCAAAACGCTAGGGCATTCTTGATCTGGGCATACAACTGACGATGGGTGAACCCCATAAGCAGGGGGGCCTCGCAGGGGCAGGCGGCAGCGCAGGCCCCGCACCCCTTGCACAACGCCTCGTTCACCATGGCCACCCCCCGGCCCTCGTCATAGCTGATGGCCTGATAGGGGCAGACATTGACACAGATCTGGCAGCCGCAGCAGAGTTCCGGGGTGATGCGGGACACCAACCCGCTCACCCGGATGCTGCTCTTGCACAGCACCGTGGCCGCCCGGGCTGCAGCCGCCTGGGCCTGGGCGATGCTTTCCTCCAGGGGCTTGGGATAGTGGGCCATGCCGCACAGGAAGATGCCGTCGTTGGCAAAGTCCACCGGCCTGAGCTTCTGGTGGGCCTCTAAAAACCAGCCGTCGCCGTCTAATGGCACCCGGAACATCTGGGCCAACTGCTGGTCGTGGTGGGATTCGATGGCCGCGGCCAGGCAGAGGAGATCCACCGGCAACGCCACCGCCCGTCCCAGGATGGGGTCCACAAACTTCAGAGAAAGCCGCCCGTCCTCCTCACTGACCGTGGGTTTCCGGTCCAGGGAGTAGCGGGCGAACAGCACGCCCTCCTCCCGGGCGGCGATGTAGAGGTCCTCCCGGGGCCCGTAGGTCCGCATGTCCCGATACAGGATGGTCACCGCCGCTTCGGGCCGGCGACGCTTGATCTCCAGGGCGGCCTTCACCGAGTGGGTGCAGCAGACCTTGGAGCAGTAAGGGTGCTGTTCGTCCCGGGAGCCCACGCACTGAATGAAGGCCAGGCTCTCCAGCCCATTCAGCCGGGGGTCCTCCCGGCGGAGCAGTTCGTCCAGCTCCAGTTGGGTCACCACCCCGGGGTGGTCGCCGTAGAGGTATTCCTGGGGCCGGTATTCCTTGGCCCCGGTGGCCAGCACTGCCACGCCGTGAGGGATGGTGACCGGCCCTGAAGGGGTCTTAAGGCTGGTTTGAAAGTTGCCCACAAACCCCTGGACTTCTGTCAGGGAACTTTGGAGGTGCACGGTGATCTGGGGTTCGGCCGAAACCTCGGCGGTCAGCCGGTCCACGAAAGCCCCCACCTCCTCACCCCGGTAGGTGGCCAACAGCCGCCGGGCGGCGCCGCCCAAGACGTCGCCTTGCTCCACCAGGTGGACCGGATAGCCCTGTCGGGCCAGCGTGAGGGCCGAGGTCATGCCGGCCACACCGCCGCCCACCACCAGGGCGCTTTGGGTCACCGGCAACTCCGCCTCGGTGAGGGGACCTAGGAGCGCCGCTTTAGCCACCGCCATGCGCACCAGGTCCTTGGCTTTTTGAGTGGCCAAGTCCGGGGTCTGGGCATGCACCCAGGAATCGTGGTTGCGGATGTTGGCCATCTCGAAGAGGTACTTGTTCAGGCCGGCATTGTTCAGGGTTTCCTGGAACAAGGCCTCGTGGGTCCGGGGCGAACAGGCGGCCACCACCACCCGGTTTAAGCCTTGTTCCGCAATGATTTCACTCATGCGGTCCTGGGTGTCCTGGGCGCAGGTGTAAAGGTTTTCCTCCACGTGCACCACCTGGGGCAGGGTGCGGGCATATTCGGCCACCTGGTGGACGTCCACCACCCCGCCGATATTAATGCCGCAATTGCATACGAAAACCCCGATGCGGGGGGGTTCCTGGGTCACGTCGCGCTCCGCCGGGTAGGTCTTCTCCAGGACCTGGGTGAAGCGCTGGTCGCTGAGGGTACTGGCCGCCGCCCCGGCCGCCGCCGAGGCCTCCATCACCGAATAGGGGATGTCCTTGGGGCCGGCCAAGGCGCCGCAGACGTACACCCCCGGACGGCTGGTGGCCACCGGGGCAAAGGAGCTGGCGGTGATGAACCCATGACGGTCCAGTTCCACGCCCAGCCTCCCGGCCAGCGCCTGGGTGTCAGCGGCAGGCTCCAGGCCGATGGAGAGCACCACCAAGTCGAATAGCTCCTGCCTGGGGGTGCCGTCCTCCTCCAAATAAGTGATGCGCACCTGTTTGCGGTCCCCACCCAGAGGGTCCACGGAATGCACCCGGAAGCGGACGAACCGCACCCCCAGGCCGTCCCTGGCGTTTTCGTAATAACGCTCGAAATCCTTGCCATAGGTGCGCATGTCCATGAAGAAGATGGTGGTGTCCAGGTGGCCGCCGGCATGCTCCTTGGCGATGACCGCCTGTTTGATGGCGTACATGCAGCAAACGCCGGAGCAGTAGGTGTGCGACTCCGGCTTGGTGTCCCGGGAACCGACGCACTGCAGCCAGGCGATGCGCTTGGGTTCGGCGTGGTCCGCCGGCCGTACCAGATGACCGCCGAAGGGCCCGGAGGCGCTCAGGATGCGCTCGAATTCCAGGCTGGTGACCACCGCCGGATGGCTGCCGTAGCCGTAGCCGGTAAGGACCTTTGGGTTGTAAGGCTGAAAACCGGTGGCCAGGACCACGGCTCCCACCTTCCGGATGAGCCGTTCCTCCTGGTCGTCCAGTTTGATGGCGCCGGCGGGACAATGCTTCTCGCAGGCCTTGCAGGTGCCCTTTTTGAAGTAGATGCAGGTCTCCGGGTCGATGGCGTATTTCAGGGGGACCGTCTGGCTGTATTTCACATAGATGGCTTTGCGCCTGGCCAGGCCCAGGTTGTATTCATCCGGCGCCTTTTTGGGGCATTTTTCGGCGCACAGGCCGCAGCCGATGCATTTGTCCAGGTCAACGTAGCGGGGCTTTTTCCTCAGGGTCGCGGTGAAATTTCCCGCCTCTCCCTCCAGGCTTGCCAATTCCGTGAGCGTCAACAGCTCAATGTTCAAGTGCCGACCGCACTCGACCAGCTTGGGCGAAATAATTCACATGGCGCAGTCGTTGGTGGGGAAGGTTTTGTCCAACTGGGCCATGGCGCCGCCGATGCCGGCGCTCTGCTCCGCCAGATGAACGAAAAACCCGGCATCGGCCAAGTCCAGAGCTGCCTGGATCCCGGCGATGCCGCCGCCTACCACCAACACCGCCCCGTGTCTTTCAGATGGAGAGCCGCTGGAATTCATGCAATCCTCCCTGGTTCAGGGTTTGGAGCACCGAGGTTTCAAAATCCGAGAATTTTCCGGGGGCCCGCCAGGGAAGGGCCTGCCCGGGAAGGCACCGCCGGCCTTCGAGCCCAGCCCTGTCCATGGTTTCATGATGGCATCCCCGCCCGGTTGGTTCAAGCCTATGGGTTGATCCTGCCCCCCATGGCGAAGATGAAGAATAACGCCACCGTTCCCGCCAGCATTGCCATGGCGATGAAGACGGTGTAGAGGAATGATTTTGTCATAGTCGCTCACCGTTGCGTGGGGTTTTGGGGCCGTCCCAGCGCAGCCCGAGGTTTTTCCCTGGTCATCCGGGGCCCGGCCGGGTCAGGAGAGGTTGCCGGCCCGATCGGGACCACCCGGCAGGGTCCGCTTGTTCCCACCGGCAGTCAGCTGGCCCTGGCCGCCTTGCCCCGAAAGAAGGCATTGCCCGGAAGCAGGCAGGACAGGATGAACATCAGCTGTTTCTGGGTAAGATCGCCGATATGCTCGTTCAGCCAGGTCAAATCACCCGCCAGGATGGCGGTCTTGGCTTCGGGGGGCAGCCGGTAGGCGTCCAGGACCTCGGTCCGGAGGTCCATCAGGGCGATCCGAAAATCCCGATCTTCCGACGCCCGGCTCAAGACCCGAAAGACCTCCCGGCGCAGTTCCTCGATATCCCTGGCCTCCAGCGCCGACGGCCGTTTTCTCCAGGTCCTGGTCAGGATGGGTAAAAACAGGTCCTGGACCAGGGGACGCCACCCCAAGGAGGGGTAGTGGCCGTAGATGTCATCCACGAAGGCACCGCCGCTGGGCAGGGTAACCCCCACCTTGGTTTCCATGAGATGCAGCAGGCGGTGGGATTCCTCGTCGATCCAGGCCACACTGGCTTCGCCATAGAGCAGGTTTTCCAGATTACGCTTCAGGTTGGTGGGCCGAACCGTGAAGAGCCAGCCTTCTTTGTAGGGGTCTTCATGGATCAGGGCGGGGCGTTTCAAAATAGACTGGTTGACCGCCTCCACCGTGCCGTCCACCGGGGCCAGAAAGGGGGCCTTGTGGCCCTGGCGCACCTGGGTCAGACAGATGTGGTCCTGATAATAGGCTTTGCCGATTTCGGGCAGCTTGACCGCATCGGCGGGCCCCAGGACTTTCTGAGAGAAATCGTCCAGCCCCACCCGCACGTGGCCGTCTGCCTCAATAACGGCCCAGGCATGTCCCCGGTGCAGGTAATATCCGCTGGTGGGCACTTGAAACCCGAAGACTTCGGTCATTTGGGGCCGTTCCTGGCCACGGTGTTCCTGATTATCTTGCCGGGACATGGTCTGGTCTCCTTGTTCGAGCAGTGAAAGAAACCTGCTTTGGATTCCCGCTTGCTCTTGATTAAAAGCAAGGGCCGTGCCATCCTTATAACTAATTGATATAATTAGATTAATAAGGTACCATGGATGCTTTTTCCGACACCGGATGTTGGATTATCCACCAGCAATCCCCTGTGGTCATTTAACTGGCTGATATTATTAGCTATTAAAATTGTTGGATTTTCCCTCGCCTCGAAGCCTTGCCGGAAAAATTCTGGCATTGGTTAACATATTGATATCGTTATATATTTAAAAAAGCCCCCGACGGTTTGTATCATGATCCCACATTTTTTTATGGCTTAATTGTCCGGCTCGGTCCGGGCCGGTTGTCTGTCTCCGCCGGGGAGCCTGCCATCCGGCCCGGGGAGACCGGGACCGGCCCGCAGTTTTTGGCGTGGCCCCGGTCTGGAAAGACCCGGAAACCGCAAGGTCGAGGCCCGCAGGCGGGCGGGGCGAGCGTCGGGGGGTGTTAGGCGGGGAGTTCCCGGAGAAGCCTGAGCAAGGCGCGGCTTTCGCTTAGCCGGAAGGGGAGGGGGAGGAGGGTGAGGGGATCCACCAGACGGACGGCCGGGTCGTGACCCAGGGTGCGCCAGTTGAGGGCCTCCGGGGAGGCCGACGCCGGCAGCCAGGCAAAGGTGAGGTGGAGGTGGGCGGGCACCCGGGTGGGTCGGCGGCGGGTGCCGGCCAGGGTGGCCAGGCAGTCGCCCGCTGCCACCTTGGCGCCCAGGGTGAGCGTCGCCAGGGGACGGGTGTGTCCCAAGGCGGTGTAGAGTTGACAGCCTTCCCGGAAAACGGGGTGGCGGAGAAAAATAGAAGTTCCCAGGAAGTCAGGGACCAGCCGGGCCACTTCCCCGGCCAGGGGAGCGGGGACGGCCAGCGTTTCCGGGACCAGGTGGAGGCGGAGGGCGTCATCCTGAAAGCAAACCAGGTCCAGCCCTTCATGGGGGGTTGCCCGGCGCCTGCCCTCACCCCACCACTCCCTGGAGGCGCCGAAGAGCATCCCGGGATGGAAGACCCAGGCGGCAAACCCTGCCAGGGCGGCGGAATTGTGGGTCACCAGCCGGCGGAAAAAGTCTCCCGCCAAGGCCGTATCCGGATTCACCACGGTGCTCCTCGGTGGAAGCGGCCTTTCAGGGCCAGTGGCCAGCCTACCATCCGGGAAATCGGCTGTAAAGGGTCCGCCTCGGGGCCGCAATTTTTTTCTTTACCCGCAAACCGATTTTATTTAATATTTGGAATAATTAGCCCTGGCGGCCTGCCCCGGCTCCATGCGGGCCTCCGCAAATCCCTCCGAGGAGTGGTGCTGGATGAACAAGTCTCAGCTCATTGAGGCCTTGGCCAAGGCTGAAAACCTCACCCTGAAGAAAGCGGAACTGGTGGTCAACGCCATGTTCGAGAACATGGCGGAGGCCCTGGTGAGAAATGAGCGCATCGAAATCCGCGGCTTCGGCAGCTTCAAGGTCAAATTTTACAACGGCTATAAAGGGCGGAATCCCAAGACCGGGGATGTCATCGAGGTGGGAGGCAAGAAGCTGCCCTTTTTCAAAGTCGGTAAAGAATTAAGCGAATTGGTCGATTCAGCCTAAGTATCCTGGTCGTGCTAGACGGGGAGCTAGCGGTGCCCTGTAGCCCGAAAGCCGCTTATGCGGGGTTGAACCCCCTCCCAGAGTCTCGCAGCGCCGCCAGGGTGGAGGCCCGGAAGGGCGGATTGGACCCCACGCAACAGACGCCGGTGAACCCCGTCAGGTCCGGGAGGAAGCAGCGGTAAGCCGGGCCGGCTGTGTCGTGGCGGACCCTAATCCTTCACCCCCCGGTTGCCACCCTGGCTTGTGGCGGAGGCGAAGGAGGGTGCACGGCCAGGTTATCTTAAGAAGGTTGGCCCCGTCACGGGGGGAGGGGGCCAAAGGTTGCAGACCCTTACCCCCATCCCCTGTCGGGGGGAGCCAGGCTCCTCCAGCCCTCCGTTCAACACCTTCACATCCTCGCAAACCAGGCGGCAGTCTTCGCTTCCCGGCCGGTGGCGGAAATTCCCCCCAATTCCCCGCTGCTGCATTTTATTTTGTAGTATTTCTAGACATTGTGCTAACATGTACATGCTTTGCTCTTGACCAGGCAAGCGCCAGAACTACGGAGGAAAACAGCGCATGGCCGAACCGACTTTGACCCTCGACGGGATGACCGTGGCCATAAAGCCCGGCCAGACCATCCTGGAGGTGGCGCGCCAAGCCGGGGTGTTCATCCCCACCCTGTGCTGGATGAAAGACACCCTGCCCACCGGCTCCTGCCGCATGTGCGTGGTGGAAGTGGAAGGAGCCCGGACCCTGCTGCCTGCCTGCGCCACCCCGGCGGCGGCCAACCAGGTGGTCAAGACCGAGACCCCCAAGGTGGCCGAAGCCCGACGGATGGTGCTGGAGCTGGCCCTGGCCAGCGGCAATCACAACTGCCTGATCTGCGAGGCCAACGGCGAGTGTGAGCTCCAGGCCCTGGCCTACCGCTACCAGGTGCCCACGCCACCCTTCGCCAACCCCCCGGATACCACGTATTATTTTGAAGACAACAACACCATGATCGTCCGGGACTTCTCCAAGTGCATCATGTGCGGCCGCTGTGTCCGGGGTTGCACCGAGCGCCAGGTGAACGACGCCATCGCCATCGGCTACCGGGGCTCCCACAACAAGATCGTGGCCAAGGCGGATTACCCCTACATCGACTCGGACTGCGTCTTCTGCGGGGAGTGCGTGCAATCCTGCCCGGTGGGGGCCCTTTTGGACAAGAACGCCATCGGCCGGGGCCGCCCCTGGGAGCGCACCAAGGTCAAGACCACCTGCCCTTACTGCGGGGTGGGCTGCCAGTTGGAGGTGCACGTCAAAGACGGCAGAATCGTCAAGGTCATGGGCGCCGACGCCGCGCCCAACGACGGCCGCCTGTGCGTCAAGGGCCGCTTCGGCTGGGGCTTCGTGCAACATCCCGACCGCCTCACCACGCCCCTCATCCGGAAAAACGGGGAGCTGGTGCCGGCGAGCTGGGACGAAGCTCTTAACTCTGTGGCCGACAAACTGAAAGAGATCAGGGAAAAGCACGGTCCCGAAAAGATCGGCGGCTGGTGCTCCGCTCGAGTGACCAATGAGGAAAACTACCTCATGCAGAAACTCATGCGGGCGGCGTTAGGCACCAACCACGTGGATCACTGCGCCCGTCTCTGACACAGCGCCACCGTGGCCGGTCTGGCCGCGTCTTTCGGTTCCGGCGCCATGACCAACTCCATCGCCGAGTTGGAGGACGCCGACTGCATCCTGGTCATCGGCTCCAATACCAACGAAAACCATCCCGTCATCGCAGCCCGCATCAAGCGGGCGGTGCGCTTCAAAAACGCCGACCTCATCGTGGTGGACCCGAGGCGTCAGGACCTGGTGAAGTTCGCCAAACTCTACCTCCGGCAGACCCCGGGCACCGATATCGCCCTGCTCAACGCCATGATGCACGTCATCATCGCCGAAAACCTCTATGATGCCGCCTACGTGTCCGAACGCACGGAAAACTTTGAGGCGCTCAAGGAAACGGTGGCGAACTATACCCCGGAACGGGCGGAGCAGATCACCGGCATCCCGGCGGCGGATATCACGGCCGCGGCCCGCCTCTATGCCCGGGCCAAAGTGGCCTCCATCGTCTATTGCATGGGCATCACCCAGCACACCGTGGGCACCGACAACGTCAAATCCCTGGCGAATCTCGCCATGCTCTGCGGCAACGTGGGCGTCTGGGGGGGCGGCGTCAACCCCTTGCGGGGGCAGAACAACGTCCAGGGCGCCTGCGACATGGGGGGCCTGCCCAACGTCTTTTCCGGCTACCAGCCGGTGACCGACGAAGCGGCCCGCAAGAAAATGGAGGCCGCCTGGGGCGTGAACAACCTCCCCGCCTGGGTGGGGAAGACCATGACCGACATGCTCCCGGCCATCGCCGCCGGCGAGATAAAGGCCCTTTACATCATGGGGGAAAACCCGGCCCTGTCGGACCCCGATTCGGAGCATGCCATCAAGGCCATGCAGAAGCTGGATCTATTGGTGGTCCAGGATATCTTCCTTACCGAGACCGGCAAACTGGCCGACGTGGTGCTGCCCGCCGCCTCCTTTGCGGAAAAAGACGGCACCTTTGCCAATACCGAGCGGCGGGTGGCCCGGGTGCGCCAGTGCATTCCGCCGCTTCCCGGCTGCAAGCCCGACTGGCAGATCATCTGCGAGCTCAGCAACCGGCTGGGCTATCCCATGAACTACACCGGCCCCGAGGAGATTTTCGAGGAAATCCGCACGGTCACCCCTGCTTACGCCGGCATTACCTACCGGCGCCTGGAAGCCGGGGGCATCCAGTGGCCGTGCCCCACGGAGGACCACCCCGGCACGGTGTTTCTGCACAAGGACCGCTTCGCCCGGGGCCTGGGGGCCTTTTTTGCCATCGAGCACAAAGATCCGGCGGAGATGCCGGATGCCGACTATCCGTTGTATCTGACCACCGGCCGGCTCCTCTATCAGTACCATACCGGCACCATGAGTCGCCGGGCTCCGGGGCTGGCGGAAAAAGCCCCGGAATGCCGGGTGGAGATGGCCGCGGCGGACGCCGCCAAATATGGCATCGCCGAGGGCGACCGGGTGAGGGTGCGCTCCCGCCGGGGCGAGATCACGGCTCGGGCCCAGGTTTCCGGCAAGGCGGTGCCCGGCACGGTATTCCTGCCCTTCCATTTCGCCGAGGCCGCGGCCAACAAACTCACCAACGCCGCCCTGGACCCGGTGTGCAAGATCCCGGAATACAAGGTCTGCGCCGTGCAGGTCGAAAAAGCGTAAAGGGAGGCCACGACGATGACACATTGCAGCTGCGCGGCACACGCTCCGGCCCAACTCAGCCCGGCCCAGTGGGAGAAGATCGACGCCATCATCGCCAAATACCGGGGTCAGCCCGGAAATCTCATGCCCGCCCTCCAGGAAGTCCAGGAAGCGGTGGGCTATCTGCCCCCGGAAGTCCAGGACCGGCTGGCCTTGGGGCTCAATGTTCCTGGAAGCGACATCTTCGGGGTCATGAGCTTTTACTCCATGTACACCTGGCGCCCCAAGGGCAGGTATGTCGTCCGCATGTGCGAGTCGCCCCCCTGTCACGTATGCGGCTCCGAAAACCTCCTGGAGATTGCCCAGGAGGAGTTGGGGGTGGGCCTGGGGCAAACCACCCCGGACGGCTTGTTCACCCTGGAGCTCTCCGCCTGCCTGGGAGTCTGCGAGGTGGCCCCGGCCATGCAGATCAACGAGGTGGTGCACGGCCACCTCACCCGGGAGAAGTTCAGGCAGATCGTGGCCGACTACCGGGCCGGCAAGGCGCCGGACTTCACCACCTTAAAGTGCACCACCAACGACTTCACCACCTACAAGCAGGCCTCGGGCGAGCTCATCCTGCTTAAGAACGTGGGGAAAATCGACCCGGAAAAGATCGACGACTACCTGGCCGCCGGCGGCTGGCAGGCCCTCAAAAAAGCGGTTACCACCATGACCCCGGAACAGGTGGTGGAAGAAGTGAAGACTGCCGGTATCCGGGGGCGTGGCGGCGCCGGCTTCCCCGCCGGGCTCAAGTGGTCCTTCACCCGGCCCCTGACCGTGACCCCCAAATACATCATCTGCAACGCCGACGAAGGCGAGCCCGGCACCATCAAGGACCGGTATATCATGGAGGGCGACCCCCAGAAAGTGCTGGAGGGCATGGCCATCGCCGGCTTCGCGGTGGGGGCCTCCCAGGGATACATCTACGTGCGGGGCGAGTACTATCTCTCCAAGTACCGCCTCAACAAGGCCATTGAACAGGCCCGGGCCCGGGGCTTTTTGGGGAACAAGCTCTTCGGCACCGAATTTTCCTTTGACATCGAGGTGCGCTCCGGCTTCGGCTGCTACATCTGCGGCGAGGAGACCGCGCTCATCGAGTCCATCGAAGGCAAACGGGGCTACCCCCGCATGAAGCCGCCCTTCCCGGGAGTGGCGGGCCTGTGGAGCAAGCCCACCATCGTCAACAACGTGGAAACCCTGGCCAGCGTGCCGGCCATCATCGACAAGGGCGGCGCCTGGTACAAGGGCCTGGGGACCGCTGACACCACCGGCACCAAGATCTACCAGGTCATCGGCCACGTGAACACGCCCCAGATCGTGGAGGTGCCCGCGGGGATCACCCTCCGGGAGCTCATCGACACTTACGGTGGGGGTATGCGGGCCGGCAGCACCTTTAAGTTCTGCCAGACCGGCGGGGCCTCCGCCGGCGTAGTGACCAAAGACGCCTTGGACGTGCCCCTGGAGTTCGGCGCCATGGCCAAGGCGGGCGGTGCCTTGGGCTCCGGCACCATGCTGGTCATGGATCAAAGCGTCTGCGTAGTGGATTTCGTACGCGCCGTGGCCAAGTTCTTCGCCCACGAGTCCTGCGGCCAATGTACCCCCTGCCGGGAGGGCACGCCCCAGATCCTGAAGACCGTCAACCGCATCTGCCGGGGAGAGGGCACTCAGGGGGACCTGGCCTTCCTGGAACGCCTGGCTGCGGTGATGATGGACGCCTCCTTCTGTCCCCTGGGACAGACCGCGCCGGCGCCCTACTTAAGTGTGCTGAAAAACTTCCGCCAAGAGTTCGAAGACCACATCACCGCCAAGAAATGCGCGGCCGGGGTGTGTAAACTGGGATAGGTTGATGACGGGGGAGGGCAGGGATCTGAGGTCCCTGCCCTCTTTCTGCACCCCCTCCCAGTCCGCAGATGGGGCAGGGAAGGCGGGCCAACGGCTCGCCTTCCCTGCCCGTTTTTTCTGGGGTGGAGGGAGGGGATACGGAGGAGGGGGCCGGGGCCCACCGGCCTCCTCCCCCCACGTCCATCACGGCCTCCCCCACCAGCAGGGCGGCCAGTGGGGCAATGTGCAGCAGCAGACGGTCCAGAGTGGCCCGGACGTAGAAGGGGAATTCTTCGGCCGAAGTGGGAGGCAGGGCGTAGCCCAGGAGGACGGCCAGCAGGTTGCCGGCCAACAACAGGGCCAAAAACAGGCGGGGGGTGGCAAAAAGGCGCCTGCCGGTGAGGATGACCGCAGTCAAGGCGGCCCACCAGAGGAACCCGAATCCCCAGGGCGAGGCCAGCATCTTGAAGAAAGGCGGCAGGGCCTGAAGAAGCTGATGGGGGAAAAAGCTCAGGATATGGTCGCTGCCCACCTCGATCTGGCGGGCTTGCATGAACAGCCGCCAGGGCAGGACCCCCAGCAGGATGCCTCCCACCAGCCAGCCCAGCGCGGCCAGACGGCGCCAGAGGCGGGGCGGGCGCAGCCACAGCAGGGTGAGGAGCGCGGCCAGAACAATGGTGGCGGCCAGGGGTGGGCCTTCAAATTTGGTCCAGGCAAGGCCGGCACCCATGAGCGCCGCCACAGGCAGCGACCCCGGCGGGGCCTGATCCCGGAGCCAGAGGTAGGTGAGGCCGGACCCGGCCAGGGCATAATAGGTCAGGGCCAGGTCGGCGTAGGCGATATAAAGATGCGTGATGAAGGTGACCCCGCTCGAGGCAAAAAACGCGGTCACCCCCAGGGCCTGGGGGCGGCTCAGCCCCAGGCGCCGCAGGAAGGCCGCCAGGAGGATGAGCAGCATGGCGCCCCAATACGGGAACAGGGCCTGCACCAGGTGGTCGTTGACCCGCCCCAGACAGCCGTAAAGAAAGGTGAGGAGCAGGGGCACCAGGTTGGGGTAGTAGTTGTGGGCGCTGAAGCCGGTGAAATCCACCCCCTGCCGGAGATGGAAGACCTTGGCCTTGAAGCCCCAGGTGGCGATGGCGTCCCAGGCCCAGAGGGGGAAGAGCGAAGCCCGCAAGAAGGCAAAGATGAAGAGCGCCGCCAGCAGTCCCAGGCAGAGCTTCTCGAACCCCGTCCAATCAGGGGAGGCCGGCTCGGGGGCTGGGGTCGGGGATGGGCCTGCCGGGGGGCGCCGCATGGTCAAGAAGACTGCGCCTGCCGCCAATCCCAACGGCAGCAGCAGCAAGGACGGGTGGAAGGGGAGGGCCAGGGCGCTCAGTCCCAGCATCCAGAGGCTCACGCCCAGGGCTCCCAGGCCGAAGCTCAGGGAAAACCGCTCCGGGCGGGAAAAAGCGCCGGGCTGCGGGCAGGCCAGGCGAAAGCCGGCATATCCCACCACGTGCAGGAAACCCAGACCCAGCAGGAGGCGGACAACCTGGCCCAGCGCCTCAGTCATAGAAGTCCCCGGCCAGGCGGTCCGCCGCCACCCGGAAGACCCGGCCCGGCCCCGGCAGGTCCAGGGGCGCAAAGGCGGGGGCGCCCACCGCAGCCCGAACCTCCGGGGAGAGGGGTTCCCCGGCGGCATGAACCACGAGGAAGCCGGCCTGGTGGCGCCTCAGGTCATAAAACAGATAGCTGGGCGGCAGGTGGGGGAGCCCCAGGACGTGGCGCCGGGGATAGAGGTGATACCGGGCCTCGATCTCCTTGCCGGCTTCATACCGGTCCAGAAAGACATACGAGGCCCCCGGGGGGATAACCTGCGCCAACTCCAGGACCCAGCGGTAAAAGGGGTCCTCCAGGCGGACGGCTTCCCCCACCCGACCGGCGGCCAGCCGCCGGGCCACATCGGCGGCCTCGGGCCCGAAGTGCCACCCCAGCCAGGCCGTCTGGGCCGCCCAGGCCACCAGGAACATTCGCACCAGCCACATTTTTCCAGAGGATGCCTGCACCGCTTGTCAGTTGCCCGGGGGGAGGGCCGGGGGAGCCGGGTTTTCCATGCCCTCCCCTCAACCTCTCCCCCCGATCAGGGGTCGGGAAAGAGGTGGGGTGGGGGATGCGGAGAAGGCCGAGGACTCCTCCCCCTGCTTTCCCCAACGTCAATCCCAGAAACGGAAGCGGATGATATGGAAGATGGCGGCGATGCCGTCCCGCCAGGTGATCTTTTTGCCTTGGGAGTAATCGCGGCCGTGGTAGCTGATGGGCACCTCGTAGATGCGCACCCGCTTCTTGGCGATTTTGGCGGTGAGCTCGGGTTCCACCCCGAAGCGTTCGGACTTTATCTGGATATCCTTCAGCACCCAGGACTTAAAGACCTTATAGCCCACCTCCATGTCCGTGAGGTTGAGGTTGGTAAACATGTTGGACAGGGTGGTCACCGCCTTGTTGCCCATGTAATGCCAGAAAAAAAGCACCCGGTGGGGTTGGGCCCCGATGAGGCGGCTGCCGTAGACCACGTCGGCCAAGTCGCGTTCAATGGGGTCCAGGAGGGCCGGGTAATCCACGGGATCATATTCCAGGTCGGCGTCCTGAATAATGACCACATCCCCGGTAACCTGAGCGAAGCCGGTGCGCAGGGCGGCGCCTTTGCCCTGGTTTTTTTCGTGAAAAAAGAGGCGCACGTTGTCGTATTCTTCGGCCAGTTGCCTGAGGATCTCTCGGGAGCGGTCCCGGGAGCAGTCATCCACCGCGATGATTTCCTTTTGATAAGGCGTGGCCTGCACCCGGCGAAAGATCTCTTCCAGGGTGTTCTCCTCGTTGTAAACCGGCATGACGATGCTCAGTTTCATGCATCTGACTCCTTGAAGCGGCGATTGCCGCCTGCATTATACCAAGTTTCCCGGCGGCCCCAAGCCGCTGGTGAACGTTGCCGGAAAAAATCGGTTTGAACCAGCTTGTGCAGTACGCATGCCAGCGGCCGGGCGCGGTTGGAGGCCCGTCAACTCACCCTGGAAGTGCAGGCCGGGCGCGGCCATTGTCCCTGGGGAGCCGCCTGCCTCACCGGCATCCCTGGCAAAATGAGAAAGCCCGCCCCCGGTGAACGGCACCTGCCTGTCAAATTGAGAGCAAGGGAGAAACAGACGGCGGCCTCAGCCGCCGATGCTCGCCATGGGGCGGGCGGCTCCGGGGTCGGTGGGCAGGCAGCCCCGGGGCCGGCGGTCTTTGCGCCGCACCGCCTCCCGAAAGACGGCGGCCAATTGGTCGTCGGAGGCGCCGGCCCGCAACGGCCCCTTGATATCAATTTCCTGCGAGGAAAACAGGCAGGGGCGCAGCCTGCCTGCCGCGGTGAGGCGCAGGCGGTTGCAGGTGGGACAGTGGTGGGAACTCACCGGACTGATGAACCCCAGCTCCCCGCGAAAACCGGCGGGCCGCCAAATCTCGGCCGGGCCGGCCGTGAGTCGGGCGGGCACGGCGGTCATGGGTCCCAATGCCGCCAGCCGCGCCTTCACCTCCGCCATGGGGAGAAAGTGAGCCTCCCAGCGCTCCTGATTGACAATGGGCATGAATTCGATGAATCGAACCTGCACCGGGGCTTCTTTGGCCAGAAGGGCAAATTGCAGCACCTCCCCGTCGTTCAGGCCTCGGAGCACGACGCAGTTGATCTTCACCGGATGAAAGCCCAGGGCCAAGGCCCGGTCCAAGCCGGCCATGACCCGGGCGAAATGGTCCCCGCCGGTGATTTCCTCATAGCGGGCCGCATCGAGGGTGTCCAGACTCAGGTTGAGATGGCGCACTCCGGCGGCGTAAAGGTCCCCGGCCAGCTCCGCCAGCCGCACCCCGTTGGTGGTGAGGCAGACCTCCTGGACGCCGGGAACCTGGGTCAGGCGGGCCAGAAAGTCCACTGCGCCCAGCCGGATGAGCGGCTCGCCGCCGGTGACCCGGATTTTCTTAAGGCCCAGACCGGCGGCCACCCGGGCCAGCCGCAGGAACTCCTCATACCGCAGGATCTCGCCGGCGGGGAGTTTTTCAAACCCCTTGCCCGGCAGGCAATAAAAACACCGGAGGTTGCAGCGGTCGGTGATGGACAGGCGCAGATAGTTGACCTGCGGGGGCTGAGGGGCCGGTTTAGACATGGCAGGGGTGAAGGAAACCGACCAGGGGGCGCGCCGCCCCCGCCTTGTTCTCAGGTGTTGCCATACGCTTGATTATAGCCGGGCTTCCAGACCAGGGGGAGGGTTTTTGCCGCCGCCTCACCCATGCGCCGCCCCTGAGGGAACCGGCCTTCACCTGACCGTGAACTGGATGCTTTTGCTGTCGCTCCCGTAAGGGGAGTTGATCCGGGTTACCATGGTATAGAGCCCTGGAGGGGCGCCCGCCGGCAGGGAGAAATCCACCCGCTGACTCCAGGTGCCGTTCCCCTGGGTGGTAATCGTGTCCTTGACCCGGCCCAGGGATTTGCCCCCCAATGCCAGTTCCCGTGAGATCGTTACCGGGATGGGCGTATCCTGGGCAGTAAGCAGGGTATAGGCGATGGTAACCTGGAGGGGCTCGCCGCGCGCCGGGAGCGCCGGCTGCACTTCAACACTCTCCAGGCGGATGACGCACCCGCCCTCGGGACAATAGTTGTAGCGGGCCACCGCTTCTTCCCGGGCCGCCTGGCGCTGCTGTTGGAACTGCGTCCAGTAGATATCGCCGATGGGGGTGCGGACCCCGGTTTCACAGGCGAATCCCCCCAGGGTCAAACCCACCAGGATGACCGCCGGCGCCCCCCACCGCTGCCGGCGACTGGGCGTAATGCACACACGCATAGCTTGTCCTCCCGCCTTGCTGCTATGGCCCCGGAGCCAGGTAGCGCCTGGCTCCCACAAAGGAAGTGCGCCAGACCTCGGCGTCCAGGCGGCTGATAAAGACTCCCCGGGGCGACGCGTGGATAAACCGTCCGTCCCCCAAATAGATACCGTTATGGCAAACTTCCGCCAACTGGCCGGGATTGAGGATGCCGGCCGTGAACCATTCGCTCTTCTTTACCTGGCAGTAGCGGTTGAAGAAGAGCACGTCTCCGAAGCGGAGCGCGCCCAACTCCACCGGGCGGCCGGCGGTGAACTGCTGGGCCACCGTGCGGGGCAGGGCGATGTCGGCCTGTCGAAAGGCCCCCTGCACCAGTCCGGAGCAGTCAACCCCGCTGGGGTCGGTGCCGCCGGGCTTGTAGGGGGCGCCATAAAAAGTCTGCACCGCCTGTTCCAGAGAAACTTCCTGGGGGGTGCGCCAGACGGCCGGCGGGGGGGCGGCGGGCGGCAGCGGCCGGGGCGGCCCCCCGCAGGCCGGCAGCAGACAGGCAAGACTTGCGGCCAGCCAGCGCCATAGCCGGGGAAATTCCATACTCATGTGAATCCATGGCCGGGGCCGTTTTAGGGACGGATCCAGGGCGCACCCGGCCCCTCCCCCCATCGTCAGCTCTCTTCCTCGATGCGGGGGAAGAGAGGTTTGCCTTTTTTCAGGGAGCCGCCGGGGGTCAGGCGTCCCCAGGTGAGCAGGCGGGGCAGGGGTGGCTCGAACAGCCCCGGCCCCAAGCCCAACTGCTCGCTCATCTTTAAAGAGCTGCCCGGCATCACCGGGTGCAGCAGCACCGCCAGCCAGCGCAGGCCCTCCAGCAGGTGGTAGAGCACCGTGTCCAGGCGGGATGTGGCCTTGGCGTCCTTGGCCAACTCCCAGGGTGCCGTGGCCACGATGTAGTGGTTCAGGTGACTGATGAACTCCCACACCCTCGCCAGCGCCCTGGGGAACTCCAGGCTGGGAAAAAGGTGCAGGAAATCCCGGGACATCTCCCGGGCGGCCTTCACCACCTCCTGGTCCACGGCCTCGGGGACCCCGGGGGCCGGCACGATGCCTTGGCGGTATTTGAAGGCCATCCCCAGGCTGCGGGCCAACAGGTTTCCCAGATCATTGGCCAGATCGGCATTGATGCGGCTTCTGAGCAGGTCCTCGCTGAAGGTGGCGTCCAGACCAAAGACCATCTCCCGGAGGAAAAAGTACCGCACCTGGTCGAGACCATACCTCTCGATGAGGGTCAGGGGTTCCACCACGTTGCCCAGACTCTTGGACATCTTCCCGGCCGCCATCTGCCAGTAGCCGTGCACATTCAGGTGCTGAAAGGGTTCCACCCCGGCGGCCTTGAGCATGGTGGGCCAGTAAATGGCGTGGGGCTTCAGGATATCCTTGGCGATGAGGTGCTGGGCCGCAGGCCAGAAGGTGCGGTAGGCCTCATCCTCGGGATAGTTGAGGCCGGTAAGATAGTTGAGCAGGGCGTCGAACCAGACGTAGGCCACAAAGCGCTCGTCGAAGGGCAAAGGGATGCCCCAGGAGAGACGCTTGGCGGGCCGGGAGATGCACAGATCCTCCAGGGGCTCCCGCAAGAACCCCAGGACCTCGTTGCGGTAGCGTTCCGGCCGGATCCAGTCCGGGTGGGTTTTGATATGGGACAGAAGCCAGTCCTGGTAGCGGCTCATCCGGAAAAAGTAGTTTTCTTCCTTGATAAAGCTGGGCTCCACCTGGTGGTCGGGACATTTGCCGTCAATGAGCTCCCGCTCCAGGTAAAAGCGTTCGCAGCCGAAGCAATAGAGTCCGCCGTAGTCGCCGAAGTAGATATCGCCGGACCGGTGGAGCTGGTCCAGGACGGCCTGGACCACTCGGCGGTGGCCGGGCTCGGTGGTGCGGATGAAGCGGTCGTAACTGATGCCCATGGCGTCCCAGCTCATCCGGAAGCTGCCGCTGATGCGGTCGGCGAACTCCTTGACCGGCAGCCCGGCCTTGGCCGCGGCCTCCTGCACCTTGTCGCCGTGCTCGTCGGTGCCGGTCTGGAACCGCACCGCTTCGCCCGCCAGGCGATGGAAGCGGGCCAGGGCGTCGGCTACCACCGTGGTATAGGCGTGCCCCACATGGGGCTCGGCGTTCACATAATAAATGGGTGTGGTAATGTAGAATGCCATGGCTTCTGGATCATGACGGTGGTCCGGGAGCGGGAGCCGGGGGTTGGCGGCCCGCCCCTCAACGATCCCTCATTTTGCTTCCGACTCCCTCAGGATGGCCAGGGTTTTTTCCATGAGGCCCCGGTCCTTTTCCGGGTCGGCGCTCTTAAGGAACTGGCGGTAGGCCCGCCGGGCGTCGTCCAGGCGGCCCAGTCTTTCCAGGGCCTGGGCCTTGTTGAAGTAGGCCCGGGCGAAATGGGGATTGAGGGCCAGGGTGCGGTCAAAGTCCTTCAGGGCCGCCTCGGGCTGATTGGCCAAAAAATGGGCCAGCCCCTGGTTGTGCAGTACTTCCGGGGCGTTGGGCCTGAGCTCCAAGGCCCGGGCATAGTCTTTCAGGGCCGCTTCCGGCTTTTTCAGGTCCAGGTAAGCGTTGCCGCGGTTGTAATAAATCTGCCAGTCTTTTTCGTCATACTTCAGGGCTTCGGTCAGGTCGGCCAGGGCTTTGTCCGGCGCGTCCATAAGGGAATGGAGCAGGGCCCGGTTGTAATAGGCCTCGGGAGCTCCCGGCGCTAAATCGATGGCCTTGCTGAAGTCGGCCAAGGCGTCGGAGAACTTTCCCAGGCGGCGCTGGGCCACCCCTCGATTGATGTAGGCCTCCGGCAGCTCCGGTTGCCGCTGGATGACCTCGCTGAACTGCTGCACGGCCTGGGAGGGGTTGCCCTCCTGCAGGGCCGCGATGCCCCGGTTGAAGGCAGCTTCGGCGGCAGCCTCTTCTGGGGCTGCGGCGGCCGGGTGAATGAACAGCCCGGCCCACAGCGCCAGGGCCAGGATGCAATGGCGGTAAGATAAAGACATGTATCTCCTCTAAACAAACAGAATCAGCCGGCGTTGGCCGGAAAGTGTTCGGCCACCAAATCCGCCACCTCCCGAAGCCAGGCCTGGCGCTGGGTCGGAGTGCTGGTAACCACCACGGCAAAGGTTTTCCGCTGGAAGAGCTGAACGCCGCACAACGCGAAGATGCAGATGCGCCAGAGAGTCTCCAGTGGGTCCCGAAAGACCTGCGCTTCCCGCAAGGCCGGCGTGTTGGAGGTGTTGAAGACCAGGGCGGTTTGGGCTTTCAGGAGCCCCAGGGGCACGCCTTCGCCGCCGTCGCCCTCGGCAAACTTGTAAGCCACCCCGGGCCGGAAGACCCGGTCCACCCAGCCTTTGAGGATGGCCGGCGGCTGGCCCCACCAGTTGGGGTGCACGATGATGAGGCCCTGAACCTGGGACAGCTCCCGGCAGTGCTCCCGGATGGCAGGCGGTACCGGGCCGTCCGCCGGGATTTCCGCGGCCGGCAGAATGGGGTCGAAGCCCTCGGCGTAGAGGTCGTGGAAGAACACCTCATGGCCGTTCTGCTTCAAGGTGGCCACTGCCTGGGCGGCGATGGCGTGGTTGAAGCTCGCGGGATTGGGATGGGCCAGAATAACCAGAATCTTCATAGCCTGTTCCATGGCAGTGTGTCATTCAGGATCCGATGGCAACAGTCCAACGTCAAAGGCCGCCGGGGTTTGGGACAAAGCAGCGGGAGAGCCCGCTCCCGGGAAGCGCAGTCCCTGAAAAGGAAGACCGTTTCCCGCACAAACGTTAAGCCCCTGACCCCTGGGTTTCAGCCTGCCGGACGAAGTCCTGGTGCCGGGACGCCGGCGCCAGCCCCGGGCAGGCCCCCTTGGCTGCCTCGAACTCGTCGGGGTGGGCCAAAAGCGCCGGCAAGAAGGGCCACTCCCGGCAGATGCGGGGCTTCACCGGGTGCACCCGGCAGCGCGCCTCCTGGAGGAAGACGCAGGCGCCGTCTTTCTCCGCCACCTGGGGGCCCAGGGGGGAGTCCACCAGGTAGCGGCGGGCGAACTCCCGGGGGCTGAGGCCAAGGTATTCCGCCAAGGCCCGGGTTTCCGCCGGCGTCACCAGGATGCCCCCCGCCCCCTGGCAGCACTCCCCGCACTGGCGGCACGCGAAGACCGGTTCGGCCTCCCCCTGGGTCATCCTGGCCCCGGCTCTCAGGTTACGGGACATACTCCCTCACGGAGGCATCGGCTGAACCAGTCAGATCCGGCCGGCAAGGCCGAGAGGCCTGCGCCCCCTTGCCGCAGAGTTGTTTCAGCAGCATCAGACCACCGGCGCTTCTCATTCACAGGTCACCGGCGGACAGTTCTTGAGCGGCGGCTGGCCGGTGGATTCCAGCACGCAGCGCCAGAGGGGTGAATCCAGGTCCACGTCCTTGGACTTGCCCACCGCGGCCCGGATGGGCACATGGACGTAGTGGCCGTGCCAGCGGGAGACCAGCATGGCGGTCTTGCCGGCCATGCCGGCGTGCACGGCGTTTTGGCCCAGAAAACCGCAGAAGATCCGGTCGTTATAATTCGCCGGCAGGCTGCGGATCATATAGCTGGGATCGATATATTTCAGGTTGATCTCCATTCGCTTGGCGGCAAAATGCGCCTTGATGCGGTCGGCCAGATAGACCCCGATGTCCCCCGGCTTGACGTTTCCCGAGGGGTCCCGGGGCAGGTCCTCCAGTTTGAAGAATTTCTGGCCGGCCCCTTCCGCCACCACGATGACCGCATGGTTTCTGGCTTTCAACCGCTCCTCCAGGCTGGCCAGCAGACCCTGGGGCCCCTCCAGGTCAAAGTCCACCTCCGGGATCAGCACGTAATTGACCTCCCGCAAGGCCAGGGTGGCGTTGGCCGCCACGAAGCCGGAGTAGCGCCCCATGAGCTTGACCAAGCCGATGCCGTTGGGCGCACCCAGGGCTTCGGTATGGGCGGCGCGAATCGCCTCGGTGGCCATCTCCACCGCGGTATCGAAGCCGAAGGAGCGGGAGACCAGCGGGATATCGTTGTCGATGGTTTTGGGGATAATGATGACGCTGATTTTCAACCCCCGCCGGCCGACCTCCTCCACGATGCGGTCAGCGGCCCTCAGGGTGCCGTCGCCGCCGATGAGAAAGAGGATCTGGATGCTCAGGCGGTCCAGGGCGTCCACGATTTCCCCTATATCCTGGGGACCCCGGGAGGACGACAGGATGGTGCCCCCGAAGGAATGGATGGTGGCCACCACCTCTGGGGTCAGCTCCAGCATTTCGTGGCCGTATTTGGGAATAAAGCCCTGAAAGCCGTAGCGGATGCCGTAGATGTGACGCACGCGGTACAGGTGGTGGAGCTCCAGCACGATGGCTCGGATCACGTCGTTGATTCCGGGGCACAGGCCGCCGCAGGTAACGATGGCGCAGCGGGTCTTGGAGGGGTCGAAATAGATCTTGGCCCGGGGGCCCGCCACCTCGAAGGTCAGAGGCCGTTGTCCCGGCGCCAGTTGCTCCAGGTAGTGCAGGGTATCGTACACCAGGACCCGCTCAACATCCGTCACAAAGCTCTCCTCCACCAGCCGGCCTTCCCGGGTGAACAGCGGAATGCTCTTGATGGGGGAATCGATCTTGGCCTCTCCCAGGGTGGGAATGCAGGTGTCCACTTCCTCGAACACCATGGGGCGCTCGTCCTTGACGGCGACGATTTCACAACTTCTCATGGACCCTTGAACCTCCGTTTTTCCCTGGGTGCGGTTCCTACGGACGTCCTCAGGGTGACGGCCCTTCGCCACCCTGGGTATCTGCCCTATCCCTTCCGCTCCCTTCCCGGTTTTACCAGGTTTCGACCATGGCTTCCAGTTCGTCTTTGAGTTCCCGGGCCATGAGCCTGCGGATGGCCTCCTTCAGGGAGAAGCCGGAATAAAGGATGTGATAGACGGCTTCCACGATGGGCATTTCCACCCCGAGCCGTTGGGCCAGCAGATAGACGGCCCGGGAGGTCTTGACGCCTTCGGCCACCATCTGCATGCTGGCCAGGATTTCCTCCAGGGATTCCCCCCGCCCCAAACGCAGGCCCACCTGATAATTGCGGCTCAGGGGGCTGGTGCAGGTAAGGATCAGGTCCCCCAGCCCCCCCAGACCCACCAACGTCATGGGGTTGGCCCCCAGCCGCATTCCCAGCCGGGTGATCTCCGCCAGTCCCCGGGTGATGAGGGCCGCCCGGGGGTTGTCACCCAGACCCACCCCCGCCAGCAGACCGGCGCCGATGGCAAAGACGTTTTTCACCGCGCCCCCCAGCTCCAGGCCGGTAACATCGTAACTGGTGTACACCCGGAAATAGGAGGTGGAAAACAGGCGTTGCAGGAGGCGGGCCGTGTCCGGTCGGCGACTGGCCACGGTCACCGCCGTGGGCTGCCGGGCGGCCACCTCCCGGGCGAAGCTGGGGCCGGAGAGCACGGCATACGGAACCTCCGCTCCCAACTCTTCCCGGACCACCCCTTCCATGGTGAGCTGGGTGTCGATTTCCAGGCCTTTGGTGGCGCTTGCCAAAATGGTGGCCGGGGTTAAAAGCGGTGCGGCTTTCCTCAGGGTCTCCCGGAAAACGTGGGAGGGCACGGCCATGAGGGCGAGTCCTGCGCCGCTCAGGGCTTCCGCCAGATCCAGGGTGGGCCGCAGGCGAAGGGAGAGGCGCACCCCGGGCAGAAAAGCAGTGTTTTCCCCCCGGGAGATCTGCTCCAGGACCTCCGGCTCCCTGACCCACAGGCGGACGGCCAGCCCCTTGTCTGCCAGCAGCTGGGCCAAGGCCGTGCCCCAGGAGCCCGCGCCGATGACCGCCACCGGCGGATCAGAGGTCGTCGTCGCCGCCTTCGCCGTCATTGCCTTTTTCCGCCACCTTGGCCACGCTCACCACCTGCTCTTCCAGGTCGGCGTCCATGAGCTTGACGCCCTGGGTGACCCGGCCGATGACCGGGATGCCCGCGGCAGCCATGCGCAGGATCTTGCCCCGGTCAGTGACCAGCATGATTTCGTCTTCGGTGTTGAGCTGTAAGAGTTCCAGCACCGGGCCGTTCTTTCGGGTGATGTCCAGGCCCTTGACGCCCTGGCCGCCCCGGTGGTGCCGGGGATAGGCGTCCGCCGCGGTGCGCTTGCCGTAGCCCCGCTGGGTCACGGTGAGGATGGTGCCCTCCGGCTGCACCACCTCCATGCCCACCACCTCGTCCCCCTCGGCCACCTCCATGCCCTTGACGCCCCGGGCCAGACGGCCCATGTCCCGCACCTCGGAGGAGAGGAAGCGGATGACCTTGCCCATCCGGGTTCCCAGGAAGATGTCCTGCTCCGGCTCGGCCAGGCCCACTCCCACCAGTTCGTCGCCCTCGTCCAGGTTGACGGCGATGAGGCCGCCTTTGCGGGGCCGCTGGAAATAGGTGAGTTCCGTCTTTTTCACCACCCCCCGCCGGGTGGCCATGACCAGGCTCAAACCCTCCCGGAAGTCTCGAATGGGGAGGATGGTGGCGATCTTTTCCTCCGGGGCCAGGTTCAGCAGGTTGACCACCGCCTTCCCCTGGGCGCTGGGGGAGCCCACCGGGATTTCGTGGACTTTGAGCCAGTAGACCCGGCCGATGGAAGTGAAGACCAGAAAATAACTGTGGGTGGAGGCCACATAGAGCTGGCTGACGAAGTCGTTTTCCCGGGTGGCCATGCCGGTGCGCCCCTTGCCGCCCCGGCGCTGGCTGCGGTAAATATTTAACGGCGTGCGCTTGATGTAGCCCCGATGGCTGATGGTCACCACCATCTCCTCGTCGGCGATGAGGTCCTCGGCCTTGAACTCCTGGGCCACCGGCACGATTTCGGTGCGCCGGGGGTCCCCGAACTTCTCTTTCAGCTCCTTGAGCTCCTGGGCGATGAGCTCTTTGACCAGGGCTTCGTCCGCCAGGATGGCCTGAAAGCGGGCGATGGCCGCCTCCACCTCCTGGGCTTCGTCCACAATCTTCTGGCGCTCCAGGCCGGTGAGGCGCTGGAGGCGCATGTCCAGAATGGCCTGGGCCTGGAGCTCCGAGAGCTCGTAGCGGATCATGAGCTGGTCTTTGGCCTCCGGCGGGTTGGCCGCCGCCCGGATGAGGGCGATCACCTCATCCAGATGGTCCAGGGCCACCAACAACCCGGCCAGAAGATGCGCCCGGGCCTCGGCCTGCTTCAGCTCGAAGCGGGTGCGCCGGGTGATGACCTCCCGCCGGTGCGCCAGAAAATGGTGGAGGAGGTCCTTGAGGCTCAAGAGCTCCGGGCGGGTTCCCACGATGGCCACCAAGTTGATGCCGAAGGTGGTCTGCATGGGGGTGTGCAGGTAGAGCTGGTTTAAAATAATCTCGGCCGGCTCGTCCTTGCGGAGTTGAATGACCACCCGGAGGCCTTCCCGGTCGGATTCGTCCCGGATGTCGGAGATGCCCTCGATCTTCTTGTCCTTCACCAGCTCGGCGATGCGTTCGATGAGCCGGGCCTTGTTCACCTGATAGGGGAGCTCCCGGATGACCAGGGTCTCCCGGCCGCCCTTGCGTTCCACCGAGACCCTGGCCCGGAGGCGCAAAAGCCCCCGGCCGGTGCGATACGCCTCGAGGATCCCCTCGGCTCCGTAGATATAGGCGCCGGTGGGGAAGTCCGGCCCGGGCATGATGGCCAGCAACTCCTCCAGGCTGATGTCCGGGTTGGCCTGGTAGGCCAACAGCGCCTCGCATACCTCTTCCAGGTTGTGGGGCGGGATGTTGGTGGCCATGCCCACGGCGATCCCCGAGCCGCCGTTCACCAGCAGGTTGGGTAAACGGGTGGGCAGCACCAGGGGCTCTTTGAGGGAGCCGTCGTAGTTGGGGACGAAGTCCACCGTGTCCTTGTCCAGGTCGGCCAAAAGCTCGTGGGCCAGCCGGGAGAGGCGTACCTCGGTGTAGCGCATGGCCGCGGGCGCGTCGCCGTCGATGCTGCCGAAATTCCCCTGGCCGTCCACCAGGGGGGCCCGCAAAGAAAAGTCCTGGGCCATGCGCACCAGAGCCTCGTAGATGGCGGCGTCGCCGTGGGGGTGGTAGTTACCCATGACTTCGCCGACGATCTTGGCGCTCTTGCGGTAGGGGCGGTTCCAGTGGTTGCCCACTTCCCCCATGGCGTAGAGGATGCGGCGGTGCACCGGCTTGAGGCCGTCGCGCACGTCCGGCAGCGCCCGGCCGATGATGACGGACAGGGCGTACTCCAGGTACGACTTGCGGATTTCATCCTCGATATTGATGGGTACGGCGCGTGATTCCATGGTGAAAAAGTCGAGCTGCTTCAGGATGACTGACCTTTATGACAGAAAAATGAGGTTGGGATCCTTCCTAGGACTCCGGTCATGGCTTTCTTACGCTCATGACATTTCAAGCAATAATTCCAAGGCTTCCTTCAGGTTTGGGCGGATTTTCTTGATAGGATCTCCCGGCCGGCCAGGTCAAACTCGGGACCGAGAGCCACATGGCCATCGTCTTCCCGCTCGAGGATGGCGGTAGGCTGGCGTTTCATGGTTCACTACCTCAGATTTCCAGGCCAGCCGTGTCGGTCCAGGAGATCAGCCTCATCAGCACCTGATGCCGTTGTGAGGGAAACTCGCTTGTGGCCCATTCCGGCAATTTCCCGTAAGGCCGGGGATAATCACGGAAATCCACTTCCGTTGTCAGATGTTCTGTTCTTCCTTGGGGTTCTTTGCTGTTTCTTCCATTTGTTCCGTGGCTTCGGCCCCTTAGCCGTCCTTCTCCGGGACAACTGCGAAAATTAAGGGTGCATCGTCGTCTGATAGGCGAATTTGCCGTTTTCCACCTTGATGATCACCACGCCCTTCACCGGGTTGTGGTCCGGGCCCATGCTGAGCTGGCCGGTGATGCCGGGAAAGTCCTTAATGCGGGCCAGGGCCTGGGCCACCTGGGGGCCGCCGGTGCCCCCGGCCTGCTCCATGGCCTGGGCCAGAAGAACATAACACTCGCCGCCCAAGGCCGCAAAGGCGTCCAGCTCCTTTTTATAAGCGTCCTCATAGGCCTGGATGAACTGTTTCCCCAAATCGGTGGCGATGCCCTGGCGGTGAAAGTGGGCGGTGAAATACATGCCCTCCACCGCCGCCCCGCCGATGCTCAAAAGCTCCGGCACCTGGGCCCCGTCGCCGGTGAGGATGGGGATCTTCAGGCCCAGGGAGTGCATCTGGCGGGCCAGGAGGGCATCCTCGGCGAAGTAGTTGGGGGCGTACAACAGGTCCGGCTGCCTGGCCTTGAAGGATGACAGCTGGGCGGTGAAGTCCTGATCGCCGCTCTGAATGAAGCTGGTGGCCACGATCTCGCCGCCCAGCCTCTTAAATTCCTGCATAAAGAAGGTGCCCAGGCCCACGCAGTAGTCCTGGGCCTGGTCGATGAGCACCGCCACCCGCCGGGCCTTGAGGTGTTCGAAGGCATAGCGGGCCGCAACCTTGCCCTGGAGGTCGTCCACAAAGCAGGCCCGAAAGGCATACTGGCGCCCCTGGGTCACCAGGGGGTTGGTGGCCGTGGGAGAGATGTTGGGGATTTGCGCCCGCTCGGCAATGGGCGCGCCCGCCAGGGTGTCGCTGGAAATCACCTCGCCGATAATGGCCTGCACCTGGTCTTTTTCGATGAGGCGGGACACCGCCAGGGCGGCCTCCACCTTGTCGCTCTTGGTGTCCACCAACACCAGCTGCACCTTCCGTCCCAGAATGGCGGGCTTGATCCGGTGGGCCGTCTGCACCCCCTCCCAGACCATCTGGCCCATGGCTGCGGCCGCCCCGGTCATGGGGAGGTAGAGGCCGATCTTGAGGGGAGGGGCCGCGGCCGGCGCGGGGAAGGGCGCCGCAATCAGGCTGAGAACGATAAGGACAACGAAAAACAGCGGCATGCCTCAATTTCCGTGGGGAGTAGCAGACCGCCCCCCAAATTCTTTACTATTCCCTGATTTAAACTTATATATGATACCACAAAACGATGGACTCCGGAAATATTTCGGTCATCCCTCTCGGGAACCGGCGCGGCTTCGCCGCAGGGGCCGGGAGGTGAGGAAGCTGCATGGTGATGCGGAGGATCCCATGGAACTGGCGCTGGAAAAACTGCTGATACCCGAAGGTTGCAACCTCATCCTCGGGCAGAGCCACTTCATTAAGACGGTGGAGGATCTTTACGAAATCATGGTGGGGAGCGTGCCGGGGGGGCAATTCGGCCTGGCCTTCTCCGAGGCCTCGGGCGAGTGCCTCATTCGCACCGAGGGCAACGATCCGGACCTGGTGGCCGCGGCCATCGAAAACGCCCGGCGCCTGGCCGCGGGTCACACCTTCATTCTCATCTTGAAAAACGCCTTTCCCATCAATGTGTTGAACGCCATCAAGGCGTGTCCTGAAGTCTGCCGGATTTTTTGCGCCACCGCCAACCCGGTGGAAGTCGTCCTGGCCCAAACCGAAATGGGGCGGGGCATCCTGGGCGTGGTGGACGGTTTCTCCCCCAAGGGTGTGGAAGGGGAGGAGGGCCGGGCCTGGCGCCACGATCTCCTGCGCCGGCTGGGATATAAGAAGTGAGGAGGTGGGGGCCGGACTCCGGGGCCCCGCCATCCCCTCTTAAGCCGCTGGGGTTTGCGCTCCGGGCGGTTGCCATCAGTCGGGGTTAGGGGAGCGGGAGGCAGGGTCCGCGACCCGGCGCCTTCACCCGGAAACGTTTCGCACCCCCGTAATTATGAAAGCGGCCATCCTGGCGGCGGGGTTGGGTACCCGGCTCCGTCCCCTCACCCATGTCCTCCCCAAGGCGTTGGTGCCGGTGTTCAACCGGCCCCTGTTGGGCATCGTGCTGGCGCAACTGGCGGAGGCCGACTGTTGCCAGGTGGCCGTCAACACCCACCACCTGGGAGAGCAGGTGCTCCACTTCCTGGGGACCCAAGGTCCCTGGGGGCTGCAGGTGCAGGTGAGCCATGAGGTGGAGCTTTTGGGCACCGGCGGCGGCCTGAGAAACCTGGCCCGGCTGCTGGGGGAGGGGCCGTTTCTGGCGGTCAATGCCGACATCCTCACGGACCTCGACCTTAAGGAACTCTATGCCCGCCGCCGGCCGGAGGCCCTGGCCACCCTGGTGCTGCATGACTGCCCCCCCTTCAATAACGTCTGGGTGGATCAGGCCGGCAACGTCGCCGGCGTGGGCAGCCCGCCGGCCGCAATGTCAGGGCCGCCGCTGGCCTATACCGGCATCCAGGTGGTGGAGCCCGGGCTGTTGTCCTGGATGCCGGGGGAAGGCCCCCTGGATTTGGTGGCGGTGTGGCGCCAAGCCCTGGCCGGCGGGGAGCGGCTGGCCGCCGTCACCGTGGCCGGGCATTTCTGGCAGGACCTGGGGCGGCGGGAGGCCTACCTGGCGGCCCACCGGCGCCTGCGGGCCGGAGCGTCTCCCCGCCTGGCCCGCCTGCTGGGCCCCTTGCACGATCCCTTCCTGGGCGAGGGGACGAAGGTGGCGGCGGGGGCCAAGTTTCAGGAAGGCGTCGTTCTGGGCCGGTGGGTGCGGGTGGGGGAGGAGGCGACCTTGGGGGATACCATTGTGCTGGACGGCGCGGTCATCAGTCCGGGGGTGAGCCTGCGCGGCTGCGTGGTGGCGGCAGGCGTGCGGGTGCGCGCCTCGGCCCGGGATGCCATCATTATCTGAAGCGGAGGGGAGGGGGTGGAGAGCCGGCTCAGGGCGCCGGGTCCGCATCCCCGGACGGAGAGGGGCCCGAGCCGTTCCCGGGGGCGCGCCGGCAAGGCTGACGGGCCGTCAATTTTCCGATTTCTTGCCCTTGGGAAAGCGGACTTCGATGATCTTGGGTCGGGGACGGCGGGTTTTTTCGCCTTCCGGGGATTTACCGGCGGCGGTGACCAGCACCGGCTTGGCGGCCAGGCGTTTTTGGGCCGGACCCGGGGTGATGACGTGGGCACCCTTGGCAGGGGGAGTACCTGGCGGCGAGGCGCCGGACTGAGACAAGCCCTGGTAGGTGCCTACCACGTTGTGCACAAATGATTGGGTTTCAGGGATGGCGGGGACGGTCCCAGTTTTGGCCACCCGCTCAGGGCCGGCATTATAGGCCGCCACCGCCAACGGCACGTTATGCCCGAAACGGTCCAGACAGTGGCGCAGATATCCCACCCCGCCCATGATATTCTGCTCGGGATCGAAGGGATTTTTCACCCCCATGAGGTCGGCGGTGCCGGGCATGAGCTGCATGAGGCCCATGGCTCCCTTGGGAGAGACGGCCTGGGTGTTGAAGCCGGACTCGTGCCGGATGACGGCCCGCACCAAGGAGGGGTCCACGCCGTATTGGGAGGAATATTTCTGAATCAAGCTCTCCAGATGGGGCTGCGGGGACCATACCCGGGAGCCGCCCGAAGGCGTCACCACCCGGCCATAGGGCCAGATCCGGGTTTTATTCTTAAAGATGAAGACTTCCACTTCCCGGCTCAACAGCACCGAAAGGCGATCCTTGGAGCGCGAGCCGCTCCGGTCTTCCGGGCCGGACAGCACCAATGAACCGTCCCGGCTGATTACCGGCGGGGAGGGATCCGCGCCACAGGTGGCGGCAGGTCCCAACACCAGGCTCAGGAAGATCGCGAGTATCTTCATATTACGCCTATTAAGCCCTATTTTTTGATATGCAGGCGCTCTTGTCAATGACAAAATATGGCGGCACCATCAGGAGCCGGTGACGGCAAGGGTCTTGGAGGGGGCCCGGAAGGCCCCGGGGGGTGCCTTCTGGTTGAGCTGCGTCTCCAGCCTGCCGCAAGCCTGGGACCTCGAGGGCCCGGCTTCGAGGCATTCCCGGAGCCCCAGGGCCTCCAGGCGGGGGCGGAAAAGGATGGCGCTCCCTAACCTTTTCCCACCGGACCGGTTTATCCCGCCCGCATCGCAATGACAGCTGGCTGACAGGAACATGACAGAAGACGGTGAGCTGACCTTGTGGCCGCCGGGGGGTGCGGCCATTCCTGCACCGGCGCGGCCGCTGGTGCCGGTGGTCCTGGCCCTTATGGCCGGGCTGGTGGCCGCTGCCTGGGGGCTGGCGCCGCCCCGGGGCTGGAGGCTCGCTGGGCTGGGGGCACTGTGGCTGGGGTTGGCGGCGGGTTGGTGGACCAACCGCCGCCTCCTGCTCCTGCCGCTGCTCTTCTTTTTTGGCCTGGGGACGGCCATGTATTGGCAGGCCCGGGAGCCCCTGCTGCCGCCGGCCCACCTGGTGCACCTGCCGGGCGACCGGCAAGTGACCCTGGCCGGGCGGCTGGCCCGTCCCAGTAAAATGGGGCCGGAACGGCTCCAGCTTTTCGTGGCCGCCGAGGCCTGGCTAAGCCCCCGGGGGTGGCAGCCGGTGGAGGGGCTGCTGTTGGTCAGCGCCCCCCGCCAAGAGGCGCGACCGGTGGGGAGCCGCCTGATGGTGCGCGGCACCCTGCACACCCCCCGCCGTCTCAACAACCCCGGGGCCTTCGACCGGCCCCGTCACCTGGCGGCGGAGGGTATTTTCCGCACTCTCGCCATAAACTCCACAGACGACCTGGTGTGGCTGGCCACCGGGACGTACCCGCTCCGGGAGCGCCTGCGGGGCGGCGTCCGCGCCCTGCTCAGGGACCTGCTGCCGGAGGCGCGGGCCATGTATCTGGCCATGCTCCTGGGGGACCAGGGCGAAATCACCCAGCCCATGCGGGAGGCCTTCAGCCGCACCGGCACCAGCCACCTTCTGGTGATCAACGGCCTGCATCTGGGGGCCGTGGCCGGGGTGGCATATTCCCTGAGTTTTTGGCTGCTTAGGTTCTTCCCGTGGGTGCTGTTGCGCCTCAACGCCGTCAAGGCGGCCACGCTGCTGGCCGCCGGGCCGGTGCTGGCATACGCCTGGGTGGCGGGTGGGTCGCCCTCCACCCAACGGGCCGAGGTCATGGTCCTGGCTTATCTCCTCCTGCTGTTTTTGGGCCGCCCCCGGGAGACCTGGAGCGCCCTGGCCCTGGCCGCCCTGGTCATCCTGGCCATGAGCCCCCTGCGCCTGTTTTCCGCCTCCTTTGCCCTGTCTTTCGCGGCAGTGGCCGGCATCCTCTATATCAAGCCCGCCCTGGGCCGGTTCGGGACCGATCCGGCGCCGGTGGGTTCTGGATGGGGGCGCTGGCCGGGACGCGCCGTGCGGAGGGGGTGGGAGGCGTTGAGCGTGTCCCTGGCGGCCTCGTTGGCCACCGCGCCGCTGGTGGCCTGGTTCTTCAACGTCGTCTCCTTTTTGGGGATTTTGGTCAACCTGGTGGCCATCCCCTTGGTGTTGATGGCGGCCCTGCCGCTGGGGGAACTGGCAGTGCTGGCCCAGGCCCTGGGGCAGACCGCCGCGGCCCGGGCACTCATTCAGCTGGGGGAATGGCCCCTGTGGCTGGGGTGGCAGGCCATTGCCCAGGGGGCGAAGGTTCCCGGCGCGGCATGTTCCCTTCCCACCCCCACGTGGCTCCAGGTAGGCCTCTATGTCGCCTGCCTGGGGCTGTGGGGGTATCGGCCGCGCCGTCGGTTCACGCTCGCGGGAGCCGGGCTGGCCGCAGGGATGCTGGCCCTGACGATGGTCCTGCCCTGGAGGCCGACGCCGGCGGGGTGCGAAATCACGGTGCTGGACAGCCCCACGGGTCTGAACGCCGTGGTGGTGGCTCCGGATGGCCGGCGTCTGGCGGTTTTTGCGGGCCGGCCATCCTACCCCGGCCGGGAGGAAGTCCGCACCGGGACGCTCACGCGGTATCTCCGGGTGCGCCAGTTTTCCACCCTGGACGGCGCCGTGGGGCTAAACCTGACGTCGGCCAACGCCCCCGACCTCTTGGAGGTGGTCCGGACCTTTGGGGCAACCGCCTGGTGGGTTTCCCCCCCCTCCGAGTGGAGCGAATCAGGTCTGGCGCTGGTCAACGAGTTGGGCGACCGGGGAGTGCGGCCCCTGGCGGCGGCGGGCAACCCGGCCGCCTGGCAGTGGGGGGGGATGGAGGTGCGCCTGCTGCCAGTGAAGGGCGCGGCCGCCCTGGAGGTGTCAGGCTTCGGTCGGCGGGTGCTCTTGCTGCCGCCCGTGTCTCAGGCCGGGGTGGAACACCTGGAAGCGGGAGGCTTGGGGGTGCTGGAGGCCGTGGTGGCGGGGCAGCCGCCTTCTTTGGGCTGGTTGGCCCGCCAGCAGCCCCGGCGGCTCATCCTCTATGAGCGCCCGGCGGCCGGGACCGTGCGGGCCCCTCCGGCGACGCGCCTCCACTACACCTCCCAGGGCGCCTTCACGCTGCTCTTCGGCCCTCAGGGGGTGGAGGCTTTTCAGTACGATCAATATGACCGACGACAAGAAGATTCCGGTCAGCCAACCGCAGGCCGCTGGCGGGATGCAGCTCCCCAAGCGGTCCCGGGTTGGCCGGACGGCTAACTCTTGCGGGAAGTCTTGGGGATGAATTGGGACATCTGCTGCTTCGTTTCACCGCCGCATTTGGGGCAGACGACTCCGCCCTTTTCGTATTCCGCGATGCTCATAATCCGGGTGAATTCCTCGCCGCACTTCAGACAACGGTACTCATACGTCGGCATGGTGTCCTCCTTTCCGGCACTCCAGCGGACATCCCCCACCCGCAGTCTTTACGGTAGGCGCCCTCGCCGTGAAGATGCCGCCGGGCGGAGGTTCTGCGGGATTTCGCCGCGGTCTTTTTCTTAGGTTCGACGGGAGCGGCCCCAAGGAGAGTGGGCCGGCGAAGCCCCCCGCTGCCCCGGAAGGCAGCAGCATTCAGTATTATAAAGATGGGGCCGAGGCTTGACAAGAGGCGGTTTTCGTTGCGGACCCTAAAGAAGCGCCTCCGGTGGGCCGATAAGGAGGCAGGGAGAAGACGGGGCGGGCATGTTTGTCCTGATCGGCGCAGGTGTGGTGCTGGTGTCGGTGCTGGGGGGGTTTCTGCTGGAAGGCGGCAACCTCCTGGTGCTGCTCCAGTGGGCTGAGTTTGTCATTATCGGCGGCACGGCCCTGGGGGCCCTGTTGATCTCCACGCCGAAAGAGACGCTGGTGAAAATTGTGCGCTACATCCTGGGCTCTCTCAAATCCGGCGGCCCCAGCCGGGAGCGTTTTGTGGAATTGTTGCAAGGGCTTTTTGAAATTCTGCAGACCGCCAGGGTCAAGGGGTTGCTCACCCTGGAGGAGCATGTGGAGAAGCCTAAGGAAAGCGAAATCTTCAACCGCTATCCGGTCCTCCTGAACAATCGGCATGCCCTGGAATACCTCACCGATTCTTTGAAACTGCTGGTGGTGGGGGGAGTGCCGCCGCTGGAGTTGGAGTTGCTCCTGGACGCCGACCTGGAAACCCAGGAAGAGGAGGGTAAGAAGCCGGCCCACACCTTGAGCCGCATTGCCGATTCCCTACCGGGAATGGGCATTGTGGCGGCGGTATTGGGGATCGTCATCACCATGGGAGCCATCGGCGGACCGGCGGCGGAGGTGGGGCACAAGGTGGGTGCGGCGCTGGTGGGCACCTTTCTCGGGGTGCTCCTGTGTTATGGGTTTCTCCAACCACTGGCGGCCCAGATTGAGCACCAGGCCGGGGTCCAGGACCTGTTCCTCAAGGCCATCAAGGCCGGGGTGGTGGCCTACGCCAAGGGCATGCCCCCCATCGTGGCGGTGGAGTTCGCCCGCCGGGTCATCAGCGGCGATTTCCGCCCGCCATATGCCGAAGTGGAGGAAGCCTGCCGGGCCATCAAGGTGAAAAACGCCTGAGGCCCAGCCCCTGATTGAAGCCGCCGGCAGGCGCCAACGGTGTTGCTCTATGTCCTCTCCCTCCCTGGAACCTTCTGAGCCTCGTCTGGTCAGAAAAAAGAAAATCACCGGCGGCCATCATGGCGGGGCCTGGAAGGTGGCCTATGCCGACTTCGTTACCGCCATGATGGCCCTGTTCATTGTGCTGTGGATCATGAGCCAGAGTCAGTCCATCCGCCTGGCGGTAGCCCAGTATTTCAAGAATCCCGGGGTCCTGCCGGGGGCGGTGGGGCTTATGGAAACAAGCGACATGGGAGGCAGAATGCCCACCCCCGGTCACAGCCAGGACCTGCAGACGCCGTCGCCCATCACCCCCGAGGTCCACCACGACCGCAACTCCCTGGAGGAGGTGAAGAAACGCATCGAAGAGGTGATCGCCCAACTGCCAGAATTGAGCCGCCTGAAAGACCAGGTGGCCCTGGAAATCACCCATGAGGGTCTGCGCATAGAGCTCCTGGAGCGGGAGAGCCCCACCTTTTTCGACATCGGCAGCGCCAACCTCAAACCCGAGGCCCAGAAGATGTTCGCCCTGCTGGCCCAGGAACTGAAACGCCTGCCCAACCGCGTCACCATTGAAGGCCACACCGACAGTCGCCCCTACGGCAGCCAGCAGTACACCAACTGGGAGTTGTCCGCCGACCGGGCCAATGCCGCCCGGCGCCTGATGGAGGCCGCCGGCTTGCCGCCGACTAACCTCCATGCGGTGCGGGGCTTTGCCGACCGCCATCTGCGCCGGCCTGAGGACCCCATGGACTATCAGAACCGCCGGGTCAGCATCATTGTCATGTTCCAGGAGAAGGGCCCGCTGAGGCCCGGAGCGGGACCCCCTCTCCCGGAGGCTGCGCTCCGGCAGCAACCCCCGCCCCCACCCGGCCAGGAGACCCCGAAGGATGCGGGGCTGCGCCAGGAAATCCAGGAGAAGCTGAAACCTTTGCAGGTCCGCACCCGCCAGGGTTGGTGAAGGCAGAGCCAGAGACCGCTTTGAGGTTCAGAGGGGCAGGAGTCTGGATTCCGGTACCAGGGTGCGGGCCGTAAGGAGATTGAGCCATTCATCCGACACATGGCGCCGGGGCGTCTCCATGATCACCGCCTCTGCCCTCAGCAGCGGGTGGGAGAAGAAATGGTGAAAACCGGCCAGGCCGATGCTGCCCCTTCCCAGGTGGGTGTGGCGGTCCCGACGGGAACCGATGGCAGTGCGGCTGTCGTTCAGATGAATCACCTTCAAGCGTTCCAAACCGGGGCCTGAGGCCATATCCGCCAGGAGTCGGCTCACGCCGGCAGGGTGCCCCAGATCGTAGCCGGCCCCGGCGGCATGGGCGGTGTCCAGGCAGACCCCCAACGGCACGCCGCTCAACTCCATGAGGCGCCCAAGCTGGCTCGGGTGGAAGCCCACCTCCGCCCCTTGGCCGGCGGTGTTCTCCAACAACACCAGGGGCGGCGGCGGCACCTGCTCCACCGCGGTGGCCAGAATCCGGGCGATCCGGCTCCAGGTGGCGTCTTCCAGGGGCCCGTGTCCCGGGTGACACACCAGGTACTCGGCGTCCAGGTCCCGGGCCAGGGCCAGTTCCCGGGTGAGTCGCTCGCCGGAGCGGGCCGAAAGTTCGGGGTCCACGGCCGCCAGATTGGGCAAATAGCTGAGATGCACCACCAGGGGCGTGAGGCCGGCGCCCCGCCGGGCCTGGCGGAAGGCTGAGATCTCGGCAGCTTCAGGCTGACGCCAGCGCCAGCTTCGAGGGTTTTGCACGAAAAGCTGCAACGCCTGGCACCCCAGAGCCGTGGCCTCGTGGACGGCCCGAAGCAAGGAACCGGCAATGGACAGGTGAAATCCCAGGCGCACGACGGTTTGATTCTCCCTAGGCCCTTATCATTCTCTCAGTTTTCTGATATATGCCAGAAACATGAAGGTCCTGCCACAGCTTCGGCCCCGTATCCTGGAGGCCTATATCGGCCGGGAGTACGGCAAGCTGATGCTCCTGAGCCTGGCGGCTTTTGTCGGCGTCTTTCTGGTGGTGGACTTTTTCGAGAAAATCGATCGGCTGGTGAAAGCCGGGCTGGGTCCGGGGGAACTGGGTGCCTACCTGCTGCTCAAACTCCCCTTCGCCCTGGAGCAGGTGCTGCCGGCTGCGGTGATGCTGGCGACCCTACTCGCCTTCGGACTGCTCTCCCGGGGCCATGAAACCATGGCCATGCGTACTTCCGGTCTGGACATCGTGCGCCTGACCCGTCCGATTTGGTGGCGGGCGGGAGTGGCCGTCGGCCTGTTGGCCGCCCTCGGTCTCTACCTGGTGCCCTGGAGCCAGGCCCGCCTGCAACAATTCTGGGAAGTCAAGGTTCAGAAAAAACCGGCCCGCAGCCTCATCAGCCTGGAGCATCTGTGGTATAAGGGAGATCGGGCCATTTACAACGTCCTGGTGTTCCAAAAACCCCTCCAGACTCTGGAAGGGGTGACCGTTTACCTCTTTGACGAGCAATTCCGCCTCACTGCCGTGGTCACGGCCAGAAAGGCCGTCTGGGAAGGAGACCGCTGGAGGTTCCACGAGGGGGCGGTGCAGGTCCTTGATCCCACCATGCCGGGCGCTCACGAGGAGTTTGTGGACCGGTCCTTTGACCTCACCGAGAAACCCGAAGATTTTTACGCCCTGGAAAAGAAGATGAGCGAGATGGACGTGGGTGAACTGTCCAACTATGTGGCCCGTCTGGAACGCGACGGCTACAAATCCACTCCGTACCGGGCGGAACTGCACAGCCGGTTTTCGCTGGCCCTGGCGCCGCTCCTCCTGGCGGCCTTGGGACTCGGGCTGGCACTGTCCCTGGAGGGCCTCTATCTGCCGGCCCTGGTCACGGCTGGCATGGGGTGCATGTTTCTCTACTGGCTCATTTTCGGTCTGGGGGTCTCTTTCGGGCAGGCAGGCCGCTTGCCGTTGTTTGTGGCAGTCTGGCTGCCCCACCTGCTGTTCGGGGGGCTGTCGGCCTTCCTCCTATCCCGGGCCATTCGCTGAGGCCTCAAATCGCCGGCCGTGCGGCGCGAGCCCCCAAGGGCGGTCCATCGTCTGAGGCCCATCGCCTTCGAGGGCCCTTCCTACCGGGTCAGACGGGATAACCAAACAACCTGCTGATTATATTATAAAATATTGATTCCGAGAAACCGCCGCCGCGGCCCTCCGGCGCCGGCTGCGGGTTTGTGCCCTGGTGTTGGGCGGAGGTCGGCCGGCGGCGCGTCGGTTTTTTTTGGGAAAAGGCCGCATTTTACCTGGAAATTCTAAAATTTTTTATTGTCAGCTCCCGAGCAAGTGTGCTATCAAGGGACAACTGCGGCACGGCTGACCTCGGGGACCACGCCCTGACGCTGGCGACCATTTCCTGGGAAGCGAGGTGATGAATTCACAACGGCCCAATCTACTGAACTGTTAAGTGGTAATGGGAGAACCTTCGGGGACTTGTTCACCAACCAACCGGCCTTCCACTCTTAAAGTCAGATGTACTTAAAATTCATGGGGGAATATTTATGACCAAAGCGGAATTGATTGCCCAGGTGGCAGGCGAAGCCCAGGTTAAGAAAGTAGATGCCGAAAAAGCGGTAAACGCCCTTATCAAAGTGGTTTCCGGGGCGCTCCAATCCCAGGGACGTTTGGCCTTGGCGGGCTTTGGCACCTTTGTAGTGGCGGAGCGAAAGGCGCGGGAAGGGCGCAATCCCCAAACCGGCAAACCCATCAAGATCCCGGCCAGCAAGGTGGTAAAATTCAAACCCGGCAAGCAGTTGAAGGACTTGGTTAAATAAGGTTACGGGAAGCCTGTCCGCCAGCGACCGGCCCCAGGGAGGCCCTGTCAATCGGGCGGCAGGTGTGTCCAGTTACTCCTGCGGGGACTTGACGCCAGCCTTGGGCTGTGGACCGCCCGGTAGCCAAACCTTGCCCTTGTGAGGTTGCCAGGCTGGTCTCCTGCTTACAGGGCCTGCCGGGACCTTCCTTCACCAGTTCCCATAAACAATCTAGGGCGGCACACAGCATTGCCGGACGGGCGAGGGGGAGCGCCCGCGCCTTTAGGATGCCGTGAAGTATGCAGGTGAGGCTCTGGGGGGTCCGGGAATTCCCACCCTCCCTGAGGCGCGCCCCTCTTTACCCCACGATGAAGGGGCTGGGGAGGGAGGGAGGTGGAAGGGCCTGCCGATCTTAGCCTGTGCTGTCCGTCGCGGCCGCCTGCTCCAGGGCGGCCACGAGGGCCGGCAGGTCGTCGGGCCGCAAGGTGCGCATATCCAACAGGAACTGGTCCTGCTCCAGGCGCCCGATGACCGGGGGGGTGGTTTCCCGGAGGCGGGTTTCCAGTTGGTGCGGGGTCAGGGGCGGCAGAGAGAGAGCCAGGGCCACGCTGGGCAGGGCCTCCAGGGGCAGGGCGCCGCCCCCTACCCGGGAAACGCAAGGGACCGGTTGGGCGTTCAACCGACCGCCCAAGCGCCGCGCCAAGCTGCGGCGGAGCTGGCGGGCCTGGTTCTCCAATTCTTTGAGGGGCCGGGTGAGCATAAAGAGAGTGGGGATCTGGGACAGGGCCCGGGGTTCATCAAAGTAGAGACGCAGGGTGGCTTCCAGGGCCGCCAGGGTGAGCTTGTCGGGCCGCAGGGCCCGCAGCAGGGGGTGGCTGCGCAGGCGCTGGACCGCCTCCCGGTTCCCCAGAATGATGCCGGCCTGGGGCCCCCCCAGGAGCTTGTCGCCGCTTATGGTGACGAGATCGGCGCCGGTGGCCACGGCGTCCGGCACAGTGGGCTCCCGCTCCAGGCCGTAGCGGCCCAGGTCCAGGAGGCAGCCGCTCCCCAAGTCCTCCATCACCGCGAGGCCGTAGCGCCGCCCCAGGCGGGTGAGTTCCGCCAGGGACACCTCCCGGGTGAACCCCTGGATGCGGAAATTGCTGGGGTGGACCTTAAGGAGCATGGCCGTCTGCGAGGTGATGGCCCGCTCATAGTCGGCGGGATAGGTCTTGTTGGTGGTGCCCACCTCCACCAGGCGGGCGCCGCTCATGGCCATGACGTCGGGCATGCGGAAGGAGCCGCCGATTTCTACCAGCTGGCCCCGGGAGATGATCACCTCCCGATCTTTGGCCAAGGCGCTCAGACACAGAAATACGGCGGCGGCGTTGTTGTTCACCACCAAGGCGGCTTGGGCCTTGGTGAGTTCGCAAAGCAGCTCCTCCAGGTGGGCCTGCCGGGAGCCCCGCTGACCGGCCGCCAGATCGTATTCCAGGTTGGTGTAGTGGCGGGCGGCGGTGACCAGTTGGCTGACCGCCTCTTCGGCCAGGAGGGAGCGCCCCAGGTTGGTGTGGATGATGACCCCGGTGGCGTTCACCACCCGCTGGAGGGAGGGCCGGGCCGCGGCGGTCAGGGCCTGGGCCAGCTCCCGGTGCAGGGCGGCTTGGTCCAAGTCGGCCGGCAGCTCAGCCGCCGACCGGGTGAGGATCTCCTGGCGGCGGGCAGCCAACACCCGGCGGGTGATCTCGGTGGCCAGACGCCGGGGCAGGCCGGCCAAGGCCGGCCGGAGGGCCGGGACGCGCCAGAGCTCGTCCACCGCCGGCAGTTGCCGCAGCAACCGGGCCCGATGCTGGTCCATGAGCTTCTCCTTTCTTTACACAAAACTATGCCATTGTCAGGCCCTGCTGTCAAACAGCAGGGGAGGTAAGCCCCGGGCTTTCCTGTCCCTGCGATCCGGAAAAAAAATCATTGACAAACGTACCGGGGAGGGCTAATTTTAAAAAGTTAAAATTTTGTCTTTTCCGTCCTTTGGCCGGAAAGGCCCAGGCTGGCGTAGCTCAATGGCAGAGCGGCTGATTTGTAATCAGCAGGTTGCGGGTTCGACTCCCATCGCCAGCTCCAATTGAGGGAACACGGGCAACGTCAGCGTGTCGGCTTTGTGGAGAGGTTCCCGAGTGGCCAAAGGGAGCAGACTGTAAATCTGCCGGCGCAGCCTTCGGAGGTTCGAATCCTCCCCTCTCCACCACCTGCCTTTGCCGCGGGAATAGCTCAATTGGCCAGAGCATCAGCCTTCCAAGCTGAGGGTTGCGGGTTCGAGTCCCGTTTCCCGCTCCAGGGCCCACGTAGCTCAGTAGGTAGAGCACTTCCTTGGTAAGGAAGAGGTTCACCGGTTCGATCCCGGTCGTGGGCTCCATTTTTATGAGGCATTCGATCAACCGCCCAGGCGATTCAGAGACATAACCGCTAAGACACGTTACGTTAATGATTACTACGACTTCGGAGAAGAGCGATGGCCAAGAAGAAGTTTGAGCGGACGAAGCCGCACGTGAATGTGGGTACGATAG
>CAYZOP010000006.1:0-157845 GCA_964480485.1 uncultured Desulfobacterales bacterium | reverse complement strand
AGCGAACTCTTCGGCCACGAGCGGGGGGCCTTCACCCACGCGGTGGCCATGCGCAAGGGCCGCTTCGAGTTGGCCGACGGCGGCACCCTGTTTTTGGACGAAGTGGCGGAGATGACTCCGGCCTTGCAGGTAAAGCTCCTCCGGGTGCTTCAGGAAATGGAATTCGAACGGGTGGGCGGCGTCAAAACCATCAAGGTGGACGTCCGGGTGGTGGCCGCCACCAATAAGGAATTGAAAGAAGAGGTGGAGGCCGGGCGCTTCCGGGAGGACCTCTTCTATCGGCTGAACGTGGTGCATCTGAGCATCCCGCCGCTGCGCCAGCGGGTGGAGGACATCCCGGTCCTGGCGGCTCACTTTCTCAGGAAATACGCCCAGGAAAACGCCCGGGGCGAGGTGCGCATCAGCCCCGAGGCCTTGGCGGCCCTGAGCCGCTATGCCTGGCCGGGCAACGTCCGGGAACTGGAAAACGTCATGGAGCGGGCCGTCATCCTCTGCAACCGCAACCTCATCACCCCCCAGGACCTGCCCGCTGACCTGGTGGGGGCCCCGGCCGAGACTCCCATGGACATCGGCCAGATGGTGCCCTTTAGCATTCCCCTCCCCGAAGCCTTGGAGAGGATCGAGGAGCAGATGATTCGCCGGGCCCTGGAGCAGGCGGGCAACGTCCAGGTGCGGGCTGCGGAGCTCCTGGGCATCACCAAAAGCCTGCTGCAATACAAGCTGAAAAAATACCACCTGACCATCCAGTGAGAGCTCTTCATGAAACTGGCGGATTTTCCTGAAGACCTGCGCCCGCACCTCCTCCCGGGACCCACCGGCGAAATGGTGTATCAGTGTCTGGAGTGCGGCAAGGATTACGGCATCACCCAGCTTCTCTACACCTGCCCGGCCTGCAAGGGGCTGTTTCTCCTGGTGGATAAAAAAGAGGCCCGCCTCAAGGAAAAGCCCGGGGCCTTCTGGCGGCGGCTCTTCGACCACCGGCGGATGCTCAATGAGCCGGCACTGCGGGGGATTTTTTGCTTTTATGAGCTCATCGCGCCGGTGATTCCTATGGGGGATATCGTCTATCTGGGGGAGGGCCACACTCCCGAAGTGGCGGCCAACGCCGACCTGGCCGGGGAGGTGGGCCGGGCCTTCGCCTTCAAGAACGACGGCCAGAACCCCTCGGCCTCCTTCAAGGACCGGGGCATGGCCGCGGCCCTGAGCTATCTCAATTTTCTGGTGCGCTCCGAGAACCTGGGCCGGGTTCTGGCCATCTGCGCCTCCACCGGCGACACCTCCGCGGCCGCGGCCCTGTACGCCGCCTACTTGGGGGACAAGGTGGCCTCCGCGGTGCTCCTGCCCCACGGCAAGGTCACCCCCCAGCAACTGGCGCAGCCCCTGGGCGCGGGGGCCAGGGTCCTGGAAATCCCCGGGGTCTTCGACGACTGCATGAAGGTGGTGGAGGCCCTGGCTGACGGCTACCAGGTAGCGCTCCTCAACTCCAAAAACTCCTGGCGCATCCGGGGCCAGGAGTCCTACGCCTTTGAGATCGCCCAGTGGCACGACTACGACCTCACGGGCCTGGCGGTGGTGGTGCCCATCGGCAACGCCGGCAACATCACCGCCATCATGCAAGGGTTTTTGCGCCTGCACGACCTGGGCGTCATCGAGACGCTGCCCCGGGTGGTGGGGGTGCAGTCGGCCCACGCCGACCCGGTGTTCCGCTACTACCGGGAACCTAAAGGAAAGCGGGTCTTCGCGCCGGTGCCGGTGCAGCCCTCGGTGGCCCAGGCGGCCATGATCGGCAACCCGGTGAGCATGCCCCGGGTCATCCGCCTGGCCGAGGAATACACCCGGCGGGCCGGGGAGGAGAGCGTGGCGGTGGTGCAGGTGAGCGAGCAGGAGATCATGGACTCCATGCTGCTGGCCAACCGCCACGGCCACATCGCCTGCACCCAGGGGGGCGAGTCCCTGGCGGGCTTCCGGGCCGCCATCCAAGCCGGCCTCATTGATCGGGACGAAACCGCGGTGCTGGACGCCACCGCCCATCACCTGAAATTCATCGGCTTCCAACAGATGTATTTCGACAATACCTTTCCGCCGGAATTCGAGGTCACCCCCAAACCCGCTTACCAGAACTTCCCGCAGCTCCTCACCCCCGCCACCGACGACCCCCGGGACAGGACCGCCGACCTGGCCCGCCAGATCGCCACCCTGCTGAACCTCACGCCTAAGGGGTAGATGAGTGCATTGAGGGAGGGGGCCAGGGGTCAAAAGACCGATGGGCCCCTCCCCACGAAAAACGGCCGCCCTCCCAAATCGGGAGGACGGCCGGTGGAGGGTGGTATATGGACGGGAACGACCCGGCTGATTGCTCTTGAACCTGGTTTTGCACAGGCGGAACGCCTGGGCCACCCCTAGAAGGGATTGGGGGAGGGGGTAAGGGCCTGCGGCCCTTAGCCCCCCTCCCAAATCACTCACTTCCTTACCGGGCCTTGCTGATCAGCCGGCCTTGGGCGTCAAAGACCTCGATGTCCACGGTGCGACCGCCATCCAGGCGGTGGGTGGCGCAGCTCAGTCACGGGTCGTAGCAGCGCACCGCCATTTCCACCTTGTTCAGGGCCTCCTCGGTGACCTCGCCGTGCTTGATGACGCTCTCCGCAGCCCGGCGGATGCTCATGTTCATGGGCGCCACGTTGTGGGTGGTGCCGACGATGAGGTTGGCCCGGGTGATGAGGCCGTTTTTGTCGGTGGAGTAGTCGTGGATGAGGGTGCCCCGGGGGGCCTCCACGCAGCCCACGCCCCGGCCGGCCCTGGGCTCCACCGGATTGCGCACGTGGGGGTCGGTGATCTCCGGGTCTTCCAGGAGCTCCAGGACCTTTTCGCAGGCGTAGAGCAACTCGATGAGCCGAGCCCAGTGGTAGAGCATGGTGGACTGGGCCGGGCGGCCGAACTTGCTGCGAAACTCCTCCAGCTCGGCCTGGGCGAGGGGCGTGCTGATCTTGTCGCAGACGTTCAGCCGGGCCAGGGTGTTGACCCGGTAGATGCCCTTGGGCGCAGCCAGGTCCATGGAGAAGCCTTCACCCCAAGTGCGGGCGTAGGGGAACTTGGAATAGGCCCAGTCCTCCACATGCTCCCCCAGGTAGTAGGCATACTCCAGGTGGCTGAAGTCCTGGTAGGAGCCGTCCGGCTTCATGAGGCGCAACACCCCCTCGAAGAAGTTGAGGGAGCCGTCGGCTGGGTCCACGGTGCCGAGAAAGCCCGTGGTGATCTCCCCCAGGCGCACGGTGGCGTCGTCCAGGTTGGCGAAGACGTTCTTTTTGGCCCAATCGACGCAGAATTTGGCGAACTCCAACTGTTCCCGGCTTTTGTCCAGGAGCTCCTGGCGCTCTGGCTCGGTCATGGGCTTGGAGAAGCCGCCGGGCACCACGGCCACCGGGTGAATGACCTTCCCGGCAAACTTCTCGATCATCATCTGCCCGGCCTGGCGCATCCTCACCACCTGGGCGGCCAACTCCGGTGCGGCCTGGACCACGCCCAGGACGTTTCTGACCGAATAATCGGCTCCGGGACCCAGCACGAAGTCCGGCGCGGCCAGGAAGAAGAAATGCAGGATCTTGTCGTTGATCTGGGCCATGACCAGCATAAGCTCCCGGAGCTTCTTGCCGGCCGGGGGGATCTTGGCCCCGAAGCAGCCGTCCACCGCCTTGTTGGAGGCGGTGTGGTGCATCCAGGGGCAGATGCCGCAGATGCGGTTGACGATGCGGGGCACCTCTTCTGCGGGTCGGCCTTCGATGAACTTTTCAAAGCCCCGGAGCGCCATGATGTTGAGGCGGGAGTCCGCGACGTTGCCGTCCTCGTCCAGGATGATGGCGATGCGGGCGTGGCCTTCGATGCGGGTGATGGGCTGGATGTTGATCACCCTCCGGCCGATGCCGGCGCCGTGCGCAAAAGCCTTGTTTACGGTGGCTTCAATGGTCTGTGACATACCGTCCCCCTAAAGGGTTTGTTTGTGGAAGAAACCGGGGGGCCTGAGGTCCCCCGCCCTCTTCCCACACCCCCCTCCCAACAAGGGATTGGGGGAGGGGGTGTGGGGGAGGGGGTAAGGGCCCGCGGCCTTTAGCCTCCTCCCCTACCTCGCCTATTTCCCCGCCGCCCGGCGCTGCAGGAGGCCGTGGGCTCCGGAGAATTCCAGGAGCGTGGTGCGGTCGGTGAGCGAGGTGATGTCGATCTGGTTGCTGGCCAGGGCGTTCAGGTAGTCCAGCAGCTGGTTGCCGTCCTTTTTCACCGGCCCGTAGCAGCCCTGGCAGGGGACCCGGGCCCGGATGCACTGGGGGGCTTCCCCAGAGAAGCCCGCACAGCCCGCCCGGGTTACCGGCCCCATGCACTGGAAGCCCTGCTCCAGCAGGCAGTGCATCTCGCTGATGGGTTTGGCCGGGTCGTAGTGGGCGTTGTGGGTAAAGCGCTGCACCTTTTTGAGCTTGCCTTTGCCCGTCCGGATGGTGGGGCAGGTGTCGCAGACGCTCTTGATGGGCAGCTTAGGCATCCGGCCTTCCAGAAGCGCCACGATGGCCTCGGCGATGAGGTCCGGGTGCGGCGGGCACCCCTGGAGGTGAATATCCACCTTGATCTTTTCGTCCAGGGCGTAGGTGCGGTCCAGAATGGGGGGCAGCACTGCGTCCGCCGGGGTGTCATGGGGGTCGGTGGTCTCGCTGGTGCGGTAGTAGCGCTCCATCAGGGCCTGGTTGTCGTGCAGGTTGATGAGCGCCGGGATGCCCCCGTGGGTGGCGCAGGTGCCCAGGGCGATGATGATATCGCAACGGGCGCGCATGGCCTCGGCCACCTCCAGGTGTTCCTGGGTGCGGATGCCGCCGGTGACGATGCCCACCGCGGCCTTGGGGATGTCCAGATGGTGGAGATCGCCGTCGCCTTTCTGGCCGAAGTATTTATGGTCCATAAGCACCGGGATGTGGACGAAATCCAGTTGGGGGAGGACGGTGAGCAGGGTCTCCCCCAGGTTGAGGATGGCCACCTCGCACCCGGAGCAGGAATTGAGCCATTCTGAGGCCACTTTCACTGGCATGTGCGTTCCTCCTAGCCCTTCACCTTGACGGCCCGGCGCTCCAGTTCGGCATGCCGTTCCTCGGCCCGTTCCTTCTTTTTGTTGGACCACTCCATCACGACATTCAGGGCCTGGTTGGCCATACTGGGGCTGCCCACCTCGATATCCACGCCCCGGGCGTCGGCCATGATGGCCCGGCCCAGGGGCGAGCGCACGATCACCGTAGTCCAGCCCTCCGGCGCGCCGATGCCGCCGAAGGAGAGGTCGGCGTACTCGGCGGCGTAGTCGTTGCAGTACTGGCACGCGTAGCGCTTCATGAATTCCAGCTGGTCCAGGGGAATGGTGCGCACTGCGCCGGAGTGCAAATGGATCATGAGCTCTTCCTTGACGTTGACCTTGCGTACGTCCTCCCAGCGGAAGTCCCCCAATTCCATGAGGCGCTGGCGCTCGGTTTCGCCGAAGTGGAAGTTGCCGGTGCAGAACAGGCCCAGGTGCAGGGTGATGGAGCCTGAAGGCACGATCCCCAAGACCTCCATGCGGCGCAGGGCGTTGATCTGACAGGGGGTGCCCACGAAGGCCACCCGGTTTAAGCGCTTCTTGGCCACCTCACCCAGCTCCAGGATGGAAGGGGAGAAGGTGGTGGAAAGCGAGGAATAGACCTTGGAGAAGTGGGTCATGCCGTGCATGGTGTCGAAGTGGAAGCCCGCAGCCTCCAGGATCTCCTCCCGGTTGATGGCCAGCCAGGGCCAGCGGCGGAATTCGCCCACCTTCCGGCTGACAATGGCGCCGTCGATGCGGCCCATGTCCATGAGGTGCAAGAGCAGGGCGGTGACCACGCCGCCGTCGGTGCCCCGGGCCAGCACCTTGGGATCGGTGGCCCGGGCCACCTGGGTGCCCAGGATGCGGCCCATGGGTGCACTCCAGGAGACCATGCGTTTGGTCTCCTCGTCCAGTTCGTGGATTTCCGGGCAGATGGAGTAGCACAGGCCGCACTCGATGCATTTTTCCAGGTCCTTGTAGCGGGGGCGGCCGTCTTCGCCCAGCTCCAGGGCCCCGTAGTTGATGGCGGTGCAGAAGGTGACGCAGCCGCCGCAATGGTGACAGAGGCCCGGTTTTTGCACCTCTTGCACCAGATGAAAGAAGGTCTTCATGGCGCCTCCTCCCCAGGATCAGCCGGCCGCCTCGGCGGCCTCCGCCTTCTCCGGGCGGAGCGGGTTAGGGCCCAGGGCCCTGATCTTTTCCACGAATTGCGTCACCACCTGGGCGAAGCGGGGGGCCTCGGCGGAGGAAACCCACTCCAGGGCGTAGCGCTCCGGGTCGATGTTCAAGGTTTCCAATACGAGCCGGGTGACTTCGGTCCTTGACTGGGCTTTGTGATTACCTTCCAGGTAATGGCAGTCGCCCAGGTGTCACCCCATGACCAGGACGCCGTCCACCCCCCGGCTGAGGGCCTTCACCACCAGATGGGGATGCACCATGCCGGAGCAGTTCACCCGGATCACTCTGAGGTTGGGGGGATATTGCAACCGGGAGACGCCGGCCAGGTCGGCCCCGGCGTAGGCGCACCAATTGCAGAGGAACCCCAACACCACCGGTTCGAATCTATCTTCCATGGGCTCTTGCCTCCTTGTCGGTCTAGTGAGGGAGGGGGCTAAGAGCCGCAGGCCCTTACCTCCTCCCCCACACCCCCTCCCCCAATCCCATAGGTGGGTTGGGAGGGGGGAGTGGGGGGAGGGCAGCGGCTTCGAAGCCCCTGGCCCTCCCCCCCACAACTCCTCCTACAGTGCCTCAATCACCGCGTCCACCTGGGCCTCAAGCTGGTCCAGGGTGAAGCCGTGCACGGTGATGCCCTCCTTGGGACAGGTGGCTTCGCACAGCCCGCAGCCCTTGCACAGGGCCTTGTCGCTTTGAATGCGGCGGTGGGCTTTGCCGTTTAACTGGTATTCCTCGATTTTCAGGGCGAGATAGGGACAGACGTCCACGCACAGGCCGCAGCCGTCGCACAGCGCCGTCACCTCGCTTTTGATGGCGTCCAGCTGCATGGAGCTCTTGGCCAGGATGATGCCGGCCCGGGTCACCGCGGCCTTGGCCTGGCTGACGGCCTCTTCCAGGGGCTTGGGATGGTGGCATAGCCCGGCCAGAAAGAGGCCGTCCACGGTGGCGTCCACCGGTTTGAGCTTGGGGTGGGCTTCGTTGAAGAACCCGTCTTCGTTCACCCCACACTTGAAGAGCTCCACCAGCCCGCTGGTGTCGTTGGGCCGGATGCCGCTGGCCAGCACCAGATAGTCCGGCGAGATTTTCACCGGCAGGCCCAGGATGGGGTCCCTGACCTGCACCTGCAACTGGCCGTCCCGTTGCGTGACCACAGGTTTCTGGTCCGGCCAGTACTTGATGAAGATGACTCCCAGCTCCCGGGCCCTGGTGTAGAGGGTTTCCCGGAAGCCGTACGTCCTGAGGTCCCGGTACAGCACCAAGACCGGTTTGTCGGGGTCCAGCTCCTTGAGCCGGATGGCGTTTTCCATCGAATGGGTGCAGCAGGTGCGGCTGCAATACAGGCGGCCCGGCTCCCGGGAGCCCACGCACTGGATGAACACTACCGGACCAGCGGCCTTGAGGTCCTGGGCCCGCTCACGGAGCAGGGCGTCCATTTCCAGGGCGGTGAGGACCCGGGGGTGCTCACCGTAGAGGTATTCCTGTGGCTTGTATTCGTGCCCGCCGGTGGCCAGGACGGCAATGCCATAGTCGATGGTCCGGGGCTCTCCGGCCACCGTCACCTCGCTGCTGAAGGTGCCCACCGAGCCGGCCACGCTCTTGACCTCGGCCCGCTTGAGCACCTGGATCTTGGGGTGGTTTTCCACCCGGGCGATGAGGTCCTGGAGCATGGCCCGAATATCTTCGCCCTTCCAGGTATGGTTCAGGTGCCAGGCGTTGCCGCCCAGCTTCTCGGACTTTTCCACCAGCACCGCGTCGTAGCCGTGCTCGGCCAGCTCCAGGGCGGCGGTCAGGCCGGCCACGCCGCCGCCGATGACCAAGGCCCGCTGCACCACCGGCACCGACAGCCGGGCCAGGGGATAGTCCCGGGCCACCTTGGCCACCGCCATGCGCACCTGGTCCTTGGCCTTCTTGGTGGCGTACTCTGGATAGGCCTGATGCACCCAGGAGCCCTGGTTGCGGATATTGGCCATTTCCACCAGATAGCCGTTCAGGCCGGCCTCCCGCAGGGTGTCCTGGAAGAGGGGCTCGTGCGTCCGGGGGGTGCAGGCGGCGATGACGATGCGGTTGAGGTTCAGCTCCTTGATCTTGGCGGCGATCAAGTCCTGGGTGTCGGTGGAGCAGGTGAAGAGGTTGTTCTCCACCAAGGCGACGTACGGCAGGGTGCGGGCGTAGTCGGCCACCTCCTTGACGTCAATGACCCCGGCGATGTTGATGCCGCAGGAGCAGACAAAGACGCCGATTCGGGGCTCTTCGGAGGCCACGTCCCGTTCCGGCGGGTAGGTTTTCTCTTGGGTGAGGGTCCCCCGGGCCCTGACCAAGGCCCGGGCGGCTTCTCCGGCGGCGGCGGAGGCGTCCATCACCGCGCGGGGGATGGACTTGGGGGACTCGGCGGCGCCGCAGACAAAGACGCCGCCCCGGGAGGTGGCCACCGGATTGAAGCCCGAAGTCTCCACGAAGTTGAAGCGGTTCAATTCCACGCCGCAGGTGTGGGCCAGTTCCACCGCAAAGCCCGGAGCCTCCAGGCCCACGGAGAGCACCGCCAGGTCAAAGTCCTCCAGCACCATGCGGCCGTCGTCGCTGAGGTACTCCACTTTGACGCCGATATTGTTGGGGCCCGGGAGGATGGAGTGGGGCCGGGACTTGACGAAGCGCACCCCTTTGGCCTTGGCGTCCTGGTAGTAGCGCTCGAACTCCTTGTTATGGGCCCGTAAGTCCATGTAGAAAATGGTCTGGGCGGCGTCGGGCACGTGGTCGGCGGTCACCAGGGCCTGCTTCACCGCGTACATGCAGCAAACCGTGGAGCAGTAGGGGTTGCCCCGGCCGTCGTGGCTCCGGGAGCCGACGCACTGGATCCAGGCCACCTTTTTGGGCTCCTTGTGGTCAGAGAGGCGCACCAGATGGCCCTGGAAGGGACCGCTGGCGGAGAGCAGGCGCTCGTATTCCAGGCCGGTGACCACGTCCGGGATCTGGCCGTAGCCGTACGGGGCCAGGACCTGAGGCTCAAAGGTTCGGTAGCCCGGGGCTAAAATGAGGGAGCCCACCTGCAGGGTGACGGTGTCGCCGGGATCGTCGAAGTTGATGGCGCCCGTGGGGCAGAACTTTTCGCAGGCCCTGCACTTGCCCTTGGAGAAAAAGAGGCAGGTTTCCGGGTCGATGGCGTATTTCAGGGGGACAGTCTGGCTGTAGTGGAGATAGATGGCCTTGCGCTTGCCCACCCCCAGGTTGTAAGGGTCCGCCACCTTTTTGGGACACTTCTCGGCGCACAGCCCGCAGGCGATGCACTTGTCCATGTCCACGTAGCGGGGAGCTTTCTGCAGGGTGACGGTAAAATTGCCGGGGTCTCCTTCCACCCCGATGACCTTGGACAGCGTATGCAGCTCAATGTTCAAGTGCCGACCGCACTCGACCAACTTGGGGGAGATGATTCACATGGCGCAGTCGTTGGTCGGATAGGTCTTGTCCAGTTGGGCCATTTTGCCGCCGATGCCGGCTTGGGCCTCCACCAGGTGGACGAAGTAGCCGGAATCGGCCAGGTCCAGGGCGGCCTGGATGCCGGCGATGCCGCCGCCCACCACCAGGACCGAACCCACCACGTTTCCTGTCATACCAACCTCCCTTGCGGCTTGGGGAACCTGCCTGGGGACCAGGCGGGAAGGTGCCTCCGGCAGCCGGCCCAGTTCCCGAAGAGCAAGAGCCTCGGGCTGGAGCCGAAACTCCTCACACAGGCGGGCGAAGGCCGCCGGGGAAAAGACCAAACCCTTGCCCGGGCCGGGACGGCAGTCCAGGCGGCCGGCCTTGACCCAGTTGCGGATGGTGTTGCGGTGGACGCCGATGGCCTTGGCCAGGTCCACGATGTGCACCACGATCATCGCCTGTTCTCCTTAAGTCGGGTTTCCGGGCCCGGCCTTGAAGGCGCGGGTGACAACCGGAGGAAAAATTGTGCGATTTGTGCAAATAACAAATTGTGCTGTTTGTGCCTTATCTATCACGCCATTAAAGGCGCGTCAAGGAAATTTTTTGACCCACTGTGTTGGTTCTGAGAAAAACAACACATCGCCCCTGACCACTCCTGCACGTGCCAGTGGGAAAAGGGGACAGGGCCGACGGCGGGTGCTGGGCAGAGCGCCGATGCAGGCGGGAGAGCAAAGAAAAGGGCCGGAGGGATACCCCTCCGGCCCGGTGGTGGCGGCGAGTTAGGCGATCACCACCCGTAGGTCAGGAAGTCGTGGATGGAGTTGGAGGCGATGCGGCCGGCGCCCGCGGCCAAAATCACGGTGGCCGCGCCGGTGACGATGTCGCCGCCGGCCCAGACCCGGGGCTTCATGGTCTTGCCCGTTTTGGGGTCGGCCACGATATTGCCCCACTTGTTCAGGACCAGGCCCGGGGTGGACTTGGTCAAAAGCGGGTTGGCGCCGGAGCCGATGCTGATGACCGCGGTGTCGATTTCCACGATGAACTCGCTTCCCGGCACCGGCACCGGGCGGCGGCGGCCGGAGGCGTCGGGCTCGCCCAGCTCCATTTTCAGGCACTCCACCCCGGTGAGGAAGCCCTCGTCATTGCCCAGAAAGCGCACCGGGTTGGTGAGGAAGAGGAACTCCACCCCTTCTTCTTCGGCGTGGTGGATTTCCGCCGCCCGGGCCGGCAGCTCGGCGTGGGAGCGGCGGTAGATGATGTAGGAGTGCTCGGCCCCCATGCGCAGCGCGGTGCGGGCCGAGTCCATGGCCACGTTGCCGCCGCCGAAGGTGGCCACCTTCTTGCCCCGAACCAACGGGGTGTCGTAGTTGGGGAAGTCGTAGGCCTTCATGAGGTTGGCCCGGGTGAGATACTCGTTGGCAGAATAGACGCCGATGTAGTGCTCACCGGGAATTTTGAGAAACACCGGCAGCCCGGCGCCCACGCCCAGGAAGACGGCGTCGAAGCGTTCCAGGAGTTCGTCCACCGTCTCGGAGCGGCCGATGACGGAGTTGACCTCGATCTTCACGCCCAGCTTTTCAAGATAGGCGCACTCTGAGGCCACGATTTCCTTGGGCAACCGAAACTCGGGGATGCCGTAGATGAGCACCCCGCCGGGGGCGTGCAGGGCCTCAAAGATGGTGACGTCATGGCCCTTGAGGATGAGGTCGCCGGCCACCGTAAGACCGGCGGGCCCGGAGCCCACCACCGCCACCTTCTTGCCGGTGGGCTCGGCCTTGGGGGGCAGGATCTGGCGGCCGTGCAGGCGCTGGTGGTCGGCGGCGAAGCGCTCCAGGTTGCCGATGGCCACCGGCTCATCCTTTTTCCCCACCACGCACAGGCCTTCGCACTGCACCTCCTGGGGGCAGACCCGGCCGCACACCGCGGGCAGGGCGTTCTTTTCCCAGAGCTTGCGGATGGCGCCCTCGAAGTCGCCTTCCTTGATGAATTTGATGAAGGCGGGGATGTCGATTTCCACCGGGCAGCCCTGCCGGCAGCGGGGGTCCTTACACTGGATGCAGCGCTCGGCCTCCTTCATGGCCAGCTCGGGGGTGTAGCCGTAAGGCACTTCATTGAAGTTGTGCCGTCGGACCTGGGGATCCTGCTCCGGCATTTTTTGCCGGGGGATTTTCTCTTTTTTGGGGGCCTTGACTTCTTCAGACATGCTTATTTCCTCCCTCTCTTCACCTGGCAGGGGTGGTGTCGATTAGCTCTTGCAGGAGCAGGTGTGGCCCTGGCCGGACTTGAACTGGTCGTAGGAGAGCTTCTCTTCCGGCAGATAAGAGCGCAGGCGCAGGGTGAGTTCCTCGAAGTCCACCTCGTGGCCGTCGAACTCAGGGCCATCCACGCAGGCGAACTGCATCCGGCCGCCCACCTGCACCCTGCAGCAGCCGCACATGCCGGTGCCGTCCACCATGATGGGGTTTAAGCTCACCAGAGTCTTGACGCCGAATTCCTTGGTCATCTGGCAGCAGAACTTCATCATGGGCACCGGGCCGATGCAGACGGCCAAACCTACGTCCCGGTTGTCGGTGAGGACCTTTTTCAGCACGTCGGTGACAAAGCCCTTGTGGCCATAAGTGCCGTCATCGGTGCAGATGTGCAGCTCATGGGAGGCGGCCTTCATCTTGTCTTCCAGGATGAGCAGGTCCTTGCTGCGGGCGCCGATGATGCCGATGACGTGGTTGCCCAACTGCTTCAGGCCCCGGGTGATGGGATGGAGCACGGCGATGCCGGTGCCGCCGCCGACGCACACCACCTTGCCCACCTTCTCCAAGTGGGTGGGCTGGCCCAGGGGGCCGATGACATCCAGATAGGAGTCACCCACTTGCAAGGTCTTAAAAAGGGCGGTACTTTTCCCCACCACCATGTAGATGATGTTGATCAGGCCTTTTTCCGGGTCCGTGTCGGCCATGGTCAGGGGGATGCGCTCCCCCTTGTCGTTGGCCCGCAGGATGACGAATTGGCCCGGCTTGGCCTTCTTGGCGATTTTGGGGGCCTTGACCCAGTTGCTGATGATGGTGCCCTGGGCCATTTCCTGGCGTTCCACGATTTCAAACATACGCGCTTCTCCTCACTTCGGGGAAATTGGTGCCGTTACCGTAAGCCCTTGACAGACGCGCCTTCCGGCTGCCGTCAGGTGATAATCCGCTAATTTTTTCCTCATACCATGGGTACGGGGAAGGATTCAAGTGATAAATATCACAAAAGCGTGGGGAAGATAAGAAAAAAAGAGACCTCATGGATGGCTCCTGGAACTCCTGGCTTGGCAGGGAAAAAGTTGATTTTCTCCTGGCAAGGGAATAACATTGAGTTAGGCGATGAAGTCCGCCATAACCGCCTTGCCGGCTTAAGGAGCAGGGCTGATGACTTCTGACCGAAACCCCGGCCAGAAGTTTTTTTTTGCCAGTTTAAGGAGGGAGGATGGGATTCTTTCGGCAACTGCAGGAGGCGTTGACTCAGACGCTCAGCCGTCTGGAACAGGTGCCGGAGATAAAGCGGGCCGGCGTTCAGGGCTTGATGGAGAAGCTCCGGCAGAATCGCTTTAACCTGGTGATCCTGGGGGCCTTCAAACGGGGCAAAAGCACCCTGATTAACGCCTTATTGGGGGAAGAACTCCTGCCTACGGCCATTGTCCCCCTGACCTCGGTGGTTACTGTCTTGGGGTATGGGGAGAATCTCCACATTGAAGTGCGTTTCCAAAACGGCCAGAGTCGCACCATCGGCAAGGAGGACTTGACCGGCTACATCACCGAAAAGGGCAATCCCCAGAACCAGAAAGGCGTCAGGGAGGTGGACATCAGGTATCCCTCCGATTACCTCAAGGATGGGGTGCGCATCATCGACACGCCTGGGGTGGGCTCGGTTTACAGCCATAACACGGAGGTGGCTTACAACTTTCTCCCCGAGGTGGACGCCGCAGTCTTTGTGGTGACCGTGGACCCACCCCTCTCCGCCGCGGAGGAGGAGTTTTTGAAAGATATTCGAGAATATGTTCACAAGCTTTTCTTCGTGCTCAACAAAATTGATTATGTGGAAGCCGCGGAGCGCCAGGAGGCCCTGGATTTCACCAGACAGATCTTACGGGAGAATCTCGGCGCCGACCATGTGAAGATCTTTCCCCTGTCCGCTAAGCAGGCCGTAGCGGGCAAGGCGGATAACTCTCCAGAACTTCTACAGGAAAGCCTGCTGCCGCAATTTGAGGACCACTTGCGCAATTTTCTTTACCAGGAAAAAGGCAAAGTGCTCCTGATTTCCTGCCTGTCCGGGGCCTTGCGCATCGTTACCGATTCCACTCTGGCATTGAAGGTGGAACGGCAGGCCAGCGCCCTGCCATTGGAAGCCCTGAAGGGGAAGATCGCCGAGTTTGACCGGATGCAACAGGGGCTGGTCAAAGAACGGGAAATGTCCCTGCTGCTGCTGGACGGCCGCCTGAAGGGGGCGCTGGCGCAGTTCGACCGGGACCTGGAGGGCTTTCGGCGGGACACCACCCAAAGGCTGCTCCGGGAGGTGGAGGAGGTCTTCCGTCAGAAGAGCCGCAGCGCCCTGGATCTGCCCAAAGAAATGGAAACCCATCTTTTCGCAGCCTTAAAGGATCTGTTCACCGGTTGGCGCCGAGAGGAAATTGACAAACTCTCCCAGGTGATGGCGGACACCTATCAGGAATTTGCGCAGCGGATCAACGCCATCCTGGACCGCCTGACCCAGATGACGGCCCAGATCTTCGATTTTTCCCTGAAAGGGTTCGCGGTGGAAGAGGCCTTCCTGGAGCGGAGCCGGTTCCGGTTTTTGTTCAAGGACGAGCCGGTGGGCTTGGAGATATTGCAGATGACCGTCACCAATCTGCTGCCCCGGGCCCTCACCAAAGGGTTGTTCCTGAAAAAACTGTTGGAGAACGTCAGGGAACTGGTGGACAAACACTGCGGCCGCCTGCGCTGGGATTTTCACGAACGGCTGAACGAAGTGGCCCGGGAGTTCAAACACACCTGGCTGCAGAAGGTTGACGATACCACCCAGAGCCTGCGTCAGGCCCTGGACCGCGCCCTGGCCCAGAAGGATTCCAGCGTGGCCGCCACCGCCTCCCGCTTGGGGGAGATTGACCAGCGGTTGCAGGAAATTCTCCGCATTGAACAGGAGTTGTTGGCCTTGCGGGGTAAGGTGGAGGCTTTCCAGGCAGCCGGGGCTTGAGCATCCTCCCTTTGCATAATCGACATCCAAGGAGCCCGCAACTGGCCTACCGGCCTCAACCTCTTGCGACTGCTTCGGCTTGGCGCTTCATCATCTTCCTGGGGCTGGTGAGTCTGGGCAGCGATTTCACGTACGAAGCCGGCCGCAGCATCAGCGGGCCCTTTTTGGGGCTGTTTAAGGCCGACGCTCTGGTGGTAGCGGTGGTGGCCGGCCTGGGTGAGTTTCTGGGGTATGCCCTCCGGTTGGCATCTGGCTATCTGGCGGACCGCTCGGGAAAATATTGGGCCCTCACCGGGGTGGGCTATGCCCTGAACCTGCTGGCGGTGCCCCTGTTGGCGCTGGCCTGGCGCTGGGAAGTTGCGGCGGCCCTGCTCCTTTTGGAACGGATGGGCAAGGCGATCCGAACCCCGGCCCGGGATGCCATGCTCTCTCATGCCACCGTCCACGTGGGGCGGGGTTGGGGGTTTGGCTTTCATGAAGCCATGGACCAATTGGGGGCAACCCTCGGTCCTCTGGCGGTAGCCGCCGTATTGTTCTTTACCGGCAGCTACCGGGCAGGTTTTGCCATCCTTCTGGTCCCGGCCCTCCTCGCCCTCGGGGTATTGACCGCGGCGGCCCGCCTCTATCCCCAGCCTCAGAGTATGGAAAAGCGTTCTTCGCTGGGGGAAGTCTCCGGGCTGGGTCGCCCTTTTTGGCTGTATCTGCTGGCGGTGGGGCTCATGGGGGCCGGTTTTGTGGATTTTCCCCTAACGGCCTTCCATTTCCGCGAAGCCGGCAGGGTCCCGGACGCCTGGATCCCCATTTTCTATGCGGTGGCCATGGCGGTGGACGCCTTGGCGGCTTTGGTGTGGGGCAGGCTGTTTGACCGCCTGGGGTTTGGATTCCTGATGGCGGTGCCGGTGCTGGCCTGCCCTGCAGCCCCTCTGGTTTTTCTGGGGGGATTCGGTAGCGCCCTGCTGGGCATGGTTTTCTGGGGAGTGGGGATGGGAGCCTTGGAGTCCGTTATGAAAGCGGCCCTGGCGGAGCTCGCCCCTCCCTCCCGCCGGGGGTCCGCCTACGGCGCCTTTCACGGCAGCTTCGGCCTCCTCTGGTTGCTGGGCAGCGCCGCCATGGGAGGCCTTTACGGCATTTCCCTCCCCGGTTTGGCCATCTTTGCCGTGGGCCTCCAGCTTCTGGCCGTTCCTCTCCTGTTCCTGGTATCCCGGGAGGTTTGCCGGGTGCGGACATAAAAAGGCTTCCGGGAGGAGAAGCCTCCCGGAAGCCGATACCCTGCGATTAGCCGTTCTTTAGAACAGGCCGGTTACCTTGCCGGTGTTGACGTCCACATCCACCCGCCGGAAAGCCGGGTCGGAGGCGGTGCCGGGCATGAGGGAAATGGCGCCGCACACCGGGCAGATGAACTTGGCGCCGCTGTACACCAGGAAGTCCCGGACGGGGAGCCGCCAGCCTTTGGGGGTACCCTTCTTGGTGGGGTCGTGGGTCAGGGACAGATGGGTTTTCACCATCATGGTGGCGTATTCGTTGAACTTAGGATCCGCTTCAAAGCGCTTCGCCTTGGCCACGGCCTCGGGGAGGAAGTCCACGCCGTCGGCGCCGTAGACCTGCTCGGCGATGATCTCCACCCGCTGGCGCAGGGGCAACTCATTGGGATAGAGGAAGCGGAACTGGTTCTTTTCTTTGCAGGCGTCCATGACGGCGTCGGCGAATTCCAGGGCGCCTTCGCCGCCGAACTGCCAGTGCTTGGACACGGCCACCCGGGCGCCTTCGGCCTCGCAGGCCCGCCGGATCACGTCGTGCTCTTCCGGGGTGTCGAAATGGAAGGAGTTGATGCACACCACCGGGTTGATGCCGGCCTTCTTAATGGTGCGCACATGGTGCACCGCGTTCTGCACCCCGTCTTCCAACCACTTCAAGGTTTCGGGCGAAGCTGAGAAGTATTCCTTGGGGATGGGCTTGCCCGGCGGACAGGGGAGCGCGCCGGCGTTGACGCCGTGGTGCTTGAGGCCGCGCACCGTGGCGGTGAGCACGGCCACGTGGGGCACCAGGCCGCTGAAGCGGCATTTCACGTTCCAGAACTTTTCAAAGCCGATGTCGGCGCCGAAGCCGGACTCGGTGACGTGGTAGTCAAAGAGCTTCAGGCCCACCTGGTCGGCGATGATGGAGCTTTGCCCCACGGCGATGTTGGCGAAGGGGCCGGCGTGCACGAAGACAGGCTGCTTTTCCACGCTCTGCATGAGGGTGGGGTTGATGGAGGGCACCATCCAGGCGGTCATGGCGTTGCCCACTTCCAGGTCGCCGGTGGTGATGGGGTTGCCTTGCTTGTCGTAGCATACCGTGATTTCATTCAGCCGTTTTTTCAGGTCGGCCAGAGAGGTGGTCACCGACAGGATGGCCATTACCTCCGAGGACACGGCGATGCCGAACTTGGAGGCCATCATGAAGCCGTCCATCTTGCCGCCCATGCCGATGATGATATTGCGCAGCGCCTGGGCGCAGAAGTCCATGATCCAGCCCATTTCAAAGTTTTTGGGATCGATGTTCAGGCGCTTGAGGCCCCGCTTGGCCAATTGCTCGTCATTGTAATTGAATTCGTGCTGCAACCGGGAGGTGGCGGCCACCATGGCCAGGTTGTGGGCGTTCATGATGTTGTTAATGTCGCCGGTGAGCCCCAGGGAGAATTCGGTCATGGGAATCAAAAGCGAGATGCCGCCGCCGGCCGCGGTGCCTTTGATGTTCATGGTGGGGCCGCCGGAGGGCTGTCTGAGCGCCCCGCCCACATTGACGCCCCGCTTGCCCAGGCCTTCGATGAGGCCCAGGGAGGTGGTGGATTTGCCTTCCCCCAGGGGGGTTGGGGTGATGGCGGTGACGTCGATGTAGTAGCCGTCGGGCTTGCTCTTCAGGCGCTCCAGGCACTTCAGGTAGTCGACGCGGCCGATTTTCTGACCGTAGGGAATGCGCTCTTCTTTGGGGATTTCCAACTTGGCGCACATCTCGTCAAAGGGAATCATCTCCGCTTCGGCGATTTCGGCAATCTGCCAGTCTTTCTGTTTTACCGGATCATACTTCGCCATAGACTGTTGCCTCCTTCAGATTTTTAAGTATTTTCCTTATCAAACAACCCGCCGTCGCCAGAATTTCCGCAATAAAAATCCGTCCCGACGGGTCTTTTCCCCCAGGTGACGCCAGCCCTCATACTTTTTTTCACATATGCCCCTTTTATTCGACCTGCCAGGGTTTGTCAACAGATATTTTTGGGTGGCGCTATCCTTTTCCATATCAGGAAAAGCGAGAAATTTTTTGGTTTGACAAAAATTTTTCAGCCGCCTAAAATGTGAATAGTGTTACAAATATTGCCCCGGTCCATGGGGCCGCGCGGCGGCAAGGCGCTCTTAAATCCAAATCCAGGCGCTGACCTGGATTTAGGAGGATAGCATGGTTGTGGCGGAATCGAAGCCCGTGGCAGAGATTTTGGAGATGGTCAAGGATTGCAAGAAGGTGGTGGTGGCCGGATGCAAGGGCTGCGTCACCGTGTGCAATGCCGGCGGTGAAAAAGAGGTGGGAATCCTGGCTTCCGAGCTGAGAATCGCCCGCAAGGCGGCGGGCAACGACCTGGAAGTGCTGGAGTACACCTGTGAGCGGCAGTGCGATCCCGAATATATCGAGGCCCTGGACGATCTGGCGAAGGAAGCCGATGCGGTGGTGTCCATCGCCTGCAGCGTGGGACCCCAGTATGTGGCCGCCCGCTACCCCTTTCTGCCGGTGTTTCCCGGACTGAACACCACGTTTATCGGCGGGGCCGCGGAACACGGCGTCTGGAAGGAATACTGCCAGGCCTGCGGCAACTGCATCATTGGGGATTTCGGCGGCCTGTGCCCGGTGACCCGCTGCGCCAAGTCGCTTATGAACGGGCCCTGCGGGGGGTCTTCCGGCGGCAAGTGCGAGGTGGGCAAGGGCACCGTGGACTGCATCTGGCATCTCATTTATGAACGTTTGAAGAACCTGGGGCAGCTTGCCAAGTTGGAAAACCCCTGGGGGTTTAAAAACTGGTCCACCAGCCGGGACGGCGGGCCGCGCACCACGATCCGGGAGGAGTTACGGAAATGACACTGACCGCCGGCAGCAATCTGGAAAAAATTCTCAAAAGCGGCCAAAAAGCCATCACCTGCGAATGCGGCCCGCCCCGGGGGGCGGACGCCGACCACTTCAGGCATAAAGCCCAGTTCCTGAAAGACTGCGCCGACGCCGTCAACGTTACCGACAACCAGACGGCGGTGGTGCGCTTCTGCTCCCTGGCGGCCTCCCGCATCCTCCTGGACATGGGGATTGAGCCGGTGATGCAGATGGTCACCCGGGACATGAACCGCATCGGCCTGCAAAGCAACGTCCTGGGCGCCGCGGCCTTGGGGATCAAAAACCTCCTGTGCCTCACCGGGGACCACAATTCCTTCGGCGATCACCCCCAGGCCAAGAACGTCCACGACCTGGATTCCGTGCAACTCCTGGCCGCGGTGAAGGGCATGCGGGACGACGGCAAGATGATCAGCGGCACCGAGGTGGTGGGTCGCCCGGCCATGTTCCTGGGCTGCGCTGCCAACCCCTTCGCCGACCCCTTTGAGTTTCGGGTGGTGCGCATGGCCAAGAAGATCAAGGCCGGGGCGCAGTTCATCCAGACCCAGTGCATTTACGACATGGACCGCTTCGCCCAGTTCATGCAGATGGCCAACGACATGGGGCTCACCGAGAAGGCCTACATCATGGCCGGCATCACTCCTTTCAAAAGCGCCGGTATGGCCAATTACATGAAGAAGTTCGTGCCGGGCATGCTGGTGCCCGACCACTACATCCAGCGCCTCAAAGGCGTGCCCAAGGACAAGCAGGGCGCCGAGGGCATCAAGATCGCGGTGGAGCAGATCCAGCAGTGCCTGGAGATGAAGGGCGTGGCCGGCATCCACCTGATGGCCATCGAATGGGAAGAGAAGGCCCCGGAGATTCTGAAGGCGGCGGGGTTGTTGCCCCGGCCCAAGGTGGCTTAACCCGGAGGCGGGACGGTCAATCCGGTATTTCCAGCCCGGCCCCCAGCGGCCGGGCTTTTTTATGGCGGGGGAGCGCACGGCGCCAGGGATTCCCCGCCCTCCTCCCCAACTCCTCCACGGGTGGTCAGGGATCTGGGGGAGGGGGGCCTTAGGCCCCCGGGGTTCTTTCCCCGACGCCGATGGCCACAGTCATGAGGTGAGGTGAAGGGCCATGAACCTGGGCGTATTGGAAACGATGGCCGCGGGTGAGCTTCGGGAGTACATCCGGTTTTTGCTCCGCCACTACCGAGCGATGGACTCCTTTTGGTACATCTACCTCAGCGAGAGGTTCGGCGAAGCCGCGGCGGACCGGGTGAACGAGAAGGTGTGGGGCCGGGTGCCGGCCTTGGCGGTGAAGGACCTGGTCCAGCGGTTCGCCATCACGGAACGGGGCCTTCAGGGGTTCGTCACGGCCCTGCGTTTGTGGCCCTGGCACCTGCTGGTGGGCTATCACATCGAGGAGCGGCCCGGAGAAGTCCTCATCACCGTGCCCTCCTGCCCGACCCAGGAGTCCCGGCGGAAACGGGGGCTTCAGGAGTACGCCTGCAAGGAGATGCACCGGGGGGAGTTTGAGAGTTTCGCCCGGGCCGTGGACCCCGGGATCGTGACGGAGTGCCTCCTGGCGCCGCCGGACCCCCATCCGCCAGAGCTATACTGCGCCTGGCGCTTCACCCTCGCCGGGGAGCCCGGCCAGGAGGCAAGTACTGCGTGACTTTCCCCGGCGACCGGCCTACAATCCAAAGAATGGGTTGAGACGGCAGACTCGCCGGGGGATGGCGGAGGCGGTAAAACCGTCCCACTCCCGGGGATGCCGGTTCGGGAGGGCCCCCCTCTGGGTCTGGCACCGGCAGGGGGAGTCCGGGACCCGCAGCCCGAGATTTTCAGGAGGATGCCATGAAGACTACCGCAACGCCGGAGAACCGGTGTTCCATCCAAGCCGATACCCTGGCGCTGGTTGACAAGGCGAAAGCTGAAGGTCTGGAGACGGTGTGGGACCGGGCTCGGTCCCAGGAGCCCCAGTGCGGTTTCTGCTCATTGGGGTTGAGCTGCCGGATTTGCGTCATGGGTCCCTGCCGCATCGATCCTTTCGGCGAGGGGCCACAGCGGGGAGTCTGCGGCGCCGATGCCGACATCATGGTGGCCCGCAACCTGGGCCGCATGATTGCCGCGGGAGCCGCCTCCCACTCGGACCACGGCCGGGACCTGGTGGAGACGCTGTTGGCGGTGGCGGAAGGCAAGGCCCCGGGCTATCAACTCACCGACCTGGCCAAGCTGAACCGGCTGGCCGCGGAGTTCGGGGTGGCCGACGCTTTGTCCCCCCTGGAAAAGGCCCGAGAACTGGCCTACGCCCTTATGGAGGAATACGGCATCCGCAAGGGTTACCTCACCTTCACCCGAAGGCTGCCGGCGGCCCGGCTGGCCAAGTGGCAGGCCTTGGGGATCGCCCCCCGGGGGGTGGATTGGGAAGTGACGGAGATGATGCACCGCACCCACATGGGGGTGGACAACGACTACGTCAACCTCCTCCTCCAGGCCCTCCGGTGCGCTCTGGCGGACGGCTGGGGCGGCTCCATGATCGCCACGGAAATTTCCGACGTGCTCTTCGGCACGCCCAAACCCGTCGCCAGCCAGGTGAACCTCGGGGTCTTGAAGAGCGATCAGGTGAATATCATCCTCCATGGCCACAGCCCGCTGGTGAGCGAGATGGCGGCCCGGGCGGCCCAGGATCCGGGGCTGCTGGCCCGGGCCAATGAACTGGGGGCCGCCGGCATCAACCTGGCGGGACTGTGCTGCACCGGAAACGAAGTACTCATGCGCAAAGGCATTCCCATGGCGGGCAACCACCTGGTGCAGGAGCTGGCCATCCTCACCGGCGTGGTGGAGGCCATGGTGGTGGATTACCAGTGCATCATGCCGTCGGTGCCCGAGGTGGCCGCCTGTTACCATACCCGCTTTTTCACCACCTCGCCCAAGGCCAAGTTCCCCAAGGCCACCCACCTGGCCTTCACTCCGGAAAACGGCGAAGAACTGGGACGGGAACTGGTGGCCCAGGCAGTGGAAAATTTCTCCCGGCGCAACCCGGGCAGGGTGTTTCTGCCGGCCGGAGGAGCGGTGAGCCAGATGAGCGGCTTTTCCGTGGAGGCCATCATCGAGGCCCTGGGCGGCACCGCCCAGCCGCTGCTCAACGCCGTCAAGGCCGGACAGATCCGCGGCGCCGCGGCAGTGGTGGGGTGCAACAACCCCAAGATCACCCAGGACCTGGGGCACACCACCATTGCCAGGGAACTCATCGCCCATGATATTCTGGTGGTGGACACCGGCTGCACCGCGGTGGCCACGGCCAAGGCGGGCTTCAAGCAGCCGGCCGCGGCGGAGCTGGCGGGCCCGGGCCTGAAGGCCGTCTGCCAAGCCCTGGGGATTCCGCCGGTTCTGCACATGGGTTCCTGCGTGGATAATACCCGGATCATCAACCTAGTGGTGGCCCTGGCCAATGCCTTGGGGGTGGATGTGGACCAGTTGCCGGTGGCGGCGGCGGCCCCGGAATGGTATTCGGAAAAGGCTGCGGCCATCGGCTGCTACGCGGTGGCCACCGGGGTATTTACCGTACTGGGAGTGACCCCGCCGGTATTGGGAAGCAAGCACGTCACCAGCCTGCTCCTGGAGGGCCTCACCGAGCACCTGGGCGCCTGCTTTGCGGTGGAACCGGATCCGGCCAAGGCCGCCGCCCTGATGATCCGGCACATCGAGGCCAAGCGCCAGGGACTGGGGTTGGACAGCAGGAGTTGAAGCCACCCCTGGGCGGAGCCAGAAGGCTTTTGAGCCTGGTCCCTGCCCAAGACGGCTTTCCTTAACCCCAGAGGCAGGGGGACAGAGAGCTTGAGGGGAGGGTGAGGGAGTCCGGCTCCCCCGGCCCTCCCCTCAATTGCCTTCCGGCGCCGGACACAAAGGGGCGAAGGTCCAAAAAGGATTGACAACCTGCCGGGGGAAAGAGTAAGAAATAGGACATCGTGCACATTTTACGGAGGGGACAAACATGGCGGGTGAACCGTTGGAAGTGAGCGACGCCAGCTTCGAAACCGATATCCTCAAGTCAGAGATTCCTGCCCTGGTGGATTTTTGGGCGGCCTGGTGCGGTCCCTGCCGAGCGGTGGCCCCGGTGGTGGAGGAGTTGGCCCGGGACTACGCCGGCAAGGTGAAGGTGGCCAAGATGAACGTGGACGAGAATGCCAAGACCCCGGCGAAATACGGCATCCGGGCCATTCCCACCCTGATTATTTTTAAAGACGGGCAGGTGGTGGAGCAGATCACCGGCGCGGTTTCCAAGAACGTCATCGAAACGGCCATCAAAAAGGCTCTGTAATTTCAGACACTTTCCATGATGCAAGCGGATTATGAGGTGATCATCATCGGCGGCGGCCCAGCCGGCCTGACGGCCGGTTTGTACGCCGGCCGGGCCCGGTTGCGGGCCCTGATGGTGGAGAAACTCATCCACGGCGGGCAGATGATGACCACCGATCTGGTGGAAAATTACCCCGGCTTCCCGGAGGGGATTTCCGGCCCCGAGTTGAGCGATCGCATGCGCCGGCAGGCAGAGCGCTTCGGCCTGGAGATCATGACCGGCGAGGTCCGGGAAATCAAACCCGGCCAACCCATCCACACGGTGGTTCTGGAGGACCGGGAATTGACCGCGCCCGCCTTGGTCATCGCCACCGGCGCCCGCTACAAGCACCTGGGAGTGCCAGGGGAAGAGGAACTCACCGGGCGGGGCGTCAGCTTCTGCGCCACCTGCGACGGCGCCCTGTACCGGGATCAGGAGATCGCTCTGGTGGGGGGCGGCGACACTGCGCTCACCGAGACTATTTTTCTCACCCGCTTTGCCAAAAAGGTTCACCTGATTCACCGGCGCGACCAGCTGCGCGGCGCCAAATATCTTCAGGAGCAGGTGTTGGCCCACAACAAGGTCCAGGTCCACTGGAATTCGGTGGTGGAGGCCTTTTTGGGCGAGCCGGCCCTGGAAAAGGTACGGCTGCGGAACGTGCAGACCAAAGAAGTATCCGACCTGCCGGTGAGCGGCTGTTTCGTAGCCATCGGCATCACGCCCAATACCGGATTCCTCAAAGGCCTGCTTCCCATGGATGAGTGGGGCTTTTTGTTCACCGACCCGGATATGTCCACCACCATCCCGGGAATTTTCGCCGCGGGGGATGTGCGCTCCAAGAATCTCTGGCAGATCGCCACGGCGGTGGGTGACGGGGCCATCGCCGCCAATTCCCTGGAAAACTACCTCCATAGCCTGCATGGGAGGTGATCCCCATGGTGACGAGACGAATTTCTCAGTTAGGCGCGGCAGCCGCACTGCTAGTGCTGATTGCCGGCTGTGGAACGGTAAAAGGGTGGTTTGCCAAGAAAAAGCCGGACAAGCCGCCGGATATCATGGCGGAAGAAGGCATCACCCAGCTCAAGAAAAAGAAGTACGAAGACGCCATCGAAACCTTTGAAAAGCTCAAGGACCGTTATCCTTACAGCGACCAGGCCTTGCTGGCGCAAATCAAGGTGGCGGACGCCTATTTCTACAAGAAAAAGTACGACGAGGCTTACCAGGCCTACCGGGAATTCGAAAAACTCCACCCCACCAACAAAGCGGTGCCGTATTGCATCTACCGCCAGGGATTGTGCCATTACCGGCAGCGCTCCACCATTGACCGGGACCAGACCTTCACAGCTAAGGCCCTGGCGGAATTTAAGCGCCTGAAGCAGAAATTCCCGGAATCGGAGTATGTGCCCAAAGCCGAGGCGTATATGGCCAAGTGCCGCCAGGACCTGGCAGCCCACGAATTCTACGTGGGGGAATTTTATTTCCGCACCAAGCGCTACCCCTCCGCCCTGGAGCGCTTCCAGACACTGGCCCAGGAGTATCCGGAGTATAAATCCGGGGCGGTGAAGGGCTATATCGCCAAGTGTCAGGCCATGGTCGCCAATCCCGAGAAGAAATCGGGCAACTTCATCACTAATCTCTTCGACGCCCAATGGTAAGGCGGCGCCCCCAAGGGCGCCAGGGGAGATTCAGCCGTTTTTCAGAGCCGAAGCCGGGAGGAAGCGCTGTCCCGCCCTCCCGGTTTTTTTGTGGAAGGTGGGTTTGGAAGGTCGGGCCACGGGAGTGCAAAGAGGGTGAGAGCAAGGCCCTCCGTCCCGGTCAGCATTTCGACTGGATCGACAAGTTTTCCAGGGTGGCGAGGCTGGGGTAGTGGGTCAGGTCGAAACTGATGGGGGTGACGGAGACGAAGCCTGCCTGAAGGGCACCATAATCGGTTTCCGTGTCCAAGTCTTTGCGTTCGTTGATTTCCGCCAGCCAGTAATAGACCCGCTCCCGGGGGTCCACCCGCCGCTCAAAATGCTCCACCAGTTGTCCGGTGTCCTGGCGGGTGATCTTAATCCCCCGAACGTGGTTTGCGGGTAAGGCCGGAAGATTGATGTTGAGGCAAACCCCCTGGGGCCAGCCGGGCCAGTTTTTGACTTCAGCCACCAGTTGGCGCGCCAGACGGGCAGCGGTGCAGAAGTCGGCGTCCCGGTAGGTGTTCAGGGAAAAGGCCAGGGCTTTGACTCCCAGGATGGTGGCCTCCGTGGCCGCCGAAACCGTACCCGAGTATAAGACGTTGATGCCCACGTTGGGTCCCAGGTTGATCCCGGAGACCACCAGGTCCGGCCGGGCCGGGAGGAGTTCGGCCAAGGCGATCTTGACGCAGTCCGCCGGAGTGCCGGTTACCGCCCACCCCCGCACCCCCCCCTGGAGCAGGACTTCCTTGACCCGCAGGGGGTGGCTGAGACTGATGGCGTGTCCCACGGCGCTTTGTTCGCTGTCCGGAGCCACCACTGCCACCTCCCCCAGATGCCGCATCTCCCGGTAGAGGGCGGTTAATCCGGGGGCGAAAATGCCGTCATCGTTGGTTACCAGGATTTTCATCGGCTCTCGTTGGGTTCTGACATTGCACCATAAAGCGGCTGGACCAAAGGTGCGTCCGGCGCTGCCGTCCGGTGGCCATCCGCCTGCTAGCCCGCCTTGAGGGGAAAAGGGACCCCAGGTTCCCCGAAACAGCCTGGTAAAGCGCCTTCACCGGCGGGAGGATTTCGGTGGAGGCGTCTCCTTGTCCTCTGGAGCCGGCGGCTGCGTCAAACGGGAGATGTCTTTCTGCCACTGCTCGAACTCCTGCCGGGGGAGCCAGGCGCCCTCCAGCTTGCCGCTGCGCTCCAGGATGACCACCAGGTGCTCTTTGTCAGGCTTCCCGACCTGCGCCAGCCGGCAAAGGAGTTGATTCGCACCATCCTGGACCTCCACCAGGTATTCCCGTTTGCCGGCCGGAGGGGCCGGGAGCAGGCGGAGGAATTCCAGTTCCTGGAGTTTGATGAGCGCGGCCTCCACCCGCACGGCCGGTTGCCGTACCCCCTGCCCTTCAGGGTCGCTCAGTTTCCAGCCATCTTTTTCCTTGACCCCGGTCCAGGGTTTGTCGGGCGGCCCCCACCGTAGGCGGGCGACCTCTCCCGGGTCTCCGAACCAGAGACGCCGGTCCTCCAGGTTGCCGGCGATGCTCATGATCCTTTGAGCCACCTCGGATTCCACCAGAAAAAGCGCTCCCTGAGCCTCCTTTTTGGCATAGAAATCATTTTCCCGGCGGGCCCCCACCATCAACTGTTGGGGGGGATGGCCGGCGACGGCCACGGCAAGCTGGGCCACCGGCGCCGGGTCAAAGCCCAGGGCCTTGGGGTCCTGAGGGTCAGCGGTGAGGAATTCCTTGATCCGGGCCAGGGTCAGATGCCGGAGGAAGGATTCCAGACGGTCCTTGCGGACCTTGACCTCGTCCCGCCCCACCCACCGCCAGGCGCCAGCGGCGGTTTTTTCCAGCTCCATGACCGTGGGACCCACGGTAAGCTTCACCCCTTCCACCTGCTCCACTGCAAAGACAAAGAGCCTCTTGTCCCGAAAGGCGGCCTCCGGGCGATCCAGGGAATCTTTCACCCCCTGACTGATGGTGAACAGCCGCTTCTCTCCGTCCCGTTGCACATAAAAACCCAGGTTGCCGGGAGTGGGCTGCCCCACGGCGAGGCGGTAGTTCTTGCCCTGCGCCGTAAACGACACTACCAAAGAGGGCTGATGGAGTCCATAGGCCTGGGGGTCGGCCAGCTCCCCCAGGTCCCGGTCCATTTCCAGGGAGGCCAGGAGGTTGGCCTGGTCCTGCGCCGTCTCAGGGTCGGCCTTGGCGGCCAGGGGTTGGGCGAGGGTCCAGCCCTCCGGCTGCCGCACCAGGACAATGTCCCCCCCCGCCTTGTGCAGGACGATTTCGCTGATATCTTCGGCTTTCACGGAAAACAGGCGCCGGGCGGCGCGCTCCGCCTGGGAGGCCCGCTCCTGCTGCCAGGCCACCACATAATAACCTGCCGCCAGGCTCACAAACAGGACAATGAACAACAGCAATCGCCGGGGATGCACAGGACCTCCTCAGCTACCGGTGGGAATGGCTGAGTCCAGGGAAGATGTCTCGAGAAGCGGGTACGACCCCCCCGGAGATACACCCAACCTCCTGGAAATGCAGGGCTTCATACCAGGGATCCACCTCGAAGACCAGGGATCAGCGCTGGGCCCGACGCCGCAGGTAAGCCCCCACCCCCGCCCCCAGCATGGCCAGTGGCATGAAGATCAGGACCAGCAAAAAGAGCGCCCAGGCCTGCCACCCGGCCAGGCTGAGGGGTTGGGCTTTCTGATCACCTTTGCGGATGATGATCTGCTTTTCTTCCGCCGCCAGGAAGTTCACGGTGTTGAGAAAGAGGTCGCCGTTCATGGACAGGTTGAAGTAGCCGTTAGTGGCAAAGTCCACATCCCCGAAGACCGCCAGATAGGCGGTTTTCTCACCCAGGGCGGCATCTTTGCCCCCCGCCTTGTCCGCTTCGGGTTTTTTGGCTTCCGGCTGCTTCACTTCCACCAGCACCGCCAGGTTGAAAGGGCCTTGGCGGTCCTTTTGCGGCTCGAAGTCCCAGTTTTCCTTTTTCAGCACTTCCCTGCCGATCTTCTCCCAACTGGTGGGACTGGACATGGCCAGCGGCAGGACCGCCGCGCCCGGAACATCCTGCCGGATGGCCAGGGGGCGGGCCAGGGGATAGAGGGTGACCACGTTGGTGAAGTCCCGGGTGATGCGGTGGGGACCGTATTTGATGGCGATGGGCATGACAACGCTGGCCCCCAGGGCTTCAGTCACCTGGTTGTGGTCCAGAACCAGACCGTCGTTCAGTTCCACCCCGTAGCCTGAGAGCAGCTCCCGCAACCCGGCGTCCTGGAAGGGCTCCAGGAGCAGGAGCACCCTGCCTCCCTGGGACAGATACTGCTGCAGCGCCCTGATTTCCTGGGGGAAGAGGGGCTTGGCCGGCCCGGCTGCCACCACGGCGGCGGCGTCCGGGGGCACCTGCGCCTGGGTGACGAGATTGAGGTCTGCCAGCGAAAAACCTTCGTTTTCCAGGGCCCGCTTGGCGGTCAACAGACCCTCCCGCCGGGGCTCCTCCAGGCTGCGCTCTCCGTGGCCGGTGAGGAAATAGACCTTTTTCTGCTGGGGCTTCAACAGGCGGCGAAGGCTCTCGGAGATGGCCTCCTCATCCGGCCGTTCGGCCATTTGCCGGCGGTTGTCATATTCCAGCAGGACATTGCCCGGGTAGCGGAAGCCGGCTTCCCGGGCTTTGTGGGGGTGGCGGTCCGGGTCCACAAATGTAAAGGAAATCCTGTGGTTGGCATACACATAGTTCTGAAGAACTTCCCGGGCCCGTTGGCGCTCTCCCTGCCCCTCGGGGAAAAAGGCCGTCATGCTGAGGGGTTTGTCCACTTCCTGGAGCAAGGCTTTGGTTACGGCCGTGAGGGATTGCTGCTGTTCCAAAGTCAGGTCCCAACGGAGATGATACCGCGCGGCCAGGAGGTTGAGGAACACCAGGATGCCCAGCACCAACACCACGGAGGCGGCGGAGGAGCCGCCATACAGCAGGAGACGTCGGGAAAATCGCTCTTTGAAGGCCACGGTGCTCTCGTCGAAAATCAGGCTCGCCAGCGGCGGGACTCCAACTGCCGCTGGGTGAGGAAGAGGAAAAAGTAGATAAAGCTCAGATAGAATACCAGGTCCCGGGTGTCGATGACGCCTCGGGCCAGATTCTCGAAGTGCTCCAAAAGCGATAAAGCGGCAAAAAATCCGCCCCAGCCGGCGGCGCCCAACTCCTGCTGCCAGCCGATGAGCCAGAACAGGAGGAGGAAGGCGAAGGCCACCACCGCGGCGATGATCTGGTTTTCCGTGAGACTGGAGGCGAACAGTCCCAGGGCCAGGCAGGCACTCCCCAGGAGGATGAGGCCGAGATAGCAGGAAAAGATGGCCCCCCAATCCAGGCGGGCCAAGGGGGCCACCACCAGGGGATAGACCAGGGTGACGGCCAGCCAGACGAGGTACACCGCCAACGCCGCCAGAAATTTGCCGAAGATGACGGCCCCGTCAGTCAGGGGATAGGTGAAGAGCAGCTCGGCGGTGCCGGAGCGCTTCTCTTCGGCCAACAGCCGCATGGTGATCAGGGGCACCAGGAAGAGAAAGACGATGGCCAGAGTGCCGTAAAGGGGCCGGAAAACCAGTTGTTGGGGGTTGAGCATGGCGGCCACCTGGGGATTCTGCGCCCCCTGAAAGCTCACCAGGTTGTAGTAGAGCAGGTTGGCGTAAAAGAAATATCCCCCCAGCAGCAGGAAGCTGAAACCGGTGAGGTAGAAGATGGGGGTGGAGAAATAGATGGTGAGTTCCTTGCGGATGACCGCCCAGACGCCGGCCATGGGTTAGCCCTCCTCTTCCGTGACCAGGTTGAGAAAGACTTCCTCCAGGGTAAACTCCAGGGCTTTGAGCTCCAAGAGCCCCCACTGGCGGGAGACCACCAGCCGCGCCACTTCGGGGCGCAGGTCCCCCTGGTCTTCGGCCACCACCAGATAGCGTTGATCCCCCTGGGGGGTCACCTCCTTGACGCCGGCCAGCCCGCTGAGGGCGGCCTGCACGTCCTGGGCGGGGCCGTCCACCACGAGGCTCAGGCGCAGGCCCCGGCTGAGTTGCCGCGCCAGGTTTTCCGGGGTGTCGGAGGCGACGATCTGGCCGCGATTGATAATGATGACCCGGTGGCAGAGCTGGCTGACCTCGGGCAGGATGTGGCTGCTCAGCATCACCGTATGGTTGCCGGCCAGCTCCTTGATGAGTTGGCGGATTTCGACGATCTGGGAAGGGTCCAGGCCGATGGTGGGCTCATCCAGAATCAGCAGCGGCGGCTGGTGGAGCAGGGCCTGGGCCAACCCCACCCGCTGCCGGTAGCCCTTGGAAAGGGAGGCGATGAGGGTGCGCTGGACGCTGCTCAGACCGCAGGCCTCCACCACCCGCTGGATCTCCGCCGGCTGCCCGGCGGGCGGCACCCCCTTGGCCCGGGCGGCGAAGGCCAGGAACTGGCTCACCGTCAGGTCCGGATACAAGGGGACGCTCTCAGGCAGATATCCCAACGAGCGGCGGGCCTTCAGCGAGTCGGTGAGGCAGTCGAAGCCGTTGATGCGGGCAGTGCCGGAGGTGGGAGCCAGAAACCCCGCCAGGATTTTCAGGGTGGTGGTTTTGCCGGCGCCGTTGGGGCCGAGAAAGCCCACAATCTCGCCGGGGGATACGGAAAAAGTCAGCCGGCTGATGGCGAGGTGGGGTCCGTAGTATTTGGTCAGATCCTGGGCTTCAATCATCATAGGCGAAAGGGGATGTCTGTCCTGCGGGCAGATGCGGCTGAAATCCCGGGGATCCGCAGCAGGGACCCGGAATCCCCCAAGCAGGCAGTTGGGCCGCCGAGGTTCCGACTCCAGGCGCCGCCGTCGCCGGGGAGCAAGGCCCCGGCCTGCCGAAGTGATCCCGAAAGTATTATTTTATTCCCTCTTTTCCATCTGGCAAGGGGAAAAACTCAGCCCTCGCCCGCCGCCGGCCGGCCGCGGAAGGCGGCCACGGTGAAAGCCAGTCCGTCGTCCAGGGAGACGCGGGGCCGCCAGCCCAATTCCGCCCGGGCCAGCCCGGCGTCCAGGGCGCTGCGGCGCTGCTCCCCGGGTTTGGCCGGCCCGTGGACCGGGTCCAGGGAGGAGGCGCACAAGGCCTGGAGCTTACGGTAGAGGGTCAGGATGTCACTCTCGGTGCCGGTGCCGATATTGAAAATCCCGGCCTGAGGATACTCCAGGGCCAGGAGATTGGCGGCCACGATGTCTGCCACATAGACGAAGTCCCGGGTCTGGAGACCGTCGCCGTTGATCACCGGCTGATGCCCGGCGAGGAACTTTTCAATGAAGATGGCCACCACACCGGCCTCTCCCAGGCCGTTTTGCCGGGGGCCGTAGACGTTGGCATAGCGCAGGGCGATGGGGATTATGCCGTACTCCCGCTGATAAAAGTGGAGGTAGTGCTCCACCGCCAGCTTCGCCACCCCATACGGGCACTCGGGGCGGGCCGCATCGGTTTCCCGGGACGGCACCGGCGCGGTTTCGCCGTAGATGGCCCCGCCGGTGGAAGCGAAGATGATCTTGGCGACCCCGGCCTTGACCGCGGCTTGAAAGAGGTTGAGGGATCCCAGGATGTTTTCCTGGGCGTCAAACAGCGGATCAGCCACCGAATGGCGGACACTCATCTGGGCGGCGTGGTGGATGAGCACTGCCGGTTGCCAGGCGGTGATGAACCCGCAGGCCTCAGGGCTCAGGATATCGCATTGTAAAAATCGGGCCGCAGCCGGCACGTGCTCCCGTCGACCCGTGCTCAGATTGTCCAGGACGGCCACTTCGTGGCCGGCGGTTATCAGATGGTCGGCCAGGTGGGAGCCGATGAAGCCGGCGCCGCCGGTTATCAGGATGCGCGTCATAATCCCCCCTCATCCTCAGGGATTTCATCCCCTCACGTTTTATATCATACCGCCCCGGGACGGCAACCCGTCAAACCACGAACCGCCGGGCATACCTCTGTCAGTCGCCAGGATGGCCGCTTCTGGGAAAATTAAATGGACATCTTCAGGTTTTGGCGGTAAGTTTTACCTTGTTCAGCTTGGGAAGCCGGTCAGCGGGGAGCAGGCTGGCCCGGCGGACTGCCGAGGGCTAAGCTCTTCTTAGGGGACTCAGGAGGGGGGAATATGGTTAGGAAGGCCAAAGGGATCGTCATCCTTGCAGTGGCTGGGGTCCTGTGGGGCGGTGCCGCCCTGGCGGCGGAAGCGCCGCTGCTGACCCTGCCCCAACTCATCGATCTGGCGCTGAAGTACAGCCCCGAGATCAGAGCCAGCAAGAGCGAAGTGGATTATGCCAGGGCCAGGAAGGATGAAGCCCACGGCTATCTCTTTCCCCAGATAGACGCCACGGCCATCGGCAGCGTGGTACCCAATTCCCGGCGGCCTTATCTGAAGGAAGTGTCCCCGGGCACCACGGTCTGGTTCTTTCCCGATGCGGCGGACCAACTCCACGGGGTGAACGTCTTTGGCCGCCTGGATGCCACCATCACCCAGCCCCTCTACACCTTCGGGAAGATCAAGTTTCGGGAGCGGGCGGCCGAGAGCTACGTCAAGGTGAAAGAGGCCGGGGTAGAGGGCAAGCGGGGCGAGATCATCGCCCGGATGGCGGAGGCCTATTATGGGCTGATTCTGGCAAACCAGGGCAAAGACGAAGTCAAGGAAGCCAAAGCCTATATCCGGGACATCAAGGACCGCATTCAGCGGCTGATGCGGGTGGGATCGGCCACGGTGAAGGAGACGGACCGCTACCGGGTCAATGCCTATGAAGGCGGGGTGGAGAAATTTGCGGCCGAGGCCGAGGAAGGCGCCAAACTGGCCTACCAGGCCCTGAAGGCCATGGTGGGGTATGGGCCGGGGCAGGATTTTCGGGTGGCCATGGACCTGCCGGCCGCCGAACCTCTGAAACAGGACCTGGATTACTATGTGCGCCAGGCTCTGGAACTGAGGCCGGAGTTCACCCAGTTGAAGGAAGGCCTCCGGGCCCGGCAATTGCTGGTGGACGCCGCCCGGGCCGACCGGTATCCCTCCTTTTTCGTGGCGGTGATGGCGGCCCTGGCCGGGGCCCCGGGCCGGGACCGGATCACCGGCAATTATCGGGACCCGGCCATCGTGGATTATTTCAACACGGCATTTGTGGCCCCCTTTGTGGGCATGAAGTGGCATTGGGACTTCGGCATCGCCCAGGCCAAGATCCGGGCCGCCCAAGCCGAGCTGGATCAGTTGAAGCACACCGAGCAGGCCGCACTCATGGGAATTCCCCTGGAGGTGGCCAAGCATTATGCCAAGGTGCAGGAAACCGCCAAAGGGGCCAAGGGCCTGGAGACCGCCTATGTCAACTCCCGGCGCTGGCTGGTGACGGCTTTCAGCAATTTCGACCTAGGATTGGGTCAGCTCAGCGACATCTTTCAGGCCATCGAGCGGTATGGCAAGTTCCGGGGGGATTATCTGGCCACTTTGTATGACTACAGCGTGGCCAAGGCCAAGCTGGAGCAGGCCACCGGCATGTATCGGCTGGCCCGGGTCGAACCCGACAAGCAAGGCGGCGACAAACGCCCCGGCCAGAAGAACTGACGGGGGGATCGGCCCACTCATCCGCCTTCGCCCCCCTTGCCTCCCACCCGCCCTGCCCTCTTTCGGGACGCTCCATGCCAGGCGGGGTCCGGGAGGTGAAAGCCCGCCCCGCCACCCGTTCTCTCCTTTCGGACACGAGGGCGGGGGAGCGGGGTTTTTGAGCCTGGTCCCCGAGAGATTGCCCTGGCCGGAAGGAGAGCCCCATGCCCAGCGGCTGGCAGATTATCGCCTTTCCCCTGATCCTATGGTGGCAGGAGGACTTTTGGACCCTGCCCCTGTATTTTGCCGACTTACGGGTGGGCGTGGCCCGGGGATGGCCACCGGGATTGCCTTATGCTTTCCGGCCCCTCCCGCCGGAGTTGGCAGGCCCTGTCCCGGACCTGCGCCATTATCATCCCGGGGACCTGACCCAGCAAAAGGCTTACCAGGCCTACTTGGAAGCCCGGGAAGAGGTGGAGGACATCCTGCGGGAACTCAAGGGGCTCCCCAAAGAGGAGGCTCCCGGGCTGGCACCGGAAGTCCAGGCCCTGAGGTTGGCCTGGCAGCTGGAGCAGATGGAGGCGGACCAGGAAGCCCAGATGACCCTGGTGGACCGGGGCCATTCCTGGTTGGCGGAAATCCTCACCCCGGAACCCTGGGAACCGCGACCTGATTTCGGCGGGTTGCCGGGCCTGAAGGAAATGGCGGATCCGGAGACCGCCAAACTGCGGTTTGCCCTGTGGCATCGGGAACTGGCTGCGGACTTGGACGCACCCTGGGCCCCGTTTCTGCTCAGCCGCACCTCCCGGGCCATTTTTTGGGCGCTCAAAGGGTGGCCGGGCTGGAGCCAGGTGGCCAAGGAGACCGTGACCCTGCCGGGAGTCAACAGCGAGGCCGGTTGGCGTGAGGTAGGGGAACCCACGTGGAAGGGGGATTTCGCCGATCAGCTGGAGGCCCTGCTCAACGCCGCAGATCAAGGCGCCCAGAGCCTGGCCGAACAGGCCCCCGCGTTTCGACAATTCGTGCAAGAAGCCATTTATCCCGCCTGGACCGGCATCCCTGCCTTGAACTGGGAGTTGGAAATCTGGGCCAGGGACCCAGACGAAGGGGACTTCGGCCCGGTGCTCTGCTGGGGCGGGGTGAACGCCGACATTCTGCCGGGATAACGGGCAGAGTCCAAGGTCAAGGGGCGGCGGTCCCCTAACCCCCTCCGCCGCACACCCCTCCCCTATCCAGCGCCAAAACCCGGCCTTTGGGAGAGGCGACCAGGGTTGTGCTCCCCGCTCCCGCATCCATCCACGCACCCTCCAAGGTATTCGCTGAAGATCGACCTATCAGGGCTGACCTCATTTCGTTGCCAGGGAGAGGTTGGAGGAACGGGCGGGAAGCCGTCGGTTCCCCTGCCGGTTTTCCGAGCTTTCCCGCCAGACTGATCTTCAGGTGTGGATTTCCACGATGTCGCCTTCGTTTAAGAGGTAGTCCCGCTGCACCCGCTGACCGTCGAAGGTTTCCTTTCCCCAGACCCGGGCAAATTTGAAGGAACGTCCCAGGTCGTGATGAATGCGGGTGGCCAGCTCCTGGACGGTGGTCCGGCGGGGAATGACGAAAGGGGAATTGAAGTTGGCCGCCTTGCCCGGAACCCGGGTGTAAACTCTGACCAAGCCCAGGATCTGAAAGAGGCAGGCTTTGAGTTCGCTCAAACCCTGCCGGGTATGGGCGGAGGCCGGGTAGGCCGGCAGTCGCTCCCGCAGGAGCTCCAGGTAGAGGTTCAGCTCTTCGGGATCCGGAAGCAGATCGGCTTGGTGAAGGACGGCCAGGGCCGGCCTGGCGGTCAACCGGGCGGCGTCATCGGGCGGGGGAGAGAAGGTCAGATGGCAGCCGCCCAGGGTGACGACCAGGGCATCCAGTTGCTCCAGGGGATCCCCCGGAGGCGCCAGGATCAGGGCCCACGCGTCGGCCCGCCGGAGCAGGTCGGGAAGCCAGGGCTCCCAAGAGTCCCCGCCCACGGGCGGGGTGTCCACCAGCTGCACCTGGACGTTTTCGTACTTCATCATGCCGGCCAGGGGGAGGCGGGTGGTATACGGGTAGGGGGCGATCTGGGGCTGGGCCTTGGTGAGGGCGGCCAGGAGGGAGGATTTGCCGGTGTTGGGCGGGCCGAGGAGGACGATTTGCCCCACCCCTTCCCGCTCCACCAGATAGGCGGGGGCCCGGCGTCCCGGACCGTGCCGGCCGGACCCCATTTCCTTTAACTGGGCTAGCCGCCGACGCAAATCGGCCCGGAGCTTGTCCGTGCCCTTGTGCTTGGGCATGATGGCCAGCATTTCTTCGAGGCAACGAATCTTGTCGCTGACCGATTTGGCCTCCCGGTAGCGCTTTTCGGCCTCGAAGTAGGGTGGCGGCAGATTAGCCGGCATCCTCGTCCTGGTATGGGGTCTTCTCCGGCAGGGCAGGCAAGGGGGCGGTGGGGATGACCTTGCCGTGGGCGATCTCCCGGAGGGCCATGACGATTTCCTTGTTATTGGCCTGCACCAGGGTCGGGGCGCCCCGGTAGAACTGGCGCACCCGCTTGGCGGCCATGTGCACCAGGGCGAAGCGGTTGGGAACGCGCCGGAGACAGTCTTCAATGGTAACCCGGGCCATGCACGATCACCTCCCTTGCCGGGAACGCTCATTTCAGCCCGGCACCCCAAATAGGGATTCCGGGCGCTGTCCTTAAAGGTACCTCTTTTTAACAAAAATGCAAGACATCAACCGGCGGAGGGGTCTTTTCCCGGGTCAGGGGCCGGGGTTTGCCGCCGCCCCGAGGTTTTCCCCTTCACCAGCCGGAGGGTCTCCTCCGGCGAGAACTCCCGGCCGCACCCCGTGCAGACCACTTTGAGGTCCTGTCAGGAAGGCTTGAGCATGAGGGGGGCCGCCTGGCAGGTGGGACAGCGCATGGCTCAAAGATACCGGGAAAGGCTGGGAAGCGACGGGTCCACCTGGCGGCACTCCCGCAGCAGAGCGTTGATATAGAGCCAGGCGAAGCTCAGGAGAAGCTCAGGAGCGTACTTGCGGGCGCCGTGGCGGTCGAAGGCGAACTCCGCCCGCCCCTGTTGGCAACTCAGGCGAAAGGCCAAATCTCCCAGCACGCGCCAGTTCACCTCCCAGCCGTCGGAGAGCGTCCGGGCTTCACCCCGGTCCAGGCGGGCCACCGCCACCTCCACCAAGCGGGCGTCCAGCCGGCGCATGAGCTCTTCCCTTACCCCCACGGCGACGTCTTTGATGGGGGCCGCCCCGGAAGGAGCAAACTCGGTGAAAGACAGCCACTCGGGAGCCGGCCCGGCCTCCTCAAGGGAATAAGCTCCCCGGCCGTAGCGGGCCAGCACCGCCAAGTAGTCCCAGGCAAAGACATAGGCGTCTTCGGTGGGCACCACCAAGCTCTTGGGGGCATAATAGACCCTGAGGTCCGGGCCGAACTCCTCGTCCACCACGAAGAGCCAAACGAGCTCCAGCGGTCGGAAAGGAACGAGCCGCAGCACCCAGCGAACCCCGGCGTACGGGACCGCGTCCACCAGTTCGCCCCCCAGGAGCCGGGCCAGGGGGGCCGGGTCCAGGGCCGCCAGGCCTGCCAGGTCCTGCCGGTATTTCTTGCGGACATACTGCCGTACCTGAGCGTCCCAGCCCCAGCCCCCCTCAAAGTCCTTCAGGGTCACCAGCCCTCTTAGCACGTCGGCGCTCAGCCTTTTTTTCCCTCCACCTTCTGGTTGAATTTGGCCGCGTCAATAATATAGCGGATGTGCGTGGCTTCGCCGATTTTTTCCTGTTCGTCGAAAGCCTCCAGCTTAAAGACGTGCTTGCGCTTGTCCACTTCCACCAACTCGCTGACGGCCTTCACCGTCATTCCCAGGGGCGTAGGCGCGGTGTGCTTCAGGTCCATGCCAGCACCCACCGACTGCTCGCCGGCGGCCAAGTGCGGGGCCATGAGCTCGGCGCTGGCCCCCTCAAACAGGCCCACCAAGTAAGGCGTGCCGAACACATCGGGCAGGTCGGGGAAAAAGTTGCGGGCCGAATGCTCCGGCCCGGTCTTCAAGACCTTCTCATGCTTCATTCCCACAGCCAGCATACGTCCTCCTTGAAGTTGGCATCTTGGAGGAGGGGGCTGAGGGCTTGCAGCCCTCAGCCCCTCACCCAAGAATTTCCCTCACACCGCCAGGGGTGAGAGTTTGATGGGGTCGAATTTTTCGCCTTGGGCCAGGCGCCGGCCTAAATTGCGGGCGGCTTCCAGGGCGTCCTCCTGTTCGAGGATGGCGCCTTTTTCATCCACGCCGCGCACCAGGATTTCGGCGGCGTAAGTGACGTTGATGGCGTCGAAGAAGTATTTGGCAGTGAGGCGGGCCCCCACGAACAGGAGTTTGCCGTGGGTGGCGGCGGTACATAACAGGACGCCTTGGCGCTCCGGGCCGGGGAAGTCCTGCTTGAGCATATAGCGGCGGGACCACAAGGCCTGGGTGCGGTCGATGAAGGCCTTGGCCTGGGCGGAGACGCCGTAGAAGAAGATGGGGGAGGCCAGGGCCACCACATCGGCTGCCAGGAGTTTGTCATACAGGGGCAGCATGTCATCCTTGATGGGGCAGGTGCCGTCCTTGAAGCAGTGATAAATCTCCAGGCAGGGAGTGATCTTGAGTTCCCGGAGGGCCAGGCGCTCCACTACGGCCCCGCCCTGGGCGGCCCCGTCCAGAAAGGCCTGGAGGAGGACTTCGGAATTGCCGCCTTTTCTCGGACTGCCCCAGATGCCCAAACATTTCATAATAACTCCTTGCAGTTAGCCAGGGGTATGGTGTTCAGGAAAAAAGCGAGACGGGGTGGGGGGATCCACGCCGCCACCGTCTTATATATGTAAGAAGGGAGGGGGGATGTCAAGGATTGGGTGCGCTTTGGCCATCAGGGGAAAGGACACCGCCGCGCCGGAGTGCATTGCGGCTGCAGCCATGATCTGGTATATAGAGGCGCACTAGCATCACCAACTGCTCATGACAAGGAGAGGTCCATGGAACGCACGGCCAGCAGCCGCCTCAGGCTGAGTCAAATGGTACTGGCGGGCGCCCTCATGCTGGCGCTTGCCTGTCCGGTGGGGGCCCAAGGCAAGGCTGCCCCTGATTTTGCCCTGAAAGACATCCTGGAAGGCAAGGAATATACCTTGAGTCAGTTCAAGGGCAAGGTGGTGCTCATCAATTTCTTCACTTTTTTCTGCGGTCCCTGCCGGGAGGAAATGCCAGACCTGGAAAAGATCAACCAGGAACTAAAAGGCAGAGGGTTTGAAACTCTGGGCATCGGCTTGTCGTCCGACCCCACCCAGCTCCGCTTTCTCATTAAGCAGTTGGGGGTGACCTACCCGGTCCTGCTGGCGGATGACAAGGTAAGCAAGGCCTATGGCAACGTGGAGGTAGTACCCACCACATTCATCATCGACAAACAGGGAAATATCGTCCACAAAGTCCTGGGGACCAGAAAAAAAGAAGAGTTCATGAAAATGATCCAGGCACTGCTGTAGGCCGGGTCACCTTGGGGGAAAACCAAACCGGGAGCCCGTGGGCGCCCGGTTTTTTTTGGCGGGCGTCTGCAGGGCCGGGGGCTTAGTTTCCTTACCTGCCTTCAGGAGAGCTTGATGAAGACGGTCTCCCGCTCGGGGTGGCCCAGGAGCAGGGTTTCTTTCCCGTCAGTGCCGCGAAACAGTTGCAGCGGAAAATCCTCGTCCGGGAACCAGTCGATGGAAAAGGCCAAGCCCTCGTCGCGGTTTTTCAGCACCAGGCTGGCGGGGTCTTCGTCCTTCATGGGGTAGAGAAGGTACAGGGTGTAGCGGGGCAACTCCCCCGGTTCCTGGCCCCGGTCCCGGCTGCCCTGCCAGATTTCGAAGCCTTCGCCGAACAGCCCGGAGAGCCAGTACACCGTAATGAAGTCGTGGGGAAAGTCCAGGTCGGCCAAGGAGAACATCCGCCGCTATTTACCCTTGAGGCCGGCCCAGGCCATCTTGCGGCGCACCAAGGCGAGCTGCTGCTGGAGGGGGATCTCCATGGGGCAGATGTCGTCGCAGGCCATGAGGCCGATGCAGCCGAAGACCCCCTCATCGGTGCCCACCACTTCAAAGACTTGGCGTGGCGAGCGCTCGTCCCGGGGGTCGATCAAAAACCGGGCCACCCGGTTCAGGCCGGCCGCGCCCAAGAAATCGGCCCGCATATTGGCGGTGGCGCAGGCGGCGATGCAGGAGCCGCACTCAATGCAGCGCTCAGCCTCGTAGATTCCCTGGGCCAAGGAATTTTCCATGCGCTCTTCCAGGGCCTTGGGGTCAAAGACCTTGTCGGTGTGAATCCAGGCCTCCACGTCTTCGTTCAACTTCCGGAACCAGGTGCCGGTGTCCACCGACAAATCTCCCACCAGTTTAAAGACCGGCAAAGGCATGAGGGTGATGGCGCCGGGGAGCTCTTGGGTCAGGGTCTTGCAGGCCAGCCCGGGGCGGCCGTTGATGAGCATGCCGCAGGAGCCGCACACTGCCGCCCGGCAGACAAAATCGAACATCAGCGAGGGGTCTTGCTCCTCCCGGATGCGGTTCAAGGCGATGAACAGGGTCATGTTGGGCGTCTCGTCCAACTGAAACTCCTGCATCCGGGGCGGGATCTCCGGCGTGGCCGGGTTATAGCGGAAAATGTTGAAGGTCAACAGACGTTCAGCCATGGCGTCGGTCCTCTGGGAATGGCGGTGTTGGGGGCGGGGGCCAGGGAGTGCAACCCCCGGGCCCCGCCCCCAGCCCCATCATGGGATGGGGTGGAGGTCCGGGGGAGGGCGGCGGAACGAGTTTCCCCGCCTCTTCCCCGGACAATCTCATGTAATGGGCATGGTGCCGTACCCCCGGTCGCCGGGGGGGAGTTCGGTGATCTTCACCGGTTCGTAGTCGATCTGGGGCATGGCGGCGCCCGCCGGCCAAGTGGCCAGAGTGCGCTTCAGCCAGTTGTCGTCGTCCCGTTGGGGATAATCTTCCCGGTAGTGGCTGCCTCGGCTTTCGGTGCGCAGCAGGGCCCCCTGGGAGATGCACAGGGCCAGGCGGAGCATGCCGGGGAGGCGCAGGGCGGCAAAGAGTTCGGGGCTGGGGCCCAGGCCGCTGGAGCGCAGGCGCAGGTTCAGGGAGCGCTGATAGAGGTCCTGAAGCGTGGTGACCGCCTCCTGCAAAGCCTCGCCGGTGCGGAAGATGCCCACATGGTTCAGCAGGGTCTCTTCCATGGTCTTTCTGAGCTGGTAGACGTTCTCGGTGCCGGTGGACCTGCTGCGCAGGGCCTCGAGGCGGGCCGCCTGGGCCGCCATGGCGTCCTCCACCAGGGAGAACGGGAAAATGAGAGGCGCTTCTTTGGCGTATTGCGCCACCCGCTCGCCTACCACCATGCCGGCCACGATGGTTTCCGCCAGGGAGTTGCCCCCCAGGCGGTTAAAGCCGTGGAGATCCCAGCAGGCGGCCTCGCCGGCGGCAAAGAGACCTCTGAGGCCCACGGCCTCGCCGTCGATGTTGGTGCGCACCCCGCCCATGGAGTAGTGTTGGGTGGGGCGCACCGGGATGAGGGCGCTGACGCAGTCGATCCCCAGAAAATTGGCGCAGATGGTGTGGACCTCCCGGAGATTGGTGCAGATGTGTTCCGCGCCCAGATGCCTGAGGTCCAGCCAGAGGTGGGGGCCGTAGGGGGAGTCGACCCCGAAGCCTTTCCGCATATGGTGCACCATCCAGCGGCTGACCACGTCCCGGCTGGCCACCTCCTTTTTCACCGGTTCATAGTCCGGCATGAAGCGGTGGAGGTTTTTGTCCAGGAGGTAGCCACCGTCGCCCCGGCAGCCCTCGGTCACCAGGATGGCGGCGGGGACGATGCCGGTGGGGTGGAACTGCACCGCCTCCATGTTGCCCAGGGGCACCACGCCGGTGTCCAGGGCGATGGCCATGCCGGTACCTTCGTTGATGACGGCGTTGGTGGAGACCCCGTACATGCGGCCGTAGCCGCCGGTGGCGATGACCGTGGCCTTGGCCAGGTAGGGCCTGAGCTCGCCGGTGCGCAAGCAGATCACCACTGCGCCGTGACACTCTTTGCCGTCGTGGATGAGGGCGATGGCCTCCTTGCGGTCGTGCACCGCCACCCCCAGCTTCACCACCACCGAGTCCATGGCGTACTGAAGAACGTGGCCGGTGCCGTCGGAGGCGAAGCAGGTGCGCCACTTGGCGGTGCCGCCGAACTGGCGCTGGGCGATGAGGCCGGCCTTTTCGGCCAGCTCCTCCACCTCCATGCCGTCGGGGAGCTTGCGCCGGCCGGGGACCACCCGGGACCAGGGCACGCCCCACTGGGCCATCTGGCGCACGGCCACCGGGGCCAGCTCACAAAAGAGGCGAGCCACCTCCTGGTCGCAGCCCCAGTCTGATCCCTTAACGGTGTCGGTAAAGTGGATATCCGGGTTGTCGCCGTAGCCCATGGCCACGTTGCCCAGGCTGGCCTGCATGCCGCCCTGGGCTGCGGTGCTGTGGGAGCGCCGGGGGGGGACCAGGCTCAGGATGGTGACGGAATTTCCGCGCACGGCGGCTTCGATGGCCACCCGCTCGCCGGCCAAACCGGCTCCGATGACCAGAACGTCAGATATATGTGCCTCGGACCACTTCATGTCAGACCTTTACAGTTACGTTCGTGAAATAAAAGACCACCAGGGCGACAAAGCCCAGCACCACCAGACCCAGGGTGGCATAGACCAGATACTTGGTGAACTTCTGGCGATGCACCCAGCTCCACTTGACCAGAATGCGATAGAGTCCGATCATGGCGTGGATTTCGGCCACCAGCAACAAGAGGAGCAGAAACGAGAAGTGGCCGGACTGCACCCTGAGGGCGCTCTTGGCCGCTTCGATGGGCCAGGTGGAGAGTGTGGTCCAAATGTGCGCCACACCCAGCACCAGGACGGCCAAGCCGGTCAAAATCTGGACGAGCCAGGCCCAGGTGTCCAGGTGGTTGAGGCGGCGGGAGTGCTGCACGAAGACCCGCAGCTCCTCCATCCGCCAGGGGGCCTTGCGCATGGCCGCCAGGCCGTGGACGAAGATGGCCAGGACCACCAGGGGGATGCCGATGTAGGAGAGGTAGTACTCGTCCAGAAAGTGGGAATCCCGGTTAAAGGTCTCCTGGCCCAGGATGATGCTGGAGACGGCAAACAGATGAAACTGGAGGAAGCCCAGGAGGAAGAGGCCGGTGAAGAGTTCCACCAGCTCCGTGCCGGCTTCCCAGCGGGGGCTTTTGGCCAGAGTCTTTTGGAGATACACGGGGGCACCTGTGGGGGTGGAGTTTGGAGAAAAATTACACAAGTGAGTACTGTATCCGGGGCTCAAGCATTCGTCAAGGGGCGGGGTGGGATTTCCCCCCATGACTCGCAAAATTCCCGGCGCCCCGCCGGGTTGGAGACAGGGTTTGAAGCATTGCGTAACCGGGGGGCGTTATCCAGGTGGACAACGAAGTCACCGGCGGACCGTCGTCCGGGGCCGCAACGGAACCGCCGGAAGCGGTTGGTGCTGGTGGGGCTCAGCAGCCATGGAGGACTTCGGGCAAAACCATGGGCGGCTGGCCGACTCCTGGCTCAGACCGGTTGCAATCCGAGGCGAAACGCGCTAAAAGAACGTCCATGGGAAATGCGGAGAAAACCAAAGGGCCGAACCACCAGGAAACCGTCCGGGCCGCCCAGTGGCTGAAGATCGCCCGGGAGGTGCTCACGGCCGAAGCTCAGGCCATTCTGGGAGTGGCGGACCGCCTGGATGACAACCTGGCGGCGGCGGTGGCCCTGATCCTGGCCCACCCCGGCAAGGTGGTGGTGAGCGGCATCGGCAAGTCCGGCCAGATCGGCCACAAGATCGCCGCCACGCTGGCCAGCACCGGCACGCCCGCGGTGTTTCTCCACGCTGCCGAGGCGGTGCATGGTGATCTGGGCATCTACACGCCCGGCGACCCCAGCCTGCTCATCTCCAAAAGCGGCGCCACCGCGGAGCTGTTACGCCTTATCCCTGTGCTCCGCCAGTTCCGTTCCCCCCTCATCGCCCTGGTGGGGAACCTTGAAAGCCCCCTGGCCCGCCAAGCCGACGTGGTCCTGGACGCCCGGGTAAACCGGGAGGCGGATACCCTGAACCTGGCACCCACCTGCAGCTCCACCGCGGCCCTGGCCCTGGGAGACGCCCTGGCGGTGGCCCTGATGCACGCCCGCAACTTCACCCAGGCCGACTTCGCCCAATATCACCCCGCCGGCCAGCTGGGCCGCAGCCTCTGGCTCACCGTGGCCGACGTCATGCACCGGGGGGAGGCCGTGGCCTGGGTGGCGGCAGACACGCCCCTGCGCCAGGTGATCATCGCCATGACCGAGCGGCCCTTGGGCGCGGCCTGCGTCGTGGATGCCGAGGGCACCCTCCTGGGATTGATCACCGACGGCGACTTGCGCCGGGCCCTGGTGGAACAAAGCGACATCCGGGAGGTCAAGGCCGGGGAGATCATGACCAGCCGACCCACCACGGTGCCCCCCGGCGCCGGCCTGAAAGAGGCGGCCCGTCTCATGGAAGACCGGCCCTCCCAGATTTCGGTGCTCCCGGTGGTGGACCCCCAGACCCAACGCTGCCTGGGGCTGGTGCGCATCCACGACATCTACCAGCCGGAACTGATCTGAGGGCACGGGGCGGCCGGAGGGCCGCTTTTCCTGCCCTTCGCACCTTCCCAAGGGCTTAGGGAGGTCCCCCGGCATGCGGGGGGAGGTGGCCCCAGCCCGTCTCCCCTCACCCCCTGGCACGGTCCTGCCCCAAGCAACTTGGGGGTGAAAGGCCTTTTCCCAAAAGACCGCAGCCTTCCCCCGGCGTCAGCCTCAGCAGACGACCCGGCAGCCCCAAGCGGAGCACGGCCGGTTCACTTCAGCCCCAGCTTGTGTTTCATTTGGGAGACCCACCAGGAAGCTCGGAACACCTGATTTTTCAGGTCCCCCACCTCCAGGCGTAACTCCCCCACCAGGGTTTTCAGACGCCGGTTTTCCGCCTCCAGATCCATAAGCCGCTGCTCCAGGGCGGCGGAGGGTCCCTCCCGGTCCGCCGGGGTGTTGCCCCTCCGGGAGGAAGAGCCGGCCACCACGGTTTCCAGGTGGTTTTCCGAGACCACCAGATCCAGAGGATTTTCGCCGATGGTGCGGGGTTTGGACATAAGCGGCCCCCTTAGCCTGGTGCTTCCTGGGAGATGATCTCTTGGGCCAGGGCGCGGTAATCGGCAGCCCCGGTGCTTTTGGCATCATACTGGGTGATGGGCTGGGCAAAGGAGGGACATTCGGCCAAGCGGATGTTCTCCCGGATGACCGTTTGGTACACCAGGCTGCCGGAGCGCTCCCGGAGCTGCTCCACCACCTCCCGGGCGTGGCGGGTGCGGTTGTCCACCCGGCAGGCCAGGATGCCGGAAACCCTGAGGTCAGGATTGAGGCGCTCCCGGACCACCTCCACGGTGTGCAGGAGTTGGGCCAGACCTGCCAGGGCCATGACGTGGGCCTCCACCGGAACCAACAGCTCCCTGACCGCGGCCAGGGCGTTGATGGTGAGCATCCCTAAGCTGGGGGCGCAGTCGATGAGGAGGTAGTCCCAGCGGTCCTTAGGGAGCCGGCCCACCTGGCGGCTGAGGAGGCGCTCGGCGCCCACTTCCCCGGCCAGAATGCGCTCCACCCCCACCAGCCAGGGGGAGGAGGGCGCCACCTCCACTCCCGGAACTCCGGTTTCCTGCACCAGGGCCGTGAGCTCCCCGTTCCCCACAAACATCTCATAGAGGCCTTTGCCGGGGTTCTTCTGGCCCAGCCAGGAAGTGGCGGAGTGTTGGGGGTCCAGGTCGATGACCAGCACCCGGCGTCCCTTTTCTCCCAGGGCGGCGGCCAGGTTGACACAGGTGGTGGTCTTGCCGCTGCCCCCTTTCTGGTTGGCGATGCCGACGGTCCGCATATGCCCCCTCCCAAGATTCGCCCGTTTCACTGAGGCGGGATGAGGAAGTCTGAGGGAGGGTGGCTCGGGCCAGACGGGCCTGCCCTTTCCTCAGGAGACAGCCCAGGGTTTGTCTGAATGGCTTCACCCTGCCACAATGGCACGAACAAGTCAAGGAGAGGGAGGGGCAATGCTGTTGGGGAGGGCTGCCGGAAGGACGAGGGATGGAATGGCCAGGCCGGGGGGTTACTCCCCTGCCCGGGTTTTCTTCTTGTTTCAGTCAAAAAGTCAGGGCTCCCATGGGCAGGCAGCGCCAATGGGTTCCCTTTGCAGGCTGACCCGGCAGGAGTCGGGGGGCCCCAAAAAAGGCGGGCGGGCCCCAAGGCCCGCCCCACCGCGTTCTTTTCTGAGGGCAAAGAGCAAGTGCTCTCAGGCGCTGGCCGCCTTTTGCTGGGCTAGCCAGGCCTCCCGGGCCTCCCGGCGCACCGGGCTGGGCCCCAGTTTAAAGGCCCGCTCGGCCATCTCCTTGGCGATGGCGGCAAAGCGGGGCCCTTCGGAGGAGGACAGGTTGAACATTTCCAGGCGTTCCGGGTCGAAACCCATCTGCTCAAAGTCTTTTTTCAACTTGGTCACGCGCTTTCTGGCCTGAATGTTACCGGAAAGGTAATGGCACTCCCCTTCCAGGCAGCCGGCCACAAAGACCACGTCGGCGCCGCCTTCGAAGGCCTTGAGCAGGTGGAGGATATCCACCCGGCCGGTACAGGGCATGAGGATGATCTTGATTTCCGGAGGGTACTGCAACCGCATCGAACCTGCCAGGTCCGCAGCGCTGTAAGCTCAGTAGCGGCAGCAGAAGGCGATGATTTTGGGACTCCAGGCGGGGGCAGTCATGGTTTCTCCTCTTTTCTGTCAAAACTGGTAGGGGGAGGGCTTGCCGGCCCTCCCCCGGATTTGTCTTAACCTGCAGCCAGGGCCAGCTCCTGGGCGAGAATCTGGGTGTCGGTATAGTGCTTCAGCTGAATGGCCTTGGCCGGGCACTCGGAGACGCAGACGCCGCACCCCTGGCACTTGGCCGGGTCGATGTAGGCCGCATCCACCTTGTAGTCGATGACCGGCACCATGAAGGGGCAGGTGCGCACGCAGGTAAGGCAGACGGCGCACTTGTCCTGGATGACCTCCGCCACGATGCCGCCCACCTTGACGGTGTCCAGGGCCAGGAAGGTGGCGGCCCGGCCGGCTGCGGCCTTGGCCTGGGCGATGGACTCGTCGATGGGCTTGGGATAATGGGCCAGGCCCGCCAAGTGGATGCCGTCGGAGGGAAAGTCCACCGGCCGTAGCTTGGCGTGGGCCTCGTTGAAGAAGCCCTCGGCGTTGCGGGGCAACTTGAAGAGCTCGCCCAGTTCCTCCACATCGTTGGGCAGCACGGCGCTGGCCAAAGTGAGGACATCCGGATGCAACACCACCGGCATCCCCAGGATGGGATCGGTGACGGTCACTTCAAGGCCGCGGTCCGGTTTGATTTTCACCTTGGGCTTGCTGTCCAGGTCGAAGCGGATGAAGACCACCCCCTTCTCACGGGCCTCCTTGTAAAGGAGCTCCTTTTCCCCGTAGGTGCGCATATCCCTATAGAGGATGAAGACATCCAATTCGGGGTTGAGTGACTTGAGGGCCAGGGCGGATTCCACCGAGTGGGTGCAACAGAGGCGGCTGCAGTAGGGACGCTCCGGCTCCCGAGAGCCCACACACTGGATGAAGACCGCCTGCCGGGCTTCCAGAAGGCGGGGGTCGTTGGCGGCAATCAGTTTGTCCAGTTCGAAGGCGGTAAAGATGTGCGGATGCTGGCCGTAGAGGTATTCAGTCGGCTGGTAGGGCTGGCCACCGGTGGCCATGACGCTGACGCCATGCTCCAGCTCCCGGTCGCCACTCGGGGTCTTCACGGTGGACCGGTAGTTCCCGATGAAGCCGCTGGTCTCGGTAACCTCGGAATTGAAAAAAATCTCGATACCCGGGTGATGCTGCACCGACTTGATAAGCTCGGCGAGATAGCCCTGGTAGTCGTAGCCGCGATGGCTGAGCACCAGGTTGTGGGCATTGCCGCCCAGCCGGTCGGTTTTTTCCACCAGGTAGGCCTGGAAGCCCATGTCGGCAATGGAGCGGGCGGCGGTCATGCCAGCCACGCCGCCGCCGATGACCAGGGCGCTCTTGGTCACCGGGAACTCCATCTTGTGCAGGGGCTCCAGGTTAGCCAGCCGGGCCACCACCCCCCGCACCAGGTCCTTGGCCTTTTCCAGGGCCGCTTCCGGCTCGCTCATGTGCACCCAGGAGTCCTGGTCCCGGATGTTAGCCATCTCGAAGAGATACGGGTTGAGGCCCGCCTGCTGGATGGTCTCCATGAACATGGGGGCATGGGTCCGGGGGCTGCAGGAGGCCACCATCACCCGGTTGAGGTTGTGCTCCTCGATGGCCGCCAGGATTTTGGCCTGGGTGTCGGCGGAACAGGTGAAGAGGTTTTCGTCGGCGAACACCACATTGGGAAGGGTCTTGGCGTATTCCACCAGGGCAGGGATATTGATCACCCCCCCGATGTTAATGCCGCAGTTGCAGGCGAAAACGCCGATCCTGGGCTCCTGGCCGGAGACGTCTTTTTCCGGAGGAAGCTGGGGCTTCTTCAGCTCGGTGCCCCGGGCCCCCGCCAGGAGTTCTCCGGCCGCGGCGGCGGCCGCCGAGGCCTCCATGACCGACTGAGGGATGTCCTTGGGGGCCTGGAAGACCCCGCAGACATAGACCCCTTCCTTGCTGGTGGAAACCGGCGTAAAGGGCGAGCTGGCCGCAAAGCGGGTGTCGGGCTTCACCTCGATTCCCAGGGTCTTGGCCAGGTTCAGGGCATCGGGGGAGGACTCCAACCCTACGGAGAGGACCACCATGTTGAAGGTCTCTTCTTTGATCTCGCCGTTTTCCGCCACGTAGCGCACGGAAACGTCATCCGAGCCCGGCACCTTGTCGACGCTGTGGATGCGGGAGCGGATGAAGCGCACCCCGTGTTCCTGTTCGGCCCGCCAGTAATACTTTTCGAAGTCTTTGCCGTGGGTGCGCATGTCCATGAAGAAAATGGCGGTGTCCAGGGTATATTCCTTGCAATGCTCCTTGGCGATCACCGCCTGCTTGATGGCGTACATGCAGCACACCGCCGAGCAGTAGCTGTTGTCGCAATGGTTCAGGTCCCGGGAGCCCACGCATTGGAACCAGGCGATTTTCTTGGGTTCCAGGTGGTCGCTGGGCCGGACCAGATGGCCCGCATAAGGGCCGGAGGCCGAGAGGATGCGTTCGAATTCCAGGCTGGTGACCACGCCGGGCAATTTCGAATAGGCGTAGGCCGTGTATTTGGTGGGATCATAGGTTTGGAAGCCCGGGGCCAGGACCACGGCGCCCACGTTCAGCTCCATGGTCCTGGGCCCCTGCTCGTGGGCGATGGCGCCCGCCTGGCAGGCTACCACGCACTGCATGCACTCGGAACACAGGCCGCAGTTGATGCAACGGGCGGCCTCAGCCATGGCCTGTTCTTTATCGAAGCCCAGATTGATTTCCTTAAAGCCCTTGAGCCATTCTTCCAGGGGCAGGTGGGGGAGAGCGGCCCGGGGGGTTTTCGGTTCGCCCTGGGGGATGGGATTCCAGAGGCCGTCTTTGATGGGCCTGAGGGGCAAATCCCGGTCGGTCTTGAGGTCCATTCCCTGGAGATAGCGGTCGATGGAGATGGCCGCCTCCCGGCCGTCGGCCACTGCGGCGATGGCGATCCAGGGGCCGGAGACCACGTCGCCGCCGGCAAAGACGCCTTCCCGGCTGGTGGCCTTGGTGTCGGGATCGGCCTGGATGAGACCCCGGGGGGTGAGGGCGATGCCGTCAGCCTCGGTGATGAAAGAGAGATTGGCCTTCTGGCCGATGGCCAGGATGACCACATCGCAGGCTTCCGTTTTGGTCTGGTCTTCAAAGTACGTGGGGGCGAAGCGGCCCTGTTCGTCAAAGACCCGCTCCACCGCCTTCATTTCCAGGCCCGTCACCTTGCCGCCCGCGGCCACCACCTGCTTGACGCCCCAGCGGTGCAGGAAGGGGATGCCTTCGGCCTCCGCCTCCTCCACTTCCCAGGGGTTGGCAGGCATCTCCTCCCGGTTTTCCAGGCAGACGATGCTGATTTCGGCAGGGCCCAGGCGCTTGGCGGTGCGGGCCACGTCCATGGCGACGTTGCCGCCGCCCACCACGATGACCCTTTTCCCTTTCAGGTCCGGGGCCTTGCCGGAGGCGGTGTCCTTGAGGAATTCCACGCCCCACAGCACGCCGGCCGAGTCGGCGCCGGGCACCGGGATGCGCAAGGAATCCTGGCAGCCTACCCCCAGGTACACGGCCCGGAAGCCGTCCCGGGTGAGGAGGTCATTGATGGTGCGGCCTTCGCCGATGGGGGTATTGCAGCGGATCTCCACCCCCAGCTTCTTCAGGTAGCTGATCTCCCGGTCGATGACTTCCCGGGGCAGGCGGTATTCGGGGATGCCATAACGCAGCCAGCCGCCGGGCTGAGGCGCGGCCTCGAAGATCACCGGCTTGTAGCCCTTCAGGGCCAGGTGGTACGCGCAGGAAAGGCCGCCCGGGCCGGAGCCCACAATGGCCACGGCCTCCTCCTTCTTGGGGACCTCGGGCACCGGCAGGGCATTCCAGTCCACGTTGTCGGCCACGAAGCGCTTGAGGCTGCAGATGGCGATGGGCTCGTCCATCTCCTGGCGGCGGCAGTCGCTTTCGCAGGGGTGGGGACAGATGCGGCCGATGGTGCCGGGCAGCGGCAGCCGGTCCATGATCAGAGCCAGAGATTCCGGAAATTTTCCCGCCTTGATGAGCTGCACGTAGCCCTGGGCGCTCAAATTCGCCGGACAGGCCCGGACGCAGGGGGCCCGGTCATACTTTTTAATGGCGAAGGTGGCGGGAATAGCCTGGGGGTAGAGGCGGTAGGTGGCGCGGGACTCGTCCAGCCCCACGTTGAACTCGTTGGGCAGCGCCACCGGGCAGACCTCGGTGCAGGCGCCGCAGCCGGTGCACTTGGCGGCATCCACATAGCGGGGCTGTTGCTGCACCGTGACGGAGAAGTTGCCCGGCTCGCCTTTGATGGCCGTGACCTCACTCAACGTGAGAATTTCGATGTTCAGGTGGCGGCCGCATTCCACCAGCTTGGGTGAAATGATGCACATGGAACAGTCATTGGTGGGGAAAGTCTTGTCCAGCTGGGCCATGACCCCGCCGATGGCAGATTTCTTTTCCACCAGGTGCACGTAAAATCCGGCATTGGCCAGATCCAGGGCCGCCTGGACCCCGGCGATGCCGGCGCCGATGACCATGACTTTCCCTACAGGAGCCTGGGGGCGCGCCTGATTCGCCATAGAGTTACCTTCCTCCGGCATGGGTGCAGGTCTTCCGAGGGAATCCCCCTACCCCCGCATTCCCATGGTTTTGTGAAAATACCCACTAAAAGATTTTATCGCAAAGAAATCTTCAGTCAAGCAAGAATACTATCCCTCCAATTCCGGAAACCAGCCGTCCCGGCCGGACGCGGACGACTAGAGGGGGCATGGGGGAGCAAGGCCGGACCTTATCCGGGGAGATCCTGGGAGGCGAAGGAAAGGCAGGGGCAGTGGTGGCGGGACCGGGAGGCCCTGCCACCTTTCTTCGAGGTTTACGGGGAAAAATCTTTTAACCCGTGCGCTGGGGGGATCCCCCCGGAAAAGCGCCCTTGCAGCGGGGGCACTTCATGGGAATCGGCAGCACCCAGGTGGTGTTCCAGGCGACCGGCCAACTGCGCCGAAACCTCGCGCCGACAGCTTCGACAATGGTCAAACAGGCCATCCAGTTTGCACTCCAGGCGGCGCAGGATGTGCCAAAGCCAAAGGCCGGATAATCCTGCCAACAATGCCCCGGCTGCGAGCAGCAGATGCAAAAAGGTCAATGTCTCCCAGTGGTACATTCCCTTATCCTCCAGCACGCAACCTTTCCTGAGTCCGAGGTACCGAATGGGTGTCGGGAGCCACCGGGACCAGGATGCATGTGCCGGACAATGGCGGCCGGGGGCGACTCCTGCAGCCAAATCTCCCCCGGAAGGCCCACCCGGGAAAAAAGGCGGCGACCATCACCAGGCGGGGTCACCTGACTCATTCCTCCCAGCCGGTGATCCTCACCTCCTGATTGCCGGCATTGTCATTATGCAGATACAGCCCGTGCCCGGCTGCCACCGGGCAGGCAAAGGGCATGGCCCCCCTCACCCCCGCCAACGTGGAGGCGGGAGGGGCGCCGTGCAACAAGAGATGGAGGGTGCTGCCATCCAGGGAAACGGCCAGCTTCAGGTCAACGCCCCCAAGGGCTGCGGCATAGCCGAAAAGCTGCCGGGCCGTGGGAGGCGCCGCCAGCCCCAGGTCAATGCGGGTGAAGCCGTTAAGCGGACCACTGGCCAGCACCCGGGAAGCCTGATAAAAAGAGCGCCGGCCCTCCTGGAAAAACGGCGCCAGATTGCCGTTGGCATCGTTGAAGATCATGCCCAGGCTGCGAAAATTGGTGTTGGGCAGCACCACGAACCAATCACCCGGTGCCAGCAACAGGGCGCTGCCGGCATAGGAGATGCTGCCGGCGACGCCGTTATCGGCGTTGTTGCCGGTGATCACCCGGCTCTGGCCCCGAAGGTCGCCGGTGAGCACCAAAAGGCTCGCCTGGGCCAGTTCGTTCTCTGCCAAGCCATAGCCGATGCCCGCGGTATTGGCGTTGTTGCGCAGGGCGATCACCTGCCCCTGCACCGTCGCCACCCGCATCACCGGCATGGCCTTGAGGCTGAACAGCACTTCGTTCGCCGCCGCCAGGGCATAGACGCAATACCACTGGTCGGGTTTTTCTTCGCCCCAGCGGCAATCCGGGGACCCCAAATCCAGGGTTACCGGCCCGGCGCTTTCGCGATAGCGGCCATCGGCCAGACCGGCATCCACCCACAGCCCCCGATGCAAAGGAGAGGGAAAGCCGTTCAGCATCATCCGGGCCCGGCAGGTGTCCGTGGCCTCCACCTGCACGTGGGCCGGACCCACATAGACCAGCGCCGGCGCCCCAGCCAGATCGAAAGCCTCCACCACCGCCTGCTCCACGCAGGCGAAATCCCTTTTCAGAATCACCTGTCGGCCAGTGGCGCCGCCCCACTTGCCCTGGGGGAGATCCATCAGAGCCATGTTCACCTCGCTTTACGATGCGTTTTAGGGAAGGGACGAGAGCCGTTTTCACCAGCCTTAGCCAGCCCAGGCCCGCCGCTCCCAGTTTGGGTCATAGAGGCTGTCGATGTCGATGGCGTAGGCCTCATCGCCCGCCGCAGCATCCACTGCCACGGCCGCCGGCGGCCCCGCGGGGCGGGCCAGCTCCAGCTCCACCCGCCGTCTCCCCAAATCCACGGTTTTACCGAACACGGTGAACTCCTCCGCTTCCATGCCATGGAAATCAGAGCTCACCGCCACAGTATCCCCCAGTTCCAGCCGCACCCCTTCCAGCCAGGTGGTGAGCCGCACCAGGTCCCACGGAGCCCGCAGGCGCTCAAGAAGACGTTTAGCCAACAGCCCGGCGGTTACGGGGTCCTCCAGAACCACCGGGGAGCCGTACCGGCAATCCACATCCACGGCCTGCTCCCCCCAAGTCTGCACCGCGGCCTCATCCCGGACCTCCACATAATGCTGCGGGTTCCGGTCAAAATCGCCATAGCGCAGCCGCACCACACTTCTGGTGCCGGCGGCGCTCAGGGCCATGGTCAGATGACTGATCTGGGAAGCCTGGAGGGGCACCCGGTTGTCCGCCAGGAGAAAGCCCACCAGCCGGTCAAACCAGCTCCAGTCGCCGGAAAGCCTGGCCCACTCCAGGGCCACCCCGGCCATGAGCACCACTGCCTCCAAAGACCCCATCTGGCTGGTGAAGACATAGTGCGGGGCATAGTCCCAGACATCTTGAGCTTCCAAATAGGCAAACGGAATGAGGTCGGCGTTGAGCAGGTTAGGCTTGCCATCGCCGGCGTGGGCGAACATCCATTGGACCAGGGCCTGGAAATGGGCGGTATCCTCGTGAACGGCCGGAAAGCGCCAGCGCTGGCCGGCCCGACCCAGCGCGGCCAGGCCAAAGGCCTGGGCCACCAAGGCGTTCAGCCAGGCATAGTGATAGTCGCTCCGGTACCCCCCGCCATATGTCGGGCTTTGCCGGTTAACCCGCAGATCATCCAAAAGGCGCCGGGCCCAGAGGCAGGCGGAAGCATCGCCGTTGCGCAGGTAAATATAAAGACAGCCCAGGGCCAGCGAAGCCGCCGCGCCGGGATCATACTCCCCATATTGGAACCCATACGACGAGAACCACAGAGGGACCTTCCAGCCGCTGCCCTCGGGGGCGCCATAAAAGTTGAGCCAGGTCAGCCAGTGCCCCAGGATTTCCCAAGCCGCCGGGTCGCCGGTCACAAAATAGTACTGGGCCAGCCGCATGAACGCCCAGTATTGTCCCAAGGCATGGCCGGCTTCCGGATAAGTGCTGCCGTTTTCCAGACCCCGGGCGATATTCCAGGCCGAGCCATATTCTGCCGCAGGCCACAGCCGGCGTTCCCAAGAAAAATAATCCAGGTCGAAGAAAACGTTCCCTCCCGGCCCCAGGGTCAGGGGACTGCCGGTGCTCAGACCAGTGCCGATGGCAAAGGCGTTGTTCCCCTGGTAAACTCCATCTTTGATGCGGTGCACCAGGGAGGCGGCCGGATCGATGAGCCAGGCCACCATATGCCAGTCGCCGTCCAGCACCCCGGCGACGTCCGAGTAGAACGTGCCTGCTGAGGTCACCAGCTTAAGCTGCAGATCCGGACTGCCCGCCGTCTTAGTCTGCAGGACCCAGCCGCACGTGCCCATCTTGTTGGCCAGCCAGACATAATCGGCCGTTTGGGGGGTGCCTTTGCAGATAAAAATGAGGCTGAAGGGTTGGGTCCCGGGCTCAAGATCACCCGTACTCTCCAGGGTGAGGGAGCCGCCGCCGTTGAAACGTACCGCCGTGTTCCCAGGCTGACAGATCCCCGGCACATAGGTGGGGTTGCCCGAAAATTCCCGGCCGTTGCCACTGGCATCGGCCAAGGCATCGTTGAACAGGCAGCACACGCTGGTGGCGCCGTAATCCCGAAAGCGGGGCCACCAGGAGAACCCTCCAAAGTTTTCTTCCCCGCACAGCGCCACATTTTCCAGGTCATTACGGCTGTGCACCGGCATCATCGGGCCCCTAAGGCCGCCATAGCGCCGGTAAAACTCCTCTTGGGCGTCCCGGTGCAGGGCCAGGTAGGTCTGGGTCAGGGCAGGCGCGCCGGCCAGGTGCGGCCCCAAAGGCTGGGCATAGTGCACCAGGGTGGGCCCCCGCCATGGATTCTGGCCATAGGGGCCCAGGGAAATGGCCAAGCGGGGCACCCCTGGGTAAGGGTCGTCAGCCTCCAGGTTGAGGCCCACCTCATCCAGCCACCATTCATGCTCCTCCAAACCCTGTTGCTCCACTTTGAATTCCAGGAGCCGGAGCCTTGAAGCGCCGGCGAACCTCAGGTGTCCTTCCAGCTTCAAATCGGTTACCAGAAAGGCGCCGTTGCTGGGGGGGCTTGAGGGAATTCCCAAATCCACCGTCTGGATGGGGTGGGTAAGCGGCAGGCTCCCGCTCTCCAGGGAAAGGTCCGCAAAATTGACGCTGACTCGCTGCCAGATGCCCACCTGCACGGTTTTGTCCTGATAAAAAAAACTCCCCTGGGCGTCCCTGACCTTCACCCTGAGCGTCAGGGAACTCAGACCGACGACCTCCGGTCGGATGAGAAAATTGACGTTGAGGCGGCCACTGGAGTCGCATCGGTCCGGGTCGATGCCACACCAAGCCCCAAAGGCGCTGACCTCGGGAGAAAGATCCCAGGTGATCTGGCGCTGCGTGTAATACGTGTCCCCGAACAACTCTTCGGTCTCTTCCCGGTCGTGGACGGTAATGCTGCTGTCATCCCCCTGGGAGGCCGCATGCCAGGTGCCCCAGGTGGCCCGGACCCGGTCGCCGTCATCAATCAGGTTGTCCCGCCGCCAGAATTGGCTGAAGGGAATGACAAATTCAGTCAAGGCGGTCAGGCGGTCGGGAATGGCATGGACAAAAGTGTGCCCTGGACCCCAGGGATCGGGGTCGCCCGGAGCCGAATCGTTGAGGGTGACCAGTAATCGCCGCGGATGCGTGGCTGGCTCTCCTCCCCAAAAGGTCCAGTAGTCTCCCGCCTGAAAATCGGTGCCGCTGCCGCCCTCCCAGGCGACTTCCAGACCGCCAAACAGCGGCACCGGATGGTCGCGATCCCCGGTAACGATTCCTTCTTCCTCCCAGGTGCGGCCGCCGTCTTTGGACCACCGGCAAGTGGCCTGCCCGACCTCTCCTGCAGTCTCCACCTGGATTACAAACTGCCGCCGCTCTTGATGGGCATAGTCCCCCAGGATCACCAGCACCGCGCTGCCGCTGCCAAACTTGGCCACTTGGTGCACCCGCCTGGACTGCGCCCCACCCCGGACCTTGAGGGTTACCCGGTCGATCTCGCTGAAAGGCGGGGCCGTGAGCGACCAGTCCAGGCCGTACCCCAACCAGGCGCCGTCCGCCTGCGTGGGCAGGTATGTTTTCACATGCAGCACCTGATTGCGGGAGCCTTCCTCGGCCTCGATGCGAAAGATCGGGAACGCCTCCGGGTGCGTGGCATTACGATAGAGCAGGTAGGCCCCTTTTTCCCATAGCTGGCGCTCAAAGCTGTCATAGACCAGCGGCGGCGTCCGGCTCTCTTCCCGGCTGGCCAGGGCCTGCCAGAGAAACTGCCTGGCCGGCCCATAGGGCGCGCCCCGCTCCTTTTCGGCAAAATAGAGGGTAACCATCAGGTCCAGGAACCGGTCCACCGCAAAGTCATAGGTAAAATCATCCCGGTCCCGATAAGCCGGCCGGATGCAGGGATAGCTATTCAGAGCGGTATAGCGCAGGGACCGCTCCCCAGTTTCATAAATGTAGAAAACCTGCACCAGGGTACCCGGTGCCAGGCCGGTTCCCAGGGTGATCACCGTGGCTGTTCCCTGGTTTTCGAAAGAGCCGCCGCTGTAGTAGTTGGTCAGGTCGCCGTCCAGCGGGTCGGCCCAAAAACCCTCCCAGGCGAACAGGGTTTCCCGGCGCCACACCCCCCGGACAAAATAGACCCGGCCCGCCCCGGGCTGCGGTTCTTCCAGGCGCACCGTGCCATCGGCCGTCACCACGGCAAGGCCGCCGTTCCCGCCGGCCACGGCCTCCTGCATGGGCGCGCCTCCCAGGTTGTCAAAAACCCAGTTAAACTGGCTGGCCCGGGCCCATCCGATCCGTCCCATGGTCTTGCTCCCCTCTCTCGCCCAAAGCTACCACCTCTCCCCGGCATTGCCCCAACCCGGGTTATTCCTCGCCCAGATAAGCCCTGATTTTGATTTTTCCATAATCCATCCACATCTCGTACAGCGTCCGCGCCAGGATCTCCCGCAGGGCTTGCGCGGCCGTTACCTGTTCGAAGCACACCCCGATGGCATACTCGGGCGTCAGGCTTTTCGCCAGTTCAAAGGCATCCTGATCCAGGCAGTCCTGTAAGCCCGCTTCGACCAGGATATCCCGCATGATGTCCACGGGGTGGGTGGTGCGGTCCTTTACCACCCTGGCCTCCACCACCGCACTGCCACCGGTTACCACGATCTCACCGGTCTCCGGGTCGGCAGCCACCCCTTTCCAGGTCTCCTCGCCATTGAGATAGACGCTGGTGATGGCCGCAAAGGGCCCGCCGAAGACCCGATACCGGTAAACCGGCGCCGCCGCCTGAAAGACGAAGCGGTCCCCCGCCTGGAAATCTTGGCCGATCCCGGATTCCCAATATACCGCCAGGTTTTCTTCCAACTCCACCGGGTCTTCCGCCCCCGCCGTCACCAACCCCTCTTCCCGCCAACTCTGTCCCTGGTTGATGGACCAGCGGAAGGTGGCCTCTCCCACCTCGCCGCCGACTTCGGCTTCCAGCCAGTAGGTCTTGTCGGTCCGCCCCCCATACGTGCCCAGGATCCTGAGCGTGGCGCTGCCGTTTCCCGTCTTGCCCACTGCCCCCACCTGGGCCGCCGTGCTTTGCACCAGTTCGGCCCGGGCCCGGTAGGTCCCCCGCATGAACGGCCGCCGATCTCCCCCTGGGCTGGGGACTCCCAAGCGTCGGCTCAAGGTGCAGGACCATCGGTCCTGACTCCCCAGTTCCGCCTGATGGCCCCCCCGCCAGGCGTGCCCCATCCCCGCCACTCGGTTGACCACCCCCTCATACACCAACAGCCAGTCCACTTCGCCGCCGGGCAGCTCCCATCCGTGGTAAAGCTCCAGTCGCCGCTCCTCCCGGGGCAGAGCCACAGAGGCAAATCGCCCGGTCCCCGGCAGCCACTGGCCCTCCCGGTTGTCCAACCCCAATACGTGGTCAGCTGCCCGCACCTGGCTGAAGTCCCGGGCCAGTTCCAGCCGCACCACCCCGGGGTTCACCATCTCAGCCTCCTCAAGGGTGAGTCGGCCCAGCAGAGCCAGGTGCGCCACGTAACCCGGGGGTTCGCCGCTCCAGGTGGAATCGCTGAATTCCACCTTCACCTGGAAATACGGGCCCAGGTTCACTACTGTCCCCACCGTCAGCGGCTCATAGGACGCCTGGGCCACACCCGGTTCGGTGGCGGCGCTCCGCAATAACACAGCCACCTTCATATAGGGCACAAAGGCTTCCCAGGTGCCCACCACTTCGGTAATGCCGGAGGTCGCGACCTGACGCACCGGCGAAGTCCAGGCGGCGTATTCCAGGTATCCCCCTTCCAGCACCAGCTTGCCGGGCTCCCCGCCAAACGCCGTGTGTTCAAAGGTGCCCAACCCGGGTCCCAACCCGAAGTCCAGCGGAAGGGGGCTGACCACCGCTTTGACTCGGGGTCTGGCTCCCCGAAGACGCCTGTCTTCAGCCTGATAGGCTGCGGTAACGGTCCGCATCGCTCAACTCCCGGCCCTTACTCTGGTGGCCCCCATCCGCCCTACACCTCTTCCAGGATGATCCGGCCGGACCAATATCCCGGCGCCACTTCCCGGAAATCCAGGTCGTTGGTCCACAGCCCGGTGAAGGTTTTGGGACCGTCCCCGTCCCGGTAAAAATCCACTTCCGTCTGGGCGGCCTTAATTGCTGCCAAACGTTCCTTCTGCTCCCTGCCGAGGTGATGAAACGTCAGGATCCATCTGGCCTTAAGGTCCTTGGCGTAACTCCTCAAGGTGCCGTCCACCGCCCGCTCCCGGTCGCCGTCGTCAACAGCCAGCTCCCGGTAGTCGTAGGTGAAATTGACCGGCAACAGATAGCTTTGCCGGCTCCCCCCCGGTGGCGTCCACTCCAGCTTGGCGTTGGCCATGACTCCTCCTTACCAGCGCCTCTCCGCTTCCTGCCTCAAAGCCGGCAGAATGTGGCGCTGCACCAGGCGATCCCAATCCAGCGCCGCCACCCCCCCGGTATCCAAAGCCTGGACCTGGATGGTGATCCCGGGAGTCGCACTGCCTGGGGAGGCCTGCATCCCGAACCTCCCCTGGCGCAACGCCTCAAAATTCTCTTCCCCCAAGGCCACCATCACCTCCCGGGGCAGAATCCCCTCCCCCGTCTGGACTTTCACCAGCCGTTCATCGCTCAACAGGGTTTCCGCCCCCACCACCATTCCCTGGTGCGCATCCACCACGCCGCCCTGATGAAACAGACCGGCGAAGCCTCCATCAAATCCCAGCCACGACAGCCAGCCGCCGGCCTCGCCGCCAAGTAATCCCTGCCATGCCTGATTGAGGCGCTCCAACACCCCCAACACGTGCTCGCCCCACTCCTCCACTTCCACCGCCATAGCTGCCAGGGACTGGCGCCAACCCGCCGCCAGCATCTGGCTGGCGGCCTCTCCCTTTGCTGAAATAGCCCCGAAACTGCCCGCGGCCAAGTCCTCCATGAACTCCAGGGAGCTCCGCCACTCCCGCTGAAAGCTTTCCCAGCCCTCTGCCATGCCCCGGATTTCCCGCCGCCAGCTCTCCAGCCGGAGGCGGCTGTATTCTTCCTGCAGGCCCAACAAGTCTTCCTGGAGCCGTTGCCATTCCGCCCTGGCCTCCTTGGTGTCCTCGCCTCCCATGGTCCCCATGACTACCCCTTGTCACCCTGTCGCCCCCGGAGGGCCCGAATCTTCCGGCCTTGCTCCATCACCTCGCCCACGGCCCCCAAAAGTATCCAGGTCTCCAGGCTCAGGTCGTTGGCCCGAAACGGGTACCCCGCCCGTTTCAACCGGTGTAGGAACACCAGGTGCCAGGTCCAGGCGGAAATAGCCTCCGGCTTGAGAAATTCCCGACACTCCTGGCAGGCCCAATCCGCATAGGCGCCGTTCTCCAGCCGGCAGGCCTGCTGTCGCGGCCCCTGGCACAAACGCCCTGCCGCCAGCGCCGCCACCTCCTCAAAAAGTGGCCAGTCCGGCCAGGAGGTCCCAGACCTGGAGGCCTCCGTCAGTCCTGCCCCGGCCCCCCCCGACCGGTTACCCGCATCCCTTCAAACACCTGCTGCGCCAGGTAGGACACCAGATCCGGCGCCTCCTCCCCCAGCCTTTCTTTCCAGTTCGGGTGAACCTCCGGGTCCAGGGGCACCGGCTTGCCATTGTCCATCACGAGAAAATCCCCGATTTCAAATCCCGAAAGGAGCTGCAAACCAAAGGTCAGCCGGGCCTCCCCCAGCCTGAGTTGCCGCTCCCCTCCCTCCAGGCGGAAAGCCGCCGTCTGGTAAGCCACCCGCTCCTCAGAGCTGGGCAAACGGTAATACAGGGTGATCACCGATCCCGACACCGGATCCTGAATCCGCATGGCCTGCTGCGCCTTCCCCAACACCCTGGCCACGTGCGCTCCTCCCCTCCTGCTCTCCAGCCCGGCAAGCGGCGTCGCCGGCCCCGCGCTTACGCCGCGTAGCTGCTTACCTGGTTTTGCACATAAGCAACCACCGAGCCGTAGGCCTCATCCTCCAACACCGCCAACTCCACCTCTTCCGACAGCCGCCGCTGGGCGGTCTTCACCGCCGCGGCCGCCACCGCCACCCTAGGAAACACCAGCTCCACCTGGTAGTGCCGCCCCGCTTCAAACTCCGGCCCCTGGGCCCGGATATACAAGGACAGATAATCGCCGTCCTTCAGATGCTGCTGCAGCAGAAAGTCCCGAAAATCCCGGTCCATTGTCAGCTTTTGCTCCCGGCCCCGCCGAATCGCCCGGTTGGCATGGTCCGACCCCCCTCCCGGCGTGCGCTCCAGGCTCAGATGGTTGTTGCAATGCCACACCAGCCTCTGCAGTTCCGCCGCCAGCGTCTGGCCCCCCAGGTAGCCGCTGCCGTTCCAGCGCCCCCCGATATTCACCGTCACCTGGCTCACTTTCAGGGGGGGTTCCTCCACCCGGCCCGGAATGGCCGTCCAGCCGCTCTCAGGCGGCAGATAATAAACCCGGTAGGCGGTGAGGGTGCCGCCGGTGCCGGGCGGCGTGATGGTGATAACCGCCGGGGTCGCGCCCGAAACCTCCGTGTAGTTCACCTCTTCCCACGCCTGCGTCTCCGGATTCAACACCTTCACGGCGTGCACGTTGGCCAGCCGCTCGGCCGCACTGGCCCCCTCCACCCCGTTGGCCGGCAGGGTCAGGCTCTGGGTGTTCCAGGCGGCCGTCACCGTGTCCACCTGGGTGTTGTCCGTCACCTTCCCGGTGCCCTTGATCACCCCGGAGATTTTGGCCCAACCGTCCTTGGCGAACTCCACCCGCACCTGGTCCACCAGACACGAGGCATAACGACGTTTCATAACCTGGGAGCCATACCTCATGGCCGCCGTAAAAGAAGGATTGGATCGGTTGACGTCCAGCTCCCCGGCTATGGGCCGGATTTCATGACGGAATCCGCTGCTCCCGCAGGCCCCGGTGGTAACCTTCCCCAGGGCATAGGCCAGCAAAAAGGCGAAGTGCTGCGGCTGGGCATGCGAGAAGTGCAAGCTGCCCGATACCGTCCCACCCAGGTCATAAATCCGGTCGGCCTCTTCCTTGCCGGTCATCTCTTCCCGGTTGGCCGCCTTCACCCCCCGATAGCTGATCACCGTATTCAGGTCCACCAGCAGGCTGGTGTCCAGTGCCTGCTCCACATTCAATGCCGGCTCCTGATGGCGGGCCGACACCGCCAGCACATTGTGCGTGGCCAAATAATTGCGAATCGACCGGGTCATCCATCCTTCTCCTTAACCTGCGCCTCGCCTGTGCCAGGGAATCCTGAAGCCCCAACGCCCCTGGCGGTTATCACCGCAGAATTCCCCCCTCCCTGGCGCCCTATTGGCCGGCAGCCGCCGCATACACCCAGCCCGTCTTGAATCTGAGGGCATATGCCGTGTACTCCGCGTTATTCACCCTCGGCCGCTCCTCTACCAGCGCCAGCGGCAGAATCTCCAACCCCAGGTCCCGATGCCACAGGGCCTCCCGCACCGCTTGCGCCAGGCCGTAGGCCCCGCGGTCGCCTCGCCGGCCGTGGGCCTCTCCCCGCAAGTCACGGGTGATCACCAGCACGCTCAGCTCCAGGACAAAATCATAGGAACCCACCCCCACCTGCTCCGCCCGGCCCCCGTCCACCCGCACGAGCACCGCCGGCAACCGCCACTTCCCCCGGTCCAGGTCGTCCCGCCAGTCCCCTTGATGATGGCTCACCGTCTGGACCCGCTCTCCCAGCTCCGCTTCCAGGGCAGCCACCACCGCATCCTCGATCTCCCCCCAGGCATAGTTCTGCATCATCGGCCTCGCCTCTACCAGTCACCCAGATCCTTCCGGGAAAAAAGCCGCCCGGCGCTGCTCATCGTCACCGGGTCGCTGCCGCTTCCCGTCGCCGACCCGTCCCCCCCGGCCAACCAGGCCTCGCCTGCCGCCACCCGGTGCAAAAACGCCCGGGCCTCCTCGTAGCGCCGTCGCCTCACCGGCGGAATGACGCTCCGCCGGGAATAAAGATGGTACAGCGCCAGGTCCACCGCCACGCCCCGAATGACCTCCGGGACGGGGTTCAGGGGCACCGGATACCGCCGCCCCGCCGAGGCGTCAATCTCACTGTCCGCCCACGCAATGGCCTCCGCCGCCACTAGGCTGTCGGGAACCTCCCCGGCGTCGCTGGTCAACTGCGCCAGCTCTTCTTGGGAGATCATGTTCAACAAATCCGTCAGGCTGCAATACGCCATGAGTGCCAACTCCCTCGAATGCCCCGATATCTCTGGGCTGTCTGCGTTCCCCGCCTCGCCGTTCCCCCCCGCCGGCCAGGCAGCCTCTCACCTTGCTCCGGCCCGTGGCGTTATCGCGCCACTCTGCCGTCCTGGCTGTGGCCATGGCTGTTTAAGGCCCCCCACAGCGATTCCCGTTCCCGGTGGAATTCGTCTCGATAGACAAACCGCTCTGCCTGTTCCCGCTGGCACTCGCAGCAGAGCCTCAGCATCTCGTCCAGCTTCGCCTCCACCCTGGCGAACATCCGCCAAAACAGGACGCCGCTGAGCCCCGCAAATGCGGCCAACAATCCCACCAGTGCCCCGCTATGTTCCGCCAAGTCCTGATAGGCCATGACTCTATGACTTGGAAACCCCGGCCCTGAGCGTCGCCAACCCTAAAGAGCCCAGAAGCCCTAAAAGGAGTTCATATTGCTGCTGGTCCAACCAGCCCAGCCCCCTCAGCAGTGCCGCCCCTGCCAGTACCGCAGCGGTCAGGTAGGTCTTCTTCCCTTCCAGCATGGTTCCTTCCTTTCTCCGGAGATGCTCAAAGCCTGCTCGCCGCTTTAGACCGCCCTTTGCCGTGCGCCGGTGCGCCTCGCTGCCCCGAAGGGTTTTCCTGCCTCCCTTCGGCTTGCGGCTAATAGAAAAAGGTCACCCGCAACGTGCCGTTGGTGTCACCGGCCCGCACTGCCCGAAACTGATTCAACGCCTGCGACCCGGCCAGCACCAGGGTATCGCCGTCCGTCAGCAGATGCCCGTTCGTCTGGGTCGGCAACGCCTGGCCGTCCACCCTGAACCGGATGTTGCCGCCCTCCAGGGAAACCAAGGCCATTTGGGCCGACATCCCGGCAAAAGACCCGCTGCTCGGCGTGATCTTGCTCTTGGACAGGGACACCGTGGTGGTTCCCACCGTCAGCACCTCGTAGTTCCCTGGCACCTTGTTCACGGTTTGCAGGACATAACCGCCAAACCAGCCCATCGCTCCCCCCTGCTGGGGGGTGCCTGGTCTGCACCCCCCGGCATCACCCGTTAGATCAACTCCGGCACCACCAAAAGGTCCGAGGTCCCTTGCCAGATATTCGACTTGGACCCCCCTGCCGTGGGATCGCCGATGATGTACTGCGCATTGAGAATCTCCCGGGCCTTGGCCTCCAGCGCCGGCGGCACCACCAACAGCCCCGGCCGCACCCCCAAAGGCATCCCGGCGGAATTCGTCAGGGACATCATCGCCGCCCGGGCCGCTGCATAATTGGTGGGATTCAGTTCCTGGGCGGAGCAATAGGCCAACTGCCACAACCCGTAGGCCGCCGCTCCCCGGTAATCCACCCCGTACCGGTATTTCTTCCGCATGAAGGCGTGCTCGTCGTCCGCCCGGTCCATCCGCACCAGTTGCACTTCCCGACGCAGTTGGAAGATGAACGGCTTGATGGCCCGGGAAGTGTCCAGCAGGTACCAGGGCGTCTCCGTGCCCGTGGCATAGTTGGACGCCGTCCCCTCCCCCACCTGGTGGTCCGTGGCAAAAAAACTCTTGCCGTCATAGCACGCCGAACTGGCGCCGTTCTTCAGCAGCGCCGCAATGAGCTTCTCCGGATGGCGCTTGGCCTCCTGGGCCAAAGCCGCCACCAGCGGATTGTAAAACCCGATCTGCTGGTCCTCGATGTCGTTGCGCTCAATTTCGATGGTGGCCTCCCAATCCTTCGTCTCCACCTGGAAGGCCCTGGGCTCCATGGCATTCACCTGCCGGTCCCCGATCCATTCCCGCACCATGGGAAAGTCCAGGAGAAATTTGTAGTCCATGATCCGGGTCTTGGTGGGCACCGTCATGGCCACCCGTTCATGCCAGGTCTCCGTTTCCTGAAAGGCGTTGTTGAACACCGCCGTCAGACCGGTGTAAACCCGGGCCAGGGAATCCGCATTGATGATCATGAGTCTCACTCCCCCTTATCTGCTGATGTCGATCCAGCCCTTGGTGGCGCTCACATACTTCACCAACACCCCCACCTTGATGTCATTGGTGGTGCCCGCCGCGTCGTCGAAGGTGTTGTCGTCTTTGGCGTACATGGGATCGCCCACCATCGCCTGGGTGATGCTGGCCGCATTGAACTCGAACACCCCGGTGCGCCGCAGCCGCACTTTTTTGTCCCCGTTGGCCCCCGAGCTGTTGTCCGCCTGCTCCAGGGCCACTCCCAGAAACTTCAGCCCCGCCGTGTCTGCCGCCGCCACGGCATAGCCCGCCGCATCGGCGCACACCAGACTGCCGGCAAAGACCTTGGTGCCGCCGGCCACCGGAAACTCGATTTCAATGCCCTCCCGGTACGGCGTCGCCCGGTCCTGAGTTAAAGCTGCCATTCCTCATGCCCTCCCCTCGTTTCGGTTCTCTCCAAATCGGTTTTGGCCTGCCGATATTGCTCCGGGGTTATGTTGACGGCCCGGCAGACGGCCAGCTCCTCCGGCGTCAACCCCCTGACTTCCCCGGCGTTCTCCCCGCTGCAACCCAGTTCCTCGCCCCAGGGCCCCACCTTCGGCGCCTGGGCGGCAAAAGCTCTGAACCCCTCCAGGTCCCGGCGGCCGTAATCCAGAGCCCAGGCCTCCTGCGCCGGGGTAATTTTGCCCGCCAGCAGAGCCGCTTCCACCTCCCGGCGCACCGCCCCCTCCACCATCTGCTCCTTGAGCGCCGTTACCTCCGCGGTCAGCGACTCCGCCAGGCTTCCCCTGGCCTTCAGGGCCTCAATCTCCGCCTTGACTTCCGCCACCGGGGCGTCCTGGGGAAGCCCGGCCGCCTGGGCCAGGGCTCCCAGCGTTTCCCCGGCCTTCAGCCACAGCGTCTCTTCCGCCGCTTCGCCCTCCATGCCCAACCGCCCGGCCAACTCGGCCTTCAGCGCCTCCAGAGACCGGACCCCCGCCTGGCTCGCTTCCCCATACCTGGCCACCAGGGGCGCCAGGCTCTTCATGGCCGGCACGTTGGTCAGCGCCACCTGCAGCAGCGCCTCAGGTCTGCGACTCTCCGGGTTGAGCTTCAATACCGGGGAAAAATACCGGTACTCGCGGTTCTGCAGATACTCCTGAGCCTGGGCCGTCCATTCCACCCGAGCCCATAACCCGTCCGCCTCCGCCTTCAGCTCCCTGATCCATCCCGCCGCCGGCGCCCGCTCCCCTTTCAGGGATTGATGTTCATAGTCCACCACCAGGTCCACTCCCCGGGTCTCAAAGGCCGCCACCATGGCCGCAAGCGACGCCTCGTCCACCTCGAAGGGCGGCCGCCCGTCGGCCAGCTCCACGTTCCCCCGGGGCAATACCCGAATCCACTCCGGCAATTCCTCCACCGCCATCGTCAATCGCACTTCCCGTTCCATACCGCTTCCCCGCTTCCCGCGCCTCTCCGCCGGCTCACCGGCTCGGTTCTTGGGTGCTGCTCCCGCCCACGCCGGCTTCCGCGGCCAACTGCTGGGCCGTTGCCGCCGCCAAAGCCGCCTGCCTCACTGCCGACGCCTCCGGACACCACTGCGCCTGCAGCTCCCCCACCAGAAGCAGGGTCGCATCCGCAGCCACCACGGCGCGCCTCACCTTCTCCTGCGTCGGCTCCTCCGCCAGTTCCTGCACGAGCGGTTCGTAATACGCCTGAACCGACTTCAGCGAGTGCTCCAGCCGGGAAAAAACCCCCGGATGGGAACAGCATCCCCCGCCTACCCACAGAGCCAACAGCCCAACCCCTAACACTCTACCCCCTTGCCTCACCCCTTCGCCTCCTTACCCGTTTCCGGCTCAATGAGCCGCTCTCCCGCCGCCGGCGCCGGGATGGCGAAGCGCTCCGCCACATGCTCCACCGTCAGCGGCATCCCCAGGGCCGCCAGGTTCCGATACACCTCCGACAAGGTCTTCAGGTCCTCCTCTTCTTCATATCGGAACCTGAACCACGGCACCGGCTTGTCCCAGCCGAAATTGAACCCCACCAGCGGCCGCAAAAGCTGCTCCCTGAGCGTCTGGGCCAGCGCCTGGGCGTCCGCTTCCACTATGTCCCGGCGCACCTGGGCGTGCACCCGGGCCGAGGCGTAGGTCCCGGTGGACCCCACCGTGTCCGTGGTCAGGGTCTGGCCCAGAATCGCCTTGGACATCTCCCGGTTGCAAAACTCCGCCAGCACCTGATACGGGTTGCTGCCGCCGCTCAGACGAGCCGTGGCCTCCACAAACTCGATCTCCGTGTTCTTGCTGATAATCCCCGCCGCGTCGCTCCCCAGACTCCGGATCGCCTGGATGAGGCTCTCACGTTCCGCCGGCGTCGCCGCCGCATCGTACTTCCCCAATCTCAGCGGCATCCCAAAGACCTCGTTGAACGCCGCCCAATCCTTTAAGGCGAAGTTTTTCAGCAGGTACATGTAGCCCACCACCCGCAGCACCCCGGCCCGGGTTTCATGGCCGCTCCGGGCCCGGTAGCGGTGATACACCACTTTCCAGGGCGGCAATTCCGCCCCCCGCCACGGTTCCACCGCAGTCAGCAGCCGCGGCCGCAGGTCCTCCACGAAGGTCACCTTCTTCTGGGGAATCCACCGCAGCTCCGCCACCCTCGCTTGGCCCTCCTTAAGCTCCCAGATGATCTCCACTAGGGCGAAGCCTTTCCCGATGGCATCCAATAGATCCATAAAGGCCTCTTCCAAACCGGGGATCCGGTAAACGACTTCCCCTATTGCCCCTGCGATCCGCTCGTCCTCGGGCGTCTTGGCATAGGGCAGCACTTCATAATCCAGGCTCAAAACCGCCAGCTTCCGGGTCTGCAGCAAGGCCGCCAGATGGGCGTCCTTCTCCTCCATCTCCTGAAACAGCTCCATCTGCCGGGACACCACCCCTTGGTCCGCCTCCTGGAAGATGGCTGCCAGCTTCCCCGGTGTCAGCCCGGCGCTGGGATAGGTGCTAAAGCGGTCCGCCAGACTCACCGCCCCTAACTCCCGCACCTCCGGTTGCCGCTCCGGCTTGAACCACCTGCCCAAAAAATCCTTTAATTTCATCCCTTGCGCCTTTGTGTCTTTGCGTGCGTTAAAAAGCCCCCCGGCTGCTGAACATCCGGGTCCGCACTGATACATACGGCAGCACCGCCGCCGCATCCGCCGGAACCTGCTGCGCCAGCCGCACCGCCCCCTCCAGGGCATCCGGGCCGTCGTCATGCAGCGTCTTGGAAGGAAAGTAGAGCAATTGCTCTATAAGTAGCTCCTGGTCCGAATGCCCCCGGATAAAGCGGATCTTGCCCCGCTCCAACAAGGGGGAAAGCGCTGCCACCCGCGTCTCCTTGGCCAACCGGTGGGTCACCCCCCTCACCGGCAACAACTCCCCCAACTCCCGACCCAGATGGTCAAATTCCTTAAGCAGCAACCGCTGGAACAGGTTGTCCTCCACCCCGAATACCTGGTAGGGCCGTTCCCGGTGCCGGTTGAAAATGGCCCGCAGAGTTTGCTCCAGCGTCACCTTCTGGATAAAGGCGTCCAGCACGTAAAACACCTGCTCCGCCGGCGCATAGCCCACCGTCACCACCGCCTTGTAATCCGCACTGCTGCCAGTCTCCAGCGACGGGTCGAAAAACCCCGCCACCACCAGCTCCCGGTCCTTCAAACTGCCCGGGTGGTAGTAATGCACCCATTCCTCCCGGAACAAGCCCCCTTCCGGAGCCGGCTCGTTCATCTTCTCCCGGTTAAAGGCCGCCGTCCCCATGATCTGCTTCTGCATGACCAGACGCGCTGCTGGATGACGCGCTTCCCACAGCGACGACCCATCCTCTTGGAGCGCCCGGTAAATCCGCCGCTCAAAATGACAATACGGCTCACTGGGGCTGGTGAGCATCACATGCAACGCGCTCTTCTGCTTCAAAATGGTGCCGATGATGAGCAGGGTCCCCCGCGCCTCGATGGCCGGATACACCGCGCTTGTCACCCAATCCAGGATCTGCTGCACAATCTCCGGATTGCGGACGTTCAGATCATTTTCCAGGTCGTCCAGGATCACCAGGTCCGGCCGCCACTGCTTGTGCTTCAACCCCCGAAGCCGCTGGCCCCGTCCCCGTGCCTTCACCCGGACATCGTTTGCCGTGACGAAGTCGTCCACGCTTTTGTTGGCCTTCACCAACTCCCCGAAATCCTGCAGCAACCGCTCGTTGTACAGCAGTTCCACATACAGGTAGCCCGTCAGGTCGCTGGCCAGGTCCTCCGTGTCGCTGCCGATGATGATGAAGTTCCGTTTCTTGAAACAGATCTGGTGCAACACATACCCGAAACTGCATACCGTGGATTTGGCAAACTCCCGGGGCGCGGCCACCACCAGCGGCCTGACCACCTCTCCCCGTTCCTCCAGCAGGCGCACCAGCTCAAAGTGAAAGCCCGCTGGCGCCACCGTGAAATAATGTGGCAGGTAGGTGCAGCAAAAGTAAACCGGGTCGGCCGCCGCCCGCTTCAGGCGCTGTTCCCGTTTCTCGGGGGTGTCCCCGACAAACGGCATCACCTCCATGCTGAGCCGCATCAGAATCGCATCCGCCTTCTGCCGAAAGTCACGCTTGGTGAGCTTCTTCTTGAATGTCATGCCGCCCCCCTGCCTCATGGCCTACCCATCCCTCTCCGTGCCACTGTTCCCCTGGGACGTCGCCCCCGCCCCCAAACCTCCTCGTTAACCGTGAAGTTCCTCTTCTTCTTCCAATTTCCGGAAAAACTCCTGCATCCACAGGGAAAACCGCCGGATCTCCTCCTTGTCCTTCACCCATGCCCGTAAAAACTCGCTGAACCGGTCCATCACCTCCAGCGCCGCTGACCGAATATCCCAGGAATTGTTGCAGAGCCGCTCGATGAGGGTGATGAGCTTGTTCAACTCCTCCAGCTCCGGCGGCGTCAAATCCCCCTTGGCCAACAGGCGTCCGGTCTTCTCCCGCAAAATTCCCTTGAGCGCCATCCCCAGCCAGCGGGGTGACACCAGCGCCTGACGCCGCTTCTCATCCCATTGCCCCTCCCGCTGCCAGCGTGTCAGGGTTTGCCGGGAAACCGGATATAATTCCTGGATTTCCCGCAACTCCTTCCCCGCCAGGTACAGAGACTGGATTTCCGCGTAGTACAACTCCCGCTTCCCCTGCCGCCCCGTTCTCTTATGCTCCGTCATAGCGCCCCAACCCCGTCCCGCCCTCCGGCTTCCTGCCCCCCGGCTGCCCCAACCTGCCCGGCCTAGCTGAGGCCAAGTTCGCCCTCCGATAGCTGCATGGCCACCGAGCTTTCCAGGATCCGCACCGGCCCCCCCAAGAGCTTGATGCCCTGCAACTTCCCCTCCCAAAACCAGCGGTACACCGAGGATCGGGAAATTCCCAACCTGGCCGCCACTTCCCGGGGTCTCAACAGTCTCTCCTTCACCATCGGCAAGGCCCCCTTTCGGTTTTCCCTGCTTCCTTTCAAAAATCATGTCAGGCCGCAATACAGCTGTCTCCAGCTGTCACTCTACCCGGCAGCCCGGCGGCCGTTGGCTCAGAACTCCCCTGGACATGGAGATGCCCCCGCCGGCTCTCCCATCAGCCTGGTTTTCCGGACTCCAGAGAAAAACCCTCATGCACCCCGGATCAGGTTCCTGGGATCGTCGTCCAGGCCCGTGATTTTCGTCCAGCGCACTTGGGAAAAGAGATGGAGGGGTAATCGGACGGAAAAACCCTGACCTTATACTAAGAATTTATATGATTTCGAAATAATCATAAGCCTGATTAAATAATCAGATATTGACCTAGATTCATTCCATGATTCCCCTCCGTCGACTGCTTTTCCCCCCAAAAAGCCTAGGGGTGCCTTCAGCCGCCGGGCCTGGTCCTGGCAGGCAAACCCTGCAAGTCGGCTCAAAACCCCGATTCATCGAACCTGGTCCGGCTGAGCCCACCGCATTGACCCTTTCCCAGGCGCTGGAGCATTCGCTGCCCTGGGAGGGGCTGGGGAAAAGCAGTTTTGAACCGGATCGTGGGAAAATCGCCGAAGGATGCCTGACCTTCCCAGGGAAGGGAAAAAATGAAAAGGAACTCTTCTGGGAGAATGTTGGCGAAACCCGCGGCGAGCCTCCGCCGGTTTCCTCCCTGCCTGCCCCAATCCCCCGGTATCCTGGAACGACTGGCACGTCCCTTGCTCTCTTGGCAGGACCAGCAGGCCTTTAGAGCTTTTTCGTCATCTCATGATCGGCATGGAGGAGGTTATGGAACTTTTACTCAAGAAGCGGTTTTTCCGACCCGATGAAGTCGCGGATCTGCTCTGTCTCTCCCGCCGAACGGTCTACCGCATGATTAAGGACGGCCGTCTCCCCGGCGTCAGATTCGGCTCCGGACCCTGGCGCATCTCCCGGGAACACCTCCTGGCTGCCCTGCCGCTTCCTGTTTAGAAGCGGGCCTGATTCACAGAAACGGGCCATAGGCCCGTTTTTTGTTGCCGTACCTTTTTTCCTTTAGGTTTTCCCCCCTGCTGCCGATTAGCTTCTAAAACCGGCGTGGCAGGTTCATCTCATGCCCCAGGTAACCACCCCCCCAGTTAACCACGGCCCTTCCCGGGATCTCTTCGGTCCCCTCCAGGTTCTGGTGGTGGACGATATCCCCGCCGTTCGCCTCCTGCTCTCCCAAATGCTCAACCGCCTGGGGGTCGCACCCCCCATCCGACAAGCTGCTGATGGGCAGGAAGCCTGGGACGCCTTGCAGGATTGCGCCTTTGACGTTATCGTCTGCGACATCAATATGCCCCGCATGAACGGCCTGGAACTCTTAAAACGCCTGCGAGGTCACCCTGACTTTGAAGCTACCCCCTTCCTGATGATCACCGGAGAGGTGGCGGAAGACACCGTCGCCGCCGCGGTGGAAAGCGAGGTGGATGGCTACCTCCTCAAGCCCTTCCGCCTCGCCACCCTGGAAAGCCGCCTGCGGGCCATTATCCAGGGCCGCCACCACCCCGGCCCAGGCGATCACCTTTTCCTGGAAGCCCAGCGCCACCTGGCAGCCGGCGACCCCGACCAGGGTCTGAAAATCCTCGCCAACTTCCTCCTTCCCCCCCATAAGCCCACTGCCAAAGTCTTTACCCTCATGGGATTGTGCCACCTGGCCCGCGGCTCCCCCTTGGAAGCCGCCCGGCGCTTCTCCCAGGCGCTGGCCCTCAACCCCTTTCACCTCTTGGCTGCCCGTCACCTGGACTTCATCATGGTAGTGCCCCCCGGGGCTTCTGACCCGGTCCCCCGGGCCAAATCTCTTTGACCCTCGCTCCCCCAGCCCCACGTTCCAAAGTCCGCAAACTGCCCGAAGATGAGGCTTGCCTCACTTCCCACCCCTTGCCCTCACCAAATCGGTGCTCTTAAAAATCCCTGCGCCCCCAAGGTGAACCAGGCAGGGCCGGCCAGACCTCGACCTTTCCCCTCTCCCCCGGCCTGGAACCGCCCAGCCCACTTCCGGGGGCACGGCTCCGCCATACCGCCGGAAGGCCCGAACCTTAATCTTGGACAACCCCGAGAATCATTTTGCTTTTTCCGGAAATGAACATAATATGATATGATGAATACTGAGACGTTTGATTCCCTCGAGAAGGCAACCGGGTTGGCATGAATAACCGCTTAAGCCCCTTTTATAAAAACATCGCTCTCTGGCTGCTCATCAGCCTGGTGATGATCTTTCTGTTCAACTACTTCAATACCACCGAGCAGAACCGTACCAAGATCACCCTCAGCTACTCCCAATTCCTGGAATCGGTGAAGAGCGGCAAAATCACCAAAGTCCTCCTCCAGGGCGACGAAATCTCCGGCGAGCAGACCGACGGCAAGCCCTTCAAGAGTTACGCGCCCAATGACCCGAATCTCATCCGGCTCCTCCAGGAAAAGAAGGTGGAGATCAGCGTTCGCCCCAAGGAAGAATCCCCCTGGTACACCACGCTTCTCGTCTCTTGGCTCCCTATGCTCCTCCTGGTGGGCATCTGGATCTTCTTCATGCGGCAAATGCAGGCCGGCGGCGGCAAAGCCATGTCCTTCGGGAAAAGCCGGGCCCGCCTGATGACCGAAAACTCCGTCAAGGTTACCTTCAAGGACGTGGCCGGCATCGAGGAGGCTAAAGAAGAAGTAGCTGAAATCATTGAATTTCTCAAAGACCCAAAAAAATTCACCCGCTTGGGCGGCCGCATTCCCAAGGGGGTCCTGCTGGTGGGCGCCCCGGGTAGCGGCAAGACCCTGCTGGCCCGGGCCATCGCCGGTGAGGCCGGCGTGCCCTTCTTCAGCATCAGTGGTTCTGACTTCGTCGAAATGTTCGTGGGTGTCGGCGCCGCCCGGGTGCGCGATCTCTTCCTCCAGGCCAAGAAAAACGCCCCCTGCATCATCTTCATCGATGAAATCGACGCCGTCGGCCGCCACCGCGGCGCCGGTCTGGGGGGCGGCCATGACGAGCGGGAACAGACCCTCAACCAGCTCCTGGTGGAAATGGACGGCTTCGAGGCCAATGAAGGGGTTATCCTCATCGCCGCCACCAACCGCCCTGACGTGCTGGACCCTGCCTTGCTCCGACCCGGCCGCTTTGACCGCCAAGTGGTGGTCCCCACCCCCGACCTCAAGGGCCGGGAGGCCATCCTCCGGGTCCACACCCGCCGCGTCCCCCTGGATCCCTCCGTGGATCTCTCCATCCTGGCCCGCAGCACCCCGGGTTTCTCCGGCGCCGACCTGGAAAACCTGGTCAATGAAGCCGCCCTCCTGGCCGCCCGGGTGAACCGCGAGGCCGTCTCCATGCAGGACTTCGAACAGGCCAAGGACAAGGTTCTTATGGGCTCCGAGCGCAAGAGCCTCATCCTCAGCGAACAGGAGCGGACCAACACCGCTTACCACGAGGCCGGACACACCCTGGTGGCCCGCCTCCTCCCCGGCACCGACCCCATTCACAAAGTCACCATTATTCCCCGGGGCCGGGCCCTGGGCGTCACCCAGCAGCTCCCCTTGGACGAACGCCACACGTACTCTAGGGATTATCTCCTGTCCACCCTCACCGTTCTCCTGGGCGGCCGGGCCGCCGAAGAACTGGTCTTCGATCAGTTCACCACCGGCGCCGGCAACGACTTGGAACGGGCCACCGAACTCGCCAGAAAAATGGTCTGCAACTGGGGGATGAGCGAGGAACTGGGACCCATTACTTTCGGGAAACGGGACGAACATGTCTTTCTGGGCCGGGAAATCGTCCAGCCCAAAGACTTCAGTGAGGATACCGCCCGCCTCATCGACGCCGCCATCAAGAAGCTGGTGCTGGGTGCCTACCAGCGGGCCAAGGACCTCCTCGCCAGCCATCGCCTGGGGCTCCAAACCCTGGCCCAGGCCCTCCTGGACAAGGAAACCCTGGATAGCGGAGAAATCGACCGGATCATCAGCTCCGTGGTTAAGACCTCGGAACCTTCCGCGCCCCAGGAGGAAACTCCGCCTCGCCCCTTGGGCTTTCAACAGGCCTGATTCTGCCTTGGACGTTCCCTGGGGATGAGCCTCCTCTGCCAATCCCGCCAGAAAGCCTCTGCCTCCCGCACCTCGGCGTCTCTGGCCCTCTGGGTGATCCCATCATTCTCTCCGGTGCCATGATCGTCCCCCAATTCTGGCAAAACCTCCTGGCCTTGGACCGCCCTTTGATCATGGGCATCCTCAATGTCACCCCGGACTCCTTTGCCAACCAGGGGGAGCACTTCCAGCACACCGCCGCCATCCACCACGCCCATGCCTTGGCGGCCGCCGGCGCGGATATCTTGGATATCGGCGGCGAATCCACCCGCCCCTTTGCCGATCCCGTTCCCCTGGAGGAAGAATTGCGCCGGGTCATCCCGGTTATCCAGGCCATCCGCGCCCATCTGGATATCCCCATCTCTGTGGACACCTACAAAGCCGAGGTGGCCCGCCAAGCCTTGGCCGCCGGGGCAAATATCATCAATGACATCAGTGCCTTGCGTTTCGATGCCGGGATGGCCCCTCTAGCCGCCCGCACCCATGCCCCCGTCATCCTCATGCACATGCAGGGCACCCCCAAAAACATGCAGGTCGAACCCCGCTACGACGACCTGCTGGGCGAAATCAAGAACTTCCTGGCGCAGCGCCGAGACGACGCCCTGGCCCATGGCATCCCCCGGGACGCTATCATCCTGGACCCTGGCATCGGCTTCGGCAAAACCTTCGCCCACAATCTGGAAATCCTGAATCACTTCGATACCTTCCTTGATCTTGGCTGTCCCCTCTTGGTCGGTCCCTCCCGCAAGGCCTTCATCGGCCACTTCCTGGGCGGCCTGCCCCCTGACCAACGGGACATCGGCACCCTGGCTCCCGTGGTCATGGCCGTGCTCAAAGGCGCCAAAATCGTGCGCGTCCATAATGTGGCCTACACCTCCCAGTTCCTTACCATGCTCAACGCCATCCGCCGCGCCTGACTCCTTTCCCCCTCGACACCTCGGCGTGGACCATACTCTCGTCTCCTTATCCGGAAACCGCCCGGACCATCACCTGACCTCTCGGCTCCCCCCAAACTCCGGCGCACTCGACATCTCCCCTTATAATCTATATAATTCAATTAATTTGCCTGCGGCGGGCCCCGGTCACCATGGCGGGGCTTCCCGGTTGCCGGTGCTGCTTCGCGTATGTGGCCTTTCTTAACCAACCTGCGATGGCAGGACGGCCTCGACATTCTCCTGGTGGCCGTCCTCATCTACCAGATCATCCTGATGCTTCGGGGTACCCAGGCCATCTGGGTCCTGGCCGGGCTCTTTCTCCTCTTTCTCGGCTACCTGGCCGCCCGCCGTCTGGAACTCTTTACCCTGGAATGGCTCCTGGACGGCGTTGTCAAGAGCTTCTTTCTTATCATCATCATCCTCTTCCAGGCTGATATCCGCCGGGTGTTGAGCCGCATGGGGCGCAAGGCCCTGGCCCCCTCCGGTGCCCCCGGCCCCGGAGTCTCCGAAGAAATCTGCGAGGCCGTGGAAACCCTGGCCAACCATCGCATCGGCGGCCTCATTGTCTTTGAACGCCAGGTCGGCCTCTCCGATTACCTGGAAGGCGCCGTCCGCCTGGATGCCGCCATCACTTGGGAACTGCTGGTGGCTTTGTTCTGGCCCCACAACCCCACCCATGACGGGGCCGTGCTCATTCAGGGAGACCGAATCCTGGCTGCCGGCTGTCTCCTTCCTCTGGCCAAATCCACCGAACTGGACCCCTCCCTGGGGACCCGCCACCGGGCCGCAGTGGGAATCACCGAGAATTCTGACGCCCTCGCCCTCGTGGTTTCGGAAACCAACGGCACCATCTCCCTGGCTAGAGGCGGACAACTCAGGCAAAACCTCACCCGCCTGCAACTCCGCCAGGAATTGCAGAACATCCTGGAGCCCAACGATCGTAAAGGATCCCTCCTTGACAGGCTGGTTCGCTTCCTGGGGGCGTAACATGTCCCTGAAACTCCTTTCATTTTTCTTGGCGGTGGCCCTCTGGTTCGCCGTCGGCGGGGAAGAACGCACCGAAACCACCCTGAATCTCCCCCTGGAAATCGTCAACCTCAACCCAGGCCTCATGATCACCAGCGAGGTCCCCTCCGGCCTCCAGGTCCGCCTGGCCGGTCCCCGGAGCATCGTCCGCACCCTCACCCAAAGCCGCTTGGTGCACTCTGTGGACCTGGCCAGTGCCAAAGCCGGCCAACACAGCATCGCCTTCGGCCCCGCCGCGTTTTCCTTTCCTCGCGGGGTCTCCCTCATTCGGGTCCAGCCCAATCCATTGGTGCTCAATCTGGCCGAAACCGCAATCCGCACTCTGCCCATTCAGCCTGCCCTCATCGGCACTCCCCCCGAGGGCTACGAAATCAAAGAGATAAAACTCAGACCCGCCTATGTTACCGTCAAGGGGCCGGCTGGAGAACTTAAGGACCTCGAGGTCCTCTCGACGCTGCCCATCGATATTTCTACCCTGTCAGCCCCCACGAGCCTGGTCACCGACCTGGATGTGAAAAACCTCCATATCACCCTCAAAGACCCGGGCCCCATCCTGGCGGACCTGGCCGTGCTCGAAAAACCGCTGAGTCGAACGCTTTCCGGCGTACAGGTCTTTGCCACTTCCCAACCCGCCCGCCTCACCCCTCACCAGGTTTCCGTCACTCTGGAGGGACCCTATAAACGGGTAAAGGACTTAAAACCGGCGGATCTCATGGCCACGGTGGACACCGCGGGCCTGAGACCCGGCCGCACTCGTCTCCCAGTCCGTCTCCAGCTCCCGGATCGTCTGCGCCTCCTCAAGGTCTCTCCTGATACGGTCACCGCCCAGGTGCTCAAATCCCCCTGAACCCTTCCCCTCCTCCCGGGGGAGGCAGGCCTGTGGCCTTCAACCGCCATCTCTTGGCTGGCGTTCCAGACCTTGCCGCCGCATTTGCAGTTGTTTCGCCGCAGGGTTTCGTGTAAAGTAGATCCCTGGAGTTCGGTGCCCGACAACCGGGGCCCGGCTTTATCAGCGACTGCACCTTCATGCCGCCATGCATCCGCTTTACGCCATTTTCCTTGGCATCATTCAGGGCCTGACCGAATTCCTCCCCATCTCCTCTTCCGGTCACCTGGCCCTGTTGGAGCATTACTTCAAGGCCCCCGGTGTGGGGCTCACCTTCGATATTCTGCTGCACGTTGGCACCGTGGCCGCCCTCCTCACCTACTTCCGCCGGGACTGGCTGGCCATGGCCAGGGCCACCCTGCGCCCATCCCCTTATACCCGTCTGGACCGACGCCTGTTCATCTGCATCCTGGTGGCCAGCATCCCCGGCGCCCTAGCCGGCGTCGCCCTGGAACACTACGCCGAAACCATCTTCCGTCTGCCTTGGCGCATCGCCTTCCTCATGGGGGGGGTCGGCCTGCTCCTCATCCTGGCCGAGCGCCTGGCCCGACATGAACGGCCCCTTACCAACTTGCACCTGGGGGACGCCATGCTCATCGGCCTCTCCCAGGCCCTGGCCATCATGCCCGGCATTTCCCGAAGCGGCATTACCATGACCTGCGCCCTGTTCCTGGGTTTCACCCGGGAAGCCGCGGCCCGCTTTTCCTTCCTCCTGGCCACCCCCATCATCGCCGGGGCCGGCCTCTTCCACCTGCGCAAGCTGTTCAGCACCCCGCCGGAGCATCTCTCCGTGGCCGCAGCTCTCTTGGGCTTCCTCGCCGCCATCCTCTCCAGCTATGCCGCCATCCGCTTCCTGCTGCGCTTCGTGCGCCGCCACACCTTAATTCCCTTCGCCGTATATCGGCTCCTGGTGGCAGGCCTGGTTTTGAGTCTCACCCTCCTCAACTACTAAAGCCTTCCATCTCCCCCATTTCCCATCTTATTCCGAAAAAGCGTCTTGCCTCCTTCACCTGCTCGGTTTTATCTGGTATGAGAGGAAGACATAGGGGGCTGCCACCCACTCCTTGTTTTCCCGGCTCCCTTTGCCCGGAACCGGATTGCTTTCTTCTCCAGGAGATGGCGGGGGTCGGCTTCCCGACGGCAGAACCCGGCGCATCCCGCCGTTGAGCCTTCTGCTTGCCCTCTTTGCGATGACTATGTTGGCCAAAGTCATAAGCGGCGCGTTAAAGGGCGTTGACGCCTACATCGTCACGGTGGAGGTGGATCTCGCCCCAGGCTTGCCCGCCTTCAATGTCGTGGGTCTCCCTGAAGCTGCGGTGAAGGAATCCCGGGACCGGGTCCGGGCCGCCCTGAAAAATTCGGGCTACGCCTTTCCCCCCAACCGTATCACCATCAATCTGGCCCCGGCTGACGTCCGCAAGGAAGGCACCGGCTTCGACCTGCCGGTGGCCGTGGCCCTGCTGGCGGCCCAGGGCCTCATTCCCCCGGAGCGCCTCCATTCCTTCCTCCTGTTCGGTGAACTCTCCCTGGATGGCAGTCTCAAACCCACCCGGGGGGTGCTCTCCATGGCTCTGGCCACTCGGGCGGCCCAACTTGCCTTGATCCTCCCCGAGGACAACGCCCGGGAGGCCGGCGTGGTGCAGGGTCTGGACATCTACCCCGTGGCCACCCTGTCCCGGACCGTGGAATTCCTGGCCGGCCGGGAATCATTGACGCCGGCTCCCCCCGCCGCCCCTGAAACCCTGGCCCAAGACCCCCCCGACGAGCTGGATTTCCAGGACGTTCGGGGCCAGGAGCCGGTGAAACGCGCCCTGCTCCTCGCAGCCGCCGGCGGCCATAATGTCCTCATGGTAGGTCCGCCGGGCGCCGGCAAGACCATGCTGGCTCAGCGCCTCCCTTCCATCCTCCCCCCCTTGACCTTCGAAGAGGCTCTGGAAACCTCAAAGGTTTACAGCATCATGGGACTCCTCCCGCCCGGTCAGGCCCTCCTGACCCGCCGGCCCTTCCGGGCCCCCCACCATACCATCTCGGATGCCGGACTCATCGGCGGCGGCACTAACCCCCGTCCCGGCGAGGTCTCCCTGGCGCACCACGGCGTCCTCTTCCTGGACGAACTGCCGGAATTTAAACGGGCCACCCTGGAAGTGCTGCGCCAGCCCCTGGAAGATGGCCGGGTGACCCTGTCCCGGGCCGCCACTTCCCTGACCTACCCCGCCCGCTTCATGCTGGTAGCCGCCATGAACCCCTGCCCCTGCGGTTTCTTCGGCGACCCCCGGCACCCCTGCACCTGCTCCCCGGCGCAGATCAACGGCTACCGGGGCCGCATCTCCGGACCGCTTTTGGACCGCCTGGATCTCCAGATCCAGGTCCCGGCAGTGCCGTTTAGGGAGCTGGCCGCCGGCACCATAAGCGAGGGCTCCCGGGAAATCCGGTCCCGGGTCATGACAGCCAGGGAACGTCAGGCCCGGCGCTTCGCCCGCGCCCGCATCTTTGCCAATGCCCAGATGACCCCCCGTCTCCTCAAAGAGCACTGCACCCTGGGCGAAGAGAGCAAACGCCTCCTGGAGCGGGCCATGGAGCGCCTCGTCCTCTCTGCTCGAGCCTACGCCCGTATCCTCAAGATCGCCCGCACCATCGCCGACCTGGAAGGCGACCCTGATATTGCCCCGGCCCACATAGCCGAAGCCATCCAGTACCGCACCCTTGACCGCTCTTTCGCTCGCTAAGAGATGCGGGGGCAGGGGTTGGGGGCGCTTGGCTTCCCCAGCTCACCGCCCACGCCCTGATGGGTGGGGGGGAGGAAGGCTTGCAAGGGGAGGCCGGGGGCGGCGAATCCCGCACTTCTCCCTAATCCATTCTATCCCAACGAAACACTTGAGTTTTTCGACGGCTGGGGGTACATTGAGGCCCATGCGTCTGTCTCTTAACTGGCTTGCGGAATTCGTGGATGTGACCGTCTCCCCGGAAGTCCTGGCCGACAAGCTCACTATGGCCGGCTTCGAAGTGGAGGCCATCGAATACCTCAACCCCGATTTTTCCGGCGTGGTGGTGGGCCAGGTCCTCAGCGTGGAACCCCACCCCCAAGCCGACCGCCTGGTGGTCACGGAAGTGACCGACGGCCGCCAGGCCTACCGGGTGGTGTGCGGCGCTCCCAACGTGACCGCCGGCCGTCTCTATCCGTTCGCGCCCCCGGGCGCCGTGCTCAGCGGCCAACGGGAATTGAAGGCCGTGAAACTGCGGGGTGTCCTCTCCGAGGGCATGCTTCTGGCCGAGGACGAACTGGGCCTCTCCGACGATCACGCCACCCTCATGGACCTCCCCCAGGACCTCCCCCTGGGCCGGGATCTGGCCGAAGCCCTGGGCCTCAGGGACGTGGTCCTGGAAGTGGCCGTCACACCCAACCGCCCTGACTGCCTGAGCGTCCTCGGTCTGGCCCGGGAAGTGGCCGCCTTACTGCGCCAATCCCTGCGACACCCTAAGGTGGAGTTCCCCGAGGCCCCCGAAACCATCGTCTCCCAGGCCCGGATCACCATCCTTGACCCGGTTCACTGCCCCCGCTATGCCGCCCGTCTCCTTGACGGCCTAACGGTCGGGCCCTCCCCGCTCTGGCTCCGGCGCCGTCTGCAAGTGGCCGGCATCCGGGCCCTCAACAACCTGGTGGACGTCACCAACTATGTCCTCCTGGAGCTGGGCCAGCCCCTCCACGCCTTCGACTTCGACACGCTGGCCGGACAGGAAATCGTGGTGCGCCTCCCCCGGCCCCAGGAGCAATCCTTCACCACCCTGGACGGGCAGGACCGTCCCCTCACCCCGGACACCCTCCTCATTTGCGACCGCGACCAGCCCGTGGCTCTGGCCGGAGTTATGGGTGGGCTCTTTTCCGAAGTGACCGCCGCTACCCGGCGGGTCCTCATTGAAAGCGCCTACTTCAACCCGCCCACTATCCGGCGCACCAGCAAACGCCTGGGGCTGAGCACCGAAGCCTCCTATCGCTTCGAGCGGGGCGTGGACCCCGACGGCGTCATCCGAGCCCTGGAACGGGCCGCCCAGCTCATGGCCAGCCTCGGCGGCGGCCGGGTGTTGGCCGGACGCCTTGATGAGTACCCCACCCCGGTACCCCGCCCGCGCCTCAGCCTGCGCCTTTCCCGCACCAACCGGCTCCTGGGCACCGCCTATTCCCTGCCCCAGGTACAGGAACTCCTTGCCGCTTTACACCTGCCGGCCCTCGCCATCGATCAGGAAACCCTCGTGCTCCAGGTTCCCTCGCATCGGGGTGATCTGGAGCGGGAAATCGACCTCATCGAGGAGGTCGCCCGCCTGGGCGGTTATGACAGTATCCCGGTCACCCTGCCGGGAGGCGCCGCCGCCGTCCCCTCGGTCCCACCCGTGGCCAAAGTGCGCCGGCAAGTGCGCCAACTCTTGGCGGGCCAGGGATTTTGCGAGGCGGTCACCTACTCCTTCCAGTCCGACCGAATCGCCAGCCTGCTGGACGAAGCAGCCACGCCCCTGCGCCTGGCCAACCCCCTGAGCGAAGAACAGGCTCTGATGCGCACCTCGCTGCTGCCCGGCCTGCTGGAGGCGCTGAAGAGAAACCTCCAGCGACAGATGGCCGGCGTCCGCCTCTTTGAAATCGCCCCCAGCTTCCACCCGGAACCGGGCCGCGATCTCCCCCGGGAAACGCCCTGGGTCGCCGGGGTGCTGTGCGGTTTGCGGGAAGAGACTTCCTGGCTGGCCCCGGAAGCCTTCTTTGACTTCTTTGACGTGAAAGGCGTGGTGGAAACCCTGCTGGAAGGATTGGCCGTTCCAGACCTGGCCTTTGTCCCCGAGGCGCTCCCGCCTTGGCTCCGCTACGGCGCCCGGGTTCTGGCCGACTCTCGGGAACTTGGCTGCCTGGGAGAACTGGCCCTGCAGCCGGCAGAACGCCTGGACCTGGAGAGTCCCGTCTTTCTGTTCCAGCTCAGTCTAGAGGACCTGGCCGCAGTGACCCAGCCCTTCCCCCTTTACAGCCCGCTGCCCCGGTTTCCCGCAGTCTTCCGGGATGTGGCCCTGGTGCTGGACCAGTCCGTTTCCGCCGCCGCCGTCACCCAGGCCCTGTACCGCTTCGGACGACCCTGGCTGACGGAAGCCCGGCTGTTCGATGTCTATTCCGGGGAACAGATCCCGCCGGGCAAGCGCAGCCTGGCCTTCCATCTCACCTACCGGGATGCGGCGCGCACCCTTACTGACCAGGCGGTGGATAACCACCATCAACAATTGGTGAAAGCCCTGGCCCGGGAGTTTGGGGCCGAACTCCGCTGAGGGGGTGGCATCCAAGTCCTGAGGGGACGGCTCCGGAGCATCTCCTGCCCCCCGCCTTCTCCTCAAAGTCCCTGTCTCCACCCACGAGACAGGCGCTGGTGAACCATCAGGCCAGGACTGAAATGCCCTCCGGCCCTTTCCATCCAGGCTGGAGGGGGAAGCCGGGACCCGCAGCTTCCCTTTTCACATGGCGGTGGCATCCATGGATGAGGACTTTCCCCAAAAACCCTACTATTCCATCGGCGAAGTGAGCCGTCTCACCGGGGTCAAACCTCACGTACTGCGCTACTGGGAAACCCAGGGCAAGATTCTGCGCCCTACCCGCCGCCGCTCCCGTCATCGTCTCTACCGCCTGGCCGACATCCAACTCATCCTGGAAATCAAGCGCCTGAGGGAGGAGGAAAAACTGACCCTGCCGGCCATGCGCCGACAGTTGGAGGCCCAACGGGGGGCCGGCTTCCCCAAAATATCTCTTCAGCCCGGTCCCCCGGGCTTTCCCAACGAGGCCTTGACCCTGCTCCGGAGCATCCGGGCGGAGCTTTTGGCCATCAAAGAACTCCTCACCGATTGAACCCGGGGGCTCGCCATCTCCCTGCCCTTTCCCCGAGATCCCGTCCTCTCCTTATCTTTCCCAGAACCGCAACCTCTTTCGGAACCGCTGCCACCGGCTGGACTCAGGCCGCAGAGATGGGGGTGGGCCCTCAGGCCTCCCGGCCGGTGCCGCATCTTCCGGTGGCTTGCCTTCTTCCTTTCCACCCCTGAGCCCTGGCGGCGGGGTCGGCGCGGAGGCGGAGTCCGGCTGGGGCTCCTTTCCCTTGGCTTCGGCGCCGGGAGCCTGGTTTCCTGGCCCCCCCGCCTGCTTGGCCTGCTTGGCGGGAGGCTCCTTTGCCGGTGCAAAGGCCGCCTTTCGCCGCTTGGTCCCCGGATGCCGCTTTGGGACCAGCGGCGGAAAGTCCAGCCCGGCGATTCCCATCTGCCCTTTAAGAAAATCCAGCCGCTGCTCCACCACCGCGGTCAGCGGCCGGTAGCCGGGGCGGTTGGCCAGCTGTTCTTTGAGAAACCGGTAGCGGAGCAGGGCCGACTCAAACCTCCCCAGACGCACCTCCCCTTCCGTCGCCTCATAAAAGCTCAAGACCCCGCTCCCCTCCAATTCCTGGCTGAACAGCCGCGCCTCTGACCGCAACGCCTCCCCGGCCGGGCCCCCTTCCGCGGCATGGGCCGCGCCCACGCTGAGCCCCAAAGCCATGCAGGCCCCCAGCACCCACCCGCCCCTTTCCACCTGGCCGACGCTCCTCCTCCTCCTCCTCTTCGGACTCCCGCCGACAAACCTTGAGACCCTCCCTCCCCCGTCCCCCTAAAATTTTTTCCCGTAAAATCCGCCCCCTTGTCTTAAGTCAAACCAAGCAAGCCAAATGGTGGATATTGTCATGATCAAGACTTAACATTGTTTAAGCCAGCGTCGGCAATCGCCCCGAAGCTTAAACAGCAAATTCCCTCAGGATAACACCCGCCTCGTGGCGGGGCGTGATCCCGAAGACCAAGGAGGATGGCAGTATGTTTTGCTATCAGTGCGAACAGGCAGCCAAGGGCGAGGGTTGCACCGTCTTGGGCGTCTGCGGCAAGGACCCCGAAGTCGCGGCCTTGCAGGACCTGCTGATTTACGCCCTGCAAGGGTTGTCCCAAGTGGCGGTGGCGGGCCGCAAAGTCGGCGTCAGCGACCGGGAGGCCAATGTCTTCACGCTCCAGGCCAGCTTCAGCACCCTGACCAACGTGGACTTCGACCCGGAGCGCTTCGTCGCCTGGATCAACGAGGCGGTGGCCCACCGGGAACGCCTCAAGGGAAAGGTCAAGGCCGCCGGGGGCCAGGCCGATTTCAGCGGGCCCGCCGCTTTCCAGCCGGAAACCACCAGGGATGGGCTGCTCAAACAGGCGGAAGCCGTAGGGCTCAAGTCCTATCCGGCTGCCGCCCCCGACCTCCTCTCCCTCAAGCACATCCTCCTCTTCGGCGTCAAGGGCGTCTGCGCCTATGCCGACCACGCCCAGATCCTGGGGCAAGAGGATGAAAAGGTCTACGCCTTCGTCCATGAAGCCTTTGCCGCCCTCCCCCGCCCCGACCTGGGTCTGGAAGAACTCCTGGGCCTGGTGATGAAGTGCGGCGAAATGAACCTCAGGGCCATGGAACTCCTGGACGCCGGCAACACCGGGCGCTACGGCCACCCCGTGCCCACCAAGGTGCCCCTGGGGCACAAAAAGGGCAAGGCCATCCTGGTCTCCGGCCACGATCTCCTGGATCTGGAAGAGATCCTCAAACAGAGCGAAGGCAAGGGCATTTACGTCTATACCCACGGTGAGATGCTGCCCTGCCACGGCTATCCCGGATTGAAGAAATATCCCCACTTTTACGGCCACTTCGGCACCGCTTGGCAGAATCAGACCAGGGAGTTCCCCCAGTTCCCCGGCGCCATCGTCATGACCACCAACTGTCTCCAAAAACCCAGGCCGGAATATGCCGACCGCATCTTCACCCGGGGTCTGGTGGGCTGGCCGGGCATCAAGCACATCCCCGACCTCAACTTCGCCCCGGTCATTGCCAAGGCCCTGGAATCCCCGGGCTTTGACGCCGACAGCAACGGCCAGAGTGTCATGGTGGGCTTCGCCCGCAACACCGTCCTGGGCGTAGCCGACAAGGTCATCGAGGCCGTTAAGGCCGGCGCCATCAAACACTTCTTCCTGGTGGGCGGCTGCGACGGCGCCAAGCCCGGACGCAGTTACTACACCGAGTTCGTGGAAAAGACCCCCAAGGATACGGTGGTCCTCACCCTGGCCTGCGGCAAGTTCCGCTTCTTCGATAAAGACTTGGGCGACATCGGCGGCATCCCCCGCCTCCTGGACGTCGGACAGTGCAATGACGCCTACTCTGCCATCCAGGTGGCCGTGGCCCTCTCCAAGGCCTTCGGTGTGAGCGTCAACGAACTGCCGCTCTCCCTGGTCCTCTCCTGGTATGAGCAGAAAGCGGTGGCCATCCTGCTGACCCTGCTTTACCTCGGCATCAAAAACATCCGGTTGGGCCCCAGCCTGCCGGCCTTTGTCACCCCCAACGTCCTGGAAGTGCTGGTGAAAAACTTTGACATTAAACCCATTTCCACCCCGGATCAGGACCTGAAGGCCATTCTGGGCTAAAGCTCACACACAGGGGGGTTGGAGGCCGCCGGCTTCCAACCTCCCGCGCCGCAAGGCTCCTTGGCCCGGTGGAATTCTGGACACGAGGCCAAACCGCCGGGGCGGCCCGGCCAGGGGTTGCTGTGGCCGCACCGGCAGATTTCGAAAAACTCATATGGCTGGCAACAGGGAGTCCCACGCATGCTCACCCGCTTGTCTCTGACCTTTGCCGCCGGAGTGGTGGGCGGGCTGGCCAACAGCCTGGCCCTCTGGCTGGCCGGCCGCCTGGGCCTCACCCAGGCCCTGGGAGTCGCCCTGGCGCCCATGCTCACCCCTGCCTGGCTCTATCCCCGCCTGGTGTGGGGCGGCCTGTGGGCCTGGCTCCTGCTGGCGGCCGTCCCCGGGAGGTCGCCCGTCTCCCGGGGTCTCCTGGTCAGTCTGCCCCCTTCCCTGGCCCAACTCCTGTATTTTTTCCCCTTCCGTTTCCACAAGGGGTGGCTCGGCCTGGAATTGGGCTGGCTGACCCCCCTGCTGGTTCTGGCCTTTAACGCCCTCTGGGGCATGGTTACGGCCGGCTGGCTGGCCTATGTGGCTCCCAGACCTGGAAAATCCTGACCTGCGCGAAGAATCTCCTATGCTCTTCTGGTGCAAAGCAAGCCTGGTATTCGCCGCCGGCGCCCTGGGTGGGCTGGTGAAGGCCCTCACCGCCGTGAGCTTCACCCAGTTGGGAATCAACGCCGCCCTGGGTTCCCAGATGGGCCGCACCTTGAGCGCCGGCCTGGTTTACGATCATGTAGTCTGGGGCGGCTTGTGGGGCTTGCTCTTTCTCTTGCCCACGAGAAAGCTCTCCCTCTATGCTCGGGGGGCCCTCTTCAGCCTGGGCCAGACCCTGGTCCAGCTCCTGCTCATGGCTCCCCAAATGGGCCATGGCCTCCTGGGTCTCAAGCTGGGCCTGGCCACCCCCTTCCTGGTGGCCTTTTTCGGCCTGGTCTGGGGAATTACCGCCGCCACCTGGCTGGGCCTCGTCGCGGAGAAATAACCGCGGCCCCTGCCGGACCCCTTGCCGGTCTCCCCCATCTCGCCTATAATGGCCGGGAACTCTTCCCGAAATCCCTGGCGGGTCGGCAGTCCCGGCACCCGGCCCCCCCCTTAGGAGCAATATGATCCCCCTCTTGATTATGGCGGGTTTGGTGGCGGTGGCCGCATTCGCCTTGGTGGCTATTTACAACCGCCTGGTGAAAAATCAAAATCTGGTGCAGGAGGCCTGGAGCGGCATCGACGTCCAACTCAAACGGCGGGCCGATCTGATCCCCAACCTTCTGGAAACGGTGAAGGGCTACATGCAGCACGAGCGCGGCGTCTTGGAAAAGGTCACCGAATTGCGGACCCAAAGCCTCCAGGCCGGCAGCGTCGCCGACAAAGCCCAGGCGGAAGGTATGCTCACCGCCGCCCTGCGTACCCTCTTCGCGGTGGCCGAAAATTACCCCGATCTCAAGGCCTCCGCCAATTTTCAGGATTTGCAGCGCTCCCTGGCAGATATCGAGGACCAAGTGCAACTGGCACGACGGTATTACAACGGCGCCGCCCGTAATCTCAACATCCTCATCCAGTCCTTCCCCAGCAACCTGGTGGCCAGAACCTTCGGTTTCCAGACGGTGGAATACTTTGAGATCGAGGACGCCGGGGACCGGGCCGTTCCCCGGGTGAGCTTCTCTTGAAAGGGTCTCCTGTCATGTCTGGGATGCTGCGGGGGTTCCTCGCTCTCCTCCTGTTTCTGGGAGCTCCACCGTTGTCATCGCCGGCCATGGCCGCCTCCGAGCGTATTCTTGAGTTCACCAGCCTCCTCCACATCAACGCCGACGCCTCCCTGACGGTCACCGAGACCATTCGGGTCCAAGCCGCCGGCCGGGAAATCAAACGCGGCCTTGTCCGGGACTTCCCCACCAGCTATCGGGATCACCTGGGCAACCGGGTGCAGGTTGGCTTCAACGTCCTGGAAGTCCTCCGGGACGGCAGACCCGAGCCCTATCATACCAAGGCCGCCGTTAACGGCGTCCAGCTCTTTATCGGGAAAAAAGATGTCTTCCTAACCCCGGGGCAATACACCTATACCATCCGTTATCAAACCGACGGTCAACTGGGCTTTTTCAAAGACTACGACGAACTCTACTGGAACGTCACCGGCCACGGCTGGACGTTCCCCATTCTGCGGGCCGAAGCGGTGGTGGAACTGCCCCCTGGTGCCAAGCTGCTGCAATATGCCGCCTACACCGGCGGCTATGGCTCCCGGGAGCAGGCCTTCCGTTTGAGCTACGATGCCGCCCGCCGCCCGGTCTTCACCACCACCCGCCCCCTGGGGGTCAAAGAGGGCCTCACCATTGCCGTGGCCTGGCCCAAGGGCCTGGTCCATGAACCTTCCCCCTCCGAGCAGGCCCGCTGGTTCCTGCGGAACAATCTGGGCGCCGTCCTGGGGCTGATCTGGCTCCTTATCGTCCTGGTTTATTATCTGGCGGTTTGGCACCGGGTGGGGAGAGACCCGGAGGCTGGCACCATCGTGCCTCTGTTCGCGCCTCCCCAAGGTTTTTCGCCTCCGGCCACCCGCATGCTCATGAGGATGGGCTTTGACGACAAGGCCTTCGCCGCCGCCGTCGTGGACCTGGCGGTGCAGGGCCGCCTGCTCATCGAGGAGGGGGAGGACGGCGATTATGCCCTGCGGCGCCGGCCCGGCACCGCCCCCCTCCCCCCCGCCGAGCAGCGCCTCCTGCAAAAGTTGTTTTCCGGAACCGAGCTGCTGCGCCTGCAAAACACCAACCATGCGGCCATCAGGGCCGCCCGGGACGCCCTCAAGTCCGCCTTGGAAACCGAGCTTACGAGAATCTATTTTAACGCCAACTATTCCTACCTCATTCCCGGCGTCGTCCTTTCCCTGCTGGCCCTGGGCACCATGGTGCTGGCCGCCCCCCATCAGGTGGAGGCCCTGTTCAGCTCCCTGTGGCTCACCGGCTGGAGCATCGGGGTTTACCTCCTGGGGGTCCAGGCCCTGCAGGCCTGGCGGCGGCTCCGGGCCGGTTTTCGGTTCGGCAGGCTGTTCGGCGCCCTGGGGGCCACCCTGTTTGTCATCCCCTTCCTGCTTTTCCTGTTCTTCGGCCTCTTCTCCTTCGCCACCTCCCTTTCCTATCTGGCCGCCTCCCTGTTTGCCGGCCTGGGGCTCACCAACGCCCTCTTCGTGCATCTGCTCAAGGCTCCCACGCTCCGGGGCCGCCAGGTGATGGACCAGGTGGAGGGCTTCAAACTCTACCTCTCGGTGGCCGAGCAGGAGCGCCTAAATATCCTGCACCCTCCGGAAAAAACGCCCCAGCTCTTTGAACAATATCTCCCCTACGCCCTGGCCCTGGATGTGGAAAACCAATGGAGCCAACAGTTCGCCGACGTGCTGGCCAAAGCCCAGGTGGATGGCCAACCCTACCATCCGGGTTGGTATCACGGCAGTGGCTGGCATCCGGGCCGGGTCGGCAGCTTCACCGACCGTTTGGGCAGCAGTTTCGCCTCCGCCATCGCCTCCTCGGCCTCCCCTCCCGGTTCCTCTTCCGGCAGCGGCGGCGGGGGGTTCTCCGGCGGCGGGGGCGGCGGGGGCGGCGGTAGCGGCTGGTAAGACCAAACCGGCTTTTCCCCCTCACCCTCCACCCCTATGCACGCCACTTTTGACCTCCGCTTCATCGATCTGGAAGGCGCCTCCTGGGACCTGGGCCACCGCCACGGCCTCCTCCTGCCCCGCGAAATCCGCCTGATGCGTCGAACCCTGCTGCAGTATCTGCTTCAGGCCGGCTTCCTCGTGGGGGCCTGGCCCCTGGCGGTTCTGCTCTATGCCCTGGGGGCCAGGTTTTGGCGCGGCGTCCCAGCCCCCCTGCAAGAGGAAATGCGGGGTCTGGCGGTCGGCGCTGACCTGGGTCTGGGCAGCATCTTGCTCATCAATGTCCTGGACGACATCGCCAACGCCTTTCCCCGCTGCTCGGCCCTGGCAGTGGCCCCGGAGAGAAGCGCCACCGGCGCAGCTCTGCTGGGCCGCAACCTCGATTACCCCCTCTTCACCGACCTTTTGGTGAGGCATCAGGTGCTCTTCCGCCTCGTTCCCCAAGGCGGCCTGCCCCTGGCCTCCGTGGCGTGGCCCGGCTATGTGGGGGTCTGCACCGGCCTGAACCGGGCTGGCGTGGCCCTAAGCCAGCTCACCGCCATGAGCCGGCGGGCCACCTTCCGGGGGGTGCCCGCCGCCCTCCGCTTCCGCCGGGCCCTGGAAACCGGGGAGAATCTGGCACGGGTAGCTGAGGAGATTTGCCGTCTGCCCGCCACCATCGGCAACAACCTTCTCCTGGCCTCCTCCCGGGAAGCCCTGGTGCTGGAAATCTCCCCTCGCTTTATCGGCAGGCGTCTGGCCTCAAATGGCATCCTTACCGTGACGAATCACTTCCAGATCCCGGCTATGGCTCCATTTAAAGGACGCTTCCCTCGTCGGCCCCCCTTTGCCGCCCTGTCGGCCTACCATTTCACCGAAGCCTACAGTCAAGCCAGGAATCGGCGGCTTAAGGAATTGGCTGATGGCTGCACCCTGGGCCCTGTGGAGGTGCAGCAAATCCTGGCGGACTCCCGCATCGCCAACCCGGGCACGGTAGTCTCCGCGGTCATCGCCCCGGCCACCCTTACCCTCTGGCTGGCCCGGAGCACCACCCCTCCCGTCAGCCGGGGACCCTATCGGGAAATCCGCCCCTGGGACGAAGCCGGACCGCCGTGTCTTCCCGAACTTCGCCCCCTCGGCGCCCCCCGGCCTTGAGGAACTGTGCCCCAACTTTGCCATTCAGGAATTGACAGACGGGAGCCCAACGGTTAACATGTAATCGCGCGGGCGATTAGCTCAGGTGGATAGAGCGTTGGTCTCCGGAACCAAAGGTCGGGCGTTCGAGTCGCCCATCGCCCGCCAGGAAACCCTCAGAGGTTAGGCTTCATGGCCTGGCCTTTTTCTTTTCGGAGGCCCCTGTGGCCGAGCGGAGAGCATGGCCTGTCCTCCCCCCAAAATTTACGCCGTCTCGCGGCCTTCGGTGGCCAGGACCACAGCCCGTGCCGGTGAGTTCTCCCGGGGCCCGGCACCGCGACGCCCGCTGCCTGCAAGCCGCAAAAATCATGGTCCTGAGCCTGCCAATCATCAGGGTCCGGTGGCTTGCTCCGGGTGATTTCCTGCTTTGCAAGCCCCGCGTTTCTCGGTTTGGTATGCATTAGTTCAGGGAGCCTGAGGTCTCCGACCGACGCCTCTTCCCCTTGACCAACTAATGGCCCACGCATTTTTCAGGCGCCTGCTGCCGTATGCCAAAATGCCCCAAATCCTCCTCGCTGGGGGCTTTGCGGGAGTTATTCTAATGGGGACCCTGCTCCTGTTGTTGCCATGGTCCCAAACCAAGGGGGAGGTGCGGCTTGTCGATGCCCTCTTCACCTCCACCTCAGCCGTGTGCGTTACCGGCTTGGTGGTGGTGGATACGGGGACTGCTTTTACCCTGATGGGCCAGACGGTGATCGTTGCCCTGATCCAGATAGGTGGCTTGGGTATCATGACCTTCGCCGCCTTGGCTTACCTCGTCATGGGCCGCAGGCTGTCCTTGGCCTCCCAGGCCGCCTTGCACGACGCCTTTTTCCAACGGGATTTGGGCCTCGCCTTTAAGCGAAGGTTCCTGCAGATATTGCTCATCACGGGCAGTGTCGAGCTGATGGGAATGTTCCTGCTCTTTCTGGCTCTCCTGTGGCGGCAGGTGCCGGTGCTGCCGGCGTTGTTTTCCGCTTTCTTTCATGCGGTTTCCGCTTTCTGCAATGCCGGCTTTTCCATTTACCAGGACAATCTCCTGGGCCTGCGGGACAGTCCGGTCATTATGGCCACCATCATGACCCTCATTGTTTTGGGAGGACTGGGTCACACGGTGGTGCTCGATGCCTGGCAGTATTGTCGAAACCGGTTCAGGCGGGCACAGCCTGCCGAACCCCAATCCCTGACGTCTCACTCCAGATTAGTCTTGCGAACAACCCTCGCATTGATTATGACCGGCTGGCTTGGCCTGGTTATCCTGGGCCTGACCACTGCGGAAACCACCTGGGGAATGCACCTCTCCTGCGCTTTGTTCCAATCCGTCACCGCCCGCACCGCCGGCTTCAATACGGTGGACATCGGCCGATTACCCTTCAGTTCCTTGCTGCTGATCGTCCTGCTCATGTTCATCGGCGGTTCCCCAGGCTCGTGTGCCGGCGGAGTCAAAACCACCGCCCTGGCCATCTCTCTGGCTGAGCTCAAAGCCAAGGTGAGAGGCGAAGAGCAGGTGGTCCTCCTGGACCGCCGGGTGCCCAAACCGTTGCTGGACCGTACCATGGTATTGATCCGTTTGGCGGTGCTCTGGAACCTCCTGGGGCTGCTGCTTTTATTGCACACCGAAGGCGGACGCCCCGGGGTGGGCTTTCATGATATTCTGTTCGAGCAGATCTCGGCGTTTGGCACCGTGGGTCTGTCCACCGGACTGACGGATAAACTGACGGTGCTCGGTCGTCTCTGGATTATCGCCACCATGTTTGTGGGCCGTCTCGGACCCCTCACCATTGCCATGGGCCTCTTTGCAGCAGTCCCCACGCATGTAAAGTATCCCGAAGCCAGGATCATGATCGGATGAGAGAAAAAAAACACATTGTTGTCATCGGCTTGGGGGAGTTCGGACGGGAGTTGGCCCAACAACTGGCCAAGGAATGCGAGGTGCTGGCCCTCGACCGGGAGGAGGCCATGGTGGAGGCCATCGTGGATAAGGTGCAGCGGGCCCTTATCCTCGATGTCCGGGATTTTCAGGCCCTCAGTTCGGTGGTGACTCCGGATTTCGACGAAGCCATCGTCAGCATGGGGGAAAGCTTGGAATCCAGCATCATGGCCACCCTGCATCTGAAAAAAATCGGCGTGAAGCGCATCTGGGCCAAAGCCACCACCGAGGACCATGCCGCCATCCTCACCGCCATCGGGGCCAGTGAAACCATCTTTCCCGAGCGGGACACCGCCCGCCGCCTGGCCGCTCAGCTCATCAACCCCAACCTGTTGGACTTCATCCCTCTGGAAGAAGACTACCGGGTGATGGACGTGGCCCCGCCGGACAGCTTTTTCGGCCATACCCTGGCCGAGTTGGACCTGCGGCGCCGGTTCGGCGTTTTCGTCCTGGCCATCAAAGAGTTGGTGCCCGTGCGCTTCGTCTTTCTGCCCCCTCCCGATTTCGTCATCAAGCCCAGCGATATTCTGGTGATGATCGGCAAGGAACAGGATCTCATGGGATTGCACCAGGAAGGCGGCCCCGCCGCAATCCGCTAGCACGTTCGGCTGAGGGCAAGGCTTTTGTTCACCCTTTCCCGGGCCGTTGCCCACCGCCCTAGACCCCGGTTGCTTGGGGAGATGATGATGCCCCGCCCCATAACCCAGCCGGGCGAGGCCTAGGTTCCCCACCCTCCCCGGCAGGCCGTGGCAACGCCCTCATCCCGAGGACTCCTGCGAGGGAACCCGAAAACGGCCGCGAGATCCTCCTGCCCGGAGAACAGGTGGCCTGCCAAGCTTCCTGGCCTGCATCCTTGGTAGAAATATTTTCTATGCCATTATTTTGTCTAAGCCATGGAGCTTTTTGAAAAAAACCATGATAGAAAAGAAATCCCCTGGTTGTGGGTCTGTAACTGCCTTTTTCAACTATAATTATTGGATGTTATAGTGTTAACCTCCTCCAGTCCCGGGGGCCCTGCACCGATGGGAAAGTCAATCTTTTTAGTTCAAGGCCGGGAAAATATGTTTAACAATTTTTACATTAAGCTATCTTATTGTTATTCCATTATTTTTTATTTTTTCTAGAAAACTTCTAAACTGGGGAATGTTAAATTTCTGGACTATCAGGAATTGACACAAGCAGTTTAATCCTTATCTTTTCAGGTAATTAGCCGTGGCATAATTTCTGCAATGTCTAAAAGTTGAACAGACTTGTCAAGCACCCGGAGAAGCGCCCGTGGTGTGCAAACGTTCCTTCCCGAAACCCAATCTTCATCCTTAGGTGTTCACCACCATGGTGCACCGGGATGGTAGCCGCCAACCTTCACCTCACGGGAGATGAGAAATACCTCTCGCTTCCACTCTCTGTGACGACACAGTTTGGCTCCGGGGTAGTTCAGATGATCGCTTTGACGCTACGTTTACCCCTATCTTATTGGTTTCAATGGATGAGCTTTGCCCTCCTCGGCATCGGATGGTTCTCGGCGCTGGGTTGCGGGGGGTCGGCCGCGCCCAGTCAGCAGCAGCAACAGATATCCAAAGCCGATGTGGCCCTGAAGGGTCCCTCATCCCTGCAAAAAATGTTGGAGTCCAGCGGTCTTTACGTTCCCGGTCCCAAAGATTCCGCCAAATATCTCATCGGTCCGGAAGACTTATTGGAAGTGAATATCTATGGACAACAGGACCTCAACCGCGTTGTCCGGGTGGATCGGGAAGGCATGATCAAACTGCCCCTCGTGGGGGAAGTAAAGGTCAGCGACCGTAATCCCCTGGAAACCGAAAAAATGCTGGAAGAGCTGTATGGCCGGAAATATCTGCGCAACCCTCAGGTAACGGTTTTTATCAAGGAATACCGCCACCGACGGGTGTCCGTGGTGGGCGCCGTGAACAAACCCGGCACCTTTGAAATGATCGGGCCGCGCACTCTGTTCGAGATGCTTTCCGAAGCCGGGGGACTCAAAGAGGATGCCGGCGATATCGTGCATATCATCCGACGGGGGAGCGCCGACGCCCGGAAGGCTTCCTCGCGTCCCGCCGGCACCCCCCCGGAAAAGGCCGAAACCATTATCGTCAATCTGCGCAGTGCCTTGACCAAAGGCGATACGGAGTTGGGAGCCCTCCCTATCCAGCATGGCGATGTGATCAACGTACCTCACGCCGGATATGCGTACGTTACCGGAGAGGTGCTGAAACCTGGCAAGGTTATGGTGAAGCAAGGACTTACAGTAACTCAGGCAGTGGCCATGGCGGGGCCCCTCACCCCGGTGGCCTCCGGCCAGGCGCAGGTACTGCGGTTCGACCCTCAGGGGCAGCGCCAGGTCATTCCCGTGGATCTGCAATCGCTGTCAAAAGGTGAAGGCCTCGACATCCCCATTCAGGAGAATGATGTCGTCGTTATCCCATCGAGCGCCGGTAAAAAGTTCTGGCAGGGCATCGCCAGCATTTTCCGGGGGGCGGTGTCGGTAGGGTACCACCTGACCCCATAAGGGGAGACAAGGACATGGATAACAATCAAAAGCGTGCTTATATTTTGGTGCCACAGGAACCGGGGTTGCCAGCAACGGGGCCGTTTTCCTACCAGTACCTCGCCTCTGAGGGCGAACGGCCCGGCAGAAATAAATTCTGGAAATACTACCATATCCTTCTGCGGCGCAAACGCTGGGTATTGGGGGTTTCCCTGGCCGTGGTCATGATCTGGGGACTGGTCATTTTCCTCCAGACCCCGGTCTTTCAGGCCTCCAGCCTGGTGCAGATCACCAGTGACAATGCCGGCAGCCTGGTCAATTCCAAGGAATCTGTGGGTAACCTGTTCAGCGGGGAAGGGCGCCAGGAATTTTTCCAAACCCAGTTCAACATCTTGAAGAGCCGTTCCCTGGCCCAACGGGTAGTTGAACGCCTCAAATTACAGGAAAATGCACGCTTTAATCCGGATACCGCGGCGGCCCCCTCCGAGGCGGCCACGAAGAAACTGGTTGACAAGTTCATTAAGAGTCTATCGGTGAGCCCCGAAAGGAATTCTTACCTGGTGCGGGTGGCCTTTGAGTCGGAAGATCCGGCCCTGGCCCAGCAGGTAACCAACACCTTGATCCAGGAATATGTTCAGTTCGGCATGGAAAGCCGGTCCCAGGCCTTTGGGGCGGTGCAGAAATGGCTGAACCAGCAATTGCAAGACCTGCGAGCCAAGGTGGAGTCCTCTGAAAAGGAACTCTACAGCTTCTCCGAACAATCCGACGTCATCAACCCCGAAAGCCAGGGCAATGTGGTCATGCAAAAATTCTCCGATATCAGCAGCCTGTTGACCAAGGCCGAGTCCGATCGCATGGCCAAAGAAGCCCAATTTAAGCAGATCCATGAAGGGGGCCTCAATTCTCCCGCCATCCTCAACAATCAACTGATCATGCAACTGCGGCAGGAACTGAGTGCCCAAGAGGCCAAGGTGGCCAGAATGAACCGGATCTATCTGGATGGACATCCGGAGATGCAAGCCGAGCAGGCCAAACTCGGGCGCCTTCGTGCCCGTCTCAACGAAGAAGTGAAGCAGTTGGGACAAAGCATCAAAGCCGACTACGAGGCGGCCAAGCGGGCCGAGGATTTGCTGCGCCAGAATCTTACCCAGCAGAAAGACCAGGTCTCCAAGCTCCAAAGAAAGACGGTGGAATATAAGATCCTGAAGCGGGACGTAGAAACCAATGAGGCGCTCTACAAGGGTCTGTTGTCCCGCATGAAAGAGGCCAGCATTGCCAGCACCATGGTCCCCACCAATGTGCTAGTAATCGATCCCGCGGAACGACCCGAGTCTCCTTTGCGTCCCAAAAAAGCCCTCAACCTGCTGCTGGCCTTGATGGCTGGGGCCTTTGGCGGAGTGGGGTTGGCCTTCCTCCTGGATCATCTGGATGGCTCCATCAAGGACGTGGAGGACTTTGAACACACCGGCCAAATCCCCACCCTGGGCTTGGTGCCGGCCTTGCCAGGTCCCACCGCCAAGTATCTGCCGGATTACGCCAACTCTCCCGGCACTAGGGTAACCTATCTGGAACAATATGACTCCGAAATGTCCGAGGCCATTCGGCACCTGCGCACCGCTATCCTCTTTTCCCGCTCCGAGGATGCTCCCCATGTCCTGTTGATCACCAGCCCACACCCCCAGGAAGGCAAGACCACCATTGCGGTCAATCTGGCCTGCTCTCTAGCCCAGCAAGGTCTCAAGGTGGTGTTGGTCGATGTTGATCTGCGGCGCCCCCAACTGCATCGCGTCTTCAACAAACCGATTTCACCTGGATTGAGTGACTTCCTCAACAACCATCGAGGCTCTGACCAGCAGGTCGTTCACCCCTGCGATGTGCCCAACCTCTCCGTGATTACCGCAGGGAGTTTCACCTCCAATCCGGCAGAGCTGGTGGGTTCCGAAACTCTCAAGGACTTCTTGGCGACTCTGCGCCAGACCTATGATTATGTTATCCTGGATTCCCCGCCGGTTTTGGGTTTTGCCGAAGGAGTGATTCTTTCCGCCTTCGCTGACGGGGTGATTGTGGTGGTAAAACAATTTCATACCCCTATGCTCTCCGGACTGCAAACCCTCAACCTCCTCCAGAAAGTCCGTGCCCCCGTCATTGGCACTATCGTAAATTATGTCGACTTCAAAACTTGCCCTTATGCTTACTATTATAGGTATTATTCTTCTTATAACCAATACAAGCCAAACCATGATGCTTAAGTGAACGGCATAATTTGGTAATGCCTCAATCGGCATTCTCACCTGGGTCAACCTTCTCGACGGGCAGTTCCCAAGGGAATATAATGCACATCCTGACTCGCCTCTTCGATATCCTAGTGTCGCTCATAGGCTGCATCATATTCTTTCTGGTGCTTCCTATATTCTATGTGCTCATCAAGCTCGACTCACCAGGCCCCGTGTTCTTTCCCTGTGATCGGGTCGGCAAGGACGGCAAACTGTTCAAGATGTATAAACTCCGTACCATGCATACCACCGATGCCCCGGTGGGAGACTCGGTGAGCCCCCAGGGGGATCCCCGGGTCACCCGGGTGGGCAGGGTCTTGCGCCGGCTGAAACTTAACGAACTGCCTCAGTTCATCAATGTCCTCAAAGGCGACATGACGCTCATCGGACCCCGGCCCGAGGCTCCGGATTTGGCGGCTGCTTACCCGCCCGAGGCCAAAGTGATTTTTTCGGTAAAGCCTGGACTGATGGGGCCCAACCAGTTCATCGGACGGAATGAGGAAGAACTCTATCCCCCGGGAGTTGATGCCAAGAAGTTCTATTTGGAAAACATCCTGCCGCAAAAACTTGCCCTGGACTTGGACTACCTCCAGAAAAAGTCCTTTCTGAAGGATCTCGCCTATCTTTCCAAATGCCTCTGGGCCACCGTCAGCGACGCGGTGCAGCGGCGGCACCTGACCGATAATGTTTCCCAGATCGCCATGCTCCTGGCCGACACGGTCCTCTGCCCCCTGTCGTTCATGGTGGCCTATCTCATCCGCTTCGAAAAATTACCCTTTGGTCTGGAAATCCCCGGGCTCCCCATCCTGCTCATTTTTACCATCTTGACCCGCATCCCGATTTTGCTTTATTTGGGATGCTATCAGGGAATTTTCCGCTTTCTGGGATTGCGCGATTTTCTAAAGGTGGGGTATGGAGTAACTGCGGGTAGTATATTCTTCGTAATTTCGGCTTATTTTAATAATGTTGCCTTCAGTCGAAGCATTTTTATCATCGACTGGTTCTGCCTCTTAATCCTCCTCACCGGGTACCGGATGATCGGCAAGATCGTTCGTCAATTGATGGTCGAGGGAAAAGCCGCGCCGCAGGAAAAGCGCCGGGCCCTCATTTGGGGAGCTGGAGACGAGGGCCAATGGTGCCTGAATTTTTTGAAAGAAAAGACCGGTCCGTCTTTTGAAATCCTGGGCTTTATCGACGAAAACCCCCAGTATCACCACAAGTCCATCGATGGGTGCCGGGTTCTGGGCAACCTCCACCATCTCCCGGTGCTGGCCAAAATCTATAAAGTTGAAGAGCTCATCCTGGCGTCGCCCGCCTTGCCTTCGCATAAGATCGCCAAGGCCCAGGAATGGTGCAAAGACTTGGGCATTACCTTGAGTCGCTTCAGCCCCGGTTCGGTGCAGGAGCTCATCGTTTCTCCCAACTCCCATTACCTGGACAACGGCTTTAACTCTTCCCTACGGGCCGTTATCCTGGCGGGGGGCAAGGGGGTGCGCTTGGCTCCCCTCACCGAGGTCATTCCCAAGCCCATGGTCCCCATTGGGGGGATTCCCATCCTGGAAATTGTCATCCGCCGCCTCAAGGCCCAGGGCATAGACCATATCACCCTGGCGGTGGGCTATATGGCGGACCTCATCCGGGCGTATTTTCAGGACGGCTCCAGGTGGAACGTCACCATCGATTATTCCCATGAAGACGCCCCTCTTGGCACCGCCGGCCCTTTGGGGTTAATTAAAGGTTTGCAGGATACCTTCCTGGTCATGAATGCAGATATCCTTACCGATATCAATCACCGAGACCTGGTGAAGCACCATCGGAAACATGGCGGTCTTGCCACCGTAGCCACGTTTGAAAAGGAAGTGAATATCGACCTGGGGGTGGTCGTGAAAGATGGCGGCCTCAGGATCAAAGATTATATCGAGAAACCCACCAACCGCTATCTGGTGAGCATGGGCATCTATGTCTTTGAGCCGGAGGTCCTGAAATTCATCCCTGAACAAAAATACCTCGATTTCCCCGACCTCATCAAACTCCTGTTGCAGGCTGATTTGCCGGTGAACCTCTATCCCTTTTCCGGGTATTGGATGGATATCGGACGCCACGACGACTATGCCAAGGCCAATAAGGAATTCAAGGCCTTTTTGAAAAAATCGCTTTTACTGGATGATTTCAAGGCCGCCTAGCCCGGGGCCTTCTCCTGTGGTTGTTTCTTTAAGCGTCTTTGGCGATTTATGAGATAATGGTCCATATTCTTTGATACCATGTCTCTGAAAGAGGCATTTCCCTTTAACATCAGGGATCTATGATCATATCATGCAACCATCCGGCAATAAGACCACGGCAATTTTTCATACCTTTTTATTTAATCTGGTCATCCAGGGCTGCAATATCATCACCGGCATCCTGACAGCCCGTATCCTCCATCCCCTGGGTCGAGGCGAACTGGCCACGATAATTCTCTGGCCGTCAATTTTTGCGGGTATCGGCATCATGGGGACCAACTGGGCCCTGGCCAGGGAAGCGGCCACCCCCCTGGCCCCTGACGATGCAGCCGACCTGGACCGCAGCGCCGTAATTCTTAGTCTGGCACTGTCCTTGCCGGTGGTTTTAGGGGGATATTACCTCGTTCCCTGTTTGCTCACGCCGGATAAACAACACCTGACGTTTCAGGCCAGGTTGTTCCTGCTTTGGGTGCCGTTGAATTTTCTGAGCCTCAATCTCATTGCCCTGGATCATGGGCGCTTGCAATGGTCCCGGTTTAATATGCTTCGGCTTTCGGTATCGCTGGGGTATGTTCCTCTGTTGATTTTCTTTTGGGTTTCTGGAATTCAAAAAGTGGAATGGTTTGTGGCGGCCCTGCTGCTCAGTAACGCCATGACCGCGGGCTTCTGCCTGACATGGCACTGGCCGGGAATCAGGCAGGGCCGAAATTCCTTCGGGCAGGTCAGGAGGTTGCTATCCAGGGGACTCCCCTTTTTTTATGCCGCTGCTGCCGGTCTGTTACTCCAACAATTGGACAAGGCCCTGATGGTGAGTCTGCAACCCGCCGACATGGTAGGCCTGTACGCCGTTGCGTTCACTGTGGCTTCCGCCCATGATTCCTTGGGGGGCGCCTTGGGGTTCAATTCCTTCGCCCAGGTGGCCAACGAGTTGGATTGCAGGACCCAGGGATTGTATGTGGCCCAGGTTTTTCGGCAAGCCTCCCTGCTCTATGTGGGGGCCGGGGCCGTGGTCGCCCTGGGCGCCCTTTGGCTCATCGTTCCCTTGTTCGGTAGGGAGTTTGCCCCGGCCGTCGGCCCCGCCTTGGTGCTGGTCCTGTACACCTCGCTGGTGTCGTTGGGAAACGTCCTCAACGAAGGGATGCGGGGGCAGGCTCACACCGCTCCCGGCGTCTCGGCCCAGCTGCTGGCAAGCGCCCTCATCGCCTTGGCGGCCTGGAATCTGGTGCCTCGCTTCGGTTTGCTGGGAATGGCCTGGTCCTGCGTTCTGGGAGGGGTGGCCCAACTGGCGGTCTTGCTTTACGCCGCCATGTCCCGGTTTACCCTGAGTTCCTCCGATTTCTGGGGACTCCGCTTCCACGAAGTCAAAGCACTCTACGGGCGCTTGCAGACCCTGAAAATAACCTCCTGATTGCTTCGCTCCTGCGTCTGGCGGGGAAAGCCGGATAGTATTGCCATGCATGCCCAGGACACCCCGGAAAGCGGACTGCCTCAAGTAGTTGTCGCCATGTTGGGAGCCCGCCTCCACTACGCCGTGCCGGTGATGCTCCATCACGCCGGCATGCTGGCCCACTTCTATACCGATGCCTTTGTGGGGCCCGGGAGTTCCTGGCACCTGCCGGCGCAGCTGGCCGGCTTGCTCCCCGACGCCCTTAAACCCGCCAGCCTCCGGCGCCTCCTGGCCCGCCGGGCCAATGGCCTGCCAGCCGGTAAGGTCACCGCCTTTAACCTCCTGGGCTGGGCCTACGCCTCAGCCCTGCAACGGGCCGCTTCCCCTCAGGAAAAGCTCCAGGTTTTCCTGGACGTTGGGGCCCGCTTTGAAACCGCGGTGCTGCGTCGGGGTTTTGGTCAGGGACAGGCGGTTTATGCCTTCCAGGGGGCGGCCGCCCGCCTGCTGGAGGCTGCCAGGAAGGAAGGCTTGCGGGCGATTTTTGAAAAATTCAGCGCCCCCAGCCGCCTGGAATACCACCTGTGGGCCGAGGAATACCGGCGGTGGCCCGGCTGGGAAGACCCCTGGCCCTCCGCTGAGGTCTTCGCGCCCGCCTTCGAGTTGGAACAGCGGGAATGGGAGGCGGCCCACCTCATTCTCTGCCCTTCGCCCTTTGTCATGGAAGCCATGGCCGGCGCAGGGGTGCCTGCGGCGAAACTGCGGCTCCTCCCGTATGGGTATGCCGGCGGGGCGGCCCCGGCCCGGCGTCCCTGGGACGGCACGCGGCCGCTGCGGCTCCTCTTCGTCGGCGGGGTGACTCTGCGCAAAGGGGTGCAGTATCTGGGCCTGGCCCTGGAACAGCTGCGGGGCCTCCCCCTGGAGGCCAGAATGGTGGGCCACATTGATCTCAAGGAGGCGGGCCGGGCGCGCTTGGCGGCGGTGGCCCGCTTGACCGGGCAGGTCCCCCGCACCGAGGTGCAGGATCACTATGCCTGGGCCGACCTGTTCGTTTTCCCCACCATCTGCGATTCCTTCGGTTTGGTGCAACTGGAAGCTCTGTCTCATGGCCTGCCGGTCATCGCCACCACTCACTGCGGCGCTGTGGTGCGGGATGGGCTGGACGGCTTTGTCATCCCCATCCGGGACCCTGAAGCCTTGGCGGCCAGGATTGAACCTCTTGCCCGGAACCCGGAACAGGTGGCCTGGATGTCGGAGAACGCCCGAAAGCGGGCCCAGAAATTCAGCTGGGCTCACTACCGCACCCGGCTCACCCACTTATTGCAGGAAGTCTGTTCCCATGGGACTATTTGAAGCGCTGGCGCTCCATTTCTTGCTGGTCATCGCGGCATTAACCGGGATCGCGGTGATCCTGAGGCGCCGCGGCCGGTTTCATTGGGTTTCTGCCGGGTTTTGGGCCTGGTCCTCCATGTGCCTCTATTTCGTGGCCGCACCCTTGTTGCAATGGCACCTGGGGGGAAGCGAACTCTACCTGAAACCCCTTTCGTATACGGAAGGCCTTCCTCGTCTGATAACCATCACCGGTTGTCTGGTCCTGGGCAGCGGGGCCTTTTTTGCTAGCTATCTACGGACGCGTCCCGGCCAGGTTCATTTCCATCTGCCCCCCTCGGGCTGGCCCCGGGGGACCTGGCTGGTGGTGCTGCTCAGTCTGTTGGGGGCAGGCTACAGTCTCATCGCCTACCGGGGGTTCTTCGGCTATACTGCCGGTTCCGAGCCGCTGCTGATCGAAGGCGGCAAGTTTGTCGGGCAGGTTATCGGCTATGCTTACGTGATGCACACCTTCGCCCTGTTTCCCATCATCTTCCTCATCAACCGCAGAAAAACCCGGCTTCTCGGATTATTCCTGGCCATGGTTTATGTTATGGGCCGCCTGGAAGACCCGTGGGATCGCGCCACCATCGTGGGGCTCGGTCTCAGCCTTTCCATGCTGGCGGTGATCGCAGGCCAGCGCTTCTGGCCCCGTCTGCCGTTTCTGGCCGGGTTGGCTCTCCTTGCCCTCATGTTGCAGATGCGGGGGCATGTGAGTCTCTCTGCCTTTTGGGAGAGCGGTTCCCTGACCCCGGCCTTTGCCAAGGAAAGTTTGGCCTTCGGTCCGGATGCCGCCATGCTGCCCACCCTGTGGCTCGAATCCTATCTGTATGACCGGGCAGGATACACTTATGGCCTCGATTCCCTGGCGAGGCTGGCCGTTGGACCTTTGCCCCGCAAGTTCTTCCCCTGGAAAGACCAGGTGGTGGAAGCTTTATTTCTCCCTGATCCCCTGCAAATGGCCGCCATCCCCGGGTATGAGCTGCTCTATGGGGCCAAGTCCACCATCGTGGGCAGTTTCTATGCCTATGGCGGCATCATCGGCGTGCTTTTGGGAATGGCCCTCCTGGGAATGCTGACCCGGAAACTGGATGGCATGGTTTCCTCCCTCAGCAATCCAGCGGTTAGAGTCCTGGGGTTGGTTTGGCTGGGAATGTATTGGATGGTCTTCGGCAGCAATTTCGAGTGGGGTGCCGCCTTTTTATATCTTTCCGGTTTGCCTTTTCTCCTTCTGGTGCTGGCTGCCAGGATCACCGGCACCACCCCCACCCCCCAAAGAGTCCAGTCCCCCTCGGCGTTGATGACACCTTATGCCCGAGCCCCGAAAAATTGCCATCCTGTTCCTTAATTTCGGGCCCTATCATGTAGCCCGTCTGCAAGCTGCGGAGAGGCTGGGGGAGGCAAAGGGCTTTGAGGTTGTCGGCTTGGAGATTGCAGGGACGATGCAGATTTACCCGTGGCTGCGCGATGCCGGGTCACTGAAGCGGCACTATACGATTCTCCCCCAAGCCGTTTGGGAAAACGTTTCCGTCAGCCAAATTGTGAAACGGACGTGGCAGAAATTAACCCAAATTAAGCCGGACATCTTGGCCATCTGCGGCTATTCCGACCCGGCCATGCTTACCGCCCTGGCTTGGAGTAGCTTTTACCGGAAATGCGCAATTCTCATGAGCGACAGCAAGATCGACGACCAGCCCCGCCAGCCTTGGAAGGAATGGCTGAAACGACAACTCGTCAGCCGGTTTCACGGGGCCCTGGTAGCTGGTACGCCTCAGAGGCGCTATGCCGTCCGGTTGGGGTTGCCGCCGGCGCGGGTCTTTTTGGGATATGATGTGGTGGACAACGACTATTTTGCCCGAGGGGCCGCAGCCGCCCGCCGGGAGAAGGAACGGTGCCGCAGTCTCCTGGGGCTGCCTCGGCCGTTCTTCTTGTCGGTGGGCCGGTTTGTTGAAAAAAAGAACCTTTTCCGCTTGCTGGCGGCGTATCGCTTATACCGGGAGGCTTCATTGCCGGAACCCTGGGATTTGGTGCTCTGCGGCTCCGGGCCCCTGGAGGCAAAGTTGCAAGCCGCCGCCCGGGAACTGCCTGGGGTTCATTTCCCCGGCTTCAAGCAGGCGGAGGAGTTGCCGGCTTACTATGGATTGGCCGGGGTGTTTATCATGCCCAGCTCCCATTTCGAGCAGTGGGGGCTGGTGGTAAACGAGGCCATGGCCGCAGGGCTGCCGGTTTTGGTGAGCCGGGCCTGCGGCTGCGCCCAGGACCTGGTGCAGGAAGGCGTGAACGGGTTTACCTTTGACCCGTTCGAGGTGGAAGGCCTGACCCGGCTGATGGTGAAGATGGCTTCTGGAGAAGTGGACCTCGAGTCCATGGGCGAGGCCTCCCAAAGGATCATCGCCGCCTGGACCCCGGAAGTCTTTGCTGAAAACCTCTTTAAGGCAATTGCAGCCCCCGCTGCGGCGCGGCAGGCAGGGAAATGAGCGTGGCCTCCCCTCTTCGCCTCCTGGTGATAACCTCCTATTACCATCCGGCCGTGGTCTATGGCGGCCCGGTGCCGGCTATTGCTGCGTTCAATAAGACCCTGGCCGCTTTGGGGCATGAAATCACGGTCTTGACCACCGACGCCAACGGCAGCAGCGACCTGGAAGTTCCCCTGGGCCAGCCGGTGCAGGTGGAGGGGCTGCCGGTAACCTATTTTCCCCGATGGTGGTTCGGCCGGAAAAGGAAACCCTTTAATCTTTTTTTCTGCCCCGAAATGGGAAAAGCCTTGCGGCGCCTCAAACCCGGAGACTATGATGTGATCATGAGCCATGCCATGTTTTGCGATCCTGGCCGTCTGGCGGCGGCCGCGGCGAAAAAGGCTGGCACCCCTTACCTGTGTTATACCCACGGCACCTTTGAACCCTGGGCCATCCACCATAAATATTGGAAAAAAAAGCTTTACCTGGCCCTCATTGAAGGGCGCCTCCTCAATGACGCCGCCGGCGTCGTGGTGTGCAATGACGGGGAGAAAGAGCAGTTGCGCCGGATGGGGATCACCACGCCCATCCGCCGGATTCCCTGGGGGGTGGCCATTCCCCCGCCGGACCACATGCCGCCTCGCAGCCGCCTGGCCGAACTCTGGCCTCCCCTGGCCGGCCGCCCGTTCATCTTATTTCTCAGCCGTCTCCACCCCAAAAAAGGCCTGGATCTGCTCATCCCTGCCTTCGGATCCCTGGCGGACGCCTTCCCCGACTGGCTCCTGGTGCTGGCCGGACCGGACGAGGGCGGCTACCGGCAGACCCTGGAAAAGATGGTGCAGGAATCTCACCTGGAACATCGGGTGATATTCCCCGGCTTGGTCACCGGCGAGGCCAAGGCCACTCTGCTCTCCCAGGCGGATCTCTTTGTGCTGCCGTCCTATTCCGAGGGCTTCCCGGTGGTGGTGGCCGAGGCCCTGGGCTACGGGCGGCCGGTGGTCCTCACCACCACCTGTTACGTGCCCGAGGCGGCCCAAGGCGGGGCCGGTTTGGAAACGCCCCCTGAAAAAGAACCGCTCACCAGGGCCCTGCGGGTAGCGATGCGGGACGAAGGCTTCCGCCGCCGCTGCGCTGACAGCGCCCATAAAGTGGCCCGGCAATACTTTACCTGGGAGTCTGTGGCTGAACAAAACCTAAAATTTATTCGGGAGATTTTGGTGTGCCGCTAAAACGTCTGGAACATCCGAATGATGCCGGTTTTGATTATGGCCGTCCCAAGTTTTTCGTTTTTCTGTGGTTTCTTCTTCAGGAAACGCTGTTCCGGTTCTCTCCCATACCCTGCTACGCCTTTCGGCGCTGGCTTCTGAGACGATTCGGGGCCAAACTCGGCCAAGGCGTCATCATCCGCCCCCGGGCCCGGTTCCATTACCCCTGGCGCATCGAAATCGGCGATTACTCCGCCATCGGCGACGACGTCTGGCTCTACTCCATCGCGCCCATCAAAATCGGCAGCCGCTCAGTGGTCTCCCAAAAAAGCTTCTTGTGCACCGCAGGGCACGACTACCAGGATGTCAATTTCAAAACTACTGCCGCCCCCATCGTGGTGGGAAATGGTGTCTGGATCGCCGCTGACGTCTTTGTGGCACCGGGAATAACCATCGGCAACGATGCCGTCATCGGCGCCCGCTCCAGCGTCTTTTCCAACATTCCGGCGGGGGTGCTCGCCTTCGGCAACCCTTGCAAAGTCGTGCGCCAAAGGGCCCAGAACAGCCATTATGAGGAAACGGAACGTGATAATTTCAATCAGGCCACTTAACCCCACTGATTTACCTGCAATTGCTGATTTACATTTGAAATATCTCACCAGCTATCTGCCACATTGCCTACAATCAATTAGTCTGTTGTCCCTTTACTATCTTTCCCTCTGTGAAATTGGCAATATTGCACTAGCTGCCTATAATAATGAAGAGATTGTCGGATTTATTTGTATTGTAAATTCAACAAAATCCATTTTTTTATATCAGTTGAGGAAATATTTTTTTCAGACTATCATCAATGTAACTGCGTTAATCTGCCTCAACCGCTTAAAGCCATGGCATTTTATCAAAGATCTGGTAGAGCGATTGAAATATTTCCGAAAGAGAATCAATTTGCCCGAACTTCGCCCCATCGTGGTGCACCAAGATTTTCAGGATGCCAAGGTGGCGAAAAGCCTGGTGACCGCCGCTGAAATGGCCTTGCGAAACAAAGGACTCCACCGGTATTTCCTCCGGGTGCAATCTAACAACCTGCGGGCTTTGAGATTCTATGAAAAAAACGGCTTCACCGTGAAAGCTCGGGAAGGAAATGCCATTCTGGTCATGGAAAAGATCCTGACATGAACGTCTTGATCACCACTCAGGTCTATCCGCCGGAGGGGCATCCCACGGCCATTATGGTACATGAACTGGCAACGGAGCTCTGCCGCCTTGGGGCTCAGGTGACGGTGGCCGCAGGATTCCCCCATCATCCCTATGGCCGGCTCTATCCCGGATTCCGGAAACACTGGCTTCTAGAGCAGGAGGACAACGGCTTCCGGGTGATCCGGGGCTGGCACCTGATTCACCCCTCTCCCGCTTTGACAGTGCGGGGTCTGGTGATGGCTTCCCAAAGCGCCGCCTTTTTTCTGGCCGCGGCCACCTGCCCTGCCCCGGATGTGGTCATTAACTTCGGCCCCCCGCTTTTCGGGCCGTTGACCTCGGCCTTGATTGCCCAAGTTTCGGGCGCCCGGCTGGTGACGGTCGTTTATGATCTGTACCCGGATATTTTGGTGGATGTGGGGCTCTTGCGCCAACCCCTCCTCATTCGGGCTGCTCGGGCAGTCGAGGGGTTGGTCTATCGGTTGTCGGATCGCATCGTCGTGCTCTCCCAAGGGTTTCGTCGCACCCTCGTGCAAGACAAGCACGTGCCGCCGCAGAAGGTGGAAGTGATCCCGGTTTGGCTGGACGCCCAGGATATCGTCCCCATGCCCCGGGACAACGCCTGGCGGCGGGAAATGGGCATCAGCGCAAAAACCTTTGTGGTGTTGTATGCCGGAACCATCGGACTGGTATCCGGCGCGGAAGTGGTGGTGGAGGCTGCGGCCCATCTCAAAGAGATGGAAGATCTCCTGTTTCTGTTGGTGGGAACCGGGAGCGCCAAGGAACAGGTGGAGGCCCTGGCCCAGGAAGCAGATCTTTCCAATATCCGGTTTCTTCCCTTTCAGCCCCGGGAGAAACTGAGCGAAGTCCAGGCGACGGCCGATGTGGCATTGGTGACCCTGGCACCCGGCCGGGGACGAACCTCGGTGCCCAGCAAAGTCCTGGGATATTTGGCGGCGGCCCGGCCGGTCTTGGCGGCGGTGGACCAGGATTGTGACACCGCCAACCTGATCCGGGAAGCCGATTGCGGGCTGGTCACCCCGCCTGCCAACGGCGAGCTCCTGGCGGCGGGGCTCAGAGAACTCTATGACGATTCGCTGAGGCGCCGGGAAATGGGTTCCCGGGGCAGGGCCTATTTCGAAAAACACCTGGAAAAACGCCAAGTGCTGGCTTCCTATGGGCAGCTAATCGAGCAAGTATCTAATGAACGCTGAAATCTTCGCAAAATGGTGGCGCCGCCAGAATTATCAGGTGGTCCGTACGCCCAGCAGCTATTGGGTTAACTTGGGCCTTGGGGTCTTTCAGGCCTTTCCGTATCATTGGCAGATTCAGCCCAGTGATGCTGAGCTCACCGGCCTCCTGAAAGCCCACCGGGGCATCGGCCTGCGATATTCCACCTACCTTAAGGAGCCTGAGGGTTGTATAAGCTATCATGCTGTCTTCGAGTCCGAAGCGTATGATCTGAACCTACTGGGATCAAAAACCCGCAGAAATGTGCGCCGGGGCTTGGAGCGTTGCCGGGTCGAGCCCATTTCCTTCCAGCGTTTGGCAGAAGAGGGCTGGCGCATTCATCTGGACACCTTGCAGCGGCAGGGGCGGAAGGTTAAGGTCACTCCTTCCCATTGGACCGGGCTTTGCCAGGCCGCCGCTGATCTGCCCGGCTTTACTGCCTGGGGAGCGATGGTGGGCAGTGAGCTGGCGGCCTCGGTGATTACCTTTCAAATGCACGACTGCGGCTATATGCTCTTCCAGCAATGTCTCCGGGATTATCTCACCGCCCATGTCAACAACGCCCTGATCTTTGAGGTTACCCGGGCTACCTTGGGGCAAGCCGGCATCAAAAGCATTCTCTACGGCCTCCACTCCCTGGACGCTTCGCCCAGTGTGGATGAGTTCAAATTTCGCATGAGCTACGAAGCCAAGCCGGTGCGTCAGCGGGTGGTCTTTCATCCCTGGCTGAGACCTCTGTTCAACGGGATTACCCACTCCCTGGTGCGGCGCCTGCTGGCACGATTCCCCGGCAACCCCATCCTGGCCAAAGGCGAGGGCATGATCCGCTTCCATCGGGAAGGCAAGCGCCCCCTGACGGAGCAATCCTGGCCCGAGGCCCTGCTCAAAAAGAAACCTGAAATCCTTGCCTCCTTGTCTAGCCCAGGGCCACCGGGCCAAGCCCCGATTTCCAAATCCGATCCGCTTCTCCGGGAGGTTTTGGATAAAATGAATCAGGCTTAAGCCAAGGAACCCCCAGAGGAACGTTGCCATGAGTTCTCCTGCCAAAGCCTTGATCACCGGCATCACCGGCCAGGACGGCAGCTACTTGGCCGAACTGCTGCTGGCCAAAGGCTACGAAGTCCACGGGTTGATCCGCCGGGCCAGCACCTTTAATACCGGCCGCCTGGAGCACCTGTACGTAGATCCGCATGAGCCGCAGGCCCGACTCTTTCTCCATTACGGCGATTTGAGCGATGCCGGCCAACTCACCAACCTGGTTTACAACATTCAGCCCTCTGAGATCTACCACCTGGCGGCCCAGAGCCATGTGCGGGTGAGCTTTGACATGCCTGAATACACCGGAGAGGTGACCGGCCTGGGAACCACCCGCCTGCTGGAGGCCATCCGCCGCAGCGGCATCAAGACGAAGTTCTATCAGGCTTCATCCAGCGAATTGTTCGGGGACGCGCCCGCTCCCCAGAACGAAGAAACGGCCATGCAACCCCGCAGCCCGTATGCCGCCGCCAAGCTGTACGCCTATTGGATGGTTCGCAACTACCGGGAAGCCTATGGGATGTTTGCGGTGAACGGCATCCTTTTCAACCACGAATCCCCCCGGCGGGGCGAGACCTTTGTGACCCGCAAGATTACCCGGGCGGTGGCCCGCATCAAGCTGGGACTGCAGGACAAACTCTACCTGGGAAATCTGGAAGCCCGCCGGGACTGGGGCTACGCCCCCGAATACGTGGAGGCCATGTGGCTTATGCTCCAGCAGGAGACCCCGGCCGACTTTGTCATCGCCACCGGGGAGTCCCACTCGGTGCGGGAGTTTCTGGAAGAGGCCTTCAGCTATCTCGACCTGGATTGTTGGCAGTACGTGGAGATCGATCCCCGCTATTTCCGACCCACGGAGGTGGGCTTGCTGCAAGGGGATGCCTCCAGGGCCCGCCGACTCTTGGGATGGCAGCCCCGGGTAACCTTCCGGGAGCTGGTGCGCCTGATGGTGGACGCAGACCTGAAGGACCTCCTGGAAGTCCGCCGATGCCGGGATATCATCAGGAAAATGGCCGCCGAAAACAGTCTGGCCACCCCACCAGGTCCTTCCGTCCGGAAGACCGCGGGTTAGGCCACGGGACTCGCATGGAGAAAAACGCCAAAATCTATATCGCCGGCCATCGAGGGCTGGTAGGGAGCGCCATCCTGCGCGCCCTGGAGCGCGCCGGCTTCACCAATCTGGTGGTAAGAGACCGGGGTGAACTTGATTTGCGCCAGCAGGCTGCAGTTGCCGAGTTTTTCTCCCGGGAGCGCCCGGACTTCGTCTTTCTGGCTGCAGCCCGGGTGGGGGGCATCCTCGCCAACCAGACCTATCCTGCTGATTTCATTTATGATAACTTGACCATCGAGGCCAATGTCATCCACCAGGCCTATCGGCATGGGGTGAAAAAGCTCCTTTTCTTAGGCAGTTCCTGTATTTACCCAAAATTCTGTCCCCAGCCCATGAAGGAGGAATACCTCCTGAGCGGCAAATTGGAGCCCACCAACGAGCCCTATGCGGTTGCCAAAATTGCTGGCATTACCATGTGCCGGGCCTATCGCCGGCAGTTCGGCGCCCGGTTTATTGCGGTGATGCCCACCAATCTATATGGGCCCGGAGATAACTTCCATCCCACTGACTCCCATGTCATTCCCGGCCTGATGCGCCGGTTCCACGAGGCCAAGGTCGCGGGCGCGGATCAGGTGGTCATCTGGGGGACCGGCGCCCCCCGCCGGGAGTTCCTCTTTGTGGATGACCTGGCGGAAGCTTGCCTCTTTCTTATGGAGCACTATGAGGAAGAGGACATTATCAATATCGGGGTGGGAGAAGACCTGACCATTGCCGATTTGGCCCGGATGATCGCAACCACCGTGGGCTTCACGGGCCGCCTGGTATTTGACCCCGCCTATCCCGACGGCACCCCGCGCAAGCTGTTGGATGTCAGCCGCCTGGCCCACCTGGGTTGGCGCGCCCGCACTCCCTTGACCGCGGGATTGGCCCAAACCTACGCCTGGTTCCTTAAATATGGCTGCGCCCGGTTAGCCCCGGCCCCAGGATAGTCCAGGCAAGGATGGCTTGAAGAAAAGGCAACAGGCCTCAGCTCTGCCCAGACAGCCCTGACCGACGCCGCTTTCCCCCTTTGCATAAAGGGAGTTGGGTGCCGCCACTCGGATGATGCCGTTGGTCCCCACCAGTTCAGGGCCAGAAACAACCGGCCCCCTGCCCGGAGAAGAGCAAGAGGCCGGCGTCCATTGGTATGAGCCTCTGCGGCGATCCCTTATCTCACCATCACCGTTATCGGCAGGCTCTCGCCTTTGTTGCCGGCGGCGTCCACGGCCCGGGCCAGGAGCTTGTGCTGGCCCTTGCCCAGCTTCTTGGCATTCAGAGTAAACGAGACTTCCAGCGTATCCGCCGCTGAGTCCGTGAAGCCCTGTAAAGCACCGTCCGCATAGAGTTCCACCCGCTCCACCAGGACGTTATCCTTGGCCCGCACCTTCACCCTGAAATTGCGGTTCACCACGCTTCCATCCATGGGGGAAGCAATGGTTGCCTGGGGGACCACCGAATCCGCCAGTTGGTTTTGCACGGTCACCGTGACTTGCGAAGAGGCGGCACTGTTCCCCGCGGCATCATAGGCCCAAGCCCTGAGGGTGTGGGGGCCGTCAGCCACCTGCCGGGTGTCCCAGGAAAAACTGTAGGGGGCCGAGTTGTCCGTGGCGTACAGGGTCTCATCCAGGTACAGCTCCACCCTCGTCACCCCCTGGTCATCGGAAGCCGAGACACTCACGTCCACCGTTCCCGAAAGCGTCATGCTGGTCGCAGGAGACGTGATGCCACAGGAAGGGGCGGTAATATCAGAGATGGGCGTGGGAGTCGGGTCAGGGACATACCCCCCCTTCAAAGAGAGGCGGAGCACCTCGGATCCGTCCGGCATCTCTTTGAAGTAACCGTAATCATCAGATCCGATCATTTTGAATTTATACCAATAAGCATCCAGGCTGCGATAATACGCTAGGGCCTCAGGGTCCTTCCATTCCAGCGGCAGATCGTAGAAGAGATCTTCCTCGCAGAAGAGTCTGGCCCGATTCTTTCTGAAGGCCTTGTCCCCGGCGTCATCCTTGCCGTCAAAATGGGGAACCGGAAACCGGGGCAAGGTCCCTACCAAGGTGGCCTCTTTGACGGGAGTGTCTTCCTGCTCCATCGCCCAGTGATAGCTGCCGTACAGGGCAGCCCGTAAGGGGTGGTTGAGGCGCAACTCCCCGTTGACCGCAGCCTTGGCAAACCGGTCGCCGTTCCAGTCCATGAAGGTGTATGGCACTATCCATTCAGGAGCGTATTCGGACCAAAACGCCTTTCCATACGGGGCAAAGTGTTCATGCAGCAGTTTGGCCAACTCATAGTCGCCCTGGTTCCAATCCTTGCCTTCCGCCATCCAGGCGAAGCTTTCCGCGTTTCCCACCAATCCCATGCAATCCAGGTAGAAGGTGTCGATTCCGTATTTGGGATCCAGCATGAACTTATGCAGAAAATCCACCACATATTTCTGGGTCTTGGCCGCGCCGGGGTGGAGCCAGTCAAAGACCGAGTCGTAGTTCCTCTTGATGCCCTGCCAATACGTCGAGTACCACTCCTGCTCAGTACAGGTGATGGGGTTGAAGGTGTAGGTTGACGGGATCCACCCCTTGCTTTTAAAATCAGCCACTCGGCGGTCCGCCTCCGCTTCGGTGAAGATAAGGGTGTAGTAAAAGTAATCCGAATAAGCCACGCCCCGCTCTTCCATGAGGTTCCTGACGTCGGGCACGGGGGCCTGCTCCTGGGCGATGACACTGGTCAGGTCGCCGGCCAGGATATTGATCCGGTGGGAAAAATAGGGATAGTGCACCAGGAGTTTGGAGAGGTCCAGATAGTCCGACACATAGTCCAGGGAGCGTTCGGCTGCGTCATAAGCAGCCGAAGGCGCGCAGCCCGTGCAGTCAAACCAACCGGACATGGCATGGAGCCGCCGCACCCAGCTGCTGGGATTCTGCCACAGCGGCTTGGCCCCGTAACGCTCTTCAAACCGCACCTTCCAGCGGCGGGCTGCATCAGTCCAATTGGGATAGGTGCCGAGGCGCCAGGCGGGGGACTTGATCACCTGCGGATTCGTTTGTTTTAGGTCCTGATTGGTCTTGCACACCACATGGTCATACGTGGTATTATGGAGCAGCCTCACCGTATTGCGCGTAAAGGTCCCGGTTTCCGACCAAGCCGCCAACACCCCGCTGGCCCCCTCCAATACCGCCATGCTGGGCGAGGCATAACCGGACCCCGTTTTGTCGGTGTCGTCGGTGCAGGCCGGTTCCGCCCGCGCATATTTGGCCCCGTTGCCCAGGATGACGGCCTTGCCGGCAAAGTTCATGATGGGGATGTCCAGGGTGAACGGCTTCTTGTCGGTATAGGCCTCCGTGCCGGTCATGGCCACCACAATCTCCCCGCTGGCGCCGTCCACCGTAATGTCATAGACCAGGGAGCCGTTCACCGGAACGTCTCCCCAATCCAACACCTTATACGTCAGCCTGCCCTGGTTGGGAGCCACCACGGAGAAGGTGCCTGCCCCCGGCCTTCTCACCGCATGGTTGCCGACGCTGTCTTTGGAAACAAAGCCGATGAAATGTCTGGGGTCAGAGGGGAAATTTGTGGTGGCGCTGGTGTTCACCAGGACCTGCCCGGTCGCCACATCCTTCACGTACACAATGGCCCCCCGCTCAATGTCCAGCTCGAGACGGGAAGTCGTTATTTTCAGGCGGTTGGTTGTCCCGTTGAATTGGAAGGTTTCAGCAAAAGAACAATGTGATTGCAAAAAAAGGATAAAAAGAATTACCAAGAGTTTAACGAAATTCTTCATGGTCTCATCCCCCGGCACACGCATTCATTCCACAGTGAAACTTCGGCAAACCCAGGCAGGAACATTAATTTCCCCAAAAGGCTTTGCCGACTTCTCATCGCAAGATCGGTGCCAGGTCATAACATGGAGTTATTATTCAGGGTTATCCGATAACCGGCCTCAGCCTTACCCAACATTATTCTTATTATTAAAGAAATTCTTCTTGAAAAAAAATAATCAAAATGACCAAATGAGAAAATGGTAGCCGCGGGCAGGAAAACGAGCAGGAGGAGAAGGGAACGCTACTTTGTCGGTCTAAGAAATAACAGTGCCCGATTCATTTAAGGTGTAATCGTCCGGCTAAATTCCACTGACGGTAATCCCACCGGTTGCGCCAGAGTCGGTGGGTGGAGAGCCAACCATTCCGGCACGCCTTACGCCGTCCATGAAAAAAAAGAGTATCATCTCCCTTCATTTTAAGTATTTTTCTCTATTGACTTGCCGTCCCGGAATGTCCATAGTAAAGAAAACCTGCGTTTTTTTCGTGGGCGAGTCTTTGCATCCTGTCTGCCGCCCGAAATTACCTTATCCCTGCAAACAGCAGTTTAAACATTACAGGTTCCAAATTATTTCCATTCACAATTTCTCAATATCCGCAACCCTTACCAAAGGAGGAATCTCTTCAGCGGCGCCACAGTAATATCTTCATCCCCGGCTTGGCAGTGAACCTTTTTCGCCTGTTTCACCCCCCTACCCAAGGAGGAACTACTATGAAGCGTCTGGCAAAACTCATGGCCCTGGCAACCCTGGGGCTCTGCCTGCTCACCGGGGCGGCCCTGGCAAACGGGCCCTTCCAAACGGACCTCGTGGTGGGCCGCACCATGAACGATGTGGGCGACGTCCAGGTCTGGAACAATTCCACCACCTTGTACGTCAAGTACGTGCTGGAGAACGGCTGGTGCGCCGCCAACACCCACTTGGCGGTGGGCGACGCACTCAGCGACATCCCAGTGAACCCCCGCGGCTGCCCGCCGCCGGGGCGGTTCCCCTACAAGGGCAAGCTGGAGTACCCGATCCCCTTGGCCGACGTCGGCCTGACTGTTGGTGAAACAGCCTTCATCGCCGCCCACGCCGATGTCTATGGGGCTTTCGGGCAGGGCCTGCCCGAAACCCCGGTGGAGTACCACTTCACCGGCTTCACCAATGCCGGGGAAAACGGCTGGCTGAACGTGGACATCAAAGGCCTCCCGGGCCTCAAGGACGGCAACTATCCGGTGTGGTGCATCGACAAAGACCACTCCATTCTGCCGGTGTGCACGTGGGGGGATGCCAAGGTCTTTGCCACCTGCAACAACGTGGAAGGGTTGGTTGATCCGGCTGACGTCCACGGGGACGTAAGCTCGTTTGTCTATTACCCGGACAATATGCCCCGGGTCATCTGCCTCCTCAACAAGTACGCGGCCGGTGACGTAGTCTCCATCGGCGACGCTTCCGTTACCCTCACCGATGAGGACATCCAGAACGCCATCTGGAACCTCATCGAAAACAACCTGGAGTGGCCGGCGGAGCCCTACCGCCCTGCGGTGGTCAGTTTCCTCCTGGCTTATGCCAACTCCTCTGGCTGCAAGGATTTTGACCCCAAATGCAAGGATGGCCAGAAGATGGGCATCGTCTTCTTCCCGGTCAATGAGTACGGCGCCTTCTCCGGCGACCAAATCTTTCTGCTATTGGCCCCCTGCAAGGGCGAAACCGCCTGGGGCGAAGGCGAAGACTTCGGCGACTGCGCCAACTGGGCCATGTATTTCAACTACCCCGTTCAGGCTCCGGCAGGTGGAAGCATCCTCACCCCCGGTTTGCGGTCCTTTTTAAAGTAGGAGTATTAACGATCCGGAACTGAACTTCCATGCTAGGGGCGGCTGCCAAAAGCCGCCCCTAGCCGCGTTGAGGCTCCTGCCGCCGCCGAACCAAGCACCGCGGCTGCCCAGCCTACCCCCGGCAAGCGGGCCTCCCCGGCCTTTTTTATTCCCAAAATTTTGGCCAGAATATCATAACCGTTTCCCTCCCGCAAGCTCATGGGGGACGGTGGCCCGCCGCGGCCTTGACTCCCTCTGCCGGCATTTTCCTGGACCTGAAGCGGTGTTTGCGCCTTTCCCTGCTACACCTGGCGCAGTGTTTTTATCGGGGAGCCGGGCCCCCCAACCGTCCGCCTCACGCCGCCCCACAGCCTTAAGGTATGGCGTTTCCGAAATAGGTTCAGAACGGGGCAGAAAATCCCCCTCTCCTCGTGAAAAGGCGATAGGATAAGGGGCTTGCAGGGTTTGCCTTTGATTCCCCTCACCCATCCCTCGCCCCATACGGGAGAGGGAACCATGGGCTTGGTTTTTTAAGGATTTCCCTGAAACAACGCCCGGGGAGCAGGGAGAGAAGCCCCCGTAGGCTTCCCGGCCAAATGCCCCCGGGCTCTTCAGGGCCTTGCGGAACCCGCACCAGGATCGGGGGGGCTTATTTCACCAAAGAGCCAGGCCCCATAACCAGAGGGGTAGGGGAGGGCAGGCCCATTACTCTCCCGCCGAGGGGTAAGCTCCGGGGGTGGCCCGGGTTAGCTCCGGAAAAAACCTATGATGCTGGCCGTCACCAATTCCAGTTGGGCCTGGGTCAGGCCGGGGAACAGGGGCAGGGTTACCAGGCGGTCCGCCACCGCCTCGGTTACGGGAAGGCGGTGGTCATGGCCGGCGGGCCACAGGCCCTGGTAAAAGGAAAACCGCGGGATGGGCGGGTAATGCACGCTGGTCTGGATGCCGTCCTGGGCCAGGTGCTGCATGAAGTCTCCCCGAAGGCGGGGGTCTCTCAGGAGAACGGGAAACAGGTGATGACTGGACCCCTCCGGGGCGTTCAGAAACGGCAGCTCCAGCTCTGACATCGGTTGCAGCGCCTCCCGGTACCGCCGGGTGAGTTCCCGGCGTTTGGCGTTGCCGGCCGCCAGGCGCCGAAGCTGCACCAGCCCCAGGGCCGCCCGCAGCTCATCCAGCCGGTAGTTGTAGCCCCGGGCGGTGACGTCATAGCTGAAGCTGTGGCCCCGGTGCCGGTCCCAGGTTAGGGTGGTCATGCCGTGGGACCGCAGGGTCCTGAGGCGCTCCGCCATCTCCGCATCATTGGTGGCCACCAGGCCGCCCTCGCCGGTGGTCAGGTTTTTGTTGGCGAAGAAGCTGAAGCAGCCCACCTCTCCCAGCGTGCCCGCCATCTGGAGGCCGTCCCGGGAGTGATAGGCGGCTCCCGGGGCATGGGCGCAGTCCTCGATGACCCGCAGCCGGTGCCGCTGGGCCAGTTCCCGAATCCTGTCCAGGTCGCAGGGGTAGCCGCCGTAGTGCACCACCATGATGGCCCGGGTGCGCCCGGTGACTTTGGCGGCGGCGTCCTCCACCGACAGGTTCAGGTCATGGGGGCCGGCGATATCCACAAAGACCGGCCGGGCTCCGGTGTACAAAATGGCATTGGCAGTGGCCACAAAGGTAAGGGCCGGACAGAGCACCTCGTCCCCCTCCTTGAGTCCCACCGCCTCGCAGGCCAGGTGCAGCGCAGCGGTGCCGTTAGCCACCGCGAAGGTGTGGCGGCATTGCAAAAAGTCGGCGAAGGCTGCCTCGAACTCCTGAGTCTTGGGGCCCATGGAGAGCCAGCCGGATTGCAGCACCTCCTTCACGGCCTGCATCTCTTCCGGACCCATCTGCACGTCGGCCAACGGCACCTTCCAGAGGGGCTTGGTCATATCCTGACTCACTCACGCGCTGACCCGAGCCTGACCCGGAAGCGCTCACCCGCTTCAGATATTGTATATATCCGGCTTGTAGTGCGACAGACGGGAGCCCATGAACTCGATGGTGCGGTCCAGGCCCTCCTCCAGCCCCAACCGGGGTTCCCAGCCCAGTAGCGCCTTGGCCTTGCGATTGTCGCAGATCAATTCCATGACTTCGCTGGCGGCGGGACGCACCCGCTGATCCTCGCAGAGAATGTCCCGGTGGCCGCCCAGCCTTTGACAGATCAAGCGGGCCAAATCCCCGATGGACACCGCCCGGCCGGTCCCCACATTAATGACCTCCCCCACCGCCTGGGGGCTTTCCGCCACCTTTATGAAGCCCTCCACCGTGTCGGCCACATAGGTCAGGTCCCGCAAGGGTTCGAGGCTGCCCAGGCGGATGACCTCTCCGCTCAAGGCCTGGCTGATGATGGTGGGGATGACGGCCCGGGCCGACTGCCGGGGGCCGAAGGTATTGAAGGGCCGGATAGTGGCCACCGGCACCCCGAAGGACAGGTGGTAGCTCTCCGCCAGTTTGTCTGCGCCGATCTTGCTGGCGGCATAGGGCGACTGGCTCTTGAGGGGGTGCTTTTCATCAATGGGCCGGTATTCGGCGGTGCCGTAGGTTTCGCTGGTGGAGGTATGCACAAAGCGTTCCAGGCCATGGGCCCGGGCTGCCTCCAGGAGGTTCAGGGTGCCCCCGCAATTGACCGCCACGAATCGGGAGGGGGCGATGTAAGAATAGGGGATGGCGATGAGCGCTGCCAGATGAAACACCACCTCGCAATCCTTCACCGCAACGGAAGCCATGAAGGGGTCGGTGATATCCCCCACCAGAACTTCCATGTTCTCCTTAACCGCCGACGGCACCTGTTCCAGCAGACCCCAATCATTGCGGGAATTGTAATGCACTAGGCCCCGCACCCGGGCCCCCATCGCCACCAGGCGCTCCACCAGGTGGCTGCCGATAAAGCCACCGGCTCCAGTTACCAGGACCTTCTTTCCAAACCAGTTCATAACGTCTGTTATCATACCGAATCCCGGCATAATTGGCCAATGATAACGAACCCTCCCCCATGATAAAGACTCTTCCTGGACATAAGGACTTCTTAATGCGAACCTCAGAAAGGGGCAGGTACCGGGAGGGGGCGAGCCCGTTGGTCAACCGCCGATGCTGACCATGGGAAGGTCGCGGGGAATGGCTCTTAAGCCTGTGAAAGCCTCATCGGATCTGCGAAGTTTGAGACTGACAACCTCTTTAAAAAGACAACCCAGAAAACCGTCTGAAGCGCCCTGGCGCAACGGCCTCTTCAAATCAAGCTCCATCCTCTCAAGAAGGCAAGGGCGCAACATTCCACCAGACGACAGACGCAGCCGGTTGCAGGCGCCGCAATGATGTTGGCTCATGGGGCTGATGAATCCCAGTTCCCCCCGGAATCCCCGCACCTGATAAATTCTGGCCGGGCCAGCCGTGGCTTCCCGGATTGATGGTGCTGACGGGCCCAGGACCGCCAATCTTTGGCGGACTTCCGCCATGGAAAGGAAATGTCGCCGCCACCAGGTTCGGGAGACCGTGGGCATCAGTTCAATGAACCGCACCTGCCAGGGATGATCCCGGGCGAGCCCGGCAATCTCCAGTAGTTCGTCATCATTGAGGCCCTTGAGCACCACGCAGTTGATTTTTATGGGATGGAAGCCTAAAGAGGCTGATTTCTCCAGGCCCGCCAGAACTGCCGGCAATCTATCGCAACCCGTGATCCGGCGGTAGCGCTCCCGCTTCAAGGTATCCAGGCTGATATTGAGGGAGCGCAAGCCGGCGTCATAAAGGGCCGGGGCCATATCCTGGAGCAGCACCCCGTTGGTGGTGAGGCAGACCTGCTTAATGCCGGGAAGGAGATGGAGGGCTTTCAGGAAATCCGTAAGACCCCGGCGCACCAGCGGTTCGCCGCCGGTGATGCGAACCTTGCGGATCCCGGACTCTGCCGCTGCGGCAACCAGGCGGAGGAGTTCTTCATACCGCAGGATTTCCCCAGCAGGGAGCTTCTGCCAATCCTGCCAGTAGGTGCAATAGACGCAGCGGAGGTTGCAGCGATCCGTAATGGACAGCCGTAGGTAGTTAATTTCCCGTGGTCCTGACTCTTCCACGGCTCACATCCCTTTGCCGAAGGAGCATCGGGGGTAACTGCATTGCGGGCAGTCGCGGCACAGGCCGCCGTGGCCCAGGAACGCCAGATCGGCTTTGCCGACCCGCTCGCCCGCCAAAATCCGCGGTAGCACCAGGTCCAGCACCGTCACCGGATGGTGCAGGGCGCAGGCGGGCACCCCAAGCAAAGGCACCTCCCCCAGGTAAGCCACCAGGAACATGGCACCGGGGAGGACCGCGGAGCCGTAATGAATTTCGGTGGCCCCGGCCTGATGAATGGCGTGGCGGGTGACATCATCCGGATCCACGCTCATGCCCCCGGAAAGGAGCAAGAGGTCGCAACCCCGTTCCAGAAAGACGTGAATGATCCGGGCAATGGCCAAAGCATCGTCCGGCAGAAATTCCACGGCAGTCACCTCCGACCCCAAGGCCCCCACCTTCTGCCGGAGAATCGGGGCGAAGCGGTCGTGGATCAGGCCGTGATAGACCTCGTTGCCGGTAATGATAAGGCCGGCCCTGGCTTTTTGTAAGGGCTTAACTGAGACCACCCCGCCGTTCTGGGAAGCGATGGCCGCAGCCCGATGGATGGCAGCGCGCTTCATGATGAGGGGGATGGCCCGGGTTGCCGCCACTTTCTCGCCCTGCTGCACCGGGGTACGGTTGTGCAGGGTGGCGCACATGACCTCATCCACCAGGTTGAAGGCGGCCAGGGCCGTTACGTCCACCCTGAGGAGGCCGCCAACCGCAGCATAGAGGTCGATCTTGCCTTCCCGGGGATTGTTCTCCCACACGATCCCCTCACCGGCCAGGGCTCCCGCCAGGATGGCCGCGGCTTCGTTTTCGTGAATTTCGTCCTCCTCCAGATCGAGCACATAGAGGTGATTCTTCCCCAAACGCTGAAGGCGGCACAGATCGTCCTCGCAAACCGTGTGGCCCTGGCGGAAAGCCGGCCCTTTAAACTCCCCCGGTCGGATTTCGGTGATGTCGTGCGCCAGCTTCAGGCCCAATGCCTCTTCCACTTTCACGGTTTTAATCATCTCTCTTCTCCGCAATCTCGCCAGGCCAAACGGGCCGGCCGGACGAATCTGAGTCAGTGGGCTTGGTCAGGTCAGGGTTGGCATAAGGCGACCAGTGCATCTTTGGCCAGGCAATCTCCCGAGCTCCGGAAAAATAGGCCCCTGAAGCGCAGGGCAGACAATAGACGGAGCCGTTTTGACGCACCTCCCGGTTATCCCGCACCACCTGCCCGCACTTCATACAGGTGGCCTTGCGGCGGGTGGGCCCGGGCAAGTCGTAGGGCGAAAGGTCGACCTTCACCTCTTGGACGCGGAACATGACGTTGTCCGGCATGACCTTGTAAGCCTCGGTCTGCTGCCGACGCCGGTCCGGTTCGCCCGGCACATACAGGGCCGCCAACTCCCGGGACTCCTCGGTGGAAATGACCCGATAGGCCTGATCGGCGGCCAGGTTCACAAAAGTGGCCGCCATAATGCCGTAATCCATGTATTTGAGAGACCGCCGCCCCAGCTTGGCACAAGTCACAAACGCCACGGCGTCGCCGGCGCAGCGGTCCATCTCCACAAAGACGATGAGCTGTTTCAGCTGGGAATAGGTGGGGGGCGCTGCGAAATCCAAAAGCCGCAGACCCAGCATGGCCATCCGCACCCCCACTACTTGCCCCGGGCAGAGATGGCCGTGGGCCGCGACCGAACCGGCCAGCAAATCCTCAAAGATTTGCGCCGTGGCTCTGGTATTTACGGGTTGCTCCACGTTTGGCGGCTCCTGTTAGACCTTTACCAGCTTCACCTGGCTCTGATAGAAGACGGCGCTGCCGCCGGTCAAATCCACCAAACCGGTGTTTTTGAGCACCGGGTCCACCCGCATGGCCGCGTTGCCATGCACCCCGGTGGCCCGGCGGGGGTCGCCGGGAACCCTCACCCCGTCGATGACTACATCGCCCGCGCCATAGGCCCAGTGGCCGTGGCCCAGGGAGAAAGCCGTCACCCCCGGCCGGAGGCCCTCCAAAACCCGCACTTTACCGATCATGGGCTTCTGGCGGCCCGGGGCCAAATCCCAGACCCCTTCTTCGTTAGTGGCCGAGACCACCTTCACCAGGTCGCCGTTTGAGAGACCCAGCCGCCGGGCGTCCACCGGGGAGAGGTCCAGAAAGTTTTCCGGATAGAGCGCCTGGAGCCAATAGTTGCCGGGCGTGCGGGATTTGGTTTGGGCGATGTGGCGATAGGTAAGGAGGGTGAGGTCAAAACCCCTGGCCTCATCATCCAACTTGCGGCCCAAAACGTCGGTAGGACTGTCCATGAAGTGGGCATGGGGCACATAAGGCTTGCCGGTCATGGAATTCTTGGTGGTCACCAGATTCTCAAAATAGATGCCCACCATCTTTCCGTATTTATTGGCCAGCAACCCATCCTTGTAAGCCTTCTCGTATTCCTGGAAGCGGCCGCCCCGGTTCAGGACATAGACCACGTGAGGCCACCAGGCCTCGCCCACCACCTGTTTCCAACGGTTCAGGTCATAGACTGTGGCAGGCAGGTGGCGCCGAGCCTTTTCGAAGACCTGCAGCTCCTCGGGACTGGCTGCGGGCACCTTCTCCGAGCCGTCGGGCTTGTCGCCGAAGGCGATATTGGCCACCATGCGCAGGTACATGTCCTCGTCCCGCTTCAGATGCAGGCCGGGGCCGAAGGCGTTCTCCCCGAAGCCGGGGAGCTTCATCTTTTCAGCGATCCCCAGCACCAGGGATTCCAGGGACAAGGGCATCTTCTCCCCATACACCGTGACGGTATCCGTCAGGGGCGGCGCGGCCGGCTGCCGGAAGGGCGCCACCTTGGGGGTTACCGAAGGATGGGAGCCGGAAAATTCCCAGCGCTCCAGGTAGGTCAGATCCGGGAAGATGTAGTCCGCGTACATGGTGGTTTCGCCGATGACGATGTCCGAGGCGAAGAACAGGGGCAGCTTCTTGGGGTCGGAGAGGATCTCGATGAGCTTGTGCCCCGCCGGCAGGGCATAAACTGGCGACCCCATATACATAAACAGGGCCTTCACGGGATAGGGGTAGGCGTCGCCGATGCTGGGGATGACCTCCTGGTAGATGTCGCTGGCGAAGGGATACCAGGGGCGCTTGGCCGGGTAGCCCTGGAAGATGGTGCTCTTGTCGTACTTCTTCCCGTGCCGGATGATGGAGACGCCGAACGGTTTGAGTTTGCCGCTTTGCTTGGTGAGATCAAAGGGCTTCCCTTCCTTATCTCCGGTAATATTCCAGGTGGTGGCCTTGGCCAAGCCGCCCATGCCGTCGTGGTTGCCGATGAGGGTGTTTAAGGTCATGTAGGTGAGGACGTTGTAAAAGCCGGAGGTATGCTGGGAAACGCCCCGATGGATATCGGCCACCGCTTTTTTGCCGTGGCTGGTGAATTCCTTGGCCAGTAACACCAGGTCCGACTCCGCCACATCCGCCAGCTTGGCCCAGTCGGAGAGCTTCTTGGCGGTGACCGTGTCCTTGAGGATCTGGAGGACGCTCTTTACCTTTATGCCTCTGATCTCCGTGTCCACCAAAAGCTCGCCTTCCACCGCCTCGGTCTCGCTGTTGGGATCGAAAGGCTTGGGCGCGCCGCCGGCATAGACCATGAAGGCGTCGAACTCCCAGTCGCCGTCGCCCTTTTTCTTGGGCCGCTTTTCCTTGGGGAGGCCCAGGTCCGAGCCCCTGAGAAAGGTGCCGGGGGTGCCGTCGGCATTGATCTTCACCAGCCAGGCGGCCTGGGTCCAGGTGGGCTCGTTGTCGGCCTTGGCCGCGGCCTTGTTGGCATTGGCCAGGTAGCGGGCATCGTAGCGCTGGTTCGAGATGATCCAGTGCATCATCCCCAGCCCCACGGCGGCCACGCCGTTGGGCCTGACCGGCAGCCACTTCCAGGCCCGGGCCACGGTCTTGTGGGCCCGGGGGTCCACGATGGCGATCTTCAGGCGCCCGTCAATGAGGCCGGAGGTGATTTTCTGGCCCCGAAGCGGCGGGCCGTAATTGCCTTCATAGAGGTTGGCCCCCACAAACATGATGAATTCCGCGTTGCCGGTGTCCGCCTGCCAATAAAATTTGCTGCCCCCGGTGAATTTCCCTTCCTCGAACTGATCGCTCATAGCCTTGCAGGTAAAATACAGGGACCCTTGACAGACGGTTGTGTGACCGTGGGTATTCTCCGACCCCAGGGCGCTGCCCACAAAGCGTTTGAGGAGGTCGCTGCGGCCGGCCTTCAGCCGCCCCCACAAGAGGGTGAACTGGTTGTTTTTGGGCCCCAGGTCCGGGTGGTCCGGGTCGATGAGATACTTCAGGTTGTCTTTGTGCTTCTCCTTGAAGGCCGCCAGGTCCATTTTCTTATCGGCCACCTGGGCCGCGTCCTCGGCTAGTTCCTTGGCGATCTTAGGGTCCCGGAGGGTGCAGATGTCCTTCAACCCCTCCACGTGGCCTTCCCCGAAGAGATTGCCGCCGTTGACGATTTCGTTGACGGCCTGCTCGAAGGGGATGGTCTGCCACTTGTTTTCACCCCGCTTGCCGGCCCGCTTGAGCACCTTGACGATGCGGTAGGGGTCGTACAGGGCCTGAATGCCGGCCAGCCCCTTGGGACAGAGGGAGCCTTCCACCGTGGCCGCTTCGGTGATGGGGGTCTTATAGGGGATATGGGGGGTCATGGTCCAGGGACTGTAGGGATTGCCGTCAATTTTAGCCACCAGGCCGTCCAGGATCTTCACCTTGATGCCGCAGTTCGTGTTGCACTGCTGGCACACCGAGTAAATCTGGTTTTCCGGCAGATACTGCACATAGGCATCGCCGATGGGCAAATCCAGGGTGGACCAGTCCGCCCGGGCGGCCGCTTCGGCAAACCGGGCCAGGTAATGGCCGGCCATCAGGGAGCCGCCCAAAAAGGCGGAACATTTCACGAAACCGCGGCGGTCCACCTTGATATCCAGAATTTTGCGCGCACCTTCGGCAAGTTTATTGGACATGAGCCGCTTCTCCTTTCCCGGCCGCAATTACCGGCAGCCAGCGAGATCCCAGCAAGAAGGCCAGCATACCCAAGGAAAAGACCCAGAGGCTGACCAGCCATTCAGTAAGATTGGGGAAATATTCCGTGGTCCTGAGACGGTGATGATAGAAAGTCGCTTCCAGGCCCTCCAGTTTATAGACCGCCTGGTCCGGGATAACAAAATTCAGGCGCACCGCAATGAAGGTGATGATAATGAGGAAGCAGGCCCAGGTCACCGCTTTGGCATTATGAGCATGCGCCCCCAAAAGGTACAGGGGGATGGCGCTCCCCAAGAGGAGGTGCACCACCCAGAATACCCACCAATAAGGGCCGAAGGCGATGATGTTCAGGCTGGCCCGGTTGATGGGCAAGCCGGTGCGGTAGCCCACGAAAAACTGGAGGAGCTGCAAGAACAGGAACACCACTAAGAGAAAGCGCACCACGGTCCCCAAATAATTGACCAGCTCATCATCGATGCGGAAGATATAGGTGAGGAAGGTGATGAGGGCCCCGCCTGAGAGGAGCGCGGTGACGATGAACAAAAGGGGAGTGAGGGCGCCGTTCCACAGGGGCCGGTTCAGCAGAATGGCGAAGATGGCGCCGTTGATGCCATAGAAAATCAGACCTACGGGCAGGCTCACGATGGAAAGCAGGCGCACCCGGCGATGATCCGCCTCCCGGTCCGCTTCGGTAAACCGGGTTTTGCCGAACGACAGGAAGCGGTAAAACCCCTGTCCGGGGCGGCCTTCCTCCTGGGACCACTGCACCAAGCCCTCCCGCAGCAGATAGTAGCATTCCAAGAGATAGATGGCGATCATGGCATTGGTGAACACCACCATCCAGAAGATCATGGAGTACCAGCCCGGGTTGATGAGAAAGCGATAGACCCGGGAAAAATGTCCCAGGTCAAAACTGATGATGATCACCTCGCAGGTGATGGCCACCAGCACCGTAAAGGCCGACAGGGGCCCGATGGGCGCGAAGATCTTGACCCTAAAGACATAGGTCAGAATGGTGATGAGGAAGGCGCCGGCGGTGAGGCCCAGGAAAAACAGATACACCGCCACCCACAGCCCCCAGGGGACGTAGGAGCCCAGATCAGTGGCATGTTTTCCATACAGCAGGGTCTGAAAGACCCCCCAAAAACCCACCACCAGGCCAATGACCGAGAAGGTCACCAGAGTCTTGAAATAGCGGTCGGTTGGCATACCTATTCCCCTTCCTTATTTCAAATAAGCCACGCTGGGCTGGGTGCCCAGTTCTTCTTTGAGGCGAAAGATCCGGGGGGAGCCCAGCATCTCGAAGACCAGGCTCCGGGGATCGGTGCGGTCGCCGAAAATGGTGGCCCGGCCCACACAAGCGGTGACGCAGGCCGGAAGCATGCCCACCTGGAGCCGGTGCAGGCAGAAATGGCACTTGCGGGCATTGCCCATGGGCGAAGCCCCCTTGGCCCGGTCAGGCCAGCGCTTGCCGTATTCCGCCGCGGGCCGCAATTCGTAGCCGTTGGCCGCGGCTTTGCGGCCCAACAGTTTGTCGGGCGCCTCCGGGGTGCCCGCGGTGTACCATTCCCCGAAGTCCGACGTCCGGGCCGCATACGGACAGGCCACCAGGCAGTACCGGCAGCCGATGCAGCGGTTATAATCCACGATCACTGCGCCCTGCTGGGTTTTCCAAGTGGCGGTCACCGGGCAGACCTTGGTGCAGGGAGGGTTCTGGCAATGGACGCAGGGGCGGGGCACGAAGCGGCGCCCCACCATGGGGTAAGTGCCCACCTCTTCTTCCAGCACCACCCGGTACACCACCCCCGGCGGCAGCTTGTTCTCGGCCACGCAGCCGATGGTGCAGGCGTGGCAGCCGATGCATTTGGCAATGTCAATGACCATGCCCCACTTGATGTCTTTGGGGTTCTTCTGCAAGGCCCGCTTAAGGTCTCGCTGCATGCGGACCAAGGGGTCTTCCACGGGTAAATCTCTTGCCATGAGGGCCTCCTTGAGGACACGAAATTCCTTATTCCATTCTTGGCCGGCTTGGCCGTGATAGCCGTTACCGCACTTCATCCGGCCCAAGGCCTCGGTCAACCCGCGGGCCGCGCCCAAGCCTGTCTGCTTCTTCCCCCATCGTCCACAACCTCAGTTTCGTGGAGCCCACCGGTTTGACCTCCCAGACATTCACCAAGGCCGGCAAGTCTGAACCTTGCCCGAGAAGTTCGATGACGTGTAGGCCAGCCATCTGTGAAAGGCCTCACCCTCCTGTCCTTCTCCTTACTTTAGCCCTGCACGATGACCCAGGGCTAGCCCGGGACTGCTCGCTCCGGATTGGCCAAATGTTCGCCGATGCTTTTCAACCAGAAACCGAGTTCTTCCGCATCCACGGGCTTGACCAAACAGGCCAGCAGGTGAGAGCCGATCACCTCTTCCAGTCCAGGATGATACGTCAACTCCGAAATTCCCAGCAGATGCAGCCGGGGATAGCTTTTTCTCAAACCCCGGAAAAACCGGATATTTAAGGGCAGGGTATCCAGGTCCAGGATCACGGCAACCTCTGATTCCTTTTGAAGCTCCTGTTCCAGGTCACCCAGGGAACCGATTAGGCTGGTTGGATAATTCAGCTCTTGCAGCAGGGAACAGACTCGATGCCCAGATTCCCGGTCGCCCGCTACCACCAGCACACCCGGCTTGTTCATGCACGTCGCCCCCGCCCAGAATTATCCGTTTGTCAAAAACCTGCAGGGCAAAGATTGTGCCATACGATTAACTTGTTGTAATTATTTAAGTATTATCTGGACAATGCCTGGGGGGACCGCTAGTCCTCGGTGGTTTGGAGGGAGAGCTTCTCTGGCGGCTAACTAACTAGGTGTGATATCAATTAATTTTTTTAATCCTGCACTTCTAGGCCGATAAAACGCCGCGACACGGTTTGTACACAAATCAAAATATTATTGTTATCCTGATATGTTAACCGTGTCTTAAAATCAGACACGGTTAGGGCGGATTGGACACGGGAGCTTTGGAGGCGTCAGCATTCTCCCCGCCGCCCTCTCAGTGAGTCGTGGGTTTGGAAATCTTGTGTCTCTTGAGGATGGCGTACACGGTGCTGCGGCTGATGCCCAGGCGTTGGGCGGCCAGTTTTTTATTCCAGCCGCATTCCTTGAGAATCTTCAGCAACAGGCTTAACTCCTGGTCGGCAATGGTGGAAGGCAAGCCGGGGGCGGGATGCTGGAGGGCGGAGGGCAAATCCCAGGCCTCCAATTGGCCGCTTTTAGCCAGGACGACGCCGTGCTCCACGGAATTTTCCAGTTCCCTGACGTTGCCCGGCCAGGAATAGTCCAGCAGCAGCCGCATGGCTCCGGAACTGATCTCCCGGAGGTCCTTGCCCCGCTCCCGAGCGAATCGCCGGAGAAAGTGAAGGGCCAGCAGGGGAATGTCGTTTCTCCGCTCCCTAAGGGGCGGCAAGACCATGGGAATGACATTGAGGCGATAGAACAGGTCTTCTCTGAAATTTCTTTGCTCCACCTCCTTCATCAGGTCTTTATTGGTGGCGGCCAGAATGCGAACGTCCACAGAGAGGGTTTTTTCGCCTCCCACCCGCTCGAATTGGCGGGTCTGCAACACCCGGAGGAGTTTAATCTGCGCAGGCAGCGGAATTTCGCCGATCTCGTCTAAAAATACGGTGCCGCCGTTGGCCAGTTCAAATCGTCCCAACTTTTGACGGTTCGCTCCGGTGAACGCCCCCTTTTCATGCCCGAAAAGTTCGCTTTCCAAAAGGGTGGCCGGGTAGGCCGAACAGTTGATCACCACGAAGGGCTTGCCCTGCCGGGAACTCATGTGGTGGATGGCCCGGGCCACCAGTTCCTTGCCAGTGCCGCTCTCTCCCTGGATCAGTACGGTGGCGTCAGAGGAGGCGACGTCTTCGATGAGCTTGTAGACCACCTGCATCTTGGGGTCTTTGCCGATAATCTCACCGAAGCCCGCCTGGGCTTCCACCCGGCTCTTGAGAGCGCCCACTTCATCCTCATGCAAAATGGCCCTTCCCAGGGCCCCGGCGTTCTGCTTCAGCACCAGCTCCACCCACTGAACCTGCTCGGGGTTGCCGTGGAAACAGTCCGGACAGGCAATAAGGGCCGCTCCCCGGATGTGGTTGTCGGTAAAAGGAATGAGGGCCTGGCGCTCGGTGGCGAAAAAGTCGGGAGTGAGCCACGGGAGTCTTTCGGCCAGTTCCCGGGGGAGGCTGCCCATGGTCAAACGCTCCAGTGCCTCCCGGGTCGACTGGATCACGGCTGGCTCCCTGAACCTGGTGACCCCCTCTTTTTCGGATAATGCGAAGACCGTATCCTGGGAGCCATTCAGGAGGAGCAGGGTAATGTGAGGGCACTGGAGGTTGTCCCGGAGCTTTTCCAGTAAAAAGGCGCCCATCTCCTTCAGGGTATAAAGGGCCCCCATTTCCTGCACAATCTGGCAGGCGGCCCGGGCCCGGCCGTAAGCTTGCTCCAGTTCCAAGGTCTGCTGCTCTAGACGCTGGGTATATTCCTCTTGACGGGACACCATCTGGTTGAAGGAAGCCGCCAGCTTGGCAATTTCATCCTGCCCTTTCACTTCCACCCGGACACGGGGCTCTCCCCGGTCAATCTCTCTCGTGGCCGCCACCAGTGCCGCCAGCGGCTTGGTAATACGCCGGACAAACCAGAGACCGCCCAAGAGAGCCAGCCCCAGAAGTCCCAAGGTAATGAGACCGATCTCTCCCCAAAGCTTGACCAACTGGCTCCGGTAATGGCTTTCCAGGAATCCCAGCCGCAAAATTCCCGCCTTCCCTTCGAAGATCGGCAAAGCGGTATCCAGGAAGAGATCGCCGGTTTGGCTGCTGATTTGCCGAAAGCCAGGCTGAACCAGGGAAAGGGGCCGGTTAGCCTCCACCAGCGCCACCGGCACCCCTTGTTCAAAGGTGTGGGCCAAAACCTGTCCGTCCTTCAGGATAAACAGATAGGCCAGGGCAGGATGGCTGCGCCGCTGCTGGTCCAACATCTTCTGGAGTCCCACCAGATCATGGATGAGAATCCGGTCGGAAGCCTCCAGGGCGATTCCATGGGCCAGGTTTTCCGCCTGTCCCATCATCTCCTGGCGCAGGGCGATGCTATATCGTTGCGTGACAATGCCGGCGATGGTCAGGCCGGTTAGAATCACGATGGCTGAGATGGAAGCCAGGAGTCTGCTCTTAAGGCTGAGGAGCATGGGACTCTTCCTTGAGAAGGGCCAGGCGCCGGTGCATGGACCGGATGGGCTCATACCACTCTTCCTGCAAGGGAAGGAAGCGGTCAACCAGAAGCCCGGCCAGGATCTTCTTGCCCTCCGGGTCCCGGTGCATGGTTAACAGGACTTCTCGCAGCCGCTCATACTCAGCGGAGGAAAGCTTTTGGGAGGCCACCAAGGGAGGGATGCCATAAGGCTCGGACCTCTGAATAACCTTGGTCTTGGAGGTGAAACTGGGATCGGTCGCCTGGTAATACTCCCACACCAGTCCATCCACCGCCGCCCCATCCACCAGGCCCCGGGCCACCGCCATGATGGAATTGTCATGGCTGTAAGTATAAATAATGGTTCTGAAAAAAGTTTCGGGACGCTCGTGCAATTCCGCCAGCCAGAAGGTGGGAACGAGCTTGCCGGTGTTGGACTCCGGGTCAGTGAAGGCGAAGGAATGGCCTTTCAGGCTCTCCAGCCCCTGGAAGGCTCGGTCCTTGTTGACGATCAGGTACGATTGGTAGAAGGTGCTTCCCTGGATCTCCGGAACAGCCAGGGGCACGAAGCCGTACCGCCCCCTGGCCAAGGCATAGGGGCCCGAGCAGATGAAGGCCAGATCGATCTCCCCTCTCCTTAAAAGTTCATTGATTTCCTCATAGGTCTTGCGCTGCACGAATTCCAGGTCTTTTTCAGACTTCTTGGCAAGATAAGCCAGGAGCTGCCGGTAATGGATAAAGGTTTCCCGGGGGGAGATCATGGCGGCCACCGCCCCTCGGAGGGTGCCCCCCTCACCCGCAGGCAGTGGAGGGCGGGCCGTGGGCAAGGTTTTGGAAAAATCCACCGTGACCTGGTTCGAGTCTTTGTTGCAGCCGCCGGCCCCAAAGGCCAGTAAGGCGGCAAAACAGGCCGCCAGGACGCCCATCCTGGTCAGCCCTGCCTTGTGAGTGAGGCCTCCCTGATCAGGCATAAGCCGGCACCCGGGTCGATAGTTAATCGTCAGTTCCTGGCTCAATCGTTAAGCATCAATATAATCTGCCTGGAACAAATTCTCAAGCCGCCTCCATCAATGGATAATCCACCTCCTTTGTGCCGTAGGTCCAGTTCCTGCCCCCGGTTTTTCTTTGCCATCCCAGCCACCCCTGCCCTTCAGCCACTGCACCGGGGTGTCGCAACCCTCCCTGCTCCTTCAATACATCCAGAGAGAAACCCCGGCAGCGGCAGCCACAACCCAGACAAGGTTAATTTCGAAGTAAATCAAAGCCAGGCTGGCTCCCGCCATGATCATCCAGCTCGGCAGGTCTCTGAGAGTACCCAGCCCCATCTGCAGTAGCACCAAAATCAGCATGCCCACCAGAGCAGTCAGAATCCCTTGGATAACCGGCCGCATCCAGTGAGCTTCCTTGAGGCGCTGATAATAGGGAGCCAGAAAGACGATGATCAGGATGGGCGGCAGAAATATGGAAACGGTGGCTATTGCAGCCCCCGGCACCCCTGCTACCCAATATCCCACGAAGGTGGCCAGGATGATGATGGGGCCAGGGGTCACAAAACCAAGGAGAAGGCCGTCCAGAAACTGCCGGAGAGTGAGCCACGCCAGTCGGTCCACCATCTCCCATTGCAGGATGGGAATCATGACGTAACCGCCCCCGAAACTGATCACTCCGATCTTGAGAAAGATGAGGCTCATCAGGCCCACCTGGGAAGAGAGGCGCCAGATTCCGGCCACCGCCAGCGCCAGCCCCGCCAAGACGACGGCCGCGTACGCCAGCGTTCTCCAAAGGTTTGGGACCAAGGAGGCCAGAGGCCGGAAAGATTCGGGTTCCGGAGGGGAAAGCCAGCGGGTGAGGAGCAGGCGCAGCGAACCGGCGGTCAGGATGACCATGAGGTAATTGACCTGCAGCCAAAAAGCAGCCAGGGTCAGCAAAGCGATGACTGGATCGACCCAGTGACGTCGGATGGCTTGTCCCAGCCGCCACAGGGCTTGCAACAGCAAGGCGATGACCACCGCCCCCAGTCCCTTGGAAAGGGACTGCACCCAAGGCAGGTCGCCGAAGCGGAAATAGAGAGCGGAAAGAACCAGCATCAGGCCGAAGGCAGGCAGGATGAACCCGGCAGCCGCAGCCAAAGCTCCGAAAACCCGCTGCAGCCGGTACCCCACATAAGTAGCGAGCTGTACCACGGTGGCCCCCGGCACCACCTGGCACAGCGCCACCCCATCCAGAAACTCCGCCTGGCTCAGCCAGCCCTTGGTTTCCACCACCTGGCGGCGGATGGGCTCCACCATGGCCAAGCCGCCGAAGGCGGTGAGACCCAGATGCAGAAAGGCAAGGAAGATTTCCCCGGCGGCAGGCGTCCGGGAAACGGGCTCGTCCACCTGCTATTGGCTCCTTTACCCACTCATGCTCACCATAGCATAAGGAATTCGCCGGTAAAAATTAGATAAAATTATTTTAAACATTTCCAAGCCCGTCATAGGTAACCCCGGGGGGTGGGGGTGCCCTCCCCCGGTTTTGCCGTTCCGCCCGACGCCGATTGCCATGACGGCGTTTTCTTGCGTCTTAAGGCGGGAGGCCAGCCGGCGAAGCCTTGACCGGGTTAGTTCCAGGGCAGCAAAACTATCCCCCTTAGCAGGGAAAGTCCCGAAAGTTGCCCCTGGGGCCTGGTAGGAAGGACGCTATAGATATGGCCAGACGGTGGCCCAGTAAGACCGTCCCTCTGAAATACCTGGATTCATAAGGACTTGGACGATGTGGACGGTTTGGACGATATTGTTCCTGCCTTTTCTCATGACAACTAAGAGCATGCTGTTAGACAGGACAAAGGTTTCCTATCTGGATGACCGAGGTTTGGGAACTTTGGGCGCTTTGAGGCCAAGGGAAACCGCGCTGGCTTGAGGTGATGTCCATTAAATTGTGGAAATTTTCTTCAGGGTTTTACCCCTCCAGTTTTTGTTGAGCATCTGGCTGATGCCGAATATGATACGGTGGGAGCTGGCCTCGTTGGTGAAGCAGTTGTTCATGGGCCGGGTGCGGCGGCGCACCTCCCGGGAAGCCCGCTCCAGGATGTTGGGTGGTGCGAAGGGACTTCCACCGCTCCGGAGGAAAACTATAAAAATGCAGGCAGTGAAAGAGGTCCTTCCGCATGCACTTCACAGCCCGTTCCTCCTCCACCACCCACTTGGCCTCCCAGGTCTTGAAGCCTTTGAGGGCTTCTTGGCGGTTGTCAGCGGCAAAGATGAGTTTGGCCTCCGTGAGGCAATGAGCCTGATGAACATTCCTGATCTTTACCGCCACGTTCCGCAGTTTGTGGGCGATGCAGCGCTGCACTTTGATAAACGGGTAGATGGCCTTCAAGGCCTTCAACAGTCCGGGGTTGCCGTCGGTGATGATGAGCTTCAGGTTCTTGCCGAAGAGTCCCCGGCCCTTCAGGTCGGCCCAAAAACCCTGCCAGGCCCCGGTGTCCTCCACCTCGGTGAGCTGGAAAGACAGGAGTTCCTTGCGGGGCTGCTCTTCCCCCGGCTCCTGGCGATGGATCCCCAGGGCGCACAGGACCACTTTCTTCTCAATGCCGATCTCCCGGACCTTGCTGCTGATGCCGTCCAGGAAGAGGAACTCCGCGGTATCGGCCAGGGGCTTGGTGCGGTAGCCCTCCAGTTCCTGGTCCAGCGAGGCCAGGGAATTGCTCACGGTCTGGGCGCTGATCTCCTTGCCGAACAGCTCCCGGGCAATGCTCTTCAGCTTTCGGGTGCTTACCCCACTCAAAAACAGCCGGCCCAAGGCGGCGTCGACGTCCCGGCGCCGGTGTTCATAGCGGTTCAGGACGGAGAACCCGGCTCCTCCCGGCGTCACCCGGGGCACCCGGATATCTTCCACCAAGCCGAACTTGGTGAGCAGGCTTCGGAGATAATGCCCGTTCCGATAGCCCTGGCGCGCCCTGCTCCGTTCGTAGGGGGCAGCGCCGATCCGGGTGGTGACCTCCTCGTTCAACAGGTCTTCGATGAACCCTTTAATGAACTTCTTCACTCCAGAAGCGATCTTGGCCCAGATAACCTCGTGGAGATTTTCGATGACCTCAAGTACAATGCCTTCTTGTGGAAGCCGTCTGGCTTTCATAGGGTGTTACCTCCTTCGTCATAGGTTTGGCTAACCTGAAGGAATAACACCCTTTTTTATTTTCCACAATTCAGTTGATATCACCGAAACTGATCAGATTCTCCATTTTTCTGCCAATTTAGGAGCTTGCCTGACAAAGTCGAAACCGCTTTTATTTGCCGGGCCACCCGTGCTATAAGAGGGCAGGTTTTGGGTCCCAACGATTTATGATTTTCCCGGTAATCTTGCTGCACGGGTTTTCTTTCAGCGCTGATGCTCTTCGGGGAATATCGCTTTCATGCCGTTTTGGAAGACGATGCCATCCTCCCTCCCTATAAAGGTTCCACCTTTCGGGGGGGGTTCGGCGTCGCTCTGAAACAGGTGGTCTGCGCCCTCCGACGCCAGGCATGTCCGGCCTGCCTGCTGCGCCGGCAATGCGTCTATGCCCTGGTTTTCGAGTCCCTACCAGAGGCTAAAACCCCAGGTCCTCCCAGCCCCCCTCATCCCTTTGTCATTGAGCCACCGTTGGGCCCGAGGGAAAATCTTTGCAAGGGGGAGCCCTTTGACTTCACCCTGCTCCTCTTCGGTCCGGCCAATGACTACCTCCCCTATTTCGTCTACGCCTTTCGGGAGATGGGGCAAATCGGCATCGGGCGGCGTCTCCAGGGCCGCCGGGCCCGGTTCCTGCTGCATTCCATCACCTCTCCTCAGGCCGGCTTGGTGTATGCCGCCGAGAGCGGCGCTCTCAGCAGCGGTGGCACCGTGGACCTGCGGCTGGCGGAAGCGCCCGCCGGGCCGGTGGAACGCCTCACCCTGTCGCTGTTGACGCCGCTGCGTTTGAAGTTTCAGAACCGGCTGCAGGCGGAACTGCCCTTCCACGTCCTGGTGCGGGCGGCCCTCCGGCGGCTGAGCGCCCTCACCGGCCACTTCGCAGAGGGCGAGCCGCCCCTGGACTACAAGGGGCTCGTCGCCAGGGCCCAGGAGGTCCGGGTAGCCCAAGCCGGGCTTTCCTGGTTTGACTGGCAGCGCTACTCCAACCGGCAGGACAGCGCCATGCTCATGGGTGGCCTGGTGGGGGAGGTCACCTACGCCGGGCAGTTGCGGGAATTCGTGCCCCTCCTCCAGTACGTGGAAAAGGTCCACCTGGGCAAAGCCACCACCTTCGGCCTGGGGAAAGTTCGCCTTACCTATGGATAAAATGGAGGAACCGCACGGTTGGAGAACGACGTCCTGGGTAATGCCGTGGGGTTAGCATCCCTGGAAGGTGCCCTCACTCGAGCCACCGATGCTCTGTTGAGGCGGAAGAACAAAAAGCGGCTCATCATTGACCTGGATTCCACCGAGGACCCGGCGCATGGCAAGTCGGGAGGGGTGGCCTACAATGGCCATTTTGCCAAGAACTGCTTCCATCCGCTGTTTGGCTTCACCAGCGAGGGTGATTGTCTGGCGGCCAAGCTGAGACCGGGGCACGTCCATTCCGCCGATGGCACTCCGGAGTTCATCAAGCCTCTGGTGAAGCGCTACCGGGACTGGTTCAAGCTTTTCTGGTTGCGTGCTGACGCCGCTTTCGCCAACCCGGAAACCTACGAATATCGCAGCCGGCAGAAGAGACGGTCTCATAAAACTCTGAGACGTCTCCTTGGATTCATGGATGCGGCGGGCCTGTAAAATAGCCAACCGCAACCTTACACCAGAAGAGTGGCGCCGCTATATGGGCGACCGGCCCTACCACGAAACCATCACAGACCCACCGGTGCCGGAGGAATAGATGCCCATTCTTTATATTCTGATTCACTGCTGTTCGGCACGTTAATTGAATAGCAAGGGTTGTCGGTTGTCTGGTGGACGAAGACCGAGCAAGGCCCACAAGTCCATGCGCTCCAGGAGCATGGTTTGGGCCAGGCGGGTTAGTTCCAATAGTGCCCAGCCGGCCTTGGTCTTGAACTTAACCCGAACCAGCAGCAGATAGGCGATCAAGGCGGTCCAGATTTGAATCAGCACGGCATTCTTGGAGGTTCCGTAGAAGGCCTTGATCTTCAGGTTCTGCTTGATCCACTTGAAAAAAAGCTCAATCTGGCAGCGCCGGCGGTAAAGCTCGGCCACCTCCAGGGCTGACAGGTCCCGGCGGTTGGTGAGGAAAACATATTCCTTGCCGGTTTCCGGGTCCCGGTAATGCACCCGGCGCAGGAGTTCGGGAAAGGCGGCCTGGCCTTGGGGTGAGCTCAGGCGGATCACCTGGTCGGCCAGGACCGGGCCGGAAGCCCTCCGGGTCTGGACTACCTCGTAGCAGGAGTTGCTCTTGAGGCGGGTCACGAACCAGACGCCCCCCTGATGCAGCCGGAAAAACCAGGCGTAGTTAAGGTAGGCCCGGTCAAAGAGCAGCAGATCGCCGGGTTCGAAGTGCAGGTCCTGGACAGCCTGGAGGTCGTGGGTCTTACCGTCGGTGAGCACCACACACTGAGGCAAGAGGTCGGCCAGCATGGAGTTTGATAGCCCCCTTGCGGGCCCGAAAAGTGGCCCAGGGAAAGGTGCCGGCGCATAGCTCAATGGTGGTGGCGTCGATGATTTTGATTGGCGGGGCCTGCTTAGGCTGTGGCGCCAACTCGCCGGAGAGCCGCTCATACAGCTTATAATAGGTTTTTTCGAAGATGACCGCAGGGCGCTGCTGATTAGCGTCGGCCAGGGTGGAACGCTTCAACTTGGAGAGGCCCAGATGATAAAGCTTGTGGCCTTGGCGGTTGACGCTGAACACCAGGTCCCGCAGACTTTTGCGGCCACTCCACTGGCCGAGGAGCATGGCTCCCAGGTGCGACCAGTAAGTGAATTTTCGGGGGTTTGGTCCCTGCCAGGCATGGCTGTCCACCAAGTGGTCGAAAACATGTCTCGGTATGAGTTGTAGTAATTGACCCATGAGTGTGCTAACATGTGCCATAAGCCCCATAACTCTTTGCAACGCTTAGGTTTTCAGCAAACCCATTATAGCATTGATTGGCTGGTATAGGGCTGCTTTACTTGCTATATCAAGTAACTTCTACCGGACAGCAATGCTTGTCCCAGTAATAAGTTTTGAAGGTCAGGGTGTCCGGATCATCAGCCAACTCTGGTTAAGAGAGGAGAACAATGGAAAAGTGGCGGCACACCCTCATCTGCACGGTGGGAACCAGCTTGAAGAGCAATCTGGAACGACATCCCAAGGGGCGAAACTGGCTGGAGCTCTATTCCCAAGGCCGGTTCAGGGATTTGGCCCGGGCCCTGGCCAGCCTGCCGCCCCAGAACCGCATCCTGGGCGCGGAGATCAACTCCACCGACAGCATCATAGCCAAGGGAATCCTTTCTGACCCTCTTTACCTCCATCTTCTGGTGTCTGACACTCCGGATGGGCAAAACCTGGGGCAGCTTCTGGCCTCTTACTACCAGGAGCAGGAAAATCCCCGGAGATTTGCACACGTATCCTGGCAGCCACTGGTCGGTTTGACGGATGACAATCCCCACCGCTTCAGGACTGAGGGTCTGCGCCATTTGGTGACCGCCATGGCCGAGATCTCCCGGCAGCGAGGTCCGGAGCAGGTGGTGATCAACGCCACCGGCGGCTACAAGGCCCAGATCTCCTTTGCCGGGCTCATCGGCCAGGCCCTTAACATCCCGGTCTGTTATCTTTTTGAGCGCTTTTCGGAGGTCATTACCCTGCCGCCCCAGCCGGTATCTTTGGACATCGGCTTTTGGCTGGCCCATGCTCCACTTTTTTATCAATTGGCCCACGATCGGGCAGAGCCGGAGAATTATGAGGAAATAGACCCCCGCTTTGCCAGTCTGGTGGAAGAGATCGAAGTGGACAGGCAGAAGCTGGTGGGGCTCACCCCCATGGGCCAGCTCTTCCACGAATCCTTCCGCTACCGCTTTGCCTTGCAGCGGTCTCAGCTCCTGCCGCCAGACTCCGGCACGGAGCCGGCCGGGAAAAAAATCACCTATGAAGCTGGCCTCAGCCCCCGGCCGCCGGGGATTGAAGCCTGGTTCAAGAAAATCCTGGAGGTTCCCTACGTCAAGAAAATCAATACCTATTACTACAATCCGGACCTGCCCCGGGCCAATTATTTCAAGCCTTCAAGTAAGGGGGAGGACGATCAAGTTGAAGGCGGCTTCAGTGATGGCAAAGCCACCACCAAATTCCAGGTGTTTTTAACCGGAAACACCCCGGCGCAGCGGGACGCCGCCCTGTCAGACCTGTGTGAGCGGTTTCTTGCGAGGGGATGAACCTTCACAGACATAAAGAATCTCAGGCCAGAAATCTCCAAGGTTGCCGAAGGAGACCAACCATGGATCCCACCTTACTCAAGATCGCGGCCGCCGCCCTGCTGCATGACATCGGCAAATTCGCCGACCGGACCGCGTTGGAAGTCAGTGAGCAATATTCGCTCAACAACGCTGACTTATATCAGCCCTTCGACAAGAAGACCGGGAGGCATACCCATCCTCATGCTCTCTGTACGGCCGCATTTATGGAAAATCTGGCGGAGATGCTCCCTCCCGAGTTCACCGCCAAGGAATGGGGGGAGGGAGAATCTTTCATCAACCTTGCCGCCGGACACCACCGTCCCGAAGCCAGCCCCTGGCGCTGGATCATCACCGAAGCGGATCGGCTCTCCAGTGGCTGGGAGCGCCGGGACCAACCCGAGGGGGAGGAGCCCACCGTCGACTGGGCCGAATACCAGAAGACCCGTTTGGCTGCCATCCTGGCCGAACTCAGCCTCCCGGAAGATAACGGCAGTTCCGGAGAACGTCCTCAGAAGTCCCATGGCGTGGGCTATTCTCTTCAGGAGTTGGCACCCACAAACATCTTTCCCCACCGCTTGGCGGAAGTGACACCGGCCGACAAAACCAAGGCCAAAGAGGAATATCTCCGGTTGTTTGAGGGCTTTAAGGCCGGTTTGGAAAGGTTGGCCCACCGGCAGGAAAACCTGGAGCTATGGCTGGAGCACTTCGACAGCCTGCTCGTAGTGTACACCGCCATGGTCCCGGCGCTTCGGGCCGGGGCGGTGGAGGCTTCCCGGGACGTGTCCCTGTATGACCACGCCCGCACCACCGCAGCCTTGGCCGCGGCGTTGTATGGCTATCACCGCCGCCGGAACAGCCTCACCGTGTCCGCCATCAGAGACCCCCAGTCCCCAAAGTTCCTGTTTATCAGCGGCGATTTTTACGGCATCCAGGATTTCATCTTCAGTGCCGGGGGGGAGACCCGGCGCTACCGGGCCAAGCTCCTCCGGGGGCGCTCCTTTGCCGTGTCCCTGATGTCGGAGCTGGCGGCGGACCTGTTGTGCCGCTGGCTGGGCCTGCCCTTCCTGTCGGTGGTGTTGAACGCGGCGGGCAAGTTCACCATCCTGGCCCCCAATACCGACGAGGACCGGCAGGCCGTCTTGGAGGCCGAAGCGGCCATGAACGAGTGGCTGTTCCGGATTTCCTTGGGGGAAAGCGCCCTGGGGCTGGCCACCCGGGAAGCCTCGCCGGAGGATCTCCTGGCCGGCCGCTTTACCTCGCTGTGGGAAGCCATGGGGCGGGACCTGGAGCGGAAGAAGTTGGCCCGCCTGAACCTCCACTCCTATGGCGGGGAGGTGCGGGGTTATCTGGAGGGCTTCCGGGCTGAGCTGCCCCGACCCCTTTGCCCCTTATGCGGCAAGCGCCCCGCGACCCTGCGGGGGGGCGACCAGAGTGAGGACCCTTATCTCCGCCAGGTGCCCTCCGCCTGCGCGGTCTGCCGGGATCATGTCTTCCTGGGGACCAACCTGGTGAAGAAAAACCGGCTGGCAGTGACCACCACCTTTGCCGACGTGCACGATCCGGACAATTGCCTGCGGGAGCCGCTGTTCGGTCGCTACCAGGTGCTTTTCGCCGAGGGGTTCCTCACCGCGCAGGCCCGGGGGCGGGGTCTGATAAAATTGTGGGATATTTCACCTCCCGGGGACAGTCTGGCATCCCCCGTCACCCGCAAATTCCTCAATGGTTATGTGCCGGTATGTCGCGAGGAAGAACTCCAGGACGACAGGTTAAAGGATCTGGATGAACCACCGGAGGCGGGAGCCCCTAAAACTCTGGGACACCTAGCCGCCCTGGCCCTAACCCACACCGAGACCCCGGGGAAGTTCCTGGGCCTGGAGGCCCTGGGCATCCTCAAGGCCGATGTGGACAACCTGGGGCTGCTTCTGACCTGCGGGGTGCCGGAGACCAAATTCACTCTCTCCCGCCTGGCCACTTTAAGCCGGCAGCTGCATTTCTTTTTCTGTCTCTATCTCCCTCATCTCCTGGGCACTCGCCCGGAATACCGTAATACCTATACCGTCTTTGCCGGGGGCGACGACCTCTTTCTCCTGGGCCCCTGGAACCGCATCCTCCCCCTGGCCCGGGAGATCCGGGACCGGTTTGCGGATTATGTGGCCCACAACCCCCAAGTGCACCTCTCCGCCGGCATCACCCTGAAAAAGGCCCACACCCCCATGGACCAACTGGCCCGCGCCGCCGAAGAGGCCCTGAAACAAGCGAAAAATGCCGGCCGCAACCGCCTCACTCTTTTCGGGAAGACAGTTCCCTGGGAGAAGGTGGGCGAATTTGGGGATATCAAGGCCACCCTCAGCCAATGGCTCGCGGCAGAGTGGCTCACCGCGGCCATGCTCTATCGGCTGAACGACTTCATCCGCCTGGCGGCTGCGGAACAGCGTCTCATCGCGGGCGGGCCCATTTACCTGGACGACCTGGCCTGCCTCAAATGGCGGGCCCACCTGGCCTATGTCACCGGCAGAAATGTGGCCCGCACCCTCAAGGGCGAGGCCCGGGACGCAGCGGTCAAAAAAGTTCACGAGACTTTAGCCGAGTGGCTCAGCACCCACGGCGGCGCCCTCAGAATCCCCCTGTGGGAACTGCTTTATGAGAGGAGGAAAAAATGACTATCCAGTTTTGGAAAGATCGGCAGAAACGAGAACCCAATCCGGAAATTTTTTGGCATGCCGCGGAAAAGCTCTCGGAAAAACTGGCCGACCAGGGGCAGGCCAATAAAAGAACGCAGATCCGGAAATTTTATGATGAAGTCCTCCGCCTGGATCAGGATGCCAAAAGGCTCCCTGGGGAGCAGTGGCCCAATATCCTGGTGCGCGTGAATCTCCTGGTGCCCAAGGCCGTCTATGCCTGGGGCCGCAACAACCTGGTTTCGGAAGAGTTCGTCAATTTTATCAAGGATTCAGTGCAACAAGTTCAGACCAAAGAGGACTTGGCGGTGTTTGCCAATTTCTTTGAGGCCTTCATGGGCTTTTACCGCAAACACAAGAAAGAACAGTAACAGGAGGCCGCCATGCAACTCATCGACATCACCGAAATCACCGGCACCCTTATTGTCAAAACCGGCCTCAGGATCGGCGCCGGCGATACCGAAATGCGCATCGGGGGCCTGGACAATCCCATCATCAAGCACCCCCATACCCTGGAGCCCTACATCCCCGGCTCCTCCCTCAAGGGCAAGGTGAGAAGCCTCCTGGAGATGAAAAGCGGCCTCATGGGCAAGACCCAGGGAGAACCCCTGAAAATCAAGGACCTTCAGGGCCTGGATAAGGGCCAGAAAACCGAAGCCAGCAAAATCCTCAAGCTCTTCGGGGCCGGGGGCGCCGAGGCGGAAGAGATCGCGGCCCAGGACATCGGCCCCACCCGGGTCTCCTTTGCCGACTGTCCCCTGGAAGAAGAGTGGCGGCAACAGGCCTTGGCGGAAGGCCTGACCTTCACCGAGGTCAAATCGGAAAACGCCATCAACCGCATTGAGGGGGTGGCCCAGCATCCCCGCTTCATTGAGCGCATCCCCGCCGGCGCCCGTTTCGCCTTCCGGGTTACTCTCAAGAAAATGGATAAAGACCAGGAAGATAATCTGGAAAACCTCCTCCTTCTCGGCCTCAAGCTCCTCACCCTGGACGCCCTGGGGGGCTGCGGCAGCCGGGGCTACGGCCGCATTGAACTGGAATTTCAAGACCAGAATCTAAGGGAAAAATTTGACGGCATTACCCCCTTTGCCGGCGAGGGCTGAGCCATGCGCCTCTATGAGATCACCCTTCAGCCCCGCTCCGCCCTGGGGACGCCCCTGGCGGGGGACACCCTCTTCGGCCAGTTCTGCTGGCAGGCGGCCTATGATCCGGCCTTGCTGGAGGGCGGCCTGGAGGCCCAGCTGGCCCGCTACGGGGAGGCGCCCTTCGCGGTCTTTTCCTCCGCCTGGCCCCGCGTCAGCAAAAACGGCCGGGTGACCTATGCGGTGCGGCGCCCGGACCTCCCCCTGGACTGGCTCGCCCCGCCCCCGGCAAGCTCCCGCTATCAGCGGCTGGTGCACTTAAAAGAGGTGAAAAAGAAACCCTGGCTACTGTTGCCTGAGGACCTGCGCCTTGACCCAACCCGCCTGGCGGATGACCTGACCCTCTCGGATCTCCTCCTGGCCCAGGCCCCCCCGGTCAGCCAACGCCTCTGCCGCCGGGCCGGGACGCAGCCGCCCCTCATCCCCTGGGAGCAGCCCCACAACACCCTCAACCGCCGCACCCTCACCACCGGCCCTGCCCCCTTTGCGCCCTACACCCAGGAGGTGCATTTTTACCTGCCGGGCACCGAACTGGCCCTTTTTGTCCTTCTGGACGAGGCGGCTACGGACCTTGAGCGCCTCTGCCGGGGGCTCACCCGCATCGGCCGGACCGGCTTCGGCAAAGACGCCTCCATCGGCCTGGGGCGCTTCGAGCTCACCGGCCATCGGGAGCTCCCGCTCCCCCAGGTCCCCGGGGCCGACGCCCTGTTCACCCTGGCCCCCTGCGTGCCGGTCCCCCATTCCTTCACCCAGGCCTTTTTCACCCCCCTGGTGCGCTACGGCAAACACGGCGACCGCCTGGCCACCTCGCACCACCCCTTCAAGGCCCCGGTGGTCATGGCCACGCCCGGTGCGGTATTTGTCCCTGCCGAGCCCCAGGCCCTCACCCGCCCGTATTTCGGCCGGGCCGTCACCGGGGTCTCCCTGGTGCAGCCCAAGGCTGTGGTCCAGGGCTATGCCCCGGTGCTCCCCATCAAGCTGGAGGTGCCCCATGCCTGAACCCATCCCCTGTCTCATCCGGACCCTGGCGCCGGTGCACCTGGGCGCGGACGAGGTCTATGAGCCCCTGGGTTTTGTCATTGATGACCAGAACTTCCGCCTGGTGGCCTTTGAGCCCGGCGACTTCCTGACCCGTCTCCCGGAGACTGACCGCCGCCGCTTCCTGGAGATCTGCCGCCGGGGCACGGTGGACTCCATCCTGGAGCTATATCGCTTCTATCATGAGCGCCGCTCCCTGGCCCGGGGCCGGGCCGTGGCCGTCTGCCCGGGGCTGGTGCAGCATTATCTGGAGGTCATACGCCTCAAGGGGCGGGGCCGGGAGCTCCAGAAGGTCATCAACCAGTTCACCATCCACCGCACCGCGTCTCTCCCCCATGACCACCGGCCCTATATCCCCGGCTCCGCGGTGAAGGGTGCCCTGCGCACCGCATACCTTAACGCCTTAGCTCAGATTCGGAAAATGGACACCCCCAGGGACCACAGGGGCCGGTGGGACCCCCGGGCTCTGGAACACCGCCTCCTGGATTACCAGAAAATCCCCGGGGACCCCTTCCGCCTCCTCAAGGTCTCGGATTTTCTGCCGCTGGGGGAAATCAGGACCCGCATCGTCTATGCCGTCAATGAAAAGAAAAAAATCTCCAAGTTTGCCGCCCGGGGGCCCTACCAGATCCTCGAGGTCATCGAGCCCGGGGCCGAATTTTTGGGCACCATCGCCCTGGAGGACTTCCCCCCGGCTCTGCGGCGGCTGGCCACGATCCAGCACTTTTTCACCTGGGATGAGCTTCACCAGGCGGCCCAAAACTTTTACGGGCACGAAAAGACCCAAGAGGACAGCCATCTCTTTGAGCTGGGGCTCAGGGCCGCACCGTTGCCTGTCGCAAACGGCCAGGCCCCTCTGCGCCTGGGCCGCCACAGCGGCGCCGAATGCGTCACCATCGCCGGCCATAGGCACATTAAGGTTCTTCAGGCCAGAGGCGAGCCGCCCAAAATCCAGGACCACGCCACCACCCTGTGGCTGGCCGCGGACTTCCACCAGCGGGAGAAACGCCGGGAGGCCCGCCTGCGCCCCTTCGGCTGGGTGGCCCTGGGTAAGCTGAATTCAACAGAGGCGGTCGCCCTGGAGGAGCGGGGCGCAGCCTGGCGCCGGGAAGCCCTGGACCGGACCGACCCGCCCGCCCCGCCGTCTCCGGCCACCCCGCCGGCCGAAGCCTCGCCGGCGGAGCCTGTGCCGGCGACCCAGGTCTGGGAGAATGCCATTCTAATCTGGAATCCGGGAAGTCAGGAGTTGGTGGCGACCTTCCAGGGCAAGAAGGCTTTCAGCAAGGGCCAGGATCTTTTGCCGGAGGCCCTGCACAAGAAGGTGGTTACGCGCAAGAAAAGTGCCCCGGCCCGGGTAACGGTGGATCCGGACAGGTTCCGTATCCTTAAGATAGAGGTGGAATGAAAATGCTCCCGGCCCGGAGAAACCAGGGGTCTTTCGGCTGAAGCAAGAACCGCAGCTGACCCCGAGGCAAACGAGGTGGCATGGTGTCCGGACCCTCCAGCAGGCCGAGGTTGTTTCTGGTTTTCAATCATCGTTTTTCCCCGGAGCAAAGCGCTCAGGCCCGAGAGCACTTGGGCATCACGGACATCCTGCCTCTTCCCGAGGAGTTGCGGCGACGCTGGAGTCAGATCCCGGCGGAGCTTCCCGGGTTGCGGGGCTACCTGGCTCCCCTGGCAGACTGGCTGGCCGGGCAGGCCCGGCCCGGGGATTATGTCCTCATCCAGGGGGACTTCGGCGCCACTTATCTGATGGTGCGCTTCGCCCTGGAACACCGTCTCATCCCCATTTACGCCACCACCCGCCGGGAAGCCCAAGAATCCGTGCAACCTGACAGCGCCGTCCGCCTCACCCACACCTTCCGGCATCAGCAATTCCGGAGATATGGAGAGTAGCCATGGCCCGCTGTTTTCTGTCCTGTTTGGGGACCTCAGCCTATGAGGGGTGCATCTACGTGGCCCCGGACGGCCGGGAGTCCACCCCGGTGCGCTATGTCCAGGAGGCCACCTTGCAGTTTTTCTGCCGCGCTTGGACAAAAGAGGATCGCCTGCTCATCTTCACCACTTCCGAGGCGTACCACAAAAATTGGCTGGATAACGGGCATCAAAAAGACCAGCCGGGTTTACAGAGCCGTCTCCAAGAATTGGGGCTTGTGTCCCAAACCCAGGCGGTCATGATTCCGGAAGGCAAAAACATCGAAGAAATCTGGCAGATTTTCCAGATCCTCTATGACAATCTCCAGGAGGGCGACCGGGTGACCTGTGACATCACCCATGCCTTCCGCTCCCTCCCCGTGCTGGTGCTGGCGGTCCTGGGGTACGCTCGGACCATGAAGCAGGTGGTTCCCGAAGGCATCTATTACGGCGCCTTTGAGGTCCTGGGAACGGTCCCATACGTAAAAGAAAAAATCCCCCGGGTGGAAGACCGCCGGGCCCCCCTCTTCGACCTCACCCCCTTTGCCGTCCTCCTGGACTGGACCTCGGCCATTGACCGCTTCCTCGCCGGGGGAGACGCCAGGATGGCCTGTGAATTGGCCGATAAAGAAATCCGTCCCCTCCTGCGGGAGAGCAGGGGACGGGATCAGGCCGCCGGAGCCATCAAAATAATTGCCGGACATCTGCAAGGCCTCACCAAGGCAGTGAGCACCTGCCGGGGGCCGGATCTGCCCAAAAAGTTCTCCGATCTGCCGGAAGCCCTTCAGGCCTGCCCCCGGCCTGACCTCCTTCCGCCCTTCGCCCCCCTCCTCAAGCTCCTGGAAGACAAGTTTTGGGGATATCAGGAGAAATTTCGCCACCCCTTCCTGATTGCAGTCCGCTGGTGTGCCGAACATAATCTTATCCAGCAGGGCTTCACCATTCTTCAGGAGGGATTGATCAGTTATTTGTTGGAGAAAGTGCTGGGTGAAACCTCTGAAAATGTGAAAGACAGGAAATTCCGCGACCTCGTCCCTCAAAGCGTAAAAATTCATATGGACAACCTGGAAAAAGAGAAATGGCTGGAACCGGCCCGCTCCCAGCCGGAGAAAATAGAAAAACTGCTCCCTTTCTGGAATCAAAACCAGCGATTATTAAATATATTTTCGAATTTGACCCAGTATCGCAATGATCTTAACCATGCCGGCTTCCTAAGTGACCCTAAAAAACCCGATAACTTTTTCGCCAAGCTTCAGGAACTGTTGACTCAGATGGAAACCCTGCTGATCTGAGGCCCTTATGTTTCCCGACCGAGAGCAGATTAAAAGTGCCTGGGAGCGGGGTGAACTGACCCCGGAGGCCCTGCGCAGCCGCCTCGCCGCCCTTCGTGAAGCTCCTGACCCCGACCTTCACCTGGCCTGGGCCGACCTTCTGGAGGAGCTGGGCCTTCCCGAGGAGGCGGCCCTGGAGCTCCACCTGGCCCTTCGGGACGCACCGGAGCGCCTGGAGCTCTATGACCGCCTGGGGGAGCTTTACCTGGACCAGGGCCAGCCCCTGAAGGCGGCGCATATGTGGAACGACTTGGTGAAGCGCCGCCCCGGGGAGGCCCGCCCTTACCAGGAGCTGGGCCGGGCCCTGGAGGAGGCCGGGGCGTATGACAAGGCCCTGGAGGCGTATCAGGCTGGCCGGGACAAGACCGGCGACCCCCAATTTGACCTGCTCCTGCAGAACCTGGCTTTCCTCAAGGAGCCGGCCCCGCCGCCGGAGGCCCCGGCCGGCACCGCTCAGCTCCTGCCCCAGCCCCACCACCTGGTGACCTTTCTCAACCTCTTCGCCGCCCGGGAGGGGGTCTTTGCCCGGCAGTGGGTCAGCCCCACCGGCGAATCCGGCTACACCCCGGTGCACGAACCCATGACCCCCAAGGTGGCGGAAAACCATATCCTGGGCAACTACACCATCGGGGTCTATCCGGTGCGCCTGGACAACACCGTCACCTTCCTGGCCTTCGATTTCGACCTGGCCAAGTTTGCGGTGAACCGGGCCATCACCAGCGCCAGGCTGTGGGCCGGCCTCATGGCCAAGGTGCACCAGGCCGCCTGCCGGCTGCTGGACGTAGCCGCGGCCCACGACCTCCCGGCCTACCTGGAGGACTCCGGCTTCAAGGGCCGCCACGTCTGGATCTTTCTTGACACCCCGGTGCCCGCCGGCGTGGCCAAAAAGGCGGGCGACCTCCTGGCCCGGCAGCTTCTGCCCCTGCCCCCGGAGGTGACCCTGGAGGTCTTCCCCAAGCAGGCCGTGGTCAAAACCGGCAGCCTGGGAAACCTCATCAAGCTGCCCCTGGGCCTCCACCGCAAAACCGGCAAGCGGGCCCTTTTTATCCAGCCCGACGGCCAGCCCTATGAGGACCAGCTGGCCTTCCTGGGCCAGGTGGCCAAGGCCCCCCGCTCCCGGGTCTATGCCGCCGTCCAGCGCCTGGCGTCCGCCGCCGCCCCGCCGCCGGTCCCGGAGATTGCCCCGGAGCCGCCGCCTCCGGACGCGGCCCCTCCCCCGTCGTCGCCGGAGCCCCCCTACGACCTGGAGCGGGACCCCCAGTTGCAATACCTCCTGCTCAAATGCCCCACCCTCAAGGCCCTGGTGGACCGCCTCAACCAGACGGCCCAGGTCACCAAGGAGGAGACCCTGGTGCTCATGCACACCCTGGGCCACCTGGAACACGGGCCCGCGGCAGTCAATGCCCTCTTCCAGCGCTGCCTCAACGCCGACCCCACCCTGTTCCTGAAGTCGCGCTTTGCCGGCAACCCCATGAGCTGTCCCAAGATCCGGGCCCGCATCCCCCACCTCACCTCCCAGGTGGCCTGCAACTGCGCCTTTAACCTCACCACCAACCTCTATCCCACGCCGTTGATCCACGTGCAGGAAATGAAGGCGGGGGTCCAGGCCGCACCCTTGGGTCTCACCCTGGATTCCTTGCAGTTTCAGCACCTCCTCAAAGACTACCTGCGCCTCCGGCAGCAATGGCGGGAAACCCAAATTCTCCTGGACCGGCTGGAGGCCCGCCTGGCCCAGGCCTTCCAGGAGGCCGGGGTGGAGGAGATGCACACCCCCCTGGGCCGCCTGCGCCTGAAGAAAGAGGCCCAGGGGAAGCCAACCTTCCTCCTGGAAATGTGAAAGGGCACGCCGCCACCCTGGGGTCCAAGCCATGGCCATCCTCTATGTCACCGACCAGGGCGCCGCGCTGGCCAAACGGGGCAACCGCCTGGTGGTGGAGAAGCAGGGCCGCACGGTGCAGTGGGTGCATGCCTTCCGGGTGGAGCAGGTGATCCTCCTGGGAAACATCCAGGTCTCCCCGGGCGCCGTGGCCTTCCTCCTGGCCCAGGGCATCGACACCGTCTTCCTCTCCTATTACGGCAAGTACCGGGGCCGCCTGGTGGCCCACCTGGGAAAAAACATCGAGCTGCGCCGGCGGCAGTTCGCCCGGCTGGCCGACCCGGAGGTCTGTCTGGGGCTGGCCCGGGCCTATGTGGCCGGCAAGATTTACAATTGCCGGGTGCTCCTCCGCCGCCAGAACCAGGAGCTCAGGAGCGCCGCGGTCACCGCCGCCCTGCACCAGCTGCGCCGCCTGGGGGCCCAGGCCCGGGAAGCCGGCAGCCGGGAGAGCCTCATGGGGGTGGAAGGCAGCGCCGCGGCCGCCTACTTCGGCTGTTTCCCCCATCTCCTCCGGGTGGCCGACATGACCTTCCCGGGGCGCAGCCGCCGGCCCCCCAAAGACCCGGTGAACGTCCTTTTGTCCCTGGGCTATACCCTCCTGGCCAACGCCGTCCAGACCCAGGTCCAGGTGGCGGGCTTGGACCCCTACCTGGGGAGCCTCCACGCCCCCGAATACGGCCGCCCCTCCCTGGTTCTGGACCTCATGGAGGAATTCCGGCCGGTGCTGGTGGACGCAGTAGCACTCCATCTGGTCAACCGGCGCATCATCCGGGCCACCGATTTCTTCCGGCCCCAGGACCGGGAACCCCCGGCCTTCGACTTCGCCGAGACCGAGCCGGTGCGGGAGGGCTATCCCATCCTGCTGGGGCATGAGGGGCTGAAAAAGTTCGTCACCCAGTTTGAGCGGCGGCTGGCCCAGCGGGTGTTCTACCTGCCCCAGGGGGAACGCCTCACCTATCGGGAGGTGGTCCTGGCCCAGGTGCGCCGCTTCATCCGGGCCCTGGAGGACGATGCTCCCTACGAGCCCTACCGGCTGCGCTGAGGCCGCCCATGTTCCTGGTGGTCAGCTACGACGTGGTGGACGACAAGCGGCGCCTGAAGGTGGCCAAGCTCCTCACCGACTTCGGCCGGCGGGTGCAGAAGAGCGTCTTCGAGTGCGACCTGGACGACCGGCGCTTCCTGGCTTTGAAGGAGAAGATGGAAAAAATCATCGACCACGAGGAGGACAGCGTGCGCTACTATTTCATCTGCGCCCGCTGCCGCCGGGCGGTGGAGGTGAGCGGCTGGGGATCGCTGCGGGAGGAGGAGGAGGTGATCATCGTCTGAGGCCACATTTTCCTTGCCAGGCAGGCCCGGGGTGTGCTACAGGTGAAAAAACCGCGGCCCGCCCTTGTTCACAAAGGCGCATGTGCGGGGTTCCCGGCAAAATTTTTGAACCTGGCCTAAGTGCTTGAAATCTTTAGCAGGGGCAAAAATGAACCCCGCACGGGCAACTCCATGAAAACCTTGAAGAAAGTCGGATTTTTAAAAAATGGGTCGGCTGGTAGGGGGGGGTATCCCCCCCTGAACCCCGTTTTTGGGGTCTGGGGCCCGCGGCCCCTGCGGCTCTCAGAAGGGAGGGGTAGGAATCACTGACCTGATTCGAAGGGATTGCGACTTTTCCTTCGCCATTTTCCTCTACTCTCCTTTCCTTGTAGGAATCACTGACCTGATTCGAAGGGATTGCGACGCTGCGCGCCCTGCCGCCCAGTTCCAGATCGATAAAGGGTAGGAATCACTGACCTGATTCGAAGGGATTGCGACATCTCATCCCTGTCCTCTACGAACCGGAAATAGAACGGTAGGAATCACTGACCTGATTCGAAGGGATTGCGACGGTGAAGGTGTTGTAGAACCTCTCCCACATCTCCACCACGTAGGAATCACTGACCTGATTCGAAGGGATTGCGACGGGAAAAGGACTTGGCGATGAGTTTGGTGGCCGCGTTCAGTAGGAATCACTGACCTGATTCGAAGGGATTGCGACTTTGACCCATCCCCGATTGTGGGTGACCGGCCGAGCGAGTAGGAATCACTGACCTGATTCGAAGGGATTGCGACTGTATAAAAGATTTAAGGTCCATGATCAATCCTCCTTAAGTAGGAATCACTGACCTGATTCGAAGGGATTGCGACGGTGCGATAGAAACGCATAAAAGATCGTTCATAGTTAATCCGTAGGAATCACTGACCTGATTCGAAGGGATTGCGACGTGAGTGGGCGGGCGACCGCCCGGAGGATTTCCGCGTAGGAATCACTGACCTGATTCGAAGGGATTGCGACCGAGGAGGAACTCGAGCATCATAGGTCCTCCCCAGAGACGGTAGGAATCACTGACCTGATTCGAAGGGATTGCGACTCCTCCAGGTCGGCCTCAAACAGCACGAGGGCCGAAGGCGTAGGAATCACTGACCTGATTCGAAGGGATTGCGACGCTCTATCGCCGCGGGTCAGAGAGTGATACTCTCTGGTAGGAATCACTGACCTGATTCGAAGGGATTGCGACGTTCCATGGAGCGTCCTTATCGGCGCTATGCACATGGGTAGGAATCACTGACCTGATTCGAAGGGATTGCGACCTGACCTCGTGGGACACGGCCGACTCCGTTTCTTCCGGAAGTAGGAATCACTGACCTGATTCGAAGGGATTGCGACCTTTCCGCCCCAACTCGGGCACCGGTTCCATTCCTCCCGTAGGAATCACTGACCTGATTCGAAGGGATTGCGACTCTGCCCGGGGGTTCTTTGTGGATACCCCGGAGTTTGTAGGAATCACTGACCTGATTCGAAGGGATTGCGACTGTAAGGGTTGACATTGCCTCTGGTGGAGTAGTTATTCGTAGGAATCACTGACCTGATTCGAAGGGATTGCGACCTCCGGGTCGCAGACGTGGGTGTAAATCTCCGTGGTGGGTAGGAATCACTGACCTGATTCGAAGGGATTGCGACATTACTTGACCAACTTAACCTCATACTCGTCCAACTGTAGGAATCACTGACCTGATTCGAAGGGATTGCGACCTTTAATGAGTCGCCGGTTAAATTCCATTAACCCAACCGTAGGAATCACTGACCTGATTCGAAGGGATTGCGACTTAGTCTTGCCCGTGTTGGCTTTATCCACTACCTTCAAAAAGTAGGAATCACTGACCTGATTCGAAGGGATTGCGACCGATCTCAAAGGGGGTATATTTCATCGCCCACCTCCATGGTAGGAATCACTGACCTGATTCGAAGGGATTGCGACGTAACTCCAGTGTATTCTCCTTCTACGGAACCCTGCTTGTAGGAATCACTGACCTGATTCGAAGGGATTGCGACCTTCTCCTTATCTTTTTTCATTGGTACCTCCATTCATTGTAGGAATCACTGACCTGATTCGAAGGGATTGCGACCTTCTGGAGCCCACCGCCAGACTCTCAGGGCCTCTTCCGTAGGAATCACTGACCTGATTCGAAGGGATTGCGACTTTTGCCTTCCCGCCTAATTGGACTTTGACAAATGTTTGGTAGGAATCACTGACCTGATTCGAAGGGATTGCGACTATCCGCGGAAACGGCACGGTCGCCGCGGGTTAACGGTAGGAATCACTGACCTGATTCGAAGGGATTGCGACTTCTCCTTTTCTTTTTCTTTCATTGCCTCTCCTTTCTGTAGGAATCACTGACCTGATTCGAAGGGATTGCGACCCATAGCAGACGCCGCCCGGTGCTCGTTCGTCGGTAGGAATCACTGACCTGATTCGAAGGGATTGCGACCTTGAGCAATTCCTCATCCGCGGCGACCGCGCGGTCGGTAGGAATCACTGACCTGATTCGAAGGGATTGCGACTTCCAGGGTTACAAACAACGTCAACTTTTCCAACTTCCGTAGGAATCACTGACCTGATTCGAAGGGATTGCGACGCCTGGAGGCCCTCAGGAAGTTCTTCGACGGGGCGTGTGTAGGAATCACTGACCTGATTCGAAGGGATTGCGACCTTTCGCCTTGCCCCCAAGGTGTATTTTGATAAAGGGTAGGAATCACTGACCTGATTCGAAGGGATTGCGACGGAAGATCGTGGTCCGCTGGCACCGCCCGCAGGTCACCGTAGGAATCACTGACCTGATTCGAAGGGATTGCGACCTTGAGCAATTCCTCATCCGCGGCGACCGCGCGGTCGGTAGGAATCACTGACCTGATTCGAAGGGATTGCGACTTCCAGGGTTACAAACAACGTCAACTTTTCCAACTTCCGTAGGAATCACTGACCTGATTCGAAGGGATTGCGACGCCTGGAGGCCCTCAGGAAGTTCTTCGACGGGGCGTGTGTAGGAATCACTGACCTGATTCGAAGGGATTGCGACCTTTCGCCTTGCCCCCAAGGTGTATTTTGATAAAGGGTAGGAATCACTGACCTGATTCGAAGGGATTGCGACGGAAGATCGTGGTCCGCTGGCACCGCCCGCAGGTCACCGTAGGAATCACTGACCTGATTCGAAGGGATTGCGACCGGTAGTCAGTTCGGTGGAAAACACGCACACGTCCTGTAGGAATCACTGACCTGATTCGAAGGGATTGCGACGGATTTCAACCTTAGTAGTCTCCATCGTCACCCTCCTCGTAGGAATCACTGACCTGATTCGAAGGGATTGCGACGCATCCGTGCCCGTGAGCCAATCCATGAGCTCAGGGTAGGAATCACTGACCTGATTCGAAGGGATTGCGACTGAAGGTCCAAGAACGCTTGGACTTTCTTCTTCCCCCCGGTAGGAATCACTGACCTGATTCGAAGGGATTGCGACAGAAGTGCCCACAGTTCGGGCACTTGTGGAACGGCCGCGTAGGAATCACTGACCTGATTCGAAGGGATTGCGACAGGGTCCAGGCCACCCATGCCCTGATGCTGTCCGCCCGTAGGAATCACTGACCTGATTCGAAGGGATTGCGACACAGGCAGCCATCCCGCAGCCGCAGCACCGCCTTCACGTAGGAATCACTGACCTGATTCGAAGGGATTGCGACCCATACGATGCCGCGACCCCCGCGGCGTCCCGCAGGGTAGGAATCACTGACCTGATTCGAAGGGATTGCGACCTCCTCCTCCCACTTGCAAGCCGGGCAGGTCACCGGCGTAGGAATCACTGACCTGATTCGAAGGGATTGCGACCTCCCGCGCATAACGTGCGCGAATTCCGATAGCATAGTAGGAATCACTGACCTGATTCGAAGGGATTGCGACTCTCTGCCATGCTTCGTCCTCCTCTATCCGCCGTAGGTAGGAATCACTGACCTGATTCGAAGGGATTGCGACAGAAGTGCCCACAGTTCGGGCACTTGTGGAACGGCCGCGTAGGAATCACTGACCTGATTCGAAGGGATTGCGACAGGGTCCAGGCCACCCATGCCCTGATGCTGTCCGCCCGTAGGAATCACTGACCTGATTCGAAGGGATTGCGACACAGGCAGCCATCCCGCAGCCGCAGCACCGCCTTCACGTAGGAATCACTGACCTGATTCGAAGGGATTGCGACTTTGACTTGCCTTCTTTTAGGCGCCTTTTTTCTTCCGTAGGAATCACTGACCTGATTCGAAGGGATTGCGACGACCCACCCGGGATTGTGGGTTAACGGCCGCGCGATGTAGGAATCACTGACCTGATTCGAAGGGATTGCGACAAGTCGGCCGGCATATCACCGGCCGGCCTAATCGACTCCGTAGGAATCACTGACCTGATTCGAAGGGATTGCGACTCAGGTTTTGGGGCTGAGGCCGGTGCCCCTGGCAGTGCTGAGGGCTCCGCTGGTGGTGGAGCAGCCTGAAGAGAGGAGGGGAAGGATGCGGCAGTTGCTGCTGTTCTGTCTGATGCTCTGGTGTTGGGGGTGCGCCGCTCCGACTCCTTGGGAGGAGACGGCCTATCGGCGGTGGCTCTGGGAGAATCAGGTGGTGGGGGAGTATGGGCTGGAGCGGGGGTTTGAGATTATCAGCCGGGGGTATCCGCATGGCCTGCCGGTGCCGCCGCCCCACTCTCGGATTGGCGGGCAGCCTTATTTCTATGAGGGCTTTTACTATCGGAATACTCCGGCCTTGCAGTACAATTTTGGCAGGAGGAGAAGGTAGGATGAAGCTGAGGGATAAGATGCCGCTGGCGGATGCCCGGGAGCTGGGGGCGGCCATCGGCTCAGTGCTGTCCGGGCGGGGAGTGTCCTATGAGGTGTGGGGTTATCCGGAGGGGCAGTTTTCCGGTGGTGGATCATATCCCGGTGGTGGGGGATCTGCTGACGGCGTGGACGGCGCTGTTTGAGGCGCAGGGGCAGGAAGTCCCGCCGCTGGGACTGCCGGAGCAGCAGCGGATTAAGGGCAAGCGTCCGGTGATGAAGCGGTCGGCGGAAGCGAAGGGGCTCTATCCGGTGGAGGTGCGGCTGTTTCATGCTTATCCCGAGGAGTGGGGGGCGATGCAGCTGTTTTTAACGGGAACCATTTTTTTACCATCCAGATGCGGGCAAAGGCCAAACGGCAGAGGATGACGCTGAACCAGTATGGGCTGTGGTTTTACGAAAGCGCCATTGCCGGGAGGAGTGAGGAGCAGATTTTTGAGGCCCTGGGACTGCCCTTCGTGTCGCCCTTTCTCCGGGAGTTCAGGCAGCACCAGAAGCTCTCGGAGCTGATTCCACTTCTTTGAGGAAAGGGGAGCTGGGATGTTTACACCGGTTGCGGTGGTGGAGAGGAGCATTGATGCCGCCTGATATATGTTGGTGCGGCGGCTTTTGGAGCAGGGCCGCCGGTATCTGGTAACCGAGGGCAGCTTCGCCGGCACCGTGTTCCAATGCTTCGGCTGCGGGAAGGGATACTTCTCGGTAGGGGAGGTGGAGAAGCTGGCGGACTGCTGCTGTCGGCGCTGCGGCAGTACTAGGATCGACTTGTTTGTGGCGGGGGAGTTTCGGTTGGCGGCCCGCGGCCGGCCCCGCCGGGGGAAGAGGGGGAAGGGATGAAGGAAGGGCGGGAAGGGAAAGGGCAGCCGCTGCCCCCGCTGGTGTGGGAGCGGTTCCTGCTGCTGTTGGTGGGGGTGCTGCAGGAAAGAGTGTGCCTGGCGCCGGCGGTCGGCGGGCGGATGGGGAGTTGACGGCGATGGTGTGTTATATGGCGGATGAGGAGGAGGATCCTCTGGCCCCCCGCCAGGCCCCGCCGCCCCTGGTGCCGTTGGCGGAGATGCTGGTGGGGCCGGAGCCCCGCCAGGATTTTGTCAACTTGGTCGGGAGGAGCCGGAGTTGTGGGAGGGGCTCCAGGTGAAGATGGAGGAGGTGATGGAGGCGGTGGTGGAGGCGGTGCGGCGGGGCCGGGCCCCGCGGCAGGAGCGGGCGTTTCCGGCGCTTCGTAACGGTGCTCTGATCTGAACTGAAAGGAGGTGAAGATGGAGGCGCAGGTGACGGATGAGCAGTGGTTTTGTCAGGAGTGTGGGGGCAGATTGGCCCCCGTGCTCCCGGGGAGCGGTTGGCATCCTTTTGGGGCTGCCCCCGCAGGAGGGGCAGAGCCTAAGGTTTTTGCAAGCGCTTGCAAGCCGTCCCTGCTGCCGGGCGGGCGTGTAAGTGCTGGGGAACAAAAGGAAAAGCAGCCGAAACCAAACAACCAAATCGAAAATCCAAGGAAAAGGAGGAACCGTTATGGCGTTGGAGGATCTGGATCTGATGGACATTCCTTGTCCGGTGTGTGAGGAGAATGCGTTGGGAATCTCGTATCGGGGGGAGTTTGCGGAGGAGGAGAAAGGGTTCTGGCAGTTGGAGGTGGAGTTGGTGTGCCGGGATCCGGAGTGTTCCGGCCGGTTTCGCGGCTGGCTGGATCAGCTGCCGAGGACGAAGGAGCGGCCGGTGCTGAGGGTGCTGCCCTCGGGGGAGGCTGCGGCCCAATAACTATCTCTAGCTAGGCGGTGGGGAAAGGGCGGGGCTGCCCGCCCCGTTCTTTCCCGTCCTGTCTTTTGGGGTGAAGGCGGAGGGGATTGAGAATGTTTTCTGAGGATGCTTCTGGAGAGGTGTCGGCGAGGTTGTTGCGGCAGGAGAGGGAGTGGTGGGGGGTGCTGGGGTATTTCTCCCTGAAGCGTCGGTTGAATCGCCGGATTTTTTCGAGGGAGGAGTTCAGGTGTTTTGTTATGGTGGCGGCGGAGGTGGCGAGGAGGGTGAATCCGAAGCCGGTGCTGGTTCTGCCGGAGATGGTAGGTTGTTGTTGGAGTTTGCCATGTATCATGCCGGTAGGCAGCAGTGGTTGGAGGAGGAGGAATTTGCCAGGCAGTTGTTGAGGTTGGTTGATGAGCTGGCTGCGCCGAAAAAGGTGGAGCAGTCGAAGCAGAGGGAACGGCTTTCCCGGGAGACGAAGCTGCAGTGGATGCGGGGGCAGCCGCTGAGGGAGCTGTATGGGTTGTTGGTTTCGCGGATTTCGTTGGACAGGGAGGATGCTGAGGTTTTAATGGAGTATTTGATGGGAGTGTTGGAGGGGAAGGAGAGGGGACGGGTGACGACGGATGAGGCCTGGCAGTTGTTGGAGATGTTGAAGGGGGCATTGCAAAGGTTGGTGAAGTCGGTTTCTGGTGATAGGGAGTGGAGGCTGTTGGCAGAGAGGTTGGAGCTGTGGATGGTGGAGGTAAAGGAGAGGTGGAAGGGAGGGCAGACGGGTAATGTGCGGGTGGTGCGGGTGAAGGATCGGAAGGGATGAGACTAAGAGAGGCAAAAAAGGGGCGGAGACGGAAGGCCGCCTCGCTATTGGGGTATTGCTCCCGGCATCCGCAGCTGCCGGCGGTGGTGCGGGAGCGGCCGCATGGGGTTAGGAAGTGGACGGCCTTTTGTCGGGAGTGTTGGGATCATCACAAGTATCAGGATTTGGGGTTGAGGCCGGTGCCCCTGGCAGTGCTGAGGGCTCCGCTGGCGGGAGAGCCGCCGACAGAGCTGGTAGAAAGGAGGGGAAGGATGCGGCAGTTGCTGCTGTTCTGTCTGATGTTCTGGATTGTGGGATGTGCTTCTGCCCCCAGTCCCTGGGAGGAGATGCAGTACCGGCGGTGGCTCTGGGAGAATCAGGTGGTGGGGGAGTATGGGCTGGAACGTGGGTTTGAGATTATCAGCCGGGGGTATCCGCATGGCCTGCCGGTGCCGCCGCCCC
>CAYZOP010000005.1:0-211623 GCA_964480485.1 uncultured Desulfobacterales bacterium | reverse complement strand
ATACGCCTTTTTTCATACCCTTAGAAATTTCACACAATCGATTTTACACTACCAATATCAATATTCCAGTCATCGCATATCTCTTTAGCATATCCAATCCCATTATTCCAACAGCGATACTCTTTAGAGCCATCATTCCCTCCTTAATTATCGGCAAAGGCTCATAAGGCCAGAGGGAACATTTTCGTGGCAAGTCACTATGAGAGGATAGATCTCATCCTGACAATAAATTCTGTTTCCTGAACATATGGTATCACTAAACGGTGCTTTGCTCGTGTAAGTGCCACATAGAGCAACCTCGAAAGATAGCTGCGGGTCTCTTCCGAAGGTATAATGTTGTCAGCCCCAATTAGATAAACCAAATCAAAGTCAAGCCCCTTGGAGCTATGGATGCTCAATAATGAGACACGGTCCGTGGTAATGTCAAACATCTCCTTGGATCTGACATCCTGGGACACCCAGTTGGTAATGATGCTGGCTGCCTCCAGCCTCGCCAAGATCATTCGGGGCAAGTCTCGGGCGTCATAGCGGAACCCTTCAGCTGTATATTGTTTATCGTCATAGATTATTGCAACTTCCGACTTCTTATATTCTCCTTGGAGTAGTTTTTTCCCTATATCATCGATCAAAAAATTTAACAGGTCTTCCAAATTCCGACAGCAGTGCAATTCAGGGAGAGTTCCTGAGACAGCTTTCCCATCAGGGAAAAGTGTCTGTTTTACCCCCTGCTTGTTTGGGATCCCGATAAACTGCTGGGAGAATTTGAATATCTCGGCAGTACTCCGGTACACCCTTTCAAGGTGCAAGCTGCGACCCCTGATCTCAATTCCTAATGAACGCCAGGAATCCCTCCTGCGGTAGAGGTCCTGGTAGTTATCCAAGGCGATGACCAGATCTCCTCCAGGATGCAAGATCTCAACAATGATTCTGAGCATATCGCTGCTAAAGTCTTGGCCCTCATCTACAAAGACGGCGTCATATTTGGGGAAGCGAGTGCTTTTCTTTGCCTCCTCCAGGGCGCATTGGAGTACCAATTCGTAGTAGGCAGAATCGCTCTCGTCATATTTCACCGGTTCCTTTAGGATCCAGGAACAAAGTTCATAGAAATGGAAAACCTCGACGCCTTCGGGGCCAATCCCCAGACCCTTTTCCTGTAACAAGCGCTTCAGATAGCTGACCAGGGCGATATTGTAGCAAACGAACAACACCCTTTTTACTTTGGGGTCGAATTTTCTCAGGAGGCAACACCGATAAACCAGCACCAGGGTTTTGCCGCTTCCCGGAGGCCCTTTGATGAGTCGGTGACCTCTCTTCAAATATCGGGCAACCCTACACTGCTGCTCATCCAGGACCATTACCTCCCTCTGGAACTGGGCTATCCCGGTTCCTTCCCGCTTCGGGAGACAAATTTTAATCTCGGGCCAGATAATTGCAGCAAGTTTCGCAACTGCTCCATATGGAAGGCCTGTAAAGGGAAAGGGCATGGCCGCTAAGACTCGGTCACGGAATTTTTGGCCCGTCCCATTGCAAACGATGTCACCAGAAAAATCAAGGTCTTCCCGGAACAAAACTCTTTCTACCGGTATAGTTTCTTGCAGACCACTATCGAGATATTCCAGTCGGCCGATGTGGGGAAATACTACCATGCGTCCAATGGGAACCTTGACTTCGCCGCGGGCTGAGGATAATCCAGGGACTGATCTTAATTTTTCGAGCAGGATATTGACGTAGCTTTTTGCCTGTCGGTCCGGGTTTTGTTCCAGCGACTCCTCTCCCCGCTTTCTCAGGAGAAATCGGGTAGGACCGGCTTCAATTATCTGGTGCAAAGCCCAGTCTTTCACTTCAAAAATAAGAAGCCCTAAGGATTGTCCAAATAAGATGAAGTCCGGCTCCCGCCCCTCGGTTCCCAAAAGGGGCCGGTACCAGCACAGATAATCTTGGTGAGGTCTGGCTGCTTCCTTGAGGAATTGAAAGACCCTAACCTCCCCTGTGGTTGGCTTCTCTACCTCATCGAGATTCGCCGGTTGCATAATGGCCACGGCTTTGGCTCCTTGTCTTCGATCAGCGCATAAAATCATCTAACTGATTGAGGAGACGTCCGATGGTTAGAGAATATTCGCTGCTATAATGATGGATTAAAGTCTTCATTCTGGCCTTTGCATATTTTCCCCCCACGTAGAAAATTTTTTCCAGGAAAAGGGGTTCCATTCCGGCTTCTGCGGCGAGGAGCCAACTCAGGATGAACTGCCTCTTTTCGCTCAACTTCTGGAGAGTCATGCTTCCCCAAAAATCCTTAACATGCACATCGACCTTGACGTAATAAGTGAGGCCCAACTCCTTGAAAAAGTTGCACACCAGCCCGGTCCCCATCATTTCAATATTCCTGGAAAACTCTGCCACATAGTCGAAGGCCTTCCCCCGATGACGGGTTGAGACCGCATCACACCTTATGTAAAATTCCGCAATGTTGTTCAATATCTCTCTTTTTACCACCGGCAAGGCCGTGGCCATGGCCAGCACGATCCTCGGTCGAGGCTTGAGAGGATTGAGGTCTTCGAGGTCATTGGTTTTTTCCGCCTTCAGGTTGGAGACAAGCCTTTTAAGCCACCTTGTCGTGCTATGCCGAGTTCATTTAAAAGCTGGTTTCCCCAGGAGAGGACTATGTCGGTCCAGCCCTTATGATCGTATTTCGGCTTTATGCGGGGGGAAAAAATCTCGATGAGAAATGGAGATCGAACCGGTAGATATCTTCGGGATAAAAAACCTGAAAGTATTTGCGGACCACGCTATAACTGGCTGCTTGAACTATAAGGTTGTGGAGAATATCGGTCTCCTGTGTGAGTCTGGGGATATTCCTTGTCCTAATGATTTCCCACTGCCGGTTTAGATCTTCATTACGGTTGTGCCGGCATTCTTCCTCAATTATTCTCGAAGCTCTTTGGAACAGTTCTTTAATGGCCATTATATCCACCCCCGTCTTGATATCGCAGGTCTGGGCAAAGCATGTTCAGCAAGTTGGCACCCAAATATTCAGGTAGGGCAAGCACGCACCGTCTGGCGCCTTGGGAGTTGCCGAATTAGGGTGACCAATCTGATTCAAATCGCTCATTGTCTGGTCAGCAAACCACCCATAGCCGAATATTTTTCCTTGAATAACTACTGCTACGTATCACTTTCCGCAAAATCTCTAAGAACAGAAATTACGTCCTCGGTTCCTTCGTAGTGCAAGTACCTATCAAATCCTTCAATAATTTTTTGAATCTGTCCAACCCTGGGGGTATGCCGCGGTAAACAATTTTTCGCGACCTCCATGCTCTCTTTGGCCTTTTCGAATACAGAAATGCTTTGTGGGTCATCAGGGGAAAAGCACCCTGGGTCAATTTTACGATAACGAAGGAGGTAGAGCAGAAGCCTAATCAGTTGAAAATATAGCATTTTGAAATTACGGGTGTTTTCCTGATTCTTCAGTCTTTGAAGAGCACGATTGGCGAAAAGCTTCGCTTTGTCTCGATCAAGTCCTCTTTCTCCATCCCTTCTTAGCATTAATACGTTGCAAATTGCCAGGGCAGAATTGATCGGAAATGTTTTTAAATCAAAAGGATCGCTTTCAGCTCGACGTGCAATTGCTTGGAAGAGAATTCGAAAGTCCTCCACTTTAATAAATGCTCGGCCTGCTGCTTCCACTGCTGATCTCCATCCTTGAGCATTATTGCCAGCCTGTAAAATATTCCTTATATGAGCCACAACATTATTAGGTGTAAGGGCGTAAAGCCAAGCGGTTCTCGCTAACACCTTGTTTAGAAGAGGTACATGTCGCTGCAATTGAAGTTGTTGAAAATCTGTTTTAAACTTCGAGGCTATACGTTGGAGAATCTCATTCCCCAACTGGGTACAAGATTTTCCATCTTTGTCTATGGCCTTGAAATAAATATATCGATTTGTAATAGGTTCCCAATGGGAGATGTTAGCTGCTATCAGATTACGAACCATATCTAGCACTTGAACTTAATTCAGAGCGGTCGTTGACGTTCTTTCAAACATTTCAACTATTTTTTTTTCTGCAATAAGACGGCCATCGTCAGGTTCAACAACAATCTCCTCAATCCTAGGCCAGCCACGTCCCCGCGGCGGAAGCCCAGAGGCAGGTTTCATAGTGGAATAATTCAGCCGAACCTTTTCGCCCTGAAGAAAGGAATCATCTTCAGGTAAAATTTCTATCTTTGCCAAACCACTTGCAGGTCGGATTCTCACGTCAATATCCAACACCGTGTCCCTCACCGGCGCGGAAGGAAAATCGAACCCAGCGCGACGAAGCTGGGTTGGAGGCATATTTGATTCCAAAGGTTCATAACCTCCTTGGTGAGTTGGCATGAATAGAGCGGCAGCAAAGGCTCGACCATATTTGGCTTCTCCATTGTCTCTTTGGAAAAAATTTTGATTATTAACAGCCTCCATGCTCCCAAGCCTCCGGATAACTTCCCGTATGAGGCGTGCCTTGCAAGGGGAGAGGTCATCTGATGGAATTTTCGTAAGGTCAGGGAGACTTGGTGGATCAATCGGTGCGCCATCAACGGGCCCTCTGAAAAGATAGACAAAAAGTTTCCGTTTGCCCCCGTCGAGCAGGAATTTTCTTTCTATTGTGTCTCTTTGCTCCTCTCCTCCCCAAACCTCCTGAGCGTTCAGTAAAGGGACCCAGGTATAACGGCCGCTTGCCTGAGCAAGAATTGATAGCTGTGGCATAGTATCTAAATAGGATGGGATCCCAGTTGCTATTCTCTGGCCATAAATAGATGCCCCTTCTGCGATTGGGTCTTCACATTCCGTGCTTAGCCACAGACGGCCAGCCTCTGGCTCATTAAGATTTCCCTCGATATCAAGCCCACGTGAGGAAAGCAATTCCAGATCGGAAGAGAGCCAAGGAGGGATGGTGTTTTGGGCGAGTGGCCCGCAAATGATCATCCCCCTGAGCCGACCTCCGGGATGAAGTTGGGCAATTCGGTGGACTTCTCTTTGTAAGGAATCTCTAATGGAAAGAGATTGGGGCTCTGTATGGGAGTCTATCTGGCATGATCTCTTTAGAATTTCCCGTAAAGTATTGCAATCAGTCACCTTGGTTTCATAAATATCCTTCCTAAGGTCTGGGTCAGGGCTCCAAAGCGACCACTCGCCATTTCGGTACCAGGGCCGGGGAAGATCACTTAAATTCCATGATCTTCCGGCCAAGGCTTGCCAAATTTCAGGAAACTGAATGAATGCTTGCCAAAAAGCCCCTGCGTCGATCTCTGGGAATCGTTCTTCAATTAGCCTACCTGCCCAGTCCACGCCAGTTATGGGCAAGATGCCTTTTGGCCGATCTCGGAGGGGGAAAACATAATACTGATTGTTGTGCAATTTCACCCGCAGCTTAAAGGTAGTAACTTCTATCGCATCGAGACCGAGATAAATCACATGAATATGATCATTTTCGTTCATGCGTATAGGGAAATCGCCTTCAACTTTATCTAACCAGGAAAGTGCAGCGGCCACTGGACGCCAGACGAGAAGAGCATTGCGAAATCCTGTTCTGGCAATCTCTCTCAGAAAAATATCCTGTCCAAACTCATCTAAATGATTGGGGATGGCCACCACCACAGCGGAAGATTCGCCTTCTGCGGTTCCAGTCAGGAAGGGGACTATGAGTGGATTTACTTTCAATAATCCTTCAACATGTTTCGCAAGGATGCGGGCCAAAGAAAAGGAAACTCCTCGCCCAGTGTCCCAGCGGACCATGCGGTCTCCAGCTTCCACCAGAGCTCGCCACACAATGGATATAGGACACCTTTTTATAGGCTCCCCACCTTGAACCCGTGTCTCAGGCGGCCAGGGAAGTCCGGTATGGGGTCTGTCTTTGTAGGCTTCATCCCCAGTAAGAATGCGACCAAATGGATTCGTAGGCAGCACAGCGCTCGTCGGATAGAAGTCCATGTACCGCATCCGGTTTTTTGGACACAAGTTTTTTTTAAGCTGCCTTGGCGGGTGAGACCTGGGCGAGCCATTCCGCCCTGGCCTGCCATGGGCTTTTGAAGCCGTTTTTTTTTCCAGCCACTAGCGGTTGTAGGTGTCCACGAAGCGTCTGATGGCCGTCCTCACCTCCTCAAGGTTCTGAAAGACCCGGCCATGGATGACCTGTTCTTTGATGGTCCGGATAAAGCGTTCGGCCACGCCATTGGTCTGTGGTTGTTCGGTAAAGGCGAAGCTGGGGCTGATCCCCCAGTGCTTCAGCTGGTTAAGGTAATGATCCGACAGGTACTGGGTGCCGTGGTCCATCCGCAGGGCCAGACCCCGGCCGGCGTCCGCAGTCACTGAACCCACAGTGGCCATCAGGCCCTGGGAAACGGGCTCCAGGGCGGCGAAGCGGGTGCCCTGCTTGCAGAGGTGCCAGCCCACGCACTCGGCGTTCCAGTGCTCCACCGCCACGAAGAGCCAACCCCAGCCTTCTTCCACGGTGAAGACTCTGGCGCCGTCGGAGCCCCACATGAGGTTGGGGGCTCGGGTGATGATCCCCCCCTGTTGGAGACGGGAATTGCCGCGCCGGCCCCGATAAGTGGAGAGAAGATGGTTCTCCCGCATGAGGCGGAGTACCCGGCGGCGGCCTACCTTGACCCCGTCCCGGACCCGGAGCTGAGCCCAGTCCTTCCGGTGTCCCTCGCCCTGAAATGGTGAGGCCGCCAGGTCCGCCCGGATCAGTTCCAGGAGTCGGTCATCCGAGAGGGCGGTCTTTGGACTCCGTTTGCCAGCCGGGGCCAGGCGCAGGTGCGACCCCGAGCCGCCACGGGAGGCGTAGTAAGAAGAGCGGGGCTGCTCCCAGGTCCGGCAGACCCGCTGGACGCCGTAAGGTCTGGCGGTAGTCGCGGAGGCCGTGCAGCTCATTTCTTCGACCTCCTTTGGGCTAAAGGGCCGGGACGCCTCACCCGGGCCCACAACAACTCGTTTTCCATGGTCAACTCACCCAGGCGCTTCATGGCGTTGCCCAACTCGGCCTGGAGGGGGTCGCCGTTTCGGGCCTTGAGGGCCTCTTCCATGCCCGCCAGGGGGGCGTCCCGCCATTTTTCCAGGCGATAAAGCTCCAGGCCCAACTCCCGGGAAAGCATCTCCAGGGGTTCGCCCCGGAAGATGCGCAGCACCACCTCCCGTTTTTTGGACGCCGTCCAGCGCTGCCCTTGGGCCAATGGCCCCACCCCAACCTCCCCAGAGGGGACTCCGGTCGGCCTACGGCCTCCCTCCGTCCCCCCTGGGCCAACCTCACCCCTTACCTGGTCTCCACCCTCATCATTTGCCATATTCCGGTCCTCCTGGGTCACTGATTATCTCCCAATCCCGTGTCCAAGAAAACCGGATCCACCTCAGAAGAAGTGGAAAGCCTTTGGCAACCGTTTCTTCGCACCATCTCCGCCAATGTCCGCCGTTTGGGAGGATTTTACCCTGCTGGGATTCGGGCGTTGCGTTTTCGAAGGGAAGACATCTATGCCATTATGGAAGGACCCCAAGAGCGGACTCTGGAGTTACCAGTTTCAACACCTGGGCCAGCGTTACGGCAAATACGGGTTCCAGGACAAGAAAACGGCTCGTCGGGAAATGGAAAAACACCGAGAGAGATTGGAGGTTCCCACTCAGCCGATTCCTCCATCATCGCCGACTCCATTGACCCGCGGTTCCGGGATACCATGAGGCTGTTAGAAGGCGACCTACTCAATGCTCCCTCGATACCTACTCGAAACTTACTCGAAAACCCACTCGAACTTGAGAAGAGAGTCAAAAAATTTTAACCCCCGGTCCTTGCAAACTGTCGGCATCATGATACATTATGAGGTGCGGAAGTGCCAGGCTCACTGGTGGGGCCCCCGGACTTCAAATCCGGTGTGCTGTCTGAGGAAGGCGGCGGGTGGGTTCGATTCCCATGCACTTCCGCCAAGGTTTATACGGCACCAGACCGTGGCCGGATTGCCCCAACCCGGTGCGATGCCCGTCACCAGGAAGGTTTCCCGTCCCTGGCCTGTTCCAACCCCGTTGCAAAGGAGAAGCGCATGACCACTGTGAAACAAGGACAGTACGTCCAGGTGCACTATACCGGCACCCTGGATGACGGCACGCAATTTGATTCTTCCGAAGGCCGCCAGCCCTTGGAATTTCAGACCGGCAAAGGCCAGGTCATCCCTGGTTTTGAGGATGCCATTTGCAAGATGCAGCTCAATGACGAGCGCCAGATTACCATTCCGGCGGAGCAGGCCTATGGCGAGGTACGGAACGACCTCAAGCGGGACTTTCCGGTGAGCATCTTGGGGGATGACAAGGTGGAGGTGGGCCAGGCCCTATGGTTCCGCAGCCCCAGCGGCCCCATCCAGGGCCAGGTTCTGGCCCTGGGTCCGGAGACGTTTACGGTGGATTTCAATCATCCGCTGGCCGGCAAGACCCTGCATTTCCGGCTCAAGCTGGTGGGCGTTACGGACGAGCCCACCCAGCAGGCCATGGGCTGCTCTTGCAGCGGCGGCAGTTGCGACACCTGCTGAACGTCCAGAGGTTGGGCACCTTGGGGAGGGGGCCTTGGCTCCCTCCTGGATCGGGCCGCTGAAATTGGCGGGCGGGGCACCCCCCGGGAAGCCCCCTTTGAGCCCCGCTCCATTGCTCGTCGGCTACCGATCCGGTGGCGGAGACGGACACTCAGGCCCCCCCGGGGGCCTCGATCCACCCCGCCGGCCTTTCCATCCCCGACCCCGCCCGGTCTGGAACTCGGCCAGGCGCCGCTCCATGAAGGCGGTCATGGCGACCCGTTGCTCCTGATCCAAATGCTGTTGCAGCTTCAGCAGGTGCTGCACCACCTCCTCCTCCAACCGTCCCTGGACGGCGCTGATTTCCCGGACCTTGGCCTGTAAGACGGGCCAGGATGGCAGGGGGTCCGCCTTCATGAGGCCGATCAATTCCTGGCGCCTGGTCATGAGCTCCTGGCGCATTTCCCGAAGTCGTTGCCGGTGCTCGTCCCCAAACCTGCGAAAGGTCTGGCGTTGCTCCGGCTTGAGGTTGAGCCGCCGAAACAGCTCCCGCATGGGAGGAGGAGGGGGATCTTCCCGGAAGGATGCCGCTTGGCGGTCCTGGTACCTGAGGTAGGCAAAGACGCCGATGATTCCGGCGTTCAAAGCCAGGCTGAAAACCACCAGGTAAAGCAGCCAGTCCCGCTTCATGCGCTCCCGTCCTCATCTTCCTGATGGGAGTAAAGATTCCCCCCCAGGGAGCCCGGGGGAAAATCCTGCAGGACCTCCTCCAGGGCCGCCAGTTCGGTGCCGTTGCCGGAGGCCCTAGGATAGAGGTATTTGGTGATGCCGCCGCCGAAGAGCATCCCCAGGACCAGGGAAGCCGCCAGGGACATCGCCTGCCACCAGACGGCCCGCCGCGGGTGAAGCCGCTGGTGCACCCGTAGCGACAGTCCCGCCGGGGCCGGCACCGTCAGAGCATCCAAGGCCTCCTGGAGACGACGCAGGGCTGCCAGCTCCGCTTCGCAAGCCGGGCAGGCCCGCACATGTTGCTCAATGGCCCCTCGTTCCGCGGCCGCAATCTCCCCGTCCAGATAGGCGGACAGGCGGCCGCTGGCCTGGGAACACTCCATGACCATTCCTTCCTTTATCACGTATAACCCTCGGCTGGGTGAAATCCGGCGACCCGGCCTTGAGGAAAAATTCCAGGTGGGCTTTTCTTTTTGATTGCCCATTTTTATTTTTAATGCAAAGCCTGTAACCAGGCCAACGAAAATCATCAGGAGGGTCCCATGCTGTCCCAGATTCCCATCGATCTTTCCAAGGTGAGCCCTGACAATCGGGACAAGGAAATTCTGCGGGCCGCCATTATCGCCGAATTGGATGCCGTCAGTCTGTATGAACAGCTCGCCGCGCTGGCCACCAACCCCGATATCCGGGCGGTGCTCTTGGACGTGGCCAAGGAGGAGAAGACCCACGTGGGCGAATTTCAAGCCCTGCTCCTCAGATTGGACACCGAGCAGGCCGAAGAGCTGAAGCACGGACAGGAAGAGGTGGAAGAGATTACCGGCAAGAAATAGCCCGGTCGGCGCCGGCTCCGGCGGCGACCGGGGCTGGCGTCCCGTTCCTGGCCGCCTTCCTCCATCGAATTTGCCCGGGCGGTGGGCCACCGGCTCCTGAAGACGCCGAGCCGGACCTCACCGCCGCGTGAGGGACAGGTTATGATGCAAAACCGCTCCTTGGCAATCCGGGCCGGGTTGCTTGCCCTTTGGCTGATCGTTTCCTGGAGCCCCGCAGTCACGGCTCAGGGACCGGATGCGCGGGACAACGCCGCCATCTTTTATGAGGCCCTGGCTCCCCATGGCAAATGGGTGGTCTATGGCGACTACGGCCCGGTGTGGTATCCTCAGCAGGTCTCCCGGGACTGGCGTCCCTACCTGGACGGCCGCTGGGTGCCCACGGAGATGGGCTGGGTCTTTGAATCTGCCGAACCCTGGGGGTGGGCCACCTACCATTACGGCAACTGGATGCCCACCCTGGACTTCGGCTGGGTGTGGTGCCCGGGACGCACCTGGTACCCTTCCACCGCGGTGTGGCGCACCAGTCCCAATTATATCGGCTGGGCACCCATACCGCCTCCTTTCTATACGCCGCCACCGGCCTTTGCCGGCGGCGCCTTCCTCACCGCCTGGGCGCCGCTGGACCGACTCCTGACCCACTTTTTCTGGATTCTTTGCCCCGCTTCCCATTTCTTTCTGGGTTTCGGGCAGCCGTTCATCCCCGCCTACGCCTATTACCACTGCGGCTGCCTCGCGCCTTTTACCGTGTACCGGCTGGCCTTCCCCCAGACGCAGTTTCTGACGAATTACTGTTCCCTCGGCTCCGTGCACCGAGGTTATTATGCTTATGGCCCGAGCTTTGCCTTCCTGTCCCAGGTAACGCCCCTGAAGCTGGCGGAAATCGAAACCTTCGCCAGAACCTTCAAGATTGCCGACCTTAAAAACCTCACGCCGCCCTCCACGGTGCTGGAGCGGTATCCCCATTTCAGGGAACTGGTCCCTGAGCCCATACTCCAGGGACGGCCCCTTAACGTGGAGCCGGCAACGGACCGGCGACTGGCGGAAAAGGACCTGCTCAAACCAACTGCGGCGCCGCTCCCCCGAAGCGTGCCGCCCCTCAAAGCCGAAATTCCCAAGGCGATTACCGTACCGCCCTCCGCCGGGGCCGGACCCGAGGCGCTGAAGGGGGTGAAAGGCGGCGTCCTGCCCCCCCAGGCGGTAAACCCCAAGCTGGAAGCCACGGTTCCGCCGGCGCCGGCGCCTCCCGCCCCGGACAAGCCCGGGGAGGTTGGCAAGGGAGCCGCCCCGCCCACACCCCCGCCTGCTGCCGGAGCGCCGGCGGTAGAGCCGGGCCGCCGCCGGGGAGCTCGCATGATCGAGGTGGATCAGGAGGGACGTCCCGTCACCCGGGGAGGGGAGGCGCCGCCGCTTAGGGAACCGGCCCCCGGGCTGCCGGCGGAACGAGTCAAACCGGCCCCCCAGGCGCAAGTCCCGCAGGTCCAGCCGTCCCCGGAACGCCTCCCGGTTCCCCGGGGGCAGCCGCGTCAGTTGCAACCACGGCAGCAGCCCGTGCCAGCCGAGCGGCCGGCAGCCCCCCGGCAGCTTAAGCCTTCGGAACCGTTGCGCCCCCAACCGGGGCCCGCCCCGCCGCCCCGCCCGGGGACTACCCCCCGAAGCGGGGTCAGTCCTCTCTATGACGGCTCCGCCAGCCGGGGAATGGGCCCGGGGGGGCGGTAAGAGCCGGGGGCTGAGGGCCGCGGCTGATCCCTTAAGGCCCCCCACGCAGGCGGACCCCGCGGCTGTTTGGACGCCGGCTGGTGTCCCGGATATCTACCGCGTTGCCCAATGATTATCCTCCTCCCCTGGCGGAGGAGGCTAGTACTCGGAGCGCAACAATGGGTAACGTGAGGGGAGGACTAGGGGAGCACAACTTCAAGGCGATCCCCTCCCGGCTCACTTCAAGGGGTTGGGAGAGGGAGATTGAAAATGGGGGTAGGGGCCGTCGGCGTTGATCCACCCTCAGATCATCATCAGCCCCATGCCACCTTCATCTCTGTAATAACCCCGGTTTCCTGGCCGTGAACAAGGCCCCCCCGGTGTAAGGCGAGCTCTGGTAGCTGCTTAAGCCTGCCAGACTGGCCTTAACGAACCCCACCTGCCCCATGATGGCCAGGAGCGCCACCCCCGGCATGGCGCCGCCGATTCATTGGTATTAGTTGTCCAGGCGGTCCCGGCGCTCCGGGGGCAGTTCGGCGATCAGTACCATATCCGCCAGCCTGGCCTGGCCGCCCGGCTTGAGCACCCGGAAGATCTCGGCCAACGCCCTGACCTTGTTCAGCGTGAGATTGAGGGCGCCGTTGCTGAGGACTGCATCGAACCGGCTATCGGCAAACGGCAGGGCCTCGGCATCGGCTAGAAGAAACGTGGTGTGCTCCAGGCCCACGCTGGCGGCAGATGCCGGCGCCTTTCTGACCATGGCAAAGGTGAGGTCGCATCCCGCCACCCGGCCGCGGCCCCCCACCTGCCGGGCGGCCACCAGAGCGTCCAGCCCGGCGCCGCAGCCCACATCCAGCACCGCCGCCCCTGCAGGCAGCGGCCCCAGGGCAAAGGGATTGGCCACCCCGCAATACGAGGCCACCAATTCCGCCGGAAGATCCTGCCAATCCTCCACCGGGTATCCCAGCCCCCTCAACCCCGCCGCGCCGGTGGGATAGCGAAAGCAGCCGTCGGCCGCAGCCGCCACCCGGGCGTATTTTTCTTTGATTTTCTTCCGAACCGAGGCGGCTTCTTTGGGCGTCAGTTGCATGGGCCGCTCCTCCTGCCCCAGATGTTTTTTCTCCCCTTCATCAAGCCTACCGGAAAAGGGACCCAGAGGCAATCCTGCGGGGGATGGCTTCAGATCTCCGGAGCCGGCGTTTTGGGAGTCAGGCACCATCACGCCCCCTCCATCTTCTCCCGTGGACCTTTTATTGATCCCCCGGGGTCCGGTGGGGAGATGGCCAATCCCCGGAGAGTATGCTAAGGTTAAAGAAGGGATATGCTGGAGAAGGTGACGGCCAGACTTGAGCGCCTCACCCGGTTGGCCCACCGACTGGCTGAGCGCCGGGAGGAGGTGGCCCAAGCCGCGGGGGAGGACATCGGCACCCCCCACTGGCTGGGAGGCCTCGAGGTGGATCTGGCGGTGCAGCATCTGCGCACCATGGACGAAGAGGTCTCCCAGGTGGCCGGCAAGTCTCCCTATGGGGTGGTGGCGGCCATTTTTCCCTACGACGCCGTCCCCGTGATGTTGGCCCGGGTGGGGGGCGCCGCCCTCTTGGCCGGCAACCGCTTCCGCTTTTCCTGCTCTTCCCAGACGCCCCGCCTGGCCCGTCTGTTGGGGGAGATCACCGCGCCGTTTCCGGAGATTGAGGCGGTCACCGGGATGGATAACCGGGACTTCGGGCGTCAGGCGGTGGAGGATCCTGGGGTGCGAGTCCTGTTCATCTCCGGCGGCGGCGAGGTGGGGGCATTTTACGCCAGGGCCATCGGGTCCTTTGACAAACTCTTTTTTGCCGGCCCCAGCGGGTTGCCGCCGGTGCTCCTGTTTCGGGATGCCCCGATAGCACCGGCGGTGCGCTTTCTGGCGCGCCGGGCCTTCCTGAACGGCGGGCAATATTGCACCTGCCCCAAGCGGGCCTATATTCACCGGGAGATCTTTGCCGCCGTCAAGGAACGCCTCCTGGTGGAACTGGCCGCCATCAAGGTGGGGGAGCCGGCGGACCCGGAAACCTGGATCGGCCCCCTACGGGTCGCCCGGACCCAAGCCTTGCTGGAGCGGGCCCTGGCGGCGCTGGCCGGGGCCCCGTCCCTGGTATCCCCCCGCCGGGACGGCCTCTTCCAGGGTCCGTTTGTCCTGGAAACCGCCGATCCCCCGGACATGGAGCTGTTCGGTCCCTTGCTGACCCTGACCCCGGTGGCCAGCGATCAGGAGGCCGTGACCCGGGTGCTGGCCAGCCGCTACCCCATGCTCACCGTGTTTTTCGGCACCCCGCCGGCGGGAGCCCGGGAGCAGCTGGGGCAGGCCTTCGGCATGGTGTTCGACAATCCCCAGTTCCTGTTCACACCCCTGCGCCTTCCCTTCGGCGGCAAAGGGGAGAGCGGCTGGATCCTGGAATGGCAGGGAGATCGCCTGGTGCGGCGGGACGGCGCCCTGCTCTACAGCGCCGAATTGGGGCGCCCGGCCTGATGGAGCCGCCCGGCGGGAGGGGACTGGCTCATTTTCCGGACATTGCCAACTGCACAGGGGAGGTTCAGGTGGACGTTGCCGGTTTGCTGGAGGCGCTGGAGTATCGGGAGGAGCCCCTGGGGGTCTATTACACTGACGCCGAGCCGGAAGCCGGCCTCGCCCCCACCCCGGGAAAGTTGCCCACGGCTGAGGAGGAGGCCCGGAGAGAAGTGGATTTCGGCGGGGTCTTCGCCCATTTCGCCTGCGTCATGGGGCTGGTCTGGCGGGCCCGGCGCCAGGGCCGCCCGGCCTGCTTCGACCGGGAGCGGTTCGGCTGCCTGGGGGGCGCGTTTTATCTGGGTTTTTTGAAACCCCAGCTGGACTTCATCGCCCACTACGTCTCCACCGGCCTTCCCGGGGTGATGGAGGGGGAACGCTACCTGGCCTCGCCGGAGGACTGCCGCCGCTTCTTCGCCGCCATCGATCCCCGGCCGGCGCCGGCGCGGTTCTGCGTCTTCCAGCCCTTAAGCCGCTTCACCGCCGGCCACGAGCCGGAAGTGGTCATTTTCTTTGCCCGCCCCGAGGTCATCACCGGCCTGCACATGCTGACCAGCTTCGTTACCGGGGATTTTCAGGCAGTGGTGGCGCCTTTCGGGGCGGACTGCTCCCAGGTGCTCACCTGGCCCCTGAAATTTCTCGGCCAGGGGCAGCTCAAGGCGGTGTTGGGGGGCTTTGATCCTTCGGCCCGCAAATATCACCGCCCCGATGAACTGAGCTTCGCCCTGCCCTGGGCGCTCTTCCGCCGGCTTGCCGCCCGCTGGCCGGAATCCTTCCTGGTGGGGGAGACCTGGGCGACGGTGAGAAAAAAGATCCGCCACAGCCAAAAGGTGTGGCGGGAACCTTAACCGCCGGACCTGCCAGAGCGGGGAGCCAGTCGGGTGGGCTCTTCCCTTCCCGGAAGGGGGAGCTTTCGGTGCCCAACGCCAAGGAGGACCTGTGCCGGACCTCAGCCCCTGGCCCGCCACCTACCGGGAAGCCGTGGTCTGGCAGGAACTCTGGCGCCGTCTGGTGGTGCTGGCCCCGCTGGGGGCTCCGCCAGGGTGGGTAGCCGGAGTGGATGCCGCCTACGACCACAAGACGGGGCAGGTCTTCGGAGCCGCAGCCCTCTACACCTTCCCGGATCTGAAGGCGGCGGGGGAGGCCGGAGCCCGGGGTCCCTGCCTTTTTCCCTATATCCCCGGGCTCCTGAGTTTCCGGGAGACTCCCGTTCTCCTCAAAGCCCTGGGCAATCTCCCCCGCCGCCCCGACCTGGTGCTGGCCGACGGCCAGGGCATCGCCCACCCCCGGGGGCTGGGTCTGGCCTCGCACCTGGGTCTGCTTCTGGGATTGCCGGTGATCGGGGTGGCCAAGAGCCGTTTGGTGGGTGAGGGAGGCGAACCGGGGCGGGCCGCCGGGAGCTCCAGCCCCCTCAGGTTCGCCGGGCGGGAGGTGGGCATGCTGCTCAGAACGCAACCCGGCAGGAAGCCCCTCTATGTCTCCCCCGGCCACCTGGTGAGCCTGGAGGATTGCCGGAACATCGTTTTGGGCTGCGTCACCCGTTACCGGCTGCCCCTGCCCCTGCGCCACGCCGACCTGCTCAGCCGGCGCTTCAGAAGGAACCCTTCGGCTTTGCTGGAAACGGCAACGTCACGGCGTGACCGGCATCGGCCAAAAAAAGCTTTTGCCGATAGATGAAACAGATGGGACTGTGGCCGTTGCGGCAGCTGCCCTTCAGGGCATCCCATTCCCGCCACAGGCAATTCTGGCATTCCTCCTGGATTTCCCGGTCCAGGCACAAGATTCCCACATCCCCAAAATTCATGGTATTAATCCGGCGACCGGCCCTCCCCCAACCGCATCGCTGACTTTCTTTTGAGATATTAACGAATTGTTAAGTTAATGCTAACCCATGTAAAACAAATCGACCTGGATGTCAAACATTTATTTGCAGCGGCCTTGCCTCGGACGCATGCTGACGAGGCGGTCGTCACCGTGGGGCAGGTGGCCAGCCGGTGAGAAGGCGGGGGGCAGACTCAGCCCTGGCCCTTCCGGGCTTCTGAAGACGTCTCCCCAGGCGGGGCCGTCTTCCGGCCGCCGCTTTCCTCCGTCCAGCCGGCGCAGATGTGGAACTTCCCCACGCCCTGTTGCAGGTGGTCACAGAAGCCTTTGTATTTCATGGTCCAGTGCCGGCAGGTGGAGCAGACCTTGAGAGGACGCTTCAGGGATATGTGAGACATGGGTGAAGATGGCCTTGAAACTGTTTGCCCTTGCTGATCTTCATATTACCCCGGGGCCTCCCCGAGGTCAAGCCGGAAATGGTTGTAGCCGCCGCCGGTGATGATCCGCTCGCCGTCAGGTCCGGTGAGCACCACCTCCTCCCCCGGGACCACGGATCCCAGCCTTTGCGGCAGTCTCAGGCCCGCCTGGGAGAAAGCCCGCTCCAGAGTGGCAGGGGGATGAGGCGAAGTAAAGAGCAGTTCGTAATCCTCGCCTCCGGCGAGTGCCAGGGTCACGGGGTCGAGGCCCAAGGCCGCCGCCACCGCCCGCACTTCCGGAGACACCGGCACCGCCGCCTCCTGGAGGCGGGCGCCTACCCCGCTTAGGCGGCAGAGGTGCCCCAAATCCGAGGCCACCCCGTCTGAGAGATCGATGAGCGCGGTGGCCAGATGGTGCTCCGCCAGAAGGCGACCGGCCGCCACCTGGGGCGTGGGGTCGAGGTGCGCCTCCGTGAGGGGCGAGGTCAAGGCCGCCGGCAACGAAGGGCGCCGGCGCAGGACCTCCAAGCCCGCCGCCGACTCCCCCAGCGGGCCGGTTACATAAATGCCGTCCCCCACCCGGGCCCCCGTCCGGGTCAAGAGCTCCCCTTTGGGCACCCGGCCCAGAACCGCCACGGTAACGGCCACCCCCCCCGGGGAGGCCACCGTGTCCCCGCCGATAAGGGCGGTCTGAAACTCCCGGGCCACCTCCGACAAACCCTGGCCGATGTGAAGGGCCTGGGCCAGATCCCGGTTGGGCGGCCAGCCCAGGGAAAGCAGAGCATATTGGGGGATGCCGCCCATGGCCGCAATGTCGCTTAGATTGACCGCCAAGGACTTTCGCCCCAATTGCCTCAGGGAGGTGTAGCCCAAATCAAAGTGCACCCCCTCCAGGAGGGTGTCCACGGTCCACAGGAGATAATCTTCACCCCCTGTCTCCAGGACAGCGCAGTCGTCACCGATACCCAGCACCACCCCCGGGGGGGGAGGCCCGAAGATCCGGGCCAGGTCGGCGATGAGACCGAATTCGCCGGCGGGCGGACGGCGCATTTACCAGATTTCCAGGGCGCTGAAAAAGAAGGGGATCTCTTCCCGGGCGGTGGCGGGGCCGTCGGAGCCATGCACCGCGTTTTTTTCCTTGTCCAGGGCCAGGTCCTTGCGGATGGTGCCGGCGGCCGCGTCTTTGGGGTCAGTGGCTCCCATGAGGTCCCGCCACCGCTGAATGGCCTTCTCCCCCTCCAGCACCAGGGCTACGATGGGCCCGGAGCTCATGAAGATCGTCAGGCTGTCGAAGAAAGGCCGCTCACGGTGCACCGCATAAAAGGCCCGGGCCTGCTCCAGGCTCAGCCGTAGCCGCTTCATGGCCAGAATGTTCAGGCCCGCCGCCTCGATGCGCCGGATAATCTCCCCGGCGAGCCCCCGGCCCACCGCATCCGGCTTGATCATGGCCAACGTCCGCTCCACCGCCATAAGGTTCTCCTGTGCGATTGTGGCTGTGGGGAGAGAGGAGCTAACGGTCGCAGACCCTTACCGTCCCGCCCCCCACCCCTCAATCCCTTAATAGGGAAGCGAGTTGGAAAGGGAGGGGGAACGGGAACTCAGGTCCCTGGCCCCTCCCATCTCATCTCTCACTTCTCCACCTTGCCGAAGTGGTCGAATTGCAATGTAAAGGTACCCCGGCCCTGGGTAAGGGAGCGCAGGTGGGTGGCATAGCCGAACATGGCGGCCAGGGGCGCCTGCCCGGTGATGAGGCGCACCGGTCCCTTGGCCAGGAGTTGTTCGATCTTTCCCTTTCGGGCGTGCAAGTCGCCGATGACCTCCCCGGTAAACTCCTCCGGAGTGATGATCTCCACCCGCATGATGGGCTCCAGCAACACCGGCTGGGCGCTGGCCATGGCCTGCTTCACCGCGGTCATGGCGGCCACCCGGAAGGCCATCTCGGTGCTCTGCCCTTCCCGTATTTGGACGTCCAGGAGGGCGCAGGCGATGTCCACTGCCGGGTGACCGAAGACCGGCCCGCCCTCCAGGGCCTCCCGGACAGACTGTTCGATGACCCCCACAACGGCCGCAGCCGGATGCTCCTCCGGCAGAAACGAGGTGAAAGTGTTGCCGGCCCCCCGAGGTCGGGGGGAGAGGCTCAGGCGCACCTCGGCAAAGTGATGTTTGCCGGCCAGCTCCCGGTCGAAGAGACTGGCGGCCTCCGCGGTCTGGGCAATGGTCTCCCGGTGCACCACCTGGGGCCGCCCGGCCCTGAGGCGCGTGTTAAATTCCCGTTCCAGGCGGTGCAGCACCACCTCCAGGTGGAGTTCCCCCATGCCGGAGAGGAGCGTCTGACCGGTGTCTTCGTCGAGGTGCACCGTCAAGCTCGGGTCCTCTTCCGCCACCCGGGCCAAGGCCGGACCCAGGCGTTCCTGGTCGTCCCGGGTCTCGGGCTCGATGGCCAGGGAAATGACCGGCACGTAGGAGGAGATGGGCTCCAGGATGATGGGACGGTCCGGCAGGCACAGGGTGTCCCCGGTGGTGGTGTGTTTCAGCCCCACCAGGGCCACGATGCCGCCGGCCTGAGCCTCCTCTAGGGGTTCCCGCTTGTTGGCGTGCATCCTGAGGATGCGGCTGACTTTTTCCGTCACCTGTTTCACCGGGTTGAACACTTCCTGACCCACGGTGAGTTTGCCGGAATAGAGGCGCACAAAGGTCAGGCGCTGGCCGCCGAAGATCTGGATCTTAAAGGCCAGGGCCGCCAAGGGCCCGCTGATCTGGGTGGGGCGGGTCTCCACCTGGCCGGTCGCGGGGTTTTGGCCCTGCACCGGCGGCACTTCCAGCGGATTGGGGAGAAAGTCCTTGATGCCGTCCAGCAGCGGCTGAATGCCCTTGTTCCTGAGGGCCGCGCCGGCATAGACCGGCACCCCCTTCAGGGCCACGGCAGCCCGGTGCAGGGCCGCCTGGATTTCGGCGGCAGTGACCTCCCCCTCCCCCAGGTAAGCCTCCATGAAGGCGTCGTCCGCCTCGGCCAGGGCCTCCAACAAGGCGTCCCGCCGGGCCGCTGCCTCCTCCCGATAGTCCGCCGGGATCTCCATCTCGTGGAACACCGCCCCCAGCGTCTCCTCCTGCCACTGAAGCGCCTTCATGGTCAGGAGGTTGAATACCCCCTGAAAGCGGTCCTCCTCCCCCCAGGGTATGGTCACCGGAAGCGGATGGGCCCCCAGTTTTTCCTTGAGACTGGCCACCGCCATCCAGTAGTCGGCCCCGGGGCGGTCCATCTTATTGATGAAGGCAAGTTTGGGCACCCGGTAGCGGTCCGCCTGATGCCACACCGTCTCAGACTGGGGCTCCACCCCGCTCACGGCGTCAAAGACCCCGATGGCCCCGTCCAGGACCCGCAGGCTCCGCTCCACCTCGATGGTGAAATCCACGTGGCCCGGGGTGTCGATGAGATTGATCATCACCCCTTTCCACTGGCAGGTGGTCACCGCCGCAGTGATGGTGATGCCCCGCTCCTGCTCCTCGGGCATCCAGTCCATGGTGGCGGCGCCATCGTGCACCTCCCCCATCTTGTGGGTGCGGCCGGAATAGTAGAGAATCCGCTCAGTGAGCGTGGTCTTGCCCGCGTCGATATGGGCGATGATGCCGATATTTCTGACCTGTTCCAGTTTGCCGCCCACAGCCGCGCCGCTCCCCGGGGAAATCTTTCACTATGTAATGGAATTTCCCGGAGGTTGCAACTTTAAAACCATCCCACCGCCTCCTGCCGCCGAATTTCGGCCTTTGCTTTTTCTGGCCCATCCTGGTTAAATCAGGCATGTCCTCCGAACAACCCCGGACTCCCGATAAGGCGCGCTTCTGCCCCGGTTGCGGCGGGCCTCTGGAGCCCCAGGAGATCAACGGCCACCACCGCCTGGTCTGCCGGGCCTGCGGCCGCATCCATTACCGCAATCCCGCCGTCGGGGTGGCGGTCATCATCCGCCGGCGCGACGCCGTGCTGTGGGGCCGCAGAAAAGGCGGACCGTACGCCGGGGCCTGGTGCCTGCCCTGCGGCTACGTGGAGTGGGGGGAGGACATCCGGGACGCGGCGGTTCGGGAGTTTGCCGAGGAAACCGGCCTCATCGTGGAGGTGGGCGAGGTGGTGGCGGTGCACTCCAACTTCCACGATCCCCAGCGCCTCACCGTGGGGGTGTGGTTCGCCGGCCGCGTCACCGGCGGCACGCTCACCCCCGGCGATGACCTGGACCGGGCGGAGTTCTTCCCCCTGGAGGCGCCCCCGGCGCCCTTGGCCTTCCCCACCGATGCGTTAGTCCTGGCGGCACTCAAAGCCGGGAAGCTGGCCCTCATCCCGGAGTCGGCGGATTGAGCGCGCTGGAGGGAAGTAGGTAGGGGGCCACCGCTCCTCAGCCCCCTTCCCCAAACAGCTCCAACCCCTCCAGTTCCCGCAAATCCCGCATGGATACCAGGGCAACCCGGTATCGCTCCAGATCCAGCACGGCGAAGCTGAAGGTGGGGTAGCGGCCTTCCTCCAGGGTGAAGGCGCCGGGGACCAGCAGGTACACATGGTCAGGTTCCAGTTGGATGCAGGCCCGCCGGGACTTGAACGCCTGGGGGCGCAGGGCGTCGTTGATATAGAGGAGACGAGGCGCCGGGGGACGGTAATCCGTCAGGCTGGGCACATGGGTGTGGCCATGGCAGAACAGGAGGGGGGGCCTGCCCGAGGGCGATGCGGCCAGATAGGCGTTCAGCTCATGTTTGAAGTGGGTCCATACCAAGGCCCGGGTGTGAGCGATGAAGACGTTGCCAGGGAGGGCCAGCCCCATGCCGCAGGCAGTAGCCTCGGGCATCTGCGGGCCATGAAAGTCGTACACCCAGTAGAGACGCCGGTTGGGGCGGCCGGCGAGCCAGGGGCGGAAGGCGGCCGGCGGGCAGTCGCCCAGACAGGCCAAGGCGGTGATCCCCTGGGCGCCGAAGAAAGCAAACAACGCCGGGAGGCCAGCCTGGTAGGCATGGGTGTCAGCCACCAGGGCCAGCCTCCCCAATGGACCTGCGCAGTGTCCGGACAGGTGGGGCAGGGGACTACTTAAAGCCCCGAAATCCGCAGGCGTGGCCGGCTTCGCCTTTGATGCGCTCCATGAGCTTGGTGAGGAATTTCAGGGCTTCGTCGCCATCCTTGTCGATGACGATGCCTTCAATGTAGATCTGATCCTGGTCTTCAAAAACAATCTGTTTGTCGGCCATGCTCGCCTCCCTTTTGAGCGGGTTCGGTGGAAGCCCTCAAACCACCTTGGGGCCGCAGGCGTGCCCGGGATGCCCCTTGATCTTGTCCAGCAGGTCGGCACAGAACCTCAAGGCCTCTTCCTTGTCCTTGTCGATGATGATGCCTTCCATGCGCTGTTGCTCGGCATCGCTGAAGGTGATGGTTACCGCCATGTGGCCTTCTCCTTTCACGATTGGCTGTTCCCAATTTACTCACCCCAGGCGTACCTGTCAATACCGACGGGCCATCGTTTGCCTCTTCCGAGAAAATTAGGGATAATGAGAAAAACTTCCTTGGCATTGGGCCGTTTTCTTGCTGCCGCCGCCCTCAAGGAATCCAGCTTGCCACGATAAGGAGATCCCGGTGCTGAACCTGAGTCGAGAGCGGACCCAGCCGGCCCTCTGCCCCTTTTGCCGGCGACCGGTGCCCCGCCCCCAGGAGATGGAGGGCGGTCTCTGGTATGAATTTGACGGGGGCGAGTGCCCCACCTGCGGGGCCCACTACGCGCACGACCCCACCGCCAGAAACGGCGGCGCGGTCATGCTCCAGGCCATGGTGCAGGCCTGCGGCGGCGATTGGGACCGCGCCGTGGAGCTGACTCCGGGAGAGGATTACGAGGACGCCGTTCTGGCGCACTACGACGGCCAGAACCATCGGCTGGCGGATACTGCTTTCGGCGCTCTCTATTTTATCCGTCTCAAGCCCCGCACCCTGAGCTGAAGGCGGAGGGCCTCCTGGAAAAGCCCGGCCGCGGGAGGCCAGCGGCGTTCCTTCATTTTCCCTCCGGCCATCTTGTATACGTCCATTTTTCTCTATCTTGACAAACGCGCCCGGTTGGCGTATGAAAACGTTGGAGTTATGCTCAGGCCAATGCGGCCACCCAGGCTCCCTGGGTGGCCGTTTTTTTTCCAGGGGTGGGCTTATGTGCCTGGTGATGATTGATAATTACGACTCCTTTACCTACAACCTGGTGCAGCTCTTCTATGAATTCGACATTGAGATCCGGGTCTTTCGCCACGACGCCATCACCGTGGAGGAAGTGGGCGCCCTGAGACCCCGTTGGCTGTGCATCTCCCCCGGCCCCAAGGCGCCGGCCCAGGCCGGCGTCAGCAAGGCCGTCATCGCCCGCTACTATCGGGACATCCCCATTCTGGGGGTTTGTCTGGGACACCAGGCCATCAACGAAGCTTTTGGAGGAGCCACCTCCCAGGCGCCGGTGCCGGTGCACGGTAAGCGCTATCAGGTCTTTCACCGGGGCACCAGGATTTTTCAGGGGCTTCCCTCTCCTTTCCCGGCGGCCCGCTACCATTCCCTGATGGCCGCACCACCAAGTCCTGAGCTTGAGATCACCGCCTGGACCGAAGACGGCGTCATCATGGGGTGCAGCCATCCGGACTATCCCCTGCACGGGGTCCAGTTTCACCCGGAATCTTTTCTTACCAGCCACGGGGCTTGGCTGGCGGCCAATTTCCTGAGCCTGGGGAGATGACGTGACCGAAGGCGCCGCCCTCCCGGGATGGCGGGCGAAGGCACCCGGCACCCCGCCGGCAGCCGCCCCTCATCCGTTGGCGCCTGGGCCTCCTAAATGGAGAATGCTTCAGCAATGTTCGGACGGATCGTTGACCTGGCCATGCGGCCGTACACCCCCGGGCCGGGGATTGACGGGCTGGCGGAGCTGTTCCTGCCCTTGCGGCACCGCCCGTACGCCATGCTCCTGTTGAGCGGCGGCGGGCTGGACTGTGCCCGCTACTCCCTCATGGGCTGGGACCCGTTCCTGGTGGTGAGGGCCAAGGGACCCCGCCTCTCTCTGGGGTTGGACCCGGAGCCTGCCCTCCTCTCTGCCAATCCCTTTACGGTGCTTGCCGACCTGATGGGCGCCCTGGAACTGCCGGGGCCCCCGCCCCTGCCACCCCTGGCCGCCGGCGGCCTGGGGTTTTTCGCCTATGACCTGAAAAACCACTTGGAGCGGCTGCCCACTACGGCGGCGGATGACCTGGGGCTGCCGGAGATGGTGCTGGCCTTTCCCCGGCGGCTCCTGGTGCACGATCGGTGGGACGGCCGGTTTACCGAGGTGGAAGTGGTGGTGGAGGACCGGTCCGGCCGGCGGCTGCCGCCAGGTTCCCCGCTTCCCGCCGGCCCCCGCTTGGTCGGCGACTTCCGGGTGGGGTCCCTGAACAGCAATTTCACCCGGGGGGCCTATCTGGCCGCGGTAAGGCGCATCCGGGAATATATCCGCCAAGGCGACGTCTATCAGGTCAACCTCTCCCAGCGGTTCTCCTTCCCTCTGGCAGGCGACCCCTACGGGCTGTTCCTCCGGCTTTTCGCGCTCAACCCCGCCCCGTTTTTTGCGTACCTCAACTGCCGTGACTTCGTGATCCTGTCTACCTCCATGGAGCGCTTTCTCTTCCGGCAGGGTGATTATGTGGAAACCCGGCCCATCAAAGGAACCCGCCCCCGGGGGCAAAACCCGGCGGAGGACGAGGCCAACCGCCGGGAGCTGGCTGCCAGCCCCAAGGACGACGCCGAGCTTTCCATGATCGTGGACCTCTTGAGAAACGATCTGGGCAAGGTCTGCCGGCCCCGGACGGTGAAGGTCAAAGAGCACAAACGCCTGGAGGCCTACCAGAATGTCTACCACCTGGTATCCATTGTGGTAGGGCAACTGGCGGCCGGATGCAGCCATGTGGACCTGCTCCGGGCCGCCTTTCCCGGCGGTTCCATTACCGGCTGCCCCAAGATCCGGGCCATGGAAATCATCGACGAACTGGAGCCCGCCGTCCGGCACGTCTATACCGGGGCCATCGGCTATCTGGGCCTGAACCGCACCCTGGATCTGAACGTCGCGATCCGGACCGCCATCGTTTCCCGGGGTATGGCCCACTTTGCCGTGGGCGGCGGGGTGGTCTATGACTCGGACCCGGTGGCCGAATACGAGGAGACCCTGCACAAGGGGCGCACCTTATTCCGGCTGCTGGAGGGGAAGGCAGCCCCACAGCAGGAAATACCCGGGTCAGGGGCTCCCTGTGGTTCAGAGGGCAGGCCGGCATGAACTCCACCCAGGCCTTCTGTTGGCTCAACGATGAGCTCATCCCCGTGGCCCAGGCCGGGGTGTCGGTGGAGGATCGGGGCTTTCTCTATGGGGACGGCTTTTTTGAGACCCTGCGGGCCGAAGACGGGCGGGTGCAACTGCTGGCTCCCCACCTGGAACGTCTGAGGGCCTCGGCCCGGGAATTCCGCCTGCCCTTTCCGGACCACCTGCCCTGGGAGGACCGGCTGAAGCGGCTTCTGGCGGCCAACGGCCTTCTGGCCGGCTTGGCGGCGGTGAAAATCCTTTTTACCCGGGGGCGAGACCCGGCTCCGGGTCTGCCCATCGGGGGACAGCCTACTCTGGTCCTCCTGGCCCGCCGCTACCAGCCCCCCCCGCCGGCGGAATACGCCGCCGGCTGGCCGTTGGTCACCTTTCCGGAACGCCGCAGCACCTTCCTGGGCCGCCACAAGAGCCTGAATTATCTCTTCTATCTGGCTGCCCGGCAATACGCTCTGGACCAGGGAGCCCGGGAGGCCCTGGTGCTGGAGGCTGACGGCCTCGTCTCGGAGGGCGCCGCCACCAACCTGGTGATAGCCCGGGAAGACCGCTATGCCACCCCTGCCGCGCCCAGCGCCCTGCCGGGCGTGACCCTGGCAGCTCTGGCCCGGGAGTTGGCCGGTCAAGGCCGGGAACTGGCGGCGGTGCCGCTGCGCCCGGAGGACCTGGCGGCTGCCCAGGGCATCTGGCTCGTCAACTCCCTCATGGGGCTCATGCCGGTGGCGGCGCTGGACGGCCGGCCGCTGCCCGCCAATCCGGAAGCCGGCCGTTTTCTGGAAGGCTGCCTGACCGCGGCCCTGGCCGCGGGTTAACCTCCCGCCCGCTCCCAGGAGAACTTTACCCCCCTTCGGCTGCTCCGGTTGTCCGCGCCAGCGCCTCCCGCAGCTGCCGCCCCACCTTTTCCATGTCTCCGGGCCGATAGTCCCCTTGGGGGAAAAAGTGCAACCCGTCGCTCAAGAACCGGGGGATGACGTGCAGGTGGGCGTGATAGACCACCTGGCCGGCGGCGTCGAAGTTGTTCATCCCCACGTTGAACCCCCGGGCGTGGAGGGCCTGTTGCAGGGCTTGGGCCACCCGGCGGCACACCTGGCCCATTTCCAGCCACAAAGGATCGGGCAGGTCCAGGAGGTTCTGATAGTGCTCCTTGGGAATTACCAGGGTGTGCCCATAATGCACCGGGGCAATATCCAGGAAGGCCAATACCCCGGTGGTCTCCAGTACCTTGACGCATGGCTGCCGCCCCGTCACGATGCGGCAAAAAATGCAGTCCCGCATAATCCTCCCCTGTCCGGTCCGGGTCCCCGTATGGCGGCTAGCTTCAGTGCCGTGAAAAAGCCTGCCCGTTTGGAGCTGACAGGCCGGCAACCTGAACTTCCTCCCCAAGGATGCTCCCCTCATAGGTGCAGGTAGGTCCGATCCAGGCCGGGGACCTGCCTCGGCGCCTTCCCCCACCGCCGAAAGGGGGAGGGGCGACGGGGTGGACCTGCCTGCCCCCCGTCCCGGCAAGACGCCAAGGAGGCCTTTGGCAGAGCGCCAACGGCATCAATTTTGCTATTATAATAAAAAGCGGCGGGCGGCAAAACGGCTTGTACCGAGACCGGCCAGGAAGGGAGGGCTGATCATGCTGGTGGCGCTGGTGAGCGACACCCACGGCAATCAGGGCGCAATGCAGCGGTTGGCTGGAATGCTCAAGGAAATGAAAATTGCCACCATCCTCCACCTGGGGGATGACTACCGGGACCTGGGCTTTTTGCAGGCCCAGGGCTTTGAGGTCATCGGGGTTCCCGGGGTCTTTTGCCCGGAGTACGCCTCGTCCCGCATTCCCAACCGCCTCATCCTTGAGCTGGGCGGGGTCAGGCTGCTCCTCACCCACACGGAGACCCGCCACCGCCACGACCGCCCGGAAGACCCGGACCCCCAGGACGCCGCTTGGGAGGTTGACCTGGTGCTCTATGGCCACACCCATGTTCCCGCCCTGGAAAAGCGGGAGAGCGGCTGGTGGCTCAATCCCGGACACCTGAAAAGCCCGGTGGACCGGGGCGCTCCCGCCACCTTTGCCCTGCTGGACGTTGCCCCCCGCGAGATTTGGGTGGAGATTCGCCGCCTGGCGGATGGCATCCCGATATTAGAGAAGAGCTTTCCCCTTAACCGGGAAGCCGATTCTGAAAGCCCTACACCGGTGACCAGGGGCGGCCTCTCCCGTCCCTGAGGCGTCCACCGCCACGGGCCGCTGGCAGCCGCCTGGCCCGGCCTGCCGCCTATTCGGATATAATCCCCGCCGGTCAGGCGAACGTTTTGAAGAATCAAGACCGGTCTTTGAGGCGGTATCCCCGGCCCAAGCCTTCCATTCCCAACCCAACGGCACCGTCGCCGCTAGAGGTAATCCCCGCGTTGGAACTTCAGGCTCTCCACATAGGCCAGGGCAGCGGCCTCCTCCAACAGGGGGCGCAGGGGGGAGGCTCCGGTGTGGGTCAGGGACAACGCTGCCAGCCGTCGGCTGTCCTCTTCCAGTTCACGGGCCAAGGGGGCCAGATCCCTGAGACTGGTGCCGGGATTCTCAAGCCCCCGGGCGAAGGCCTCCAGCCGGTCCAGGGCAGGTTCCACCAGGGAAGAGAGACGTTCCGGAGTCGGGGCCACCGGCGTCACCTCACCCGGGGCGCCAAGGCTGGGGGCACCCCCGGCTGCCGGGGATGGGCCCCCCCCCAGGGCCTCTTTCAGATACCGGGTAAAATCTCCCTGGCGGTGACCGGATGACACCGGTCCCGGCGCCAGAGAAGGGAGGAGGAGCAGGTCTTCAATCTTCATAAGGGAAATCCCACCCTTCAGGCATCAGCAAGCCTCTCAGACCCCGTTTGACTCCTGCAGCCGGCAACACAGCTCCCGCAGGCGGTCAAACTGATAAACCTCCCGCAATGCCGCTTTCCCCATGCCTCCCAGGAGGCGGCCCACCTGCCCCAAAAGCTCCCGGGCCTGCTGCATATCTTCCGGTTCCGGGTGCAAGGAATCCAGATTTTGGGACCTCACCAACTCCAGCCGATCCTCCGCCGGGGTGGCTGCCGCCGGGTCGTGGGGCTTCCCGGCGGTGGTCGGCGACGACGACCGCCATAATTCGGCCTCGGACAAACCCAAAGTGTCATACGTGCAAGAACCCGAAATTTCCACCGTGCTCTCCTTGGAGGGTGTCGCCGTTATCTTAAGCAAAACTGATGCCAATTATTCAACATATTGGTATCACTGTTAATATGGCATAATTGGTTTGCCAGGGCGGCATTTTTTGCCCATCGCCCATGCTTGCCGGAAGGGGGAGCGCGGAGGGCCCAGACTTGAGGCCCTCAAGACCCAGGCTTTCCCAGGGCGGTCTCAGGCGCTCCGCCGGCAGGCCTGCCGCACACCTGGCCCATGGGGCACGGACGGGGTCGGACCTTCCGGCAATAGTCCCGGCCCAGGCGCACCAGGGCGGCCTCCAAATCCACGAAGGAGGCGCCAGGCACCGGCCCCGCCTGCCAGCGCCGAATGAGCTCCTCCAGGGCCGCTGAAGGATGGAGGCCGGGCGGCAGCAAATTAAGATGCTCCGCTGCCAGCCGGGCCAGAGGGCTCAAGGCCGGCTGGGCCAGGGGCCACACTCCCCGCAGCTCCCTGAGAAAGATATTCACTGTGGCCGGACCCACGCCCTTTCCCAGGGCAATGAGCCGCCCCTCCAGGTCTGCCGGGTCCCGGGCGCAGGCAGCCAGGCGCTCCAGGTCGCCCCCATAGTCCCGGGTCAGGGTTTCCATGATGGTGAGGAGCTTGGTGGCGGTTTTAAAATCGTAGCGGGCATAACCGCCGGCATCCAGCAGGGCCACCAGGCCTTCCCAGCCGGTCTCCAGGATGGCCGCCGGGGTCACCACCCCTTCTCGGGCAAAGACCCGGTAGGTGCGGGCCGCCAGACTGCCGGAAATGCGGGCCCCGAACAGAATGGCCGCCAGAAACCATTTCTGGCGCTCTATTGGTCCTTGGGCCACTTCGATCCCCAGTTCCCGGGAAAAGCTCCCCGGCACTTTCCCCAATAAGGCCGCCATGACGTCCATGCCCGCACCTCCGACCCGAAGCGCCAAACCTGCCCCAACTCCCTGAATCCTTGTCTTCTCTCCCAAAAACTAGTAAGAACAGATAAGCTTCGCAAGAGGGGGACCGCCATGTGCATGCAGCAGAGCCGCGCTTGTCAGTGCGGCCGTCACACGGCTCATCTGAATTTTTATGACAACATCCTCACGCCGGAGATACTGGTAGGGCTCTACTGTCCGGAATGCCGCCACCAGGTCGCCTGGGATGGGGCCTGCATGGTGGAGGACTGCGGCTGGATCATGGAGTACGACCTGGAAGGGGCCCGTTTCCTGCTGGAACAGCGGGGCGTCCGCGCTGAGGTCACTCCGGAATTTCTTTTCGACGAAGGCTATCTCAGCTGGCAGGGCTTCTCTCCTCACGACCTGGAAGTGAACGCCGCCTTGCACCAGCGTCTTCAGCCCCTCAGCAAGGAGGATCTGCCCCGCTACCTGAAAACCCTGCGGGAGGAGTGGCTGGCCTACGTCGAGGGCCTCAAGGCCGCGGGCTGGCGCAAGACCCAACGGGCGTAAGTACCTATGAGTCCGTGGGGAAGGGCCGGGGGTCTGGAAGCCCTGCCCTCCCCCCTTCCCTCCTCACCCGCAATGAGGAATTTGTTACCATAAAATAGGGATGGAGGGCGCGGGAAAGGGTTCTGGGGCACCATCCGTGGCCACTTCCTCGAGATCCCCAACCACCATGACCGTATCCGACCTTCTGGCAGCCCGGGAGCGGCTCAAGGGGGTGGCGCTGCACACCCCCCTGGTCTATTCCCGGACGCTGAGCCGTCTCTCCGGCGGCGAAGTCCACCTCAAACTGGAGAACCTGCAAACCACCGGGTCCTTTAAACTCCGGGGGGCCCTGAATCGCCTCAGCCTGCTTCTGGAACGGGGGGAAGGCCGCCGGGTGGTGGCCGCCTCGGCCGGCAACCACGGCCAGGCGGTGGCCTTCGCCGCCGGCACCCTGGGCCTGGAGGCCGTCATCATCATGCCCGAGGGGGCCTCCCTCTCCAAGCAACTGGCGGCCCAGGGCTATGGCGCCCGGGTGGAACTCTATGGTTCCGACCTCTCCCAGGCGTTGGAGCGGGCCAAGGCCCTGGAGGCGGAGGGCTTTGTCTTCATCCATCCCTATGATGACCTGGAGGTAATAGCCGGCCAGGGCACATTGGGCCTGGAAATCCTGGATGACCTGCCCCGGATTGACACCATCCTCCTGCCGGTGGGGGGCGGCGGTTTGGCCGCGGGCACGGCCCTGGCCCTGAAGGCCCTGCGGCCGGAGGTCCGGGTGCTGGGGGTGCAAAGCGCCCAGGTCCCATCCCTGGTCCAGGCCCTCAACCAGGGTCAGCCCAGTCCGGTGCCGGCCCGGGAGACTCTGGCGGACGGCATCCGCGTGCCCCTCATCGGGCGGCACCCCTTTCCGGTCCTGCGACGGCATCTGGACGAAGTGGTGCTCGTGAGTGAAGGGGACATCGCCCAGGCGGTGCTGGTGCTCCTGGAGAGCAAAAAGGTCCTGGCCGAAGGGGCCGGGGCGGTGACCACCGCCGCCTTCCTGGGGCCGCTGGCGGGCCGGGACCTGGGCCGCCGGGTGGTCCTGGTGGTGAGCGGCGGCAATATGGACATCCCGTTGCTGGAGCGGGTGCTGGTGCGGGCCCTCCTCCTTCGGGGACGCCTCCTCACCCTGACGGTGGTTTTGGCAGACCGCCCGGGGTCCCTGGGCCGCCTGGCCTCCCTGGTGGGGGAAACCCAGGCCAATATCCTGCACCTCTTTCATGACCGCATGGCCCAGAACCTGCCCCTGGACCTGACCCGGGTGGAACTCCATTTGGAGACCAAGAGCGGCGCCCACGCTGAGGAAGTGGTAGCTGGCCTCAAGGCCGCCGGCTACCGGGTGGAGCCTAAGCCGCCGGCCTGAGGCGCCGGGGAGCCGGGAAGGACCAGGCCGCCCCCGGGCCCAGACCCTGCCGGAGCATGAGGCGACAGCTTCGAACCTATGAGATTGGCTATCATTTCCGACATTCATGGGAATCTCCCCGCCCTCGAGGCGGTGCTGGCCGACATTGCCGCCCAACGGGTGGATGCCACCTGGCACCTGGGCGATCTGGTGGGCTACAACCCTTTTCCCAACGAAGTGGTCTCCATGGTGAGGGACCTGAACCTTCAGGGGGTGGCAGGCAACTACGACCTGGCGGTGGCCGCCGACGTCCCTGACCCCATCGCCACCTACCTTAATCCCGCCATCACCGATCTGGCCAGGGACATTTACCGTTGGACGCAGACCCAGGTCACCGCGGCAACCCGGGATTTCCTCCTGGGCCTTCCGGACCGCCTCAGCCTGAAGCTCAACGGCATGGAAATCCTCCTGACTCACGGCAGCCCCCGGAACATCCGGGAATACCTGCGCCCCCATCTGGGGGAGGCGGAACTTCGGCCGGTGCTGGAGGGCATCGTCGAGAAAGCCCTGCTTACCGGCCACACCCACCTTCCCCTGGTGCGCCAAGTGGCGGGCAAATGGCTCATCAACCCCGGAAGCGTGGGCTTCCCCAAAGACGGGGATTACCGGGCCAGTTGGGCCCTGCTTACCATGCAAATAGACCTGCAGGTGGAAATCCGCCGGGTGGACTACGACGTGCAGCGCACCGCCGAAGCCCTCCTGGCCGCCGGACTGCCGCCCCAGGCCGCCCAGGACCTGCGCCGCGGCCGCCGGCTGAAGAAATCGACCTGAGGGTGGGCTGGGGAGCCCGGCTCCCCTCCTCTAATAAGCCAGATTTCACAACTTTCGAGGACTCAATGGGTGTTTCCCGCAAGATTAAGGCGTCCATGGAAAGCGCTTCCTGGATCAGGCGCATGTTTGAAGAGGGAGCGGAACTCAAGGCCCGGCTGGGACCGGAAAACGTCTATGATTTCACCCTGGGGAATCCTGACCTGGAGCCGCCACCCCGCTTCAAAGAGGCCCTGGCGGCGGCAGTCGCCGATCGCACCCCCGGCCTGCACAGTTACATGCCCAATGCCGGGCTGCTGTTTGCCCGCCGGGCCCTGGCGGCCCAATTGCAGCGGCAGTACGGGCAACCCTTCGGCCCCGTCGACCTGGTGCTCACCTGCGGCGCCGCCGGCGGCCTGAACGTCGCCCTGAAGGCCCTCCTGGATCCCGGGGATGAAGTCCTGGTCTTCGCCCCCTTTTTCCCGGAGTATCTATTCTACGCCGACAATCACGGCGGCGTCCCCCGGGTGGTGGAGACCGATCCCTCTTTTCGGCTCGACCTGAACCGTCTGGCCGACGCCCTGGGAACCCGGACCCGGGTGGTCATCATCAACTCCCCCAACAATCCCACCGGCCAGGTGTATGACGCCGCCTCCCTTAGGGAGTTGGGGGACCTCCTGCTGGCGCACGGGCAACGACGGGGGGAGCCCGTCTATCTCATTGCCGACGAACCCTACTCCCGCTTAGTCTATGACGATCTCACCCTGCCCAATATCTTTGCCGCCTACCCCCACACCATCCTGGTCACCTCTTTCTCCAAAGAACTCTCCATTCCCGGGGAGCGCCTGGGAATCGCGGCGGTGTCGCCCGCGGCGAAGGACAAGGACGAGCTCATCGCCGGCATGGTGCTGGCCAACCGCATCTTGGGGTTCGTCAACGCCCCGGCCCTGATGCAGCGGGTGGTGGCGGCCCTGCCCGGGGTGGCGGTGGACCTGTCCCCTTATGCCCGGCGCCGGGATCTCCTTGCCCGGATCCTTCAAGAGGCCGGCTACGAGTTCGTCATGCCCAAGGGGGCCTTCTACTTCTTTCCCCAGGCCCCCGGCGGCGACGACCTGGCCTTCGTGCAGCGCCTGAAGCAGGAAAACATCCTGGCGGTCCCGGGCCGGGGGTTTGGCCGGGGAGGCTTCTTCCGCCTGGCCTTCTGCGTCCCCGAGGCCACCATCGAACGGGCCGCCTCCGGTTTCGCCCAAGCGCTGCGGGACATGGATTAGAGCCTGAGGGGAGGGCGAGAGAGCCTGGCTCCCCCGCCCTCTCCTCAGGCTCCCCTCCCCTCGAAAAGGGGTGGGCAGAGGGGGGAACGGTGGCCGCGGGGAACGACCCTGGGTCCCTCATCCGCCAACTTCTCTACCAGGAGCGCGCATGTCCAGGCGGCAGGGAACGAACCGACCGGTGCCCGTGAAGGAGGTGCTGAACGGCCTCCTCAAACCCGGGGACTGGCAAATCCTTCAGCAGCGCCACCTTATCCGGGAGGTCTGGGAGCGGGTGGTGCCGCCGGCCCTCAGGGCCCAGGCCAGGCTGCTGGACCTGAAGCGGGGCGAGCTCCGGGTGTCGGTGGCGGCCAGCCCTGTCATGCAGGAGCTTCAATTTCTCCAGCCCCGGCTGGTGGCGGAAATCGCCAGGGTCCTGGGGCCCGGCATCGTTCGGGAGGTGCGCTTCCTCCCGGGTCCGGATTGATCCCGCGAGCGCGGGAAGGTTGCCGCTCTGGGGCGGCTTCCGGCAATCGTTGATCGGCACCGCCAAGCCCTTAAGATTGGGGAACTTCCTGCCGATAAGGAAGCAGGGGGGGGCGGACCGACCTGGCCCCGAGGCATTGCCCTATTAAGGTTATGAGTGCAGAAAGGAACAGACTGGCATGTCCCTCAGGCCGCGCCTAGCCGGAGCAGGCGCCCCCCGGGCCCACATCCTGCTGGTGGACGATGATCCGGCGATCTGCCGGCTGGCCCGGGAAGTGCTGGAGCGGTTGGGGTACCGGGTGGCGGTGGCCCGGACCGGACCCGAGGCGCTGCAGCAGTATGGCGAGGCAGGGCAGGTGGACCTGGTGATCCTGGATTACCATCTTCCCGGCCTGTCCGGCACCGAAGTGCTGCAGGCCCTCCAATCCCTGGATCCCCAGGCCCGGGTGCTCCTGGCCTCGGGGTTTGTTTCTTCCCGGGAGCAGGAGCGTCTGCGGCGCCAGGGAGCCTCGGGGGTTATTCAGAAGCCTTTTCGGATGGCGGAACTGGAGCGGAAGATACAGGCGGTCTTGGCCGGGGATGGTTCTGAGCCCAGGTCTTGGCCCGGCGCTCCAGGCACATCAGCACCGCCCCGGGTTCGGTGAACTGGCGGGTGCGCTGCCATGAGGGTCCCAAAAGCTCATCGGCAAACTGTTCCATATGGGCCACATCGGGGAAGTGGGCGGCGATGAGCCACACCCGGGCCGGAAACTGATCTTCATCCTCATCATCCTCATCGTCGTCGATGATGAGGCCTCTCTCCACACAGGACTTCCCCCACCCGACCCGACCCTGACAGTCGGGGAGATAATACTTCACCGGATAGGTGGCGTAATAATAGACATAGACATAATCCCGGGGGCCTGCTTCCCGGGCCAGCCTGTCCACCAACGGTTTGATCTGCCGGCGGTTCATGGAGGGGTGCAGGTTTTCCCGGACCACGGCCACCGGGTTCAAACTCAACACCAGCGCCGCCGCCGCGGCGCCCGCCAAAAGGCGCTGCCGGCCCCACAGCCAGGTGAGGCCGGTGGCTGCCCCCGCCGCCACCCCCAGGTAAAGAAAGGGAGCGGAAAACAGCATGAGCCGGCTGCCGTTGTAATGGCCCATGAAGGGATAGCGGTGGAGCGCCGCAGCCACAAAGGCCACGAGCAGGGGGCCGGCCCAATAGAGCAAGAGCCGGGGCCGGCCCTGGAGGTGAAGGCTGACCAGACCCGCCAGGAGCAGGGGGGGCGCCCACCACAGCCCCCCATCGCCGAAGAAATAGTGAAAATACCGGGCCAGGGCCCCCCCGAGCCAGGTGCAAAAGGCGGCGACGCCGGTGAAGTCCGGGAAGTCCTGCGCCCAATACGTGAGGAGACCGGGATCCACCTGCCGGCTGAAGAAAAAGTGATAATACCCCAGAAACGCCGCCCCCCACAGCAGGCCGGTCAGAGCCAGTCCTCCCCTCCAGGGGCGGGGCAGAGAAAAGCTCAGGACCGCCAGCACCACCGGCAGGATGAAGACCAGGGGGTGGGAGAAGCCCAGGCCCACCGACCCCGCCGCCGTGAGCAGGGCCAGGCGGCTGCGGGTGGGGCGCTCCCGGCAGCGCTCGGCCAGCAACGCCAGGAGCATTGCAAAAAAGGCGTCGCCGCTGTATTGCTTCAATTCCTTGGAAAAATAGACGAGCACCGGCGAACCCGCCACGGCGGCCAGCCCCAGCCAGGCAGCGCCGCCAGGAGCCAGGCGCCGGGCCAGGGGCCACATGAGCAGGACCGCGCCCATCCCCAGGATCAGGGAAAGGGACCGGAGGACCGCCTCGCCGCTACCGAAGACCTGGGCCAGAGCCCAGACAGTCAGGAGATACCAAGGCGGCGTGGACTGCCCCGCCGCCAGGGCCTCAGCCGGACCGGCCTTGAGCGCCGCCAGGGCCAACCAGGCCTCGTCGGTCCACAGGTTCCGGGCTCCCAGGTCGGCCAGGCGAAACATCAGGGCAGCGCCCAGACAGAGCGCCAGCGCCAACGGCGCCCCCGGAATCGGCCAGGGCCTCCAGCGGCAGGTTTGGTGCATGCAAGGCCTCCCCAGAATCGGGTTTTCCCTGCTTCGGGTGGAAATCGGTGATATTATAAGCTATCTTTTAGACCAAGTGGTGCACAAATTTGTTTATCCGGTTTCCGCGCGTCCCCCTGGTCCCCGTGAAAGGCAGGGCCAGGGCTTCGGAGGTTGGGAACCCATGGCACCTGCTCCTGTCGCTCTCTGGCCGCCGCCGGCTGAACCCGGCGACCTGGTGGCGGTGGCGGCGCCGGCCAGCCCGGTGGACCGCCGCCTTCTGGCCGACGGGGTGCGTCTGCTCACGGAGGCCGGTTACCGGGTGCAGGTGGGCCCCGAGGCCACTCAGACCCGTCCTTGGGGGGAAGCGGCGGACCGGGAGCGGGCCCGGGCCTTTCTGGCGGCCTGGGATGACCCCCAGGTCAAAGCCGTCATCGGCGCCCGGGGCGGCTACGGTTCCTTCAAGACTCTGCGCCATTTGGACCCTGGGCTCCTGCGGCAGCGGCCCAAACGCCTGGTGGGGTTCAGCGATCTCACCGCCTTGCTCCTGTTCTGCCAGGCCAAGGCGGGGGTGATGGCGTTCCACGGCCCCACGGTGGCCCACCTGCCTGCCCTGACGCCGGCCGCCCGGGAGGATTTTTTCCGCTGGCTGGCGGCTTCCGCCCCCGAGCCCCGCACCTTTGAGGGTCTCACCGTCCTCCACGCCGGGACGGCGGCGGGCCCTCTGCTGGGCGGCAACCTCACCACCCTGTGCCACTTGGTGGGCACGCCCTTCATGCCCCGGCTGGCCGGGGCCATCCTCTTCCTGGAAGACCACAACGAGGCCCCCTACCGTCTGGACCGGCTCCTGCACCATCTGTTATTGGCCGGGTGCCTGGAGGGGATCACCGGGGTGGTCCTGGGTGCCTTCACCAACTCCGCCGGCGACGCCGCCCTGGCATTGGAGGTCATGGCCCAGGCCCTGGCCCCGCTGGGCGTGCCGGTGCTCGCCGGCCTGCCGGTGGGCCATCAGCCGGACAACTTCACCCTGCCCCTGGGCGCCCTCGCCTGCCTGGACTCCAGCCCGGCCCGCCTGATTCTCACCTCCTGAGGCGCCTTTGCCGCCGCACCTCCCGGGGGTCGGCCATGGCCCTCAGATTTGGCCTCCTTGACACCAAGGCGGGTGTCCTTATCTTTTAGCAAATGGAAGGAAGGAGGTCTGAACAGCATTATGGCAAAAAGGGTGTATGTGTGCGAAACCTGCGGCGCGTTGGCCGATGAGCCGGGCCACCTGTGCAACCCCAAAGGCGAGGCCATGACCTGCGCCTACTGTGGGGAGAAGGCCCCTCACACCAAGCATTACTGCAAAGGCAAACTGGAGGACATCAAATACGTTTGTGAACAGTGCGGCCGGCTGGCCACCTCGGAAGACTTTCTGTGTAAACCCAAAGCGGTGCCGGAGAGCTGAGCCGGCTTCGCCTCCCCTCAGGGTCCCGCTGCCTGACCCCCAATGCCGGCGGGACCCCTTCACCCCTCCATTCCGCCCGGCTGGCGGCGCGGCGTGGGCCTAGTTCTCCGGATTGAGCAGGTACGCCTCCACAAAGCCGTCCAGGTCGCCGTCCAGCACTGCCTCCACGTTGCCTGCCTCGTATTTGGTGCGGTGATCCTTGATGAGGCGGTAGGGCTGCATGATATAGGAGCGCACCTGGCTGCCCCAGGCGATCTCCTTTTGGGTATCCTGCAACTCCTGCCGTTTTTCTTCCCGCTTTCGCCGCTCCAGGTCATAGAGGCGCGCCCGGAGCACCTTCATGGCCAACTCCCGGTTGCGGTGTTGGGAACGCTCCGACTGGCTGCTGACCACGATGCCGGTGGGCAGGTGGGTGAGGCGCACCGCGGAGCTGGTCTTGTTGACGTGCTGCCCTCCTGGGCCGCTGGCCCGGAAGGTGTCCACCCTGAGATCCTTGTCGTTGATCTCCACCTCAATGCGGTCGTCCACTTCCGGCAGCACCTGGACCGCGGCAAAGGAGGTGTGCCGGCGGCCGCTGGCGTCAAAGGGCGAGATGCGCACCAGCCGGTGGATGCCGTTTTCGCTTTTGAAGTAGCCGTAGGCATAAGGGCCCGAGGCCGTAAAGGTAACGCTCTTCACTCCGGCCTCGTCGCCGGGCAGCAGGTCGATGGTCTCGGTCTGGAAGTTCTTGCGCTCGGCGTAGCGCAGATACATGCGCAAAAGCATCTCGGCCCAGTCCTGGGCTTCGGTGCCGCCGGCGCCGGCGTGGATGGTGATGATGGCGTTTTTCTGATCCTCTTCCGCAGCCATGAGGAGCCTGAGCTCCCAGTCTCGGAAGTCCCGCTCCAGGTCGGCCATCTCCCGGACCACGTCCTTCAGGGCCTGCTGGTCCTCCTCCTCCTGGGCCAGGTCCAGCAGGATCTCCAGGTCCTCCACCTGCTTTTCCCGGCCGTGGTAGTCCTCCACCGCGGCCAGAAGACCCGCCCGTTCCTTGAGCACCGGCGCACCCTGGGCCGGGTCGTCCCAGAAGCCGGGCTTGCTCATAATGTCCTCCAGCTCCTGCACGCGCCGCAATTTGCCGTCTAAATCAAAGATGACCTCGGAGCTGGGTTAACTTGTCGCGGAATTGCTTGAGCTTGACACGGGTTTCGGTCACATCCGGCAACATGGCCGCCTCCTATAAACATACGCGAGTTATATGCAGGGGAGGGTCAAAGAAGTCTTGCCCTCCCCTCCCCAACCTCTCTTCCCCACCCCCCGATGCCGGAGGAACAAAAAAGGACAAAAGCTATGGGGCGGGGTCCGCAACCTCCGACCCCTTACGAAGACATTTCGCCGGCACTGCAGGGCCGGCCGGAGGCCTTCCCCATTTTCTGCCTGTCTGGGAGTATGAAAAAGAGGAACGGATGGAACACCGAGGGGCCGCCTCGGCAGGGTCAGAGCAATGTCAGGGAAAACCGGGAAGTCGCTGCCACATCAATTTATATATTATCAAACAAAACGCTCTCCGCCAACCCCCCGTCGGAACAAATACCGGCGGCCCCCCTGGCCCCATGGGCCTGGCTTCAGCCCTGCCCCAAGGTCAGCCCACCCAAGGCCAGCACCTCCAGCAGCTCATTGGCGGCTCCCAAAACATCGCCGGTTATCCCTCCCAAGGTTCGCTGGAAAAAGCGGCTCCAGGCCAGGACCAAGAGCCCGGCCGCCGCCAGGACGAGCAGACCCTGCATCCGGAAGAGCACCAGGCTCAGCCCCAGGGCGGCCAGGGTGGCGCCCGTCAGAGTACGGGAGGTGACCCCCTCGATCATGGCCCGGCCCAGACCGCCCTCCGGACGGGCATAGGGTGAAAGAAATGCCAGGAGCACCAGGCCCCAGCGGCTGACGGCGGGAAAGAGCACCAAGCCGGCAAATCTTCCTTTTTCCAGCAGGGCCAGGAGCAGGGCATATTTGAGGAGCAGCACCACCACCAGGCCCACGGCGCCGAAAGCCCCCAGACGGGAGTCTTTCATGACTGCCAGCCGGCTGGCCGGATCCCGACCCCCGCCCAGGCCGTCCAGGGTATCCGCCAGGCCATCCAGATGAAGACCCCTGGTAAGGACCACGGTAAGGGCCGTCACCAGGGCGGCCGCAACCGGCAGGGGCCAGAGGCTCCCCAGACTCAGGGCCGCGGCGGCATAAAGCCCTCCGAGCAAGGCCCCCACCCAGGGAAACCAGAAGAGCGCCTGCGCCAACTCCTTCGGCCCGGCCAACTTCAGCCGGGGCCAGGGAATGACGGTGAGGAAGGTCAGGGCCAGGGGAAAGGTGCAGGGCATGAGGGTCAGCGGCCGGCAGTCAGGAGCCGGTGGTCCGTGGCCAGCGGATCAATGAAGAGGTGATTGACGATTGGCATGAAGATGAGGGGGCCCATGACGCTTGGGGTTGCCTTTTTCCTGTACTCTTTGGCGTCGGCGGAAACCGGCGTGTTCACTGCTGACCACTTCCCACCGCTCACTCCTTCTGCGCCACACCCGCCTCGGCAAAGGTGGCCATTTCCCGGTAGATTTTCAACCCGGCTTCCAACAGGACCATCCCCAGTGCAGCGCCAGTGCCCTCACCCAGACGGAGGTTGAAGGCCAGCAACGGCTTCAGGTTCAGGGTGTCCAGCATAATCTGGTGGCCGGGTTCGGCAGAGCGGTGGGCGGCGATGAGGTAGTCGGTCACCGGCGGGGCCAGTCGGGCGGCCACCAGGGCTCCGGCGGTGGCGATAAAGCCGTCCATTACCAGGGGCCGGCGGCTCGCCGCCGCTCCTAACATGAGGCCGGCGATGCCGGCGATTTCCAGTCCCCCCACCGCGGCCAACACCCCCACGGGGTCGGCGGCATCCACCCGGTGAATGGACAGGGCCCGGTTGATCACCCCGATCTTGTGGCGCAGGGTGTCATCCGTGATGCCGGTGCCCCGGCCGGTGAGGGCCGCCACCGGCCGCCCGGAGAACACCGCCCCCAGGGCCGCGGCCGGGGTGGTGTTGCCGATGCCCATGTCACCGGCGGCCAGGACATCCACGCCGGCGCTCGCCGCCTCCTTGGCCCGCTCGATGCCCACCCACAGAGCTTCCAGGGCCTGCTCCCGGCTCATGGCCGGCTCCCGGGCCAGATTGCGGGTGCCGGGGGCAATCTTGCGGTACACCAGGTTGAGATCCCGCTCAAACTCGTGGTTGACGCCGATGTCCACCACCTCCACTTCGGCGCCCACCTGCCGGGCCAGCACGTTGATGCCCGCCCCTCCCCGGAGAAAATTGAGCACCATCTGGAACGTAACTTCCTGAGGATAAGCGCTCACCCCCTCGGCCACCACCCCGTGGTCGGCCGCGAAGACCACCACCCGCTTCTTGCGCAACGGTGGCATCTCCTGCTCCCGAATGGCCACATACCGGGCGGCCAGCTCTTCCAGACGTCCCAAGCTGCCGGGCGGCTTGGTGAGGGAGTCCAGCCGCGCCTGGGCCTTCCCCAGCCAGGCGAGATCCACCGGCGCGATCTGATCGATGAATTGGTGCAGCTCATATTCCATCAGGGCAATCCTTTTCCATGACCATGTTGAGGGAGGGATCCAGGGCTCGCCGCCCCCTCATCGCCCTCCCTCCCCCCATCCCTGAGAGGAAGGGAAGCAGGTGGGGAAAGCCTCCGCCCCCCCTACGCCTGTTTTAAAATTAAGGGCAGCCCGGCCGCCACCAGGACGACCAGGTCGGCCTGGGCCGCCAGGCGCTGGTTCAGACGGCCGGCCAGATCCCGGAAGCGGCGGGCCAGGGCGTTGTCCGGCACAATGCCCCACCCCACTTCGTTGCTCACCAGCAGCAGCGGACTGGCGGCCTGGGCCGCCGCCGCCAGCAGCCGGTCAAAGGCCGCTTCCAGATCCTGCTCCCCCGCCTCCTGCATGATAAGATTAGTGAGCCACAGGGTGAGGCAGTCCACCAGAACGGCCCGGAACCGGCCCTGGGCCGCCGCAATGGCCTCGGGCAGGGCCAGGGGCGCCTCCCTGGTCTCCCAGGCCGGTCCCCGCTCCCGTTGGTGCCGGGCGATGCGGGCCGCCATTTCCTCGTCTCCGGGCGCGCCGGTGGCCAGGTAAAGCAGAGGCGCGCCCCGGCTCTCGGCCAGCCGCTGCGCCAGGCCGCTTTTGCCGCTCCTGGCTCCGCCCAGAATCAGGGCCACCCGGAAGGTTGCAGGTAGGGTCATTGCCAAGCGGACTTCCCAAAACGATACAAACATATCCCCATAGGCCAAAGAGCACAAGCCCTTTCTCCCCCGCCTTGACCCTCCGGCCTTTGGCAGTGCCCTTTCCCATTGACCCTCCCACAGAAATTTGAAATCATAGCGGCCAGGGGCCACCGGCGGCGCCATCCGACCCCGCCGCCCTCCTTGACCACCTTGACACTTTTGGCAATGCAAGGGGTGCCGAGATGAATTTCCATCTGTCCCCGGAGCAGCAAGCCGTTCGGGAAACCGCCCAAAGCCTGGCTGCAGAGGCGGCGGCGGAAGCGGCCCACCTGGACCGGCAAAGCCGCTTTCCCGACCCCATTCTTCGCCGCTTTGCCGCGGCCGGGATGTTCGGCCTGGCCCTGCCGGCGGAATACGGCGGCCGCGGGCTGGATTACGTGTCCTACTGCCTGGCTCAGATGGAGTTGGCCCAGGCCTGCCCCACGTCGGCGCTCTTGCTCCACCTGAACCACTCCCTGGTGGGCGCCACCCTGGCCCACTTCGGCACCCCGGCGCAAAAAGAGCGCTATCTGCCGCAGGTGGCCCAGGGCCGGACCATCGCCTGCTTTGCCCTCACCGAACCCGAAGCCGGCTCCGACCCAGGAGGTCTTCGGACCGTGGCCCGGCGGGAGGGTGATCATTACCTCCTTAGCGGGACCAAGAATTTCGTCACCGCCGGCGACCGGGCCACCTTCGGCATCATCATGGCCCTGACCGCTCCGGAAAAAGGCCCCAAGGGCATCAGCGCCTTCCTGGTGGATTTGGAGGCGACCCCCGGTCTTACGCGTGGGGCTCCCGAGGCCAAGATGAGCCTCAAGGGGGCATCCTCGGTGACCCTGGAGTTTACCGACGCGCCGGTGCCGGTGGACAGCCTCCTGGGCGCGCCGGAGCAGGGGTTAAAAATCGCCCTGGCCGCGCTGGACGGCGCCCGGGTGGGGGCCGCGGCCCAGGCCGTGGGGTTGGGGCGGGCGGCCTTGCAGCACGCCCTGGCCTATGCCCGCCGCCGTCACCAGTTCGGCCAGCCTCTGGCCCAGCTCCAGGCCATCCAGTGGAAGCTGGCGGACATGGCCACTGAGGTGGAGGCCGCCGCCCTCCTCACGCTCAAGGCCGCCTGGCTCCGGGATCAAGGGCGGCCCTATGGCACGGCTGCGGCCATGGCCAAAAAATACGCCACCGACGCCGCCTTGGGCGCTTCCCTGGAGGCGGTGCAGATCTTCGGTGGCTATGGCCTCCTGGAGGAACACCCGGTGGAGCGCCTCCTGAGGGACGCCAAAGCCGGACAGATTTACGAGGGTACCAACGAAATCATGCGCCTCATTATCGCCAGGGAACTGCTAAAGACGTGATGGTTGCGCAAAGGGGAGTCTGAGGGGGCGGGGGGCCACTGCTCCCCCGCCCTCCCCTCAAGAATCTTCTTAAGGAGACCATATGGCCACTGACAGGCTGGTGCGGGGCTGTATCCAGGTCTATACCGGCGACGGTAAGGGAAAGACCACCTGCGCCCTGGGGTTGGCGTTTCGGGCGGTGGGCCAGGGGCTCCGGGTGTTCATCGTGCAGTTCCTGAAGGGCCGGGACACCGGGGAGCTCAAGGCTGCGCCCCGCCTGGCCCCGGAGTTCACCATTCGGGCCTTCGGCCGCCCCGGGCTGGTAAATCTGAAAAACCCCGCCCCCGACGACTTGGCCCTGGCCAGGCAGGCCCTGGACCTGGCCACCGGCGTCATCGCCGCCGGTGACCATGACCTGGTGGTTCTGGACGAAATCAACGTGGCCCTGGCCTATGACCTGGTGCCCCTGGCCGAGGTCCTGGAGAACCTCAAGAAACGACCGCCCCACGTGGAAGTGGTGCTCACCGGCCGCAGCGCTCCCCAGGAAATTTTGGACGCCGCCGACCTGGTCACCGAAATGCGCCCCCTGAAGCATTACTGGCAGGTGGACCTTCCCGCCCGCCGGGGCATCGAATGGTAGAAGAGGGGTCGTGGCCGGGACCCTTGTCCCCACCCCCGAACCCCCACCTCACCGCCACACGCCGTCAATGCCCGCCCCGCACTGGGGGCAGGCGCCGTCTTTCAAGATGAAACCCCGGATCTGGTAGCCCACCCGGGCGATAAGGGTTTCGCCGCACTGGTAGCAGACGGTGTCTTCGCCCCCCTGGCCGGGAATGTTGCCGGTATAGACATAGCGCAAGCCCTCGGCCAAACCGATCTGGCGGGCCCGCATGAGGGTGCTGGCCGGCGTCCGGGGCCGGTCCAGCATCTGGTGGGTGGGGTAAAAGGCGCTCACATGCCAGGGGATCCCAGGGTCCACGCCCTTGATGAACCGGGCCACCTGGGTGAGTTCCTGGTCGGAGTCGTTCAGTCCGGGGATCACCAGGGTGGTAACCTCCAGCCAGACCCCCTTTTCCTTGAGGCGGACGATGGTGTCCAGCACCGGTTGCAGGCGGGCTTTGCAGACTTTGCGGTAAAAGTCGTCGGAGAAGCTCTTCAGGTCCACATTGTCCGCATCCACAAACGCCGCCAGGGCGTCGGCGGAGGCCGGGGTCATATAGCCGTTGGACACAAAAACGTTTTTGATGCCCCGTTCATGGGCCAGTCGCCCGATGTCCTGGGCGAACTCCATGAAGATGGTGGGCTCCACGTAGGTATAGGAGATGCTGGCTGCCCGGCTGTCCTGAGCGAAGGCCACGATCTGCTCCGGGGTGCGGGGCTCGCCGATGATTTTGCCGCCGTGGGACCGGGGATATTGGGAAATGTCGTAATTCTGGCAGTGCAGGCACATGAAATTGCAGCCCACCGTGGCAATGGAATAGGAGCGGGACCCGGGCAGAAAGTGAAAGAGCGGCTTCTTTTCAATGGGGTCCAGGTTTTCAGCCACCACCCGGCCGTACACCAGACTGTAAAGCTTGCCCTCCAGGTTTTCCCGGACATGACACAGGCCGCGTTTGCCGGGGTCGATTTTGCATTCGTGGGCGCAGAGGTGACACTGCACCTTCTGTTCCTCCCGGACTTCGTAGAATCGGGCTTCCTTCATGGCATCCCTCGAGGCATCCTTTTGTTGGTGACCGTCGGTTTGGGGTGGCCGGGGAGTTGTAACGGTGTCCAGCAGCCGCACTTCACCGGAAATCTTTATCAACATTCTACTGCATAACGTATGGCCCTGAGCCGGGGTTGTAAAGGGCCCAACCGCAAAGAGGCGCCCACTTCCTTTAAGAGTCCCGCCAGAAGGTGCCGGAGAAAACGGAGCGGCGAAGTTTCCCTTGCCAAACCCGGGGAAATGTGGGAGACTTCCTAGGTCTTCAAGGTTGTGGTATAAAGTCCAGTATGTGGTGGGCGTAGCTCAGCTGGTTAGAGCACCGGGTTGTGGCCCCGGAGGCCGCGGGTTCAAATCCCGTCGCTCACCCCAACCCTATCAACGCCGTATTCCTGCAAGGTCTCCCTCCTCCCGGACATCCCTTCCAGGATATCGTTTCAGGAATAGCTTTCCCAAAAGAAAGCCTCTGGTTCCCTCCCCACCGGTGGGGAAGGGTGAGGGCGTAATTTTGGGAAAGGACGGGGTGTTCTCAACGTTCCTCTCCCCCAACCCCCTACCACCATGAAGAAAGGGCTCAAAATTTCTATAGCGGACCGCCTGCATTTCATATAATATTCCTAACCAACGAAATAATCCGATGGGGCTCCTTGGCCTAAAACTTCACCCAGAGATCAAGGCAGTCTGTGGTGATTCATCAGGGTAAACCGGGGCCCGCCATATTATCCATTCTTTTCACCCTCCAAGCCCTGCCGGGGAAATTTTGGGAAGTCCTGCAATCCTGGATGCCGTGCCTGAACCAACCTGAGCCCCTGGATCTTGGCTGAACTTCACGCGGCACCGAACCCGGAAAACTCCAAAGCCGCCACCTTTACGGATAACGTGGCATGCCCGGGCGGTCTTGCAGTAGGTAGGGAAACCGGAACACGCGGGGGTCGGCCGGGATCCGCCAACCTGATAGCAGCCCGCAGGCGGCAACAGGAACCAAGGGTGGGCCGGCCCCTTGCAGGCCCACCAGAAGGCTTGGGGTGCTCCTTTCACCAGGGGCGGCGGGGAAGATGTTCCTTAAGAAACCGGCATCTCCATAACAAAGGGGGTATCGCTGATGGGAAAGTGGGGCCGAACGTTGGCCAAAACGGGAAACGGCCTTTTGATGGGTGGAGCCGCCCTCCTGCTTTTTCTGACTGACGCAACCGGAACGGCGGCGGCGGCGGCCAGATATGAAGTGCCAAGCGACCGGCGGGCCGCCGAGGTGTTGCCGGCGGATCTCCGATCCGGCCCGCATTTCCAGGTGCAGGACCGGGTGGCGGCGGACGGCTACATGCTGCGCTTCACGGTGAACTCGGATTACGGCACCTTTCCGGTGACCGGCGAATATGGGCTTAGAAAGCTCATCAGGGAGATTCAGGCCATCGCCGCCCTCAGGCAGATGAGCAAAGGCGAGGCTTTTGTGGAGGGGGTAAAGGGCAAGGCCCAGGACACCCTGGATTTCGGGGCCAATCTCGTCACCGACCCCGGCCGCACCCTGGCCAGCGTGCCCCAGGGGGTGGCCAAGCTCTTCGACAACCTCGCCACCGGAGTACAAAAGCCCCGGGAGGCCCGCCGGGACCCCGTGGGGCAGCAGCTCCTCCAGGTTTCGGAGGCCAAGCGGAAACTCGCCTATGACCTGGGAGTGGACGTCTATTCCAGCAACCGGGTGCTGCAAAACGAGTTGGACAGCCTGGGCAAAGCCCAGGCCCTGGGGTCCCTGGGAGTGACGGCGGCCATCCCTTACGGCGGGGGCACCGCCGTGAGCCTCAGCCGCATGTCGCAAACCGCCGGCGAAGTCAACCGCCTGCTCCGGGACGAATCGCCCAGCAGCCTGCGCAACCTCAACGAGCGGAAGCTTCAGGCCATGGGAGTTGACCCGGGCCTGACCCAGCGCTTCCTCAACCACAACCAGCTCAGTCCCCGCCACAAAACCGTCATCGTGGCCAGCCTGGAAAAGCTTTCCGGAGCCCGGGGGCGGGAAGCCTTGATCAATTTTGCCTTGCAGGCGCATGACGAGGACTCGGCCAATTTTATGCAAAATCTGGCCGAGATCCTGGTGGCCTATCAGCAAACCGTCTCTCCCATCCAGGAGATCACGGCGCCGGGGATCATTCTGGCCCGTGCGGCCAACGGCACGGTGGTCATTCCCTTTCCCTTGGATTATGGGGTCTGGACGGTGCGGGCCGAAAAGGTGGTGAAGAACACCCTTGCCAGCTATAAAAAAACCAGCCGGACCCCGGCCGGGTTTGAGCTCTGGGTCACCGGCGCCGTGTCCCCCCTGGCCCGCCGCCAGCTGGAGGCCCAAGGGGTCAAGGTGGTGGAACGCCTGAGCCGGCGCCTCGGCATGATGGATTGAGCCCCCGCTGGTGATGATAAGGTTTGGGCAAATCTTTTTAAGGAGCGGTTGGTCATGAACGGCAGACCTTCGGCAAGGAAACTGGTGGGAGTCGGCATCTTTACAATCCTGGCGGGAATCTGGTTGTCCGGGGGGTCGGTCCTGGCGGCCCAGGATCCCTGGCCCAAACGGTTCCAACACCCCAAGGGGACGTTGGTCATGTACCAGCCGCAGCTGGAGGATCTGGAAAACGACAAGCTCACGGCCATCGCCGCCATCTCCGGCCAGACCAAGGAGATGAAGCAGCCGGTCTTCGGGGCGGTGTGGCTGGCGGCCCGGGTGACGGCAGACCGAGACACCCGCCTGGCCACCATTGATCAGGTCAAGGTCACGGCGGTCAAGTTCCCGGACGCCAAGCCGGAGCAGTTGGAAAGAATCAAGAAGTTTTTGAATGAAGAGATGACGGACTGGTCCATCCCCATCGGCCTGGACCGGCTGGTGGCTGCGGCGGAAACTCTGGAGAAGGCCCAGGCCGGCGATCAGGGTCTGAACCACGAGCCGCCCAAGGTCATCTTCCGGACCAACCCGGCGGTGCTGGTGCTGCTGGACGGGGAGCCCAAGCTGCTGCCCATCCCGGACTCCAAGCTCATGCAGGTGGCCAACACTCCTTTTGCCATGCTGTATGACCCGGCGGCCCGGTCCTATTACCTCAAGGGTGGAGACCAATGGCTGAGCGCCGCCGAGGTGGCCGGCCCGTGGAAGGACCTGGCCTCCCTGCCCCCGGACCTGAAGGCGCTGATGGCCAGGGTGGAGGAAAAGAGGGCGGAAGCTGCCAAGAAAAAGGGGGGGCAGCCGCCCAAAAAGGAAGTGGAGAAAAAGGCCGGCAAGCTGCCGGAAATCATTGTCAGCACCGTGCCCGCCGAGTTGTTGGTGACCGAAGGCGAGCCCCAGTTCACCCCAATTCCGGGCACGGGCTTGCTCTTCGTCAGCAACACCGAGAGCAACATCTTCCTGGACACCGGCACCCAGGAATATTATACGTTGCTCTCCGGCCGCTGGTTCAAGACCAAGACGCTGCCGGATGGCCCTTACGCTTATGTGGCCCCGGACAAGCTACCCGCCGACTTCGCCAAGATCCCGCCGGAGTCCACCAAGGGCTTTGTGCTGGTGAACGTGGCCCAAACCACCCAGGCCAAGGAGGCGGTGCTGGACAACTCCATCCCCCAGACCGCGGTCATTGACCGCAAAAAGGCCAAGGCCACGGTCAAGTATGCCGGCGAGCCTAAATTCGAAAAGGTGGCCGGCACCGACCTGGAGTACGCGGTGAACACCGGCACCGCGGTGTTCAAGGAAGGCACCAAGTACTATGCAGTGGAGCAGGGGGTCTGGTATGAGGCGGACTCCCCCACCGGCCCCTGGAAGGTGTCCGACCGGGCGCCCCAGGAGGTGGGCAAGCTGCCGCCCAGCAACCCGCACTACAACACCAAGTACGTCAAGGTTTACGACTCCACCGACGACACGGTGACCGTGGGCTACACCCCCGGCTACACCGGCTCCTACGTGGACAACGGCACGGTAGTGTACGGCACGGGCTACAACTACCCGTCCTACTCCACGGAAACCGCCTACATCCCTTACCAGTCCACCTACGGCTATGCCGCCACCTATGACCCCTACGCCAGCACCTGGGGCTACCAGCCCTCCTACTACAGCCCCTGGAGCTGGCTGGGCCCCGGCCTGGTAGGCTTTGGCGCCGGCATGCTCACCGGCTACGCCCTCTGGGGCAACCATGACTATCACTACGGCGGCGGTTGGTGGGGCGGCGGCGGCTACCACTACAACAACGTCAACATCAACCACAACTACATCAACAACCGCAACTGGAACGCCGGCAACCGCTGGCCCGGGGAGCGGCCCGGGGAGCGGCCCGGGGACCGTTGGCCGGGTTATCGTCCGGGGGATCGCCCCGGGGCGCGGCCCACGCCCTATGGCAATAACCTGTACAACCGGCCCTGGAACCAGGGGAACCTGGCCGGCCGGCCCGCCACCCGGCCGGTGAGCGGCGCGGTGGCCGACCGGCCCGGCCGTCCGGGGGAGCGTCCCGCGGCCCGTCCCTCCCAGCCGTCCGCCCGTCCCGGCACCAAGCCGGCCGCCCGACCGGCCCAGCCCCAGGTGAGGCCGGCAGGCGGCCAGAACAACGTGGTGGCGGACCGCAGCGGCAATGTTTACCGGAAGGACAATCAGGGCAACCTGCAGCAGCGCCAGGGAAACCAGTGGGCCAAGGCGGGAGCCCAGCGGCCCGGGGCCAGGCCTGAAGCCCAGCCGGCCACCCGGCCCACCCAACGGCCGGGTGATATCACCCAGCGGCCCACCCGGCCGGAAACCCGACCCACGGCCCGACCCGAGGCGGCCCGCCCCAGCCCCCAGCCTGGGTTTGACGCCAACCGCCTCAACCGGGAGTTCCAGGCCCGGGACCGGGGCCAGGCCCGCACCCAACAGTTCCAGCGAGCCCAGAGCTCCCCGTCCTTCGGGGGGGGCGGCATGAGCCGGCCCTCCGGTGGCGGGGCCGGTTTCCGCGGCGGAGGCGGGGGCGGCGGCCGGGGTGGCGGCGGCCGCGGGGGCCGGCGGTAGGGGTGGACCAAGACCGAGGGGAGGGTCAGGGCTGCCGGCCAGGCTCTCCCCTGTGGTTCCGCCCGCCTCGGCATCCCCCAGCGCTTCACCGAGGTCGCCCCCTGGAAGGGCCTCGTCCACGCTGACTTTCTCGCCCGACTGCCCGAGACCTACAATAGGAGCCTCCTCAGGCTGTCCCCAGGGGAAGGCCCCTAAGGCTTGATTGGACGCAGCCAGGGAAGGGCATGGCTGCCAGAGAAGAACATCGAGGCAGGGATCGCCTTTGCAAGAGAAATAAGGAGGAATGCCATATGCGATTTTACCCACTTCTCGGTATCTTACTGTTCTCCTGGCAAGTGGTGATTTCGCCGGCCTGGGGCGTGGAAGCGCCCAAGAAAGCCAAAGCCCCGGTCATTGAGGCCAAGGCCGGGGAAACTCTCCGGCAGATGTGCGATTATCTCAAGAATCTCCAACAATTTTCCCTCCAGGCAGAGATCACCGAGGACGTGCTGCTGCACTCCGGTCAAAGAATCCAGTACGGCCGGCACCTGAAGGCCGCGGTGCGGCGCCCCGACCGCTTTCGGGCTGAATCCGTGGGAGATGCGGACAACCGCCTGATGGTATTCGACGGCAAGACCATCACCCTCTTGGACCGGAGCAAGAACTTTTATACCACCATCGCCGCCCCTCCAGAGATCGCTGCCGCCCTGGAGCACGGCATCCAGGCCTTCAATCTCCGGGCCCCGCTGGCTGATCTGATCTACACCAGGGCCTGCGAATATCTGACGGCAGGGGTGCTTTCCGGCTTTTACGTGGGAGAGAGCACGGTTCAGGGGGTGCCCTGCCATCACCTGGCCTTCCGACAGAAGGACATCGACTGGCAGATCTGGATTGAGAACAGTTCAACCCCGGTGCCCCGCAAGTTTCTCATCACCGACAAGAAGACCCAGGGTCTGCAGTTTGCTGCGGTTTTCTCCCAATGGAACACCTCGGCCCCCCTGGAAGACGGCCTGTTCACCTTCGTAGCTCCCGAAAAGGCCGAAAAAATCGACATTCTCCCGGCGCCGGCTGCACCCCGGCAAAAACCGAAGCGATAAGTGAGGGAGGAGATAGCCATGCACGTTGCGAACCCTAAGGCGATGTTGCCCAAAGCCTTGCCGTTGATCCTGTCACTGGTGGCGCTTTCGGGGCTGCTGCCAGTCAGTCCCCTGGGAAGTATGCTCATCAAGGAAGCCGGGGCCGCGGCCGCCGCCCGGGGTCCCCGGGGAGGCGCGGCGGTCTCCGGCCCCCGGGGAACCGCGGCTGTGGGCCCCGGCGGCACCGCCGTGGCCGCCACCCCCCGGAATTATGTGCATTCCGGGAGCGCCACCGTGACCGCAGGGCCCCGCCGGGCCTATGTGGAAGGCCCCCGGGGCGGCGAGGCTTATGTGGGCCCCCGGGGAGCAGCCGTTCAGGGGCCCGGGGGCGGCACCGCCGTGGTGCGGACCGTGCCGGTGGGGGCCAGAGCCGTAGCTGTGGCCGGGGTTACCTACTATGTGGCCAGCGGGGTTTATTATCGGCCGGTCTACCAGGGCAGCGAAGTGGTCTATCAGCAGGTGCCACCCCCTCCTGGGGCCCCGTAACGATAATGCCGTCATCCAGGAGGCGTCCGGCCGGAGCTGATCGAGGGCCCTTGCGAGGCGGAGCTTGAGAGACGGCCAGGCCCGCCGCCTCCTGGAGCTTGGCGCTGAGGCCCCGGACTGATGGAGGGAGAACCCTTGAAGCTCCTGCAGAAGATTTTTTTCGGACTGGCGCTGCTCTTCATACCTTTGACCGTCGTCCTGGACAGGATGGGGGGCGTGCCGCAGCCGGTGTTGTTTTTCCTGGCCGCGGTGGCTATTTTTCCCCTGGCGGCCCTCCTGGTGCACTCCACCGAGCAGTTGGCCACCTACACCGGAGACACCATCGGTGGTCTTTTGAACGCCACCTTCGGCAACGCCCCGGAGCTGATCATCGCCCTGGTGGCCCTCAAGGCCGGTCTCTATGACATGGTCAAGGCCTCCATCATCGGCGCCATTCTGGCCAACATGCTCCTGGGTCTGGGGATGGCCTTTCTGTTGGGGGGCTATCGCCGCCACGTCCAGGAGTTCAACCCGGTGGCCTCCCGCAATTACATGACCATGATGCTCCTGGCGGTCATCAGCCTGGCCATTCCCAGCACCTTCCACAACTTTGTCACCGTTGACACCATTCAGCACGAGCAGTACGTCAACCTGGCGGTGGCCCTGGCGCTGTTAGTCACCTACGGTTTGAGCCTGGTCTTCATGTTGAAAACCCACCCCGACTTCTTTGAAAGCATGGGGGAGGCGGCGGAACACGGCGCTGAAGCGAGGTGGAGCCTGCCTCGAGCTGCAATCACCCTCCTTTTGACTTCGGTTTTAGTGGCCTTCATGAGCGAAATCCTGGTGGGGGCGGTGGAGGAGACGGCCAAGACCCTGGGCATGTCCCAGGCCTTCATCGGCATCGTGGTCCTGGCCGTGGTGGGCGGCGCCGCGGAGAGCAGCTCCGCCGTGGCCATGGGAATAAAAAACCGCATGGACCTCAGCGTCTCCATCGCCATCGGCAGCTCCATCCAGATAGCCTTGTTTGTGGCCCCGGTCCTGGTGCTGACCAGTTACTTTATGGCTCCCCAGCCCCTTAATCTGGTGTTTAGCCGGGGCCTGTTGGGGGGGGTATTTTTGACTGTGTTGATCGGGGTCATGGTGGCGGGAGACGGCAAGGCCAATTGGTTCAAGGGGGTGCAATTAATAACGGTCTACGTTATCATGGCGGTGATGTTTTATTTTCTGCCCGGCTCCCATTAGGGATAAGCAAGTTCTGGGTCGGTCTGCAGGCAGGTGGGGACGCCCGGCGTTCCCGGAAACTGAAAAGGTTGACTTGAAAAGCCCTGCATGAAGCTGTCAACCCTGCGTCCTCAAAAGATTTGGTCTAATGAAACCGGCCTCACGGGGCTGCTGATTTTTTTCCTGGGTTATTTCATCCTCCTGAACTCCCTGAGCGAGTTCGGTTTCGGGCGGCTGCTGGCCCAGATCTTTTTCTCCCTCGTTATTGTGGCCGGGGTGCTGACCACGTTCCAGAAGAGGTGGCTGAGCTTTTTCATTATCATTCTGGCGGCGGCCATCCTGGCCCTCAATTGGGCGGAGAGAATCCGGCTGGTAACGACCCTGGGGGTTCTGACCAACAGCCTCAACCTGATCTTTTTGGGGAGCCTGCTGGTGGTGGTCATCACCCAGGTTTTTCAGGAGGGTCCGGTGACGGCCCACCGGATTCGGGGCGCCATCGTCATCTATTTGATCCTGGGGGTGTTGTGGGCCTTCATGTATCAGGTGGCAGCCCTGACCATCCCCCAGGCTTTCCGCCTGCCGGAGGGCGTAAAGGCCGGCGACCCGGACGCCCTGAGGCGGGAGCTGACCTACTTCAGCTTCGTCACCCTCACCACCACCGGATACGGCGATGTTACCGCGGTGCACCCGGTGGCCCGCACCCTGGCCATGCTGGAGGCCTTGGTGGGGCAGCTCTATCCGGCCATTGTCCTGGCCTCGCTGGTCTCACTGGCAATTATGCATCAAAAGGAAAAACCGTGAAACTTACCAAATCTGAAAGACTTGAGGCCGCCCCTCTGACTCCGTCCCCCGGCGTCCCGACCCCGCGGCCGGCAGCTCATCTTTTGGCGGCAGTCTGCCTGGCCGTCAGCCTTTTGGCCGGCTGCGGCGAGAAAAAGGCCGCGTCCCCGGCGGCTCCCCCGGTGGAGGTGGCCGAGGTGGTGGTCAAGGACGTCCCCATCGTCCGGGAGTGGGTGGGCGCCACCGACGGCCTGGTGAACGCCAAGATCAACGCCCAGGTCCAGGGCTATCTCATCAGGCAGAACTATCAGGAAGGCTCGGTGGTGAAGAAGGGTCAGGTCCTCTTCGAGATCGACCCCCGGCCCTTCCAGGCGGCCCTGGAGCAGGCCAAAGGCCAGTTGGCCATCGCTGAGGGCCAGCTCTACACCGCCAAGGCCAATCTGGAGAAGATCCGGCCCCTGGCCCAGGTGAACGCCGTGAGCAAGAAGGACCTGGACGACGCCATCGGCCGGGAGGCCTCCTCCCGGGCCGCGGTGCAGGCCGCCAAGGCCGCGGTGCAAAAGGCCCAGATCGACCTCAGCTTCACCAGGATCACCTCCCCCATTGACGGCATCGCCGGCATCGCCAAGGCCCAGTTGGGCGACTTGGTGGGAAGCACCGGGGGGCCGGAGCTCACCACCGTGTCCACGGTTGATCCCATCAAGGTGTACGTGCCCATCAGCGAGCAGGAATATATGCACTATACCCGGGCGGCCGAAGGCAAAGAGAAATCCGACCGGGAAGGGCCCAGCCTGGAGCTGGTCCTGGCGGACGGCCGGGTCTTCCCCCACAAAGGCCGGGTCTCCTTCGCCGACCGCCAGGTGGATGAGCGCACCGGCACCATCAAGGTGGCCACCCTCTTCCCCAATCCCGGCAATCTCCTTAGGCCCGGGCAGTTCGCCAAGGTGCGGGCTCTGCTGGAGACGCAGCAGGGCGCGCTCCTGGTGCCCCAGCGGGCGGTGAAAGAGCTCCAGGGCCGGTTCCAGGTGGCGGTGGTGGGCCCGGACCACAAGGTGGACCTGCGCTGGGTGAAGGTGGGCGAACGGGCCGGCTCCCTGTGGGTGGTGGAGGAGGGCCTCAAGCCCGGGGAGCGGGTGATCGTGGAGGGCCTCCAGAAGGTCAGGGCCGGCATGGCCGTGACCCCCAAGCTGCACCAGGAGCCCCCGGCCGGCGGAAAGCAGGAAAGGTAAGAGGCCATGGCGCGCTTTTTCATCAACCGGCCCATCGTGGCCATCGTCATCGCCATCGTCATGGTGATCGTGGGCGTGGTGGCGCTTCTGGGGCTGCCCATTGCCCAATACCCCAACATCGTCCCGCCGGAAATCTTCATCAACACTACCTATGTGGGCGCCGACGCCCAGACGGTGGAGCAGTCCGTGGCCACGCCCATCGAGCAGGAGATGAGCGGCGTGGACAACATGAACTACATGTACTCTTTGAACGCCAACAACGGCGAGTTGAAGCTGTACGTGAACTTCGACGTCAAAATGGACCCCAATACCGCCCAGGTGCTGGCCCAGATGCGTCAGGCCCAGGCCGAAGCCAAGCTGCCGGAGGACGTGCGCAACTACGGCATCACCGTCAAGAAGTCCACGGCCGCGCCCCTGATGGTGGTGAACCTCATTTCCCCCAACGGCACCTACGACGCCGTCTTCCTGGCCAACTACGCCTACATCAACCTGAACGACCAGATCACCCGGGTGCCCGGCATCGCCAGCGTCACCGTCTTCGGGGCCGGCCAGTATGCCATGCGCTTCTGGGTCAGGCCCGACCAGCTGGCCAAGCTGAACATCACCATTCCCGAGATTGTGGAGGCCATTCAGAAACAGAACACCGTGAACCCCGCCGGCCAGGTGGGGGCGGAGCCGGCCCCGCCGGGCCAGGAATACACCTACGCCATCCGCTCCCAGGGGCGCCTGGAAAATCCGGAGGAGTTTGAGCAGATCGTGCTCCGGGCCAACCCGGACGGCTCCCTGGTGCGCCTCAAGGACGTGGCCCGGATCGAGCTGGGGTCCCAGACCTATGCCATCCAGGGCCGCCTGAACGGCAAGGCCGCGGCGGTTCTGGCCCTGTACCAGCTCCCCGGCACCAATGCCATCCAGGCGGTGGACGGGGTGAAGGCTCTCATGGAGCGGGCCAAGGAGTCCTTCCCGCCGGATATGGACTACGTCGTCGCCCTGGACACCACCCAGGCGGTGCGGGAGGGCATCAAAGAAATCCTCCACACCCTGTTTGAAGCCCTGGTGCTGGTCATCATCGTGGTCTTCATCTTCCTCCAGGGCTGGCGGGCCACCCTGATTCCGGCCCTGGCGGTGCCCGTGTCCTTGATCGGCACCTTCGCCCTCTTTCCCCTCATCGGCTTCTCCATCAACACCATCGCCTTGATGGGGCTGGTCCTGGCCATCGGCCTGGTGGTGGACGACGCCATCGTGGTGGTGGAGGCGGTGGAGCATCACATCGAGCACGGCCTGACCCCCAAGGAGGCCACCATCAAGGCCATGGAGGAGGTCTCCGGACCGGTGGTGGCCATCGCCCTGGTGCTCTCCGCGGTCTTTCTGCCCACCATTTTCATCCCCGGCATCACCGGCCGCCTCTATCAGCAGTTCGCCATCACCATCGCCATCAGCGTGCTCATCAGCGCCTTCAACGCCCTGACCCTGTCGCCCGCCCTGTCCGCCCTGCTGCTCAAGCCCAAGAAGGGCTCCGGCGGTCCTCTGGGAGGCTTCTACCGCTGGTTCAACCACCTCTTCGGCCGCGCCACCACCGGCTATGTGAGCTGGTGCGGGGCGTTCATCCGCAAGGCGGGGATGAGCCTCCTCTTTCTCCTCCTGGTCACCGGCCTCACCGGCCTGGTGGGCGGGAGGCTCCCCGGCGGCTTTCTGCCGGAAGAGGACCAGGGGTATTTGTACGCCGGCGTGCAACTCCCCGACGCCTCCTCCCTGCAGCGCACCAGCGAGGTCTGCCGCCACATCGAAGAGATTATGATGAACACCCCGGGGGTGGAGTTCGTCACCAGTGTCATCGGCTACAGCATGCTCTCCGGCGTCAGCAACACCTACAGCGGCTTTTTCTTCGTGACCCTGAAGCCCTGGCACGAGCGGCATAAGCCCGAGGAGAAGTACGAGGCCATCATGGCCGGGTTGAACCAAAAGCTGGCCCAACTGCCCCAAGGCGTGGCCTTCGCCTTTTCGCCGCCGGCCATCCCCGGCATCGGCACCGCGGGCGGGGTCACCTTCATCCTGGAAGACCGGGCCGGCAAGGACATCCCCTACCTGTGGAACAACACCCAGAAATTCCTGGCTGCCGCCCAAAAACGGCCGGAACTCTCCCGGGTCACCACCACCTTCGTGCCCACGGTGCCCCAGATCTTCGTCAAGGTGGACCGGGACAAGGTGCTGAAGCAGGGGGTGGACATCAGCGAGGTCTACCGGGTGCTGCAAGCCTTCATGGGAGGCTACTTCGTCAATTATTTCAACCGTTTCGGCCGCCAGTGGCAGGTTTACGTCCAGGCCGAGGGGGAATTCCGGACCAACGCCGAGCAGTTGGGCCAGTTCTATGTGCGCAACAAGAACAACGACGCCGTGCCGTTGGCGGCGCTCACCAGCCTGGAGCAGCGCGCCGGGCCGGAGTTCACCATGCGCTACAACCTCTACCGTTCGGTGCAGATCAATGCCGTCAACGCCCCGGGCTACAGCTCCGCCCAGGGGATGCGGGCCCTGGAGCAGGTCTTCAAAGAGACCATGCCGCCGGAGATGGGCTTTGACTATCTGGGCATGTCCTTCCAGGAGAAAAAGGCCCAGGAAGGCGTGCCCGCCTGGGTGGTCTTCGCCCTGTCCCTGACCTTCGTCTTTTTGATCCTGGCGGCCCAGTACGAGAGCTGGTCGCTGCCCTTCAGCGTGCTCCTGGGCACGCCCATCGCCATCTTCGGGGCCTTCCTGGGGATTTTCCTGCGCAGCATGGAGCTCAATCTCTATGCCCAGATCGGCTTGGTGATGCTCATCGGCCTGGCGGCCAAAAACGCCATCCTGATCGTGGAGTTCGCCAAGGTGGAGTATGAGAAGGGCAAGGACATCGCCGATGCGGCCCTGGAGGGGGCGCGCCTCAGGCTCCGTCCCATCCTCATGACCAGCTTCGCCTTCATCCTGGGGTGCGTGCCCCTGGCCCTGGCCTCCGGCTCCGGCGCCGTCGCCCGCAAGGTCATGGGCACCGCGGTCATCGGCGGCATGCTGGCGGCCACGCTCATCGCCATCTTCCTGATCCCGGTGACCTTCTATGTGGTGGAGAAGCTGACCCACCGCAAGGCCAAGGAGCATCCGGCGCCGGCCCCGGCCTCCCCCAACCCCGGCGGCCATCAAGGAGAAAAGTCATGAGGACCTGGCTGGCCACCGCTCTGATGCTCATGCTGCTGTGGGGCTGCGCCGTGGGCCCGGACTACCGGCGGCCCGGCTACCCGGTGCCGGAACGTTTCCGGGGCCAGGGGCCGGAGCTCCCCAAGGAACCGGCCGACGCCTCCTTCGGCGACCTGGCCTGGTTCGAGGTCTTCAAGGACGATCAGCTCCAGGAGTTGATCAGGATCGGGCTCAAGGAAAACTACGACGTCCAGATCGCCGCCCAACGGGTGCTGGCGGCCCGGGAGCAGGTGGTCATCCAGCGGTCGTTTCTCTTCCCCACCCTGAACGCCGGCGGCCAGCTGGATAGCCTGCGCACCTCGGAGCGGGGCTTCACTCCCCAGCAGCCGCGGCTGGAGCGCACCGCCGGCCTTCTTTTCGGCGACCTCTCCTGGGAGCTGGACTTCTTCGGGCGCCTCCGCCGGGCCACCGAGGCCGCCCGGGCCGAGTTTTTCGCCTCCGAAGAGAACCGCAACTTCGTCGTCCAGACCCTGGTCACCGACCTGGCCCGGGCTTACATCGAGCTCAGGTCCCTGGACCAGCAGCTGGAGATCAGCCAGCGCACCGTGAAGACCCGGGAAGAGTCCTTGAAGCTGGTGCAGGCCCGCTTCGACTATGGCTGGGATTCGCAGACGCCGGTGCTCATGACCGAAAATCTGCTGTACGGCGCCCGGGCCGCAGTCCCCAACCTGAAACGGGCCATCGAGCAGCAGGAAAACCGCATCAGCGTGCTTCTGGGGCGCAACCCCGGCCCCATCCGCCGGGGCAAGTCGCTTTTGGAGCAGGATCTGACCGTCACCATTCCGCCGGGCCTCACTTCCGCGCTCCTGGAGCGCCGGCCCGACATCCGCGCCGCCGAAGAGCAGCTGGTGGCGGCCAACGCCCGCATCGGCGAGGCCAAGGCCCTCCTGTTCCCCAACATCCGCATCACCGGCGCGGCGGGCTGGGAATCTGCGGCCCTGAAAGGCCTGTTCACCGGGCCGGCCAGCTTCTGGGATGTGGTTTCCCCCGGCGTCCTCCAACCCCTGTTCACGGCCGGGCGGCTCCGGGCCAATGTGAGGGCCAGCGAGGCTCGCAAGGAAGAGGCGCTTCTGGTCTACAAAAAATCCATCCAATCGGCCTTCCAGGAGGTCTCCGACGCCCTGGTGGCGGTGCAGCGCTTCCGGGAGGTGCGCATCGAGGCTGAACGGCGGGTCAAGTCCCTGCGCCAGCAAACCGAACTGGCCTATCAGCGCTACTTCGGGGGCGTCACCCCCTACCTGGAAGTCCTGGACTCCGACCGGGAGCTCTTTGAGGCCGAGCTTCGGCTCACCCAGGACCGGACCAACGAACTCCTGGCCGTCATCGCCCTCTACCGCGCCCTGGGGGGCGGCTGGCAACCCGCTCCCCGGGTTCGCCAGCCCGCAGCCCAGGACGCCAAGCCGGATCGGTAACCGTTCCCAAACGGCCGGCCGCCGCCCGGATTCAGACCGCCAGAAACCATAACCTTTCCGTCACCGCCTGCCTTCGGCCTTGGGTCATCCCCCCGGTTTCGGCCCAAGCCGCCCAGGCGCGCCCCGCCTCGGTTTCCAGGTATCCTGCCGATGCATCTTTCTGTCACTGAGAGCCTTCAGGAACGAACCGGTGTTGCCTGTATAATTATCCAACAAAAGAAAAATGAGTGATATTCCTTGGTTAGTCCTATTTTGCTGTTTTTGTCGGCTTATCCGACAAATGACCTGCTTCTCAGAACCAGGGGCGCCATCTTAATGTTGAATAAATACAGATAGTTAAATATTTTGAGGGATTTGGCATGTGCCTTGCCTACCTAGGGGTAGCATCCCGTGTTCCTAAGGCCCGGGAAGACTGTGAACGAGAGGCTGGCCGTCATCCTCTGCCTGAGCTTCAGGGACAGGGGAGGGGTTACGGGTGCCGCACGCCAAAAAGGGTGAGGCCCGGGGCTCAAAAGCTTTTTTTTCGATCCGGCAGACCCGGCGGCAACCCAATGCCTGACCGCTGCCCGGATGGGCTGTAAGCGCCGCCCCGGCAGCTCGGTTAGGGAAGGGCGCACGCAGGTTCCGGACTGGCGCCCCGGCCCAACCAGGGCTTCTGAGTGAGGCGGAAATGTCCACAGAGGTCTCATAACGCGAGGTGAGGAGCCTATTTTGATGGAACGCAACCTCGACCAACCGCTGGTCCCATCCTTTACGTTATCCGAAAGCCTGGCCAGGCATTTTCCCACCCCGGTTTCCTCCTGCTTTCAGTGTAAAAAGTGCTCCGCCGGCTGCCCCTTGACCTTCGCCATGGATCTGTTGCCGGACCGGGTCATCCGCCTGGCGCTCCTGGGTCAGACGGAGACGCTGCTCACCTGCCGCACCATTTGGGTCTGCGCCGCCTGCGTCACCTGCACCACCCGCTGCCCCAACGGCATCGACATCGCCGGCGTCATGGACTGGCTCAAAGAGGAGGCCCTGCGCCAAGGGAAGGCGGTGGCACAGCCGGAGGTGGCCGTTTTCCACCGCTTCTTTCTGGAGAGCATTCGCCGGAGCGGAGGGCGCCTGGGGGAGATGGCCCTCATGCAGCGCTTCACCCTGTATAAGCTCAGGCGGCGACCTGACCTGAAAGAACTCTGGGAGAACGCCAAGCTGGGGTGGGGGCTATTGCGCCGTGGCAGGCTGCGCCCCATCGGCCCCAAGCCTCTCAAGGGGCGGAACGATCTGGCCAAAATCTTTCAAGACGCGGGGGTGTGAGGCAGGCATGAAGGTATCCTATTATCCCGGCTGTTCCCTGGAGGGCACCGCGGCGGACTACGCCGCCTCCATCCACGCCGTGGCGCCCATTATGGGAGTGGATCTGGAGGAGTTGGAGGACTGGAACTGTTGCGGCGCCAGCGCCGCCCACAGCCTCAATCACCACCTGGCGGTGGCGCTGCCGGCCCGCAACCTGGCCCTGGCCCGGCAGGTCGGCCTGGACGTGGTGGTGCCCTGCGCCCTCTGCTTCAACCGGCTCAAAGCCGCCGAAAAGCAGGCGCCCCCCGGGGAGCGGGAGACGGGGGTGAAGATTTGGGACCTGCTGGACTTTCTCACCCAGGAGAGCTTTCTGGCCGCCTTAGCCAAGGAGGTGGTGCGGCCCCTTACCGGCCTCAAGGCGGTGGGCTACTACGGCTGCCTGGCGGCCCGGCCCCCGGGCATCACCGACAAACCGGATTGGGAGAACCCCACCGGCCTGGACCGGCTCCTGGAGGTCCTCCAGGCCGACCCCCGGGATTGGTCCTATAAGACCGACTGCTGCGGGGCCGGCTTGGCCATGGCCCGGCCGGACCTCATCGACACCCTGGCGGCCCGCCTCTATGACCGGGCCCTGGCGGCCGGGGCCGAGTGTTTCGTGGTGGCCTGCCAGATGTGCCAGGCCAATCTGGATCTGACCCAGGGGCGGATCTCCCGGCGGACCGGCAAACCCTATTATCTGCCGGTGTTTTATTTCACCGAGCTCATGGGACTGGCCCTGGGACATCCCGACGCCCCCGGCTGGCTGGCCCGGCACCTGGTGGATCCCCGGCCCCTGCTTAAAGGCAAGGGATTGCTGTGAACCCCGGGGCGGGGCGGCGCTCTGGTTCGCCCCCCGTCCGCCCGACCAAACGACTGAGCCCATATGACTAGCGAACGCACCAAAACAGGCGCCATCGCCGTGGTGGGGGGCGGCATCGCCGGCATGCAGGCCGCCCTGGACGCCGCCAACGCCGGGTTTAAGGTTTACCTGGTGGAGCGGGACATCTCCATCGGGGGGGTCATGGCCCAACTGGACAAGACCTTCCCCACCAACGACTGCTCCACCTGCCTCATCTCCCCCAAGCTCATCGAGGTGGCCCGCCACCCGGACATCGAGATCATCACCCAGTCGGAGGTGGCGGGGGTGGCGGGCGAGGCGGGGAACTTCACCCTCACCCTGCGCCAGGAGCCGCGCTACATCGACCGGGCCAAATGCAACGCCTGCGGGGCCTGCGCCGAGGCCTGCCCCGTCAAGCTGCCCTCCAGCTTTGACGAGGGCCTGGGGATGCGGCCGGCGGCCTACCGCCACTTTCCCCAGGCCATTCCCGCCACCTTCGCCATCAAGAAGCTGGACCGGGCGCCCTGCGTGCGGACCTGTCCCGCCAACCTGAGCGTGCAGGGCTACGTACAGCTCGTCAAGGCGGGGAAATTCCCCGAAGCCTTGGCCCTGATCATGGAGCGTCTGCCGCTGCCCGGCACCATCGGCCGCATCTGCCCCCACCCCTGCGAGACCGCCTGCCGCCGCCAGGAGGTGGACGAGCCGGTGGCCATCTGCGCCCTGAAGCGCTTCGTGGCCGACCAGGTGGACTGGCAGACGCTGCCGGTCCCCCAGGTGGAGAAACGGCAGGAGGCCGTGGCCGTGGTGGGGGCGGGACCCTCGGGTTTGAGCTGCGCCTATCACCTGGCCCGCCGGGGCTACCGGGTGGAGATCTTCGAGGCCGCAGCTCAGGCGGGCGGCTGGCTGCGCTACGGCATTCCGGAATACCGTCTGCCCCGGGAGGTGCTGGACCGGGAGGTGGACTACATTAACCGGCTTGGGGTGGAGATCCATTATAACGCTCCCATCGGCGGCCCCGGCTGCACCATCAACGATCTCCTCACCGCGAAGGGCTTTCGGGCCGTGTTCGTGGGTGTGGGCGCCCAGGACTCCATCCGTCTGCCGGTGCCCAACGCCGATGCCCGGGGGGTGTTCTGGGGCGTGGAATACCTCAAGGCCTCGGCCTCCGGGGAGCGCTTTGACTTCCAGGGCCAGGAGGTCCTGGTCATCGGCGGCGGCAACGTGGCCATGGACGTGGCCCGCACCGCCCGGCGCCAAGGCGGCCGGGTCACGGTGGTCTGCCTGGAGAGCGAATCGGAGATGCCCGCCTCCCCCTGGGAGGTGGCCGAAGCGCAACGGGAGGGCATCGAGATCTGGCACCGCTTCGGGATCAAAGAGATTCTGGCACCCCAGGGAGCGGTGACCGGCGCGGTGCTCAAAGCGGTGGAGCGGGTCTTCGACGAGCAGGGCCGCTTCGCCCCCACCTACCGGGAAGAGGAAACCGTCACCCGCCGTGCCGATGCGGTGATCCTGGCCATCGGCCAAAAAGCCCACCTGGACTTCCTCACCGAGGCGGACGGGCTCAAGCTCACCCCCCGGGGGCTCATCGAGGCCGACCCCCTCACCCTGGCCACCAGCCGGGCAGGCGTCTTTGCCGGCGGCGACGTGGTCTCCGGGCCCTACATCGCCATCGCCGCAGTGGCCGCAGGCCGGGAGGCGGCGGAGTCCATCCACCGCTATATCAACGGCCGTGACCTCACCGCAAACCGGGACTTTCCCCTGCGGCCCCTCCCCAAAGAGGAGGGTCATTGGACCCCCATCCCGGGAAAGGCGGCCAGAAAACCACGGGCCCGCATGCCGGAGCTGCCCCCTGACCAGTGGACCCAGGGCTTTCAGGAAATCAACCTGGGGTTCGCAGAAGACCAGGCGGTGGACGAAGCGGCTCGCTGCATCAACTGCGGCGGCTGCTCCGAATGTATGCAGTGCGTCACCGCCTGCCAGGCCGGGGCCATCGACCACAGCATGCAGCCGCAAATACGGGAACTTGAGGTGGGGGCCCTGATCCTGGCCCCGGGCTTTCGGCCCTTCGACGCCGCCCAAAAGGCCGAGTACGGCTTCGGCCGCTACCCCAACGTGGTGACCTCCCTGCAATTCGAGCGGCTGCTCTCCGCCACGGGCCCCTACGGCGGCCACGTGCTTCGTCCCAGCGACGGCCGGGCCCCCCGGAAGGTGGCCTGGATCCAGTGCGTGGGCTCCCGGGACGCCTCCTGCGGCCGGGAATACTGCTCCTATGTCTGCTGCATGTACGCCACCAAGCAGGCCATCATTGCCCGGGAGCACGACGCCGACATTGAACCCACCATCTTCTTCATTGACTTTCGGGCCCAGGGCAAAGGCTTCGACCGCTACTACGAGCGGGCCAAGGCCGATCACGGGGTGCGCTACGTGCGCAGCATGATTTCCCGGGTGGCCCAGGACCCCGGCACCCACGATCTGGAACTGAGCTACGTGGACGAAGCCGGCACGGTTCAGAGCGAGGTCTTTGAGATGGTGGTGCTCTCGGTGGGTTTGAACCCCCACCCGGCCACCCGGGAGCTGGCCCGCCACTTGGGCATCGACACGGACCGTTGGGGCTTTGTCAAGAGCCCGCCCATGGAAATGGTGCACACCTCCCGGCCGGGCATCTTCACCTGCGGCGCCTTCCAGTCCCCCAAGGACATCCCCGAGACCGTGGGACAGGCCTCGGGCGCGGCTGGCGCCGCCGCAGCCTCCCTGGCGGAGGCCCGGGGCACCCTGGTGACCAAAGAGGCATATCCGCCGGAAAAGGACATCCTGGGGGCGGAACCCCGCATCGGCGTGTTCATCTGCCACTGCGGCATCAACATCGCCGGCGTGGTGGACGTGGCTGCGGTCACCGACTATGCCCGCGGCCTGCCGCAGGTGGCCTATGCCGACCATTACACCTTCACCTGCGCCACCGATTCCCTGGACAACATGCGCCAGGTCATCGAAGCGGAAAACCTGAACCGCATCGTGGTGGCCTCCTGCAGCCCCCGGACCCACGAGCCGTTGTTCCAGGAAAACCTGCGCAAGGCGGGGCTGAACAAGTATCTCTTTGAAATGGCCAACATTCGGGACCAGGACTCCTGGGTCCACCAGGGCTCCCCCCAACTGGCCACCGAGAAGGCCAAGGAGTTGGTGCGCATGTCGGTGGCCCGGGCGGCCCTTTTGAAACCCATCGGCGACCTGCTTTTCCCGGTGACCCAAAAGGCCCTGGTGGTGGGAGGCGGCTTGGCCGGCCTCACCGCAGCCTTGACCATCGCCGACGGCGGCTACCAGGTCTACCTGACGGAGCAGGACGGCAAGCTTTCCGGCAGCCTGGCCCGGCGGCTGCACCACACCCTGGAGGGGCACCCGGTGCAGCCCTTTCTGGAGGATCTGGTGCGGCGGGTGGAAGACCACCCCTTGATCGAGTGGCTTCCCAACACCCGGGTCCTGGACGTCTCCGGGCACATCGGCAAGTTCACAAGCACCGTGGCCGCCGGGCAGTTCCGTCGGGAACTTACGTACGGTGCGGTGGTCGTCGCCACCGGCGCCCAGGAGTACGAGCCGCAGGAATACCTCTACGGCCAAAATCCCCGGGTCCTCACCCAAACGGAGTTTGAGCATCTGCTCTGGGAGGGCCCCCAGGATTTCCAGGGCCAAGCCCGGGTGGTGATGATCCAGTGCGTCGGCTCGCGGGAGCCGGAGCACCCGTATTGCAGCCGGGTCTGCTGCGGCGAGGCGGTGAAAAATGCCATCCGGCTCAAGGAACTCAACCCCCGGGCGGAGATCTTCATCCTCTACCGGGACATCCGGACCTACGGCCTGAAAGAAGTCTACTACAAGAAGGCCCGGGACCTGGGGGTGCAGTTTGTGCGCTTTGACGCGGACCGTCGGCCCGAGGTCAAGGCGGGGCCCCAGGGGCTGGAGGTGCAGGTCTATGATCCGTCCCTCCGGGCTGCCTTGGCCCTGCCCGCCGACTACCTGGTGCTGTCCGCGGCCATCCGGCCCCACCCGGCCAGCCAGGACATCGCCCGGGTTTTCAAGCTGCCCCCGGACGCCGACGGCTTCCTCATGGAGGCGCACTTGAAACTCAGACCCCTGGACTTCGCCTCCGCGGGCGTCTTTCTGTGCGGCCTGGCCCACGGCCCCAAGACCCTGGAGGAAAGCCTGGCTCAGGCCAGGGGTGCGGCGGCCCGGGCCATGGGGGTGTTGGCCCAGGAGGAGATGTACGTGGCCGGCTCGGTGGCCCAGGTGGACCCCTTAAAGTGCGTGGCCTGCCTGACCTGTGTGCGCACCTGCCCCTACGGGGTGCCGCGTATGGATGAAAGCGAAGGCGTGGTGCAGATTGACGCCGCCGCCTGCCAGGGGTGCGGCAACTGCGCCAGCGCCTGCCCCCGCAAGGCCATCGCGGTGAAGCACAACCTGGATGAGCAGTTTATCGCCAAAATCGCCGCCATCCGCGAGTCCTGGCCGGCGATGGGCGCAGAGACAAGGTAGGGATCCCATGAAAGCAGCGCGAGAGACGGCCGCCGCCCCGGCAGTCGGGGCGGAGTTCAGCCCCAAGATCCTGGCCTTCGTGTGCACCTACTGCACCTACACCGCCGCGGACATGGCGGGCTCGGCCCGGATGCAGTACCCGGCCACGGTGCGCATCGTCAAGTACCTGTGCACCGGCCGCATCGACATTATCCACATTTTGAAGGGCTTTGAAGCCGGGGCGGACGCCATCTTCGTGGGCGGGTGAGAGGCCGGGAGCTGCCATTTCCTGGAAGGAAATCTCAGAGCCCGAGAGCGAGTGGAATATGCCCGGCAGTTGCTGGACGAGGTCGGCCTAGGTGCGGACCGGCTGGCCATGTACGAGATCGCGGCCAGTGACGCTCCCAAGTTCGTGGCGGTGGTGAAGGAAATGACCGAACGGGTCAAGGCCCTGGGTCCCAGCCCCTTGAACCCGGCCTGGGGACGCCCGGAGGCGGTCCCGGCAGAACCTCAAACGGCGGTGGCATCATGATTATCGCAGCGCGCAAGCCTTTTCAGGAAATCAAGGACATGGTGGCCCCTTATGAGCATTTGCTCATTGTGGGCTGCGGCACCTGCGTGGCGGTCTGCCTGGCGGGGGGCGAGAAGGAGGTGGGGCTGCTGGCCTCGCAGCTCAAACTCGCCCGCAAACTGGCGGGCCAGAACGGCCGTATCGGAGAGATCACGGTGGAACGACAGTGCGACCGGGAATTCATTGAGCCTCTCAGAGACCTGGCGGCTGACTACGATGCGGTCATCTCCACGGCCTGCGGCGCCGGGGTGCAATTCCTGGCGGCCATGCCCGAGATGAAGCCGGTCTTCCCGGCCCTGAACACCACCTTCATCGGGGTGAACGAGGCTGCGGGGCTCTACACCGAGCGCTGCCGGGCCTGCCACCAGTGCTATCTGGGCCTGACCGGCGGCGTCTGCCCCCAGACCATGTGCCCCAAGGGGCTCTTGAACGGCCCCTGCGGCGGCAATATCCAGGGGAAGTGCGAGGTCAACCAGGACCGGGCCTGCGCCTGGTGCGAGATTTATGAAAAACTGGCCCGGCAAGGCCGGCTGGGGGAGATCGAGGCCATCCTGCCCCTCCATCCGCATGGACGGAGCACCCATCCCGGCACGGTGATCCACCCGGGCTATCTGAGGAGATACGGCACCCATGGGTAAGCTCAAGGAAGCGTTGGCAGGCGGCCGGTTCCCCATCGTTGCGGAAATCAAGCCTCCCAAGGGGGTGGATCTCAAGGCCATGCTGGCTCCGGTGCGCGGCCTGAACGGCACCGTCGCGGCCTTCGGGGTCCCGGACAACGAGCATGCCAAGATGCGGGTCTCGGCCCTGGCCGCGGCCCGGCTGGTGCAGGAAGCCGGGGGGGAGCCCCTGCTCCTCATGACCTGCCGGGACCGCAACCGCCTGGCCCTGGAGAGCGATCTCTTGGGGGCTGCCGCCCTGGGGGTGGAAAACCTCCTGATGCTGAGCGGCGACTACGTCACCCTCGGGGACCATCCCGACGCCAAGCCGGTCTACGACGCCGACTCGGTGCAGCTCCTTAAGATCGCCCAGGGACTCATGGCGGGCCAGGACAGCGCCGGCCACGCCCTGCAGGGAAATCCCCAGTTTTTCCTGGGCGCGGTGGCCATCCCCGAGGCCGACCCCTTGGCGCCCCAGCAGCTCAAGATCCGAAAGAAGCTGGCCGCCGGAGCCCAGTTTCTGGTCACCGCCCCGGTCTTCGACCTGGAGAAATTCCGCCGCTTCCGGCAGGGACTGGAGCTCAACGGCGCCAAGCTCCTGGCCTGCGTCAAGGTGCCCAGCGCCGAGGAAGTGGACAAGGCCGCCCAAGGCGAGCTGCGCAAGGTCTATTCCCTGCCCCCCGAGGTCATCCGGGAACTGGCGGGCAGCGACCCCGAAGAGGTGCTGCACCGGGGCGCCGCCTTAGTCGGCCGGCTGCTCAGGCAAATCAGAGCAGAGAAGCTGGCGGACGGAGCCTATGTCAAGGCCAAGGGCAAAAGCGACCTGCTGGCGGAAGTGATTCAGGCCGCAGGCGCCTAAGATCCGGCCTGCACCACGAGGTCGAACGGAATCCCTATGAAAAGCGAACCTACCTATCCGGTGGTGGTCCTGGGCGGCGGCATTGCCGGCATCACCGTCGCCCTGGAGCTGAGGCGGGGCGGATGGGACGTGGCCCTGGTGGAGAAAAGCCCCTTTTTCGGCGGACGGGCCGGCAGCTTTGTGTGCAAGGCCACGGAGGTCTGCCAGAAGTGCGGGGCCTGCCGGGTGGAGCAGGCGCTCCGGGACCTGTTTGCCACGCCGGGCATCACCCGCTATCCCAACACGGATCTGACGGCCGCCCGGGGGGACCATGGCCGGCTGGATCTCACCCTGCGGTCCAGCCCCCAGCCGGTGGACCCCCACCGCTGCCTGGACTGCGGCCTCTGCCTGGAGGAGTGTCCGGTGCCGGGAGCCCTGCTCACCACGGCCTCGGCGGAGAACCACCCCCGCTATGCGGTGAATCCGGCGGTCTGCCTCTACTTCCAGGACGGTTCCTGCCGGCGCTGCCAGGAGAGCTGCCCCACCCAGGCCATCGACCTGACCCGCCCTGGGACCACGGTGAGCCTGACAACCTCCAGCCTGGTGGTGGCCACCGGGTATCAGCCCGCAGCGCCGCCGGCCCGCTCCATCGCCGCCTCCCGCCACCTCCCCCAGATCATCACCGGCTGGGAGCTGGAAGAGATCCTGCGCCAGGGCGGCCCCCTCCTCCGGCCCCAGGACGGCCGCCGGGTGCGGCGGGTGGCCTTCATCCAGTGCGTGGGCAGCCGGGACCGGGAGCATTCCTACTGCTCCCGGGTCTGCTGCGCCTACGGCCTGCGCCTGGCCCGGCTCATCCGGCATCGCTGGCCCGAGGTCCAGGTAACCACCTTTTACATGGACCTGCAAAACGTGGGGCCCGACCCCCTGGGATTCGAAGCCGCGGTGCAACAGGAACTGGAGCTCATCCGGGTCCTGCCCGGGGACCTGGCGCCCACCGCCGACGGCAGCCTGAAGCTTCGCTTCTTCGATGAGGCCGGCGGGCAGGCCCTGTTCCGGGTGGTGGACCTCCTGGTCCTGGCGGTGGGCATCTCCCCGGGGCTGGACAACGCCAGGCTGGCGGACCTGTTAAACCTGCCCCTGACGGCGGACGGCTTTTTGCAAAACGGGGCCTCAGGCGCACCTCCCGGCGTCTTCCTGGTGGGAACCGCCAAAGGCCCCCTGGGCATTCTGGAGTGCATCGCCGACGCCACCCAGACGGTGCGGCAGGTGCGCCACTATCTGGAGGCAAAGACGTGAACCCTGCACACCCCGACAGCACCCTGCATATCCTGGTCATGCACGGCCCGGAACTGGCCCAGGCCGGCTTGGACCCCCAAAAGTTTTCCCATGAGGAGGCCCGCCTCCCTGACTGCCAGGTGATCCCCGTGGACCCGGCGCTGCCGGCCCACCGGCAGGCGGAACTGCTGCGTCCCCTGTTCCCGCCGGACCAGGCAGCGGGACCGGTGCTCCTGGTGGCCAAGGATCCGGAACACCGGGGCGCCGGGGTGGCCCGCTTCCTGCTGGAGGAGGTGGGGGTGAACCCCGCCCGCTTTCAGGAAGTGGACCTGACCCTCGCCCTGGAATACCCGGATCCGGCGGCCCGCACCGCCAAGAGCCTGGAGATGATCCACCTGGCGGCCGCCCAGGTCAGCCGGGCCGTGCCCCTTAGCTCCCAAACCGTGCCGGTCAGCCGCCGGGTTCTGGTGTGGGGGGATTCCTATGCCGCCTGGCGCCTGGCCTGGGAATTGGCCCAGATGGACTATCCGGTCCTCTTGGCCAGTCCCAACCCTGAGCCCAGCTCCCTGGCCTTCGAATATGCCCTGGGAATTGCGGGATCGGAGTTGCTGGCCAGCCTTACCCGGCAGATACAGGACCATCCCCTCATCCAGAGGGTGTTTGAGGCAACTATCCGGGACTTCGGCGGCGTCACCGGCGCCTTCACCGTAAGCCTCGCCACCCCCCAAGGCCAGCTGCGGGAGACGGTGGGCGCCGTGGTGTTGGCCCCGGAACTGCAACGCCAGAGCGCCCGCAACTGCCACGGGGCGCCGGAGCACCCCGGCATCATCTCCCAGAGACGGCTGGAGGCCAAGCTGGCTGCCGGCGCCGCCCTCCCGGGCAGCGTCGCCTTTCTGGTAGGGCTGGCCGGGGAGAGCCACCCCTTATCTCTGGGCCGGGCTCTCAAGGCCGCCGCCAAGATGCTGGAAGCCGGCAGCCGGGTGTTTCTCCTGGTGGGCAACACCAAGCTGGCCGGCAAGGGAATCGAGCGGGCTCTTCGGGAGGCCCAGGAAGCCGGCCTGGTGTTCATCAAGCTCCGGGACTGCCCGATCTTCAGCCTGACGGACGCCGGAGTGCGCCTCACCTTTTATGAGCCCACCCTGCGTGAGGAGATGGCCCTGATGGCCGACCTGGTGGTCCTGGACGACCAGTACCGGGCCACGGAGGACAATGCCCGGCTGGCCGAACTCCTCCGCCTGCCCCTGGGCCCCCGGGGCTTTCTCCAGGATGACAACGTCCACTATATCCCGGTGGCCACCAACCGCCGGGGGATTTTCGTGGTTGGGCCCGCCCGGGGCCTCATGGATCTGGAGGATACTGATGCCGATGTCAACGCCGCGCTCCTGGCGGTTCAGGACCTCTTGGGCCAGGGTCAGGCGGTGGCCCCGGCGGGCCGGGCGGTGGTGGATCGGGGTAAATGCGTCCTGTGCCTCACCTGCCACCGCTTCTGCCCGCATGGGGCCATTACCTGGGACAGTCGAGCCATCATCCATGAGCTGGCCTGCCAGGGTTGCGGCACCTGTGCCAGCCAGTGCCCCAACGACGCCATCCAACTGCGGAACTATGCCGACGATCAGGTGATGGCGCAGCTTACTGCCCTGGATCCCCACCTCCGCCCGCGCATCGTTGCCTTCCTGTGCCGCAACTCCGCTTGGGAGGCCTGGCAGACAACGACCCGTCAGCATGCCGCGTCGCTGCCCTTGGGCTTCACCCCCATCAAGATGCCGTGCGCCGGCAAGGTTGATCCGGAATACCTGCTCCAGGCCTTCGAAGCCGGAGCCGACGGAGTCATGGTGCTCTCCTGCCCGACGGACAACTGCAAGTCCTCCCATGGCAACCTGTGCGCCGCCCGGGGGGTGGAGCAGGTCCAGGCCCTGCTGGCGGAGGCCGGCATCGACCCAAACCGCCTGCTGTTTCACTCTCTGGCAGCCAATGCTCCGGGGGATTTCCTGGACACCCTGGACCACTTCGTGGCCAATCTGGGGCCCCAAGCCACCGCCATCGATCCCGCCCACCCCTTCTGGCTGACCATCGGCACCGCCTTCGCCCGGCACCCCGGCGTTTCTCAGGTGGGGCAACCGCCGGTGCCCTTCCGGGAAAACGAAGAAGTCATCGTTGAACTCAATCCCCAGGATGCCCACTCTTTAGGCATCCAGCCAGGGGATTTCCTTACGGTGGAAAACGGGGGCGAATCCGTCCTGGCCACCGCCGTAGTGAACCGACGGCTGCGGCCAGGCAACGCCTTCCTGCCCTCCCGGGGCCAGCAGGAGGCCGTCAAGCGGCTGACCGGGGGGGCCCGGGAGGTCCTGGAGCAAACTCCGGAATACCGGGCTCTGGCCGTCTTTCTGGCCAAGATGATGGAGGAGTTTGAGGAAGTCTTCGGCCTCAAGGTGCCCACCTCCCGCTTTCTCCACCGGGGCCATACGTGGGTGGCCCTGGAATCCGGCGGCCGGCTGCGCCTGGGGATGGACGATTTTTCCCAGAAAGTCCTGGGGCCGGGCGACAGCCTGCGGCTGCCCAAGGTCGGCCAGGAGATCCGCCGGGAGCAAGCGGCGCTGGCCCTGCATCGCGGCAAAGAGCAGGCTGCGGTCCTGGGCCCGGTCTATGGGATCATCGAAGCGGTGAACCCCAAGGTTCTAAACCGGCCGGGGCTGGTGCATGACGACCCCTACGGCGACGGCTGGCTGATCATGGTGGCTCCCACGGAACTGAGCCAGGATTTGGGAAACCTGCTTTCCGGCCCGGCCTGCCTCCCCTGGATGGAACAGGAGACCCTAAGGCTCATCGGCATGCTGGAGCCCTCGGTGGGCGCCACCCTCCAGTCCGGCGGCGCGCTCATCGACGACGTCTTCGGCCACTATCCGGAATTGGGCTGGAGCCGCCTGGTAAAAGAGTTTCTCCACACCGGCTGAAGATTGCGGGGAGGGCCAGGAGCCGCCGGTCCTCCCTTCGAGCGCCTCTCCCCCCTGTAGATCGGCAGGGGGGGAGGGGGGGAGGGACCGCCCACCTTTGGCCTCCTCTCCCCAAATCAAGCGTACGTTTGGAGGGAACATGGCAGAAGAGGCTTTTCCGTGGGTGAGCGTGGACCGTCGGGTGCGGCGCATCGGCGGGCTCAGCCCCGAGGTGGCGGACCGTTGCTATACCTGCGGCACCTGCTCCGGCGGCTGCCCCGCCTCCGGCCTGGTGCCGGGGTGGGACCCCCGCAAGGCCATCCGGGCCATTGTTTTCGGGCTTGAGCAGGAGGTCATCGACTCCAAGTGGCCCTGGGTCTGCACCCTGTGCGGCCGCTGCCAGTATCAGTGCCCCATGGGCATCCAGCTCCTCAAGGCCTTCCGGGCCTGCCGCACCGCCCGGGACCGGGATCAGGTGCCGGGTCCCATCCACAAGGGCACCATGATGAACTTGGAGCGGGGCAACAACCTGGGGATTCCCCGGGATGACTTCCTGTTCCTGTTGGCGGATTTGGGCGTGGAGATGGAAAACGACGAGTCCCAGCCCTGTCCCGGGTTCTATGTGCCGGTGGACAAGGAAGGGGCCAACCTCATTGTCACCGTCAACTCCAAGGAGCCCTTCGGCGAGCCCGACGACATGAAGTTCTGGTGGCGCATCTTTTACGCCGCCCGGGAGGACTGGACCGTCTCCTCCATCAACTGGGAAGGAGTCAACTGGGGCCTGTTCTCCGGGGACGACGAGTCCATGAAGGCTCAGGTGGCCCGGGTCATCGAAAACGCCCGGCGATTGAAATGCAAGACTATCTTATACCCCGAATGAGGGCACGCCTACTATGCGACCCGGTTCGGGTTCCAAAACTGGTTTCCGGAAGTTTTTGAAGAGTTTAGGGTGGTGAGCGTCATGGACCTGCTGGAGGAATATATCAAGGCAGGCAGGATCAGGCTCAATACCCGCACCTATCACGAAACTTACACGGTACACGACCCGTGCAATTACGTGCGCAAATCCCACATGGCCTTCGGAGAGCACACCGCCTATCAGACCCGCTGGATCGCCCAGCAGTGTATCGACCCCGCCCTCTACCGGGAGATGACGGACGATCCGCTGAACAATTTATGCTGCGGCGCCGGGGGCGGGGCCTGGGCCATGCCCTACGATGAGGAACGCCTGGCCTACGGCCGCATGAAGGCCGACCAGATCCGGGCCACCGGCGCCGAGCTGGTCATCGCTCCCTGCCATAACTGCCGGGATCAGATCTTAAAGGGCCTGGGGGGCGAGGTCAAGAAAGGCCAAATGGACATGGGCCACTATAAGGAAACGCTCTATCTCTGGGAACTGGTGGCCAATTGCCTGGACTACGAACCCTGGAGCGAGGCGGAGATCGAGGCGGCCCGGGCTCTTAGGGCCGAGCAGTTCGAACGGGACGGCATCGAGCTGGAAGAGGAGGAGGAATAGGCCAGGATCATCACCCTGCCCGGCGCAACCTGAATCCGGAGTTCCCGGGTCCTGGCCTCCATCCGGCTTCAGGCGCATCCCGAGACCAACAGGGCCCCGGCCGGGCGGCCGAGGCCCTCCCTTATTTCCTGGCAGCTGTGGTGCCGGAGGCGAGACTCGAACTCGCACAGGCCCGCGGCCCGGGGGATTTTGAGTCCCCTGCGTCTACCCATTCCACCACTCCGGCATTGGGCATATTTTACCGTCAGGCTTCCCCTCTTGACAAGAGCTTTTGCAATCCCCCGCCGCCAACCGGACGGCGCCTCCGGGAAAACCTCCATGGCCAAACCACCCGGGGGTGCTCCCTGCCCAACAGGCGCCTCAGCCCCGGGGGCTCAGTCACGGTGGATGGGGCACTGCCCCGGGGAAGGTGAACGTCGTTTTTAAGCGGGAGGGTCGGCCACCGGTTGATGACCGGCAGCCTGGGAGGAGTGCCAGCGAACAACCGGCCAAGGCAGGACCCGCAGACTGCCTCGGGAGCCGGTTGGGTCCGGTCCGGAAGCGGCGCCGCAAGACTGCTGAACCTGGGCAATTGGCTGGGGGAAGGCCGGTCCCTGCCGGCTTTCTCCGATGGGGGCTTGCCCTTTAAGGGTTGGGCCGCGTCACCGGCAGTTCCCGGGGAGGCGCCAGAGGCCTGGCCGCCTTGGGGCCGCTTTTCAATTCCAGGGCTTCCTGGGCCACCTGTTTTCGCATACTCATGAGAAACATCAGGTAACGGGCCTGCTGCACCGGGGTGAGCACGCTCATTTCCTCCTGAAACTGCCGCTGTTGCAGATTCAGGGTTTCCTGCCGGCTGTGCATCATTCGGTCCAAAATGACCTGCACCTCTTGGTCCGAGGGGTTCGGTTTGCTCATGGCCTGCTGGAGTTGCTGGAAGGACGCCAGGGCCTCCCGTTTGGCCTGGTCCTTTTGGAGCCGGTATTTCTGGTCAATTTTCAGAAGGGTGTCCACCGTCCGCTGATCCACCCCTAGAGCCGGTCCCAATTTGGTCCGCTTCACCTCCGCCTGATAACGATCCATGGAGTCCGGCGGGTCGAAGCCCTGGGCTGCGGCCATGCCGGCCAGCCAGCCCAGAAGCAGGCAAGCGGCAGAAATTCTCAGGACCAGATGTCTCGTCATGGTTCTCTCCCTGTCAACTTCCGGGCCAGCGTCTCCCGTTCCTGGGGGGAAAGGTCAGCCAATACCGGGTCCACCTCCCAATTCACCACCACATCGTCTTCCCACAAGCCCTCATCGATGCCGGCATACAGGACCTTTTCCGGCCCAGGCTGGTGGTTGGCCCCGGCCCTGGAATGGCCCGCCAGCTCCACCTCGGCTTCGGTGGCGCGGGTCGCCTGGCGGGCCAGGGAAGCCGGCGCCGGGACGCTCTCCCGGGGAGCCTCAGCCAGTCTGGACGCCTGCCAGGGGAGGGGGCCCAGCTGGCCGCTCAGCCACAGGAGCAAAACCACCAGGACCGGCGCGCCGGCCAGATAATACGGCAGGCGCCAGTGCCGGGGAGCCGGGGCGTGGGCCTGATTCACCTGGGCCAGCTTCACATGAAGCTCCCGGTCGAAGGCCTCCCAGAACTCCTTCCCGGGGTCCGGCACCGGATGGGATTGCAGCAGACGGATGGTCGCCTGAAGCTCCCCGAGCTCCCGGCGACACTCGGGACAGTGCTTAAGATGCCTGGCCGCCAGCCGTTTCCGCCATCCCGAAGGCTCAGCGTCGGGATATTCGGGGAGCCACCTTTGGATAAGAGCGCATTTCCACGTCATGGTCCTGCTCGCTTTGCACCAGCTTTTTCAAATTTTTGAGACCCTGGCAGTAATTGACCCGGGCGGCACCGGCCGTTCCCCCCACCACCTGGGCGATCTCCTGGTAGGAAAGATTCTGCTCCAGCTTCAGGGTAATGACTGCCCGTTGCTTTGCCGGGAGTTTCGCCAGGGCCTGGTAAACCCGGGCCCGCTCCTCTTCAGCCGCCAGATCCGTTTCCGGGGAGTCTTCCGACTCCAGGATCATGCTCTGGACATCCGCCGGCTCGCCATACTTCCTCTTGTTCTTCAAAAAATTGTAGCACTGGTTAATGGCAATCCGGAACAGCCAGGTGCGAAAGGCTGATTGCTGGCGAAACTCCCGGATATGCACAAAGGCCTGCAAAAACGCCTGTTGGGTCAGGTCCCGGGCCTCTTCGCTGTCGTTCACCAGCCGGCAAGCCAAGCCGTAAACTTCCCGCTGATACTTCTTCACCAGCGCTTCAAAAGCCGCCAGGTCCCCTTGCTGCGCCCGGGTAACCAGGTGAGGGTCGGTCCATGGCGCCTCCTCACCGGGCCTCATTGGATTAGACCTTCCGGTGCCTGGGATGTTAAAGAAGCTAAGGGAAAATTTCTCACTTTGATAAACTCCCCGCATCACCTTGGCGGTGGGTTCCTGCCTTTCACTATACCCCGCTTTGCCCCCAGGCGAAAGGGCCAAGGGCCGGCTTTCGGGGGCCGCCCCAAGACGGCCCTCGGCCAGTCCCCCCTCACTCCGGCCCGGAAGCCTCCAATCGCCGCTCCCGCATTCCTGCGGCCAGAGGCGCGGCCAGGGTGGCAAGACCCAGGCCCACCACCCCCGGCCAGCCCGCCCCGGAGTAGCAAAAGCCGCTCGCCGTAATGCCCAGGGCGCCCCCGGCATAATACAGGAGCACATAAAGGGAATTGCCCCGGCCCCGGCCGGCGGTCAACTTGCGGTTTAGGGCCCCGGCCGCCGCCGCGTGCAGGGCGAAAAAGCCGGTGCACATGAGCACCAGGGCCAAAACCACCGCGGCTTTGGCCGGGATGAGGGTGACCAGCAGGGCCAGGGCCATGATGCCGGCCCCCCCGGCCATGGTGGCGCCGTTCCCCACCCGATTGCTCAACTGACCTGCGGTGGGCCCCACTACGATCCCCGTGATATACGTGAGATACATCAGGGTAATGGTCTGGGTAGAGGCCAGAAAAGGCGGCCCGGCCAGATAAAAGGGGAGATAGTTGAACACCGCCGCAAAGACCGACATCCCACTGGCGGCCGCCAAAAAGGACCCCAGCAGTTCCCGCCGGGCCAGTAAGGACAGGAAGCCTTCACCGGCTTCGCCCGCCCCACCGCCGCCGCCTTCCTGCGGCAGCCAGCGCCACGCCATCAGGGCCGCCGCCGCCACCAGCCCGGCGGAGGTGAGGAAGGCATAGCGCCAGTGCAGCGGCGGGTGCAGCCAGCCGCCCAACAGCCGCCCCCCCAGCCCCCCGGCCACCGTAGCCGCCACGTAGGAGCCCATGACCACGTTGAGCCGGTCCACCGGCAGCGTGCGGGAGAGATAGGCGGCCAGGCAGGTGGTGAGCGCCGGGATGAACAGTCCCTGGAGGAGGCGCGCCGCCACCAACATCGCAAACACGCGGGTCAGGGCGCCAATCAAACCGCCCACCGCCACCGCCGCCGCCCCGGCGAGAATGATGAGCCGCACCGGATAGCGGTCCGCCAGCCAGCCGAAGGGCAGATTCGCCAGGGCGATGCCCAAAATCACCGCCGACACCGTGAGGGAGGCCACCGGAGCACTGACCCCGAATTCCTGCTGCAATACCGGCAAAACCGGCTGGGTCAGATACATATTGCTGATGGCCGCGGCCACCAGGAAAAAAACCAGCGCCTGCAGCCGAAGATAGCTTGGTTCTGGCATGAAGGTTTTGCAGGGAAGGGGCGGGAAAACGCCGACCCCCCGCCCTCCCCCTCAAGCTCCCTTCCCACCTCCCCATAAGGGGGTGGGGGAGTAGGCTGGGGCCGTCGGCCCCTGGCCCCTGCTCCCCAATCTGGTTCCCACACTCCCCTCAGGGATACAGGCGGTCCAAGAGGCGGGGGAAGGGGATGGCTTCCCGGACGTGTTTCAGGCCGCAGACCCAGGCCACCACCCGTTCCAGGCCCATGCCGAACCCGGCGTGGGGGACGCTGCCGAACCGCCTCAAATCCAGGTACCAGGCGAAGGGTTCCCGGGGCAGGCCATGATCGTCCAGGCGCTGTTCCAGGGTGGCCAGGTCCGCCACCCGCTGGGAGCCCCCGATGATCTCGCCGTAGCCTTCGGGGGCCAGCAGGTCCACACACAGGGCCAGCCGGGGGTCAGCCGGGTCGGCCTCCATGTAAAAGGCCTTGCAGCTCAAGGGGTAGTGGGTGATGATCACCGGGCGGTCGAACATCTGCGAGACCAAGGTCTCCTCATCGCCTCCCAAATCCTCGCCGAAGGGCAACTCCCGGCCTGCATCCGCCAGCCGGGCCAGCACCTCCTGGTAAGTGAGGCGGGGGAAGGGCTTAAAGACAGCCTCCAAGGGGGTCGCGTCCCGCTCCAGCACCGCCAGCTCCCGCCGGCGCTCGCTGAGCACCCGAAGCACCACGGCCCGCACCAGCTCTTCGGCCAGGTGGAGCACGTCCTCCAGGGTGAAGAAGGCGGCCTCGGCCTCCACCATCCAGAACTCCATGAGGTGCCGCCTGGTCTTGGACTTCTCGGCCCGGAAGGTGGGCCCGAAGCAATAAACCTTCCCCAGGGCCATGGCCGCAGCTTCAAGATAAAGCTGGCCGCTCTGGGAAAGGTAGGCCTTGCCCCGGTCCAGGTACTCGGTGGCAAACAGGGTGGTGGTGCCTTCGCAGGCGGTGGGGGTGAGGATGGGGGTGTCCACCAACACGAATCCGCGTGCGTGGAAAAAATCCCGGCAGGCCCGGGCCACCTCGTCCCGGATGCGCAGGATGGCCTGCTGCCGGGGGGACCTGAGCCACAGGTGACGATGGTCCAGGAGGAAACCCACCCCGTGTTCCTTGGGCTGGATGGGGTAGGGCTCGGCGAGGTGTATCGGGCTGAGGCCGGTGACCTCCAGCTCGAAGCCCCCGGGAGCCCGGGGCTCGGCCTTCACCCTGCCGGTCAGCCTCAGGGAGGACTCCAGGGTCAGTTCCTCAAATGCCTGGAAATCCGCCTCGGGCAGATGGCCTTTCACCAAGACCCCCTGGGCCAGGCCGGTGCCGTCCCGGACCACCACGAAGCGCACCTTGCCGCTGGAGCGCAGGTGATAGACCCACCCCTGGAGGGTGACGGAACGCCCCGCGTGGTGGGGCAAATCGCTGATGACTGTTACCTGGGGTATCTCTGGTGTCATGGTGACCGCCTCTGAAAATGGGCGGCCAGCCGACCCGGCGGTCTCCGCTGGCTGACCATGGGCTGCCGGGCCAACCGCCCGGGCCGGTGGGCTGGGGGAACCCGCCTACCCCCGGTGCCGACCTCCAGGGGCCGCCTCCACCGTCTGCCGCCCTACAGCAGAATTTTAATGTGGGCCTTGTCCCGGAGCGTTTTGACCCACTCTCCGAAACGCTTGCCCAGCTCCCGCTGCATGAGCATCTGCCGGATCTGGGGGCCGACCTCGTCGAAGCTGCGCGTTTCACTGGCGGTTTTGCGCGCCGCCAGCCCCACCAGCTGGAACCCCTGGGGGCTCTGGATGGGGGCCACCTCGCCGGGTTTCAATTTGCTCAAAAAGGCGGCCAGCTTCGGGTCCAAGTCGGCCTCGGCGATAAAACCCAGGTCCCTGAGGGCCAGGGAGTAGCGCTGGCTGATGTCTTCCAGGGAAGCGCCCTGTTTGTGCTCCTTAAGGATGACCTCCGCCTTTTTGGTGATTTCGTCCTTTTGGGAGGCCGTGGCCTGAGGCGGATAAGGCAGGTTCAGCATTTTCAGATGGAGGCGGACGCCAGCCTTTTCCTTGGGAAACTCAGTCTCATAAATGCGCCGCACCTCGCTGTCGGAGACCGCGGGCACTTTGCCGCCCAACACCACCGCCATCAGGCGTTGCTGGACCATCTGGTCCCGGAGCTTTTGCTTCAATTCGTTTAAGGTCATGTTGGCCTGGCCCAAGGCCGCCTGCAAGGCAGCATCGTCCGGGATGCGGTTCTGCCGCTTGAAATCCGCCAGGGCCTGCTCCAGTTCCTTGTCGCTGACGCTGATGCCCCGGCGCTTGGCCTCGGCATTGGCCAGTTTCTGATCGATGAGGGCCTCCAGCATCTGGCGCTGGAATGCCTGGTCTTTGACTTTGCTTTCCTGGCCGGGTCGGGCCTGGATATTTTTAGCCATCAATTCCAGCTCCGACAGGCTGATCACCTCGTCATTGACTACCGCCACAATGCGGTCCACCACCTCGGCCGCCGCCGGATTGCCCCACTGAAGCGCCAACCCCAGGATCAGGCCCGCCCCCCAGACCATGGAGCCAAGAAATCGGTTCATGTGCTATCCCTCTCCCTCCCCCTTAACAAATATTTCCACTTCTTTCAAGCAGTTTCGCAGCCGGGGCCACGGGGGACCGTCCCCGCTGAGGTTAAGTCGGAGACTCTGGTCCGGAGTCAACCGGGCCTGCCCGGGCCGCCGGCGCAGGAATTCCAGCAGCACTTCCAGTTTCAGGCGTTCGGGCGCGGCAAACTGAATGACGGCGACGCCGTTTTGCATCTCCAGGCGTTTGATGCCCAGGCGTCGCAGGGTGCACTTGAGGCGCACCGCCTCCAGGAGGTCCCGGCCTTCGGGGGGCAGAGGCCCGAAGCGGTCCAAAAGCTCGCCCTCCAGTTCGTCCACCAATTCGGGGGTGAGGCGGCCGGAGAGGCGCCGATAGAGGGCCAGGCGCTGTTGTTCGTCCGGCACGTAATCCTCCGGGAGATAGGCGGACACCGGCACCCTGAGTTCAGGGTCGGGGGTGAGGTCTTCCGGGGCCTCGCCCTTGAATTCCCGAATGGCCTGCTCCAGGAGCTGCAGGTAGAGCTCGTAGCCCACCTCGGCCAGGTGGCCCGACTGGGCCTGGCCCAGGATGTTGCCGCCGCCCCGAATCTGCAGGTCGTGCAGGGCGATTTTGTAGCCGCTCCCCAACTCGGTGAATTCCATGAGGGCCTTGAGCCGCTTCTGGGCCTCGGGGGAGAGCCCCGCCTCATCCGGGACCAACAGGTAGGCATAGGCCTGGGCTTCGCTGCGGCCCACCCGGCCCCGCAGTTGATAAAGCTGGGCCAACCCCAGGGTGTGGGCCCGGTTGACGATAATGGTGTTGGCCGCCGGCACGTCCAGCCCAGCCTCGATGATGGCGGTGCATACCAGCACATCCACTTCTCCCCGCCAGAACTTGACCATCACCTGCTCCAACTGGCGCTCCGGCATCTGCCCATGAGCCATGGCCACCCGGGCCTCGGGCACCAGCTCCTGCACGAAGCGCACCCAGCGGCCCAGGGTCTGGACCCGGTTGTGCACGAAAAAGACCTGGCCCCGGCGAGCCAGCTCCCGGCGGATGGCGGCCTGGATCACCGCCCGCTCCGGCCGGCAGAGATACGTGCGGATGGCCCGGCGGTTTTCCGGCGGCGTATTGATGAGGCTGAGCTCCCTCAGGCCCGTGAGGGACAACTGCAGGGTCCGAGGTATGGGCGTGGCGGTGAGGGTGAGCACGTCCACCGTTTTTCTGAGCTCTTTCAAACGCTCCTTCTGCTTCACCCCGAACCGCTGCTCCTCGTCGACGATGAGCAGCCCCAAGTCCTTGAAGTGGACATCCCTGGAGAGCAGGCGGTGGGTGCCGATGATGATGTCCACCGCGCCTCTGGCCAGGTCCGACAGGATGCGCCGTTGTTCGGCCGGGGATTTGAAGCGGGACAGGACCCGCACCTCCAGGGGAAACGGGGCCAGCCGCCGGGCAAAGGTGTCGAAGTGCTGTTCCGCCAACACCGTGGTGGGCACCAGCATGGCCACCTGCTTGCCGTCCATGGCCGCCTTGAAGGCCGCCCTGACCGCCACCTCGGTCTTGCCGTAGCCCACGTCGCCGCAGATGAGCCGGTCCATGGGTTTTTCCCCCTGCATGTCCATCAGGACCTCGGCGATGGCCTTAAGTTGGTCCGGCGTCTCTTCAAAGGGAAAGGAGGCCTCGAACTCCCGGAAGACCGGGTCCGGGGGGGAAAAGCCGTGACCCGGCAGGACCCGGCGGGCGGCGTAGAGGTCCACCAGTTCCCGGGCGATCTTTTCCACCGCCTTTCTCACCCGCTTCTTGGCTTTGTCCCAGGACTTGCCACCCAGCCGGTCCACCTTGGGGGGCACCCCCTCCACCCCCAGGTATTTCTGCACCAGGTTGAGGCGGTCCACCGGGAGAAAGAGGCGGTCTCCGCTCTGGTATTCCAGTTCCAGGAAGTCGTTGACCTCGGCCCCCACCGTGAGCTTCACCAGACCCCGGTAAATCCCGATGCCGTGATCCAGGTGGACGATGTGGTCCCCTTCCTTCAGGTCCGCCAGGCTGGTCAAGTGTTCCAGGGGGGCGGCCTCTTTGCGCCGGCGCCGCTCCGGCTTGAACCCCAGGGCCTCGTCCTCAGTGAGCACCACCAGCCCCTCGGCGTCCAGGCGAAAACCGGCGGAAATCTCCCCCACGGCGATCTGCACCTGGCCGCCGGGGTGAAATCCAAGTCGGGGGACCAGCTCTGCGCTGAGGCCCTCCTGGGCCAGGAGCTGGGCCAGGCGCTGGGCCCGGTGGCGGTTGATAGCCACCAGGAGGATATGGGCCCCCTGGCGCCGCCAGTCGTCCAGGCGCCGGGCCAGGGCCGGCAGCAGCCGACCGTCGTCCCCCCCCTGCCTTGCCAGCTCCGGCGCCAGGCCGTCCAGGCGGCCGGTGCGAAAAGCGAAGGCCGCCTGTCCCCCGGGTTCCTGGAAGGGGAGAAACTCCACCCGGACCACAGGATATCGCGAGGCCCGGGAGGCCGCCGGCGTCAGGTCCAGCCAGCCGGAGAGCCCGGGATCGGCGCAGGCCAGGAGGTTGGCCTCCTCCCGGGCCAGGTTCACCGGGTCCCAGAGCACCACCACGGTCTCCGCCGGCAGGTAGTCCCAGAGGGTCCGTGGTTCAGGATAAAACTCCGCCAGGTGGCGCTCGATGCCAGGAAAGTGCTGACCTTCCTGCACGTGCTGCCAGAACCGCGGGTCCCGGCGCCGGCTGGTCCCCGCCAGGGCCCGTTCCCGCACCTTAGGGGTGAGCACCACTTCGCCCACGGGCAGCACCACCAGCTCCTCCAGGTAAGCGCCCTGGGACCGCTGGGTGGCCGGGTCAAAAAAGCGGATGGATTCCAGGTCGTCGCCGAAAAACTCCAGGCGCACCGGATGCTCGTAGAGCGGCGGAAAGAGGTCAATGATGCCGCCCCGGACGCTGAATTCCCCCCGGTCCTCCACCACCGGCCGGCGTTCGTAGCCGCCCTCCTGGAGCTGCCGGAGGAACTGCCCCCGGTTCAGCTGATCACCCACCACCACATACTGATAGGCCTGCCGCAAGGCCTCCGGGGGCAGGAGGCGCTCTTTCAGGGCCAGGGCCGGGGCCACCAGAAGCACCGGTTCCCGGGCGGTGAGGGCCAGCCAGGCGGCCCCCACCCGGGCGGCACACACCGGCGCGTCGAAGGTCAGTTCCTCAAAAGGCAGCAGCTCGTGAGCCGAAAACCCCGCCAGCCGAGGCCACCCCGCCGCCGAATCCCCGCTGGGCTCTTGCAGAAAAAAGCCCAGGTCTTTGAGCAAGGTTTCCTGCCCGGCGGCATCCGGGGTGATGACCAGCAGGGGCCGCCGCCAGGCCGCGAACAGCCGACTGAGAATATAGGCCCCGGCCGAGGCGGTCAGGCCGCTCAGACGCACCTCGCCCCCACCCAGGGTCAGGGCTGGGGCGACCTCCTGCCAGCGGGCTCCCGCAGGGAAGAATTCGTCCAAGGGAAATGAAACGCAGTAAAGATGTTGGGCGAAGGAAGGAGAACGTCCGGGACCACCCCCCGTCTCTGGCATTCCTCACCCACCCGGGAGGGACGGCTCCCGGAAGGCGGAGGCCGGTCCGGCATTTCCTCCCGCCCTAGCCATTATCGCCAATACCCGGATTTTTTCCAAGCCGGGGGCCCCCGGCCCACCCGCCCGGTGGGCAAGAATTGCCGCCGATGTGGACCAAACGTCCCCGCAAGCCATTTATTAGCCTTGAATATCAATTAGTTATGGATTGGCACTGCCATTGCTATCTCAGAAGCCCAAGGATGGTTTCGGAAAGGACTCACATGAGCAGCGGCTATGACATGGCGGCCTACATGGGCGCCCGAGCGGAACGCCTCCTGACGGTGGTGAGCCACAACCTGGCCAACGCCGCCACTGCCGGCTTCAAAAGGGAGCTTGTAAACCTCTGGCGCCTCCCGCCGGAAGCTCCGCACCAGGCGGCTGCCTATGTGGATGTAATCTGCCGGGACCTGGGCCAGGGGGCGATGCAGGTCACCGGGGGGGACACCGACCTGGCCATCGACGGCCCCGGGTTCTTCAAGGTGGAGACCCCCCAGGGGGTGCGTTACACCCGCAACGGCGCCTTCGGCCTGAACGCCGACCGGCAACTGGTTACCAAAGAGGGCTACCTGGTCCTGGGCAAAGGCGGCCCCGTCACCCTGAACGCCCTGGACCAGCAGTTCGCCATCGACGAGGAAGGCGGCGTGCATCTGGACAACTCCCTGGCTGACCAGATTTTGGTGGTGGACTTCGACCATCCCCAGGATCTGCGCCCCCAGGGTCAGACCTACTTCGCTTTGGGCCCGGAGGCCGGCGAGGAGCGGGAGGCCCGGGGGGCCCGGGTGCTCCAGGGGATGCTGGAGGCCAGCAACATCGACCCGGTGTCAGAATCGGTCAAGCTCATCACCATCCAGCGGGGGTTCGAGGCCTACCTCAAGGTGCTGGAGACCTTCACGGCCAACGACCGCAAGGTGGTGGAGGAAGTGGGGCAGGGGTGAGGAGGCTGTCCGCTCTGAGCCAGGACCGGCCAGTCCCTGGCGGCACACCGGAAAACGGGTAACCCGCAACCCGAATGGAAGAACTGCCTGCTGTCAGCCGCCGCTGACCGCTGACAGCTGATAAGGAGTCAACCGTCATGTTTCGCGGCATGTTCTCGGCGGCCACCGGCATGGGGGCGCAGCAGTTGCGCCTGGACGTCATCGCCAACAACCTGGCCAACGTCAACACCACCGGCTTCAAAAAGAGCCGGGGGGATTTCGAGGACCTGGTATATCAGACCATCCGCCAGGCCGGAGGGGAGCGGCCCTCCGGCGGTCAGGTCCCCACCGGTCTCCAGGTGGGCCTGGGGGTGCGGCCGGTGGGCATCTCCAAGGTCTTTTCCCAGGGCGATTATGTCCATACGGAAAACGATCTGGATCTGGCGGTGGAGGGCAAGGGGTTTTTCAAGATTTTGAGCAACGGCGTGGAGTATTACACCCGCGCCGGAAACTTCAAAATGGACAAGGACGGCTTCCTCACCACCCCGGCAGGGGACCGGCTGCAACCCGAGTTCACCGTCCCGCCGGAAACCGTTTACACCAGCATCGATTCAGCCGGCAAGATCACCTGTTTCGGGCCGGACGGCAAGACCCTGGCCTCCGGCCAAATCAGCCTTTATACCTTTCCCAATCAGGCGGGCCTGCTGAGTATCGGCCGCAATCTCTTCCAGGCCACCGAGGCCTCGGGGGAACCGGCCGAGGGCCGGCCCGGGGTGGACGGGGTGGGCACCCTGGCCCAGGGCTATTTGGAGGTCTCCAATGTCAACGTGGTGGAGGAAATGGTGAACATGATCATCGCCCAACGGGCCTACGAGCTGAATTCCAAGGCCATCCAGACGGCGGACGCCATGATGGAGCGGGCCTACCACCTGAAAACCTGAGGAGTTTGAGCCATGAACCAAGGAGTTCACCGCGCTCTTTTAGCGGCTTTCCTGGCGGCGGCCATCCTGCTGACTGCCGCGCCCCGCGCCGGCGCCACCGTTCAGGAGATCAGGTTTCGGGCCGAGGCTCGGGTGGCGGGGGACACCATCACCCTGGCCGATTTGGCCGAACTGCCGCCGGAGGCGGCGGCCAGCCTGGGCCCCATCCCCATCTGGGGCGCGCCGCCCCCCGGCCAGATTTATACCCTCACCGGCGACTTCCTTCGCTTCCGCCTGGTCCAGTTGGGTTTGGAGGAGCTGGCCGGGCCCACGCTGCCGGCCGCCATCCCGGTGAAGCAGGAGGGGGTGGCCCTGGCGCCGGAGGAGGTGGCCAAGGCCTTTCAGCGCTACATCCGGGAGCACAGCCAGTGGCCGGAGAAGAATCTGCGCATCGAGGTCTTTCCCCTGGAAGAGCCGGTGCTGCTGCCGGACGCCGGGGTGCGCCTGGAGGCCTTGCCTCCCAAGGGCGGCCGGCTCTTGGGAGACGTTTCCCTGGAGATGGTGGTCACCAAAAGCGGCCAGCCCCAGAAACGCTTCAAAGCCGCCGGGCGGGTGCGCCTGGAGCGGGAGGTGGTGTGCGCCGTCCATCCCCTCAAGCCCCAACAGCTCATCACCGCCGCCGATGTGGCCCTCTGCCGCCGGGACGTCACCACTCTCAACGCCAATGATTTCTTCACCGCCCTGGACCAGGTGGTGGGCCGCACCCTGGCCAAGACCCTGGGGCCCCAGGAGATCCTCACCAGCCGGCACCTTAGCCAACAGCCCCTCATCCAGCGGGGGGACGAAGTGACGGTCCTACTGGAGGAAAACGGCCTGGCCATCAGCACCAAAGGGGTGGCCAAAGAGCCGGGATTTCCGGGCAAGGCCATTCGCATGCTCAATCCCAAGAGTAAAAAGGAGTTCCAGGCCCAGGTCATCAACGACAAGACCGTAAAGGTGACGCTGTGAACCGCACGTTCCTGCTCCTTTTGGCCCTCATATGGCTGCTGGTGCCGGCCCTCCAGGGCTGCGGCACCGCCTCCCGGACTTCGGCCCCTCCCGAGGCGCCTGCGTTGGCCCCGCCGCTCCCTCCCTTGCCGCCGGCGGCGGAGGGCTCCCTGTGGCGGGACCGCCAGCCCAACGGCCTGATGGCCGACCACCGAGCGCTCAATGTGGGGGACTTGGTCACCATCAGCATCACCGAAGCAGCCAAGGCCAGCGAGATGGCCAAAACCGACACCAGCAAAACCTCCGGGGTGAAAACCACCGTGGGCTCCCTCTTCGGCTTGAGCTTTCCCATGAATGCCTTCAGCAATAAAGAGATCAACGTGGACACCGCCCTGGAAGGCACGGTGGGCAACACCGCCAAGGGTGAGGGCAAGACCGAACGGCAAAGCACCTTCACCACCTTCCTCACCGCCCGGGTCATCCAGGTCCTGCCCAACCAGCACCTGGTGGTGCAGGGGCGCCGCCATCTTCGCATCAACAACGAAACCGAGGTGGTCACCATCACCGGCATCGTCCGCCCCACGGATATTGACCGCAACAACACCGTGCCATCCACCAGGGTGGCCGACGCCCGGTTGGAGATCTCCGGGGTGGGAGTGATCTCCGACAAACAGCGGCAAGGCTGGCTGACCCGGATTCTGGACCACCTCTGGCCCATTTAGGCCAGGGATGGCGAGATTCCCCAGGCCATGGGAGAAGCGAACATGAACCTGAGAGGCCGTGTCCTCACCCTGCTCATGGTCCTGGCTGCCCTGCTGGCGCCCTCTCCTGGGGCGCCGCCGGCCTGGGCCATTCGCCTGAAGGATATCGCCTCGTTCAAAGGAGTGCGTCCCAACCAGCTGGTGGGCAACGGCCTGGTGGTGGGGCTCAACGGCACCGGCGACGGCACCAACGTGGATTTCAACACTCAGGAGCTGGCCAATTTCCTGAGCCATTTGGGGGTCCAGGTCGTTAAGGACAAGCTTAAGGTGAAAAACATCGCCTCCGTGGTGGTCACCGCCACTCTGCCGCCTTTCGCCCGGGTGGGCTCCCGCATTGACGTCCTGGTGTCCTCCATGGGCGACGCCAAGAGCCTCCAGGGCGGCACCCTTATCCTGACTCCCCTCAAGGGGGTGGACGGCCAGGTCTATGCACTGGCCCAGGGGCCGATCACCGTGGGTGGTTTCGCAGCCGGGGGCCAAGCCGGGGGCGGGGTCACCAAAAACCACCCCACTGCCGGCCGCATCGCCAACGGCGCCACGGTGGAACGGGAGATTCCCCTGGACTTCGCCGGCAAGGAGGAATTCACCCTGACGCTCCACGAGGCGGATTTCACCACCTCCCAGCGGGCGGTGAAGGCCATCAATCACCACCTGCGGGGCAGCTACGCCTCCTGTCGGGACGGGGGCACCATCCAGGTGACGCTGCCGCCGGGATATAAGAACCAGGCGGTGCACCTTCTGGCCCTGCTGGAGAATCTGGACATCACTCCCGACAGCCCCGCCAAGGTGGTGATCGACGAGAAAAACGGCACGGTGGTCATGGGGGCCATGGTGCGGCTTTCCACCGTAGCCATCGCCCACGGCAACCTGGTGGTGCAGATCAAGGAAACTTCCCGGGTGTCCCAGCCGCTGCCCTTCTCCAAGGGGCAAACCGTGGTTACCCCGGATACCGCCGTTTCGGTCAGGGAGGGCGAAAATCGCCTCATGGTGTTGCCGGAGGGGGTCAGCATCGGCCAGGTGGTCCAGGCCCTGAACGCCATCGGCGTCACCCCCCGGGACCTCATCTCCATTCTGCAGGCCATCAAGGCCGCCGGGGCCTTGCAGGCCGAACTGGAAATCATCTAAGCCGGGGGAGGGCTTATGAACGACGATGCCACCATCCTGCTGGGTGCCTGGTCGGTTTCCCGGCATGAACCCTTCCCTGCCGGCGGCCTCAGCCACAACCTCCGACGCCAGGAATCCCAGAAGCTCATCCAGGTCTGCCAGGAAGTGGAGGCCCTTTTTCTGCAGCAGCTCCTCGGGCAGCTCCGCCGCACCCTGCTGTCCGGGCTGCGCCAGGGGGCCCCGGAGTTTGAAACCTTCCAGGCGCTGGCCGACCAGGAGGTGGCCAAGGCACTGGCTGCCGGCGGCGGCCTGGGTCTGGCCCGACGCCTGCTGGCCCAGCTGAACGGGGAGCGCCTCGCTTATCCCCATCACCCCGCCCAGGGAGTACCAGAGAGCGATGAACAAACCCACAAGCACTCAGCCGGCGGTACACTGGTACCGGCGGCTCTTAGCCTGCCTGCACCATGAGGAGCAGGCCCTGAGAACCGCCCGGGAAGCGGATATCCTGGCGGCCGCCCGGGAAAAGGAGCTCATTTTGAAGCACCTGGCCGCCCTGCCACCTGAGGAGCGACTGCCGCCCCCCGGAACGGTATCTCTCTTGGACGCGGAGCTGGCGGACTTGAAGGAACGGGTGGCGGCCCAGGCGTCCCGCAATCGGGCCATCATCGCCGCCGCCCTGGAGGTCATTGCAGATTTTTGGGAGCTGTTGCGGCCGCCGGGGCCCGGCCTCTATCACCCGGCCGGCAGGGTCCAGAGCGCTTCCACCTGCAGCCTCCTGCACCGCACGATCTAACAAACTTCGGGGTCGGCTCATCAAGGAGCTGGGAGAGCCCCGCGGTTCCCGGTCCGGTTGGACCCGAGGGGCGGCCCCTGACCCTTCACGGACAGAGGCGACGAGACATGTCAGGCATCACCGCCGTTTTGGACATGGCCATGCGGGCCCTGGCCGCCGAGCAGCTGGGGGTGGAGGTCACCAGCCACAACGTGGCCAACGTCAACACTCCCGGGTACTGCCGGCAGCAGGTTGACTATGTCACCGCCAACCCGGTGCCCTCCTTCTGGGGGCCCCTGGGCACCGGGGTCAAGGTTTCCGGCATCAAACGGGTCTTTGACCCCTTCATCACCGCCCGCCTGGACGAAAAAACCGCCTGTTTCCGGGAAGCCGAAACCCTGGCCGATCGTCTCCAGCAGGTGGCCGGCCTTTTCAACGAAACCCAAACGGGCGGGATTACCGAACAGTTGAGCGCCTTCTTTGCCGCTTGGCATGACCTGGCAAGCCATGCCGCCGGTCTGGCCGAGCGCCAGGCCCTCCTGCAGGAGGCCGCCACCCTCACCGAGGCCTTCCAGTACCGGGCCGATCAGTTGGTCCAGGCCCGCACCGCCCTGACCCAGGAGATCCGGCCGGTGCTTGACGAGATCAACGCCCACGCCCGACGCGTGGCCGAGCTCAACCGGGAAATCCAGGTCTCCGAGGCCAACGGCCGCCAGGCCAACGACCTGAGGGACCAGCGGCAGCTGGAGGTCAGCCAGCTGGCTCAACTCATCGGCATCCGCGCCTACGCCGGCACGGATGGCATGGTTACCGTCACCCTGGCCAACGGTCTGCCTCTGACCCAAGGAGTCCAGTCCTGGACCCTGGATTTCCAGGAACCTTCAGCAGGCGCCATCGCCGTCATTTGGCAGGGTCCCGGGGAGCTGACGGAAGACATTACCGCCAGCCTGAGCGGCGGTACCCTCACTGCCCTGGTGACGGTCAGGGACGAGGTTATCCCCCGCTACCAGGAAGAGTTGGATGACCTGGCCCGGGAGCTCATCTTTGCCATCAACGCCCAGCACAGTCAGGGGGTGGGCCTGACCCTGGCCGGCACCCTTACCGGCACCTATGCCGTTACCGACGTGAACGCCCCCCTCAACGCCGCCGGCCTCGCCTTTGGAGACCGGATCACCGCCGGCTCCGTCAAGATCTTGGTGGAGCGGCAGGGCCTTCCCCTGGCCAGCGCCACCCTCACGGTGGATCCCGGCATGTCCCTCACCGACCTGATCAACACCATCAATGCCGATCCCGCTCTCGGCGGACTGGTGACCGCCGGCGCCGACGCCGGCCGGTTGGTGCTTACCGCCGCCACCGCTGGCGACGCCGTGGGCTTTGGCCAGGACACCAGCGCCCTTCTGGCCAGTTTGGGGATAAATACGTTTTTTGCCGGCGATAAAGCCTATACTTTTGAGCTCAATGCCTGGGTCTCAGCCCATCCCGAGGCCATAGCCGAGGGCCAGATGGACGCGGATGGCTCCCGGGCGCCGGGGGATAACCGCAACGCTTTGGCCCTGGCCGACCTGGAAACTGCCGCCGCCGGCCCGGGAGGGTTGACGTTTGCCGGGGCCTATCGCCGGCTGGTTACTGGCCTGGGGCTGGAAGCCGAAGGTGCGGACCAGCAGGCCAGCTATTTCCAGGCGCTGGTGGACCAACTGACTAAGATGCGGGAAGCAGTTTCCGGGGTCTCCCTGGATGAAGAGCTGGCCAACCTCATAAAGTTTCAGCGAACCTATCAGGCCGCCGCCCGGCTGATCGCCGTGGCCGATGAGCTCTACCAAACCCTTTTGGCCATCAAACGATAGGAGAAAAAACCGGTGCGCGTCTCCCTGTCCACCATCTTTCAGGGCATCCAGGGAAACCTGGCGGAATTGGCAGAGGACTTGCAACGAATAAACGCAAGCCTGGCCTCCGGCCGAAAATACCATAGCATCAGCGATAATCCGGTGGAGGTGGGGGAGATTCTGGGGCTGGCCACGGAAGCGGGCCAGGTAGGCCAGTATCAGCAAAACCTGACCACGGCGCAGGAGTGGCTCCAGGTTACCGAGAGCACTCTGCAAAACCTCAACGATTTGGCGCGAAACGCCATGGCCCTGGCCAACCAGATGGCCACCGGCACCTATAACGCGGCACAGCGGGCGGCGGCCGCCCAGCAGGTCCAGGGCATTCTGGAAGAGGTGATGCAGGTGGGCAACAGCCGGTTTAATGGCCAGTATATCCTAGCCGGTTATCGGGTGGACACCCAGCCCTTTGAAAAGGGCGACTGGCGGATAAAACCGCCGGTCATGAGCCTGGGGAGCGGATCCACCGGCAACGTCACGGCAGGGGGGGCCTATGGCGGCAGTCAACCCCTGAGCTATCTGGTGGAGATCGTGACCGGCGGCGCCACCGGCACAGCCACCTATCGGGTCTCCCAGGACGGCGGCCAGACATGGTCCGAGCCCATGTTTACCGGAGCCGGCGCGGCCATCGGCAGCGACGGCCTTACCGCCGACATGGCCGGCAACTGGCTGGCCGGAGACCGCTTCAGCATTTCCGTCTGGCAGCCGATAGTATACCAAGGCGATGACCACCGGCTGGAACTGGGCATCGGGCGGCAGAGCCGCCTGGCGGTGAGCGAAGTGGGCCGTGTGGCGGTGGGCGGGGACAGCGGCGATCTCGACTTCTTTCGGATTCTGGGACGCCTCCAGGACGGGTTGCAGACTAACAACCTGGAGGAGATCGGCGCTTCCCTGGAAGAGCTGCGATCTTACCAGGATCACCTGGACAGCCGGCTGGCAGGCCTGGGCGCCGGTTTAAACCGGGTGGAGGTGAAAACCGGGGTTTACGACACCCTGAAAAACCGCCTTACCGCGACGCTGAGCACTACTGGGGACACCGATGTGGTGGCCGCAATGAACGCCCTCAAAGCGACGGAAACCGCCTATCAGGCCGCCCTGCTCTCCGCCAGCAAGGTGATGGCGCTCAGTTTGTTGGAATATCTGTAGGAAAAAAAACCGGTTGCCAGGAAGGTTGACCGTGCTCATTCTGACCCGAAAAACCGGAGAAGGCTTGTATGTGGGTGACTACATCCGCATCACCGTGGTGGAAATCCGGGGCAAGCAGATCCGCTTGGGCATTGAAGCGCCGGATAACGTCGTGGTGCTGCGGGAAGAAATCTTTCACCGCATCCGAGAGCAGAACCTCCAGGCCGCGGGCGTGGCGCCCCATGACGTCAAAGAGATCGCTCAGCTTTGGAGGCAGGATAAGGAGCATGAGGCACAATCCCCAAAATCAACCCCCTGAACCTGCCCTGGTCTCACTGGAAACCCGCAATTTCGGCACGCTGGCGGTGCGGCCCGAACAGATCATTATTTTTTCCCCGGGGCTTCTCGGCTTCACTGCCTATAGCCGCTATGTTCTTATTGAGCGTCCCCAGGATGCGCCGTTTTTCTGGCTGCAATGCGTAGAGCGGCCTGATCTGGCCTTCGTGGTGGTGGACCCCCTGCCTTTTTTCCCCGGATACCGGCCCGCCGCCCGACCTCAAGTCCTCCGGGAGGTTGGAGCCCAATCCGCCGACGAGGTGCAGGTCCTGGTAATAGTGACCATCCCTCCGGGGCGGCCCCAGGACATGACCGCCAACCTCATGGGCCCCCTGATCATCAACTTCCGAAACCGCCGGGGACGACAAGCCATCCTCGAAGACCCGCGCTGGTCTCACCAGCAACGCCTCCTGCCGGCCGAGAGCCCGGGGCCTTGAGGCTCTTTCCGCCATTCCCTTGACCGGAGTCCGTCAGGCGGCGGCAGGAGGCCTCCCACAGGGGCCTGGTAAAGCCGGTTTCCAGGGTCCGATGCCTTCGGCCCCACGGTGCTCATACCGTGGGCCCCACCAGGGTTTGAGGCGCAGCCGGGGAAAGATTTTTCTCCTGCCGGGAAAAAATATTGAGTTGACTTTCCTTGTGTGCTCATTATACTAGGCTTGAGTGATAACTGCGGCTTTTTCTGATATCTCCATAGGGGGGGAAAGCCGGGGACCAAATCACACAAAGGAGGAAGGGTATGCGGTCGAAAGTGGCGGTAGCTTTGATAATGGCAGTGGTGGCGGTGATGTTGATTGCCTCCGGCGCCATGGCGCAGAAACTTCTGTGCGTCTCCAAAAAAGAGTTGAAAGGTGAGGAAACTGTGGCCTCCTGCTTGGCCAAAGGGGAGCGGTTTGCCATCGTTGACCAGTTCGGCATCGTGCGCATCTTGACCCCGGAAGAGGTCGAGCTGACCAAGGCTTTTAATCCCAAGGCCTTCGAGACCCGGGCTTTCGGCATCAAATATGAAAAGATAGCCCCCAAAATCGCGCCTCTGCCGGTCTCTCCCGAGCAACAGTAAGCTCACCCCGGTTCTTGGTAGAGCCGGGGCCTGCCCGGATCACCAGGCGATATGCGACGCCCTCCAGCCCCAGGCTTCGAGGGCGTCTCTTTTTCCGCGGGCTCTTGCACAACCCGGGATGGCACAGGTACGATGGAGGGTAAGAACAACCTGACGGCCTCGGGGGTGAACCATGTACATGCTGGAAATTCAGGATCTGTGGGTGGGGGTGGAGGACCGGGAGGTCCTTAAGGGCATTAACCTGCGAATTCCCCCGGGGGAGACCCACATCCTGTTCGGCAAGAACGGCTCGGGGAAGACCTCCTTGCTCATGACGATTATGGGCTTCTCCCGCTATCGGGTCCTGCAAGGCAACATCCGTTTTCAGGGGGAGGACATCACCCGCCTCCCCACCTACGAGCGGGCCCGGCGGGGATTGGGGTTGGCCTTTCAGCGTCCGCCTACCATCAGGGGGTTAAAGACGGGCGACCTTCTGCGGGCCTGTGCCGGTGGCCGCCGGGATTTCCAGGCCTTGGCCGCCTCCTATAGCTTCACCCCCTTTTTGGAGCGGGAAGTGAATTACGGTTTCTCCGGCGGGGAGATCAAGCGCTCCGAGCTCTTGCAGCTTCTGGCCCAGGATCCCTCCCTGGTCCTCTTGGACGAGCCAGAATCAGGCGTGGACCTGGAAAACCTCCAGGTGGTGGGGGAGATCATTGCCAAGCTCCTCCAGAAAGACCGGCGGCAGCCGAAACGGGACAAGTCAGGCCTCATCATCACCCACACCGGCTTCATTTTGGAATACCTCAACGCCGACCTGGGTTATATCATGCTGGAAGGCAAGCTCCTATGCGCCGGCAACCCCCGGGACATTTTGGAGGATATCAAAAAATTCGGCTATGAGGAGTGCAGCAGATGTCGGAGATGAGAACCAAGGCCGAGCAGAGCCGCCAAAAAAAAGCCCCCTTGGGTCCGGACCTCGATCTTGGCGACTTTGTGCAGCAGGGAGGGCAGTGGTCTTATGATGGCGAATACCGCCATTTTTCGGCGGAAGAGCGGGGCCGTCTCCTGAAAGCCGGCATCGAGCTTACCGATAAGGACCACGCCGGCACCTTCCTGCAAGCTGATGCCGTGGTGGTCCACTGTCAGGCCAATCAGGAGGGGGTGGAGATTATGCCCCTTGCCCGGGCCCTGGAACGGCACGCCTGGCTCTCCGACCTCCTGTGGACGCTGGTGCCGGTGGATACGGACAAATACACGGCGCACACGGAACTCTCCCAGGGCAACGGCTATTTTATCCGGGCCCTGGCCGGGGTCCAGGTGGCCGAACCGGTGGAAGCCTGCCTGTATCTTAAAACCGATGGCTTTGCCCAACACGTGCACAATGTCGTCATCGTGGAACCGGGGGCGCACCTCCACATCATCACCGGCTGCACCATCCATCCCCAGGTGCGCTCCGGCCTGCACGTAGGGGTTTCCGAGTTCTTCGTCCGGCAGGGGGGACGGCTCACCTTCACCATGATCCATAATTGGGGGGAAAACATCCACGTGCGGCCGCGCACCGGCGTGTGGGTGGAAGAGGGCGGCGCCTACATCTCCCACTACCTCCTGCTCCGCCCGGTAAAAACGGTGCAGATGTACCCCACCGTCACCCTGGCGGGACCGGAGGCGGTGGCCAGCCTCAACTCCATCCTCATCGCCCATCCGGGTTCGGAACTGGACATCGGGGGTCGGGTGATCCTCAAGGCCCCGGAGAGCCGGGCCGAGGTCATCGCCCGCACCGTCACCACCGGCGGCCTCTGCATCAGCCGGGGGCACTTGGTGGGGGAGGTGCCGGAGGTCAAGGCCCATCTGGAATGTCGCGGCCTGATCCTGGCCCCCCGGGGCGTCATCTACGCCATCCCGGAGTTGGAGGGACGCGCCGCCGGGGTGGATATGTCCCACGAGGCCGCGGTGGGCCGCATCGCCCAGGAAGAGATCGAGTATCTCATGGCCCGGGGGCTGGACGAAGAGCAGGCCGTATCCACTATTGTGCGGGGCTTTCTCTCCGTCAAAATTGAGGGGCTCCCCCCGGCGCTGGAAGCCGAACTGGAACGTGCCGTCCAGGAGTCCGGCAAAGGGCTGTGAGCCGACGGCGGCTGGCTCCGGCCCCTACCCCAAACGGCCCTACTCCACCGGCACCATCAGGTTGTCCCAGCCCTGCCGGCGGGTCAGGCCGCCGGCATGGTTGAGCAGACTCACCAGAAACCACTGCTGCTTGCCCTCCGGACGGGTAAGCAGCTGGAAGGTGGCTTCATAGACCGTAGGTTTGGCCGTCGGCTCGCCGGGCGCCGCCAGGAGCACGTAAGCGATGCGGGTGTGCGGCGCAGCCGGGGTATGCAGTCCGTAAAATTCCACCACCTTGCAATATTGCGGGTTCCAGCGGTCCAGCGCCTGCCTGGCTGCCGCGGCCTCCAGGGGCAAGGTCTCCGCCGGCGGCAAGGCGCATCCCAGGACCAGGCACAGCCAGGCCCCGCACAGAGCGGCGACCCAACCGCCGCCATATGATTTTCCCCATCCGCTGACCGCATCCATTTCCCGGTTTCCTCCCGAAATTTCAGGCCCCTTAGGCAACGCCCGGACGTTCACCTACTTCCCCTCTGAGCCGGTGTTGAGAATCAAGGGGAGACCGTCCTTACCGCCCACGATGATCACCTTGGCATTGGGAGACTTGGCCAGGTGTTCCGTGGCTTCAATCCCCTTCCAGCGCAGGAGTTGGTCGGAAATGCCCATGGAGACGATGCGCTGGAAATCCTGGATCCCCTGGGCCTCCACCCGTTTCCTCTCCGCCTCCTGCTTTTCTTTCTCCAGGATAAAGCGCATCCGCTGGGCGTCCTGGTCCGCGGCCAATTTGGCGTTGATGGCCTCCTCGATGGACTTGGGGAGCATCATGCGGCGCATCAGGATGGCTTCCACTTCAATGCCCCGAGGTTTCAACTCCTCCCCCAGTTCCTTGAGAATCTCGTTGGTGATCAATTCCCGACCGGACGTATAGAGGTCTTTGGCCTCGTGGTTCACCGTGACGCTGCGGATGGCGGCCCGGAATTGGGGAACCACCACCACTTCCCGGTAGCGGGGGCCCAGTCGCCGGTAAACCTGCATGGCGGCCTCCGGGTTGAGGTGGTAGAGCAGGGAAACCTCCACCACCATGTTTAACCCTTCCTTGGAGGGCACCTCGGCGTGCTCAAAAACTTCCTGGGTGCGCACGCTCATGAGTTCCATGGAGACCAGCGGATTGACAAAATGCAGGCCTTCCGGGATGGCGCCGTGCACCTTGCCGAAGAGGACCAATACCCCCACGTTGCCGGGGGGCACGATTTTCACCATGGAAAGCGCCAGGACGCCCAACACCAGGAGCGGAACCAGCCACCAGCGGTATTGGGCCAGCTGGGGAAATTTTTGCCCCAGGACGGTCAGAGCCACAAAGAGAAAAATGCCTAAGATAATGAGGGTCATGGAGTTCTCCCTGGGATGCATCCGTTCTTAACCGCTGAGAATACCGGAAAAAGCCCCGGTTTGCCAGTCTTCAGGCGGGGGGCGAATCTCCCGGCCGATCCGGCCCACGGTTTGCAAAGCCTGGGTTCGCAGGCTGGGAAGCAATCCACACCCGAAGCCGGCTAGGGAGGGAAAAGCCCCATGAACACAAGGCTCGGCATCCTCTGGCTCATCGTCCTGGCGGGGGGCGGACTGGGCGGTTGCACCGCCAACGACCTCTGGATCCCGCCGCAAGCCTCCGCCTGGCAGACCACCCAGTTTCCCGCCCCTTCCTGGAACCCGCCGTCTCTGGCGGCACCCACCCTGGACCGACACCGCGCTGTCCTGGCTCAACCGCCCACCGATGCCTACCGGAGTCGCACGGCAGGGCTGTTGTTGTTTCGCCTGCCGCCCCACCTGCCGGAGGTCAGCCATCCCCTCACCCAGGTCTTTTATCAGAGCCTGCTGAAAAGGCGGCCCTTCCGGGAGATCATCGTAATCCCCCGGACCTACGGCACCCTGGAGGAGGCCCTGGAGATCGCCAGGGCCTGGCGCCTGGACCTCCTCCTCGTGGGGGAAGCGCCTTATTTCCTGGACGGCGGCACCGTGGGCGCCGCGGCTTTGCAGGTTGACCTGAAGGTCCTGGAGACGGAAACCGGCCGGCTGCTCTGGTATCTCTCCGAGGCAATGCGGGCCACCCCTCGCCCCATTGTGGACCTGATGGTCACGGAAACCCGCCCTTACCCGACCCCCAGAGTTTACGAGCTGGCCGCCGCGCTGGCCGACCGCATGTGTCAAACCCTGCAAAACGGCAGCCTGTCGGACCACCGGTAACGCTGGGGGCCGGCCCCGGGACCGGGGAGGCGGTCCGGGCGCCACCGCCCCCTGATTTCCCTCCTCAACCTCACCTGACTTCCAGAGACCCAATCCCACGGGCCGGGATTTCGATGCTTCTGGCCACCGCGAGAAAAGAGGCGGAGCACTTTAGGAACGGGCGGGGGCCGGCGGTCCTCCGGCTTCCCCGCCGAATCGGCAAGCAAACGTCTCCTGGTGGCCTGACAAGCGGGCCTGAAAGCCCCGCCCCAAAACCCAGAGGCCGACGAAAAGGGGCAGGAGGAGGGACCTTCAGGGCTTCGGCCCTGGCTTCGCCTCCGTTTTTCGCCCCAGCAGGCCGCTGCGGGAGCGGCCGACGTTTTGGAAAACGGCCTGGAAGTCCCGGTAGAGGCGTTTGTTCTCCCGACGGCGGTGGCATTTCTTGAGATAACGGTTCGGGTCAGGATTGTCGGGCAAGACGTCCAGGCCCTGCCAGCCATCGGGGCGGGGGAAGGCATAGTAGGGGTAGGCCTTGGGGATGCCCCGAATCAGGACCACCTGCGGGATGAGACGCTCCAGCCGGGCCAGATAAACCCGGTGCATGCCGTCGTTGATGATCAGGGCCACGCTGCCGTCGGTCTCAATGGACTCTTCAATAATGGGCGGATAGACGTCAAAGTCCGCCTGGCTGCCATCGGCCCGTTTGACGGTGAAGGTGGCGTAGCCGTCCAGGCGGAAGAGGTCCACCCCCCACTCCAGCAGGCTCCAGCGCAACTCCTGCACTTTGCGCAGTTCCGTCAGCCAGAGGTAATTTTGGGCGGGAGCCAGAAATTCCGGGCGGATCAGTTCCAGGGTGATTAAGGCGCGCTCATAGATCAAAATGTCCGGCTGGTGAAGCAGGGGGACCCGGCGCAGAGCCTCCACCAAGGCGGCGGGGGAATGGCGGTTGACCGCAATGATGTCCATATTGGTGAACACTTCCTGGAGGGCTGGTTAGATGCTGAACCCTGATAGTAGCATGATTCGGTGACGGCTGTTACCCGTGGGGATAAAAAAAAGAACGCCTCACCGCACCCTTGCGCCACGGAAGGCCCCCAAGCCTTGAGGGGGAAAACCCTGATACCGCCAGCCGATGCGGCCCCGGGAGGGCTTACGCCTACATTCTTCTGGGCCGGACCGGAAGAGGTGCGGGAACTGCCCGGCCCCCCCTGGGGCTTAATCCGGAGGACCCGTCAAGCGCGCCACAGGTCAGCATCTGCCCCGCAGATAGGAACTGGCCGGGCCTAACAGGAAGGGGCCGAACCAGTCCCGGATGATATACCCCCGGGAGGATCCGCCTTCCTGCGGTTCGGCCGCCGGGTCCTCCTCGCCGATGCCCACGAGGTAGATACACCCGCCGGCCAGGGCATCCTCCCCCATCCTGCCGTCCACCCAACTCGCCAGATACGGCTCTGAACCGACATACGCCATGATCTCTTCCTGCCTGGAATATAATTTTGCAACATCCATACCAGCCCCGGGGCCACCGGATTTCAGGGCCAGCCTTCCAGCGGGCACCCCCCGCAGCGCGGCTGCGGACGGCAGAAGTCCTTCCCCACCCGGACGAAGAGGGCATGAAATTCCTGGAACAAGGAAACATCCGGGGGCAGGTGGTCCATGAACAGATCCTGCAACTCTTCATAGGTCATGCTTTCCCCGGCCAGACCATGGCGGTAGAGAACGCGACACGTATAGGCGTCAATAACAAACGTAGGTTTGTTTAAGGCGTACAGCAGGATGCTGTCGGCAGTTTCCGGGCCCACGCCCTTAACGGCCAGCAAAGCCGGACGCAGGCGGTCAAGGGGTTCCTGCGCCAGCCGGGCCATGGAGTTGCCGCCGCGCTGGGCAAAAAAGGTCAGGAAATTTTTGACCCGGGCGGCCTTGAGGTTGTAATAACCCACCGGCCTCAGCAGTTCGGCCAACTCGGCCTGGGGCATGGCCGTCAGTGTTCCTGGGTCCAGGCAACCGCGGGCTTTCAGGACCTCGATCACCCGAGCCACATTCTGCCAGTTGGTGTTCTGGGTCAGGATGGCCCCCAGAGACACCTCAAAAGGCGTCTCCCCGGGCCACCAGCCCTGGGGACCAAAGGCCCTCAACAGACGCTCATACAGCTCCAGGAGGCAGGCACCCAGCCGCGTCCCGGCCTTCTCCTTTTTTTCCACGTTTCCTCCCAAACTTCTGCTATATTTCACCAAGATGGCAGTGCAAGCCTGGCGTTGCAAGGAGCGGCGGCGACTCTATGGGCACACGGGTGACTTTTCAGCCCTATGATCTCACCATCGAGGTGGCAGAGGGCGAGAATCTGCTGAAGGCGGCCCTCCAGGCCGGGGTGCACATCAATGCCTCCTGCGGCGGCGGGGGGGTCTGCGGAAAGTGTCGCATTCTGTTGGAATCCGGGACCCTGAAATGCGCCGAAACCACGCTGCTCACCAAAGACGAGTGGGACCTGGGCTACCGCCAGGCCTGCCAATGCACCGTCACCTCCGACGCGGTGGTGCGCATCCCCCCCGAGTCGCTTTTGGACAAACGCACCATCACCCGGCGCAAGGCCGGTCTGGCCCTGCGCCCCAGCCCCATCGACGTGGCCGCCCTCAAGGCCCAGGGCCTTTACAATCCCGCCTTCCAGAAAAAATTTCTGCAACTGCCGCCCGCCACCCTGGGCGATAACGTCTGCGACCTCTCCCGGCTGGAAGGCGGCCTGAGCCGCACCTTCGGCCTGGACAACCTGACCCTGGATTTTCTCCTGGTGCGCAAACTGGCCCCGGTGATGCGCCGGGAGAACTTCGCGGTCACCGCCACCCTGGACTTCGCCCAGCGCCGTTCCCGGAACCCCCGTCTGGTGAACATCGAGGCCGGCGACACCACGGAACGGCACTTCGCCTTGGCCGTGGACATCGGCACCACCACGGTATGGGTGCAGCTTTTGGACCTGGCCAAGGGAGAGATTGTCGGCCAAGCCGCAGATTACAACGGCCAGCTGAGCTATGGCGACGACGTCATCACCCGCATCGTTTACAGCCAGCGGGAGGGGGGGCTCAAGACCTTGCAAAAGGCGGTGATGACCACCCTGAACCGCATCATCGCCGGGCTCCTGAAACGGCATCGCCTGCCGGTGGAGGAGATCTCCCACCTGACGGTGGCGGCCAACACCACCATGACCCACCTCTTTTACGCCATTGACCCCAAGTACATCCGACTGTCGCCGTACACCCCCACCGCCTGTCACGTGCCCCCCATTCGGGCCCGACACCTGGGCCTGGACCTGCCGGAACACGTCTTTGTGTACAGCGTCAGTTCGGTTTCCAGTTACGTGGGCGGGGACATCGTCTCCGGCGTCCTGGCCAGCGGCATCTACAAGGAACCCAAACTAACCCTGTACATCGATATCGGCACCAACGGCGAAATCGTCATCGGCAACCAGGAATGGCTGGCCTGCGCCGCCTGCTCCGCCGGCCCGGCCTTCGAGGGCGGCGGCATCCGCTTCGGCATGCGGGCCGCCCGGGGCGCGGTGGAGGAGGTAAGCATCAACCCGGAAACCACCGAGCCCATGTTCATGACCATCGATATGGCCAAACCCAAGGGCATCTGCGGCTCCGGCCTCATCAACCTGTTGGCCGCCCTCATGGAAGCGGGCATCGTGCTCCCCAACGGCAAGTTCCGGGACGACTTCCCCACCGATCGCATCCGGGAATCCGAAAATGGCCGGGAATACGTGCTGGCCTGGGGGAAGGACACCGAAGGCGGCGAGGACCTCACCCTGAGCGAGCTAGATATCGACAATCTCATGCGGGCCAAGGCCGCCATGTTCGCCGGCTACCTCACCCTCCTGGACAGCGTCGGCCTGAAGCTCGAAGACCTCGAACAGGTCATCCTGGCCGGGGCCTTCGGCAGCTTCATCAACCTGGAAAACGCCATCACCATCGGCCTCATGCCCGACCTGCCCCGGGATCGCTTCCAGTTCGTGGGCAACGCCTCCCTCCTGGGAGCCACCTTGCTCGCCTTCTCCCGGGACCTCCTGGAAGAGGAACGCCGGGTGGCCGACATGATGACCAATTTCGAACTCTCCGAAGTTCCCGGCTTCATGGACCAATATATCTCCGCCCTCTTCCTCCCGCATACCAAAGCCGACTACTTCCCCACCATTACCGCCCGCCTCAAGGCGGGGCGGTGAGGGCCAGACTTGGGAGGAGAGGGTAAGGGCCTGGACCGCTAGGCCCCTCCCCGGGAACCTCAGGCCAGCTTTTTCACCAGCCAGGCGAGGTTTTGGGCCAGGGTGGTAATGGTCTTGAGGCCTTCTTCATCTTTAGTGACTTCGCCGGGAGTGCGGCCGTAGGCGATGGGCCAGTAGGTGGAGCCCGGGACGATCATGCCGCAGATGATGAAGAAGAAGAGGAGCTGGGCGTAGGTGAAATTGACCCCGGCCCGGCGGGCCACGACAATGGGGGAGCCCACCTTGCGGGCAAAGGGGTTGTCGCCCATGCGGGCCACGTAGCCGGCCCGGTCCAGGAGGGCCATGAGGTTGGGGGTGGCGGAGCCGAAGTACACGGGGCTCCCCACCAGCAGAGCGTCGGCTTGGGCCATCTGGACATAGAGTTCGTTGAAGTCGTCCTCCTGGGCGCACCGGTTCTTTTCCTTGGCGCACTGCTCGCAAGCCAGGCAGGGGCGGATGTCCTTTTCGTGCAAGGACACGTAGGCGGTCTCAAGGCCTTCGGCGGCCAGAACCTCAAGGGCCCGGGTGAGCAAGGTGTAGGTGTTCCCCCGGGAGCGGGGAGAGCCGGAGATGGCCAGCACTTTCATGGTTTTCTTCTCCTTCGCTCATGGTCTGGATGGATCACAGGATGTAATCTTAGCATGGGCGGCAGGTTCGAGGAACAGGCCTGGCCCCTCTGCATTGCGTATCAGGGGTTTGAGCCCCAGCCAGAAGACCTTGGCAACCCTCCGGTTTCTTTAAAATAGCCCGGAACTGATAAGAATTTTTGAAGATACCGAGGTTTCCCCCGAGCAGACTGATGAATTGGTAAAAAAACCTTATCAAGGTGATCCAACTGCAAAATGGCCAAGGAGAAAAACCTTACCCTGAAATCCTGCCAGAAGATACCTCACGATAGCTTCCCCCCCGTCTTATGTCCTCCCGCCTCATCTTGATTTTTACCGGATGCTGAGCTACATTTTTATGGAATTAATTACGGACAAAGGCAGGACCATGCCCCCGGAAGACCTGAAGGCAACGATTCAAGCCGCCGCCCCCCAGGGAAAGATCCCCTGCGCCGCGGCCTTCAAGCTGGCAGAAGAGCTGGGGCTGTCCCGGTCGGAGCTGGGGCAGTTGCTGAATGAATTGCGCATCAAGATCATCAACTGCCAGTTGGGCTGCTTTTAGCTATGTCTTTTCTGTTCGGCCCGGTGCCCTCCCGGCGGCTGGGGCGCTCGCTGGGGGTGGATCTGATCCCCCCCAAGACCTGCTGTTTTGACTGCGTCTATTGCGAGGTGGGGCCCACCACGCAGCTGACGCTGCGGCGCCGGCCCCACCAAACCGGCGCCATCCTGAGGGAGTTGCGGCGCTACCTGGCTCAATGCTGCCAACTCCCGGACGTCATCACCCTGGCGGGGTCGGGGGAGCCCACCCTAAACGCCGGGTTGGGGGAGATCATCGCCGGCGTCAAGGCCGTCACCGAGGTGCCGGTGGCGGTGCTGACCAACGGCGCCCTGCTGCATCTTTCCGAGGTGCGCCGGGAGCTGGCTCTAGCCGATATCGTGCTCCCCTCTTTGGATGCCGCCAGCGAGGCCACTTTCCGGCGCATCAACCGCCCCCACCCCAAACTCAGCCTGGACCTCCTTCTTACCGGCTTGCGAGCCTTTCGCCGGGAGTATGCCGGCCAGATCTGGCTGGAGGTGATGCTGCTGAAGGGCGTCAATGACTCCCAAGCTGAACTTACCGCCCTGCGCCGGGAAATCGCTCTGCTTGCCCCGGACCGGCTACAGCTCAACACTGCGGTGCGCCCGGTGGTGGAGGCCTGGGCTGAGCCTTTGAGTCAGGAGGCAATGGCTCGGGCGGCGGCTTTCCTGGGGCACGGGGCCGAGGTTATTGCCGCGTTTGACCGGGTCGCCAGGGCTCCCCGGGCCGTCCCGGACGCAGCCTATCTGGAGATGTTGGCCCGGCGGCCCATGACCGCCGGCGATCTGGCCCAGACCTTGGGGCTGCCGCTCCCTCAGGTGGAACGCCGCCTGGCCGAATTGGCGGGCAAGGGATTTGTATCAGCACACCGTTATCGCAATACCGCTTACTTTCGCGCCACCCCCCGGTCCTTGGCAGAAAACGGGCAGGAGGAGGCGGTGCTTACCAATGCCTGAAAAGATAAACCGATGGACCATGTCCGGGTCGGCGGCCCGGCATCCCTGACTTGGCCGATAACTACGCATTCGAGGGAAGCAAAACATGCATGGCAGACTGGACTTGGGGCTGGACATCGGCTCCGTCAGTGTCAACCTGGTGGTCCTGGATCCGGCAGGCCGGGTGCTCCGGGAGGAATACCGCCGCCATTTGGGAGAGCCGTACCGAACTGCCTGCGCCATGATAAAGGAAATGGCCAGAGCATTTCCCCTGGCGGATTTTCGCCTGGCCGCCTGCACCGGCATGGGGGGCAAGGTTCTGGCCGAACTGTTGGGCTGTCCTTTCGTTAACGAGGTCATCGCCCTCTCCCGGGGCACCCATTATTTCCACCCCGAGGTGAGAAGCATCATCGACATGGGTGGGGAGGACGCCAAGCTCATTTTAGTGGATCAGGAAGGGGGCAAGCAGGTTATCGTGGACTTCGCCATGAACACCATGTGCGCCGCGGGCACCGGTTCCTTTCTGGACCAGCAGGCCCACCGCCTGGGCTACACCATCGAGGAATTCGGCGAGCTGGCGCTGAAGTCCACCACCCCTCCCCGCATCGCCGGCCGCTGCAGCGTCTTCGCCAAGAGCGACATGATCCACCTGCAGCAGGGCGCCACCCCGGATTACGAAATCGTGGCGGGGCTCTGCCAGGCCGTGGCCCGGAATCTGAAAAGCAACATCGCCAAAGGCAAAAAGCTGGCCACACCGGTGGCCCTTCAGGGCGGGGTGGCCCACAACCAGGGGGTACGCAAGGCCTTCCAGGAAATCTTGGACCTTCAGGAAGGGGAACTGATCATCCCGCCGCACTTCTGCTCCCTGGGCGCGGTGGGCGCCGCTCTGGTGGCCGCGGAAAATCCCTTGGCCGACTTTTCGTTGGACCTGGCCGGAGTGGAGGCCCACCTGGCCCGGGAGGCCGAGGCGGAGCACCCGCTGCCCCGGCTGAAAGCCCCGGCGGAGCCCGCCGATGACCGTTACGCCGTGGCCGAGCCGCCGCCTTTGGGGTCGGAGACCGAGGCTTACCTGGGCATCGACGTGGGCTCCATCAGCACCAACGTGGTGGTCATTGACAAGGAGATGAACGTCCTGGCCCGGGAGTATCTAATGACGGCCGGCCGGCCCCTGGAGGCCATCACCGAAGGCCTGCGCCGGGTGGGCAGGCGCCTGGAAGGGCGGGTGAGGATCATGGGCGCAGCCACCACCGGCTCGGGCCGCTACCTCACCGGCGACTTCATCGGGGCCGACGTGGTGCGTAACGAAATCACCGCCCAGGCCACCGCGGCTGCGGCCATCGATCCCAGCGTGGACACCATTTTCGAAATCGGCGGCCAGGACTCCAAGTTCATCTCCCTGGAGCACGGCGCCATCGTGGACTTCATGATGAACAAGGTGTGCGCTGCGGGCACCGGTTCCTACCTGGAGGAACAGGCGGAAAAGCTGGGGATCTCCATCCGGGAGGAGTTCGGCCGCCTGGCCCTGGAGGCACAGGCCCCGGTGCGCATGGGGGAGCGCTGCACCGTGTTCATGGAGTCCGACATCGTCCACCACCAGCAGCGGGGCGCGGCCAAGGACGACCTGGTGGCCGGGCTCTCCTATTCCATCGTCTATAACTACCTGAACAAGGTGGTGGAAGACCGGCGCATCGGCAACAACATCTTCTATCAGGGAGCCACCGCGGCCAACAAGGGCATTGTGGCGGCCTTCGAAGCGGTGTGCGGCAAACCCATCACCGTGCCGCCGCACCACGACGTCACCGGCGCCATCGGCGCGGCGCTCCTGGCCATGCGGGAGCGCACTTGGGAGACCTCCCGCTTCAAGGGCTTCCACCTGGCGGACTGCAAATACACCATCAACTCCTTCGAGTGCCAGAGCTGCCCCAACCGCTGCGAGATCCGGCAGGTGCAGATCGAGGGCGAGCGGCCCCTCTTTTATGGCAGCCGCTGCGAGAAATACGAGGTGGATACCAAGCAGGTGAAACATGACCTGCCCGACCTGGTAAAGGAACGGGAGGACCTGCTTTATGGGGAGGAGCCGCCCCGGGAGAGCGCCCGGAACGCCATCGGCCTGCCCCGGACCATGTACTTCCAGGAACTCATGCCCTTTTTCCGCACCTTCCTCTCGGAGTTGGGCTTCACCGTGGTGCTCTCCCCCAAGACCAACAAGGCGGTAATCCGCCAGGGGGTGGAGTCCCTGGCGGCAGAGCCCTGCTATCCGGTAAAGGTGGCCCACGGCCACGTGCTGGACCTCCTCAAGGCCGGGGTGCGGCGCATCCTCCTCCCCAGCATCATCGACCTGCCCCACACCAACCCCGAAGTGGGCTCCGGCGTGGTGTGCCCCATGGTGCAGTCGCTGGCGTACACCCTGCCCACCGCCATCGACGTGGAGAGCTATGGGGCCCAACTCCTGACGCCGGTCCTGTACTTCGGCCAAGGCCAGAAAAAGCTCCGGGAGGGCCTGAGGCAGTTGGGACGGATGCTGGGGGTTTCCCGCTTCGCAGTGGACCGAGCCCTGGCCAAAGCCCAAGCCGCTCAGATGGAGTATTACCAACGCCTCTACGACCGGGGCCAGGAAATCATGGACGGCCTCAAGCCCGGCGAACGCCTCATGATCCTGGTGGGCCGGCCTTACAACGCCCTGGATCCCGGTATGAACCTCAACCTCCACCGCAAGCTGAGGCAATTGGGCGTGCTGGCCATGCCCATGGATTTCCTGCCCCTGGACAAAGTGGAAAACCTGGACGAAATCAAGCCCATGTACTGGCGCTTCGGGCAAAAAATCCTGGGAGCGGCGGAATTCATCCGGAAAGATCCCCGGCTCTACGGCATCTTCATCACCAATTTCGGCTGCGGCCCCGACTCCTTCATTCAACATTTCTTCCGGGACCTGATGCGGGGCAAGCCCTATCTGGAGATCGAAATCGACGAGCACTCCTCGGACGTGGGCGCCATTACGCGGCTGGAGGCCTTCCTGGACAGCCTGAAAAACGTCAGACCCCGGCCCCCCGAGCTGAAGGTGTCGCCCTACCGCTACCGGGTGACCGGAGCGCTGAAGCGCAAAATCTACCTGCCGCCCATGGCCGACCAGGCCCTGGCTCTGGTGGCGGCCTTCCAGGCGTGCGGGGCCGAGGCTGAGGCGCTGCCGGAATCCGACGAAGAGACCCTGGACTTGGGCCGCCGCCTGACCAGCGGCAAGGAGTGCTACCCCCTCATCCTCACCACCGGGGACCTGGCCAAACTCCTCAGGCGGCCGGACTTCGACCCGGACAAGAGCGCCTTCTTCATGCCCTCGGCTTCAGGCCCCTGCCGCTTCGGCCAGTACCGCCGCTACCACCGGCTGGTGCTGGACGAACTGGGGTATCCCCAGGTGCCGGTGTACTCCCCGGACCAAGACGTCACCATGTACGCGGAAGTGGGCATGGTGGGCGAGGACTTCGACCGCATCGCCTGGAACGGGGTGGTGGCCATTGATCTTTTGGAAAAAAAGCTGATGGAGACCCGCCCCTACGAAAAGGTCTCCGGAGAGTCGGACAAGGTGTACCAGCACTACCTCCAAAAGACTTACGAGGCCTTGCGGGACCGCCAGGAATTGGCGCCGGTGCTGAAGGCGGCCCGGGACACCTTCGACGATCTGACCGCAAACGGTCGGGGCGACAAGCCCATTGTGGGGGTGGTGGGGGAGATCTACACCCGGGCCAACCGCTTCTCCAACGAGAATGCCGTGCGGGAGATCGAATCCCTGGGGGGCGAAGTCTGGATGCCGCCCATCTCCGAATGGCTCCTGTACGTCAACTACACTGCCAAAAAACGGGCCTGGGGCGGAGGGCACTACCGGCATCTGCTCCAGATTCTCCTCAAGGAGTTCTTCCAGAAGCGGGACGAGCACCGCATCGAGCACCTGTTTGCCGGGTGCCTCCGGAACCTGAAAGAGCCCCCCATAGCCGAGACCATTAAACTGGCCCATGGCTACCTGGACCCTTCCTTTGAGGGCGAAGCCATCCTGAGCATCGGCAAATCCCGGGACTTTGTGCGCAAAGGCGCTGTCGGCCTGGTGAACATTATGCCCTTCACCTGTATGCCCGGGACCGTGGTGAATTCCCTCTTCAAGCGCTTCCGGGAGGAGCACGACAACATCCCGTTCCTCAATCTGGCTTATGACGGCCAAGAGCAGACCCACACGCGCACCCGGCTGGAAGCCTTCATGTATCAGGTCCGCCAGTTCCGGGACCGCCGTCGGGGAGCGCGGTAGAAAAGAGAGATGCCTGGGGGGAGGGCAAAGGGATGCTGGCCCCTCCCCCTTTCCTAAGCCCCCTCTTCCACTTCCAGATGCTGGCAACCCGGCCATCTTCCCATGCCGTCCGCCCACCGGGATTTTTCTGGCGCCGCCTCCTCCCCTATGCTAAGAATGGAGAAAAACCTCCCGGCCTCCGGGAGGAGCCCGGGAGCCCGTATGTCCCTTTGCCCCCACTGCCGGCAAGAAATCGTGGCAGACAGCGTGTATTGCAGCCAGTGCGGCCAACCTGTGACCGCCCCTGCGGCCCCTGCCGCTGAACCTGCTGATATTCCGGTCATTTCCGGCGAGTTGCCGCTGGGAGCATTCCTCAAAACCGGCTGGGAGTCGTTTAAGCGTTACCCCCTGGGGTTTATCGGCTTCACCTTGGTGCAGTTCGTCATCGGACTGGTGATGCAGTCGGTTCCCTTCGTGGGCTGGCTCGCCTTCTGGCTGGTGGAGACCCCTCTGGCCGCGGGGTTCTATGTGGTTCACGCCCGCCTGCTCCACGGTCAGCCGGTGGAGTTCGGACAGTTTTTCTCCGGGTTCCGTTCCCACCTGCTGCTGCCGCTGGTTCTCCTGGGCGCGGTGAGCCAAGCCCTCATAGTTCTCGGTTTCCTGTTTTTGGTAATCCCCGGGGTCTATCTGGCCGTGGCTTACCTCTTTGCCACCCTTTTCCTTTTGGACCGGGAACGGGATTTCTGGCCGGCCCTGGAGGACAGCCGCAAGGCGGTAACCCCCCGGTGGTTCAGCCTCTTTGCCTTCTGCCTGCTGCTGCTCCTGGTCAATTTAGGGGGGTTGTTGCTCCTGGGGGTGGGGATTCTGGTTACCGTGCCGGTGAGTTACGGGGCTTTGACCGCTGCCTACGCCCACCTCTTCGGCCTGAAATCCACCTTCGCCTGACGGTAACGCCCCCATGCTTGCCGCGGCCGATACTTCCCTGGTGACGCCCGACCTGTGGGAAGTGGCGGTAGCCCTGCCTCTCCCTTCCACCCTGACGTATCGCCTGCCCCCGGAACTGGCCGCCGGTGCAAAGATCGGCTGCCTGGTGCAGGTGCCGGTGGGCCGCCGCTTGGTGTCTGGCTACCTCCTGGGACCTGCGACCTCTATCCCGCCTGCCACCCTGAAGGCGGTGGCCGCAGTACTGGACCCGGAGCCCCGCTTCCCCCCGGGACTGGTGCCCCTGCTGCGCTGGGTGTCGGACTACTACCGCTACCCTCTGGGGGAGGCCCTGAAGCACCTCCTCCCCGGAGGCGCCCAGCCCGCGCCGGTTCGATTGGAGCGCTGGGTGTTTCTCTGTGGGGAAGGGGGGCGGGGAGTAAAGCCCTTCGGCCCTCCCTTGGATAGTGCTGCCAAACGCCTGGGGTCCCGGGCCCGGCAGCTTCTGGCGCACCTCGGGGAACAGGGGCCGCTGCCGGTGGCGGCCCTGGCGGCCCGGTTCCCCGGCTGCCGTCCGGTTCTCCGACGCCTGGCGGCTCGGGGGCTGGTGGCTTGGGAGGAGCGGCCCGCCATCGAGCAGACTTCCGGAATCCAGGAACTTCCCAATCCGGAGGGGGTACCCGCCTTACTCCCCGAACAGGTTGCGGCTCGGGAGGCCATCGTCCGGGCCATCCGGCAGGGGGGCTTTGTCCCCTTTCTCCTGCATGGCGTCACCGCCAGCGGCAAGACGGAAGTCTATCTGGCCGCCGCCGCCGAAGCTCTTTCCCGGGGCCGCCAGGTGTTGGTCCTGGCCCCGGAGATCGCCCTGACACACCCCCTGGCCCGGGAATTCACCCGCCGCTTCGGTCCCCAGGTGACCCTGCTGCACAGCGGCTTAAGCGAGGCCCAGCGCCTGGCCCACTGGCGGCGCATAGCCCGGGGCGAAGCGGAGGTGGTGGTGGGCGCCCGCTCGGCGGTCTTCGCCCCTCTCACTGATCCCGGGCTTATCGTGGTGGATGAAGAGCATGACCCGGCTTACAAACATGAGGGTGGCCTGCCTTACCAAGCCCGGGACGTGGCCCTCTTCCGGGCCAAGCAGGCGGGCGCCGCCGCCGTCCTGGTGTCCGCCACTCCGGCGGTTTCCACCTACTACCGGGCCCGGGCAGGCAATTATGCCTACCTGAACCTCTCCCGCCGGGCCACCCCCCAGGAGCTGCCCCGGGTGGAACTGGTGGACCTGCGCCGGGAACGGGGCAGCCGGGGCCTCAAGGTCATCTCCCGACCTCTGGTCCAGGCCTTGGGCCAAGTCTTGGAGCAAGGACACCAGGCTCTCCTGTTTCTCAACCGTCGGGGCTACGCTGCCGTGGTCTTCTGTCTGCTGTGCGGGCAGGTGCTGCAATGCCGCCAGTGCAGCGTGGCCCTCACCTACCACCAGAGCAGCCAGGAGCTGGTATGCCATTACTGCGGCTTCCGCCAGCCGGTGCCTGAGGTCTGCCCCCAGTGCCACTCCGCTCTCCTGAAGCGCTACGGCGTGGGCACCGAGCGGGTGGAGGCCGAAGTCCGGCGCCTCTTCCCCGCCGCCCGGGTGGCCCGCTTGGACCGGGATATTGCTCCCCATAGCGGCAAGGCCCTGAGGGTCTTTGAGGAGTTCGCCTCCGGGGAGGTGGACGTGCTGGTGGGCACCCAGATGATTACTAAGGGGCATCATTTCCCCAAGGTCACCCTGGTGGGGGTCATCGCCGGAGACCTGAGCCTCTTTTTTCCGGAGTATCACGCCGGGGAGCGCACCTTCCAGCTCCTGGCCCAGGTGGCCGGCCGGGCCGGCCGGGGAGAGGCGCCGGGCCGGGTCCTCATCCAGACTTACAACCCGGAGCACTATGTCTTTCAGACCGTGCGGGAACAGGACTATGAGCGCTTTTTCGAGGCGGAACTAGAAGCCCGGCGCTCCCTGGGCTACCCGCCCTTCACCCGCCTGGCCCTGATCCGCCTGAGCGGCCCGGTGGAAGCCACGGTGGCCCAGGCCGCCCAAGATCTGGCCCGGGGCCTGAAGCGCCGCCTGGCCGCCGACCCTCAGCTCAACCGCCTGGTGGGGCTGCTGGGGCCGGCTCCCGCAGGCCTGGCCAAACTCAAGGGACGCTTCCGCTGGCAGCTGCTCCTGAAAAGCCACGGCCGCCCACCCCTGGCTCAAACCCTGGACCTCCTCCCCCACCTCTGGTCCCCCCCGCCCAAGAGCAAAATCGACCTTACCCTGGACATCGACCCGGGAAGCTTGTTTTAAAGGACGAGGTGAGGTAGTGGCCTAAGGGCCGAGGGCCCTTACCCCCTCCCCCAATCCCTTCCATTCAAGGGTTGGGAGGGGGGTGCGCAGGGAGGGTAGGGGCTTCGAAGCCCCTGGCCCCCCGCATCGCTCACACCTCCGCCAGCGCCCGGGCAAAGGCCTGGAAGGTGGGTTGGCCGAAGAGGACGAATCGGACAAGGGTGATTTCGGGGTGGTCTTGAAGGTAAGCTTTGACCGTTTTCAGGGCGATTCTGGCCGCCTGGTCCACGGGGTAGCCATACACCCCGGTGGACAGCGACGGGAAGGCCAGGGAGGCGATGCCTTTGGCGGAGGCGAGCTTCAGGCTTTCCCGGTAAGCCGAGGCCAGAAGCTCCGGCTCTCCGTGGAAGCCGTCCTGATAGATGGGGCCTACGGTGTGAATGACATAGCGGGCTTTGAGGTTGCCGCCGGTGGTGATGACCGCCTGGCCGGTGGGGCAGAAGCCGATTTTCCGGGCCTCTTCCTGAATTTTGGGGCCCCCGGCCCGGTTGATGGCTCCGTCCACCCCGCCCCCTACCCTGAGATGCTCGTTGGCCGCATTGACAATGGCCTCGGTGTCCTGCTGGGTGATATCGCCCTCCACCAATTCCAGCACCGACTGCCCCACCTGCGTGCGCATACCGCCCCCTCGCGACAAGATGATGCTCTGGGGAGCAAAGAGGGGTACGGGTTCGGTACCCCTAACCTTCTCCCCAACCTTTACGCCGGAATCAATTTATAGGGTTCAGCGCGCTTGGTCCATTCACTTCCCGGGTATTGGGCGGTGAGAGTTTCATAGGCAGCTCTGAGCGGCTTGGGGTCATGAGTAGCCTTATACTTGGCGACTCCCAGGAAAAAGATGGCCTCCGGCACCACTTCGGGGACCGGGCAGCGGTCGATCACTTCTTCGAACCGGGCCCTGGCCTCGGCGAACTCATCCAGGTCCAGGTGGTAGCGGCCCCTGGCGACCTCGAAGGTGGCGATGAAGACGTCCGGGGGCAGAAAGCCCACGGAGCGGTAATGCTCCTTACCGTCGGCGTCCAGCACCAGGATGGTGGGGGTCCAGGACACCGCGTATTTTTGCATGAGCGCGGTGTTGGAGGTTTCGATCTGCACCGGGATGAAGTTAAGATCCACAAACCGGGCCACGCCCTCATTGGGGTACGTCACGGTACCCATCTGCTGGCAGCCGATTCACTGGGGGTTAAAGAAGTCCAGCAAGACGGGTTTGTTCACCCGTTTGGCAGTGGCCAGGGCCTTGTCCAGGTCATTGACCCAGCAGACGCTGATCGCCATGGCGTCCTCCTTTGTGCAGAATAGTGGGGGATGCGGGATTGGGCATAACATAATCATCCCCTGGGCCATGGCAAGGGGAAAAAATTCCCTGACGAGGGAATCTCTCGCGTCTGCTTCATAGTTTTTTCCGGCCCCCTTTGCAGCGGGTTCAGAATTTGTGATAATGTAATCACTTTTTTGGTGAGAGGTGGACGATATGGCAGGATTGATGGGCCGCGTGGACTTGGATGCCCTGCGGGACCAACTCCCGTATCACCGGCTGAGGGCTTCCAAAGTCAAGACCACAAAGGAGATCGACTGGCAGGCGGAATGGGACCGGTTCGACGCCAAGGAGCTGTTCAACTTTGACTTGTCGGCTATCCCCGACAGGCTCTTGGAAGCCATGCGGGGCCGCAAAGAAGTCCTCATGGACGGCAACCAGGCGGCCATCTCCATCCTCACCCGGGTAGCGGACGGCTTGTGCGGCTATCCCATTACGCCGTCCACTCCCATTGCCGAACAGTTCGCCCGCACCGCGGCCATGGGACAGAAGAACCTCTGGGGTTCGGAGATCATGTATTTCCAACCCTCGGACGAGCTCTCCGCCATTGCCGCCGTGGAGGCCATGGCCTCCCAGGGCGGCCGCTACGTGGACAATACCTCCTCCCAGGGCCTGCTTCTCAAGGCCAAGAACCTCTTCTCCGTGGCCGGCAAGAGGCTGCCGGTGTTGATGACCGTGATGGCCCGGGAGGTGAACAAGGGGTCGCTGTCCATCCACTGCGGCCATACCGACTTTTACGCGGTCAGGAACGCCGGGTGGGCCCAACTGGTGAGCGCCGACAACCAGGAGCTCCATGACCTCTTGCCCATAGCCTTCAAGGTGTCGGAACTCCGGCAGGTGATGCTGCCCACCATGGTCATCGGCGACGGCTTCATCAAGAGCCACGCCATCGAGAACATCCGGGAATTGTCCAATGCCTTCCTGGAGTTCTTCGTGGGCCCGCCCAACCGCTTTTATCAGCCGGATTTTGAGCACGGCACCCTGACAGGCACCTTTACCGACACCGACCTCACCATGGAGGGCGAGGTGGCCCAGGACCTGGCCTACCGGTTCTTCAAGCGGGGCTTCGTGGGCGCCATGAACCTCATGAACCGGATGATCGGCACCAACCTCAAGGTGGTGGAGTGCTACCGCACGGAGGACGCCGACCTGGTGGTGGTGATTCTGGGCTCCGCCGCCGGGGTGGTGAAGGACGCGGTGGATTACTACCGGGATGTCAAGGGTTATAAGATCGGGGTGGTGCGCCCGGTGTTGTTCAACCCCCCCTGTTATGAGGAGCTGGCCTACGGCATGCGCAAGGCCAAAGTCATCTGCGTCATGGAACGGGCCGGCCGCACCCACAACCAGCTTTTACTGGCCGATGTCCAGGCCGCCTTGCAGGTCTCCCTTAGGGCGGGCCGGGAAGGCAAGAAGGAACACCGCATCTACGGCCGACATGACATGCCCACCCTGCTGCACGGCGTCTATGGCTTGGGCAGCAAGGACTTCAACAAATACGATGCCGCGGCCGTAATCGAGAACATGGTGGCCGTCCTGGAAAAGAAACGGGGGTTTGTCCGGGATTTCTGGGTGGGCATCGAAGGGCCCTATACCCTGAAACCGGCCCCCCTCCCCGGCTATTTCGACCGGGAGCTGGGCATGACCTTCATCGGCATCGGGGCGGAAGGGGTGAAAACCGCCCTGGAATCGGCGGCTCTCATCTATGCCGAGGCGCATGGCAGCGGCGAGAAGAAATACATCCAGTCTGGGGCCCGCTACGGCGCCGCCCGCAAGGGTGCGCCGGTGTTCATGAACCTGCGCCTCAGCTCCCAACCCATCCGCAACAGCAGCGAGCTTACCGAGCGCAACGTCCTGGCCTTCTTCAACGAAAAATTCCTGTCAGACCAGATCCTCAAGGAATACGTGGGCGGCCTGAAGGAAAAGGGACTCCTGGTGATCAACACCCCCAAGAGCTGCTACGACGTCCTGGCCTGCTTTCCGCCCCAGGTGCAGTCTCTCATCAAATACCGGCAGATCAAGGTCTTCACCTTGGACGCCACCAAGGCCGCCATCGGCACCTTGAACCGCAACCTGCCGGGAGCCGCCATCCTGGGCCTTATCAACAAAGAGATGGGCATACTGCCGGAGAAGGAATTCGAAGGTCGGCTGAAGCGCATCCTGGAGAAGAAGCTGGGCACCAAGAAGGGCAAGGAGATGATTGAGGCCAACGTCAATCTCCTGCGCTTTGGAGCCAGCCAGGGCTCGACGAGCACCGTTGAAAAGGCGGCCACCGCGCTGACCTTCGCCGCTGACCTGCCGCCCTACTCCCCGCCGCCTCCCGAGGACTTCGGCGGCCCTGTCGGAACTGCCGGCCTGCCCTTCAAGTTCACCGAAAAGGACGAAATGGGCACCGTCAAGCCGGTGACTCTCTACCCCAACTACCAGGAGACCTTCCAGAAACAGATGGTGGAACCCATCCTGGAAGGCAAGAAGGTCCCCTGGGACCGCTTCCTGCCGGTGGTGCCCGCAGCCACCAGCCGCTTCCGGGACATGAGCTACATCGGCACCCAGGTGCCGGTGTACGACCCGGCCAAGTGCATCGCCTGCGGTCTGTGCGCCGCCTCCTGCCCAGACGCCGCCATCTACTGCCTGGTGACCCGCGGTGAGGTGCCCCCGGAGGCTGCCCGGCACTTCAAGATTTACAAGAAGCCGCCCAAGGGAGTGCCCTGGGAGCGCTTCGCCATGAACATCGAGGCCGACCCCTCCGCCTGCAAAGGCTGCGGGGTGTGCGCCATGGTCTGCCCCACCGACGCGTTGCGCATGGTGGACAAGACCAAGCTCAACCCCCTGGATTTTCTGCCGGACACCTTCCGCCACCTGGACCACAGTCTGGAGCTGGCGCCCCAGGTGGACAAGCTCCCCGTGCATCACCAGGTGCTGTTTGTCTTCTCCAAGCTCTACCCGGGCAAGCACACCCTGTGCCCGGGCTGCAGCGAGGGGGTCATCAACTTGCTCACGTTTTACGCCCTGGAATCCCTGCGCAATCACCCGCAGGGCATCGCCACCTTTTACCAGGGCCTGAAGATCCTCTCGGAGCGCAATAAGCGGGCCATCGAGCATATGCTGGACCATGGCTTCAACATCTACACCATCAACGCCACCGGCTGCGACCAGGTGTCCGAGTTGGTCAACCCCTTCAACACCCGTATCTATCCCACTGGGCATTACGGGTTCGGCACTGCCTCGGCCGCGGCGTTGGGCTCCAAATTCAGCCTGGACCAAGCCTACGTGGATCGCTTCAATGACGTGCTCACCAAGATCATCGTCTTTGCCGGCGACGGGGCCATTTACGATATCGGCAACGGCCCCTTCAACTATGCCCTGGGCGAAAACTTTGACGTTACCTGGGTGATTTACAACAACGAAGGCTATATGAACACCGGGGTGCAGAAGTCCGGGGCCACCCGCTTCGGGGCGGACCGCTCCACCAGTCCCATCGGCAAGAAGTATGCCGGCAAGACCACGCTCCACCGCCGGATCATCGCCCAGGCCATGGCCATCAGCCACGTGTACGCGGCCAAACTGAGCATCGACAACCCCTTTTACGCCATCAACATCATCAAAGAGGCCATCGCCTATAACGGCCCCTCGGTGGTGGAATTCTTCTCCACCTGCCCCCAGGGTCACATCACCCACGACTGGGCCGGTCCGATGATCGCCCGCATGATGGTGGAATCCCGGAAATGGCAGGTGGCGGTGCGCCGCCCCTTCCAACGGCTGGACATCTCGGGCAACCCCGACCCCGAACTCATCTACCCCAAGGAGGGCAAGCCCTTCAAGCGGGGCGTCAAGCGGGAGGCCGCCACCTTCTACGACGTGGTCACCACCCTGGGGCAGTACACCCCCCACATCAAGACGGTGAAAAGCGGCGACATCCCGGAGATCGTCCGAGTCAACGAGACCGTCAGCCTCTTCCGTTGGCTGCGGAACCAATACCTGGCCGGTTACCGAGATTCCATGCCTTCGGAAGAGGAAGTGGAGCGCATCGTTGAGGAGCGCTACAAGTTCGACGTCGCCGCCGGGTAACGGATGGCGTTTTGGGGGGAGGGCCAGGGACCCGAGGTCCTTGGCCTCTCCCCAGCCCTAAATCCGCATAAGTGGCGGGCAAGGCGGAGCGCATCACCCAGTTTTGCCCGCCATTTCCATTCCCTGCCAGGGTTGGCGGAGGGAGTGTGGGGGAACGGGCAGGGGTCAACGGCCCCTGTTCCCTCCCTCACACTCGGTTTTCAAGGCTCTTCCCCGAGCTTGACAGGCGGGGTGGCCTTGGATATCCTCAACCAAATCATTTCGAGGAGGTCTCTTCCCATGGCTCTGGACGAAATCCTCATCACCCGGGCCATCATCGAGCGCTATACTGAAAAGCTGCTGGCCAACCTGGACGTGGACGTGGCCATCGTGGGCGGGGGCCCCTCCGGCCTCACCCCGGCCTGGATCCTGGCCAATAAAGGTTGGAAGGTGGCGGTCTTTGAGCGCAAGCTTTCCATCGGCGGCGGCATGTGGGGCGGGGGCATGATGTTCAACGAACTGGTCTTTCAGGAGGAGGCCCGGCCCATCCTGGAAGAGCTGGGAGTCCGTCTCAAACCCTCCTATCCGGGCTACTACACCGCCGACGCCGTGGAAACTGTCACCACCCTGGCCTCCCAGACCGTCAAGGCCGGCGCCACTATCTTCAATTGCATCAGCGCCGAAGACGTCATGGTGCGGGACGACCGGGTCTGCGGTTTGGTGCTTTCCTGGTCCGCAGTGGACATCGCCGGCTTGCACGTGGATCCCCTCACCATCCGGGCCAAATGCGTGGTGGACGCCACCGGCCACGACATCGAGGTGGTGAAGGTCTTCCTGCGGAAAAACCAGCCCGTCTCCCTCTTCACCCCCTCGGGCGGCATCGGCGGCGAACGCTCCATGTGGGCCGAGGTGGGCGAAAAGGAAACCGTGGCCCACACCAAAGAAATCTATCCGGGCCTCTTCGTCTCCGGCATGGCCGCCACCGCCACCCACGGCACCTTCCGCATGGGGCCCATCTTCGGCGGCATGTTCCTCTCCGGGAAAAAAGTCGCCGAACTCATCCACGAGCGCCTGACCGCGGAGTGGTGAGCGGGGTCTGCTAAGGGAGGGCCAGGGACTGTGGCTCCCTGCCCCCCCCGCAATCCTTCGTAAGGCTTAGGGCATGGAATACGAAGCAGTCATCGGGTTGGAGGTGCATGCGCAGCTCCTGACGGAGAGCAAGATTTTCTGCGGCTGTCCCACCGCCTTCGGGGCGGCCCCCAATACCCAGGTGTGTCCGGTCTGTCTAGGGATGCCGGGAACTCTGCCGGTGGTGAACCGCCGGGCAGTGGAGCATGCCCTGAAGATGGCCCTGGCCACCAACTGTCACGTGGCGCCGGAGTCGGTGTTTGCCCGCAAGAACTATTTCTACCCGGACCTGCCCAAGGGCTATCAGATATCCCAGTATGAGCTGCCCTTGGCGGAGCGCGGCTATCTGGACATCCAGGTGAACGGCGCCCCCCGGCGCATCGGCATCACCCGCATCCACCTGGAGGAGGATGCGGGAAAACTGGTGCACAGCGAGAGCCGGCCGGTGAGCTTTGTGGATTTCAACCGCACCGGCGTCCCCTTGATCGAGATCGTCAGCGAGCCGGATCTGCGCACCCCAGACGAGGCGGTGGAATATCTCAAGGGGTTGCGCAACATCTTGCTGTATCTTAAGATTTGCGACGGCAACATGGAGGAGGGCTCGCTGCGCTGCGACGCCAACGTTTCCCTGAGGGAAGCGGGGAAGACGGCCTTTGGCACCAAGACTGAGCTCAAAAACATGAATTCCTTCCGCTATGTCCGCCAAGCCCTGGAGTATGAGATCCGGCGGCAGCGGGCCTTGTTGGCTGACGGCCGGGAGATCGTTCAGGAGACCCGCCTGTGGGATGCGGCCAAAGGGCAGACCTTTTCCATGCGGGGCAAGGAGGAGGCCCACGACTACCGCTACTTTCCTGACCCGGACTTGGTGCCCCTCAGGGTGACGGACGCCTGGGTGGCCAAGATCAGGCAATCCCTGCCGGAACTGCCGGCGGCCCGGGCCAGCCGGTTTATGACGGCCTATGAGCTGCCCGAATATGATGCGGGGGTGCTGACCAGCGACAAAGACCTGGCGGATTATTTTGAGGCCGTCCTCCAGGTTTTTCCCCGACCCAAACAGGTAAGCAACTGGATCATGGCGGAGGTCATGCGGGAGCTGAAAAAAGAGGAGGCGGGCATCGCCTCTCTGAAAGTGGCCCCCCGGGACTTGGGCCGGCTTCTGGCCTTGACGGAGGAGGGCACCATCAGCGGCAAGATCGCCAAGGCGGTTTTCGAGGATATGGTGACCACCGGCCGCGACCCCGAAGCCATCATCCGGGAGAAAGGCCTGGTACAAATCAGCGATACCAGGGCCCTGGAGGCCCAGGCGAGAGAAATCCTGGCGGCCCACCCCAAGGAAGTGGCCGACTACCGGGCGGGCAAAGCCAAGGTTATGGGCTTTTTTGTGGGCCAGTTGATGAGAAATACCAAGGGGCAGGCCAATCCCCAGTTGGCCAACGAAATCTTTCAAAGGCTTCTGGCCGAATCCTGAGGCCAGCGCCTCTTCTCAAGAGAACTCCCGCCCGGGCGGGCCTAACCAGCCATTACAGGAGGGTATCCCCATGTCCTCGGCCAACTTGGTCAACGGCATCAACCCCGAGCAGCTCTTTCAAACCATCGCCCGCATCAAAGACAAGCCGGAAATCGCCCAGTTCACCTTCCGGGCCCGGAACACCTGGGTGGACGGCACTCATAACCAGGCCACGGTGAAAGACTTTTACGGGGCGCTTACGGAAGACGAATCCCGGGAGGCCCTGGTTTTTGACCTGGATGAGCCTCCGGTCTTGTGCGGCAAGAACTTGGGAGCCAATCCGGTGGAGTACCTGCTGGTGGCCCTGTCAGGCTGCCTCACCACCAGCCTGGTGGCCCACGCCGCGGCCAAGGGGATCAGGCTCAAGAAGGTGGCCTCCCGCTACGAAGGCGACCTGGACCTCCGGGGGTTTCTGGGGTTGTCAGACCAAGTGCCGGTGGGGTATCAACAGATCAGGGTGTACTTTGCCATCGAGGCCGACCTTTCAGACGAAAAGAAGGCAGAGCTCATCCACATGGCCCAAAAATACTCGCCGGTGTTTAACACCATCAGCAAATCGGCCCCGGTGACGGTGCACCTGGAGCAATAAACGGGGTGCCGAGGAGGGGCACGGATGAAGACCCCGGCCCCCGCTCCCGCCCACCCTGCCGCGGAGTCTTGCGCATGATTCCCTATTGCAGCATCTGTTGGGACGACAACCGGGTCAAGCTCCTGGACCAGCGCCGACTGCCCCAGGATGAAATCTACCTGGTAACCACCGACTACCGGGAGGTCATCGAGGCCATCCGCACCCTGGCCATCCGGGGGGCGCCGGCCATCGGGGTGGCGGCGGCCATGGCCGCGGCCCTGGGAGCCCTGGCCATTGACGCCGAGGATCCCCAGGAATTTAAGGAGCGCTTTCTGGAGGTCTGCCGGGAGATCGCCCAAGCCCGGCCCACCGCGGTGAATCTCTTCTGGGCTTTGGACCGGATGGCCCGGGTGGCCCAGGAACAGGCCACCGAGCCGGTGCCGGCCCTGAAGGAGCGGCTGGTGCATGAAGCCCAGGCCATGCTCAAGGAGGACGACACCATCAACCGCCATCTGGCAAGCCATGGCCAGGTGCTCATTCAAACCGGCCACCGAGTGCTGACCCACTGCAACACCGGCGCGCTGGCCACCGGCGCTTACGGCACCGCCTTAGGGGTGATGCGGGCCGCCTGGGAGGGGGGCAAGCGTTTCTCCGTGTGGGTGGACGAAACCCGGCCGCTCTTGCAGGGGGCTCGGCTCACCACTTGGGAGTTGGGGAAACTGGGCATTCCCTACACCCTCATCCCCGACGGCGCCGCCGCCTATTTAATGCAGAAGAAATGGGTGGACCTGGTGATCGTGGGCGCCGACCGCATCGCCGGCAACGGGGATACCGCCAACAAGATCGGCACCTACAGCCTGGCGGTGTTGGCCCGGCACCACGGCGTGCCGTTTTACGTGGCGGCGCCTCTGTCCACCTTCGATTTCACCTTGGCTGACGGCAGCGAGATCCCGGTGGAGGAGCGCCACCCCGAAGAGGTCACCAGACTCCGGCAAGAAATGGTGGCGCCGCCGGGGGCTCCGGCGTTGAACTTGGCCTTTGACGTCACCCCCAATGAACTCATCAGCGGCCTTATCACCGAGCGGGGCATCGCCACCCCCCCTTACACCTCCAGCCTCAAACCCTGGAAACGGGGACAAGGATAAGCATATGCGCCAGGTCTCCTTGTTGACGGCATGGCTGCTCTCCCTGGCATTCACCGCCTCGGCCTGGGGAGCCGGCCCCTTCCCCATCCGCCTGCCCCGAAGCCTCACCGGGGTTGATCCCGCAGCCAACAATGTGGTGGGGCAGGTGCAGCACTATACCATCAAAAAGGGGGACAGCCTGCTGGAACTGGCCCGGGACTTTGGCCTGGGCTACCACGACCTGGCTGTCCTCTACCGCCAGTGGGACCCGTTTATCCCGCCGGCCGGGGCCCATATTATCGTTCCCACCATCTGGATAGTTCCGGACCCCCGAGGCCGCACCATGATCGTCAATACCGGCGAGATGCGCCTCTATTATTACCAGCAGAACGCCACCCAGGTGTATACCTTTCCTATCGGCATGGGAGTGTTGGACTTCAAGACCCCCTCCGGGGTCTTCAAGGTGGTGGAAAAAAAGACCAAGCCGGCATGGCACATCCCCAAAAGCCTTCAGGCCAAGTACGGCATGGCGGTGATGCCGCCGGGGCCTGACAATCCCTTGGGCGACTACAAGCTCACCCTGTCCTGGGGCGACTACGGCATTCACGGCACCCACATGCCCTTAGGAGTGGGCCGGCTGGTGAGCCATGGCTGCACCCGCATGTACCCGGAACATATCAAGCAACTCTTTCCCCTGGTGCCGGTGGGCGCGACGGTGGAATATATCTATGAGCCGGCCAAGGTGGGCTTCAAGGATGGCCGCATCTACCTTTCCGTGCATGAGGACTTCTACTTCAAAATCCGCTCCATGCTGCTGCATGTGCTGAACCTGCTGGAAGGCCGGGGTCTGGCGGAACAGGTCAACATGCGCAAAGTCATGCAGGTGGTGGAGGAGCAAAACGGCATGCCCGTGGACGTTACCGCCACAGGGCGACAACTCAGCTCCATCCATTGAAGGGTGGCGGCGATCCCCCTGATGACAGGCCTTCGGCCTTGGCCCTTGATCAGGCCAGGGTTTTTTTTCGCCCAAATAAGGGCTCCCTCGCCTCAGATATCCTCTTGCTCGCGCCGGGTCTCTGCCGCCCCTCGGACCTCAGGGGAGGACGACCATGCAAGCGCACCCAGTTTTTGTTAACCGCCCGGGCGCGGGGACGTCGGCGGGCCAATCCAGGCCGTCGGCTCATCAGGGCTGACAGATGAAGGGGCCGGTCCACCTCGGTGGCGACTTCCCAGGCAACTTTAGCCCGGAAGATCCGGCAGGACCAAACGGGTTTAAACCAGGGAAACCGGGAGGAAGAAAAGGAAAGGCAGGAAGTAAAAATTCAGAAGGTGTGGTGAGCGAAAAGCTCCCACACCCTCTGACAGTTTCGCTGGGGGCCTACACCCCCCAAGGATAAGGCCGTTTCTTACTTCGCCCGCTTGACCTTAACCTTCTTGGTCTTCTTTACTTTTTTAACCTTCTTGACCTTGAAGACTTTGTACATCGCGCAGCATTTCTCGGCCGCGTCTTCAGCCCGGGCGGCAGCCGCCTCAGCCTTGTTGGCCGCAGCAGAGGCCCGAGGTACGGGAACTTTGGCATCCTGAGCGGCAGCCTCGGCTTTCACCACCGAAGCAGCAGCCCTGTCAGCAGAAGCTTTGGTCTGCTCCATGTACTGTTTGCACTGATCATAGTACGATTGGCAGCAGCCTCCCAGCACCAGGGCAAAGACCGCGAGGAGCGCCAACGCGAAACCTCTTTTCATGACCGGCTTCCTCATCGATTACCCCCTTTCGGAGAGATGAAACTCTCCAATCTTTGCACCCAGTGCCTACTTCCGCATCTTCTTCATCATGCAGGCTTCAGCTTTAGCAGCCGCAGCCTCGGCCCGATCCGCCGCAGCCTCGGCCTTGTCCGCCGCAGCTTTAGCATCAGCAGCCGCCATTTCCGCGTTCCGCGCGGCGCTGTCAGCCTTGGCAGCGGAGGCAGCCGCCTGATCGGCGTACATCTTGGCCTCATCCACGTACTTTTTGCACGTGTCGCAGCAGCCCGCTCCCATGGCGAGGACAAACGCCATGAGAATCGCCAAAGCAAAACCCTTTCTCACCAAAGCTTTCCTCATCATCTATCCCCCCTTTTCAAAGAGATGGTTTAAGGGTTACACAAAGTTGGCCCTAATGTAATACAGGGGCCTTCCAAATAGCAAGAAAAATTATGGCTCTGAAAAAAATTTTTTCAGCAGAGCCCGCTTCAGGACCGGGAGGGAACCGGGAGGGGTCCAGCCCCTGCCCTCTTTTCTTCCCCTCACCGCCGCCCTGCACCCGGCTCCGGCTTGGAGGAGGCAGGCGCCATCGCCAGGATGACCCCTCAGCCATTGCTCCCCCAAGGAAACATCTCCCCCCAGTTGGCCCCGGTTCGGATATCTGCCACCAGGGGCACCTTCAGGGGCACCACCTGCTCCATGGCGCGCTTCACCAGCGGCACGGTGGCGGCCAGCTCTCCGGTGGGCACCTCGAAGAGAAGTTCATCATGCAACTGGAGCAGCATGCGGGCTCCCAGGCCGGCTTGGGCCAGTTCCCGTTCCACGTCCAGCATGGCCTTTTTGATCAGGTCGGCGGCAGAACCCTGCAACGGGGTGTTGATGGCGCTGCGTTCCGCCTCCTGGCGCACCAGGCGGTTGGGGCTGTTGATCTGGGGAATCTGACGGCGGCGCCCCAACAGCGTGCTGACCCAGCCCTGGCGGCGGGCGGTGGCCAGGGTGCCGTCCAGGTAAGCCTTGACCGCCGCATGCTTGGCGAAGTAGCGGTGGATGAAGTCCTGGGAGAGGCGGTTGCCCACCCCCAGCTGCTTGGCCAGACCGAAGGCGCTCATGCCGTAAATGATGCCAAAGTTGATGACCTTGGCCTGGCGGCGCATCTCCGGGGTCACCAGCTCCGGGTGGATGCCGAAGACCACCGCCGCGGTCTGCCGGTGAATGTCCACGCCTTCCCGGAAGGCGCTGAGCAGGGCCGGGTCCTCGGAAAAATGCGCCAGCAGCCTGAGCTCCATCTGGGAGTAATCGGCGCTCAGGAGGACGTGGTGGGGAGGAGCCACGAAGGCCTGTCGGATCTGGCCGCCCATCTCCCCTCGGACGGGGATGTTCTGCAGATTCGGGTCCCGGCTGGAAAGGCGTCCGGTGGCCGCCACCGATTGCAAAAAGGTGGTATGGATACGGCTGTCGGGGCTCACCAGCTTCAGCAGGGCGTCCACATAGGTGGCCTTGAGTTTGCCCAGGCTCCGGTATTCCAGCACCCGGGCGGCGATGGGGGCCTCCTCCGCCAGGTTTTGCAGCACTTCCATGTCGGTGGAGTAGGCGGTTCGGCCCTTGGTCTTCTTCTGAGGTTGGAGCTTGAGTTTGTCAAAGAGGATCCGGCCCAGTTGCTGGGGGGAGTTGATGAGGAAGGGCTCCCCGGCTTGGCGGTAAATCTCGGCCTCCAGGCGCTGCATCTGCTGGTCCAGGTCCTCCCCGAAACGCCGCAGGAATTCCTGGTCCACCAAGATGCCGGCCGCTTCCATGCGCACCAGGACCTCCACCAACGGCAGCTCCAGGGTGTCGTACAGGTTTTTCAGGCCCTCCCGTTCCAACTCCGTCGCCAGTTTGGGCCAGATTTCCAGGGAGACCTCGGCCCGGCCGCCGGCAAAGGTGGTGGCCAGCTCCGGGGGCAGGTCGGCGGCCGCTCCGGGGCGCCCCAAAAGCTCCCGGGGGCCCGGCAGGTTCACCCCCAGGTAGTGCAGAGCCACGTTTTCCAAGGTCTGCTCATAGCGGGCCGGATTCAACAGGTAGGAGGCTAACAGGAGATCGCCCGCGGCCCCGGCCAGCTCCCAGCCGAAGCGCCGCCCCACCAGCCAGGCGGCCTTGAGGTCGGGGCCGATTTTCTGCACCCGGGGGTCGGCCCACACCGGCCCCAGCGCCGCCCAGACGGCTTCCGCCGGAAGACCCTGATGGAGCGGCAGGTAGGCCCCCTCCTTTTCCCGCCAGGAGACCCCCAGGCCCAGTACCGGAGCCAGCACGGGGTGGCCCTCTCCCAGCAGGCAAAAGACGGCCACCTGGCCGCTGGCCCGGATGGCGGCAGCGATTTCCCCCAGAGGCGCTGGGTCGGCAACCAGGCGGAAAGCCTCGGCCACCGGGGTTTCAAAACCCAGCTCCTTGGTGAAACGGGTGAACTCCAGCTCCAGGAAGAGGCGGCGCAGCGCCTCCCGGTCCGGGGTGCCGGGCCTGAACCGCTCCGGCTGGAACGCCACCGGCGCAGCCTCGCTTAACGTCACCAATTCATGGCTGAGGCGGGCCAGGCCGGCGTGCTCCCTGAGTTTGCTCTGGAGCGGCTTCTCCTTGAGCTCGTCCAGGTGCGTCAGGAGGTTGTCCACGCTGTGAAAGCGGGCGATGAGTTTCAAGGCCGTCTTTTCCCCAATGCCGGGGACGCCGGGGATGTTGTCGCTGGGATCGCCGGCCAGGGCCTTGACCTCGGCCAGCTCCGCGGGACTGAGCCCGTATTTCTCCCGGATGGCCTCGAGGTCATAGCGTACATCCTTCATAGGGTCCCACCAGGTCACCCCCTCCGTCACACAAGGCAGCAGATCCCGGTCGCCTGAGACGATCTCCACCCCAAAGCCCGCGGCCTTGGCCTGTTTGGCCAGAGTGCAGATGAGGTCGTCGGCCTCGAAGCCTTCCGCCTCCACCGCCGGCAGGTTGAACGCCTGGATGATCTTCTGGATATAGGGGAGCTGTACCGAGAGCTCCTCGGGCATGGGCGGCCGGTGGGCCTTGTACTCGGGGTAGCGCTGGTGCCGGAAGGTGGGCGCCTTGGTGTCGAAGACCAGGGCCAGGTACTCGGGCCGGCGGTCCTTGAGGACCTTCAACAGCATGCTGGTGACGCCGAAGGCGGCGTTGGTGGGGAACCCCTGGGAGGTGGCCAGGGCCCGGATGGCATGGAAGGCCCGGTAGATGTAGGAACTGATGTCCAGGAGAAACAAGACCTTGCCCGCCATGCCCGGCCTCCTGCGCCTCTTATACTCTTCGGTGAAGGGGGTGTCAAGGGAACTGTGGGAAAGAGGGCCAAGGGGTGGCGGCCCCTGGCCCCCTGAGCCCGCCCCGTAGGGTGATGGAGCAAACCCTGGAGCCCCCCTCAGCCGCAGGGTGGGAGGCAACGGGCTTCGCAGCCCCCGGCCGCCTCTCCGCCGAATCATACCCCCCACCAATAGACCAGCCCCAGAAAAGGCAGCAGGCTCAGGGCCCGGAAGACTTGGGAGAGGATCATGAGCCTGAGGCCCATCGCCGGGGTATAGATGCCCAGGTAGAAGGGAAGCTGGTGGCGCACAGCCCGCATGGGGCTCCCGATGATGGTGCCCAGGATCAGGGTGAACAATACGGTGCCGGGGCTCAAGGTGCCCTGAGTCAGAAGGGCTCCGGCCGCGGCGAAGCCGCCGGTGGTCTCCGCGGCCAGGGCGAAGAGCAGGATGCTGAAGGCCTCCACTGGCAGATTGATGCCGGCCAGCAGCCGGGCCAGGTGATCCTTCAGCCATTCGAAGAGGCCGCCTTCCTGGGCCAGAAACACGGCCACGAAGATGGGGATGGTAAGCACCAGGATGTGGTAGAGCCGGGTAAAGAATTTTTGTCGGGTGTTTTTTAGAATCTGGCGCCAGGTGAGGCGGGTGGCAGGGACAGCCACCGACGCCGGTCGGTAGGCCGGGAGAGCCAGGCGGCCGTAGAGGAGGTACGCCAGGGTGCGCAGGAGGTCGCCGGCCAGGAGAATGGCCAAATAATAGGCGCCCAGGACGCCCACCAACGGGGTGATGATAAAGAACATGCTGGGCAGGTGGGCGAAAAAGGCCGGAAAGGTGAGTATGAGGGCCGAAACCGTGAGTTCCCGCCGGGAAATGATGCCCTCCTGGTAGGCGTTCATCAGGATGGTGCTGGCGGAAATCGCGGAGAAAAAGGCGGTGGTGAAGGCCAGGGCCGAAGGCTCCTTGAGATGGCCGAACTTGAGGAGCGGCGCCGCCAGCCTTCCTATCCGGGCCGTGAGGCTGGCGTTTTCCAGGAGGATGCCCACCGCCAGCCCCACGCCGATGGCCAGGCAGGCATTCAGCAGCGGTTTGAGGAGGCGCAGGTAGAGGCGGTCCAAGGGGATGCCCCCGTGGAAAACCGCGCCGGCCAGCAGCAGAGTCACCAGGGTCGCCATGGCCAGGGCCTTCAGGGGGCGGATCTCTCGCCGGCCGGAGGGTGCGTTGTGGGGATGAGAGGGGCTCACAAAACGACGCGCTCCCTGATCCCTAGCCGAGAAGCCAGGCCGCCACCAGGAAAAAGATGGTGACCGTCAGGACGTCCTGGACAATGGTGGCCAGGGGGCCGCTGGCGTTGGCGGGGTCGAGCCTGAGGCGCCCGCACAGATAGGGAATCAGGAGTCCGGTGACCACCGAAGAGCTGATGGCGATGAACAGGGACAGGGCCAGAACCCAGCTCATTTTGGGGTCGTGATACCACAGCAGACTGATCCCCCAGAGGAGGCCGCTGGTGAGGAGGCCGATGAGGCTGACGATGAAAAACTGGCGGACGAAATACCGGGGAAAGTCCAGGGCCGGGTTCACCGCCAGGTCCCGGATGATGAAGGCCTCCATCTGGGTGCCCACGGCGTCCGCCATATAGACCATGAGGGGGATGAAGGCGGCCAGGATGAGGTTCTTTTGCAGGGTGGCCTCAAACTGGCCGATGATGCCGGCGGCCAGCATCCCTCCCCCCAGGCCCAGGAGGAGCCAGGGGGCGCGGTGCCCCAGGGAGGTGAGCACCGGGAGCTGCTGGACATTGTCGAACATGGAGGCCAAGCGCCGGATGCCGGCCAGGCGCAGCAGGTCTTCGCTGGCCTCGTGATACAGGGTGTGCAGCAGGGCCCGGCTCAACACCGCGCCCAGGAAGACCCCGTTTTTGTCCACCACCGGCACGGCTTTGAGATCATGAGCCAGGGCCAGGTGGACCACCCGCTCCTGGTCGGTGTGCGGCCGGACGGTTACCAGGCGGGTGACCATGACCTCGGCGGCGGTCACCCGCCTGTCCTGCTGGAAGACCTCCTTGATGGAAACCACCCCCGCCAGACGGCCGACTTGGTCCACCAGATAGACGTTGTGGATGGACTCAAAGTCCCGGGCATGCCTCAGCAGGAGGCGCTCGAGGTCGGCGATGCTGGCCGAAGGCAACGCCACGGGCACCTGGCAGGTCATCACCCGACCGGCGGACTCCGGAGGAAAGGCGGTCTGATCGCAGGGCAGTGGGTGCATCATGCGCCCAAGGGCATTGCCGTCAAAGAAGAAGGCCAAAACGGCCCGGTCTCTCCCTCCCCGCAGCTTGCCCGCCCCCCGCTGGAGGGCCGGCGGAAAGGACGGGGGGCACCCACCCTCGCCCCCAACATCATGGCATGAGCCATTCTACCCGCCACGCTGGGTGAGGGCAACACCTGGGAGGGCCGGCGGCGGAGAGGCACCCCTCCCAAACGTTCGCCCCTAACTCCGGGCGTCCGCCAGGGCCCTGGCGGCGAAGTCCAGGGAAGGGTCCAGTTCCAGGGCCTGTTTCAGGACATAGGCTGCTTCCTTTTTATGTCCCAGGCGCAGGAGATTGACCCCCAGGTTGGCGTAGTCGATGCCGGAGCCCGGGTCCAGCTCGATGCACCGCTCAAAGCACTGTACCGCCTCCTGGTGGTCCCCCAGCTTGAAGAAGCAAAAGCCCAGGAGGTTGTGGGCCTCCTTGAGCTGCGGGTTCAAGTCCCGGGCCTGTTCCAAAGCCGCCACCGCCTGGGGGTAGTCTTCCAGGTCCTTGAGGCAGGAGCCCAGGTGGACGTGGAGGCTGGCCACCTCATGCGCCGGCGGCCCCAAGGCCAGGGAGCGGCGGAAGCGCTTAAGGGCCTCGGCCGGCCGGCCCAGATGCTCCAGGGTGAGGCCCAGGAAAAACTGCACGTCGAAGCGCCCCGGCATAACTTCTTCCATCCGGAGCAGGGCTTCAAAGGCCGCCTCCGGCGGGGCGAACAGGGCGGCGGTCTTGGCCAGGTGGAAGAGGGTATCGGTGTTGCGGGTGCGGTCCAGGAAATGAGTGCCCGGCACCAGGATATAAAAGGCCGGCATCTGCAGGGCGGGGTGGGTAAGGTCCACGGCCAGGGCGTCAAGCCGCAAGCGGCCCAGGGCCGCCAGGGCGTTTTGGATCTCCACCGCCAGGTTGTCATGGGAGATGTCCGGCAGGGAACTCAGGGGTACCAGGGGGCCCTCCGCCATGAGATACGCGGCTTCCTCCAGGCTCTCATACTTGGGGAGGGTGGGGCGGTAGCTGGTGCGCCGGTGGAAGTCCCCGGCCAGCTGCGCAATCTCGGTGAGGGCCCGGGAGAGGGATTTTTCCGGGCTGCTGGTAGTGCCGGCGGTGAAGACGATTTCGCTGCTCTCCGGGAAGGTGGCCGGATCATAAGCCAGGGCTCCCACCGTGGGGATGCCGGTGTCCAGGGAAAAATCCCTGAGCCACAGCCGGATTCCCTGGCGTCGAAACTTCCCCAGCAACTCACGGACCGCCGGGTCGGTGGCGCTCTCCGGGTCGATGCGGGGGGTGTCCAGGCGCTCGTGGCTCACCACCGAGCCCACGTGGCGCTCCACCACCTCGCACAGTCCCTGGAGCACCGCCTCCTCGTTGCAGTTGCCCGCGGCGGGCCCGTTGTATTCTTCAATGAGATAAAACCAATGGAAGGGCAGGAACACCGCCTCCCCGGTGGTAAGGTTAGTGGCCGGCGCGAAAAACAGCGGCCAGTCCGGATAGAGCCGGGCCGCCACCTCGGCCTCGGGGGAGCGGTCAAACAAGGATTTGGCCAGATAGGCAAAGGGCAGGGCCTGGGGACCCCATTTTCGGGCGGTGCCGAAGGCCAGCGGGCCCTCCCCCAGATAGGCAAAGAAGCTGAAGCGTTCCACCAGTTCCATGAGGGCGCTGGCCTCGGCCTGAATGGGGGTGGCGCCCTTGCCCATCTGCTTCCGGGTGGGCATGATCCGCATGGCGTCCACATCCAGGAGGCTGATGTACACCGGGATATCCAGACGGCCGGAGTCGATGCGCAGGGTCTCTTTGAGGATCCTCAGGTCCAGGCGGGCCAGCCGGTCCTTCACCCGGGCCACCGTCTCCTCCGGCCGGATGAGTTTGTCCAGATCATAGGTATAGCCTTTGTAGGCATCCTTCAGGGTCAGTGCTTTGAGCATGTACAACTCCTCTGCCCGGATGTGGCGAGGGCATTTCAAAACTTGTCAATCTCGGCAAAATTGTACCCGTTTGTCTATTCAACCGGTAGGGATTTTTACGAAGCGCTGCCGTTGCCCAGGTAGGCCCGCTTGAGCTGCTCGTCAGCCAGCAGGGCAACCCCGGTCCCGTCCAGGACCAGGCGGCCGTTTTCCAGAATATAGCCGTAGTCGGCGATTTCCAGGGCGGCAAAGGCGTTCTGCTCCACCAGCAGCACCGTAACGCCCTGCTGCCGCAGCCGCCGCACCACTTTAAAGACCTCCCGCACCAACAGGGGCGCCAGTCCCAGGGAGGGCTCATCCAGAAGGAGCAACTGCGGCCGGCTCATGAGGGCCCGGCCCAGGGCCAGCATCTGCTGCTCCCCGCCGGAGAGGGTGCCGGCCCGCTGGCGCCGACGCTCGGCCAGCCGGGGAAAGGTGGCAAAAAGATGCTGGAGGTCGGACTCCAGCTCCCGGCGGTCCCGCCGGACATGGCCTCCCAGCCGCAGATTCTCCAGCACCGTGAGATTGGCGAAGACCCGGCGGCCTTCTGGACATACGGCCACCCCCCGGCGCACGATCTCATGGGGCAAAAGTCCCTGAATCTCCTCCCCCTGAAACAGGATGCGCCCGGCCTGAAGAGGCGCCAGGCCGGCCACCGCCCGGATGACCGTGGTCTTGCCCGCGCCGTTGGCCCCCAGCAGGGCCACCAGGCTCCCCCGGGGGACGGTGAAACTCACCGAGTCCACCGCCCGCACGGCCCCATAGGAAACCTGCAAACCCTCGACTTTCAGCATATGCTGCCAGGCGCCCGGGGGAAGGCTGCGGAACTGGGTTTCCTGACCCTCCCCTCTGCCTGCTACCCCTTTCCCAAATATGCCCGGACGACGTCCGGGTGGCGTTGCACGGCGGCCGGTGGGCCCTGGGCGATGGTCAGGCCGTGGTCCAGGACGGTGAGGTGTTGGCACAGGTTCATCACCAGACGCAGGTTGTGTTCAATAATCAGCAGGGTGAGGGAGTGCTTGGCCCGCAGCTCCTGGAGGAAATCCATGAGTTCCAGGGTCTCCTGGGGGTTGAGGCCGGCGGCGGGCTCATCCAGGAGGAGAAGGCGGGGTTCGGTGGCCAGGGCCCGGGCGATTTCCAGCCGGCGCTGGTGGCCATAGGGGAGCCGGCCGGCCTTCTCCCGGCGGACCTCATCCAGGCCCACTTCGCAGAGCAGCTCCCGGGCGCGGGTCACCTGGACCGCCTCCTCCCGCCGGGCCCCGGGCAGTTTCAGGATCGCCTCCCACCAGGTGGCCCGGCCCCGGCAGTGGCAACCCACCAGGACGTTGTCCAAAACGGTGAGGTCGGGGAAGAGGCGGATGTTCTGAAAGGTGCGGGCCAGGCCCAGACCGGTGATGCGGTGGGGGGGCAGGCCCACGAGCTCGCGGCCGGCCAACCGGATGGAACCGCTGGTGGGCCTGAGGAAGCCGCTGATCAGGTTGAACACCGTGGTCTTGCCCGCGCCGTTGGGGCCGATGAGACCATAAAGCCCGCCTTCCGGCACCGTGAGATTCAGGTCCTCCAAAGCCAAAAGGCCGCCGAAGCGCACCCCCAGGTGGTGAAGGCCAAGGAGCGTCCTGGGCGGGTCAGCCTGCCCGTTGGGTGATTCCCGGCCGCGCCAGGTACTGTCCCACATCCTTCCTCCACTGGTGAAGCAGCAAAGAATCGGAGTCCACGAGCTTTCAACCTCCTGCCTGGGCCTTCCCCCGTCCACGCCGTTTCAGCCAGGCCCCCGCGGCCTGCCAGGAGAATTCCCGGCGCCCTACGAGCCCCTGGCGAAAAAAGATGATGACCACCAGCAGCAGCAAAGCGAACAGAACCAGGCGGAGGCCCGGAATGCCCGGGATGCTCAGGCCCAGAAGCTCCCGGGGCTCTTCCACGAATCGCAGCCACTCCCCCGCCAGGGTGAACAAAACGGCCGCCAGCACCGCGCCGGTGGTGGACCCCAGCCCCCCCACCACGATGATGATGAGGAGATTGAAGGTCAGAAAGAAACTGAAGAGGTTGGGGGAAATGGTGGTGATGAGATGGGCCAGAAGCCCGCCGCCCACCCCGAAGAAAAAGGCGCTGAGGGCGTAGGCCAGGAGCAGGTGGCGAAAGGTATTGATGCCCATGGCCCGGGCGGCGGCCTCATCTTCCCGGATGGCCTGCATGGCCCGGCCATAACTGGACCTGACCAGAGAGAAGATTACGGCCACCGCCGCAACCGCCACGCCCCAGGACCACCAAAGGCTGGTGAGGGGGTGGAGGCCCTTGAGCCCCAGGGGGCCGTTGGTGAGGCCCTGAAGGTTGTTGGCCAGCACCCGCACCACCTCGCCGAGTCCTAGGGTGACGATGGCCAGATAATCCCCCCGCACCCGAAAAACCGGGACGCCGGTGAGGACGGCAAAGCAGACCGCCGTCAGGCCGCCCGCCACCAGAGCCGCCGGGAAGGGCAGGCTCAGGTGGCTCAATGGCCACACCAGGGGCTCCAACAGGAAGATGGCGGCCTTTTCCGCCGGAGAAAGGGTCAGGAGCGCCGCAGTGTAAGCCCCCAAGGTGATGAAGGCGTTGGGGCCCAGGTGGAGCTGCCCGCAGACGCCGTTGATCAGGTTGTAGCTCGCCGCCAGGGTGATAAAGATGGCGCAGTTGTGCAGTAATCGCACCTGGTACTCGTTGGCAAAGCGCTGCGCCAACATGATGAGGAGCGCCACCAGCGCCAAGGCGGCCAGGGTGAGCCGGGTGGATCTGGACATAGCGGACAATCAGCGGTCAGCCGCCGGCAACCGGCGAGCCTCAGCCGGACGGGCTAACCCATCCGCTCCCGGCTCGCCGCCCGGCCCTGCCTCACAGCTTTTCCTCCCCCAGGGTTTCGCCCAAAAGGCCGGTGGGCCGGAGGAGAAGGAGAAGAATGAGGATTCCGAAGGCCACCGCGTCCCGGTAGCCGGCCCAGGCCGGGAAGGCCGCCACGATGAGGACTTCCAACAGGCCCAGGAGGCAGCCGCCCACCACGGCGCCGGCTAGGTTGCCGATGCCCCCCAATACTGCCGCAATGAAAGCTTTGAGCCCCGGCAGGACACCCAGGAAGGGATTGACCTGGGGGTATTTCAGGGCCCAGAGCACCCCGCCCACCCCGGCCAGGAGCGAGCCCACCCCGAAGGTCAGGGCGATGACCCGGTTGACATCGATCCCCATGAGACTGACGGTTTCCAGGTCATAGGCCAGGGCCCGCATGGCCCGGCCGGTGGGGGTGCGATACACCAGCCAGAACAATCCGCCGACGCTGAGGCCGGTGACCATAGGAATCACCAGGCTCAGCAACGGGAGGTGCAAGCCGCCCAGGTTGAGGGAGTCCCCGGCCCAAGCGGGGAGAGGAAAGGCCCGGGGGCGGCCGCCGGCCATGACCAGCACCAGGTTTTCCAGCAAAAACGAGGCGGCAATGGCCGAAATCAACAGGGAGATGCGGGGCGCCCGGCGCAGGGGCCGGTACGCTCCCCGCTCCAGCAGCACGCCCAGAAGGCCGGTGAGCCCCACCGCCAGTCCGGCGGCCACCGGCCAGGGCCAGGCGAAGAGCCCCACCCCCATGACCGCCACATACGCCGCCACCATAATGAGATCGCCATGGGCAAAATTGATGAGGCGCAGGATGCCATAGACCATGGTGTAGCCCAGGGCGATGAGGGCATAGAGGCTCCCCAGGGACAAGCCGTTCACCACCTGTTGGATCAGGGTTGCAGCATCCATGACACGCAGCCAAAAGATTGGGGTGTTAATAACCGAGGGCCGGCCTTCCAGAGGATGCCGGCCCACCGGGCCATCCCCCTGAAGTCATTGCACCAGCCAGGCGACCAAGTCCCCCTTTTCCGGGGTAACGATCTCCAAGGCCAGGGCCTCACCGGGACCCTCGGCCTGCACCCGCACCGCCATGCCGGGTTTGGCGTCGCTGTACGCGGCGGCCAACTGGGCCGCCTGCTGCACCGCCTCCAGGTCGCCCCCGCCCGGCACCACCACCAGGGGGCCAGGGAGATGCTGCACCTTGAGAACCAAGTCGCCATAACGGATCAGGGCGGCCAGCGCTTCGTTCTCCCGCTGAGTGCGGCCCACCACCGCCTTGGGTCCCCGGGGCAGGCGGAAGTGGCGTCCCCACTTGAGAAGTTCCAGATCCTGGCGGGCGGCCTGCTCCTGGTGGACCAGCAATTCCTTGAGGCGCCCGGCATAGCCCGGATCGGTGAGGAGGCATCCTCCTGCGGGTGAGGGATAGGCGCTGATGCCGAATTGAGCGGCCAGGGCCATTTGGCGTTTGCGCCCCCTGCCGCTCAGGTCCAACAAAGCCTCCCGGTCCACTAAACCTTCCCGTTCCGGCAGGGTGGGTGGGAGGAGCTTGGCGCTCAACGGGCGCAGAATCAGGTCCGCAAATCCCGACTCCCGGGCCACCAGATCCAGGGCTCGGCGATGCTGGCTCATGGGCCGCTGCCCCAAGACCTCCCCGGTAAAAAGGAACCGGAAACCCTGGGAGGCCATCAGGGCGCCTGCCTCCCGGAGCATGAGGATATGGCAGTCGATGCAGGGGTTGTGGCCCTTGCCGAAGCCGTGGGGCGGGGCATAGAGCAATGCCAGATATTTTTCGGTGAAGTCCACTTCCTGGAGGGGCAAGCCCAGAACCCCGGCGGAAACCCTGGCCCGCTCGGCACCGAAAAAGGGGGTGGTGAAGGTTATCAGCTCCACCGCGATGCCCTGGCTCGTAAGCAACCGGGCGGCCAACATGCTGTCCAGGCCCCCGGAAAACAGGCCCGCGGCGCGGATTTTCGGCTTCATGTCAGCGGGATTCCTTAAGAAGCGGCGGCACCGGCGTTTTGGAGGCGGCCAAGGAGAATGCGGCCCAGCCCAGACGGTTCAGGAGCGCGACAAATGGCCCTCGCACCTCAGGGTCCAGAAAGGCGGCCCAATCCTCCACCGGCAGCTCCAGGCGGGCTTGGCTGGTCTCCACCCGAAGCCTCACGGCGGTAAAGCCCCGGGCCGCCAGCCAAGCCTCGGCCCGGGCCACCCGGGCCAGGTCACCCCGGGTGAGTTCGGTCCCATAGGGGAAGCGGGTGGCCAGGCAGCTCTGGGGGGCCCGGTCCCCGGGGAGGCCCAGGCGCCGGCTGAGGCCACGGATGGCCCCCTTGCGAAGGCCCGCCTCCAGCAGGGGGCTCACTACCCCCAATTCCCGGGCGGCCCTAAGCCCGGGGCGGAAATCTCCCAGGTCGTCCAGGTTGGTGCCGTCCCACACGGCCTGACTGTCCAGGGCCGCGGCCAATTCCAGACCCCGGCTGATGACCGCCCGCTTGCACACATAGCAGCGGGCCGGGGTGTTGCCTCGAAATTCCGGCAGGGCCAGCGGGTCGATGATCCGCACTAGGTGGCGCACCCCCAGCCGCCGGGCCAGGGCCACGGCGTGGGCCAGCTCTCCGGAAGCGGTATGGGGGCCGGTAAAGGTGAGCGCGGTGAGCCCGGGGCCAAGAGCCTTGGCACCGGCAGCCAGGAGCAGGCTGGAGTCCAGCCCCCCGGAAAAGAGGAGCACTGCCCGCCGCCATCGTTGCAGGTATCTGACTAAGCCAAGTAGCGTCTCAGATTTCATAAAGGATTGGGGGAGCGGGCCGGGGAAGGGGCTCCGGGGCCCTGCCCCCCGCTACCTCCCCCAGCCCTCGCCGTTTAACTCTCCCGGGCGTAGGTGGGCGCCGGGGTTCCCGGCTCCACGCTGGGCAGCAGCTCCACCGGCTCGCCCAGCAGGAAGCGCCCGGCCAGAATCCATTCCTTCAGCAGGTTGGCCACCTCCCGGGCCCGCACCAGACTGGACAGAGGCACCGTGGCCACCTCCTTCCCATTCAGGGTCATTTTACCGGTCTTGAGCTGGGCATAGCTCACGTGTCCCAGCACCCGGCCGGTGGCCTGGGGGTAATCGGAGCCATAATCCACGATGGGGGCCAGCAGATCCTCGTCGCGCACCGCGCAGAAATGGGCCATTTCCTCGTTGAGCAGAGGTATGGGCACTCCCAGGCCCACGGTAAGGGAACAACCGTATCCCAGCAGGCTGACGCCCACCAGGTAGCGAGGGCTCATCTGTTTCAGGTCGCCGATGACCATGAGGGTGCCCGCCGGGCTTAAAGGCACGCCGTTGTCGGCCCGGGGCTTGCCCGGATGGTGCTGGGTACCCGGGAAACAGATATATCCCACCCCGCCCCCCAGGAAGATGCGGGTGCCGATGCCCAGGGTGCGGTAATAGGGGTCATTGAACAACGGGCTCAAGGCCCCGGAGGTGCAGAAATTGGCGTTGGCGGCCCGGGGTTTCAGGGGTCCCATGTAGGTGTAGATGATGCGGTTGCTCAGGTTCACCGCCACGTTGTAGTTCTGGTAACAGTTGCGGGGGTTGCAGAGGATGGCATTGACCATCTGCTTGAGGGTCATCTCCTTTTCCACCCGCTTGTTGGGATAGCAGTCGGTGCCGTACGCCTCGGCCACCAGCCGCACCGGCTTGCCGGCCACCAGGTCCTGGATGACATGACCGCCGCCGTATTTGAACTCGCCGGGGTAGACCTTGTTCAGCGGATCGTCGGCTGCGGGCTCGGTGGCGCCGACATAAACGTCCACGGCGGCCAGCCCGGCGTAGGCCGGCACGTTGTTCAGCCATACCTGGGAGGCCTTGATGGGGGGCTTGGTGTGACCGAAATTGAGGAAGGCCCCGGAGGAGCACATGGGCGAAAAGGTGCCGGTGGTGACCACGTCCACGGTGCGGGCCGCCTCCACTTCGCCCTTTTCCCGGACGATGTCGATGATCTCCTCGGCGGTGACCACCACGGCCTTGCCCTGCTTGATTTTCTCGTTGATTTCCTGGTATGTCTTATTTACCTGAAAGTGTGTCATGGCCTGTCCTCGTGCGCGCCGGCGCCGCTCTGCCCCCGACCGGTGGAATGATCAAGGCTGGAAGGAGAAGTTGGGAGAGGGAGAAAGGCGTGGCAGGCCCTTGCTCCCTCTTTTCAAGCCGCTGCCAATCCTCCCCTGGCAGGAGGGTGCGGGGAGGAAAGGAGCGCCACCGCTCCCCGGGCCCGGCCCACAGACCCGGCAGGGCGGCAAAATGGTGATCCATGTTCCCGGAATTTTCCGACCACGCAACCCATCTGTTCATCACCAGTCTGATCTCGCTGTGGGTCATCGTGGATCCGCCGGGGAACATCCTGGCCTTTCTCACCCTGTCGGCCGGTTGTCCCTTGGAGGTCTGCCGGGACCTGGCCCGGCGGGCCTGCCTCTTTTCCTTCCTGATCCTGGCCGCCTTCATTGCGGCCGGGCGGCTCATCCTGGCCTTTTTCGGCATTACCCTGCCCGCCTTCCAGATCGCCGGCGGGCTCATTCTCTTCCGCATCGCCTTCGATATGCTGGAGGGCCGGGGGCATTTCAACCGCCTGGACACCTCCTCCAGCCTGGTGGCGGCCGACTACCGGGACATCGCCCTGGTGCCGCTGGCGGTGCCGCTCCTTTCGGGGCCCGGAGCCATCTCCACCATCCTGGTCCTCACCAGCCGGGCCGGCAATCTGCTGGAGGACGGCCTCATCCTCCTCGCCCTGGCCCTGGTCATGCTCAGCACCTTTCTGGCCTTCCGGTTTGCCGAACCGGCGCTCAGATTTTTCAAAGAATCCGGCATCCGCCTGCTCACCCGGCTTATGGGCCTCATCCTGGCGGCGCTGGCGGTCCAGTTTGTCCTGGACGGACTGCGGGCCACCCTGATCACCCTGCCTCAATAAAAATCCACCGGGTCGATGCGCCGGTTCACCGACCAGTGAAAGAAGAGGTTGCTGGGCAGCCCCTGAAAGAGATACCCGTTGGGAGGCCACAGCAGGCGGCGGAATATGGACCGGAAGGAGTAGAACCGCCGGAAACAGTCCCAGACCCCCTCTTCGCATTCCTCCGGGGTCATATGCCGGGGGACAAAGTTGCACACCATCCCCAGATAGCGTTCGGCCTCGGGGTTGTGGACTCGCCCCTCTCGGGCCAGTTGTTCCCACAGAGGGGTGCCCTGCCGGGGAGTGGCGACGTTGAAAAAGGCCATGGGAGCCTTGATGCGCTCCAAAAATGCCAGGGTCTCGGCAAACAGCTCCTTTTTGTCCCCATCCAAACCGAACATGAAATTGAGGGAATAAAACAACCCTCGGGCCTTGAGCCGCCCCAGCAGATCCTCGTAGTCCCTGACCCGGTTTTGCACCTTGTCAATGGAGGTGATGGACTCCTGGCAGATGTTTTCGATGCCGATGTTGACGTGGAAGCAGCCCGAGTCCCGGGCCAGATCCAGAAGTTCCTCGTCCCGGCTGGTGTTGATGGTCCACAGGCAGCTCCAGCGGATTTTCAGCGGCATCAGCGCCTTGAAGAGTTCTTTGGCGTATTCCCGGTGCCCGGTGAGGTTGTCGTCGATGAAGTAAACCTTCTTCAGACCGGTGGCGGCCATGTTGCCCCTGATCTCCTCGATCACCTCGCCGATGGGCCGCCGTCGGTAGGTGTGGCCGTAAACGATGGGAACCTCGCAGAAGGCGCAGTGATACGGGCAACCCCGGGAAGTCTGAGCCGGGATGATCTTCACCTGGTAGCGCCGGAAGTCCACCAGCTCCAAACGGGGCCGGGGCAGGCCCGCCAAGTCGTGAAACTCCGATGCCTGGTAGTGGGGTTGCAACCGGCGCCGGCTGGCGTCCGCCACCACCTGCGGCCATACCGCTTCGGCCTCCCCCACCACCACGGCGTCGGCATGTTCCAGGGCCTTTTTAGGGTGCAGACTGACATGAAAGCCGCCCATCACCACGGGCACCCCCCGGCGCCGAAACTCGTCACCGATCTCATAACCCCTCTCGGAGGTGGCACAGGTGACCGTGATCCCCACCAGGTCATAGGGCCTTTCATAGGGGACGGGGGTCAGTCGGTCATCCACCAGTTCCACATTCACCCCCCGGGGGGTAAGGGCTGCGAGATAGGGAAGCGTGATGCCCAGAAGCCAACGCCTCCGACTCCTCAGCGGCCGCCGGTCAGGATACTTGGTCGTCGGTTGCACCAGGAGGATTCGCATGCACAGGTCAGAAGGCCCCATCCCATCTGGGGAGCGGGCCCGAGAGATCTCGAATTGCCGTCCAGGCAAGGGCTGTACTGATCCGGTGCCGGTTCTGCCCCGGCCCGGGGTGGGCCGGAGCGTTCCAGCCGCCTGGCCAGGGCCTGTAGCCAAGACGCGGCCACCCGCCTTCGGCCCCGGCCCGGCAAACCGACGCCTTGCCTTTCTCCGGTACAATAGAATTAATATAAAACAACTCCGCCCATCTGCCAAGAACCGCGGCAACTTTCCTGGCCGGCACCGCTCCCCGTCCGGGGGCTCAGGGCATGCCAGGGGGCCAGGCAATCGCCCTCAGGGCTTTCGCGTCAAGGGAATTACCTTGCCCTGGCCGCGGCCGGGCGGGGGCTCCGGCTCAGCCGGCGGGGGAAGGGGCTTGCGAGGCACCGGGGCCAGCCGCACCGGGCGGCCCCCCATGGTAAAGTCCTGGCCGTTGATCTGGGCCTCATCCAGGATCCAGCAGGCCGCCTGCGGGGGCAGGGTCAGGACCAGGAGGTCCACCAGATACCAGCCTTTCTTGACATCCGGGCGGATATCCTCGATGCGGGCATAGAACGCAGGTTTGTGGTCCAGATACACCAGGACCAGATCGTTGATGCCGGCCATGACAGGTGGGGGTGGGGGCGGACCAGGAGGTTGCCCGTTTCTGGTAACTTTACCCCGGTTTCCATCCATCACGCAAGCGCGGTAAAACCCGATGGGGCATCGGCGGTGTTGCTGGGAACTGGTGGGGGTAGGTTGTTCCCCGCCGCAGATCACTTCCCCGGCGAAGCGGGAGCAGCCGGCGGGACCTCCATATGGATAAAGAGGCAGCCCCGCTTGTCCACCGGATAGGGTTTGCCGTCCCGGATGAGCCTGCCGTCCTGCCGGCTCACCGTGAGCACCCACCAGCCGGGGCTGTCCAGGGTGACGGTAAAGTAGCCGTTGGCATCGGTTTTGGCGGTACGGCTGATGAGGGGGCCGTTTTCCTCCCCGAAGCGGTCTTTGGGGCGCTGCTCCGGAGGCACGAAGTGGCCGGTCAATTTCTCCACCTCCACGGGGGCCAGCTTCAAGGCATTGCCCTTGAACAAGGCCTTGCCGGTGAAGGCGGATCCTGCTGGCCAGCCATACGGGCGGGTCAAGGGGACGATCTCCACTTCCAGGCCCAAGGGCTCATCCCAGCCTTTTTCCGCATGGACATGCCAGATACCCTTGACATAGTCCTGATAATAGACCTTCTCTTCCGAGATGAAGCAGGGGGGGGCTTCCAGGGTAAGGTAATAGTCTCCGGGGGAGGCGGGGGAGAAGGACACCTTGTAGCCGCGTCGGTCCTGGTTGCTCACCTGGTCCTTGAGTCTGATCTCTTTCAGCAGGACCGGCTCTCTTTTGCCATGGGGAGACCTCCCGGCAAATTTCAGGCCGGCGGGGGCATCATCCAGGGTCATCTCAAAGGGGTGGCCCCAAACATACGTCCAGGTGGCCGGTTCCCCCAGTCGGCCGTAGCACCCCGGCGTTTGGGGCCAAAAGAGATGGTTATGGGCTTGGGCAGGCGTCGCCAGAAACAGCACCGCACCGAGCACCAGCGGGCCGCTGCCCCATTTCCAGGAGATGGGTGGCATTAGTCCCTCCTTGCGAAGCAGGCACACGAGAGGGCGTCCTGCCGAACCTGAGGATCCCATAAGGCCACCCGGATCTCGGAAGGCAGGTCCCAATTCCCCGGGGGGTCCCCCCGGGAGGTCTTCCCATCAGCGCAGATCACCAGTCCCTCGCCTGGCTGGGAACGGGTCTTGCCCTTGAGCGCTCAATCAACCGGTTGCTGGTCCCAGGAGCTCCACAGCCGCTGGAAATCGGCCAACACCCGGGCGTCGAAATCAGCGCGCCGGGCCGCCGTATAGCGCATGCAGGCCAGGGCCTTGGCCGGGCTTAAGGGACCGCGCCAAGGCCGGACGGCAGTCAAGGATTCGAAGCTGTCCACCACCCGGAGGAGTCGGGCCAGGGGGTGAATGGCGCAGCCCGGCAATCCCAGAGGATAGCCGCTACCGTCGGCATTTTCATGGTGCTGGGCCACCATGGCGAAGATTTTGCCGGACAAGCCGGCCAGGTGGGTCAGGAGGCCGACCCCTCTCCGGGGATGGGCGTGCAGGGCCTCCAACTCCTCGCTGCTCAGGGGACCGCCGGCGCCCCAGGACTCACCCAGCATGGTCATGCCCAGGTCATGAACCAGGGCCCCCAGCCCCCAGGTCCGAGCGGCGCTCTCCGGCCAGCGGTACTGACAGGCGTAGGCCAATCCCAGGAGGGCCACATTGAAACAATGCGCGGCCAGCCCGGCCTCGGGCTGCCGCAGTCGCCAGGCAAACCGGCTGACCTGCGGCACCGACTGGAGCAGCCGGTACAACCAGGTTATCAGCTCCCTGGCCAGGGTTACCATGGTGGCGGAGCGGCAGGCAGGTTCGGCATAGAACTGCCGGGTCCAGGCCAGCAGGAAATCACCCAGCATGGCCCCCTTTGCTTCGGGGGATCGCTGCCCGTCGTTCAGCATGGTCCCCAGCTGACCGCGCAGGGCCGTCCACAGGTGCTGGAGAGCCGCAGGGGCTGCCCCGCGACCCCCATCCTCCCACTCCCACCCGGCAACGGCGCAGCGTGGAGACGGCAGGTGGGGATTTCCCTGAACCCCCTCCGGGAGGGAAGGTGACGGGTAGGCAGGTGTTGGCGGAGCCATCTCTACCTCCGGAAACCCAGGGCGGCATTCATCCGGCTGATTCATAAGGCACCATGATGGTCATGCGGCTCGTTTTTTCCGCCGCCGGCCCTAAGCCCGGTTCAGGCCGGAGCCCGGCGCCACAGGCGCCTGAAAACCGAATCCCGTTGGCTTTCACCGGGAAAGGACGCCATCTTCTCCGTCAGGTGGGCGCCGGCCTGACTGGCCTGGACAATGCCGGCGGCCATGGCCTCCAGGTCCCGGACCGCCTGAGTCTGCTCCTGGCGCAGCGGAAAAGGCATCATCTCGTTGACCGCGGCTTCCACCGCCGGATCGTGGGAGAGCCGCCCCAGGATCGTCGGGGTAAGGCACAAGAACGCCTTGCAGACCTTTTCCACGATGACCCCGGACTGGAAGTCCCGCGGGGTTTTCACCATGTTGACCACCAGATGGATGCGGAAATCCTGGAGCAGGGACACCAGTCGCCGATGGCTGTCGGCATCCTGTTTCTTGAGGCGCAGGAGCACATCGTGCATGGACTCCACCCCGTCAGGGGAGTCCTTCAGGTCGGTTTGCACCAGCAGGTCCAGGACCAGCGGCACTTTGGCGAACTCCCGGGAGATCTGTCGGTACAGGCCGCTTTTGATGAAGCCATAGACATTTTGCAGCGAGGTGGCCTGGCTGGTGAGAAGGCAGATCTTTCCCGGTGAATAGTTGAAGAAATCCAAAACGTTAAACGATGTCCCAGCCCCCAGGTCCAAGAGCACCAGGTCTGCTGGCAAGCCCTCCATCTGGTTGAGGAGTCTGACCTTCTGGGCATAGGTGGGGTTGGCCGCGCCCAGGATGTCATCCGCCCCGCAGATGAGGCCGATGCCCTCGATCTGGGTGTCAATGATGATGTCCTCCAGACGGGTGACCCGTTTGAGGAGAAAATCCTCCAGGGTCAGGGGAGGATAGCGCACCCCCATGAGGGTGTGCAGGTTGGCGCCCCCCAGATCGGCGTCCACTAAAATGACCTTTTTCCCCAGGCGGGCCAGGGAAATCCCCAGGCCCAGGGTGAAGACGCTCTTCCCCACGCCGCCTTTCCCGCCCCCGATGCTCCACATCTTCTTGCCATTCAGTCCCTGCATCACCGCTCCACTTCCTGCCGCTTGAGTTGAGGAGAAACTCCGGGCAATTATCGGGATACGGCCCGGGTCCGCCACATCGCCCAGAGGCTGCGGGCAGCCAGCGTCACGCAGCCATAGAGGGCCATGATGCTGCCATAAAGCCTCAGGGATTCCGGCCCCGCCAGGTACAGGGTGCTGCCGGCCGCCAAGGCGCCGGCGCCCACCAGGTACACCGCCTGCTCGGCTCCGGGCAGCGGGCGCCGGTGGTGCAGGGCATCCCAGGAGTCCCACAGGTTTTTGAGGTCCCGGGGGAAAGCCCCCAAGTGATCCTCCAGGAGCTTCCGCACCTCCAGATCCGACTCCTGAAGCGCAAAGCCCAGCAAAGAGCCTCCTCCCCGGGGGCCGGCGGCGCGGGTCCAGGCGATGCGGCCCGGGACCTCCCGGATCCCCGCAACCTCTCCGCCGGACAGGTGGATGCTGCCCGGCCGGCCCACCAGAGGGAGCAGCCGGTCGCCGCCGTCCTCTGCCAAGCTCTCCAAGATTGCGCCGGTGGCCGACAGACTGTTGATCCGCACCGGCACCTCCAGCGGTTCGGCACCCCGCTTCAGGGGAGACACCCACAGCATGAGGCGCCCCTGGGACTCCGGCCGGGACGCCGCCGACAGCCGCTCTTCCGTCATTCCTGCCACCACGATCGATACCAGCCCTTCTTTGGTTTTTTGGTGGTCAACTGCTGGCGGAGATATTTCAGCTCCGCATCCCATTGGCCCTCCAGTTTGTCCCGCAGGGCCTTGTTCTGCCGGTTCTCCTTGCGCAAGAATTCCTGGAGGGCCCCCAGCTTTCCCAGTTCATAGATCATGGCCTCATAGCGGCGGCGCTCCACCACCAGGTTTTCCTGGGAGAGGCGGAAGATCTCCTGCCAGCCAGGAGAGCACCCCCCGGAGCCGAAAGTGCTAGCGCCGTTTCCCTCCGGTCCAACGCTGCCGGGGGAAGCCGACGACGGCGGGGCCACCGACAGGGCAGCCGGCGATCCCGTCTGCGGCCGGGGGAGGCCAGGGGGCTGGGCAATCCCCGGGGCTTCCGACTCAGTGCCCTCAGCCATCTCGGTGGGCGCCTCCTCCGATCCGGAAAGATGCTGTTTCACCACCTCTTCCAGATGGGCCAGCTTGTCCCAGGGCTCCCGTGCCTCACCCAGGGGCGCATGCCACAACAACCCCAGAAGGAGCGCCGCATCACCCAGACCCGCTGCCTGGGCTTCACCAAGAAGCGTGCGGTAATACGCGGCAGGCGAGGCGGCCGGGGCGAGCAGGGCCTGCAACAGCCGGGGATGGGGCTGAATGGCAGGGTAGATTTTGTTCCAGGCCATGATCTCCGGCAGCGGCTTCACCTGGGGGGCGGCGAACCGGGGGGCGTTTTCCGTGATGAACCGGCACAGTGCCTGGCTGGGGCGCGTGGGCGGACTCTCCCAGGGAGGCCGCAGCCACCGGAGATTGGTCTGGAGCCGGGGGTCTAAGGACGGTGGCACCAGGATGAGGCCGCCTTCCCCGAACACCATGATCTGAAAACTTTCCAGAAAAAAAGAGGCGGGTGGCTGCCAGCCCTTGGGCAGGGTATAGTAATGCTGCTCCCGCTCCATTCCCACTTCCGCCACGCACCCCGAACACCAATCCCCCCGCTGGTTGAAAGGAGCCCGGCTCTCCTCCCGGTGTACCTCCAGAACCAGCAGGCGGGAGGGGGCCCCAGTGCGGACCCCCAGGTTCACCTGCTGCCCTTCCAAACCCCAGTCGGCCAGACGCGGCCCCCAGACGGTCTCGGCCTCGTGAAAATCCAGATCGAATACGGGCTCCCCCCGAAAATTGACCGCCACCAGATCCCAGCCGATTTTCCGGTACTTCCCGGCATACTGAATCAGGGCATCGCTGTAATCCAGGTTCTTTTTCAGGTGAATGATGCGGTTCAGCTCTGCTTCCTTCAGCCCCGTCCGATGAAGCCCCGCCCCCGAACGGGCGCCAGAGCGGCTTTTGGCGGCGGGGGGGGCGGCCTCGTCCGGGGCCACCGCCTGGGCCGCGCCGGCCTCCCTCATCGGACCCGCTCCGTCCCGCGCCAGAACTTTGCAGTTCATCCACCCACCTCAGCCATTCACCGGACCACAGGCTCGCCCTGCGGCAACCCGCCGCTGCCGCCGCTCTCCAAGGGTCCACGGGGTTTGCCCAATGGTGGTGAAACACAGAAGGTTGCCTTGGTTCATGTTGCCGCCGCCCTCCAGGGGTCCAGGGGGTTTGCCCCGCGCCACCGGTATTTCACCTATCGGCCCCCCGGCCCGATTCCTTTAATTTCTGAGGTTCATTCTCTGAAACACCAGGAGCTTTCCCCCTTGACACGAACAGGGTTAGGGCCTATACATGAGCATCTTTTTTCATCAGGAGTAGCGCTGGCATGGACTCATACAAAATTTTGCTCAGCGAGCGGCAACTGCCTCGGGCCTGGTACAACGTCCAGGCGGATCTGCCCCGGCCCTTGCCGCCCTACCTGCATCCCAAAACCGGCAAGCCGGTGGCTCCCCAGGACCTGGCCCCCATCTTTCCGCCGGAGCTCATCAAGCAGGAGATGAGCCGGGAACGGTTCATCGCCATCCCCGAGGAGGTCCGGGAGATTTACCGGCTCTGGCGCCCCACGCCGCTGAGGCGGGCGGTGCGCCTGGAACAGGCCCTGAAGACCCCCGCCCGGATTTACTACAAGGATGAATCCGTGAGCCCGGCGGGCAGCCATAAGCCCAACACCTCGGTTCCCCAGGCGTATTACAACAAGATCGCCGGCATCAGGCGGCTGGCCACCGAAACCGGCGCCGGTCAGTGGGGCAGCGCCCTGGCGCTGGCCTGCAATTTCTTCGGCATGGAGTGCACGGTTTACATGGTGAAGGTGAGTTACCACCAGAAGCCCTACCGCCGTTCGCTTATGCAGATCTGGGGGGCCGAGGTGCTGGCCTCCCCCACCCACCGCACCCAGTCCGGCCGGGCCATCCTGGCGGCCACCCCGGACACGCCGGGAAGTCTGGGCATCGCCATCTCCGAGGCGGTGGAAGACGCGGCCACCCACCCGGACACCAACTATTCCCTGGGCAGCGTCTTAAACCACGTCATGCTGCATCAGACCGTCATCGGCCTGGAGACCAAAGAGCAGCTGGCCCAAGCCGGCGAGGCCCCGGACGTGCTGCTGGGCTGCGTCGGCGGCGGCAGCAATTTCGCCGGCTTCGTCTTTCCCTTTGTGCCGGACAAGCTCCAGGGCCGGAACCTGAGGCTGGTGGCGGTGGAGCCCACCGCCTGTCCGACGCTGACCAAGGGGGCTTATGCCTATGACTTCGGCGACACCGTGGGCCTCACTCCCCTGATGCTGATGCACACCCTGGGCCACGGCTTCGTACCCCCGGGCATCCACGCCGGGGGCCTGCGCTATCACGGCGACGCCCCGCTGCTTTGTCTTTTGGTGCACGATCAGGTCATCGAGGCCCGGGCCTACCCCCAGAACCCGGTCTTTGAGGCGGCCCGGCTGTTCGCCCAAACCGAGGGGGTGGTGCCGGCGCCGGAGACCGCCCACGCCGTCAAGGCGGCCATGGACGAAGCCGTCCGCTGCCGGGAGGAAAACCGTCCCGAGGTCATCGTCTTCAATTTCTCCGGCCACGGCTTTCTGGATCTGGCGGCCTACGACGCCTTTCTGGCGGGGCAATTGGAGGACGTGGAATTCCCCGAGGCGGAATTGCAGAAGTCCCTGGCGGACCTGCCCAAGGTGGGATGATTGCGAGTTTTAGGGGGGAGCCGGGGAGTTTCTTTGGATTAAAACAAGGGAACCTTGATCAGCCTTCTCCGGAAGGCGAAGCATGGAGGAAGTGGGGCCAGGCCGAGGACTGACTCATCCGACCCCCGGCGGCCACCCAAGCCGCCTCAGGGGCCCAAAAGGGGCAGGAAGCTGCCGCGGCGGCGCTGCTCAAAGGCCCGGCGGATGACCTGGGCGGTGAGGGCCGGCAGGTTGAGGGCCTCCAGCTCCCCCAGGCTGACGAAGCGGGCGGCGGTGATGTCGGAAGCGGGAGAAGGCTGGCCCGCCACATAATCGCAAGCGAAATCCACCAGGACATAGTGGTACGGGATGCCGCCGTCGTCGTCCTGATAGATGCGCTCCAACACCGCACTGACCCCCAGGACGCTGACCCGGAGGCCGGTTTCCTCCCGGATTTCCCGGTGCAGGGCAGCCTCCAGCGTTTCCCCCACCTCCACCAGGCCGCCAGGGAAACTCCAGGCCCCCTTTTGCGGCTCCTGCCCCCGGCGCACCAGCAATACCTGGTCTCCCCGGAAGATGACCGCGCCCACGCCCACCAACGGCTGCTCGGGATAATGACGTTTCATGGCAACGCCTGGTTTCCGGCAAGCGGGCCAGGGAGCGCAACTCCCTGCCCTCCCCCAGCCCCGCTCCCAACCCATTCTGGCAATGGTGGCAGGCGAGGCCTGGTGCCTCGACCCCCCTAACTTTGTATTCCCTCTCACCTAGGGATTGAAGGCGAAGCCGGATGAGAAGGATAGGGGCCGCCGTCCCTTCGCCCCCTCCCCCACATCTCAAATCTCCACCCGCAATGATCTCTTCACCCGCACCGCGGCCGCGCCGCCCACCGGGCAGACGTATTCGCAGTGGCCGCAGCCGATGCAGCGCTCGGGCTGCACCACCGGGAGCTTCACCAGGACTTTTTGGCCTTTGAGGTTGATGACCTCGGCCAGGTTGTAGGTGATGGCCTTGGGCGAGACCGGGCAGTGCTCCTCGCATACCAGGCAGTCAGCCCCTTCGCTGTAGGGGATGCAGCGGCTGCGGTCAAAGGCCGCCACCCCCAGGGGGGTGGCCTGCTTGGCCGCCAGGTCCAGCCGGGGGATGGCGCCGGTGGGACAGACCTGGCCGCACAAGGTGCAGGAGTGGGCGCAGTAGCCCAGGCGGGGCACCAGCCGGGGGGTGTAGAGGCCCTCCAGCCCCGCTTCCCAAAGCACGGGCTGGAGGCCGTTGGTGAGGCAGACCTTGAGACACTCCCCGCAGCGGATGCAGCGGGCCAGGAACTCGGCCTCATCCTGCGCCCCCGGCGGCCGCACCAGGAACTCGTCCGGCCGTTTGGCCAGCGACCCCAACCGCACTACCGGCACTGCGGCCACTCCGGCCAGGACTGCGGTCAGCACCTGCCGCCGGCCCAGATCCAGAGGCGCCCGGGGCAGCCTCCCCCGCCAGACGAAGGTGGCCCGGCCTTCCTGACAGGCCGCCACGCACCTGAGGCAGAGCTGGCACTCGGAGGAGAGGTGGGGGCTGAGGCGGGTTGCGGGAGGAGAGGCTGACGGCCCCTGGACCTCCCCCCTGAACGCCCCTATCTTGCACACCACCGCGCAGTCGCCGCAGTCGGGGCACAGGGCCGCAGGCTTGCGGCGCAGCAGGGAGAAGCGGGCGAACAGGCCGTAGAGCGCGCCCAGGGGGCACAGGGCGCGGCACCAAAAGCGGCGGTCCAGCCGTTCGGCGGCCACGATGAGGGCAAAAAGGGCCAGGGTGAACAGGGGCAGCAGATACACCAGGCCCCGGAAGGGCAGCACCGTGGCCTTGAGACCCTGGTAGAGGGGCTCGCTCAGGTAAGTCACCGGCGGCCCCAAACGGTAAAGCACCGCCCCGGCTTTTTCCGCCCCGTAGGCAAAGGCCGGGTAGCAGACGATGGCCAAGGTGCGGTAGAGGAGCGACAGGGGATCCAGGAGGCCGGCCAGGTTCACGGAGAACGGCGCGGCCGCCAGGAGAAAAAAGAGCAGATAGTACTTGGCCCGGCGCCAGCGGTCCGCCACCCCGGCATCCGGCCGGGGCGTGAACAGCAGGCGCCGCAGGCCGTCCAACGCGGTCCCCAGGGGACAGACCCAGCCGCAGAAAAAACGACCCAGGATGAAGGTCAGACCCAGGAAGGTCAGGGACCAGAACAGGGCCGGCACCAAGGGGCTGAAGGTGAGGAGGGTGGCCGCCAGGGCCAGGGGGTCGAAGCGGAAAAAGAGGTCCACCGGCCAGGCCAGGCGATCTTCGCCGGCGTACTCCGCCTTGAGGAAGAGCCAGACAAACAGGAGGAAGAAAAAGATTTGGGTGCCCCGTCGCAGGAGCACCCAACGGTGGCCGCGGGCACCCCCCGCGGCCTCAGTTTGAGTCTTCATGGGGCGTATGGCTCACACAAAGGTGATTTTGTTCAGGTCCATTTCCCCGCGGTTCAACTCATAGGCCTTGGTGATGTAGCCGAGGTCGGCGGGCTTGAGGCCGAAGAGGGTGGCGCCCACGGCGTCAATGGCCACCGGATCGGGGCTGGCAAAGACCAGGTTTTTCACCTCCACGTCGGCGATATTGCCGCCGGTGGGGCCGTTTCTGAGCAAGATGCGGGTACAGTCCAGGACGTGCAAATCGGGGCGGAGCACCAGGTTCATGTCCGCGATGTTCTGGTGCAGCCCCACGTGGCAGCGGCCCCGCCAACCGCCGATGGCGCCCATCATGTTTTTTAGGGCCATGGTGAGGCGGGACTCGCTGTGGTGTTTGGCCACCGGGATGTTGATGAAGCGGTCGGCTTCCAGGATGTCCTTATAATAGTACCACTTTTTCAGAGCCCGGGCCTTTTCCGTTTTCACCTCCACAAAGCGCCGCTCATCCACATATTCCACCACCACCCGGCTGTCCTTCAGGGCTTCCACTGCCGGCTTGATGCCGCTGTTCTGGTAGGCCTTGCGGGCGTCGTGGCAGGCATGGTCCAACACCTTCACCTGTTTGGCACCGGCCTCCAGGCACATTTCCACCACCCGGCGCACCACGTCGGGGTGGGCGTTGGCCGCCAGCTCCGGGGCCCGATCCCAGGCCATGTTGGGCTTGACCACCACGGTCTCCCCGGCATTGACGAACTTTTTCATGCCGCCCAGGGCCTGCACCGCGTCGGAGGTGATATTGGCCCAGTTGTCTCCCTGCACCTTGGCCACCACGGGCCGGGGTTTGTCCAGGGGCGCCATGGCCCACAGCTCCTGGGGCATGACCCAGCGGGCGGCGCCGGCCGCCACCCCCATAAACGCCAAGCGCTGCAAAAATTCCCGACGATCCATGTCACCTCCTGGGGCGGTCTCCGGACGAGGCAAGGAACGCGGGTCTGCTCCCGCCTTCTCCGGCCGCCTCCTCAGGGTTTGCAAGGTTTGTCCGCCTGCCTGTTATTTTGACTATAATCACCCCCTGGAAGCAAGTTTTTCTTGACATCCGGCCCCCGCCCCATTATTGACTGGATAGTATAATGACTGCACAGTCATTTTTCTGACCATCGGGTCACTGATGAGCCGCATGACCAAGAAAGAGGTGCTGACGCAGTTCCGCACCCGGGAGATCCTGGCCGCCGCCCGGCAGGTCATGGAACGCCGGGGGGTGGAGGCGGCCACCATGGAGGAGATCGCCCAGGCCGCCGGGGTGGCCAAGGGCACGGTTTATTGCTATTTCCACAGCAAAGAGGAACTGCTCTATACCCTCATGTCCCAGGTGGGGGAAAATCTGCTGCAGGACCTCTCGGACCGGTTGGCGAAACCGGCGCCGTTCGCCCGGCGGCTGCAGGAGATCCTGGCGCTGCTCTTGGATTATCTGCAGCGGGAGCGCCTGCTGTTTCCCGTGTATTTCCGGGACCTGCCCCGCTGGCTGATTGAGAAACCCTCGGGACCCATTCGGCGTATCCGGGAGCTGGAGCAGGAGATCATGGGACACCTGACCCGGATGTTCGCCCAGGGCATGGCCCAGGGGGAGCTGATGGCCGCCAATCCCAGGTTCCTGGCCTACCTGCTTCGGGGCCTGATCCGGGCGGTGGGATACTACCAGATGGTGGAAGCCAAGGATGACGCCGGGGCCGGGGCCCTGTCGGTGTTGGAGGCCCTGTGGCTCACCGGGCTCATGCGGCCGCCGGCGGGAGCGGAGGTGTCTCCGCCATGAGCCGGTTCTGGATCGTATTGCCCACGCTCCTGGCTTGGAGTTGGCTGGGCGGGGCAGGGGGTTGGGCGGCGGAGCCTCCCCGGGAGCTCAATCTCCGGGAGGCGCTCCGGCTGGCAGCCAAGGCCAACCCCAATCTCAAGATCAGCCGCCTGGAAGAGCTCATCGCCGAGCAGGAGGTGGTGCGGGCCCGGTCTGGCTTTCTGCCGCACGTGCGCTCCGACGTCAACTATACCATGTATGACAACCCCATCAAGGTGAAGGTGGGCGGCGTTCAAACCCCTCTGGGGGCCGCGCCCAATGTCTCCGCCTCCTTTCCCATGACCAACCGCACCTATTGGAGCTCCCGACTGGCAGTAGAGCAGACGATTTACGATTTCGGCGCCACCTCTTCCCGCTACCAGGCTGCGATTCTGGGGAAAGCCATCAGCCGCCTGGACAGCAGCCAGGTGCGGGACAACCTCTTTCTGGCGGTCTGCCAGGGCTATTTCCGGGTGCTGCGGGCCCAAAAAATGGTGACCGTGGCAGGCCAGGAGGTGACGCAGCTTCGGGAACACCTGAAAAATGCCCGGGACCTTTACGAGTTCGGGTTGACCACGTACAATGACGTGCTCCAGGCCGAGGTGGCCCTGGCCGACGCCGAGCAGCGGGAGATTACCGCCAGAAACGACCTGACCACCGCGGTCTCCTCCCTGAACAAGCTCCTGGTCCTCCCGCTTGCCACGCCTCTGAAACTCACCGAGGAAAGCGAACTGGCCGCCTTCCTGCCGGGGCTTCCCCAGGCCTCCGAGGCGGCCCTGCGGCAGCGCAGCGACCTGAAGGCCGCAAACAACCGCATCCAGCAGGGAGAAAAGGCCGTTGTCCAGGCCCAGTCCGGCTATTACCCCCGGGTCTTTGCCCAGGCCGGGCACACCTATCAGAAGAACGACACCTGGCTGCACGACCACCAGTATTTTGCCATCCTGGGGATGCAGTGGAGCCTCTTTTCCGGCTTCGACACCCGGGCCCAGGTGCGGCAGGCCCGGGAGCGCCTGGAGCAGCTTAGGCTGAAGCGCCAGGACCTGAGCGACCAGGTGAAGCTGGAGGTCCAGACCGCCTACCTGGATGTCCGGGACACCGCCGAGCGCCTGCGGGTGACCCAGAAAGCGGTGGCCCAGGGCGAGGAGAACCTGCGCCTCAATCAGGAGCGCTACCGGGAACAGGTGGGCACCGCCACCGACGTCATTGACGCCCAGACGCTGCTCACCAAGACCCGGGTGAACTTCTTCAATGCCCGCTATGATCACCAGATGGCTAAAGCTCACCTGCTCTGGGCGGTGGGGGCCATCAATGAACTCCTGGAAGAGAAAAAGCCCTAAGCCATGGCCCGCAAAACCGCCGTCCGCCTCGGTCTGCTCCTCCTGTTCCTGGTCCTGGCGGGGGCCGGGGTGGGGTACTGGTACTACCTCTCCATCTTCGTCAGCACGGACAATGCCTATATTGCCGGTCACGTAGGGGTGGTGGCCCCCCGGGTCCCCGGCCGGGTGGCCCAGGTGCTGGTGGACAACAACCAGTTCGTCAAGGCCGGCCAGGTCCTGGTGACGCTGGAGACCCGGGACTTCGAAGTGGCGGTGGCCCAGGCGGAGGCACATCTTCTCAGGCTCCGCCAGGACTTGGCCGCCATGTACGTCAAGGTGGCCACCGCCCGGGCCAAAATCATGCAGAGCGAGGCGGCCCAGAAACAGGCCCGCACCGACCAGCGCCGCTACGCGGGCCTCTATGAGCGGCGCACGGTGCCCAAGCAGACCCTGGACCAGGCCAACACCCGCCTCAGGGTGACCACCGGCGAACTGGAGGAGGCCCGGGCCGAAGAGCGCCAGGCCCTGGCCGCCATCGGCGGCTCCACCGCCATCCCGCTGGAGGAGCAGCCTGCCGTCAAAGAAGCCAAGGCCCGGCTGGAGGAGGCCCGCCTGCGCCTGTCCTACACCAACATTACCGCCGGGGTAGACGGCTACGTCACCCGGCGCCAGGTGAAGGCGGGCAACTGGGTGCAGCCCGGCCAGCCCCTCATGATGCTGGTCCCCCTGGAACCCCGGGACCTCTGGGTGGAAGCCAACTACAAGGAGACCCAACTCACCAACGTCTGCCTCGGCCAAGCCGCGGAGGTGACGGTGGACTCCTACCCGGGTGTCAAACTCAAGGCTGCGGTGGACTCCATCATGGCCGGCACCGGCGCCGCCTTCTCCCTCCTGCCCCCGGAAAACGCCACCGGCAACTGGGTGAAGGTGGTGCAGCGCATCCCGGTGCGCCTCCGCCTGCTCCCGCCTTTCCCTGAAAATCTGCCTCTGCGCCTGGGGATGTCCTGCTACACCACCATCGACACCCGGGACCGCTCGGGGCCGCGCCTGCTTTCGGCGATGCGCTCTGGGGGAGGGGGCTAAGGGTCTGTCGACCCTTACCCCTCCCCCAGACCCCCTCCCCCACTCCCTTAAAGGGTTGGGAGGGGGGTGTGGGGGGTGGGCAGGGAGCTGCGCTCCCAGGCCCTCCCCCCACGTGCAACGAAGTTTTCCTGGATGGCCGGGCCATAGCCTGGTCCTCCATGAAATTTCAGGTTGAACCATGACCCCAGACCGGCCGGCGGTGAACAAGTGGCTCGTCACCATTGCGGTGATGGCGGGCACCTTCATGGAAATCATCGACACCACGGTGGTGAACGTGGCCCTGCCGCAGATGGCCGGGTCCCTGTCCGCCGGGGTGGACGAGTCCACCTGGGTGCTCACCTCCTACCTGGTAAGCAACGCCATCGTGCTGCCCATCACCGGCTGGCTGGCGGCGCTCTTTGGCCGCAAGCGCTTCCTCATGCTCTGCCTGGCCCTGTTCACCGTGACCTCCATGCTGTGCGGCTCGGCCCCCAATCTGGGCAGCCTCATCGTCTTCCGCATCTTCCAGGGCATCGGCGGCGGCGCCCTCCAGCCCATCTCCCAGGCCATTCTGTTGGAGAGCTTTCCGGTCCGGGAGCGGGGCATGGCCATGGCCATTTGGGGCATCGGGGTGGTCTTTGCGCCCATCATCGGGCCGCTGTTGGGCGGTTGGATCACCGACACCCTGAGCTGGCGGTGGGCCTTCTACATCAACCTGCCGGTGGGCATTCTCTCTTTGGTGATGACCGGTTTGTTCATCTTCGACCCCAAATATATCCAGGAGCAGCGGGCCGGCAAAATCGACTATGTGGGGCTGGGGTTTCTGTGCGTAGGGCTGGGGGCGCTCCAGGTGGTGCTGGACAAGGGCGAGCGGGAGGACTGGTTCGAGAGTGCCTTCATCGTGCGCCTGGCGATGTTGTCGGCAGTGAGCCTGATCCTGCTCATTTATTGGGAGCTGAAGACCAAGGACCCGGTGGTGGACCTGCGGCTGTTCAAGGAGCGCAACTATGCCGCGGGCACCATTATCATGTTTTTCTTCGGTTTTGTCCTCTACGGCAGCATCGTGCTGTTGCCCCTCTTCCTCCAGACCCTCATGGGCTACGACGCCACCCTGGCGGGCTGGGCTTTGGCCTACGGCGGGGTTGGCTCCCTGATGATCCTGCCCATCGTGGGCCGTCTGACACAGATTATTGACAGCCGCTGGCTGGTGGGCGTGGGGCTCTTGATCAATGCCGTGGCCGTGTATCTCATGAGCCTGTATAATACGCAGATTGATTTTGCCACCGCCTGGTGGCCCCGCTTCATCCAAGGCTTCGGTTTGGGCACCACCTTCGTCTCCCTGACCACCCTCACCATGTCCCGGGTGCCCCAGGAAAAAATGGGCAACGCCACCGGCATTTTCAACCTGATGCGCAATCTGGGGGGGAGCTTCGGCATCGCCACCGCCACCACCCTGCTCTCCCAGCGGGCCCAGTTCCACCAGAGCCGGCTGGTGGAACACCTCACCCCCTTTTCCCTGCCTTTCACCGAGTGGCAGCAGCGTCTGGGGCAGGTTCTGCCGGGGCTGGGCCCCCACTGGCAGTGGTGGGAGAACCGGCAGCCCTTGGCCGGCCTCTATATGGAAGTGCAGCGCCAGGCCCAGATGCTGGCCTTTTGCGACGATTACTGGCTGTTCACCCTGATGTTTTTCTTTCTCCTTCCCCTGGTCCTCCTGATGCGGCGCCTGCCGCAGCTGGGGAGGTGAGGGGAGGGAAGAAGAGATGTGGTGGGGAGGGCCAAAGGAGCCGTGGCTTCCTGACCTCCCCTCACCCCCCCCCCACCCAACCCGAAGGGTTTTTTGGTACGAAAAGGCTGGGGGCCCAAAGCCCCAAGTCTTTTACCCCAACCCATACGGGATGGGGGGAGGGGGTGGGGGGGTAAGGGTCTGCAACCCTTACCCCCTTCCCCACGAGTTTTTCCATGGAGCTCGCGGTGCAGCGGTTGACGGTGGTCTTGGTGCTCATCGCCGGCGTCTTTCTCTTCTGGATGCTGGCCGAAGTGGGTTGGGAACCCCTCACCGGGAATCTGGAACGGGTGGGCTGGGGCTTTCCCCTGCTCCTTTTGCCCTATGCGCTGACCAACGGCTTGGAAGCCTATACCTGGAGCCGGCTGCTGCCTGACGGCGGGGCCCGGCTGGGCCTGCTTCGCTTCGCCCGACTGCGCCTTGCAGGGGAAGCCCTGAATGTGCTCACTCCCACCGCCACCCTGGGAGGCGAACCCTCCAAGGCGGCCGGGCTCATCCAGGCAGGGTACGCCATGGAGACGGCGGCGGCCAGCCTCGTGCTCCACAAGGCCCTGCGGGTCCTTAGCCTGTCTCTCTACGTCTTGCTGGGGCTGGCGCTGGCGGCGACTTTTCTCCCGCAGATTTCCCCGTATCTCAAGGTCCTGCTCCTGGGGGGGCTGGGGTTGGGGGCCGGGGCCCTGGGATTCATTGCCGTGCAATATCGCCAACCGTGCCGGAAGGCCCTGAGGCTCCTGGAACTCCTCAATCTCTGCCCCGCCAGCCTGAAAGCCCGGGAGGCCGAATTGGCCCGCATCGACGAGCAACTGACCGCGTTCTACCGGGACCGGCGGGGGTTGGCGGCCCGGCTGCTGGCGGTCCAGATGCTGGCTTGGGCAGCTAACGCCGTGGAAATCTACCTCATCTTCCTCCTGCTGGGCGCGCCCTTGAGCCCGGTTGAGGCCCTGACCCTGGACTCCTTGGGGATGATCTTCACCGGCTTGGGATTTTTCCTGCCCATGGCGGTGGGGATGCAGGAAGGGGGGAACCTCCTCTTGGCCCTGGGGTTTCACCTGGGAGCCGCCCTGGGCGCCGCCTTCAGCATCATCCGGCGCCTTAGGGAAGCCTTCTGGATGGGCCTGGGCCTCCTCCTGGCCGCCCGGCGAGGGTGAAGGAGGGAGGGGGCTGAGGTTTGCAGACCCTTGGCCTCTCCCCCAAAACCCAACCCCCAATCCCTTAAAGGGAGTGGAGAGGGGAGTTTGAGGGGAGGGCGGGGGAGCCACCGCTCCTTTGGCCCTCCACTCAAAATACCCCTCCTGGGACTCAGCCGATGAAGCGGGAGATGTCCTGTTTGAAGCGGCGGAGTTGTTCTTCCACGCGATGGCGCTGCCGCCGTTGGATGGCTTCCCGGATCTTTCGGGCCATTTCGTCCAGGCTCAGGGGCTTGACCACCACTTCGACGTGCTCATGATAGGAAATGGAAATGGGTTGGGCGCGCCGGTTGAGCATGAGAATGAAGCGGATGCCGGGGAAGCGCTGGCGGCAGTCCTCCAGGAGTTGCTGGTAATCCGGAAACTTCAGGTCGCTGATGAGGAGATCGAAGGCCTCGGACTGAATGGCTTCCAGGGCTTCAGTCACTGAAGACGCCAGGCGGAATTCCTCGATGCCCACCAGTTTGAGAACCTGGCTGAGAAATTGCCGACACCAGTCATCCGAGTCCACCACCAGGATGCGGCCTCGGAATGTGGGGTTCCTGCTTTCCATCCGGCTGTCTCCCTGCAACGGTGGGGTGAGAGGTGGGGGTGGTATTATTATAGCCCTAAAAAAGGCAAAGAACAAGCTTCGGAACGTGCCTGACCCTGGGGCCGGGCTCGGGCGGGAATGCCGAAAACCCGCTCCCCGGGAGGCAGCCCCGAAGCCCCCCGCCGGAGGAGTTCCCGATTCCGTGAAAAAACCTCAGTCGGTCAATCCCGGCACGGTGATGGTCTCCTCCGGCGCGATGGGGTTGAGGACGAGGCCGGTCATCACCTTGGGGTAGAAATAAGTGGACTTGCGGGGCATGATGAGGCCTTCGCTTGCCACCCGGCGCACCTGTTCGATCTTGGTGGGGTTGAGGATAAAGGCCAAGCGGGCCCGTCCCTGGGCCACGGTTTGCAGGACCTCCTCCACCCGGCTGGAGTAGAAGCAGGTCTCGGGGTCGTCCTGAGCCTTGGCGTCCAGCCCCAGGTTCTTGTCGAACACCAGGTAGTTGAGCACCGACACGTCCAGGTCCGCCAGGGCGGGGTTCATCTCCCGGGTGAGCACCCTCTCCCGCACCCCCCGGCGCAATTCCAGGCGCCAGCTCCTCAGGCCCGAGCCCACCATGATGAAAACCGTTTGGCCCGGGCGGGCCTCCGCCAACTGGCCTTGGAGGAAGGCGGCATAGGCATCCAGATCACCGCCGGGCCGCTCCAGGGGGGTCACCTCGAAGAAATCCTCCAGCCGTCCCAAAAACTTCGCTTCATCCAGGCGCTTGAGCCGGCCCCCCCCCAACATGCGGTGGGCCATGAGGATGACCAATTCCGGATCATAGAGGTTGGCCACATACATGAGCATGAAATTGAAGGAAGCCTGGGGGGAAGCCTTGGGGTAGCGCTCCTTCATCCACTTCTGGAACGCCAGGGCGGTTTCGTAGCGGTGGTGGCCGTCGGCGATATAGAGCTTCAGGGACGCCAGGGCCTGATGCACCGCCCGGAGACAGTCCGGGTCGGTTACCCGAAAGAGCCGCTGCTGTCGACCCTCCACGTCGGTGAAGTCCATGAGAGGCTCCCGGGGGGCGCCTGCCCTCACCTGCTCGATGATCCTCCCTTCCTGGTCGGGAAATAAGGAAAAGATGGGTGAGAAGTGAGCCCGGCAGTGCTTGAAGAGCTCCAGCCGATCGGCCTTGTGGGCGGAAAACGTCTGTTCGTGGGGGAGGATGATACCTTTGCTGAATGGCTCCAGGCGCACTACGGCGGCCAGGCCGCGGCGGTTATGGCTCTGTCCCTGGACCTCAAACCGGGTCTCCCAGTAATAATACGCCGGCTGGTCGTCCCGCACGAAGACCTGATCCCTAAGCCATTGGCGGAACCGGGCTGCGGCCCGGGTATAGCGGTTTTCCAGAGGGCCGTCCCCGGGTTGGGACTCCGGGAGGATGAGGTGCACCATGTTATAGGGGTGGGAGACGGCAAAGACTTCCCGCTGCTCCGGGCTGATGACGTCATAAGGCGGGGTCACCACGTCCGTAAGCCTGGCGATCCTGGCGGGGTTGTAGTAGAGCCCCCGGAAAGGGGCGACGTAGGCCACGAGATCTCCTCCTTACCAATGCATATCCGGTTAATTTACCACCTTGGACTTGGGCGTCAATAGCCAGCCCCGCAAAACTCTGTTTATGCGGAGGCGATTCGTAAAAAAAACTATTGACCAGGGGGTGCGATAGAGTTATATAAGTTTGACTTGAATAACCGCTGTTGGCGGGGCGTTGGCTCATGGCTACCCTATCCCTGATCCCCCAGGGAAGGGTGATTTCTGTTTAAAGGCAGCAGGATGGTGGTCAACGCCGCCAGGCTCCGGCTGGGCCGGGCAGGGGGTGCCTGACCCGCTTACGGCCAGCACTGAGACTGCCTCCAGCAAACGGCAGGCCTGGTTAGGAGGAGGATGGGAACTTGAAAAACCTTGCTCTCGGCTACGGGTTGCACCTCACCCTGGACGGGTATGACTGCAATCCCCAGCGACTGGCGAACCTGGATGTCATCTACGAGTTCCTGGACCGCTGCCCGGACCTCATTCACATGACCAAAATCATGCCTCCCTACGTCTTCAAGTACCATGCCAAGGTCCCGGAAGACTGGGGGGTTTCAGGATTCGTCCTCATAGCCGAGAGCCATATCAGCGTTCATACCTATCCGGAACGCTCCTACCTCAGTCTGGACATCTTCTCCTGCAAGGACTTCGACCACGAAAAGGCGGCGGCCTTCGCCACCACCACCTTCGGCATTGGCCGGCATGAAATCCACCTTCTGGACCGGGGTCTGGAATTTCCCCGCAACGTCCAGACGGTGGAACGCTTCCTGAGGGCAGAGCGCAAGACCTTACGAGGCTGATGCATGGGCGAGGGCGACAGTCCCCGACCAAACCTGCTCAAACGTCTCTGGCAGCGCCTTCTGCAGCGCACCATTTCCCAACCGGAAGACCTTGAGCGGGAACTTCAAAACATCATCACCATCTCCGAAGAGCGGGGCCTTCTCAGCCGCGAGGAAGGCGAGCTGCTCGAGTCCATCTTCGAATTCCGCGATACCCTGGTGCGGGAGATCATGGTGCCGCGCTTGGAGATCGTGGGCGTGGAGCGCCACACCCCCGTGGACCAGATCATCGGGCTGGTCCTGGAAAAGGGGCACTCCCGCCTCCCGGTGTACGAAGGCAGCATCGATCATATCGTGGGGATTCTGCTGGTGAAAGATCTGCTGGTCTTTTGGCAGACCCCCCTGAACCAGCAGGATGTGGGCAAGGTTCTGCGCCCCCCCTATTTCATCCCGGAAAGCAAGAAAATCAGCGATCTGCTCCGGGACTTTGCCGAACGCAAGATCCAGATCGCCATCGTCATCGACGAGTACGGCGGCACCGCCGGGCTCATCACCCTGGAAGACATCATCGAGGAAATCGTCGGCGAGATCTACGACGAGTACGACCGCCAGGAAGCCCGCCTCATTCCCCAGGAAGACGGCACCGTCCTGGTGGACGCCCGCCTGGACGTGGAAGAGCTCCTGGAACACTTCAATCTGACCCGACCGGAGGGCAAGTTCGAGTCCGTAGGCGGCCTGCTCATCCATCTCTTGGGCCGGGTCCCCCAGGTGAACGACGCCGTGGTCCTCAACGGCCTGGAGTTGGTGGTGGTGGCCGCCGATGAACGCCGGGCCAAGCAGGTGCTCATCCGACCCGCCGCCCTCCGGGAGCCGGAGCCATAACTCCTCCCCATGGTGCGGTAAGGCGGGTATCGGCGGCGGCTCATGGCTTGTCCATGCAATGTCGCTCAAGAGTTTACTTTTAGTAACCCCTCCCGGGCGGGAGGGGGTTAGGGGGGATTAGGGATATTTTCATTACCATATTATTATTATTCATTATTTTCTTTAGCCTTACCCTAACCCTCCCTCAGCAAAGGAGAGAACAGAAAGATGATCACATGTGGAAGGACACGAGGGACATGACCCGAGGAGCCCCGTGAACCCCTCCTTGCTCAATTCCTCCTCCCCGCCGGGACTGGGACCGGCCCTGGCCGTTGTCCTTTCCGGCGTGCTCTTGGCCTTGGCCTTCCCCAAGTGGGACCTGGCCTTCCTCCTGCCCCTGGCCTTGCCGCCTCTTTATTGGGCTCTGAGGGACGCCACCCCCAAGCGGGCCTTCCGGCTGGGGTTCCTAGCGGGGTTGGCAGCCTCTGCGGGGATCCTGTACTGGATCGTCTATGTCACCCACGTGTTCGGCAAGCTCCCCCTGCCCCTGGCCGTGGGGGTGATGCTCCTGCTGGCCGGCTACCTGTCCCTGTACCGGGCCCTGTGGGCCTGGGGGGTGGTGCGGGCCGGAGCCGCGGGCATCAGTCCCCTCTGGTTCGGCCCGGCCCTCTGGGTGGCGCTGGAATACGTGCAGACTCATCTGTTCAGCGGCTTCCCTTGGGCGCTGCTGGGTACCGGACTTTACCGCTACCCTTTGTTCATCCAGGCGGCCGACTTGGGGGGGGTGTACGTCATCTCTTTTCTGCTGGTCCTGGCCAGCACCTGGCTCTTTCTGGCCGCCTGTCCCTCCTTCCAGCGGGTGCGTCATCAGCGGCGCCAGGAGGCCATGGTCCTGTTGCTCCTCATGGTTTGGGCCGGCTATGGCGCTTACCGCCTCGACGCGGTGCAGAAGCTGGCCGGAGCCAGCCCCAAAATCAAAGTGGGCGTCACCCAGGGAAACGTCAAGCAGGGAGACAAGTGGAACCCGCAGATGGTAGCCGCCACCCTGGACCGCTACGCCGAGCTCACCGACAGGTGCAAAGGGGCCCGGCTCATCATCTGGCCGGAGACCGCCGCTCCCTTCCTGTTCCTGAGGACTCCGGACTTTTCCGCCAGGGTCCAGGAAATCGGGAAAAAGAGCGGGAGCCATCTCTTCTTCGGAGCCCCGGCCTACGAGCTCACCCCTGCGGGGGAGCGCTATTTCAACCGGGCCTACCTCCTGGATCCGGAGGGCAAGGTGGCCGGCTTCTATGACAAGGCCCATCTGGTGCCTTACGGCGAATACGTGCCTTTGCAGCGCCTCTTCTTTTTCATTCCCAAGATGGTGACCATGATCGGGGACTTCGCCGAGGGGCCGGTGGGCAGCGTGGTGAGCCTGCCGGAGGGCAATGTGGGGCCTCTCATCTGCTTTGAGTCCATCTTTGCCTACCTCTCCCGGGCCCAGGTGCGAAACGGGGCGCGTCTTTTGGTCACCATCACCAACGACGCCTGGTTCGGGGAAACCAGCGCTCCCTATCAACACCTCGCTCTGGCGGTGTTCCGCTGCGTGGAAGGACGGGTGGCCATGGCCCGGGCCGCCAACACCGGCATCTCCGCCTTTATCGGACCGGACGGCACCATCCTTTGGACCTCGGGCCTCAACGTCCCCGCGGCCCACACCCTGGAACTCCCCTGGATGCCCGGGGGCAGCCTCTACACCAGGATCGGCGACGTCTTCGCCTGGCTCTGCCTGGCCGGGGTCATCCTCACGCCCCTCCTGGCCCGCCGCCGCAGGCGGCGGTAGGGGCAAGGAAGGTCGGGGGCCAGGGGCCGCCGCCCCTGAGCCCCCTCCCCCGCATAGCGCTTGGGCCTCCCATGTTCTATAATACCTCTATGAACGGGCCGTTCCGCTGCGGCTATGTGGCCTTGATCGGGTTCCCCAACGTGGGCAAGTCCACCCTGTTGAACCGCTTGGTGGGAGAGAAGCTCAGCATCACCTCCCCCAAGCCACAGACCACCCGGCACCGCCTATTGGGTTTGGTGAACCTGGCCGAAGCCCAGCTCGTTTTCCTGGACACCCCCGGGGTCTTGGAGCCCAAGGGGCCGCTGAACGCGGCGCTCCTGGAGGCGGCCCTCTCCGCCCTGGTTGAGGCCGACGTGGTGGTTTGGCTCATTGAACCCCGCCCCTTCGACCCCCAGGACCGCCTGTTGCTGCCCCATCTCAAGGCCCTGACCGCCCCCCTGGTGGTGGCGGTGAACAAGACGGACGTCGTTGACAAGCCCCGGCTGCTGCCGCTGATAGCCGCGCTGCACGAGACTTTTCCTCAAGCGGCCATCGTGCCGTTGAGCGCCCTCACCGGCGACGGCGTCGAACCCCTGCTTAAGGAGATCATCAAGCTCCTGCCGGAGGCGCCGCCGCTCTTTCCCCCAGAACAGCTCACCGACCAGCATGAGCGCTTCCTGGTGGCCGAACTCATCCGGGAGCGCCTTTTTCACCACACCGGCGAGGAAATCCCCTATGCCGTGGCCGTGGCCGTGGAGGAGTTCGACGAGCGCCAGCGCCCCGACTTGGTGCGCATCCGGGCGGTGATCTACGTGGAAAAGGCCTCCCAGAAAGGCATCGTCATCGGCAAGGGGGGCAGGCTCCTCAAGCTCATCGGCCAGGAGGCCCGGGGCGACATCGAGCGCCTGCTGGGCAGCAGGGTCTTCCTGGAACTCTGGGTCAAGGTCTGGAAAAACTGGCGCCGGGACCCCAAGGCGGTGAAGCTTCTGGGATACTGAGCGTGGCTCTCCCTTCCACGCCGGGGCTCTCAGGAGGCTGGCGGTCTGATTGACAAGGGCTTGGCTGATTTGCCATAATGGAGCTTGAGAGCTTGCGATGTCAGGAATAGCCTGCCTTGCCCGGATCTCGGTCTTTGCCGCCCTCTTGCTGGCGCCGGCTCCGGTGCGGGCCGAGGCTTGGGTGGGGTGGTTCCAGTGGGGCACCCAGGGTTCCTATGTCCACCAGTTCTCCCACCTGTTGTTTGCCGGCGCCATGCTCTATTTCCTGCGGGAGATGTACTGGAGCGAGCTGGTGGGACGGCAGGGCTTCCGCTGCCTCTGGTGGGCCTGCTGGATTCTGGTCTTCTGGAACCTGGACGCGGTGCTGGGCCACACCCTGGAATGGGCCTTGGCCAACCCGGTGATCATGGGCGAGGGGTTGTCCCGGCGGCTCCTCATGGAAGACGCACACACCTGGTTGTTTTATATCTTCAAAATCAACCACTTCTTCTTGCTGATTCCGGCCTTTTACCTCTTTTACCGCAGTCTCAAGGCCTTCGCCCAAACTCCTCCGGGGAAAGAGTCATGATCAGCCTGCCCCTGTGGCCCATCTGGCTGGTGGAATCGGTGAGCGCTTTGCTGGTCCTGCTCTTTACCGGCCTGGCGTTTCGCTACAGCCGGCGCCTGATGACGCAGGACCCGGAAAACGCCCTGTGGCTCTTCCTGAACTGGCTGGCCCTGGCCTTCTTCCTGTTCGCCTGGACCCACGCGGTCTCCCATGTCATCCAGGACGTCATCAGCTTTCACGGGACCACCACCATCCTGGGGCAGTTGCGGCGCATCTTCGGCGGCTTCGACAGCATCATCTACATGGCCATCACCACCATCACCCTGTTTTTCCACCGCATGCAGCGCCTCTACCGGCGTATGGAGGCGGACCACCACCAACTGGAGGCTACCAGCCACGAAATTCTGGCGCTGAACCGGGAGATGGAGGCCCTGGTGATGGAGCGCACCATGAGCGAGATGGCCCTGGGGATGGCCCATGGCATCAGGAACCCCCTCCATGTGATCGGCGGCTTCAGCCACCGGCTGCTCAGGAAATGCGACTCCGATGACCCCACCAGGGCCTGGCTCCAGGCCATCGCCGAGGAGGCCAGGCGCATCGAGCAGATGGTGGAGCGCTTCGAAAACCTGGCCAAGCGCAAGTCCTCCTTTTTCACCCAGATGGACTTAAACGACATCGTGCGCACCACCTTGGAGCTCATCAGCCCGGAACTCCGGGCCAAGAAACTCAGGTTGGTGATCGACCTGCATCCTGAAGCCATCGTGGGGCGGCTCAACGCTCATCTCCTGAAAGTGGCCCTGGCCCATCTTCTCCGGAACGCGGTGGAGGCCACCAAACCGCATGGCGTCATCACGGTGAAGACCTTCCTGGAAAAACAGTTCGCCGTGATTGTCATCAAGGACACCGGCAAGGGCATGGCCCCGGATGTGGTGGATAAGGTCTTCGTGCCGTTTTATACCACCAAAATCGGCGGTACCGGCTTAGGCATGGTCTTTGTGCGGCAGATTGTGGACGAGCATCGGGGGGTCATCACCCTGGACAGCCAGTTGGGCGTGGGCACCACGGTCACCATCCGCCTGGCCCTCCTGTTCGCCGAAGCGCCGGGGGTTTCCGAAGACCTCACGGCCCCGTCTCCAGACCAGCCGGCTTGACCTTGAAGCGCCAGGGGTGGGGGGCTGAAAGGACCGGCAGGATTTGGCTTCCGGCGTCCCCCCCATCCTGAGGAATCCCGGTTTCACTTGCTCCGGACGGTTTCCGCCCGGCGGATGAGCCAGTACACCAGCCCCAACACCAAAATGCCTCCCAGGTAGAGGAGTTCCACCTCCAGGCTCTCATGGGTGATGGTGGCGATGAGAATTTTGCGCAAAAAGGCCACCAGAGCCACGCCCACAAACAGGCTCAGCGGCAGCGCGCCCCCCTGCAGCCGCTCCATTTCCCCTTCCAGGAGCTCAATAGCCAGCCACATGATTAACAGCGACCCCAACGCCGCCACCAGGCCCTTCTCCAGTTGCCCCCTAAAGATCTGGCTGACGTCGATAACCAGGACATAGACCATGCCCACGGCCAGGGCCACCAGCCCCACCAGGAGGATGAGATTGAGCCCGAAGGTGAAGCGCCGGGCGAACCGGATGAGGAAATCGTCGAACTTGTAGCTTAAAAACACCCGGCGCATGGATTCTTCGTGGTAGGCCCGGGCGATGACGTCCAGGTTGAGGTCCAGGATTTTGTCGATGGCTTCCAGGGCGGGGCGTTGCCGATGCGGGTCCAGCAGCGCCGCCACCAGATTTTTCAGCTCTTCCCTGATGAAGTTCATGCCCACATAGACGAAATGGGCCGACAGGCCGATGCGCACGTGGGCGTTGCCGATGCGCTTCAGGCGCTGGTAGTAGCGTTCGTCGAAGGGCCCGAGAAACACCGATTCCAACCAGGCGCGGTGGGAGCGCTTGAGTCTGGCCAAAATCTCGGGATCCTCCAGGAACTTGGCGGTATCCGGCTGGTCCAGCAGCCGTTGGTAGAAATGCTCCACCACCTGATCGGCCTGAGGAGCCAACTCCCCCCAGACGGCCAGCAGGATCTCCTGGTCTTTGGGACCCAGACGGTAATCTTCCTTGATGTCTTCAAACAGACGCATGGCGGCAAGGCTCCCAAGGCAGGACGTTGTTCCATGCCTGACACATTCGCCGGCAATTGTCAATGCCCATGGGTCTTCGCCGCGCCCAACCTCCCGGGCGGCCCAAGGTTTCATCCCGGTCCTGGAAGAGCTGCTTGCAAAACGGGAGGGAATGCACTAAGCTACTTTCTGCACCTTTTTTCACAAGAAAGGGGCGCCTGAGGTTCACCAAGGGGGCGACACTGCCATGAAACGGCCGACCATCACCCTGGCGCTTTGGCTGGCTGCGGCGCTGCTGGGCTGCGGCAGCCAGGAGGAGCCGGCTCATCCCAAGCCGGCCGTGAAAGAACCTGCCATTCGGGAAAGCCGGCAGGCAACTCCGGAGATGAAAGCCGCGGCTCCGGAGCGGGAAGAATACTTCAGACAGGCCAATTCCCGCTTGGAAGAGCTGAAGCGGGGCATGGCCGAGATGCAGGACAGATTGGACAAGATTTCCCCGGAGCTCAAAGCCCGGGTGGCGGAGCAGTTGAAGGCCCTGGAACCCCAAATGGCCACGGCCCGCCGCAAGCTGCAAGAGCTGAAGTTTGCCACCGGCGAGACCTATAAAAAGCTCCAGGCCGAAATGGAAACCCTGCTGAACGACCTGAAAAAGGCGGTGGAGCAGCTCCCCACGGGGTTCCAGTTCAAGCCGTGAACTAAACGCCCCAAGAAGGGCCGGGGCCCCTGAGATCTTAGGCCCTCTTCACCACCCCCTTCCCCACCCTCCCGGGCTTGACCTGGGAGCAGGTCTCCCGGACCGCCGGAAAAATTGTCGGGGTGGGGCGGGCGGGTGAGGAACTGCGGCCCTTAGCCGCCGCTCCCGGAAGCCGGCTCCGTCACCACCTCGGGTACATAGTCCCGGCCCATCTGACGGCCCGCCTGGTGGATCTGGGAAAAAATCAGGCTGAGGCTCAGCCGCTGGGCGTCATAGACCAGGCTGAACAGGTCCCGGCCGGGGTCATAGTCCACCCGCTCCACCCCGGGGAGGGTCGACAGTCCGGCGCGCACCGCGTCGGGGCAGCCGGCTCAGACAAAGCCCCCCTGCTCCAGCATGCCTTTGACTCTCAGGATCAAGGTGTCCATGCGCTCCCACCTCCTTTGCCCGGGCCTCAAGCGGGCCAGTCTTTTCGCAAGGCCAGGGCCTCAATTTCCACCAACGCCCCTTTGGGCAGCCCCGCCACCTGGACGGTGCTCCGGGCCGGGGGCCGCTCCGGGAAGAACTCGGCGTACACCCGGTTCATCTCCGGGAAGTCGGCCAGGTCCGCCAAAAAGACCGTGGTCTTGACCACGTCTTTCAGGGTCAACCCGGCGGCGGCCAGGACGGCCTTGAGATTGTCCAGCACTTGGACGGTTTGCACCACGATATCGCCTTTCACCAATTCACCGCGACCATCCAACGGGATCTGGCCGGCGCAGAACACGAACGGGCCAGCCGCCACCGCCTGGCTGTAAGGACCCACGGTGGGGGGGGCCTGATCCGCAGTAATAATCTGTCGCTTCATGGGGGGTGACCTCGCCTCTGCGTCCCCGGCCGAAACCGGTTTGACGCTGGGAATCCTGCCTGGACTGCTGCGGGGCAGGCACCCGGCCCGCCCCTGAAAAAATGTTTGAATATTTATTATACTATAATTGCTCGCCTCCGCCCGCGGGAAAGACAAATCGCCGGGAACCGGCAGGCCGACAGCTCCGGCGCCATCAAGCGGAAGAAAAATCTTGAAGATTGGGTAAGGGTCTGTTAATGGTAAGGAAAAATCCCCTGGAGGACAGCACCACATGGGGTTGTGGCTCAAGTGTCCTGAATGTCAGGCAATTAACGCCCCCGAAGTGAATGCCTGCGCGTCTTGCGGCGCGTCCTTGGTGAACCTGCCCAAAGAAAAGCGGGTTTATTATTTCGGGCCCGCCCCGGCAGCCGCCCCTACGCCGGCCCCGGAGGCCTTAGCCCCGGAACCCGCGCCTGCGGCGCTGCCGGCAGCCGCCCCGGCAGAAGCCGAAACGGAAAATCCGCCCCCCAAAAAGGGGAAGGGCAAGGGCGGGAAGAAGAAAAAAAAGTGACCGTCTGCCAGGGAGAAGGGCCGCGTTCAGGTCCCTTCTCCCAGAACCCCTTCAGGACCCTGCGGGTCTCCGCCTTTCATCCGTCCCCGGAACCCTTTCCCAGGATTCCCAGGAGCAGTTCCACCAACCGGCCTTCGGCCCGGTTCACCGTGGCGATGATCTCGGACAGGGCAATGGGAGCCATGGCATCCGGCAGGTTGAGATTGCTGATGACCGAAATTCCCAAGACCTTCAGACCGGCGTGGACCGCGGCGATGGCCTCGGGCACGGTGGACATGCCCACGGCGTCTGCTCCCAGTCGGCGCAGCATCCGGGTTTCGGCGGGGGTTTCCAGATGGGGGCCCTTCAGCGCCACGTACACCCCCTGGCGCAGGATGAGGCCCCGTTCCCTGGCCACCTCTTCCGCCACCCCCCGCAACCCCCGGTCATAGACCTGGCTCAGGTCCGGAAAGCGTGGGCCCCATTCGTCCACATTCTCTCCCACCAGCGGGTTGTCCCCCAAAAAATTGATGTGGTCGGTGATCAGCATGAGGTCGCCGGCCTGAAAGTGCGGGTTTAACCCGCCGGCGGCATTGCAGAGGACCAAGCGCTTCACCCCCAACGCCGCCAGCAGCCTAACCGGCATTGCCACCTGGCGGGGGGAATAGCCCTCGTAGAGGTGAAACCGTCCCTGAAAGAGCAGCACCGGGACCCCGGCCAGGAGCCCCCAGGCCAAGCGGCCGGCATGGCTGGGGCTGGTGGAGCGGGGGAAATGCGGCACCTCCTGATAGGACAGGAACCCCTCCTCTTCGAGGTGCTGCGCCAGCCGTCCCTGACCGGTCCCCAGAATGATGCCCCATTGCGGCGCGATGGCCAGCCGTGCCCGGAGGAAACCCGCACATTCAGATATCTGTTGGCGATATGGTATTATTGACATATATTTATTATATACCTTTACACTCAAGATATGACTTTGTGCAATCAGCGTAAAAACATTTTTCCTTGACGTCAATGCCTGGCAGGGGAAAAATACCGGGTGAGGCCGCCCGACCGAACGGGTAACAACAGCCTCGGCGCAGAGGCTTACCTTAAGGCCGATGAAACGGTAACATCATGTCAAGACCGAGAAAATGTCGCTGGGTGGAGCGGGAACCGGGGGTCACCTACTTCAAGCCCCAAGGGGTGCCGCTGAAAAATCTGGAACAGGTGATTATCACCGTTGACGAGTTGGAGGCTCTGAGGTTATCCGATTTCCTGGAACAGAGCCATGAAGCTGCGGCTCAGCAGATGAAGGTTTCCCGCCCCACGGTCACCCGGATGCTGGCCAAAGCCCACAAAGCCATCGCCGACGCCCTGGTAAACGGCAAGGCCATCCGCATCGAAGGCGGGGATTACATCCTGGAGAATTGCCACACCTGCTGCCCCAGTTGCGGACGCCCTCTCAATAAAAACGGCCAGGTGCCGCCAGCAGAAACCTGTACAACCTGTGAGACCAAAGGCTGATCGCGCGCCGAAGTCTTAAAGGGGCCGCTTCTTCAGGCCGCCGGACACTTTCTTTCTTAAGCGAGCTTTTCTCCCAGGGGAGTGAGACGTGTCGGAGGGCATCACCTATAAGGCAGCCGGGGTAGATATCGACAAGGCCGAGGCATTCGTAGAGAACATCCGCCCCCTGGTCAGGGCCACTTTCCGCTCCGGCGTGCTGGGCGATCTCGGCGGGTTCGGGGGCCTCTTTCACCTGGACGTCCACAAGTTTCAGGACCCGGTCCTGGTTTCGGCCACCGACGGAGTGGGCACCAAACTCAAGGTGGCCATCCTCATGGGGCGGCATACCACCATCGGCATCGACCTGGTGGCCATGTGCGTCAACGATATCCTGGTGCATGGGGCCACCCCCCTCTTCTTTCTGGATTATCTGGCCATGGGCGAGCTGGTTCCCGGCGTGGCCACACAAATCATTGAGGGGATCGCCGCCGGCTGCCGCCAGGCCATGTGTTCCCTGATCGGCGGCGAAACTGCGGAAATGCCGGGGGTCTATCAGCCCGGCGACTATGACCTGGCCGGCTTTGCGGTGGGCGTGGTGGAGCGCGGCCGCCTGTTGGACGGCTCGGACATCAAGGTTGGGGACCGGCTCATCGGCCTGGCCAGCAGCGGTCTGCATGCAAACGGCTTTTCCCTGGTGCGCCGGGTGCTCCTGGAGCATCAGGGCCGGTCGGTGCATGACTTCGTGCCCGAACTGGGGATGACCCTGGGGGATGAGCTTTTGAAGCCCACCCGGATCTACGTGGAGCCGGTGCTGAAGCTTCTCCGGGACGAAGGGGTGGCCGGCATCGCCCATATCACCGGCGGCGGGCTGGTGGGCAATATTCCCCGGATCCTCCCCAAGTCCTGCCAGGCGGTCATCCACCGGAATTCCTGGCCCGTGCCCGCCATCTTTCAGATGCTGCAAGCCCAGGCCAACATCCCGGAGGCCGAGATGCTCCGCACCTTCAACAACGGCATCGGGTTAGTGCTGGCGGTGGATCAGGACCAGGTGGCCGACGTCCTGCTCCGCCTCAAAGGCCTTCACGAAGCAGCCTACGTCATCGGCGAGATCGCCCCCCGCCGGGGAAGCGCTCCGGCGGTGGCGGTGGTTTGAGCAAGACTAGAAATCGGGGTTGGGCCTGCGGGCCCCCGCCCCCTGAACCGGCCCCCTCCCCCCCTCTCTTCCTAAACCCCCCTGAAAAACCAGGCGAGTGGTCATTACTGAGGTAGCGGAGCAGCCGAAGCACCCTCTTTGGGTCCCCGGTTTCGCCCAGGATGGCAGCAAGCCTGCCTTCACGTTCCCAGAGCTTCCAGTCGGGAGGGGAGATTCAGGGTGAGCCTGCCTCCCCTGCCCTTCCCCTCGCGCTTCCCAAAAAACAGCCGGCGGGAGGTTCCCGCCGGCCGTCAGCATGGCGTTTCTCATTGCGGATGATCACTCATCCCCGGCTCGGCCCGCCGTGGCAAGGGGCGGGGTCCAAGCCGTCTGCACCGCGTCCTACCCGGTACACCTCGGTTGGCTTTGATCCATGCAGTCGGTACCTCCTTCCTCCCGAGAATTTCGGCCTCCCCGGGGCCTCCGGTCGGGGACCGCCGGGGGCCGATGGCCGACGCCCTGGGGCGTTGGTAGCTGTGTGAGGTCTGAGGTGGACGGCGGCCTGCGCCAAGGCTGATCGCCGCCATTCCTATTATACCCCATTACCCCAGCCCGCGCCAGAGGCGGATTATTTCCGGGGGACCGCCTTCGCCCGCCGGCGCCTGGGCGGCATAATAGGCCTGGGCCACTCCCCGGCCTTTGGTCGCCATGGCGTCATGGAGCTCCCCGTAGGTCAGGGCCCCCACCTTGCAGGCCTCCACGCAGGCCGGCACCCGGCCCACCGCCTCCCGGTCCGGACACTGGTCGCATTTCAAGGCCACCGCCCGGCGTTCCGGAACCGCGGCAGTGGCCGCATAGGTGAGCACCCCGAAGGGGCAGGCCATGGCGCACATGGCGCAGTTGATGCAGCGGGCCGGGTCGATGTCGGTGGTGCCCCGGCCAGGATCCCGGCTGATGGCACCGGCGATGCACACCGCCTGGCAGGGCGCCGGATCGCAATGGCGGCATTTGTTGGGAAAAGACAGGTGCAGCCGGCCGGGATACACGGCAATGCGGGACACCGGCCTGAGTTCCTCGCCCAGGGCGGCGGCCAGGCCTTTGCTTTGGGAATGTTCCACCGCACAGGCCAAGCGGCACTGGAGGCAGCCCACACAGCGTTCCGGCCGCACAATGACCGTTTTCATGACGTGCTCCATGATTGAGTGAGGGGGAAGTGGAGGGAGCCCCGGCCCCTTCCCCGATCCCAGGAAAGTATCCTCTTGCTGCTGAACCACCCCTCCTGGATTAACCTTCCGGCCGATAAGCCTTGCTTCGAACCCCGCCGGGTGGATTTTTTGCCAGCAGGCCCTGCCCGTCCCCCGGAAAATCTTCTCAGCCCCACAGCCGTCCCGGGTGGAAATGGAGGGACCGGGGGTCCACGGGCAGGTCCCGCACCGGAGTTCGGTTGGCGATGAGCTGGAAATAGATGCCGGCCTGGGCCACCGGGCCGATGAGGGTGGCCCCCACCAGGCGGCCGTCATCAAACACCAGGCGCTTAAAGCGCCCCCGGCAGCGGTCTAAATCTTCGAACACCTCCCCTTGGGGGGTGTCGGGGTAGAGGTGTCCGCCGGTAATCACTTTAATCCCCCGCAGGGAGATGCTGTTCATGGGCAGAATGCCGTCGTAGCGCCGCCCGGCCCCCGCCAGGTTGGCCCCCGCCACCCGGCCCTGGGCCACCGCTGCCGGCCAGATGTGAAAGGCCGCCGGCTGGCCCGTCAGGAGATGGTGGGGGAGGATGCAGTCGCCGGCGGCGTAGATGTCCGGGTGGCCGGCGTTCAGCGTGGCGTCCACCGGGATGCCCCCGGCCGCGGCCAGTCCGGTGCCGGCCAGGAAGTCCACCCGGGGCGTCACTCCCACGGAGAAAATCACGGCCTCCGTGGGAAGCTCCCGGTTGTCGTTCAGGGTCAGGGCAGTGACCCGGCCGCCTTTTCCCAATACGGCCACCGGCCAGGAGTGGAGGTGCAGGGTGATGCCCAGGCGGGCGAGGGCCTCCATGAGCAGGCCGGCGCTCACCGGGTCCAGGACTTTGGACAACGGCTGCGCGCCCCGGGCCAGGAGGTCAACCTTCAGACCCCGGTGTGCCAGGGCGTCGGCGGCCTTGAGCCCTACGGCCCCAGCCCCCACCACCGCCACCCGCCGGGCTTGGCTCAGGTGGCCGTCCAACTTCTCGGCATCCGCCAGGTGACGCAGGGTAAAGACTCCGGCCAGTTCCTCCCCGGGAATACCCGGTTTCCGGGGATTGGCTCCGGAGGCGATGAGGAGGCGGTCATAAGGGATGGTCCGGCCACTGGCCAGGTGCACTTCATGGGCTCCGGGGTCCACCCGGGTCACCCGTTCGCCCAAGGCCGCCTCAAACCCCCAGGTGCGGAAATACTCCTGGGAACGGAGATAGAGGCCTTCACGCCTCACCTCCCGCCCCAGGAAATAGGTGAGCAGCGGGCGGCTGTACGGGAGATGGGGCTCGTCGCCGATGAGGGTCACGCGGGCCCCGGGGGCGAAGCGGCGCACCGTCTCCGCCCCGGCCAACCCGGCGGCGCTGGTGCCGATGATGACCAACCGCATGGTGCATTTTACCGCGAAAGGCTCACGGGAGGGAAAGATTTTTCGAGGCTCGGGGCCACCCCGCTGGCCCCCGGCAGGAGCGAGGGGGTGAGATACAGGAGCGTTAAAGCCGTGGCCGCGTCCGGGCCGGCCGCTCTCTCCCGCTTGCAAAGCGGTCGGGGTTATAGTAGGACATATGCACCATTCTTTTGCCAAGGAGGTCGTCATGATCCCCATCCGCCGGGCCCTCATCAGCGTCACCGACAAGAGCGGGGCGGTTGACTTCGCCAAAGAGTTGGCCGCCCTGGGCGTGGAGATTTTGTCCACCGGCGGCACCGCCAAGCTCCTGCGGGAAAACGGCGTGCCGGTGGTGGAGGTCTCGGATTTCACCGGCTTCCCGGAAATGTTGGACGGCCGGGTGAAGACCCTGCACCCCAAAATTCACGGCGGGATTTTGGGCCGCCGGGACCTGCCTCAGCACCTAAAACAGATGGAGGAGCATGGCATCGCGCCCATCGACCTGGTGGTGGTCAATCTGTATCAATTTGAGCAGGCGGTGGCCAAGCCCGGCTGCACCCTGGAGGACGCCATCGAAAACATCGACATCGGCGGCCCCACGCTCCTGCGGGCGGCGGCCAAGAACTATGCCGCGGTCACCGTGGTGGTGGACCCGGCAGACTACTCCGAGGTCATCAAGGAAATGAAGGCCCACAAGGGAGCCACCAACCTGGGCACCCGCTTCCGTCTGGCCCGCAAGGTCTACGAACTCACCTCCCGCTATGACGGCGCCATCGCCCACTACCTTAAAGACAAGCTGGCCTGCTGATGTCCACCGCGCCGCTGGCCATTTCCCTAAGCCGGGGTCCCCGCCTGTGGTGGTACGGGCCCGAGTCGTATGCCAAGCTGCTCACCGGTTTGGCCGAAGCGATTATGGCCGAACTGGCGGAGCTGGAACGGGTGGACTGGAGGGAATTTGAACCTGAGGCCATGGAGCAGGTGGTGGGCATTACGCAAATCCGGCTGCTGAACGAACTTTACTACTGCCTGGGGCAACTGAGGAGCCACGGCGTCTTCCTCGAGGTCAAGCAGGCCATCCAGGATCTCAGGGATATCTGGAACCGCCTCATGGAGGCCACGGGGCGCCCCGAGATCCTCAAGTTCCATGAGGAGCCCAACCCCAATCCCCTGCAATGAGGCGCTGGGGAGGGAGTTCACCGGGCTGGGGGAAGCACGGGCGCGTTTTTCTCTGCCAGGAAGGGGTGGGGGGGGAAAGGGGCCGGAGGCCTGCCGCCGGCGGCTCTGCGCCCGGGCGGCCCGCTTCGCCTCACCTCCCCCTTTTTCCAGCCAGCAGGGCTTCGGCCTTGAGGTAGTGCAGCCCGATATCCCGCCTCAGGTCCAGGCGGTTGCCGGCCGGATTTTCCCGGGGGACGACCCGGATTTTTCCCAGGTCATGGGCGTTGAGCAGGCGTTGGCGCAGGGTTTCCGCCACCTGGCCCCGGGACTGGCCGGCCTTCACCGTGCCGTTGGCCAACAGATAGGCCACCCGGGAGCCGTCCGACTTCAAGCGGCCGTCTTCAAAGGTCATGGCCGAAGGCACCACCAGGATTTTCTTTTTGTCCAGGTAGTCGAAATCAATTTCCAGGGGCTCGCCCTTGGTGAGCGACCAGGGGTAGCCCTTTTGCTGCTTGGGGCCGCCGGGGCCGGTGACCAGGGCGAGGCACAGGGAAACCTGGTCCTCCCGGACCTCGGGGGCCACCTGATCCAGCCTGCCCTCCACCATGGCCGCCACCAACGCCCCCAGATTCCGCAGCCGGCGCACCACCGGCTGAAACTCCGGCTCCCCCGGACGGATATTGATCTCGCAAACCCGGACGGCCACCGGAGTGAAGTCCGGTCCGAAGGACACGAAACACCCCGGGTAGAGGACGCAAGGACGCAGGAGTCCCCGGGAGCTCAGGGCCGCCACCAAAGGCCGGGCAATGGCCGCTTCGGCCAAGGCCAGGAGGGCGGGACTCTCCAGGGGATGCGGGGAGATGGAGCCCATGCCGCCGGTGATGGGATTGTCTATGCCCGGCGGGCCGGGAAACCGCTCCGGGTAGTCCATGGCCGTGGGCAGGATCTGATACTGGCCGGCGCGGTCCACGAAGATGGTGAAACTGATTTCCACCCCGCTCATCCGGGCTTCCAGGAGCAACGGCCAGGGGCCTTTTTTCCCGCAGAGCCTGCCGTAGTCCTCCCGGTAGTCGGCCAGGAGGCCGTCATAGACCTCCCGGATCTGCCAGGCGTCCAGGACCGGGCGGGCGCCTTTGCCCCCGGCGCTGTAGGGGTATTTCAGCACCGCGCCGCCGAAGGCATGGAGGTATTCCAGGCACACCGCCGCCACCGCGGCGTAATCCCTGGCGTCCACCTCCCGCCAGTCCGGGGCCACGGGGATGCCCGCTTCCCGGCAGAGGTGTTTGGCCGCCAGTTTGTCGGCCTCCAGAAAGGCGCCGGCCTGGCTGAGGCCCACCAGGCGGTCCCCGAACCCGGCCTCGGCCACCAGGTCCACCAGCCCGTCAAAAACCAGGGCTTCGGGCATGATGAGGGCATAGTCCAGGGCCCCCTCCCGGAAGGCGGCCACCAGGGCCTGGGCATAGGCCGGCGCCGCATGCTCCGCCACCGGCACAAACTCCACCGGCCAGTTCATCCGCTGCACCAAGGGCGGCATGGCCGGGGTGCCCCGCACCACCACCCCCCGGTAGCTTCCCGGATAGCGCTCGCTGGTGGCCCGGCTGGTCTCCAGGGCCGCCAAAAAGCTCCGGCCATCGGTGCCCACGTAGCCGATGCGCACAGTCTCCATGCAGTGTTCCGCTCCCTGCAACATATTCCAGGCTGCTTATATCAGGTTAAGCCGGGGAATGCCAATAAATTCCCCTGCCGGGGCGGGCCCGGCCCGGGGGCGCCAAAGCGCCCTTTTCCTGCTCCGCCTTTGTCTTGGCCGGGGCAATCCGCTACAATGGCCGCATGACCCTGGCTCTGGAACTCACCATCTTTGCCAAGCTCTTCGCGGCGGTGGCCGAAGAGATGGGGATCGTGCTCAGGAAGAGCGCCTTTTCCCCCAACATCAAGGAGCGCCGGGATTATTCCTGCGCGGTGTTCACCGGCCAAGGCGAGCTGTTGGCCCAAGCGGCCCACATCCCGGTGCACCTGGGCGCCCTTCCGGCCACGATGCGCCGGGTGTTGCCGGCCTTTCCCTTGGCGCCGGGGGACGTCCTCCTCCTCAACGACCCTTACTGGGGCGGCACCCACCTCCCGGACCTCACCCTCATCGCTCCGGTGGATGAGGCGGATTGCCAGGGGAGGGCCAAGGATTGGGGGCCCCGGACGTCTTCCCCCCCGTTTTACCTGGCGGTGCGGGCGCATCACGCCGACGTGGGCGGGCCGGCGCCCGGTTCCATGCCCCTGGCCCGGGACCTGCGGGAGGAGGGGGTCATCATTCCCCCCTCCTATCTTCGGCGGGCCGGCAAACTTGAGGAGAAATTCCTGGCCGGCCTGCTGCAGAAAATGCGCTCGCCCGAGGAGCGCCGGGGGGACCTGGCGGCTCAGTTGGCGGCCCTGAACCGCGGGCAGGAGCGGCTCGCCTCGTTCAGTCGGCGGTATGGCCTCCGGCGCCTCACGGCCATGGGACAGGCCCTCCTGGATTATGCCGAGCGGGCCATGCGGGAGCTCATCCGGACCATCCCGGATGGGGTTTATCGCTTCGAGGATTTTCTGGACGATGACGGCTGCGGCCACCAGGACTTGGCCATCCGGCTATCCCTGGCCATCGCCGGCGACCAGGCGGTGTTGGACTTCACCGGGACCTGCCAGCAGGCGGCGGGCGGGATCAACGCCGTGCCGCCGGTGGTGGAGGCCGCCGGTTATTATGCCTTCCTGACGCTTCTGGGAGAAGATTATCCCATCAATCAGGGGTGCTTCCGGCCCCTTGCGGTGGTCACCCGGCCGGGGAGTCTGGTGGACCCGGTGTTTCCGGCGCCGGTGGCCGCGGGGAACGTGGAGACCTCCCAACGTCTGGTGGACGTCATCTTCGGCGCCCTGGCCCAGGCGGTGCCGGACCTTATACCGGCCGCCTCCCAGGGAACCATGAACAATGTGGCCTTCGGCGGCGTGGAGGCCGACGGCCGGGAGTTCACCTACTATGAGACCATCGCCGGGGGACTGGGCGGGGGGCCGCAAGGCCCGGGCCTTTCCGGAACCCACTCCCACATGACCAACACCCGCAACACCCCGGTGGAGGTGCTGGAGCACGACTACCCCGTGCGGGTGGAACGCTACGCCCTCCGGCCGGGCTCCGGCGGGGCGGGACGGCATCCCGGGGGCCAGGGACTGGTGCGGACCTTTCGGTTCCTGCAGGAGGTGACCGTGAGCCTTCTGACGGAGCGGCGCCGGCGGGCGCCCTATGGCCTCGGCGGCGGCCAGCCGGGCAAACCGGGGGAAAACCTGCTCTGTTGGCCCGACGGCCGGCGCCAAGTCCTCCCCGGCAAGGGCAACTTCCGCCTGCCCCCGGGAAGTCTGCTGACCATCAAGACCCCCGGGGGCGGCGGCTGGGGGCCTCCGCCGGGACCAGACCAGCGCCTCGATGCCGCGGGAGCGGGCAGAACCCCGGGGGCTTCCGGGGCCGCCGGTCCGGAGCCGGAGACAAACGGGGCCTGACCTTCGTCCCAGGTTCCCCTCAGCCAAGAAAATCTTTCATTGACACGACCCGCCGAGGAGTGGTAGAGTTTTTTGAGAACGGAGCTTGGATCCAGCTTTTGGATGGACTGAGACTCTCTTCGGTGGAGATTTCTGCACCCGGAGACCAGTCCGGGTTTTTTTATGCGCCTCATCGCCCACCCCGCCGAAATGCAGACGCTGGCCGCCTCCTGGCGGAGCCGGGGGCGCACCATCGCCTTCGTCCCCACCATGGGCTATTTCCATCAGGGGCATCTCAGCCTGATGAGATATGGCCGCCAGGCCGGCGACCGGCTGGTGGTGAGCCTCTTCGTCAATCCCACCCAGTTCGGGCCCACCGAAGACCTGAACCGCTACCCCCGGGACCTGGCCCGGGATGTTGGCTTGGCCGAGAGCGTGGGGGTGGACGTGATCTATACCCCGGGGGTGGAGGAGATGTATCCCCAGGGGTATCAGACCTACGTCACGGTGGAGGACTTGAGCGCCGGTCTGTGCGGCGCCTCCCGGCCCGGACATTTCCGGGGCGTGGCCACCGTGGTGCTGAAACTCTTCCATCAGGTCCGCCCCCACGTGGCGGTCTTCGGGGAAAAGGACTACCAGCAACTGGCCGTTATCCGGCGCATGGTCCGGGACCTGGACCTGGAGGTGGAGGTGGTGGGGCAGCCCATCGTGCGGGAGGAAGACGGCCTGGCCATGAGTTCCCGCAACACCTACCTGTCGCCGGAGGACCGGGGGCGGGCCCTGTGCCTCTACCGGGGCCTGTGCGCCGCCCGTGACCTGGCCGCGGCCGGCGAGCGGGAGGCCGACCGGCTCGTGGCCGCCGCCCGGGAAATCATCGCCCGGACTCCCCACACCCGGTTGGATTACCTCAGTCTGGTGGATCCGGAAACCCTAAAGCCCGTCCCCCGGCTGCAGGGGGCCGCCCGGCTGCTGGCGGCCGCCTGGGTGGGAGGCACCCGGCTCATTGACAATCTGCTCCTCAAGGAGAGGGAATGACATGCAGCGCACCATGATGAAGTCCAAGATCCACCGGGCCACGGTCACCGAGGCCAACCTGGCCTACGAGGGCTCCCTCACCATCGACGCAGAGCTGATGCAGGCGGCGGATATCCTACCTTATGAGATGGTGTATGTCTTTAACATCGCCAACGGCGAGCGTTTCGAAACCTACGCCATGGAGGGCGAAGCGGGAAGCGGCGTCATGTGCCTGAATGGCGCGGCGGCCCGCAAGGGGCACGTGGGTGACCTGATCATTGTCACCACCTTCGCGGCGTATGCCGGCGAGGAACTGAAACAGCATCAACCCAAGATCGTCCTGGTGGACGCCCACAACCGCCTCAAGGAACCGCGTTCCATCAAAAAAGTATCCTAACCGCCACCTGTGGCGGGACCCCGGCCCTGCCCGCGTGGGGTCCCGCCGTCCCCGGCGCCGTCCGGTTCATGGGGTGTTTAGGGCGCCGGGGTGCCCCCGCCGACTCCGGGCCGTTGCCGCCATCCTCCCCTGGTTTGGGGAAACCCTGGAATTCCCCGAAAAAACCTTGTGCTTTTTGAAGTAATTTACGATAACTTTTTTGTTTTAGCCGGGGCTCATGTGTTTAGCCCAGTTTTCCCAAAGGAGTGGCACGGATGTCCAAAGCGGATTTTCTCTTCACCTCGGAGTCGGTCACCGAGGGTCATCCCGACAAGGTGGCGGACCAGGTTTCTGACGCCATCCTGGATGCCATCATCAGCCAGGACCGCTTCGCCCGGGTGGCCTGCGAAACCCTGGTAACCACCGGCCTGGCCCTTATCGCCGGCGAAATCACCACCACCGCCCGGGTGGACTACCCCAGCATCGTCCGGGAAACCATCAAGGAGATCGGCTATTGCGACTCCTCCATGGGCTTCGACTGGGAAACCTGCGCGGTGCTCACCTCCATCGACCGGCAGTCTCCGGACATCGCCCAGGGAGTGGAAGGCCGGGGATTGACCCCGGAGCAGGGGGCCGGCGACCAGGGGTTGATGTTCGGTTATGCCTCCACCTCCACGGAAAACTACATGCCCATGCCCATTTGGTACGCCCACCGCTTGGCGGAACGGCTAGCCAAGGTGCGCAAGGACGGGACGCTGCCCTTCCTGCGGCCCGACGGCAAAACGCAGGTGACGGTGCGCTATGAAGACTACACCCCTAAGGATATCCACACCATCGTCATCGCCGCCCAGCACAATCCCGAGGTGAAATACGGCGAACTCAAGGAGGCCATCGTCGAGGAGGTGGTCAAAAAGACCATCCCGGCCCCCTTGTTGAACAATACTACCTACCTGGTGAACACCACCGGACGCTTCGTGGAAGGCGGTCCCAAGGCTGACTGCGGCATGACCGGGCGGAAGATCATCGTGGACACCTACGGCGGCCGAGGCTACCACGGCGGCGGGGCCTTCTCCGGCAAGGACCCCACCAAGGTGGACCGCACCACCTCCTACATGCTCCGCCACGTGGCCAAAAACGTGGTGGCGGCAGGTCTGGCCCGGCGCTGCGAGGTCCAAGTGGCCTACTCCATCGGGCTGCCCGATCCCCTGTCCATCATGGTTTATACCTACGGCACCGGCGCCATCCCTGACGAGAAGATCCTGGACATTATCAAAGCCACCTTCAACTTCAAGCCGGCCGCCATGATCACCTACCTGGACATGCAGCGGCCCATCTTCAAGAAAACCGCGGCGTATGGCCACTTTGGCCGCACCGACCCGGATTTCACCTGGGAATACCTCAACAAAGTGGAAGAACTCAGGAACCGCGCCGGCCTGCGCCCCACCTCTTGATTGCGGGAAGGAATACCAGGATACCATGGAATCTCACGTCAAAGACCTGAACTTGGCTGACCAGGGCAAGCTCCGGGTGGAGTGGGCCATGCGGGAGATGCCGGTGCTCAACCAAGTGGCCCGGCGGTTCGCCCAAACCCAGCCCCTGAAGGGCCTGCGCCTGGCGGCCTGCCTGCACATTACCACCGAGACCGCCGCCCTGCTGATGGCCCTGAAGGCCGGCGGCGCAAAGGTGCGCTGCTGCGCCAGCAATCCTTTGAGCACCCAGGACGACGCCGCCGCTTTCCTGGTGCGGCATGAGGGCATTCCCACCTTCGCCATCAAAGGGGAGGACGCCGAAACCTATTACCAGCACATCCATCAGGCCCTGGATGTGAAGCCCCACATTACCATGGACGACGGCGCCGACTTGGTGTTCACCGCCCACAGCCAGCGCCAGGAGTTGCTGGACGGCATCCTGGGCGGCACCGAGGAAACCACCACCGGGGTCATCCGCCTCAAGGCCATGGCCAAAGACGGCGTGTTGCGCTATCCCATGATTGCGGTGAACGACGCCCACACCAAGTTCCTCTTCGACAACCGCTACGGCACCGGCCAGAGCACCATCGACGGCATTCTCCGGGCCACCAACCGCCTGATGAGCGGCAGCGTCTTTGTGGTGGCGGGCTACGGCTGGTGCGGCCGGGGCGTGGCCATGCGGGCCCGGGGGCTGGGCGCCCGGGTCATCGTTACCGAGGTGAACCCGTGGCGCGCCCTGGAGGCGGTGATGGACGGCTACCAGGTGATGCCCATGGGCGAGGCCGCCCGCCTCGGCGACATCTTTTGCACCGTTACCGGCGACATCCACGTCATCCGGGAAGAGCATTTCGTGGTGATGAAAGATGGGGCCATTCTCTGCAATTCCGGGCACTTCAACGTGGAGATCGATCTGGCCGCCTTGGGCCGGCTCACGGTGAAGCGCCGGCCCATCCGCCACCAGGTGGAAGAGTTCACCCTGCAAAACGGCCGGGTTCTCTATATCCTGGGGGAAGGCCGCCTGGTGAACCTGGCCGCGGCGGAAGGCCACCCCAGCGCGGTCATGGACCTGAGTTTCGCCAACCAAGCCCTGGCCGCGGAATTCATTTTCAAGAACCACGCCAAATTCGAGAAAACGGTCTATCCGGTGCCCGAGGAAATCGACAAAGAAATCGCCCGCCTGAAGCTGGCGGCCATGGGGGTGGAAATCGACACCCTCACCCCGGAACAGGAAACCTACCTGGCGTCCTATGACCTGGGGACGTAAGAGACAGGGGTAGGGGCTCAGGACCGGCACGTCCTTGCCCCTTCCCGCACGCCCCCTCCCCCCATCCCTGATAACGGGGGCGGGGAGGGGTGTTTGAGGGGAGGGCGGGGCGCCGCCGATCCTTTGGCCCTCCCCTCATAAGGACCTCCCATGACCGAAATCAAATTTGGCACGTCGGGGTGGCGGGGCATTTTGGCGGAGGACTTCACCTTCCCCAATGCCCGTCGGGTCTGTCAGGCCATCGCCGCTTATTTGAAGCAGACCGGGATGGCGGCCCGGGGGGTGGTCATCGGCTATGACACCCGCTTCCGGTCCGAGGCCTTCGCAGCCGCCGCGGCAGAAGTCCTGGCCGGCAACGGCATCCCCTGCCTTCTGAGCACCCGGGACATCCCCACGCCGGTGGTGGGCTATGCCATCGTGCACCGGCAGTTGGCCGGCGGCATCAACGTCACGGCCAGCCACAATCCGCCGGAATACAACGGCATCAAGTTCTCTCCGGACAACGGGGGGCCGGCCCCCACCCCGGTGACCAACGCCATCGAGGGGCTCATCGCCGGCATCCGGACGGAAGACGTGCAGCGCCTGGCCCTGGCCAAGGCCCGGGAGCAGGGTTTGGTCCAGGACGTGGACCCCCGGCCGGAATATTTCGCCCACCTGAGGACCCTGGTGGACACCACCGCGCTGTCCCGGGCGGGGCTTCGGGTGGCGGTGGACGTGCTCTGGGGCACCGGAAACGGCTACCTCGACGTGTTTCTGAAGGAGTCGGGAGTGCGGGTGGAGCTCTTGCACGGCTTTCGGGACCCGTATTTCGGGGGCCACCGGCCCGAGCCCTCGGGGGAGTTCTTGCATGAGCTGGCCGGCCTCATCAGGGCCTCCGGAGCCCATCTGGGGCTGGCGGTGGACGCCGACGCCGACCGTTTCGGCGTCATGGACTCCCAGGGTGAATACCACGAGGCCAATCAGGTCCTGGCCCTGCTGTTGGACTACCTCATCGAGACCCGGGGCTGGGAGGGTGGCGTGGCCCGTTCGGTGGCCACCACCCATCTCATCGACCGGGTGGCGGCCTGGCACGGCCGCAAGGTTTTTGAAACCAAGGTGGGGTTTAAGTTTCTGGGGGAATACATCACCAGCGGCCAGGCCATCATGGTGGGGGAGGAAAGCGAAGGCTTTTCCATGGCCCGCCATCTGCCGGAAAAGGACGGGGTGCTGGCCTGCCTGCTCATCGCCGAGATGGTGGCCCGCAAAGGCAAGGACCTGCCAGCCCTGCTCCAGGACCTCTACACCAAGGTGGGTCCGGTCTTCACCCAGCGCCTCAACTACCGGTTGGCGCCGGAGGCGAAAGATCGCCTGCTGGAGCACCTGAAACAGACCCCGGCCAAGTTTGCCGGACTCAACGTGATGCATCACGTCACTCTGGATGGACATAAGTATCTCCTGGAGGACGGCGGCTGGGTGTGCTTTCGCCCTTCGGGCACCGAGCCGGTGGTGCGCTTCTACCTGGAGTCGCCAACTCCGGACGGCCTCCGACGCCTGCGGCAGGCGGGGGAAGCTCTGCTCGGGACGGCTTAACCTGGGGGGTTACGGGACCATGAATGTCCCCGATCTCTTCGACATGGCCCTGAGGGTGGTGGTGCTCCTGTTTGCCATCATCATCCACGAAGTGGCCCACGGCTACGTGGCCTGGCGCTTCGGCGACCCCACCGCCCGCATTGCCGGGCGCCTCACCCTGAACCCCGTCCCGCATATCGACTTGGTGGGCACCATCATTTTGCCCGCCCTGCTCCTGTTCAGCGGATCGTCGGTGGTATTCGGCTGGGCCAAGCCGGTGCCGGTGAACCCCTTGAATTTCCGCCACCTCCGTGCCGGGGAGGTGGCGGTGAGCGCCGCCGGCCCCTTAAGCAACCTGTCTTTGGCCGCCGGCTTTGCCCTGCTGTTCCACCTGGGCCCCCAAGTGGGAGCAGACAACCTGGGATTCATGAAGTTGGTCTATTACGGCGTCAGTATCAACATCTTCCTGGCCCTGTTCAACCTGGTGCCTATCCCACCCCTGGACGGCTCTCATCTGCTGGCGGCCATCCTGCCCACGCATCTGGCCCGGTTGTACGAGCAACTGGAGCCCTTCGGCTTCATTCTCATCCTGGTCTTGTTTTATACCGGCTTGATGAACCTGGTGCTGATGCCCATCTATGCCTTTCTGTTCCGCTTCTTCCTGGGCTTCTAGCGGCTCCTGAGGAATCAGGCCGGTCCGGGAGGTCACGGGGCGGGCTTTTCGGGCAGGGAAGGATGTCAAGCGGTTTTTCTTGAGCCCGAGGGCGTTGGTGCTGTTCCCCTGAGCATCGCTGTTCCCCTCCCGGGGGCAGGGCCCCTGCTATTCTCAATCTTTCAAACCTATGCTAAGCTTACGCCATGGTGGTAAAGAGCAAGGTGGGGCTCAAGCTCCTGGGCGTCAACCTGCTGTCCCTCCTGGTGGCCCTGGTGAGTCTGTTGGTGGTCATGCAGTATCTGGCCACCCGGCAGATCCTGGAGTGGCACGGCCAGCGGGTGGACCTGGTGGCCCGCCTGGTGCTAACCGAGTATCAGGGCAAGATTCAGCGGGTGGCCCAGGCCGCCAACCTCCTCTCCGACAACCCCACTTACGGGGAACTGCTGGCCCAGGAGGATTTTGCCGGCCTGCGCACCCTGGCCGTACCGGTGATGCGGGCCACCGGGTTGCACATCCTCACCATCACCGACGCTCAAGGGGTCATCCAGGTGCGGGGGCATGATCCGGGCGCCATCGGGGTGAACATCGCCACCAATCCGCTGGTCCGGGCCAGTCTCAGGGGCAAGGGCGCCAGCCGCATGACCGAGTGGCAGGAAAGCGTGTCGCTGTCCGCTTCGGCCCCCATCTTCCACCAGGACAAGGTGGTGGGGGTGGTGCTCACTGGCATGCTGGTGGACAAAGGTTTCGTGGAGTCCCTGTCCCGCCCGGGCGGGGAGGTGGCCATTTTCTTCGCCAGCCGCCTGGTGGTCAACTCCTTCAAGGATCTGCCCGAGGAGTCCCTGGCCACCTTGAGGCGCTTCAAGGACCTGGCGGCCATGACCCAGACCCCCAAGGAGCGGGTGCAGACCCTGGAACTGGGAAACCAGTCCTATACCGTTACCTACCTCCCCTTGGAAGGCGAGGGCAAGCCCTGGGAAAATGTCATTGTGGTGGGCGTGAACCGCAGCGAGCTGGAACCGGCCATGAGCACCCTGAAGCTGGTGATCTTCGGCGTGGGCGGGGCCGGCATTTTCCTGGCGGCCCTGCTCAGCACCTGGCTCTCCCTGGGCATGCGCCGCCAGATCGCTCATCTGGCGGAGGGCACCCGGCGGGCCGCCGGAGCGGAACTTCCCGGAGACATCCCGGTGACCAGCCGGGACGAACTGGGGGACCTGGCTGAATCCTTCAACGCCATGACCCGGGCCTTGAAGGAAAAGACCCGGCTGTTGCAGGAGGAACGGGACCGGATTGCGGCCAACGCCGATTTTCTCTCCATGATCGTGCATGACATTAAGGCGCCCCTCACCGGCCTGCGCCTCACCATTGAGGCCCTGGAGGATGAATCCCTGCCCCCGGGCCTGCAACAGAAGCTGCAAGAGATTATCCAGCGCAGCGAAGGATTGTTGCTGCATCTCCACAACGTCCTCTATCTCAGCCGGGCGGAGTCCGGCACCCTGCCCCTGAGACCCGAAGCCATCCCGGCGGGGCATGTGGTACGCCGGGTGTTTGACCATTTCGGCTCGCTGGCCCAGCACCGGGGGGTTGCCCTGCGGACCCAGCTTCCTCCTGATCTGCCGCCGCTGCTGGTGGATGAGCCCTCCCTGGAGCGGGTCTTGGCCAACCTCTTGGTGAATGCCCTGGAAGCCACGCCCACAGGAGGGGAAATCCGGGTGGCCGGCCGTCTCCTGGAGGGCGAGGCCTCAGAGGTGGAACTCACGGTGGCCGACACCGGACGGGGCCTCCGCCCCGAGGATCAGGAAGGGCTGTTTGAGAAATTCCGTCGGCACCGGCACCGCGGCAACGGCAGCGGGCTGGGACTCTATATCTGCCGCACCCTCATGGAGGCTAACCGGGGCCGCATCTGGGTGGAAAGCGAACCCGGCCGGGGGAGTACCTTTCACCTCACCCTGCCGGCTGCGGCAGCCACCGGGGCCGTCCCGCCCCTTCCAGAGGGCGGCCTGAGTCAGCCGCCCGGGTAGCCATGGGAGGAAGGCAGGCGGACTCCTGCCAGTGAGTGCAAGACCGGTATGGACGCGTGGATTCTGGTGGTGGATGATGACCCGGGCACCCGGGACGCCCTGAAGGCCATTCTGGGCCGGGCGGGTTACCGGGTGGCAGCCTGGGACGGGGAGGCGGACCTGGAAACCGTCACCGGCGGCCGGGGCTTTGGGGTGGCGATCGTAGACTACCACCTGCCCCGGGGCACCGGGCTGGAAGTGGCCCGGCGCCTCAGACTCCAAATGCCGGCCTGCCGCATCATCCTCATGTCTTCGGAGGCTCCCCAGGCGACGGCCGACAAGGCGCCCCCCGGCCTCGTGGATCTCTTCCTGCCCAAACCCTTTTCCAAAGAAACCATCCTGGGAATGCTGGACCGCCTTTGTCAAAACGATTAGCGCCGCCGTTGTTCCGGGTCAAAGCCGTACCGCAACTGCCGGTTTGGTTAGGATCTTACCTTGTCAGGGAAAAGCTGTGCCTTCCGGGCGAGCGCATCCTGGTGGCGGTGTCGGGGGGGCCGGATTCCACGGCCCTCTTGCACCTCCTGGCCCGGCTGGCCCCGGACTTGGGCCTCTCCTTAGGGGTGGCCCACTTCAATCATGGCCTCAGGGGCGCGGCCTCCCGGGAAGATGCCCGCTTCGTGGCCCGGTTGGCCGGGGAGCTGGGCTTCCCCTTTTACGTGGGACAGGGGGAGGTGGCGGCCTGGTCCCGAACCCGGCATATCTCCCGGCAGATGGCCGCCCGGGAGCTGAGAAGGACCTACCTCCAGGAAACCCGCCGCAGCCACGGCTACCAAAAAATTGCCCTGGGGCACACCGCCGAAGACCAAGTGGAGCTCTTTTTCCTGCGCCTGCTGCGGGGGAGCGGCCTGGCCGGCCTCAAGGGCATGTGGCCGGTCTCCCCCGATGGACTGGTGCGGCCCCTTCTGGCCGTGGGCAAGGAGCCCATCCTGGCCTGGTTGCACCACGAAGGCTTGCCCTACCGGGAGGATGCAAGCAACCAGAGTCGCCGCTATCTAAGGAACCGGGTACGCCTGGACCTGATTCCACAACTGGCCGAGACCTACAACCCCCGGCTCCGGGAGGCCGTCTGGCGACTCATGGCACTGCTCCAGGAAGATGAACGCCTCCTCCAGGAGGAAACGGCCCGGTGGTGGCCGAAGGCGGTCGCCGGTTCCTCACCGGAGTTGGTCCGGCTCAGCCTCCCCACTCTCCTGGACCTGCCTCCCGGGCTCAGGGGTCGGCTGCTACAGGCCGCAACGGGCCGGGTGGGCGGGGATCAGTCCCTGACCACCAGCCACCTGGAGAGCCTTCTGGCCTTGGCCCAGAGCCGCCAGAGTGGCGGACAGCTCTCCCTGCCGGGCTGTATTGCCGCCCGGGCCGGGGCGGAGCTGCACCTCATGCCGCCGTTGCCGCCGCCCCCTTCCAGGTCCCATCTGGTTCGGCTGGAAGCGCCGGGCACGGCGGAGACCGCCAGCGGCTGGTGCTGGGAGGCGGCCCGTCTCTCCTGGCCGGCGGCGTCCTGGAGCCGGTCCCCGGAGGTGGCCTGGTTGGACGCCGCCCACGTGGATTTTCCTTTGGAGTTTCGGGCGCCGCAACCGGGCGACCGCTTCTGGCCGGCCGGCGCACCCGGGACCCGAAAGCTTCAGGATTTCCTGGTGGACCGCAAAATCCCCCGCTGGCTCAGGCCCTACCTGCCTCTGGCCGTCAGCCGCGGCCAGGTCCTTTGGGTGGCGGGCGTGGGCACCGCCCAGACGGTTCAGATCGGGGCGGATACCAGGGAAGCCATCATGCTCCGACTGCTCCCCGCCGCACCCGAGGCCCGTCGGGTCTGGGAATATCTTCTGGCCCTCGTCCCTCAGGGAAGTCTTAAGGCCACGTCCGGAAAAACCGGGTGGTAATTTGAGGGAAGGGTTTCGAGGGCCAGGCTTCCCCGGCCCTCCCCTTAACCGAGTCGCACCCATGGACCGCGCCGGACCCGGTTTATTGCTCATCAACCCGTGGATTTACGATTTCGCCGCCCATAATGTCTATGCCAGTCCCTTGGGGTTGCTGCGCCTGGCGGCCCTCCTGGAGCGGCGGGGCTTTCACCTCCATCTGGTGGATTGCCTGGAGCCCGTCGCCGCTTTGCGCAGTCGCCGGGGCACCGGGCGCTATCCCAAGGAAATTCTTCCCACCCCCCCGGCGCTGCGCGGGGTTCCCCGGCGGTTCGGGCGCTACGGAGCCTCCGAGTCCCAGGTGCGGGCCCGGCTGGCCCGGGTGCCGCCGCCGGCAGCCATCCTGGTGACCTCTCTGATGACCTACTGGTATCCCGGGGTAGCGGCGGCCATCGCCTTAGCCCGGGAGTATTTCCCCGGCAGCCCGGTGTTGTTGGGCGGCATTTACGCCACCCTCTGCCCGGAGCACGCCCGGCAAAGCAGCGGCGCCGACGTGATAATCACCGGCCCAGGGGAGGAGGCGGTTTTCCAGGCGCTGGCCGCCCTGGGCATTTCGCCTGCCGCGGTGGGGGAGCGGCCTGAGCCGGACCCGGTCTATGCCGCGCTGCACCTGCTTCCCGGGCTCTCCTTCATCCCGGTGCTCACCTCCCGGGGGTGCCCCTTTGCCTGCGCCTATTGCGCCAGCCGACGGCTGGCCCCCGGCTGGCAGCCCCGTCCCCCCCTGGCGGTGGCCGCGGAGCTGGCCTATTGGCACCGGCGCCTGGGCTTGACGGAGGCGGCGTTTTACGACGATGCCCTGTTATTCAAGGCCGAAGACCACCTGCTGCCCATCCTGGAGGAGGTGGTGCGGCGGGGGCTGGCGTTGCGGTTTCACACCCCCAACGCCCTGCACGCCCGCTTCCTGACCCGGGAAGTGGCCTGCTGGCTCAAACGGGCCGGCTTCGTCAACCCCAGGCTGGGCGTGGAGACCACCGCCCTGGGGCCCGGGCGCCTGGATGCCAAGCTGGCTGAGGGTGAGTTGGAAGAAGCCTTGGCAAACCTGAAAATGGCCGGCTTCACCTCCCGCGACCTTGGGGTTTACCTGCTGATGGGGCTCCCCGGGCAGGAGGACGAGGAGGTGGCCGCCTCCGTCCGGCGGATCCATGTCCTGGGAGCCAGGCCCATTCTGGCCCAGTATGCCCCCATTCCCGGCACCCACCTCTGGCCCCGGGCCGTGGCCGCCTCCCGCTTCGACTTGCCCGCCGACCCCCTGTTTCACAACAATTCCATCTTCCCCTGCTGGCCCGAGTTCTCCTGGGAGCGCTTCGCCCGCCTGAAACGCCTGGCCCAGGGGGGATAGGTATGCTATGCTGAAGGTCAAAGGCGGGGTTCCTCCGGCCTTTCGCCTTTGGCCATCAACAAGTTCACGTCGGTCATGGGAACGTCTGCAGCCCGCAAGGCCCCTCGAGGCAGGGGGTGGCGTCAGGCCAAAGCCGCTGCCAGCCGTTACCTTGCCCCCGACGGCGGCCAGGCCGTTGCCGCTGGCGAGGTGGTGCGCCGGTACCTGCTTGCCGTGGCGGGAGCCGTCCCCACCCTGGAGGGCGGCCTGGCGGCGGCCTTCGGCCTTACCCGCCGGGTGGCCCAGGATCTGGGGCATTTCTGGCAGCACAACCCAAAAGGGACGGTCACCAAGGAGGCCGCCACCCTGGAGGCCCACGTTCTGGCCCAACGGTGGCTCCCCCCGGCGGGTGATCTGGAATGGGCCGCGGCCCGGACCGCCTTGGTGGCGGTGTTGCAGGAACATCTGGCCGCCGGGGCAGGGGGGCGGGAAATCCCCGGGGCAGCCGAAGTGGTGCGGGATTTCCTGGCCCGAACCGTGTCCCTCAGGCTTTATCTCGATCTGGGAGAGGCCCTGGAGGCCGCGGCTTGGGGGGCCGCCGACCTGCAAGCCGGGCAGGAGGCCTTCACGCAAGCCGCGGCCCAAGGCTTGGCAGTGTCTGCATCGCCGGAGCCGGAGAACTGGCTGCAATTCCCGGGCTGGCTCTGGGTGAGCCGCTCCCTGGCAGGCCTGCTGACCATCTCGGAGGCGAAGTCGGGCCCATGACCCGCATTCTGCTCCAGGCCCCGGGGGAGCGCCGGATCTCACCGGGCGCAGGCGCCTCCGTCTTCCACCTGGACGAACCGGGCACACCGGGACTTCCCATCCATCACAATCTTCACCACCTGCTTGCCCTGCACGGCGCAGAAGCGGCTGAGGCCCAAGCAGCTTTGCTCACCGCCATCGGAGTCTGGGCGGCGGACAAGTTCCTGGCGCGGGCTGCCGCGAAAGACGCCTGGACGAGGGAGATCGTCCTGGAGGCGCCGGCCAGCCCCCGCTTCGCGGCGACGGCCGAGCCTGTGAACCGCCTGCTCACCTTTCTCACCGGGGACCGCTGGCAGGTGAAGTTCCGGCGGGCGGAGGTGAACCTTGGCCTTAAGGGCCGCTGGCCCCACCCCTGGAAACCGGACGCCGTCCTGCTTTTTTCCGGGGGCCTGGACTCCCTGGCCGGGGCGGTGGACTTCCTCGCCGACAACCGACGCCTGCTGTTGGTCAGCCACTATGACTACGGGCAACTGGCCCGGGTGCAGCAGGCCCTGGCGGCGGCCCTAAGTGACCACTTCGGTCCGGGGCGCTGCCACCACCTGAGTCTGAGGCTGCAATTCGGCTGCTCTCCGGAACTCACCCTGCGCAGCCGCTCCCTGCTCTACCTGACCCTGGCAATGTCCGCGGCCGCAGCCTTTGGGCCCGGAATGCCCGTGGTCGTCCCGGAAAACGGCTGGATCAGCCTGAATCCCCCGCTGACTCCCAATCGCCTGGGCACCTACAGCACCCGCACCACCCATCCCCTCACCCTGGAAATGGTGGCCGGCCTCTGGCGGATGGCCGGCCTTGCCCATCCCCTGGAAAACCCTTATCAGCGGGTGAGCAAGGGGGAACTGGCGGCCCAGAACGGTGAGCCCGGGCTCTTGAAACGTCTGGCCCCCCTGAGCGTCTCCTGCGCCCGGCCTGTGGCCTCCCGCTGGCAGGGACAGGCAGCCGCGGCCTGCGGCTACTGCTACCCCTGTTTGCTGCGCCGGGCGGCGCTGCACCGGGTGGGTTGGGATGAGGCCCGCCACTACCGTTTTGACGCGCTCACCGATCCCAGCCTGCTGCGGCACCGGGTCATGGGGAGCGACCTGCGGGCTTTGCTCCTGGGCCTGCGCACCTGGCGCACCCGGCCGGCCGACCTGCTGGCCCGGGTGCTCCTGGACGGTCAGCAGGACAGTGTGGCGACCCGCTTGGCGGCGGGGCGGCGTCTGCTGGCGGCCGGCTTTCAGGAGGTGGAGCGTCTGCTGGCGGACAAGGGCGGGGGGTGGCTTTGGGCCTATGCCGGGCTCTGAGGCGACCGGACCGTCGGTTCAGCCTCCCAGGGCAATGGCCAGGGCGGTGGTAAGCTTGACCAGATCCTGGTTGGTCCGGCGCAGGTAGGCGGAAAGGCGTTGGGCCAGGCGCAGCAGAAGCTGACAACCCACCTGCGGGTGCGACTTTACATAGCCCAGGAAGTCATCCCGCTGCAACTCCAGGAGGCGGCAGGGAGTTATGGCCTGCACCGTGGCCGAGCGCACCTCGTTTTCCAGAAGGGCCATCTCGCCGAAACAGCCGCCGTCCTCAGCCCGCAGGCGGAGCATCACCCGCTCCTTGGGGGTGTCTTTTTCCAATACCAAGGTCAGGGCCTTGGTGATCTCCACCTCCCCGCTGCCCATGATGAACATGCTGTCCCCCGGCTCCCCCTCCCGGATGATGACGGCTCCGGCGACAAAGTCCCGGGGGACCGTCAGGGCCAGGACATCCTCCAGGGCAGCCAGGTCCAGGTCCTGGAACAGGAAAACCTTCTGATAGCAGGAGAGGTCGTTCATCCCAGCACCGGTTGCCTGGCGGCGATGACCACTGCCTTCTGGTGGGGTGAGAGCAGGTGCTGGCCGGGCGGGTTGATCTGGACATCCACCTTGGCCCGCCCAAACAGATGGGTCATGCCGGTTTCAGTGAATTTGCGCCGGATAAAATCGTCGATGGCCGAGGGCTCGCCGCTCAGCAGGTCTTCCAGCTTCAGGGCCCGCACCTCGCTATACAGGCCGATGAGCAGGGCCTGATGCTCCTCCCGCAGGTAATCGGCCAGCTCCCGCACCGGGCGTCCGTGAAACCGGGGAGGCAGTTCCACCATCCAAAAATCCGGCCCCTCGCCGGTAAGCAGCCCGGTGAGCAGGCGGAAAAGCCCCGGGGCCCCCACGGCGCTGGCCATCAGGGAGCTGTCATACTGACCCCTGACCATTACCTCGTCCACCCCGGCGCGTTCCAGATAGGGCCGGTTCTCCGAACGGTGCAGTTCAGCCAGGATGCGGATCTTGGGATTGAGGGACTTCACCGTCAGAGCGGTGAGCAGGGTGCGTTGGTCTGCCTGGGCGGCGCTTTCCCCTTCCTGGCGCCAGCCCAGGATGATCGCCCTGGCGGCTTCCCGAACGCTGGCCTTTTCCAGGATGTCCTCCCGGGAGAAATCACCCCAGACATAAAACAGCGCCCGATGTCTAAATCTCCCCTTCAGGTTCTCCAGTTCCTCCGGCGGGAGGGCGTTCACCAAGACCACCGGCATGTCCGCGGGCAGCCGGCGCAGGAGCTGGTTGAGGAGACTCTCGCCTTCCTCCTGCCAGCCCAGAACGAGGAGATGGTGCGTGCATCTAACCGGTTCCAAGCCTCGCTCCTGACGGAATTTGCGACCCACAAAAATGGAGGCCACCGTGGCGGTGACCAGGGAAATGCTCACCAAGCCGCCTAACATCAGGCCCACCGCCGCCAGACGGCCCGCCACGGTCTTGGGAAAGACATCGCCGTAGCCGGTGGTGGTGATGGTTACCACCGCCCAATACATGCTGAGAAAGAACCGCTCAAGCCAGCCGCCCTCCCCCTCTTCCGCCAGGGTGAAGCTCACCGCGCTCACCAGCACGAGCATGGTCACCGCCAGGACGAGGGAAAAGACCCGCTCTTCATAGAGGGTGCGAAAGATCTTGAGCAGGTATGCCTTCATACCATCCCCGGCCCGGGAGCCGGTGCGGCCGGTTCGTTCCTCAGCAGGCTTCCGGAAAATATGAGGCGCAGGAGCTGTCCGACTCCCAGACGCTTACCCGACTGACCCGGACCCCCTCCTGGTTCAACACCGCCGCCAGCCGTTCCGCCAGGTAGCGGGCCAGGTTTTCGGAAGAGGGGTTCATGTTCTGAAAGGCCGGCAATTCATTGAGGAATTTATGGTCGATCTCCTCCAGCACCTCCCGGGTTCTGGCCTTGACCACGCCGAAGTCCATCACCAGACCGGCATGGTCCAGCCGGTCGCCCCGCAGATAGACCTCCACCTTCCAATTATGGCCGTGCAGGGCCTCGCACTTCCCGTAAAAATTCTCCAGCCGGTGGGCGGCGGAAAATTGGGTGACGATTTTCAATTCGTACATGGAGTTACGGGTGGCCTCCTTTCAGACGGCTGAGGCGGGTTTCCATGCGGCTCACCAAGGCCCTGAGATCAGTTTGCAGTCCAGCCAGGTCCCGGTGCCGCTTGGCCTCGATCTTTTTCAGCTCTTCCAGCCAGAATTCCAGCAGCGCTTTTTCCCGCTGGCGCAGCTCTTCTTCCACTTTCTGTTTCAGCTGCTTGATCAGAGCCGGATCCATGCACACCTCCCGCAGCCGGTTACCGCCACCGGCAGCCCCCTCGCAAGCCAGGCTTGATCTCCAGGGTCATCCTGAGGAAGCCAAACATCCGGTCATTTCAGGCACCGGCCCCTTCGCCGGGGGCTCAGGGTGCCCCAAAACCGGCTTTGGACGGGCCGGCGGCGCATGGTTATCCTTATCATAAATCCGCCGGTTCCAACAGGTGCAAAGCCAGTCTGACCCAACAGACCGGCCTCAGGGTCTCCGGGGTTTCCGGGCGATCTTAAAAGTAGAGAACGGGCCAGCTGCGCTCCCGGGCCAGGAAAGAGAGCCGGCGACAGGGGTTGACCACCGCAGGATGCCCCACTGATTCAAAGAGCGGAATATCAGCCAGGTGATCGCCGTACGCGAAGGACCGGGACAGGTCCAAACGATGGCGCTGGGCCAGGTCTGTCACCAGCCGGGCTTTGTTTGGTCCCCGGGGATGGAGGCCCCGGATCTCCCCGGTGAACCTGCCGCCGTTTTCCTGCAACTCGGTGGCAATGAGCCATTCGGCCCCGGCCAACCCCTGCAAAGGTCTGAGCAGCAAGCCCAGAGAGCCGGTGAGCAGGATGATGCGGTGGCCCGAAGCCCGGTGCTTCCGGAGGCAGGCCAATCCCGGGCCGCTCAACCGGGGAAGGATGCGCTGCCGAAAGCACTCCGCCGCCAGATGCCGCACCCCCTCCACCTGCAAGCCGGCGAGATACGACTTGTCCTGAAAGCGCCCGCCGGGATGCAGGGCCAGCCGGGCCAGGAATGCCAGGGCGCTGCGCCCGGAGAGCAGGCCGCTGGCCAGGAGGTGCCGAAAAAACAGGCGCTCGGTGTAGCCGTTTACCAGGGTCCGGTCCACATCGAAGATGGCCGCCACCTGACTCATCATGGGGCTCCCACTACTACCGGTTGGGGGCTTGAGAAGTGCGAAGACGCTCTCCCTGTTCAGGCAACCGTGCCCAAGCCCGGGTTAGCCGGTCCCGGCCTGAAAGTAGAGGCGGCCGTCCAGAAGCACCGGGATGCCACGCGCCACGCACAGAGCGGTACTGACGAAAATGAGACCGGCATTGACCGGCTGCAAGGCCGCCGCCGATGCAGGGGCCTGAAGGGAGAGGGCATGGGTGAGCCAAAGGAAACTGAAGGTCACTCCCTTGGCCAACCCATATGCGGCCCGCATGAAGCGGGAGGCCACCAGAAAACGTCCCATGGCCGAGTGCATCATGCCGAAACCGGATTTGCCCTGGGCCAGGGCCACACTACGGATACCATCCACGACGAAGGAGCGGATCAGGAAAATCACCGGCACCCAGAAGGGGACCAGCCCCAGGGTCAGGAAAGCCACCCAGAGGATGTTTTCCACCGCCCGATCCAGGGCGACGTCCAGCACCGCCCCCAATTCGGTAACCTCATGGCGCAGCCGGGCGACGTAGCCGTCAAACCAGTCCATGAGAAACAGGAGAATGAGCAACCCCAATCCGGCCAACTGCCAGCTCCAGGAGGAACCGCTAAACAGCAGGACCAGGAGCAGCAACAACAGCGGCAGGCGGGCCAGGGTGATGAGATTTGCCAGAGCCATGAGCGCACCGATAAAGGCAAAAGCTCATATGAGCTTACCAAAATGACACCCACTTTGCCAGCGGTATCCAACGAAGGTTCACCTCCAGGGGCCCGGGGATCGGGACAAGGGTCTTTTGCCCCAGGGCTTTTTATGCTATGGTGAGGTAAGGTAACGCTCATACATCCCAGAGTCTGCATCGGCAACCAAGTCTGGCTCCCCCACCGGACTTCGACTGTTACCGCGAGGCCTTGCCCATGAGCACCGTCCGAGGAGATGTTGGCAGCCCTCACCTGATCGGGCAGCGGTACGCCTTGGTTCGGCTGCTCCGGGAAGAGCCCTGGGGCGGCGTTTGGCTGGCCCAGGACCGTTTGCTGAAAATTGACGTGGGCCTGAAATTCTGCCCCCGGGAGGCCCCTGATTTTGAACTCGCCCGGGATGTCCTGCTGGAGGAGGCCATCCTGGGCTTCCGCCTGCGCCAAGCTCAAATCCTGGCCGCCTACCATGCCGGTGAGACCGCCGAGGGCGCCTTCCTGGTGCTGGAACCCTTCACCGGGGAAACTCTGCTCACCCGCCTGGGGCGCCTGCCCCGCTATGGGCTTCCCCAGGCCATGCACCTCCTGGAGCAGATCGGCCGCGGCCTGGCCGCAGCCCACAGCCTCGGCCTCGTCCACCAGAGCCTCAACCCGCTCAACCTCCTGGTGGAAGGCGAGCGGGTCAAGGTGGCCAACTTTACCGCCCCGCCCCGGGAGGAAGATGATCTCAGCCACCTGGAGCTGAAGGCCTACGTGTCCCCGGAAGTGCTGCGGGGCCAGGACGTAACCCCGGCAGCCAACGTGTTTTCTCTGGGCGTTCTGGGATTCCGGCTTACCGCCGGCAGCCTGCCCTACCCCTTGACCTTTGATGAGCCCTTCCCTTACCGCCTGGAAACCCCGCCGGTGGATCTGGAGGAAATCCCCGTCCCGCTCCAGAACCTCTTTCTCCGTTGTCTGGCGCCCCAACCCGAAGATCGGCTGAGCGACGCCGAGGCCTTTCTGGAAGCCCTGGGCCAAGCCCGGGAGGTGTGGCGGGCTACGCCCCGGGAAGAACGCTATGCCTGGGAAACCCCGGAAGCCGGCGGCAAGGGCGCCGCGCTCAGTATGGCCCGCAGGCTCTGGGAAGAGGGCAAACGCTATGGCGGCCGATTGAGCGAGGATCTTAAACCTCTGGCCGCCGGGCTCAAGCAAGCCCCGCCACGTCTGTGGTATGGCGTGGGCTTGGGTCTGGTGTTGGTCCTCCTTGTATGGGGCGGCTCCCGGCTGCTGTGGCGCGCCAAACCCGGCACGCCGCCATCCGAGCCGGCGCCGGCGCCGTTGCGGGTGCCGGAGGCCGGGACACCCCCCAGCGGGACTCCGGCCCAGCCTCTCCGGCCGGTGCCCGGGCCAGCCCCGGCGCCGGCCCCGCCCCAGGCGCCCTCCCAGGCCACGTCACCGCCCCCACCGGTTGCGCCAACAGGCAAAGAGGAGAAATACATCGTCCTGCTGGCCAGTTATACCAAGCTGGAACAGGCCCGGGCGTTGTCCCAGAAGCTCAAGACGAAGCAGCTTCCCGCGGGAGTGATGAAGACCTCTCCGGGCGGCAAACCGGTATACCAGGTGCGTCTGGGCCCCTACCGCAGCCGGGCCGCGGCGGAAGAGGCAGCCCGCAAGCTCAAGAGCGAGGGGTATTCCCCGAAGCTGGCCCGGGTGAAAACCGCTAAAACCCAGGATTCTCCTGCCGGGAGAACGAGACGATGACCCCTGTGGTGCTGACCACTGATTTTACCGAACTGGGACCCCGCCACCAAGGCAAAGTGCGGGATATCTACGATTTGGGAGACCGCTTGCTGCTGGTGGCCACTGACCGCATTTCGGCCTTCGATGTGGTCATGGCCGACCCCATCCCCGACAAGGGCCGCATCCTCACCCGGCTTTCGGCTTTCTGGTTCCGGCACCTGGCGGACGTTACTCCCAACCACCTTATCAGTCTGGACGTGGAAGACTTCCCCCCAGTCTGCCAGCCCCATCGCGAGGTGCTGGCAGGCCGGACCATGCTGGTCAAGAAGTGCCGGCCCCTCCCGGTGGAGTGCATCGTCCGGGGGTATCTGGCGGGCTCGGGTTGGGCCGAGTACCGCCAAAGCGGCACGGTGTGCGGCATCCCATTGCCCCCGGGACTTACCGAGTCGGCCCGGCTGCCGGAACCCATTTTCACCCCTTCCACCAAGGCCGAGTTGGGCACCCACGACGAGAACATCACCTTTGAACAGGCCGCGGCCGCCATCGGCTTTAAGCTGGCCGAGCAAGTGCGCCGCCTCAGCCTGGCGTTGTACACCAAGGCCAGCGCCTGGGCCGAGCCCCGGGGGATCATCCTGGCGGACACCAAGTTCGAGTTCGGCTTGGCCGGCGACCGCCTCATCCTCATCGACGAGGTGCTGACTCCGGACTCCTCCCGTTTCTGGCCCAAGGACGACTACGCCCCGGGCCGCGCCCAAAAGAGCTACGACAAGCAGTATCTGCGGGACTACCTGGAGTCCCTCAACTGGAACAAGCAGCCGCCGCCCCCCCCGCTGCCTCCCGAGGTCATCGCCAACACCCGGGGCAAGTATCTGCAGGCCCTGAAGGTCTTGACCGGAGAAGAGCTGAGCTAGTCCCGTCTTCCAAGACTCCCCCACCTTGGGTCGCTGGTCGTTTTTCCCTCCCCGCCAGGGGAAGGGCCGGGGTGCCCGCCTGCTCTGTGGGCCGGGTTGTCCATGGTCAAAAAGCCAAGGGGTAAGGCGCAAGCTGGGCCTCGCGGTTTCCAGGGCAGGTTTGCCACGCCCTGGGCAGAGGCCTCAATGACCGCCCGGAGGCCGCGGTTTCCCCCTCGGTGGACAGCATGAGCCGGATAAGGTGCCTCAAGGTGCAAGAGGGGGCAGGTCTGCCGGTCCCAGGGTTTGAGGATGGCTTGCCCTGACAGAGGGTCCCTGGGGTCGCTCAGTCGAAGCGGAACCCTTTTTTGAAGACTTTCAGGCAGGCTTCCACCACTTCAGGGTCAAACTGGTCACCTTGGTGGCGGCGGATCTCTTCCAGGGCCGTGTCGAAGCCCAGGCTGGGGCGGTAGGGACGGTGGGAGCCTACGGCCTCCACCACGTCGGCCACCGCCAGAATGCGGGCTTCCAGCTCGATTTCCTGGTCTTTCAATCCTCCGGGATATCCAGAGCCGTCCAGGCGCTCGTGATGGTGGAGGACCACCCGGGCGATCTCCCAGGGGAACCGGATGCCTTTCAGGATTTCATAACCCGTCTGAGAGTGGGTCTTGACCAGGCTCATCTCCAGATCGCTGAGACGCCCGGGTTTGCTGAGGATCTCCGCCGGCAGCGCCACTTTGCCGATGTCATGCAGGAGTCCTGCCACCCTAAGACCCTCCCGCACGCCGGGGGACAGCCCCAGCTCCCGGGCGATTTCGGTGGCCAGCTTGGCCACCCGGCGCTGATGACCGGCGGTGTAAGGGTCCCGGAATTCCGCCGTGGTGGACAGGGTGTCCACCACCTCCGCCAGGAGATGCTCGATGCGTTCGTAACTGCGGGCATTTTCCAGGGCCACGGCGATCTGGTTGGCCAGGAGCGTCAGCAATTCCTGGTCGTGGAAGTCGAAGGTGGCGGGGGGGCGCTTGTTAAGCACCTGGATTACCCCCAACAGCTGCTCCCGGTGAGTCAGGGGGACGCACAGGATATTGCGGGTGGTGAAGCCGGACCGGGCGTCCACCCCTGGGTTAAAACGGGGTTCCACCCGGGTATCGGCCACGATGAGCGGGGTCTGGTGAGCTGCCACCCAGCCGGCCACGCCCTCCCCCAGCTTGATGCGGATCTCTTTTACCTGTTCGGCCTTTTCGCCCCGGGCCACCCGGAAGAACAGGTCCCCCCGCGCTTCATCCATCTGGAAGATGGAGCTGGCCTCGGCCTGGAGCAGTTCCTCGGCCGCCTGCATGGCCCGGTGCAACACCCGGTCCAGATCCAGAGAGGAGCTGATCTGGCCGGCCAACTCAACCAGCTTCCGGAGGAATCTTTCTTCCACGGCGGTCAACCCCGCACCGCACTACCGTTTTTCAATATTGCCCTGAAGCCGCATTGGCTCTCCCCGCCCCCCAGGGGGACGGGCCAGGGATGTGGGGATGGTGCAAGCGCAGCTCCGGTGCCCCAACGTGCCTGTGGCCAAAGAAGATTCTCAGCCCCGGGCCTTCCGGGCCACCACCTCCAGGGCCTGGTTCAGGGCCTGAGGGAGCTTTTCCTTCTTTGGGCCGCCGGCCTGGGCCATGTCGTGCCGGCCGCCGCCGCTGCCGCCCACCAGGGGCGCCAGTTCCCGGATAATCTCCCCGGCGCTGAAGCGGGGGGTAAGGTCCTTGGTGACCAACGCGATGAGCAGGGCCTTGTCGTCGGCCCGGCTTCCCAGAACCACGATGCCGCTTTGCAGGCGGTCCAGGAGCTTGGCGGCAAATTCCCGCAAGCCCTTGGGGTCGGGGGCTTCCACCTCCAGGGCCAGGACCTTGACGCCATCCACCTGGCGCACCTGCTCCAGGAGGTCGCCGGCCTGGGCGGCGGTCAGTTTGCTCTTCAGGGTCTCCACTTGCTTTTCCAGCTCCCGGACGCGCTTCAAGACTTTCTGCAGGCGTTCCGTCAGTTCGCCTCTGCCCGCCTTGAGAAGGGCCGCGGCCTGGGCCAACTCCTCTTCTTCCTGCTGGACGAGCCGCACGGCCAACGGTCCACAGACCGCCTCCAGCCGCCGGATGCCGGCGGCGATTCCGGCCTCGCCCACGATCTTCACCAGACCCAGCTCACCGGTGCGGCTCACATGGGTGCCGCCGCACAGCTCTTTGCTCAACTCGGGGATGGCCACCAGGCGCACCCGGTCGCCGTATTTTTCCTCGAACAGGGCCATGGCGCCACTGGCCAGGGCCTCCTCCATGCTGAGCAGGGCCACCTCCACCGGCCGGTTGTCGGCCACCGCCTGGTTCAGCTCCAGCTCCAGGGCCTCCAGCTCCTCCCGGCTGATGGGGGCAAAGTGGGTAAAGTCAAAGCGCAGGCGCTCCGGCGTTACCAGAGACCCCGACTGCTTGACATGGGTGCCCAGGTGCTTTTGGAGGAGGGCCTGGAGGATGTGGGTGGCGGTGTGGTGCCGGGCGATCTGGCGCCGGCGGCCTTGGTCCACCGCCAGGTGCGCCGGGTCGTTGACCTTGACCACGCCTTCCGCCACTACGCCTTGGTGGACGATGAGGTCATTGGGCAGTTTCTGGGTGTTGGTGATTTCGATCTTCCAGCCGTCGCCGGTGATCCAGCCGGTGTCGCCCACTTGGCCGCCGGCTTCCCCGTAAAAGGGGGTGGCCGTGGTCACCACTTCCACTTCCTCTCCGGCCTGGGCCTGATCACCGGCGGTTTCGTGGCGGATGAGGGCCAGGATGGTGCTGTCCGCCTCCAGGGCGTCGTAACCCAGAAAACGGGTGGGCGGCCAGGAGCTCAGCTCTTGATAGACCTCGGGGATCTCTTCGCCGGCGCTGCGCCAGGCGGCCCGGGAGGCCTCCCGCTGACGCTTCATCTGCGCCTCAAAGCCCGCCACGTCCAATCCCAAGCCAGCCTCCCTGAGGGCGTCCTGCACCAGGTCCAGAGGAAAGCCATAGGTGTCGTAGAGCTTAAAAGCCACCTCGCCGGGGAGGGTGTCGGTCTTTTTAACCCTGAGGTTTTCCAACTCTTCGGCCAGCAGTTTCAGGCCGTGGTCCAGGGTGTCGGCAAACCGCTCCTCTTCGCCGCGCACCACCTGGGTCATGATGTTCTGGGCGCTCTTCAATTCAGGGTACACGCCCCCCATGAGCTCCACCACCTTGGCCACCACCGCCGGAAAGAACGGAGTCTTCAGGCCCAACAGGCGGCCGAAGCGCAGGGCCCGGCGCATGATGCGCCGCAGCACATAGCCCCGTCCCTCATTGCTGGGGAGGACACCGTCGGCGAGGAGAAAGGCGGTGGCCCGGCTGTGGTCGGCCAGCACCCGGAAGGCCACGTTCTTTTCCCGGTCCTGGCCGTACGGAAAGCCGGCCAGCTCCTCCACCCGGCCGATGACGGGTCGCAAGAGATCGGTGTCGAAATTGCTCTTCACCCCTTGGATGATGGCGCACAGTCTTTCCAAGCCCATGCCGGTGTCAATGCTGGGCTTGGGCAGCGGCGTGAGCTCACCCTTGGCGCTGCGGTTGAACTGCATAAACACCAGGTTCCAGATTTCCAGATAGCGGTCGCATTCACATTGGCCGATGCCGCAGTTGGGGCCGCAGGCCATGGCTTCGCCCTGGTCGATGATGATCTCGGAGCAGGGCCCGCAGGGCCCGGTGTCGCCCATGGCCCAGAAATTGTCTTTCTCTCCCAGACGGACGATGCGCTCCGGGGGCAGGCCGGCGATTTGCTGCCAGAGTTGGGCGGCCTCGTCATCATCATAGAAGACCGTGGCCCAGAGGCGTTCCTTGGGCAGGCGGTATTTTTCGGTCAGGAGCTCCCAGGCCATCTCGATGGCCCCGGCCTTGAAGTAGTCGCCGAAGGAGAAATTTCCCAGCATTTCGAAGAAGGTGTGATGCCGGGCGGTGTAGCCCACGTTTTCCAGGTCGTTGTGCTTGCCCCCGGCCCGGACGCACTTCTGGGAGCTGGCCGCCCGGGTGTAGGGCCGCTGTTCTTCGCCCAGGAAGCAGCGTTTGAACTGCACCATGCCGGCGTTGGTGAAGAGCAGGCTGGGGTCTCCGTGGGGCACCAGGGAAGAGCTTTGCACCACAGTGTGCCCCTGGCCGGCAAAGTAGGCGAGGAAGGTCTCCCGCACGTCCCGGCTGTTCATGGCGCCTCCTGTTCCAGGGGCAGGTCTTCAACGGCTGCCGATGCCGGGATCGGGGGCACCAAGCCGTGCAGGCCCCGAAGCTGGCGCTCCAGGTCGGCGGTGAAGTCACCATGCTCCTTAAGATAGGTCTTGGTCTTTTCCCGGCCCTGGGCCAGCCGCTCGGTGCCGAAGCTGTACCAGGCACCGCTTTTGGTGATAAGGCTGGCGTCCACCGCCATGTCCAGGATTTCCCCTTCCCGGGACAGGCCCTGGCCGAAGACGATGTCGAACTCGGCCTCCCGGAAGGGCGGCGCCAGTTTGTTCTTCACCACCTTGACCCGGGTGCGGTAGCCAATGACCTCGTCCCCCTCCTTGATGGCGCTGATGCGGCGGATGTCCAGGCGCATGGAGGCATAGAACTTCAGGGCGTTGCCGCCGGTGGTGGTCTCCGGGTTGCCGAAGAGCTGGCCGATCTTCATGCGGATCTGGTTGATGAAGATCATGGCGGTCTGGGTCTTGCTGATGGCGCTGGTGAGCTTCCGCAACGCCTGGCTCATGAGCCGGGCCTGGGAACCCATCTGGGCGTCGCCCATGTCGCCCTCGATTTCGCTCCGGGGCACCAGCGCGGCCACCGAGTCCACCACCACCACGTCCACGGCGTTGCTCCGCACCAGGATCTCGGCGATCTCTAAAGCCTGCTCGCCGGAGTCCGGCTGGGAGATGAGCAGGTCCTCGGTTTTGACTCCCAGCTTACGGGCGTATTGCACGTCCAGGGCGTGCTCCGCGTCGATGAAGGCGGCCACGCCCCCCAAGCGCTGGGCTTCGGCGATGGCGTGCAGGGCCAGGGTGGTTTTGCCCGAGGACTCCGGCCCGAAAATCTCTATGACCCGGCCCCGGGGCAGGCCGCCAATACCTAAGGCCACATCCAGCCCCAGGGAGCCGGAGGGAATCACCGGCACCTCGATCTTTTCGTCTTCGCCCAGGCGCATGATGGCGCCCTTGCCGTAATGCTTCTCGATCTGACCCAGGGCCTGGGCCAGGGCCTTGGCCTTGTCGGCCACGTCCGGCGTGGTCATGGAGTGTCCTCTTTCTTGGCGATGGTTTTGGTTCATTTTCCCAATCATTGCAGCAAATATCTTATAATTATCGGAAAGCCATGATGGCTTTCAAAGATTAAACGGCTTTTTCATAATCAAATCCAACGCCACCGCTATTTACAACAAACGTTATATTGACATTCTTGCCAAATATTGTATGTTATTCTTTCCCACCTAAACGTGCTATGTTCGCTTTATCAGCATTGTCATCGTACGTTGTTATTATGCGAATGGCATCCCACCGATTGGCTAAACCGTTTCACACATGGTTCCAGCGTTTCCCCAACCACTCCCTTCAATGGCCTCTGCAGGATGAATCGCAGGGTTTCCGTTCTTTCCGGGTGCGCTCAAAGCCTTTAGATCGGGTAAGCGCCGCACCTCCCGCCACCATGATTATTCCATCTCCAGGCTGCAGACGCTAACAGCCGCCGTCCAGGCAAGCGGATACCTGTCGCTGTCCTCCCCCTGCTGAAAACTGATCCTTTGTTCCCATTCATCAGTGGTTACCGCCCAACGGCATCACCTTCAGGGGCGTGTAGATGGCTCCCGTGGGCGTCAGCGTGCTGCGAAACAGCACGATTTCCCTGACCCAAAACGGTTCCCCGTTGATGGCCGGCATCACCGCCAGGTGACGGACAAGGCCTTCCCGTCCCTGAGAGCTTTTCACCCGTCCCAGGGTGAGGTGGGGCGCGAAGGCGCGGTCCTCCCGGGGAAATCCCAGCCCTTCAAAAGCGATTTCCAGTTCTTGGTGCAGCGCCTTCAAGGGTCCCAGTTCACCGGCCAACCCCACCCACACCACCCGGGGACTCCTCAGGGTGGGGAAGGCCCCGGCCTGGGACAGCCGGAGCTGGAAAGGACTCCGGGTTTGGGCAATGGGGGCGGCGACCCGGGCGATCTCCACCGCCTGGGCTTCGCTCACATCCCCGAAGAATTTCAGGGTGAGGTGGACATTGCCCACCGGCACCCACTTGACCTGAGCGCCGCTCTTTTTCAACTCACCGGTGAGGCGCTCCAGGGTAGGCCGCTGGCCGGCCGGCAGGTCAATGGCGAGAAAGGTCCGGAGCATGGAAGAGTTCCTGGTGCAGCCATGCCAGGGCCGCCTCGGCGGTGGCGGCCTTGATCTCCTCCCGGCTGCCGCTGAAAAGAAACTGCCTGGCCCCCACCCCGGCGGCCTGGGCCAAAGCGATGAAGACGGTGCCCACCGGCTTGGCAGGAGTGCCGCCGCTGGGGCCGGCGATGCCGGTGACGGCCAGGCCCACCGAAGCCCGAAACAGCTCCCGAGCCCCGGCGGCCATGGCCCGGGCGGTCTCGGCGCTCACCGCTCCGTGGCCGGCCAGGGTCTCTGAGGTAACCCGGAGAAGGTCCATCTTGGCCCGGTTGCTGTAGGTCACCACCCCGCCCAAAAAATAGTCGGAGGAGCCGGGGACGTTGGTAATCCGGTGGCAGATGAGGCCGCCGGAGCAAGACTCGGCCACTGCCAGGGTCAGTCCTCGCTCCCGAAGCAACCTCCCCACCGCCTCTTCCAGTCGCTCATCAGCCATAGTTGCGGTTTTTACCGGGAAGGGCCAGGGAGCGTCGCTCCCTCCCCTCCCCCCGCGGCCCCCCTCCCAACTCTTTAGAGCTGGATGAAATATCCCCTGCGGAATGGGGGAGGAGGGGAAGGGGCAAGGGCCCGCCGCCCCTTAGCCCCCTCCCCCACGCCATATCAGCACCACCTGCACCACCACCCACGCCAGGCCGCCGGCGGCCAGGTCGTCAGCCATCACCCCGGCGCCACCCGGGAGTCGTTCCAGAGTCCTGATGGGCCAGGGCTTGACGATGTCCAAGGCCCGGAAGATCGTCAGACCCAGGAGGGCGTTGAGCCAGGAAGGAGGCACGGCGGCCAGGGCCACCAACTGCCCCACCGCCTCGTCGATAACGACGGCCGGATCATCCCGGTGTCCCAAATGGCCGACCGCCCGGTCCGCCGCCCACAGGCCCACCGCCAGCATCGCCAGCCAGACCAGGCCATACCCCCCGAGGCCCAGGGGGCTCAAGGCCCACCATATGGGCAGGGCCGCCAGGGACCCCCAGGTACCGGGGGCCAGGGGCAGACGTCCCACCCCTCCCAGCGTCGCCACCGCCAAAATGAGGCGCCTTCCTGCCAATCCCGGAGAAACCCAGCCTTTTTTCAAAGTTGCCAACACCTTAGAATTACCTGGATCACGCCGGAATGTCAACCGCTTCTGGAGGGGAAGCTCACTGGCCCCGAGGCAGACAGCCTCCTCCCCGGAAGTTCATGACTCGGATTCGGGCACGGTTCGTTCCCGGCTCAGGCCTTGTCGCGGAATTTTTCCTTCCGGCGTCGGACTGGGAGGGAAGCAAGACACGGCGGTCAGGGCTTTGCTTAAATCCGGCACCTCCAGTCCATATCAGCCCCTGTTGAAAATATTGCTTAAGGATATGAGAAAATTCACTATAATTAAGGCATGTTGTCCCAGCCTCCAGAATCAGAGGCCCTCATCCCGCGCATCGTTCCCCGGTCGGAGCACAACCTGTCCCGCAAGGATGTCTCCGTGGAGGCCCTGAAAGTCCTTTACCGCCTGCATTACGCCGGGTACAAAGCCTACCTGGTGGGCGGCAGCGTCCGGGACTTGCTGCTGGGAAAGTTGCCCAAGGACTTTGACGTGGCCACCGACGCCCGTCCGGGGGAGATCCGCAAGCTCTTCCGGAACAGCCGCATCATCGGCCGGCGTTTTCGCCTGGTGCAGGTTTTCTTTCGGGGTGGCAAGATCGTGGAAGTCTCCACCTTCCGCTGCCGGTCGGAGTTCGATGCGGAACAAGAACCTTCGGGGGCCAAACACCCCACCTACGGCACGCCTGCCGAAGACGCCCAGCGCCGGGACCTTACCATCAACGGCTTGTTTTACAACATCGGGGATTTTTCCCTGGTGGATTACGTGGGCGGCCTGGAAGATTTGCGGCAGGGTTACATCCGGGTCATCGGGGACCCGGCGGTGCGTTTTGTTCGGGACCCGGTGCGGATGCTAAGGGTGCTTCGTCACGCGGCCCGCACCGGCTTTCGCATCGACCCCCGAGCCTGGGAACAGATCAGGGTGCAGGGCGAACTCATCCGGCAATGCCCCCCGGCCCGGGTGCGGGATGAACTGCTCCGGGACCTGAAGGGGGGGGCCAGCCGGCCTTTCTTCGAACTCATGCTGGCAAGCGGCCTGTTTTACGCCATCTTTCCCGGCTGGCAGGGTCGCCTGGGCCCCGCCGGGGAGGCCCGCCTGCTCAACCTGGCCCAGCGACTGGACCGGATCACCGGGGCCGGCAGGCTGGTGCCGGAAGGCATCATCTGGGCCCTGTTTCTCCTTCCCTACCTGGAAGCGGAACCCTGGCCGGAGGATGCCAAGGACGTGCGGGGCCTTATCAGCGAAAAAGCCCGGGAGGCTCTGGGAGTCATCGAATTTCCCCGACAGCGGCAGGAGGAGGTGGTGCACATCCTGGCCATCGCCGGGGCCCTGGCGCACTATGCCAAACGTCATCGGCCGGCGCCGGGGCGCCTGACCCGCCTGGCCGCTTATCCCAACGCCTCTTTCTGCCACCGCCTGCTGGAATCCCCCCTGGAAACCCTGCCTGAGGATCTGCCGGCCCCCGAGGCCCTATCGGTCCAGGCAGAAGGATCCCGTCGGCGCCGTCCCCGGCGGCGTCGGGGGCGCCACCGGGAAACCCACCCGTCCAAGCCTCAGTAATCCACGATATCCTGGAGCTGCCAGTTCCCTCCGGGACCGGACCGTTCAAACCGCCAAAACTCTTTCAACTCGACGGGGTAGGTCAGGCTGCCGGAGAGGAGTCTGAAGCTCCCGCTTTGCAACACATAGTCCAGGACCTGCCCTTCAAACCGCACGGTAATGGACTCTTGCTGGCCCCGTCCCTCGGCTTGCACGATGGCCAGCCGCCGCAGCATTAGATTTTCCAGCCGGCTGATTTCCTGCCGCAGGGCGAGAATCCTGAGGCCCATCTGGAGAAATCCCAGGAGATTTCCCGAGAGCCGGGGGCGCAACGGCTCCAGGTCCTGCCGGTTCCAGGCGCCGTGCAGGTCGTGGATCAGACCCCTGACGTGGCTTTCAAAGGCCTCCAGGGTAAAGGTGGGATCCCGGGCGGCGATGTGCACCAGCCCAGGCTTGGCCGCTTCGTCCACCTCCAGAGGCACAGGATGGGGTTCGGGTTTGCTGAACCGGCGGGTGAAGCCTTGGGGCATCCGGGACTCCAGCCGGCGGGAGACCGCCAGGTAGCCAAGATAGCCAAAGGTGGCCACCACGGTGAGATCCAGCAGACCCAGGGGGAAGGGCTCGTCGGGCCAGTAGGAATAAAAGGGATAGCCAAAGAGCCGGGACCAGAGACAACCGGCCAGCAATCCCCCGGCCAGAAAGCGGAAAACGTTTCCCAGCCCGGGGTTGTCAGCCGCGGGAGGCTTGGCGGATGGGGCGGCCCGAGGCGCGCGGCCAAAGACCTCACCAGGGGCGGAGGACGCCTGAGATGGAGCTGTGGACCCGGCCCACGCCGGCTTGGCGGTCATCAGGCCGGCCGCTCGACCCACGGCGCAGATTTGCACCGCCAGGCACCAGAAAACCAGTACGGCCAAGATCAAGTAAGGCCGGCGCGCCATGCTTCCTCACCTTCACGGGCGACTGCTTGCTCCCTCCTTACGTATCGGCTTGCAACCTCACGCGCTTGAACCTTCTTTTGCCCACCTGCAACAAAAATGACTGACGGAGCGGCAATTTCCGGCTTATATCCGAAATTTTCTCGCCGTCCAGCTTAACCCCGCCCTGTCTGATGAGGCGTCGGGCTTCGGAAGTGCTAGCCGCCAGGCCGGCGGCGGCGATGACGTTGGGCAGCAGGGCGTCCGCCGGGCCCACAACGGCCAGGGTAATCTCCCCGATCTCCTCCGGCAGGCCGTGCTCCCGAAAAACGCGGGCGAACTCGGCCGCCGCCTGCTCAGCAGCGGCCCCCCCGTGGTAGCGGGCCACGATCTCTTTGGCCAGCTCCTCCTTGGCGTCCCGGGGGTGCTGGGCGCCGCTTTCCAGGTCCCGGGCCAGGCGGGCCAGATCGGCGGGCGAGATGTCGCTCAACAGCTCATAGTAACGCAGCATCAAGGCATCCGGCAGACTCATGAGCTTGCCGAACATGGTCCGGGGGGGCTCGTCGATGCCCACGTAGTTCCCCAGGGACTTGCTCATCTTCTGCACGCCGTCCAGGCCCTCCAACAGCGGCAGGGTGATGACCACCTGAGGCTCCTGGCCGTACTCCCGCTGGATGTCCCGGCCCACCAGGAGGTTGAACTTCTGATCCGTCCCCCCCAACTCCACGTCGGCGTGCAAGGCCACGGAATCGTAGGCCTGGATCAGGGGGTAGAGGAATTCATGGATGGCGATGGGGGTTTGGCTCAGGTAGCGCTTATGGAAGTCGTCCCGTTCCAGCATCCGGGCCACGGTGTGCCGGGCCGCCAGCCGGATGAGGTCCTGGGCGGCCATGGGCTTCATCCAGCGGCTGTTGAAGTCGATGACCGTCTTTTCCGGGTCCAGCACCTTGAAGATCTGGCGCTCGTAGGTGGCGGCGTTGGCCTTCACCTCCTCCTCGGTCAGGGGCGGCCGGGTCTCGCTTTTGCCGGAGGGGTCGCCAATGAGCCCCGTAAAGTCGCCGATGAGAAAGATCACTTGGTGCCCCAGGTCCTGGAAATGCTTGAGCTTCTGAATGAGCACCGTGTGCCCCAGGTGGAGGTCCGGCGCGGTGGGGTCAAACCCCGCCTTCACCCGGAGGGGCACGCCGGTCTTGAGCGAGCGCACCAGTTTGTCTTTGAGCTCTTCTTCCCGAATGATCTCCTGCACGCCCTTGCTGATGAGGGCGAGCTGTTCTTCCACAGGTTTCACATGACGCTCCGGTTGTGGGTGGTATGGCTGGCAAGGGAAGGGCCGGGGGCTTCAAGGCCCCTGCCCTCCCCCGCAATCTCTTAACCTCTCCTTAAAACCCCAGCCACCTGACCGGGCGGTCTTTGCGGGGCGGCACCGGCGGCTCTTTGGCGGAGTAGCCGATGGGGGTGATGGCCAAGAGGTGCTGGTCGGGTTTCCCCAGGTAGTCCAGAAGTTCGTCGGCCACGAACTTGGGGCCGGTCATCCAGCAGGTGCCCAGCCCCTCGGCGTGGGCCGCCAGCAACAGGTTTTGCATGAGGGCGGCGCCGGACTGGATGTTGGCCTCCATCATCCCGGGGTCGGCGGTCTTGTAGACGGTCACCGCGATGACCACCGGCGCGCCCCCCAGGTTCTGGAAGAACTTGATGACCAGTTCCTGGCCTTTTTCCGGCACATTGGCGGCTTTCATGAGGTCCCGCATCTGGGCGATGCAGTGGGCCGCCCGCTCCACGAACTCGTCCCGGAAGCGCCCGGTGAGCACATCGATCTCCCAGGCCTGGGCGTTGGTGCCCGAGGGGGCCCAAAGGGCCGCCTGGATGACCTTCTCCAGCACCTCCCGGGGCGGCAGGTCGGGTTTGTAAAACCGATGGCTGCGCCGATTCATGATGGCTTCATAGAGCTCCATATTCCCTCCTGAAATGTGGTTGAGCCTGGACAAACCGCTCTATTCTCTCCACCGCGGTGCGAAAATACCGGGGATCGATCTCAAACCCCAGGCAGGAGACCCCCAGCCGCAAACAGGCCAGGGCCGTGGTGCCAATGCCCATGAAGGGGTCCAGGACGAGATCAACTTTTTCCAGCCCGTGGAGCTTGATGCACATTTCCGGCAACTTCACCGGAAAAGAGGACGGGTGCGGCCGTTCCCGCTCCCGACTCTGGATGGTTTCATAAGGGATGAACCAGGTGTTGCCCCGACACCGTTTGTCCTGCCGGGCCCTTTTCCAGCGGCGGATGTTGGACTTATCGGCATAGGGTACGCCCACGGCCAGGCGTCTGAGCGGCACCCGGCCGGTCTTGGTGAGGTGAAAGACATATTCCTGGCAGTCGTTGAGAAAGCGCTCCCCGGCGATGGGTTTGTAGTGGCCCCAGGCGGTCGCCCCGGCCCCCCCATGGTCGATGGCAATGGACTTGACCCAGTGGATGACATTCTGGAGCACAAAGAGCTCCCGCATCTGCGTCAGGACATCAAAGGGCATCCAGGGATCGGTGGGCTTGCCCCCCACGTTCAGAAAGAAGGAGCCGTCATCTTTGAGGACCCGCCTGATTTCCCGCCCCAATTCCCGCAGCCAGTCCAGGTAGTCCCGCCGGGGCCGGCGGTCATCATAGGTGGCGTAGGCCACTCCGATGTTGTACGGCGGGGAGGTTACCACCACATCCACGGAGTGCGCCGCCCCTTGGTCCCGCAGCCCCGCCAGGCAATCCTGGGGGAACAAGGTGACGGTCCCGCCGTTGGGGACGGCAACCGAGAAGGTGCTCATGTCCTCAGCTCCGCCCGCGTCCTCAGGTAGCGGGCCGCCTCGGCCAGCCGCCCCCTTTTGGCGCAGCCTTGGGCGTAAATGCGGCATTTCTCTGCCAGAGTCTGCCGCACCGCCTCCAGGTAGGCCCCGGGGAGTCCGGGCTGCCGCAAGAGCTTCTCCAACACCCGGATGCGCCAGCGGTCCAGCCCCCACGCCCGGGAGAGCTGGTCGGGGTGGCCGCCCCGCTTCACCACCAGGGGCTCGGGCACCAAGCCGATTTCCCGGCGCCAGGCGATCCTAAGCCACAGGTCATAGTCCTCGCAGGCCGGCAGGCTCTCGTCAAAGCCCCCCATCTCGGCAAACAGGGCCTTGCTCAGCATCACCGCTGAAGGACTCACCAGGCAACGGGCCAACGACTCCAGAAAGATCCTGCCGCCCCGTTTTTGGTGGGTCCGGGGCGGGTTGACCCGCCTGCCGTTCCTGATCCAGATTTCATCCGTCTGGCAAATCTGCCACTCCGGGTGCCGTGCCAGAAAAACCAGCTGCCGGGCCAGTTTCTCCGGCCGCCACAGGTCATCGGAGTCCAGGAAGGCCAACCACCGGCCCCGGGCGGCGGCCGCGCCCAGGTTGCGGGCCGCGGCCACCCCGCGGTTGCGCCGGGTCTTCAGATACACCAGTCGGCGCCGCCGGGGCGCCAGGGCCTCCAGGGTGGCGTCGCAGCCGCCGTCGTCCACCACCAGGAGTTCAAAGTCAGAAAAGGTCTGAGCCAGAACCGAATCCACGGCCTGGATAACCCAGCCGGCCCGGTTATAGGTGGGGATGACGACGCTCACCAGGGGCATGGCTACCGCAAAGGTATCAGAACCGCAGCAAAATTCAAGGCGGATTGCAGCCGCCGCCGGGGGTAAACGGACCGAACCCCCCCAAAACCCTCCCAAGTAGAAAGATTGTGTGATAAAGTTTTTATTTATTTTGGAGGGGAGGGCAGAGCCCCAAGGTCCCCGGCCGCCCCCGCCCTTTTCCCCGGAGAGAGGCCGCCAGGGACTCATGGGCCCGGCCTGCCGGCCACTTCTCTCCCTTCAGGACGGGGGCAAAGGGTAGGGAAGGGAATCAGGACCCTGCGGCTTCCTGCCCCTTCCCCCAGGACCGTCTGCACAGCCAGGAGCGCCCCATGCTGCCCCGTTACGAACCCCGCCGGGTGGAGGAGAAGTGGCAGAAGATCTGGGAGGACCGCCGCCTCTTTGAAGCCGCCGCCGACCCCGGCCGTCCTAAATATTACGTCCTGGAGATGTTCCCGTATCCGTCCGGCCGCATCCACATGGGCCACGTGCGCAACTACACCATCGGCGACGTGGTGG
>CAYZOP010000004.1:0-265802 GCA_964480485.1 uncultured Desulfobacterales bacterium | reverse complement strand
ACCTCTAGTGTTCCGGTTGTGCCGCCAGGCGCAGCGCCGGGTAGCTATGTTCGGACCGGATAACCGCTGAAAGCATCTAAGCGGGAAGCCGACCTCAAGAAGAGCTCTCCCGGACGTAAGTCCCCAAAGGCCCCTCGTAGACCACGAGGTTGATAGGCCAGAGGTGTAAGCACAGCAATGTGTTCAGCCGACTGGTACTAATCGGCCGGGCGGCTTGACCACTTCCCTTGCCTTCGGAAATTTCTAAAGACTTCTCTCTGATTCGCTTGTCTGACAACCTGACCTGAAACCTGACAGAGAGTTTCCGGTGGCCATAGCGCCGGGGCCACACCCGATCCCATCCCGAACTCGGAAGTTAAGCCCGGCCACGCCAATGATACTGCGCACTTCCTGCGTGGGAAAGTAGGACGCCGCCGGAATTATTTTCCTCCACCCCGCCCCTTGAACGAGGCGGGGTTTTTTTTGTATTATGAGGCTATCTTCGACTCTCGGAGGAGGCAGGTATGGTAACCGAAAAGATGATGGAAGACGCGATAAGCAGCGATCCTGAAAAATATTTGGGCGAAAAGGGATTGAAGCTCATTGCAAGACAATATAGCATAGGTAATTATGTGTTTGATCTTTTATTTGAAGATAAGCGTGGATCAAAATTAATTGTTGAATTGCAAAAAGGAACTTTGGATAGAAATCATACATATAAAATATTGGATTATTATGATGAATATAAGGAAAAAAATCCTACAGATTTTATTGAATTAATGATTATTGCAAATAGGATTCCCCATGAAAGAAGGAGGAGACTTGAAGCACATGGCATTTCATGGAAAGAAATACCTGAATTTGAATTCATAGGGAAAAATGATATTGTATTAGAAGATAATAAATGCAATTCTCTAAATGTAGAAGGAAAAAATAATAAGAAAGAAGATAAAATAGATGATATTAATTATGAAAAATATTATGCACATCTGATAAAGTACAATGAAGATAATATTGTAGAAGGAATAAGAGAATTTATAAATGAATTAGAGAAAGACGAAGATTTAATACTACAATTTAAAAAAGGGAGTAAAGTTGAATTGAATTTAAATATATGTTTAAAAAATTATAGACCAAAAAATACATTTATTGGTCTTACATCAAGCGCAAGGGGTTTTTTTGCATGGCCTTGGTTTAAACTTTTAGAAAATACACCAGCCGAAACAAAGGTAAGGGAGATATTTGGAGAAAGAAACAAATCATGGATGAACATTAAACCAAATAATTATGATGAACTAAAAGAGCTGTTTAATAAAATCGAAGAATCTATTAGGGTCGTAAAAGAAATGTGTTGAAGGGCGGGGAAATTATGAGGTATGATTATGCGGGATATCACTTCACATCCGCGCCATTACCATTATGCCATCTCTAGACTTCAAATAATTATCATATTCCGCCAAGGGAATAAATTGCGGCATAAGTGAGATCTCACCCGATTTTTTGGCGGCGGGAGGCGCTGCGCTATTCTGCCCTACAGCTTTGCGGTTAGAATTAGCAGTTCTTTCCGGGGAAAAAAAGTGTGAGACCAGATGGTTGTATTACTTCGGTGTTAGGTGAAGCGTAAAACTTTAATCAGGCATCTCATTGCTCATGGGGCTTTCCTACTCAGGGAGGGTCGGCGGCATTCCATCTATCAAAGAGGAAACTTTAAAACTTTGGTGCCCCGTCATACCGAAATAGTGGACGAGTTGGCCAGAAATATTTGTAAAGATCTCGATATTCCATGGGTGAAAGAATGAAATTCAGGGCGATGATCAAGAAGAGCGGTAAATGGTGGATCGGTTGGCTTATCGATCTGCCCGGCGTCAATGCCCAGGAAAAAACGCAAGAAAAATTGCTGGAATCTCTAAAAATCGGGGCTGAAGACATATTAAACACCGCAGTCCCCTTTGAGCCCGAGGCTCAGATGACTATCATTGAGGTTCCTACGCCAGAATGGCGCCCGGAAAACAGGGGATAGATGAAGCGCCGGGGCCACACCTGATCCCGTCGCGAACTCTGAAGTCAAGCCCTGCCACGCCGATGGGTCTCGCGCCCCTGCTGCGTGGCCGGGCTTGATTTTCCCAGCAACCCCGCCTCACATCAGGGGGGTGCGGCCAACATATTGAGTTCTGCTGGGGACGTCAGGGAAGGGCGCAGCTACGGCTGTCCAGGAGGGAGTGCTTCCAACCAATCCCGATGCCAAAAATACAAACAGCGCAGCTCGCATCGCGTCGTATATAACTTCTGCTTGCCCGGGCAGATGGTGCCTTCCAAGACCACCAGGTTCTTGACCTTGCATACCTTGCCTTTTAATTCATCGTAAAAGTAAGAGGCGGTTTTTAAGACGCGGTACGTGCCGCCGCAGTGGGCATACATACTTTCAATGAAGGGGCAGCCCTGGTAAGTGCCCCGATAATCCAGCATGGATTCGATCACTGCTCGGGGGCGAACCCGCACCGGGTCGCCCGGAGCGAGCTCAGCAGTATTCAGGCGCTCCGAAGGAGCGGCAACGGCCTTCGTTTGGCGGGCTGCCAGGCTGGCCTGGAGGCGGTGCAGCTGTTTCTTGGTTCTTGACAGGAATTTTCGGAGCGCTTCGATGAAATTGACGTAAGGTGTTGGTTCCTCAGCCAGTTCGGGAAGATGTTTGAATTGGCAGATACCCCCCTTTTGCTGCGCAGAGGCCGGGGTGCTCTGCCCGCCGGCAACCGGCACGGTGTGGCCGGGGGGTTCCGTGGAGGCCGGCTCCAGCCAGGACTCATGCCACAGCAGGTTGCAGCTCCGGTCGCAGCGCCGGTCAAATTCCCCCACCTGGCCATGGCAACGCAGGCCCCCCAGAATATATAACGGCGTGCGCAAGCGCAGGAGGTTTTCCAGGTAGATCGTGGTGACCACCTGGGTAATGGTAAATTCCTCTCCGCAATAAGCGTACATCTGATCCATGAACAGGCGGTCTGGAAGGCGGTTCCCCTGGGGGAAGGTGGCATCGAGGGCGGGCCGCGAGGCAACCCGCACCCTGTCCCCGATGGCGAACCTGGGTGGCTGACCTTCACCGGCCTTCTGGAACATGGACATCCTCCATAACCATCAAAAAAACATTACCTGGACGGGCTACCGGAGCCGGTCATGGGCAGATAATGCTCGTGATCGCTGACTGCCTGCTTGCGGACGATTCGGGCCAACCCGAAAGTCCGGTGGGGTTCCTGGCTGGCAATGCCCGGATTCGGTAAGGAGAAGGCTTTTGGGATCCGAAGCGCTGCCAAGAAGCATTTTTCAGGGTATGGCTTTGTACCAACTACCCCCACGGAGGGGTTCACTGGCGGTCACAGGCAGGTTTTTTATAAGAAAACCTAACCACCACCCCTCCCCAAGTCAAGTGCGCTTGTGAAGCGGGAATCAAATAGTTGCTGATTGGATTCCCAACCCCAGCCCGTTTTCGTGCTCTGGTCCGGCTTCAAGGTCCAAGTCCAGGGAGGATGGGGAATGGCCGACCTCCATGGACAGGCTCCTAACCTGCCCAGGGAAGGCCAGCTCCGGCCGGGCTGTGCCTCAGCCGCCCTGGCCTGTTGGGACCCTGGGCGCGCCTGCGCTGCCCCAGACAGCCGGCAGGCTCTGGGGCCCGGACTCCTCTGCTTCGGGTGTCCTCCTTGGACGGCCGGGGCTTCCTTCCGTTATGCTGCCCGGGTATGAGGAAATGGCAGGGGGGGTCAGGCAGGTGGCTACGACTCACCATCGGTGCGTTTGGCGTCGCCCGGGGCGCGTCTCCCGAGATTTCGGTGGGGATGGCGCCGTTGGCGGCCGGGTGTATCAGGTTCTCTGGGACGGTGGCGCTGGTGATCCTCGTCCCCGGTCTTCTCGTCTTTGCCAAAGGGCTCAAGGAGGTGGCGGCCAGGAGAAAGGGGCCGTAAAACCGGGGTGTAAGAGCCGGGGAAAGAGCGTCCCGATAGCCCGGATCTGGTCAATCAAGGCGTTTCCTTTTCAGGGAAGCTTGTATCCCCTAGGAGAAAAGTTACTTTGAAAAGGAGACGTTGTCGGTTTGAAACCATGCCGGAAAGCTGGGAGGGACTGGCCATGGCTGAGCGAAAAACCCTGGTGTGCACGTGTGAAAACTGTGGCAGCGAAGCGGAGATGACCATCAAATGCGAAGAGGTGGGCGTGGGGGAGCCCAAGAGGCCCGCTCCCGCCGCCCCGCCGCCCAAGGAGCAGGTAAAGCGCACCATCGTTTGCACCCGGTGCGGCAATGAAGCGGATTTATTGGTAGATCTCTAAAGCGACGGTGTAACAACGACGTGATAATCTGCCGATTTTTCCCAAGCAAGGCTTGGGAAAGCGGGGCGTTTGCCAGCGGGGGCCCTGGAACCAAAAACACCCCCGGGGAGAGGGCCTTCCCGGTCCTTCCCCTGCAAGCGGCTTGGGAGAAATTTCACGATTGCATTGACAGGGGTGGGGTCTTTTGGGTATGGTGAGCCAAAAGAACAGGCCCCGGAAGGCGAGGGGGCATACTTCAGCCAGCACCGAGGGACAGGATATGGACGAAGCCCGGAAAGCGGCGTTTGCCGACAGGTATAAGCACGTGGGCCAGATCTGGTCAGGGCACACCTTCATGGACTGCGAATTCATCAAAAACTACCTGGCGGAGCTCCCCATCAGCGAAGTGGCCGCGCCCCGGCAGGCCTATGCCAACCGGGATTCCGGCAACCTGGACTATGTCTTTGGCGAACTCCTCTACAACCTTTCGGGTTTTGAAGGATTGTTCAAGGATAAGGCCTATCGGATAGACCAGGTGGCGGTGAAACCGGTAATCGGCGCCCACACCGTCAGCCTGGAGTTCGTCATCGACTTCACCACCAAAGACGGCCAAAAAGGGGTTAAAACCCTGGAAGTGGTCCGGAGCGGCGAGCGGGAATACCATCTCTTTACCGACAAGTACCGCCTGGCCTGAGGTCGGGGATCGCCAGGACGGCAGCCGGAGGGTGCAGGGATTGTCAAAGCCCGGGAGCGGGAGGCCCGGGCTTTTTTACTGGGCCGGGTTGGGTCTTCGGTGGGTTCCGCCGGCCCTGCTTCGTTTTTGCAGGAAAACTGGTATGATGAAGACAGCGCGGCCGGATGCCGGAGTCCGAGGGCGATGCTGGGCGATGGCGGGCAGGCTTTGGGAGCGTCCGGGGCGGTTTGCGGCAGTGTTGGCCGCTTAGGGCTGAAGTGGGCGGAAATGGCGGAGAAAATCAGGGCGGCGCTGAAAAGCCTTCTGAAGCAGGAACAGGGGGCGGTGATCCGGGAGTGGGGGGCCCGTTTCCCCATCGCCCTGGTCTTTCCGCACCTTTATGGCGTGGCCATGAGCAACCTGGGATTCCAGGCCATCTACCGCCTGCTGAACGATACGGCTGACCTGCACTGCGAACGGGCTTTTTTGCCGTCTCCGCAGGATTGGGAGGAACACCGGCGCACCGGCACGTCCGTTCTGAGTCTCGAGTCCCAACGGCCGCTCAGGGATTTTGCCGCGGTGGCCTTTTCCCTCTCCTATGAAGCCGATTATCCCAATGTCCTGAAGCTGCTGGAGGCGGCTCGCATTCCTTTGCGGGCGAAGGACCGCCGGGCCGATGACCCCTGGGTGCTGGCCGGGGGGGTGGCGGCTTTTTTAAACCCCGAACCCCTGGCGCCCTTTGTGGACGCCTTCTTTCTGGGGGAAGGGGAAGTGGGGGGGGTGGACTTTTTTCGCTTTCTGGCGGCCAACGCGCCGGCCGCAGACCGGCGGGGGCTGCTTTGGGCGCTGGGGCGGGAAGTCCCCGGCGCCTATGTTCCCCAGGGCTACACGCCCCGGTATCACCGGGGCGGCGCCCTGGCCGGCTTTGAGGCAGTCCCCGGCCTGCCGGGTCGGGTGGCCGTCCCCCACGTAGCGGAGGTGGCCTGCCATCTCACCCACAGCGAAATCCTGTCGCCGGAGAGCCAGTGGGGGGACATGTTCCTGGTGGAACTGGGGCGGGGCTGCCCCCGGGGCTGCCGGTTCTGCGCCGCCGGTTTTGCCTACCGCCCGCCCCGAATGCGGCCCATGGAGGTGCTCCTGCCCCTTGTGCAGCAGGGCTTGACCCGGCGGCAGAAGATCGGGCTCATGGCCGCGGCGGCCTCGGACCACCCGCATATCAAAGAACTCTGCCGCAAGGTGCTGGAATTGGGCGGGGAACTGGGCATCAGTTCGCTCAGGGCCGATTCCGCCGACGCCGAGCTCTTCCATCTCTTAGCCCGGGGCGGAGTGAAAACCGTCACCCTGGCGCCGGAGGCGGGGAGCGAACGGCTGCGCCGGGTTTTGAACAAACACCTGCCTGACGAAACCTTGGCACAGGCCGCGGTGGCCGCCAGCCTGGCGGGGATAGCCAACCTGCGCCTTTATTTCATGGTGGGGCTGCCCACCGAGACTCTGGACGACATACGGGAGATCGTCCGCCTGGTGAAATATCTGAGGCACCGGGCTGTGAAGGCCGGGCGGGGCCGGCAGGCCTTCGGCCAGATTACCTTGAGCCTCTCCTCCTTTGTCCCCAAACCCTGGACGCCGTTTCAATGGGTGCCGTTTCTGGAAGTGGCGGAACTGAAACGACGCCTGAAACTGGTGCGTCAGGAGGCGGCGGGGCTGAAGGAGGTGCGGCTGCACACCGACCTCCCCAAATGGGCCTACCTTCAGGCCCTGCTGGCCCGGGGGGACCGGCGGGTGGGGGAGATGCTCCTGGCTGCGCACGAGAAAGGCTGGCCCCGGGCCCTGGCCGAAAGCCCGGTGAACCCGGATTTCTTTGTCTATCGTCAGCGGGACCCCGAAGAACTCTTCCCCTGGGACTTCATCGATCACGGGATCGACAAGTCCTACCTCTGGGAGGAGTATCAATACGCCCTGGCGGGTCGAGAGACCGCCCCCTGCCAGCCGGAGGTGTGCCGGCGCTGCGGGGTGTGCCGGGGAGAGGCGGTGGACCCTCAGCCTTGAACCGCCACCAGGACCAAGCCGAGTCGATTTTCCACGGCCTGAATTTTTTCCACCTGCTCCGGTCCGATACTGGCGGGTTTGAGCTCGGCCCGACATGAATAGGCCAACAGGGGCGTTCCCAATTCCTTCTCCAAAGCGTTGATGGTTTGCAAGTCTTCAGGGCTCAGCCTAGTGGCGAGACTGCACAGCATGGGTGGATCCTCCTGAGGGTGGATTTGGCTTTAATCTAAGCATGCTGACGGCAAAATCCAGGAGGAAGACTCGCGGCCCAGCCGGCCCCCCCCGGCCCCCAAAGGTCCGAGCCCCCGTGGGCAGCCGGCTGGAGTGCAACCGGATGGTGGGTGAAAAGCCATTGCAGAAAATCGCTCCTCGCCGTATGAATGAGGGAGTCTCATAATCCTGCACAGGAGTGGCAAGCCATGGACAAAATCGTCATCGATGGCGGCGTCGCGCTCGCTGGGGAGGTCGCCGTCAGCGGCGCCAAGAACGCCGCCCTCCCCATACTGGCGGCCACGCTCCTGGCCCCCGGCGTGCACCGCCTGTACAACGTGCCGCCGCTGGCTGACATCCGCACCTTCAAAAAGGTGCTGGGCCTCATGGGGGTGCAGTTTGAAGAGGGGGAGCCTCTCATCGTGGACACCAGCCGACTCACCGGCTGGATGGCGCCCTACGAGGTGGTGAAGACCATGCGGGCCGCGGTGCTGGTGCTGGGGCCCCTGGTGGCCCGGGCCCGCCAGGCCAGCGTCTCCCTTCCCGGCGGCTGCGCCATCGGCGCCCGCCCCATCGACCTGCACCTCAAAGGCCTGGCGGCCATGGGCGTCAAGATCACCCTGAATCAGGGGTATGTGGAGGCCAAGGTCAAGCGGCTCAAAGGGGCGGAAATCACCTTTGACACCCCCACCGTCACCGGCACCGAAAATCTGCTGATGGCCGCCACCCTGGCCCAGGGGGTCACCCGCCTCAACAACGCCGCGCAGGAGCCGGAGGTGGCGGACCTGGCCCACTTCCTCGCCGCCATGGGGGCCAAAATCGAGGGCATCGGCACCGATGTCCTCACCATCACCGGGGTGAACGCCCTGACGCCGGCGCCCCATACTATTATGCCGGACCGCATCGAAGCCGGCACCTATCTCGCGGCCGCAGCCATCACCCGGGGCGCGGTCTCCATCAGGAACGCCCCGGTGGCCGCCCTGAGCGCGGTGCTGGAGAAATTCCAGCAGGCCGGGGTGCGCCTGAAGACCACCGCCGACCAGATCATCGTCGAGCCCGGCGGCACCCTGGTGGGGGTGGACGTCAAAACCAGGCCCTATCCCGGGTTCCCCACCGACATGCAGGCCCAGTTCATGGCCCTCATGGCCTTGGCCAAAGGCGCCAGCCTCATCACCGAGACCATCTTCGAAAATCGCTTCATGCACGTCAGCGAATTGAAGCGCCTGGGGGCCGACATCACCACTTCCGGGAATCAGGCCATGGTGCGGGGCAAGAAACAGCTCCGGGGAGCGCCCGTCATGGCCACCGACCTGAGGGCCTCCGCCTCCCTGGTGGTGGCCGGCCTGGCCGCTCAAGGCACCACCGAGGTCCACCGGGTCTACCACCTGGACCGGGGCTACGCGCACCTCACCGAAAAACTCACCGGCTTGGGAGCCCGCATCCGCCGCCTGCCGGCGTGAGGCGGGCGTGGGGGAGGGGGCTAAGGTACCGCTCCACCCCCTTCCCCCATCTCTTTCGGTCAAAAACTCAATGGTCAGACAGACCGGCGAATCTGCCTGACCACCTTATTTTCGGCGCTTAGGGCTCGAGGAGGGCAGGGAGGGAAGCTCCGCGGCCCTCCCTGCCGCATGCCCTCACTCCATCAATTCCCGGAAGCTGGCGATGGAGGGAAAGTGGGCGTGGTTGGCGGCGGGTTGTTGGGAGCTGGACTTGGCTTTGAAGAACAGGTGATGGATGCCGTAAGCCCGGGCCGTGGCCAGGACGTCGGCGTTGTCGTCCACCAGCAGGGTGCGGACCGGGTCGAACGGAACCTGTCCCCGGAGGGTTTCCCAGAAACGCTGGTCTTCCTTGGGGTAACCCAGGTCGAAGGAGGAGATCACGGCGTCGAAATAGCCCAAAAGCCCGGTGTGGTTCATTTTGAGGGTCAGGGTCTTCCAATGGGCGTTGGTGACCAGGACCACGTGCTTTTCCCGGGCCCGCAAAAACATCAGGAAGTCCTCGGCGTCCGGGTGCACCTCTATGAGATGGCGGATGCCTTCCTTCATGGCCGGGATGTCCAGGTCCAGCTCCCGGGACCAGAAATCGAGGTCGGTCCAGTTCAGGGTGCCTTCCTCCCGTTTATAGCGGGCGAACACCTCCTCCCGGGCCTCGGCCAGGGAAAGGCCCTGACGTCGGGCGTACTCCTGGGGCACCAGGGTTTCCCAGAAGTAATCGTCATAGTGCTTATCCAACAGGGTGCCGTCCATATCCAGGAGCACCCAGTCCACTGCGTTCCAGGGAAAGGCCATCCAACGCTCCTCTGAAGAGAATATCTCTGGGGTTGGCCGGGGAGCAAAACCCTCCCAGCCTCCCTGCAAAGCTTCCTCCCCAAGACCGGGTGGGCGAGGGGAGGGAGTCTGGAGGAAGGGGGTGGGGTCAGCGACCCCTGGCCCCCGCTCTTCTCAGGCAATGTATAAAAAATTCCCGCTTTTTCAAGGGAGCGGCTTGACCGCTCAAGGGGGTGTGATTATGTTGTGAGAAACCCCAGGAACATATAACATGTTGATATATGGGAGGATATCTGCGATGCCCAATTATTTTTGGGAAACCCGGTGGGATCCCTTCCGGGAAATCGAAGAATTGAAGCGCCGGATGGACCGGCTTTTTCAGGAGGAGCTGGGGGGGCGGCGGACTTGGTTTGCCGGGGTTTATCCCCTGGTGAATATTTCCGAGGATGATGACCACATCTATGTGCGGGCGGAGCTCCCGGGAGTGAAGGCGGAGGACCTGGAGATTCACCTCAAGGACCAAAATCTGGTGCTGCGGGGGGAAAAACGCATCCCGGCGACGGAAAAAGGCGTCAACTATCACCGCCGGGAGCGGGAGTCGGGGTTCTTCCGCCGGGTGGTGACGCTGCCCCGGCCGGTGGACCCGGACAAGGTGGAGGCCACCTGTCAGGACGGCATCCTGACCATCAGGCTGGCCAAGCCCGAAGCGGTGAAGCCCCGCAAAATTACCGTAAAGAGCGCTTAAGGAGCATTGGAACATGACCGAACAGGAACTAACCCCCAAGGTTAAGGAAGAGGCGCCGGCCAAGGCCGAACGGGTGCGTCCCGGCAGGGTCTTTTTGCCGGCGGTGGATATTTACGAGACGGCAGAGGCCCTGGTGTTGGTGGCCGACATGCCGGGGGTGGCCGGCGACCGGGTTACCCTGGACTTGAAGGACAGCCTGCTCATCATCCAGGGGGAGATCAGTCCCCCCCTGGGGTCCGGGGAAACCCTGATGGCCCGGGAATACCATACCGGTGACTTTTACCGGGAGTTCCAGTTGGGGGAACTCATTGACAAGAGCAGGATCGAGGCCACCATGAATAACGGAGTGTTGACTCTGGTCCTGCCCAAGGCGGAGCGGGCCAAGCCGCGCAAGATCGAGGTGAAGGCCGGGTAAAGCTGGCCGGAACCGGCAAGGCTCCGACAGGCGGGAGAATCGCAGGATTCCCCGCCTGTTTTGCTTCGTCGCTACAGAAGCCCTGGACGTGGCCGGTGGCCAGGGGAGGGGGGCGATGCGGGCAGGCCGCCTTAATAGGGCGGGGCTTCCTCTTCGGCGAGGTCGGCAAACAGGGTGTACTTGCTGTCGAAGTAGAGTTTGAACTCGCCGGTGGGGCCGTTTCGCTGCTTTTTCAGATAGATGCGGGCGGTGCCCGCCTCCGGCGAGGCCTCGTGGTACACTTCGTCCCGGTAGATGAAAAAGATGACGTCGGCATCCTGTTCGATGGCCCCTGACTCCCGCAGGTCAGCCAGCTGCGGTTCCTTTTTGGGGCGGTCCTCCACTTTCCGGCTGAGCTGGGAGAGAGCGATGACCGGGACGTGGAGTTCCTTGGCCAGGGCCTTCAGCGAGCGGGAGATGTCCGAAACCTCCTGTTCCCGGCTGGGGGAGTCGGACCGGCCGCGCATGAGCTGCAGGTAGTCCACGATGACCAAGCCCAGTTTTTTTTCCGACCTGAGCCGCCGGGCCTTGGCCCGCACTTCCAACACCGCGGCCGCCGGGGTGTCGTCGATAAAAATGGGGGTCTCCAGGAGGATGCCGGCGGCCTCCTGGAGGCGCTGCCATTCCTCGCCGGTGAGGAAGGCCCGGCGCAGGTGGGAGGCGTCGATGCGGCCCACGGCGCTCAGCAGGCGGCGCACCAGTTGTTCCTTGGACATCTCCAGGGAAAAGAAGGCCACCGGAACCTGGTCCCGGTAGGCGGCGTTTAAGGCGATGTTCAGGGCCAGGGCGGTCTTTCCCATGCTGGGGCGGGCGGCGATGATGATGAGGTCGCCGGCCTGAAACCCGGCGGTGAGGCCGTCCAGGTCTTTAAAGCCGCTGGCCACCCCGGTGATGCGGCCCTTGTCCTTGTGCCAGATGGCCTCCAGGTTGCCGATTTCCTCCTCCACCAGCGCCCCTAGGGGCTGGAAGCCCGGCCGCACCTTGGTTTGGGCCACCTCGAAGACCTGTTTCTCGGCATAATCCAGGAATTCGTCCACGTCCTCCACCGGCCCCAGACAGGCTTGGGCGATCTCCTGGGCCCGGGCCAGGAGGCGCCGGAGCACGGATTTTTCATGGACCAGGCGGGCGTAATATGAGGCGTTGGCCGCGGTGCCCACCTGCTCGCTCAGGGTGGCCAGAAAGACCGGCCCCCCGGCTTCCTCCAGCTGGGCGCGTTCTTTGAGGAGGGCGGTGACCGATACCAGATCCACCGGCTCGGCCCGGTGGTAGAGGTCCAGCATGGCCTGATAGATGAGGCCGTGCACCGGACGGTAAAAATCCTCGGAGCTTAGGAGGTCCGACACCAGGTCCAGGACCTGGGGGCGCAGCAGCACCGCGCCCAGGACGGCCTGCTCGGCCTCCAGGTTGGCGGGGGGGGTCTGCCCCAAAGGCAAGGCCGGGCCGCTGCCGGCGTCGGCGGTTGGCGATTTCCGGCTGCGGGCCATGGCTTCTCCGGAATCAGATGGCCGGGTGTAACGCTTGCCTGCGGGGGGCCGGGCTTCCCCCGGCCCTCCCCTCAAAAAGCCGTCGAGCCGCTCAGCTCTCCGGAACCACGTTCACGCGGATGGCGGCCTTCACCTCGGGACCCAGACGGACGGCGACCTCAAAGGAACCCAACTGCTTGATGGGCTCGGGGAGTTCCAGTTGCTTTTTATCCACTTCAAAGCCTTGGTCCGTCAGGGCCTGGGCCACCATGGCCGCGGTTACCGAACCGTAGAGGCGCTCCTGCTCGCCGACGCGCTGGGCGATGGTGACCACGGTGCCCTGGAGCCGCGCCGCCCGGGCCTGGGCATCCTGACGCTCCTTTTCCATCTGGCGCAGCAGGCGGGCGCGCTGCTGTTGGAACTGGGACAGGTTGCCGGGGGTGGCCTCCATGGCCTTGCCCTTGGGGATGAGGTAGTTGCGGGCGTAGCCCCGGGCCACGTCCACCACCTTGCCCAACTCCCCCAGCGAGGGGATGGCTTCCGTTAAAATGACCTTCACAGGCATTCTCCTTATCATTCCCGGGGCCGGTGCAACCGGCGGAAGTCCAGCCAGAGGTCCAACAGCCCCACCATCATGACCAACAACACCAAGGGGTTCATAAACGCCAGCAGATAGCCCATGAGCCGCAGGAACCAGGGCAGGTGAAAGCGCTCAAAAAAGGCCGCCAGGACCGCCAGGCCCTGGAAAAAATACAGGAACCCCAGGATCAGCAGGAGATTCAGGCTGACCAGTCGCACCGCCGGCACCGGCACCAACAGGGTAAATCCGGCGGTCAGAAAGACAAAGATGACCCACTCCGGCGTAAACCACTGGGTCAGCGGGACCTCCAGCTCCTCCTCCCCGGCGGCCAGGGCCACTTGGCGCATGGTCACCAGGTTGAGCCACGCCACCAAGGTGGTGTTGATCACCACCAGGGCGGGCAGGATCTGCTTGACCAAGGCGATCCAGTCGGGCCGGGGGAGCCCCATGAGGCTGAGCCCCTCAGAGCTCATGCCGGCCTCGGCCATCACCCGGCTGAGGTTCTCGGCGGTCTCCTTGGCCTTCTGGTTAATCAGCTCCCCGGGCCCCATCCCTGCCAGCCAGGTCTGCAAGGCCAGGAAGGCCCCTGATACCACCAACACGCCCAATACGGTAAGGCCGATGACCTGGGGGGCCGGATACCCCCGGTTGCGCCACGTGCTCAGGAGGCAGCCCAACACCAGCAGTTCGGCGAAGTTGAGATGGTCCAGGACCCCGGCCAGCGTGGGGCGGCTGGCGAACAACGCCAACCCCGCAGCTGCGGCCAACAGCAGGGCCCACCGGTCTCCCAGGCGCCACCCCACCAGGAGGATGGGCAGAGGCAGCCAGACCCCCGCCAGCAGGTTGGCCAGGGGGTGCAGATGACCCGCCAGGACCAGCGCCACGAGGGTTATCAGGCCGAGGAGCCAAACGGCGAACCGGCGGCCAACCACAGCGGTCCTCCCGCCTTACTCAGGCGGGCGGCGGGGACGGCACATACGGCATCAACGCCAGCAGCCTGGACTGTTTGATGGCTCTGGTGAGGGAGCGCTGATGTCGGGCGCAATTTCCCGAGATGCGCCGCGGGATGATCTTGCCCCGCTCGGTGATGAACTGGCGCAACGTGGTAACATCTTTGTAATCGATGAGCAGTTTGGCGTCCACGCAAAACCGGCAGACCTTGCGCCGTACGAAAAACTGTTTGCGCTTGCGTCGCGGCACGGCAGGCATCGGTTAACCCTCCCTTTCTGCGGCGGCTTCCGGTTCGGCGGCGGGGGAGGCCGCCGAAGGCTCCACCTCGGCGGGAGGTTCTGCCGCACTGGCGGCGGCCTGGACCTGGGACCGGGCGGCCATCTCGGCCTGAAGGGCCGCCACGTCCACCTTGTCGGCCTTTTTCATGGTGAGGTAGCGGATCACCCGGTCGTCGATGCGGTAGTTCCGCTCCAATTCCTTGACGGTGGCGGGGGTGCCGGCGAAATCGGCCATGACGTAGTAACCCCGGAGGGTGGTGCCGATCTTATATGCCAGTTTGCGGCGGCCCCACTCCTCCACCCCTACCAGCAAACCGCCCTGGGAGGTGATGATTTTGGTGAACTTGTCCACGGCGGCTTTCACTTCTTCGTCCGGAAGGTCGCCGTGCACCACCATGACGGACTCGTAGCGTCGCATGGTGCCTCCTTATGGATGATGAGCCCATGGGCAGCGTGGCCCAGAGCAAGGAGCAACAATCTGTTTATATACAAAAATCCGCCGGGTCTGTCAAAGGTAATTCAGCAACCGCTCTTTAGACCGGCCCCCCCCGGCGGTTATTTCCGGGCCAGGTAGCTGGTGATCAGGTTGCGGTAATTGGGCAGGTGCTTAGCCAGGAGGTTGCCCAGCCCCTCCACGTCGTAGCGCCAACCCCGGTGGAGTTCGCAGGCCACGCTGAACCCGTTCATCAGTTGGACCCCGGCGGCGGCCAGCCGTGGCGCCCCGGGGAAGGGCAGGGACCCCCGGAAGGTGAAAGCCCCGGGGCAGCGGGGGGCCCACTGCCCCGGAGCCTGCGGCGGGAGTTACATCACGGTGAAATACGACACCCGCTCGGCGGTGCCGACGCTGCTCACCACCCGGTTGGTCACCGTATAGGTGCCCCGAGGGGCGTTTTGGGGGATGGCATAGTTCACCTGGTCGGTAAAGGAGCCGTTCTGGTTGTTAACCTGGGTGGAATAAGGCTGCCCCACCATCTGGCCGTCCTTGCGCACCTCCCGGGAAATGGTCAACTGAGTGGGAGTATTGTCCGGGGTCAACACCGTGTAGCCCATGGCCAAGGTGATCTGCTGGCCGGGCCGGGCGCTGGCCGGCGAGGCGTAGGCCTGGTCGATCTGCACCAGATTGCCTTGAGAGGGGGAATAGTTGTAGGTTTGGGCTGCGGCCTGCCGGGACCGCACCAGGCTGTTGCGGTGTTCGGCATAGAGGTAGCCGCCCAGGCCGCCCACCACCGCGCCGGTGGCTGCGCCCACCCAAGCCCCGGTGGCCGGCGAGCCGGTGGCCGCGCCGATGATGGACCCCAAGGCTGCGCCGGTGGCGGCGCCGCCCAGCGCCCCCACCCCCGCCGACCTGCCGGTATCGTAATAGCCCCCCTCGGTGGCGCAGCCGAAGAGGGTGAAGCCCATGACCACAATCAGGAAAACTGCCAACACGTTCCGCATCTTCATCTCGTTCCTCCTCACTTGGCGGGTTGCAGCGCGGTGTGGTGCGTCCCCTGCCAGATGCTCTGCCGGAATGGCTGCGGAGTTTGCCCGCGATAGGTGCAACGTAATCATCCCGGGGGCAAGAATCAAACTTCCCGGCCCAACGCCAGGCGGATGCGGTCCAGGAGACCGTTGATGAAGGCCCCGGAGTCCTCGCTGCCATACCGTTTGGCCAGTTCCACCGCCTCGTTGATCACCACCTTGACGGGCACCTGGGGATGATATTTCATTTCGTACACAGCCAGCCGCAGGAGATTCTTGTCGAGCCGGGCCATGCGCTCCAGCCGCCAATGTTGGGAATGCTCCCGGATCAGGGCGTCCAACTCCTCCTGGTGGGCGGCCACTCCCGCCACCAAGCTTTCCAGGTAGGCGGGCGCCTGGGTGGCTTTCTCCTGAAAATGCCGCCAGAACCGGATGGCCTCGCCCTCCCGATGGCCGACGCAATCCGCCTGATACAGGAGTTGCAGGGCCAGTTCCCGGCAGCGGCTGCGGGAGACGGACCCCACAAAGTTAGACTCCCATTTCCTTCAAGAGGTTAACCATTTCCAGGGCGGCCTCCGCTGCGGCGTAGCCCTTGTTGCCCGCCTTGCTGCCGGCCCGCTCCACCGCCTGTTCCAGGGTGTCGGTGGTGAGCACCCCGAACAGCACCGGCACGCCGCTTTCCAGGGCCACCTGGGCCACGCCCTTGCTGACTTCGGCGGCCACGTAATCGAAGTGGGGGGTAGACCCCCGGATCACCGCGCCCAGGCAGATGACCGCGTCATAGTTCCGGGACAGGGCCAGGCGCTTGGCCGTCAGGGGAATTTCCCAGGCGCCGGGGACCCGCACCAGGGCCAGGTCCGCCTCCTGCACGCCGTGGCGCCGGAGGCAGTCCAGGGCGCCTTCGGCCAGGCGCTCGGTGATGAAGGAGTTGAAGCGGCTGACAATCAGGGCCACCTTAAGCCCCGTACCCTCAAGTTTCCCTTCCACGATGCGCATCGGCGACCTCTCAGACGAGTTTCAGCATGTGGCCCATTTTCAGACACTTGGTCTTTAGGTAATTGCGGTTTACCCGGTTGGGGGGAATCTCCAGGGCCACCCGCTCCACCACCTTCAGGCCGTAGCCCTCCAGGCCGATGATCTTTTTGGGGTTGTTGGTCATGAGGCGCATGCGCCGAACTCCCAGGTCCCGGAGAATCTGGGCGCCCAAACCGTAATCCCGGAGATCCGCCTTGAAGCCCAGCATTTCATTGGCTTCCACGGTGTCGGCGCCGCCGTCCTGGAGTTCATAGGCCCGGATTTTATTTACCAGGCCGATGCCCCGGCCCTCCTGGTGCATATAAAGGATGACGCCCTTGCCCTCCTGTTCCACCCGCGCCATGGCCGCCTCCAACTGGTCCCCGCAGTCGCAGCGCAGGGAGTGGAAGACGTCGCCGGTGACGCACTCGGAGTGAACTCTCACCAGGGTGGGCTCATCGGGATTGATCTCCCCCATCACCAAGGCCAGGTGCTGGTTGTCGTCCACGTCATTGTCGTAAGCGTGCACGGTGAACTCGCCGAAATAGGTGGGCATCTTGGCCGTGGCCCGGCGGTGCACAAAGGATTCGTTGCGCAGCCGGTATTCCACCAGGTCGGCCACGGTGGCGATTTTCAGGCCGTGGGTTTCGGCAAAGCTTTCCAGATCCGGCATGCGGGCCATGGTGCCGTCATCGTTCATGATCTCGCAGATGACGCCGGCGGGCTTCATGCCCGCCAGCCGCGCCAGGTCCACCGCGCCCTCGGTCTGGCCGGTGCGCACCAGCACCCCGCCTTTGCGGGCCCGGAGGGGAAAGACGTGGCCGGGGCTTACCAGGTCCTCGGGACGGGCCTGGTCCGCCACCGCGGCAAGGATGGTGGTGGCCCGGTCGGCGGCGGAGATCCCGGTGGTGACCCCCTTGCGGGCCTCGATGGACACGCAGAAATTCGTCTGGAAGGGCGACTGGTTGTCCCGCACCATGAGCGCCAGCTTCAGGCGCTCCACAATTTCCGGCGCCAGGGCCAGGCAGATGAGGCCCCGGCCGTAGCGGGCCATGAAGTTGATGGCTTCGGGGGTCACCAGTTCCGCAGCCATGGTGAGGTCGCCCTCGTTTTCCCGGTCGGCATCATCCACCAGGATGATCATCTTGCCCTGGCGGATGTCTTTGATAACCTCTTCTATGGGTGAAATGGGCATGGGGTTGTTTCCTTGGGCGCAGTGCGCAGAGAACACTGGCCACTGCTTTATAGGAAGCCGTGCTCGGCCAGAAGATCCTTGCTTACACCGCCTTTGCCCGGCGTGTGGGCGCCTAACAGCCGGGCCACGTACTTGCCGATGATGTCCGTTTCCAAGTTGACCTGGTCCCCCACCTTGAGGGCCGGAAGGGTGGTCTTGGCCGCGGTGAAGGGGATGATGTTCACGGCAAAGGTGTGACTTTGCACCGCATTCACGGTAAGGCTGACGCCGTCCACCGCGATGGAGCCCTTCTCGATGATGAAAGGTCTTAGGGTCGGCGGCACCTGAAAGCTCAGGAAAAGATGGTCCGGCCCTTCCCGTCGTTCCCTGACGGTCCCCACGCCATCCACGTGGCCGGTGACCAGGTGGCCCCCCAGGCGGTCGCCGATTCGCAAGGCTCGCTCTAAGTTTACCCGGTCACCCGCCTTTTTCAAGCCCAAAGTCGTGCGCTTGAGCGTCTCCGGGGAGACTTGGGCCTGGAAGGCCCCGCCAGACACGGAGGTCACCGTCAGGCAGGCCCCGGCCACGGCCACGGATTCCCCCAGGGTGAGCTGCACCACCGGAAAGGGGGGGACAATGGTGAGGCACACCCCCTCGGTCATGGGGGTGATGCCGGCGATAGAGCCGGTGCCTTCGATGAGACCGGTGAACATGGGAGCTCCTGGTTTGGGTTGTCAGTTTCGAGTTTTCAGTGTTAGCCTCTGCCGGCGCCGGGAAGTTGTTGCTCAGGGAGGGCCACGGCCTCCGCAAGAGGCTTGGTGGCTCAGGCGTCCCGCCGGTGCCCGGAGGATTTCTTCCCGAAACTCGAAACGCTAAACCCGAAACGTCTCACGCAATAGTCACTTCAGGCGACAGGTACACGTCCTGGATGGCGTTCAGCAGTTCCACGCCCTCGGGGATGGGCCGCTGGAAGGCCTTGCGGCCGGAGATGAGGCCCATGCCGCCGGCCCGCTTGTTGATCACCGCAGTGCGCACCGCCTCCGCCAGATCGCTGGCCCCCCCTGCCGCGCCCCCGGAGTTGATGAGCCCCACCCGGCCCATGTAGCAGTTGGCCACCTGATAGCGGGTCATGTCGATGGGGTGGGTGCCCGCCAAGTCCGAATAGACCCGGGCGTGGGTCTTGCCGAAATTGAGCACCTGGTAGCCGCCGTTTAGGGTGGGCTGCTTCTGCTTGACGATGTCCGCCTGGATGGTCACCCCCAGGTGGTTGGCCTGGCCGGTGAGGTCAGCGGCGTTGTGGTAGTCTTTGGACGCGGTTTTGAAGGCCGGATTCCTGAGATAGCACCAAAGGATGGTGGCCATCCCCAGCTCGTGGGCCTGCTGGAAGGCTTCGCTGATTTCCATGATCTGACGGCGGCATTCGGCCGAGCCGTAGTAAATGGTGGCGCCGATGGCCACTGCGCCCAGGTTGTAGGCCTGCTCCACGCTGGCAAAGAGCGTCTGGTCGTGGATGTTGGGGTAGGTCAACAGTTCGTTGTGGTTGATCTTGACGATGAAGGGGATTTTGTGGGCGTACTTGCGGCCCACCGCGCCCAGCACCCCCAAAGTGGAGGCCACCGCGTTGCAGCCGCCTTCGACGGCCAGCCGGACGATGGTTTCGGGATCGAAAAAGGCCGGGTTGGGCGCAAAGGAAGCCGCGGCCGAGTGCTCGATGCCCTGGTCCACCGGCAAAATGGAAAGGTAGCCGGTGCCCGCCAGGCGGCCATGGTTGAACAGCGCCGCCAGGGAGCGGAGCACCGGAATGGGCCGGTCGCTCACCGCCCAGACCCGGTCGATGAAATCAGGTCCCGGCAGGTTAAGACTCTCCTTGGGAATGCCGGTGCACTTGTAGCTGAGCAAATCGTCCGCCTCCGGGCCGAGCAACGACTGGATTTTTTTGATCATCTGCCTGTCCTCCGCTAAAGGTCAGAAAGCCCCCTGCAGGGGTCGTATTCCCCCGTTAGCCATCAACCCAGGTCAACCTGAACCTCCAAAGGATGCAAATAAGTTGCCAGGTTACCTGCCAACCGCTGACTGGTGACTCCTGCAATGCTCACCCGCCGGCCTTCCCCTGACGGGACATGAGGCCAAGGGCCACCGCCGCCGCCCGTCCGGAAGCCCCGGGTTCCCCCAAGGCCGTCACCACCCGGGCCAGCCCCCGGCGCAGGGCCGCCAGCCGGGAAGGCTCCCGGAACAGCTTCACCACTTCCGCCACTATTCGGCGGGGCTGAAAATCATCCTGAATCAACTCCGGAAACAGCCCTTCCCCGGCCAGCAGGTTGGCCATGCCGATGAACGGCACCTTTATCAATACCTTCCCCAATAAAAAAGTCAACCGCGACAGTCGATAGACAATAATGGTGGGGGTGCCCGCCAGGGCCGCCTCCACCGTCACCGTGCCCGACGCGGCAATGGCCAGGTGCGCCGCGGTCAGGGCCGGATAGGCCCCTTGGGTGGTAATTTTGAGGGGAGGGCGGGGGGACCGGTGGGTCTTCCGCCCTTCCCTCAACGTCTTCCCCCAACCCGCTTTAAAGGGTTGGGGGAGGGGGCTTGGGTGAGGGAGTAGGGGGCTGTGCTCTCTGGCCCCCTCCCCCCAGAACTCCCTGACCATGCTCTCCACCAGGTCACGGGGGGCGGTGGAGGCAAGAGGGAGGAGGAATTGGGTCTCGGGAATGAGGTGGTGGAGGAGGGCACCGGTTTCCAGGAGGGTGGGGAGGTGGCGCGTGATTTCGCCCTCCCGGGAGCCGGGGATCAGGGCCACGGTGAAGGCCCGGGGATCCAGGCCCCAGGACCGGAGCAGGTCTCCTCGAAGAGGCAGGTCCGGCAGGGTTTCCCGGAAGGGGTGCCCCACGAAGTCCACCGGCACCCCGTACTGCCGGTAAAACCCTTCCTCAAAGGGAAAGATGACCACCATGCGGTCCACCAGCCGGGCGATGGTGCGCACCCGATAGCGCCGCCAGGCCCAGACCTGGGGGCTGATGTAGTACATCACCGGGACGCCCCGGCGCTTGGCCAGCCGCATGGCCAGGAAGTTGAAGTCCGGAAAATCCACCAGGATGCACAAGGCCGGCAGCGCTTCCTTCAGGACCCGGTGAAGCACCCGCAGAGCCCTGAAAATTCGGGGCAGGTGCCGGGCCACCTCCACGAAACCCACCACCGCCAAGTCCCGGGCCGGAATCAGGATGTCCACCCCCTGGGCCGCCATCGCCTCACCGCCGATCCCCAGAAACCGGACGCCAGGCAATTTCTCCCTGATGGCCGCCACCAACCGGGAGGCATGCTCATCCCCCGACGCCTCCCCGGCTACAATGAGGATGGTAGAGGGTGGATTAGAGGGGAGGGGCGGGGAATTGCCAATCCACCGCCCTCCCCCCAAACTCCCCTGCCCACCCCTTATAGGGGGGTGGGAGGAGGAAGTGAGGGAGAGGGGGGCAGGGGTCTGCGACCCCTGGTTCCCCTCCCCCTCATCTTTCTTCTTTCCCCCTCTCATACTTTGGCTTTCCGCATGGTTTGGGTGATTTCCAGGGCAAGTTTCAGGGCGGCGGCGCCTTCCTCGCCGGTACAGGGAGGTGGGGAGCCGTCCCGGACGGCTTGGACGAAGGCGACGATTTCCTTGAAAAGGACATCCTCCTTTTCGAAGTGGCGGATGTCCAGGGCCACCCCGGGGATGAGGCCGGTGGCTCCGGGTTGCCGCTCGGCGATGGTGAGTTCCCCGCCTTCGAAGTCCACGGCCAGGTAGGCGTCGGGTTGGAAGAGGCGGAAGCGCCGCATACTCTTGAGCGACATGCGGGAGGCCGTGAAGTTGGCTATGGCGCCGTCGGCGAACTCCAGGCGCACGTTGGCCAGGTCCACGCTGTCGGTGAGCACCGAGATGCCTGCGGCCCGGATTTCCGTCACCGGGGCTTTTACCAGACTGAGCACATGGTCCAAATCATGGATCATCAGGTCCAGGACGACGTCGACATCGGTGCCTCGCTCCTTGAAAAAGGCCAGGCGGTGGCTCTCGATGAACTTGGGGGTGGTGGCCCGGCTCTTGAGCTCCTGCATGGCGGAGTTGAAGCGCTCCAGGTGCCCCACCATGAGGATGCGGCCCCGCTCCTTGGCCAGCCGCACCAGCTCATCCGCCTGCCAGGCCTCGGCGCAGATGGGCTTTTCCACCAGGACATGCAGGCCGGCCTCCAGGCAGTCCTTGACGATGCGGAAATGCTCGCTGGTGGTGGCGGCCACGCTCACCGCGTCCACCAGGGGAAGAAGCTCCCGATAATCGGTAACGGCCCGGCAGTGCAGGGTTCCCGCCACCGTGCGGCAGCGGTCGGGGGCCACGTCGGCGACTGCGGTCAGCTCCACCCCCGGGAGGGCGGCGAACTTTTCGGCGTGAAAACGCCCCAGATAACCGACTCCAATGACCCCGGCTCTGAGTTTTTTATTCATGGACACCCGCCCGCAAGCGAAATCAAATGGTAGCATCATACCGGAAAAATGCCCGACGAAGCAACGGAAACCGGGGAAGGGATTTGACAACCGGCCGCTTCTGCGTTACATAATCTCAGCTTTGGAGAGTTCCGGAGCCAGGGCGCTGGGCTGCTGGCTCCATGCCCCGCACAGGCCCGACAACAATTTCACGGTGGAGGGGAAGGCGATGGTGGAGAAGGCGAGCTACATCTGGCTGGACGGCGAGTTCGTCCCCTGGGACCAGGCCCAGGTGCATATCCTGACCCACACGCTGCACTATGGGCTGGGAGTCTTTGAGGGGATCCGGGCTTATCATTGCGCCGACGGCAAAACCGCCATTTTCCGTCTGAAAGAGCATATCCAGCGCCTGTTCGACTCGGCCCACATCCTGCAGATCGCCATCCCCTTTTCCCGGGAGCAGGTTGCCGAGGCCTGCCTGGAGATTCTGCGGCGCAACGCTCAGAAAGAGGCGTATCTCAGGCCCATCGTCTTTCTGGGGGAGGGGGTTATGGGCCTCAATCCCCAAGGGAGCCCGGTGCAGGTGGCCATCGTCAGTTGGGTGTGGGGGGCCTACCTGGGGGAAGAAGGCCTCAGAAAGGGCATCCGGGTGAAGACCGCCTCCTTTGCGCGCCACCACGTCAATGTCATGATGACCAAGGCCAAAGCGGTGGGCAACTACGTCAATTCCATCCTGGCCAAGCGGGAGGCCATCCAGTCGGGCTACGACGAAGCCCTGATGCTGGACACCGAAGGCTACCTGGCAGAGGGCACCGGGGAGAATATCTTCATGGTCAAGGACGGGGTGCTCAAGACCCCGCCCCTGACGGCCATCCTGCCGGGCATCACCCGGGCCTCGGTCATTGCCCTGGCCGGCGATCTGGGCATCCCCGTCAAAGAGGAGCGGTTCACCCGGGATGAGTTCTACTTGGCGGACGAGGCCTTTCTGACCGGCACTGCCGCCGAGGTGACGCCGGTCAGGGAAGCGGACAACCGCACCATCGGTGAGGGCCGGCCGGGTCCCGTCACCCAAAGGCTCCAGGAGGCTTTTTTTGCGGTGGTCAAGGGGAACGATCCCCGCTACCGGCAGTGGCTGAGCCACGTCTGACCAAGCGCTGACCGGGTTCTCTCGGTCAGCATTTCTAAGACTCGCCATCCTTGACGGCAGGTTGCCCCTTCCGGGCGCCTGCTGTTTTTTCTTGCCGGCAACGGCCGCAACGCCGGGCTTTCCCGAACCACACCGGAACCTGAAATTCCTCCTCAAGTGATGGGGGGGAATGTCCGATAAAGAGGGCGAATCTTACGACGGCTGATTGCGGAGGAGGTGGATGAGCCTGGCGGAGCAGCACCTCAACCTTTGGGAGCGGGAACTCAAGGCCCTGAAGCGCCCGGCGCCGGCTGAAGACCGCCCCTTCGTTCCCATCCCCCTGGGAGTATTGATCCCCGGAGAACGCCTGACCTTTGCATTGTTCCTCAAGGTGACCCTGCGCGCCGACCAGGAACCCACCTTTTCCAGCTGCTTGGCAGAAGGGGAGGGACTCAATCCTTGTTGGCTCGACAAACTGCGGACCCTGGGCCTTGAACACGTATATTTTCACGAAAATGATCTGGGCAAGGCCATCGCCTATCTCAACAACCACCTCCTTTTGCAACGGAAGCCGGGCGGCATTTCGCCCCAGGAACTGCTAATCCTCAGGGAGCATTTGACCTTTTCCTTGCGGCTGGCCATAACTTCCCCCCAGATGGCCGCCAAGGTGGCCCTGGCGAGGGAAGGAATCCAGCGGCTTCTCAGGATACTGGAGCAAGAGGCTTTTCCCTGGAAGCTGATCTGGAACCTGCTCTATCAGGACTACACGCTCTATAACCATTCAGTGAATGTGGCGGTGTTGGGAACGTCACTGGGAGTGTTCCTCAGGCGCCCCCGGGCGGACTGCCTAGTGCTGGGAGTGGCGGGATTGTTTCACGACATCGGTCTGACCCAGATCAGGGAGGATCTCGTGCAGAAGCGGGAACCCCTCACCGCGGAAGACTGGGAAATCCTCAAAAAGCACCCTTGTCTGGGATACCGGCTCCTCAAAGGCAAGGCCGGATTGTCCATGGGGGCCCTGCGATTAGTGCTGGAGCACCATGAACTGGCGGACGGCACCGGCTACCCCCAGCGGCTGCCGTTAAATCGACAGCATCCCTTAACCCGGGTCTTGAGCTTGCTGGAGGCCTATGACGGCATGACCATCTTCCGCCCGTATCGGCAGAGGCTTACCCCCTATGCCGCCCTGAAGGCCCTGCAGGAGCAACGCGGGGGAGAGGGGCCGGCCTTTGAGCCCCGGACCTTGAAAAAATTCATCGAATTCCTGGCCCTCGGCTGAAGCGCGGCGGTTTAGTTCTCCGGGGGAGAACTGCTCAGCCCGGGGGCGGGACTGCTCGGCTGCCTCTTTGGCCCCATCAGCCGTTTTCTAACCGGCTATGCTGTCGTCCGGAGCCGCCGAAAAGGGTCGAGTCGTTGCAAAAACGGGGGACTCCTGTGGGTGGAGGATGATTCCCGCGGCCAAGCCCGGGGTTTGCTATGGCCTCTGCCGTGAGCCTGTCGAGAGAACCCAAACCTTCGGCAATCCCTGCGTCTTTATTTTGGCTAGTTGTCTTCCTGCTTTCCGCACGTCCAGGCTTGCAGCTCCATAACCCCCCCTCAGGGCCGAAAGGCCGGTTGCACGGTGATCCGGAAAAACCAGTTTAGCAGCCCCCCAGCTCCTTGCAATATTGGAGGAGGAGATCGGTTTCAGTGACGAGGCCGGCCAGGCGGTCACCCTCCACCACCGGCAGGCAACCGATTTTGCGATCCACCATCAGCCGCACCGCCACTTTCAGTTCCGTGTCAGGGGCGACGGTGACTACCTGGGTGACCATGACGTCCTTGATGCGCAGGGTCTTCATGAGATCCCGGGTGGCCTTGGTTTCGTAGCCCAGGGCCTGGGCCAGGGAGGAGCGGAACAGGTCCCGTTCTGAAATAATGCCCACCAGCCGGGTGCCGTCCACCACTGGCAGATGCCGGATGCGTCCCAGGCGCATGATGTCGTTAGCCAGGCTCAGTTCGTCGTTGACGTCCAGCGTGGCCACCTCTTTGATCATGATGTCCCGAACCTTCATAACCGATTCCTCTCTGCCGGGTGTTTAGCAGGAAGCCAGCCAGTCCCGGGCTTGAATGCTGAGGCTCTGGAGCAGGGCCAGGGCTGAGGTGGCGGCTTCGGGAGCCAGATAACCCAGGCCGCATGACGGGGTCAGGAGCGACTGGGCGAGCACCTGGGTCGGAGTGAGGCCCAAGGCGGCGAGCCTGGTGACCTGCCCGGTGAACCGCTCCCAGAGGCTGTCGGCGGTTTCCCGGGACAGCTCCTCCCCGGTGGGAACCAGGCCCCATGCCAGCCAGCCGCCCCGGGCCAGAAAGCGTCGCAGGGGTTCTTCGTATAAGGTGAGGCTGTCAAAATAGCCGTAAGCGTCGAAGCTCACCACGTCCAGCGGCAGGGAGAGGACCAGGGACCAGTCGGTATTGCCGCAGCAATGGAGGCCCAGGAGCACCGGGCCGGACTGGCGGGCGGCCTCCAGGGTTTCCGTCAGCATGACGGTCACTTCCTCCCGGGAGACGGGGAAGAAGGCGGAGCCGAAGCCGGTGAGGATGGGCTCATCGAAGAAGATGAGCGCCTCCACCCCCAGCCGTCGGAACTGCTCCGCCTGCCAGGCGGCCTTTTTGGCCAGCCCCAGGGACACGGCCTGGGTGAGCTCGTGGTCATAAAGGATGGGCTTGTCCTGATCATCCTTGACCATGCCGGCGAAGGTCACCGGGCCCACCACCTGGCCTTTAAGTCCGGCGGGGGTGGGGGAAGCTTGGGCTGCAGCCCGGCAGAGGGCGAAAAATCCTGCAGCCTCTTCGGGGATCAGGGAGAAGGGTTCCAGGTTGTCCTGCCAGAGCACTTCGTAAAACTCGGCCAGGGCAAGTTCCCGGGGCACCTGGGGATTGAGGCGAACCAGACGGGCCTCCGGGTCTGCCAGGAGGCCGGGCAGGCCCCGGGCTCCCTGGGGAACCATGTCCTCGGAGTAGCCGCGCCGAACCAACTGGGGCCAAAAGGGCAATTCCGGCAGATACTTCAGGATAAGGGCGGCGGCCGCCTCCGGCTCGGTAAAGGGCACCGAGCCGATGCCGGTGGCGGCCAGAGGAGGGAAAACGGGCATGGTTGTCTCCGCAGATTGCCGTAATGGTCAGGCACGCGGGGCTGCGGGCCCGGAGGGCCTGATTCAGGTCGCCTGCCCCCCGGTCCTGCCATCCCTGCAGGAGCGCGTCGGGGTCTTTGCAAGGGCCGCCCAATCAGGTCCGTCCCCTCCTCCTTTGGGGAGGATGCCCTGGTGCGCCTGAATTGATGTAGTATTATAATATAAGGGGCCCCACGGGAAAAGGCCTAAGCGTCCGGTGGCGCGGTGAGGATGTAAGCGGCAGGGCAGGCGGCCGCCGGACTTTCGGCCAGAAAAATTTTGTTGAATCGCCGTGGGTTTTCAAGCAAAATTCCTAACCAGCATCAGGGGAGGAGGCCCAGTTGCCGGAGACCACATCGAGTGGGTCGCTGAAGCTCAAGGGGAGTCACAAGGCGCTGGTTGCCTTGATGGCGGTTTTTATCGTTGGGGTGATCTTCTTCGTGTTCTTCAGCAAGCAAGGGGTCTTGCAGATTTACAGACTCCGGCAGGAGCACCAACAACTGGAGCTGGAAAACGCCAGACTGGCACAGGAAAACGCGCGTCTGGTGCGCACCATCGACCGGTTGCAGCACGATCCGGAAATGATCCAGGATCTCATCCGGCAGGAATTGAATTTCGTTAAGAAAAACGAAATCATCATCCAATTCCCGGAGCGTGGCCAAGCGGTGCCATTACCGCCCGCCAAGGAAGACCCGCCCCCCAGTCAGGGGAAAGGAGCCAAGCTCAGGCCCGGCCCGAAGAAAAGCTCTGGCTCACCTTGAGGGTGGCCCCGGCAACCGTTGGCGGCCGGCGCAACCCTCACTTCCAGCAGCAGTATCGCCCCATGGCTCGTGCCGAAGGTTGTGGGCCGACCCCTTGTATGGCCTGGCTTCCCCCTTCCCGGCATGGGCAGGAGCTGAGGGGACGGGCGGTCCGGAGTCTGGTCCCTTCCCAGAACCGGGCTGATGCGGCGCGGATATCCCAGCATTATCTTGAGGAGGCAAGACCACAGCCATGTATTCCACGGCGGATTTTAAAAAGGGACTGAAGGTTGAGATTGACGGGGCCCCCTATGTTATCGTGGACTTTCTCCACGTCAAGCCTGGCAAAGGCGGGGCCTTTGTGCGCACCAAACTGAAAAACCTGGTGACCGGGCGGGTGCTGGACCAAACCTTTCGGTCAGGAGAAAAGGTGAAGCGGCCGGACCTGGTGGAACGCGAGATGCAGTACCTTTACCGGGACGCCGATGATTTCGTCATGATGGACAACGAAACCTATGAGCAAGTGACGATAACAGCGGAGCAGATGGGGGAAGCGGCGCTGTTCCTCACCGAGAACCTCACCGTCAAGGTGCTGTTTTTCAACCGACAGCCGGTGGCCGTGGAACTGCCCTTGGCGGTGGAGTTGACCGTGACCGAAACCGAGCCCGGGGTCAAGGGCGATACCGCCAGCGGCGGCAGCAAACCCGCCACCCTGGAAACCGGGGCCATCGTTCAGGTGCCCCTGTTCATTAACGAGGGGGACCGGGTGCGGGTGGACACCCGCACCGGCGCGTATCTGGAGCGGGCCAAGTAGCCTCAGGTCACGTCAGGCGAGCTTGACCAGGACCACATGTCTCCTGACCCCGAAGCGGCGGGCCTTGCCGTCGCAATCCATGAAGACGTCCACCTTTTTGGTCATGCGACCCGCCATCCGGTCCTGGAACTCATAAACCCCAAGGCCGTGCAGCAGGACCCGGTCGCCGAAGCCCAGGTTGAGTATTCTTTCCACGTCCCGGCTCACGGCCACCATGCCTTCCCTGACTTTTTTCCCTGAAGAAGTGAGGCCATGACGGCCCTTTCCCCCGTTGTAGGAATAGGCCGTGACCGTGACGATGGACATGGTGACGCTCATGGTGGGTTTGGGCAGGCTGAGCAAGCCCACTGTTAAAAGGCAAAGGATAACCAGTTTTCTCATGGCGCCCTCTCGTCTGCTTTGGTGATGGATTTCGGAAGGATGGGGTGCGCCGGTGGGCTAAGACGGTCAAAGGGAGCTTGGGCATCCATGCCCGAGAAGCTTGCCAGAAGAAATTGCTCCCCTGGGTTCCAGTCTGGGCCCTCTCCCGGAAATCTCTGGCTGTGGTGCGAAAAGGGAGGGGAGGGGCCCGGCCTCAGCCGGTTGTCACCGCCATCCCGCTGGAATAGGTGACCGGGAACTGCTTTGGTGGATGTTTGATGTTTGTCCAGGATATCCCAAAGGAAATGAGATTGTCAAGAAAAAAAATTAAAAATTGCTTATCATACTGATATTTCTATAATAGTTTCATGATAAAATTTGTGCCTTAATTTACAAAGGAATTTTTCCGAAAAATCTTCCGGAAAAAAAGGTTATTAGTGGGGGAAATTTAATTTAAAATCGATGAAAATGCATTGAAAATGGGAGAAAAAAAGCTTGTTTTCGGCGAAGAAGAAATTCAGGGAAATATGCCTAAAAATAATAAATAAAATAATAAGTTAGGTCATATTAAATTGGCTTTGGGCCTATTTTTTTCGATAAAGTGGGGCAAATAGCCCATCAAAACGATAAATAAATCCAAAATTAGGTAAAAAAGTGGAGGATTAGGGGAAAAAGACCCGGCGCGGGTGGAAGGAGAAATCCCGGAGGGCCACCCTGCCCAAGGCACCGCGGCGGAAATGATAAATAAAGGAATGTCAGTAAGTTATGTTATAACAAAAGGTGATGGTGGCAAAAGACCCGGCAATGAACCGGGCGTTTTGCCAAAAAGTGGGACAGGTTTTCCCGAAGCGGCGCCCCGGTGAGGGGAGGTCGGGCCCTCCTCTCCAGGCGAGGCTTGTTCTCCAGCCAAACCAAGGTGGGCAGGGGCTGGCCAAGGTGATGGCCAGCCCCGGGACAAAGCGTTTCCGGTCTGCACCCGCAGGCCGTTCAGACCCCTCAGGTGCCGCCAAAGCCGATGGTCACCGCTCCGTCTTCCACCAGCACCGGCACCTTGCGGACGCCCCCGCTCAGGCGCAGCATCTCCGCCAAGGCGGCAGGGTCCGCGTGAACGTCATGGAATACCACGGTGCATCCACCTTCCCGTTTGGCCTCCCGGGCGTGGTTGGTGAACGGTCAGGTGGGTTTGCCGTAAATAATCACTTCCTTCGCCATCTCATCCTCCTTAACCGCCCCCCACAAAGTAGGCCCTGAGGTAGAGAAAATCCACCAGGTTCAGGATGAGGAGCGGATTCTCGCTGATGGTATATTGCACCCCTTCGAACCTGGGGCTCACTTTGGCCTTAATATGATTCACGACCTGTTCCGCCGCCTTGGGGTGGTGCGGACAGAGTCGCTGAACGTAGGCCTGGATGAGGGACTCATAGCGCAGGGCCAGGCGTTGACAATCCTTGCGCAATTCCACCCGAAGGGGTTTCATGGCATCGTCGAAGAAGTCACCGATGTCCTCAAAGTTCTGTTTGATTTTGGCGAAGCTCCAGGTGCGCATCTGGCGGTATTTCTCCGCCTGGGAGCTTTTCAGGTTGCCAAAGGAGAGTTCTATGAGGTTGATGTTGGGTGTGCCCACCGCGTTGGCCGGCAGGTGGACGATATTTACTGCCAGCTCCGGGTAGGCAGAATTGGTCAGGGTAAAGGCGCGGCTGTAGCGGACCCCGGGGCGGTCATAATCCTTGGCCGAGGCAATGCGCCAACCGCTGCCCTCCAGGTATTGCAGCACGCCGCCGGCTTGTGGAATGAGCTGGCGCACTTCACTGAAGGTGCCGGTGGGTGCCGGCCGGGTGGTCTCCGGATAAGCCGCGGGAGGGCCGGACGGGGGCAAGGCATTGTCAGGCTCCTCGGGCAGGTCTGGCTCCGGCGGGGCGGACGGAGGGAGCATCTGGGCCCGGGCGGGGGCAGGGGGGGCCGCGGCCCGGGGTGCAGCCGGTGCGGCCGCAGGCGGTGCAGCCGGCGAGGTGGACTCCTGGTGGGGGCCTTCTCCCTTGAGGCCCACCACGAACAGGGTCTGGTTGCCGGACATGGACCGGCTGTGACGCCACCAGGTATAGGGCCGGTTGGCAAAGAGGTCCAGGGTGATCTTGACGCCGGCACCGCCGGGTCCCACTTCGGTGCGGGCCCGGGAGACCAACTGATCGTCCCCGGCCACCACTGCCGGGAGGCGCCCTGCCTTGACCTGGGGGAATTCCACCACCAGCTGCGGCTTGCCGCCGACCGCAGTGGGGGTGATTTTGGCTGCGGCGGGACGGCTCAAGACCACGGTGACCAGGGTCTGGCCGCCCACCCGGCTGACCCCCACCCGGCGCAGTTCCACAGCTTCCCGGCTGCCGGCCGGAGCCGCCTGGGCCAACGTGGCGGAGAGGAGCCAGAATCCGAGCAAGAGTCCTCCCCCCCAACGGGCCGGAGATCGCATCGTCAAGAAGTTCATGAGCCTCCTCCCGGGACCCGCTTGAAGATGAGGCAACGGTCCACCGGGCAACTGGGATGCCAATCCCCGCTCAGGTCCACGCTCAACTGTTGGCCTCCTTCGCTGGGGGTGGCGATGAGGATGGCCCCCTCGCGAGTATACAGCCAGAGGCGGCCATCTTCCACCTTCCACTTGAATTTCAGGGTATTCTGGTCGAAGGTCCAGGTAGATTCCCCGTTTTCTTTTAAAATCATTTCGATATGCCCCTTGCCGGCGAACGGCGCTTCCGAGCGATAGGTCCCGGCAAACTGGCTCCGTGATTCGCCGCATCCCGCCATCATCAGGCAGAGTCCGAGGGAGACCAGGAGTGCGGCGCCCTTGCGACCCAGATGATTCATATTTCCCTTTCCCGCCAGATAAAGCCGCCCCGATCCAGCACGAAGAAGCGGTCATAGAGGAAGATCTGCACCGCCATGAGCAGCATACCCGTATTTTTTGCGACTTTCCACCAGTTCACCGGTTCTCCTGCCTCGCCCACACAGCCGCAGTTGATGGGCAGGCCCATCAGGATGGCATTCACCAGGCCCACGATAAAGATGAGGTTCATGCCGCCGATGAGGGTGGCCGCCGCCCGGGTCCTGATGCCCAGTATGAGAAAGAGGCCGCAGACCAGCTCGGCCCAGGGGAGCACCAGGGCCCAGAGATTCACCCCCCAAGCCGGCATTAAGCCGTATTCCACCACGTTCAGGGCAAAGACCGCCGGCCGCATGATCTTGCTCAAGGCGAATTGAATGAAGATGACCCCCAGCACCAGGCGCCCGGCCATGGCCAGATAAGGACTGCGCCTGATGGGGGGAATGAGCAGCAGTACCAAAACTCCCACCGGCAGCCATTCGATGAGGCCGGGGATGCCCAACGGCATGGCCACGGGCACTTTGCCCGGTTTCTCCTCCACGGGAAAGGCTTTTTCCCAGGCGGCGGGGTGACCCGCCAACACCATGACCGCCTCATGGTCCTTGTCCTTGAGCAACCGGGCCAGTTCCAGGTCGAAGCGCCGGCTGAAGCCGCCCCCATAAACGATGACGGGTTTGCTCCGGGGTATGCCGGTCTGCTCCAGCATAAACTGAAACATGGGATATTGCAGGTCAAAGAAGAGGACCGGCAGATTCATGGCCCCCTTGATATGCCGCTGATCGTAAAAGTTGGCCTTGCGGGCGTCCACCACCAGGGCTTCGCCTTTCCGGTAGAGATCCAGGGCCCGGGTAACGGAGATTTCAGGCACCGGCTCCAGGCCGGACCCCCCTTGGACCAGGGGAATCTGGTTGTCGTTATAGAGGTTGAAGACCAGGGCAAAGACCAGACTCAGCCCCAGCATCAGGAAATAGTCGAACCAAGAGACCTGGCGGAGTTTGACCTGGTGGACCACCTCCTGCTCCAGGCGGCGGTCGCCGGTGACCAGCCAGTGGGAGAGCTGCTGGATGATATGCCGGGCCAGCCCGGGGTTGTGGTCCAGGACATGGTCGAACTCCTCCTTGGTAATCTCCAGGAGGATGGATTCTTCCAGGGCTTCCACCGAGGCGGTGCGCGGTTGGCCGGTCACCAGGGCCACTTCCCCGAAATAATCGCCGGCCTGCAATTCGGTGAGGCGGGTGCGGATGCCTTCGGCGGTCTCCCGGAAAACCTGGAGACGCCCCTTGAGGATGACATAAAAAAATTCCGGCCGGTCGCCCTGTTTTACCACCAGCCGGCCTGGGGGCACGGAAATCTCCCGGCCCACATTTTCCAATTTCAACCCGTCAGCCCAGGTCATGGGCCGGGAATCCATGGCTTCGGTCATGGGCCGCTTCTCCGTGGCGCAGCGAGCTTGCCGGCGCAACCTCCCGGGTTTCATGGCAGTGCAGCGAGGGGCCGCCTGAACCCAGCCGCCCGTACCGGCTCCCAAGATTGGTAATTTTCTACCACAATCACCACGGGAAGTGAACCTTCAGTTGCGTTTTGGCAGTGAGAACCCCGGAGACGGGTTGAAGAATTTGGCAGACTCCTGGAGAGTTTCTCAAAATGAGAACAATTTATCCAGCCTGCCGGCGGTTCTCTCAAGGGGAGAAAGTGCGGCAACAAAAGAGAGGGCTGGCGGTCTCGGCAAATTATTTCAATAGTATTGTCAGCTAGTTATGTGATAGTTTTTTGGGTCGGTTTGGCAAGGCCTTTGCATGCCTTCCCTTACGGTTGGCAATTCCCGGTTGGGAACAGTCAGAGGACATACATCGCCATGCGACTGCACAGCACCACCCTGGCCTGGGTGCCCGGGAAAGGGCGCACCAAAGAGGAACGGCTTCAGGCCCTAGACCTGATCTTGAAAATTCTGGTGCCGGGCCTTTTATGTGTCTGCTTCATCGTGGCCCTGAAATTCGGCTCTTTTGACGGCTATCTGAATCTCCTCAGCCGTCAGGCCTATGCCTCCCCCCTCCTGATCCTGGGGGCGGTGTTCACCTTTCTGGTTCTGGGCTTCCAACTGGTGCGCACCTACTTCTGGTGGCGCTACCGGCCCTACCCGGTCCCTGACGGCGAGCTGCCCGCGGTCACCGTGATTATCCCGGCTTACAACGAAGGCGCCATGGTGGAGAAGGCCATCTACTCGGCGGCCGCCTCCGACTACCCGGCCGGCAAGCTGGAAATCATCGTGGTGGACGACGGCTCCAAGGACGACACCTGGTTTTACATCGACCGGGCCCAGCGGCGCTTCCCGGAACTCATCCGGGCGGTGCGCTTCGCCAGGAACCGGGGGAAAAAAGAGGGCCTGGCCGCGGGCTTCACCCTGGGCAAGGGCGAGTATTTCGTCACCATCGACTCCGACAGCGTCATCTCGGCGGATACCGTCAGGCAGGTCATCGCGCCCATGCTCAACGACCCCAGGGTGGGGGCCGTGGCCGGCAACGTCAAGGTCTATAACCGCTTCCGCAGCCTCCTGGCCCGCATGCTGGCGGTGCGGTTCGTGCTGGCCTTCGATTTCCTCAGGGCCTCCCAGTCGGTCTATGGCTTTGTGACCTGCACCCCCGGGGCGCTCTCCGCCTACCGGAAAAGTGCCATTCTGCCCGTCCTGGAAACCTGGCGGCGGCAGACCTTCCTGGGCGCGCCGGCCACCATCGGCGAGGACCGGGCCCTTACCAACTTCGTGGTGCGCCAGGGTTTTTACTCCGTGTATCAGCGCACCGCCCTGGTGCATACCGTGGTCCCGGAAACCTACCGGGGCCTGTGCAAGATGTTCTTGCGCTGGGACCGTTCCAATTTCCGGGAATCCTGGGTACAGCTCACCTTCATGTTCAAGAAGTACCGGGAGCGGGACCGGTTTTGGCCCATTGTGGACTTCTTCATCACCCAGATTGAATTCCCCCTGACCTACCTGTTCATGGGGCTGCTGCTCGTGTCCTTCTACCTCTACCCCATCGTCATGGTGAAATTCTTCGCCGGGCTGGGAGTCATGACCCTGTTCTACATGTATTACTACTACACCCAGGAGCGAGACTGGGAATTCATTTACGGCATCATCTACTCCTACTTCGCCTTCTTCGCCCTCAACTGGGTGCAACCCTACGCCTTCCTCACGCTTCGCAACTCCCGCTGGCTCACCCGCTAGCGTCCCCATCTGCCAGGGTGGGGGGAGGGCCAAAGATCTGAGGTCACTGGTTCTCCCCTAAACCCTCTGCCAACCCGGCTTCTGCTGATTACGGACTCGGGAGGGCCAGGGAGACCGAGTTCTCCTGGCCCTCCTCCTATTTTTTAAAACCGCCCGCCCAGGGGGCCGGCGTAGCCGGTGAGTTCCGCATAGCCCAGGCCAGTGACGGGGATGGCGTTTTTCACGCCCCGGAGGGCCACCTGGCCTTCCCAGTAGGTAACCTGAGTGCTGGCCTTGGTTTGCAGTTCCTGATCGGGGAGGGTGGGGGTGAGGGTGAGGGTCAGGGCCTGGGAGGGGACAGAGATTTCCCAGGCGGCGGGGTAGCGGGCGCCGGTGTGGGGGGAGCGCCAGTGGGCGGTGGCCTTGATGGTGAAGTCGGCGTGGTGGAGAGGCAGAGCCAGGCCCTGGGGATCGATATAGGTGCCGGCGGAGGCGGAGTCCAGGCCTCCCTCTTGGAGGCGCAACTGATAGAGCATGAGGTCGCTGCCATCGTCCAGGTGGAGGGCGAACCAGTCCCAGCCGGCCTGGTGGGGCGCCAGTTGGCTGGTGGAGAACTCCCGGTCCAGCCAGCTTTCGCCCTGCACCTTGAACTCCCGGCCGTTGAGGGTCAGGGTCCCCTGGGTGGTGAGGCGGGAGATGGAGTAGTACTGGGAGGCGTGGTCGGTGCCGGCGGCCTTGCGGCTGAAGCCGCCCTCGCCATGGAAGACGGGGGGCTTGGAGGGGGTCAGGGTGAAATCGAGGCCCAGCCCGTCGGCTGCGGCCAAGAGGCGGTGGCTTTCCCCCTGGGCCTCGGCCCGCCAATCGTCCACCCACACCTGGAGGCGGTCGGGGGCGGCGCCGGCCAGACCCAGGGCCCCTCTTTGGGCCTTCTCCCGATAGGTGAAGGTCTGGCCGGCAACGTCGGTGACGGCCAGGTGGGCGAAATAGACCGTATGGGCGGGCCAGGCCGAGCGAACTGCGGGGTCTGGTCGGGTCAGGGCCACCCGAAAAAAGGTGAGTTGGTAGCCGAAGCGTTCCCCTTGGAGGGCGGACAGGTGACCGGTATAATACCACCATTCGGTCCGATAGTCCCCGTGGGCCCCGTGGTCCCGGGGAAACTGCCAGGCATACCCGGGGCGGGCTGTTTGGAAACCATCCGGGGGCTTGGGCAGGGCGACGCCGCCGAGACAGGGTAACAAGGCAAGGGCCAGGGCGGCCGACAGCCGGCGACCCGGGCGGGGTCCCCGGGAACCGGACTGCGGCTGCCTGCCCTGACCAGGCCGTGGGGACCGCGCCTCCAGGTATGTTATACTATCCGCCAAATTTCACCCTGCCAAGGAGGGAATCATGAGCCAGATCAAGGTGGAGCGCCAGCCTGCCGAGGCCCGCCTGGAGGCCCTGGAGGTCCGGAAGTGGCCCATCTGGACCAAAGAGGTTTCGGAGTTCCCCTGGACCTACGACGGCCAGGAGGTCTGCTACTTTCTGGAAGGGGAAGTCGAAGTCACCCCCGTGGGCGGGAAACCGGTCAAAATGGGATCGGGGGACCTGGTAACCTTTCCGGCGGGAATGTCCTGCACCTGGAAAATCCTCCGGCCGGTGCGCAAACACTACCGGCTGGAGTAGAACCCGGGCGCGCCGGGGCGGGGCTGCGCTCCCCGGCTCCCGTCAGTCCAGGTGTTTCCCTTCATAGACGTTGGCCAGGATATCCTGGCCGCCTACTCGGGCCGGGATGACGATGCGGCGGTAATCGTCGCCCTCGAAGTCGTCCAGGTCCGGAAATTTCAGGCGCAGGGCCGGGGAGGTGAACAGCCAGGCCGGCTGTTCCTCGCCGTCGGGATCGTATTTGAAGGCGCGAAAGCCGCGATACATCCGGATGCGGCCCCGGATGGTGCAGCGGTGCCAGGACCCGCCCAGCCGGGCCAGGATGAAGTTGTTGACGCCTCCCGGGGCCAGGCTGCCATAGACGATGAGGCGCTCCTCCGGATCGCCGCCGAGGAATTCCAGAAGGTCAGGGACAGGTGGCGTCATGGAGGTGGGGTTCACTTGTGCCCTCCTTCACAAAACCTTTACCATGGAAAAGGATTCCTTGGCTATCGGGGAAACCCTGATAATTAACCCAATGATCCACCGACAAGCTGCTGGGTCCGGTCAGGGCTTCATGTGCTGCCCGCAGGCCACTGCTCCGCTTCCGCCCCCGTCCCCGGAGAAGGCCGCCGGCCGCCGGGCGGCTGCTTCCCATGCCGCCCCGGAAACCGGGCTGCGGCGGCCGCCGGGGCAATCGCCTGACCCCGGGGCCCTCCGGGCCTGGGTCATCCCAGATAGCGGGCCAAACCCTCCTCAAAGCGTATGGGGCTGAGCCCGAAATCCCGGTAAAAGCCGGTGGGGTCGCAGGTGGAGCCCTCCAGGAGCATGCGCAGCTGCCCCGGGGACAGGGGAAACCAGGTGAAGCGGCCGCACACCTGGGCCGCGGCCTGCATGCACCACACCGGCTGGCGCACTTTGATCACCCGGCGCTTCAGCACCCGGGCGATGGTATCGATGATCTGGTGGAACGTCAGGGGTTCGGGCCCGCCCACCTCGTAGAGGCGGTTCTCCGTCAGGGGCCGCTCCAGGGCCAGCGCGAAGGCCTCGGCCACCTGCCATACGGGCACCGGCTGCAATTGATACAAGCCGTCGCCGATGACCGGGAAAAAGGTGAGACGCCGAATATGCCGGGCAAAGAGGTTGATGGACTGATCTCCAGGGCCGTAGATGACCGAAGGCCGGAAAATGGTGTAGATGAGACCCGAGGCCCGGACCAGCTCCTCCGCCTGCCAGTTGGTGAGGTGGTAGGGGTCGGCGAATCGGGGCCGGGCTCCCAGGGCGCTCATATGGAGGAACCGCCGCACTCCCGCCGCTCGGGCCGCCTCCACCAGGTTTTGGGTGGCCTGGACGTGCACCCGCTCGAAGGTCACCCCCCGGCCGGGAAATTCCCGAATGATGCCGATGAGGTGAATGACCGCCTCGCACCCGGCTACCCCCGGGGCCAGCGCCTCCGGATGGAGGCAATCCCCTGAAACCACCTCCACCCGCTGCCGTTCCCGGAGCTTTTTTTCCGAGCCGGGGCGCACCAGGGCCCGGACCTCGTGGCCCCGGGCCAGGAGTTCCCGCACCACCTCATTGCCCACAAAACCACTGGCACCTGTAACCAATACCCGCATATGGGCTCCTTTTGGGGGGAGGGATCCGAAAGCTGCGGGGTCCTGTGGCCCTCCCCCCAACCAAACATCCCCTCCTCACGGCGTCACGTCGGTGAACTGGGCGAAATAGGCCGACGCGTCGTAGAGGGTTTGGGGCGAGATGGCGTGTCGGGCCAACAGCCGACGACATTCCGGCAGGTATTGGAGCACCACCGCCACATGCAAACGCATGAGGGCGCAATACTGGCTCAGAAGGTGGAAGTCTCCGGTCGCGGCCTGGACCGGGCAGCGCCCGCCGCAATACGGGTGGACCCCGCAGGTCTGGCAACCCAGGCGGTCTTTATAAGCCACCAGGAAGTTCAGGTCCTGCTCCCGCCACTTCAGATCGCCGTCCGCCGTGATCTCCCCCAGCGCCACGTGGGGCGGGAGGTCGGCGCAGGGATAGACCTTGCCCCCGGCCAGGTCATAATTGGTAGCCAATTCCACCCCGCAGGCTGAAGACCCCCGGGCCCTGCCGGTAAGGAAATAGCTGATGAGCTCGTTGATATGAACCAGGGAGAGGAGGTCGCCTTCGGCCAAGGCCGACAGGTAGGCTTCCATGACCTGGTGCAGGTCCTCCTGATAGCGCTCCAGGTAGTCGGGGAGATTGTTATAGGGGTGAGGGCTTTCGGCCCAGTGCCAGAAGAAGTGTTCCGCCCAGCCCCGGCTGCGGACTTCCTGGAATTCCAGGAAGCAGTCCCAAAGACTCTGCTCCTCCCGCAGAGTGGACCACATGAGCACCTGGCCGGTGCGCCGGGGAGCAAAGTGCTCCAGGCAGGCATGGATCCGGGCCAGCCGGGTTCCCCGGCGGAACCGGTTATGCTGGGCCTCCCGGCCGTCAATGGACACCGCGGTGAGCCACAAGCTGGAGGCCAGGCGGGGGTGGTCCGTCAGGCTGCGGGTCAACAGCTCGCCGTTGGTGATGAGCATGTAGCGCAGGCGATCTCTTAGGGGCGAGGCCTCCAAAATCTCCATGAGCCGGGCCATGCGGTGGGCGGCCAATAGGGGTTCGCCGCCGTAAAAGCAGAGTACGACCTCCCGGTCTGGGGCCCGGGCGGCCAGGTGGAGGACCGCCTGGGCATCACGCCGGGGGTCCATGTCCGGGGCGGTGATCACCCGGTCCCGATCTTCCTTTAGACCCAGACTAATGGCGCTGTTGACGCAGCCGACGCAGCGGGCGTGGCAGCGCCCGGTGACGGTGAGGTGGATAATAAGGGGGCGTTTTTCCCGGACGGTTGGCACCTGTCCTGGCGCCGGCGACGGCATAAGCACCGCCCGGGGATGATCCAGGTAGCGGAACCCGGAGTGGGTCAGGCAGATTTGGCACATGCCCTCGACCTTCAGTGTCGAACTCGGTGGGCAAAGAAGGAACGAATTCAGCCTCCGGCTTCCAGCACCACCATGGCCACGGCGTGCTGGTCCTCATCGGTGAGACTGAGGTGCATCTTCGTGATGCCCTGAGCCTCACAAAGCCGGGCCGCCCGCCCACTGACGGTGACTTCCGGTTTGCCCCGGGCGTCGGGGAGGATCTCCACCTCCCGCCATCGGATGCCCCCCTGGCGCAGCCCCACCCCCAGGGCCTTGGAAAAGGCCTCTTTGGCGGCGAAGCGCTGGGCCAGTTGATAGACTCCCTGGCGGTGCCGGGACTGGCAGTAGGCGATCTCCCGGGATGTAAAGACCCGGTTTAAAAACCGGGCCCCATACCGCTCCAGAACCCGGGCGATGCGCTCTATCTTTACCAGGTCCACGCCGATGCCGTAGATCATGGCAACTTACGGGCGGCGGGGAAGGCCGGGGACGCCGCTTCCTCCCCTCCACCCCCTACCCAACCCTATCAGGGATTGCGGGTGTGGGGGAGGAAGGAAGGGTCTTTGACCCTGAAGCCCCTCATCCCACAATTTACTTACCCTTGCCCATGGGGGCCGGGGCGTCGGCCTTGCACATCGTCCCGCTTTCGCTGCACTGGGGACACTTCCTGGGTTTGCAGCGGGTTTCCACCCGGGCGCCGCATTTTTCACAGGTGAAGACGGCCATGGGCTTCCTCCTTCTAAGATCAATCATTTTTTAGCACAGGCCGAAGGCCGGCGCCACTAAAAGTCGGGGCCGGGACCCGTTTCGGCAGCCTTGCCGCCGCCCCAGCCAGCAAAAAAACCCGGGCCGGGGCCCGGGTGGCTGAAAGGAATGGTCCGGGCCGGGGGAGGCGGCTTATCCCGCGCCCGCCTCGGGGAAGGCCAGCTTTAGGGCTTGGTCCAGGCGGTCCACAGCATGGAAGGTGAGGTCCCGGCGCACGGGTTCGGGGATTTCCTCCAGGTCCACTGCGTTTTGGGCCGGCAGGATAATCTCCCGGATCCCCGCCCGGTGGGCCGCCAGGACCTTGTTCTTGATGCCGCCCACGGGAAGGACGTCCCCCCTGAGGGTGATTTCGCCGGTCATGGCCAAACCCTTTTTCACGGCCCGGTTGGCCAGGCGGGAGACCAGGGCGGCCAACAGGGCCAAGCCGGCAGAGGGGCCGTCCTTGGGGATGGCCCCCGCCGGCACGTGGATGTGCAGGTCGGAACCTTCAAAGAAGTCCTCCTCCACCCCCAGAAAGGGAGCCCGGGCCCGGATGTAGCTCAAGGCCGCCTCGGCGGACTCCTTCATCACCTCTCCCAACTGGCCGGTGAGCTTCAGGCCGCCCTTGCCGGGCATGCGCACCACCTCGATGAATAGGATGTCACCGCCGGTGGGGGTCCAGGCCAGGCCGGTGGCCACCCCCGGTTCCGGGCGTTCCAGGGCGGCTTCCCGGAAGAACCTGGGAGGGCCGAGATACGCGGCCAGGTCAGCCTCGCCGATTTCCACCCGTTCCTTGGTGCCCTCTACGATCTCCCGGCCTGCCGCCCGGCAAAGCGAAGCGATCTCCCGCTCCAGGTTGCGCAGGCCCGCCTCTCTCGTGTAGCGGGCGATGAGGCGGTGGGCCGCGGCTGGGGTGAGACTGAACTGCTCCGGGGTGAGGCCGTGGGCCTCCAACTGCCGGGGGATGAGGTATTTATAGGTGATCTCCACCTTCTCCTCTTCGGTATAGCCGGGCAGCTCCAGGACCTCCATGCGGTCCCGCAACGGCGGCGGGATAGGGTCCAAAAGATTGGCGGTGGTGATGAACATCACCCTGGAGAGGTCGAAGCCCACGTCCAGGTAGTGGTCCGAGAAGGAGAAGTTCTGCTCCGGGTCCAGGACCTCCAGGAGGGCGGAGGCCGGGTCACCCCGGAAGTCGGCGCCGATCTTGTCCACTTCGTCCAGGATAAAGACGGGGTTGTTGGAACCGGCCCGGCGCATGGACTGGATGATGCGCCCGGGGAGCGCACCCACATACGTGCGCCGGTGCCCCCGGATTTCGGCTTCGTCCCGCACCCCGCCCAGGGAGAGGCGCACAAACTTGCGGCCCAGGGCCCGGGCGATGGAGCGGCCCAGGGAGGTCTTGCCGGTGCCCGGCGGGCCCACGAAGCACAGGATCGGCCCCTTCATGTCGGGTTTGAGTTTGCGTACCGCCAGATACTCGAGGATGCGCTTTTTCACCTTTTCCAGATCATAGTGGTCCTCGTCCAGAATGGCATGGGCCTGGGCCAGATCCAGATTATCCTCGGTGGACTCGCTCCAGGGAAGCTCGATCATCCATTCCAGGTAGTTTCTAATGACTTGGTGGTCCGGCGAGGTGGGGGGAGTGCGCTTGAGGCGGGCCAGCTCCCGCTGGGCCTCCTTCAGGGCGTGGGGCGGCAGGCCGGCCTCCTCCAGGCGGAATTCCAGTTCATCCACTTCCCGGGTGCGTTCGTCGGCGCCGCCCAGCTCTTTTTCCAAGACCTTGATCTGCTCCCGGAGGTAATATTCCTTCTGGGCCTTGTCCATTTCGCTCTTTACCTGAGCCTGGATCTTTTTGCCCAGTTCCAGAATTTCCAACTCCCGGTTGACGTGGGCCAGCACATGGCGTAGGCGGGCCTTGACGTCCAGGGTCTCAAGCAGGGCCTGCTTGTCCGCCTTGCTGATGTTCAAACTGCCCGCGGTGATGTCGGCCAAAACCCGGGGGTCGCTGATCTCCCTCACCAGGGTGCCCAACTCCGAGGGGAGGTGGGGCGAAATCTCCAACATTTTGAGAAAGAGGCCCTTGAGGTTGGACACCAGGGCCTCGATCTCCAGGTCCGGTTCGTAGTCCTCGCTGAGCCCTTGCACCTGGGCGGTGTAATAGGGTTCGTAGCTCACCCAGTTTTCCAAGCGGAAGCGGTAAAGCCCCTGGATGAGGAGGCGTATGGAGCCGTCCTCGGGCTTGCGCATTTTGAGGATGAACGCGGCAGTGCCGATATTGAACAGATTATTGGGGCCGTAGCCCGTAGGCCCCTCCTCCCGGGAGGTCAGGACGCCGAAAATCTTGTCGTGCAGCAGCACGTCATCCACCAGTTTCTGGGCCGATTCCTCCCACACCGCCATGGGCATGATGATGCGGGGAAACAGGATCAGGTCAGAGGTGGGCAGGATGGGCAAAATGACCTTTTCCCCGGGAGCCCTCGGTGGAGGTGCAGCAGTTTCAGGATTTTCGTGGTGGTTCATATTCGTCATGGGATCGGTACCTTTATTTCAACCTTGGTCGGGAGCGGCCGACGTCACCGGAATGCGGCGCGGGGCGGGTTTCCGGAGCGTAACCTCTAAAACGCCATTGACATACGTGGCCTCAATGCCTTCAGGGTCCACCGGGATGGCCAGGGGAAAGCTGCGTTCGAAAACCCCGGTGGCCATCTCGTGCTGAATCACCCGGTTGGTTCCCACCGGCGGATTGAGTCGGCGTCGGCCCTGGACCAGGAGCTCCTGACCCTGCAACGTCAGGCTCAGGTCTTCAGGGAGCACCCCGGCCACCTCCAGGCGCAGCACCAGCCCTTCCGGGGTCTCAAAGAGGTCGGCGGCTGGCCGGAAGGAGGGGGCCGGTTGCCAGCCCAGCCAGGCATAGCGCAGGGCGCGCACCCGTTCCTCCACGGTGTCCAGGTCCTTGACAAGGCGGATTTTGATGAATCGGTGCATGGAGTCCTCATCTGCTGACTGCATTAGGTAAAACATAATTCACAGTTTTGCCCGGACAAGGGCGGTCCGTCGATTTTATCCCAAAAATCCGCCCCTCCCACCGGGCCCGGCTGCCGCCAAGCCAGGAATGGGGACGGCCTGCCGCCTTGACCGTCCCGCCAATTCCTGATAGCTTTCCGGCAGACAAGAGCGTCAGGATGGCGGGGACCGCCACCCGGGCCGTGGGAATGGTGGTTGGAAGCCCGGCAGCGGGCGTTCAGGATTTTCCCGGGAACCCAAGAGGAGCGCGTATGCACCCAGTGCAACTGGTGACGGATTGCGAAGGGCCCCTGGCCCTCAACGATAATGCTTTTGAGCTGTGCCGTGAGGTGATCGGCCCGGACGGCGAGCGGTTTTTCCGCCACATCAGCCGCTACGACGACTTCCTGGGCGGGACGCTGCATCAGCCGGGTCACCAAAACGGTGACGCCCTCAAGTTTATCCTGCCCTTCCTCCTGGCCCAGGGACTGGACCAAGCGGCCTTGGAGGAACATTGCCGCAGGAGCGTCAGGCTGGCCCCCGGCGCCGAGTCCTGCTACCGTTTTCTCCATTCCCTGAAGATGCCCATCTATGAAATCAGCACCAGCTATCGGCCGTTTGCCCAGGCGGTGGGCGTGCAGTTGGGGTTCGCCCCGGAGCATATCGTCGCCACCGAGGTGGACCTGAGCCGCTACACCCTGTCGGCTGCCGAAGCCGCCCGCCTGCGCGCCCTGGAGGAGGAGATCGTCGGCGCGGAGGAGCTGGAAATCCCGGCGGAGGCTACGTCGCTGGCGGACCTGCCCCCCGGCACCCAGCGCACCCTGCGCAGACTGGACGATATCTTCCTTCGGGAGATCCCGGCCATGGAGATCGGCCGCCTGTATCGGGAGGTCGTTCCGGTGGGCGGGGAAGAAAAGGCCGAGGCGCTGAGGCGCACCCTGGCGGAAACCGGCCTGGGGATGGACAACGTTATGTATGTGGGAGACTGCATCACGGACGTGGAGGCCTTCAAAGCCGTCCGGGCCGGCCGTGGGGTGAGCCTCTCCTTTAACGGCAATCCTTACGCGGTGCAGGCCGCGGAGTTCTCGGTGGTGGCCGACAGCGTCTGGCCCATCGCCCTGCTGGCCGTCATTTTTAGGCGCTGGGGCAAGGAAGGATTGACGGAGCTGGCCAACTCCGCCCGGGCGGGACAGTCCAAAATCATCGCCTTGCCCGAGGCCGTGCTGGAGATCATTGTCACCAACCTCCAGGGAGTGACCTTCAATTTCTACCAGACCAGCGGGGCCAACCGACAAAAAGCCCTCCAGGAGAGCCAGGCCATGCGGGCCAGACTGCGGGGCGAGGCAGTGGCGGCCCTGGGGTGAGCGGGTTGCCTGGCGGGTGGGGAAGGGCCGGGGGAGCCCGGTTTCCCCGCACCCCCGGGAGCACACAGACCTCGATTTCCCGGCAGGAGCCGAAAACGAAAACGCAAAGGGGGTAAGGATACGGTTCCTTACCCCCTTCTTTTCGTTTGGGATGAGGACGACAGGCTGGGGGAAGTCACTTCTTGGCCTTGGCGGCAAACTTTTGGGGCTGGGCGGCGAACTCCGCCTTGCAGGCCTCGGAGCAGAAATAATAGGTCTGCTCTTCAAAGTCGTAGGTGAATTTGCCGTGCTCGGCCTCCAAGTCGAGGTTGCACACCGGGTCCACGTGGCACATGGGCTTTTCTTCTTTGGCCATGGCTTACTCTCCTTCACCAAAGGGGTTGCTTTTCTCTTTAACGTAAGACCAACAGCCCCGCTGTCAAGAAAGGGGTCGAGCCGGCAGGGGTTCTGAGGCCAGGCGGCGGAAATCCAGGACCGCCACCCCGTGGCGCGCCAGTTTTTCCCTAAGCGGCTGGCTGAGCAGGGCGGCCAGTTCGTCTTGGCGCCGGTAAGCCGGGCCCCAGCGGGCCAGCTCCGGGTCGGGGGCCAGGGCCGGGTGGCAGTAGATTTCGGTAACGCCGGGCTGGAGGCGGGGGACGAGGGCCAGGAGGTGGGCCTCGGTCATGCGGCCGTCGTTGGTGAGGCCGAAGAGGTGGTGGTTGAAGCGCAGGCCGGCGGCCTCAAGGAGCCTGTGGGCCCGGCGGCTGAGCCACCGGAAGATGAGGCCCTGGGCGATCTTGGGCAGGGGGGTGTCCGGCGCCAGGGACAGCGTGGTGCGCCAGTCCTCCCGGCACAGCCGCACCGCCGGAATCCCATACTCTTGGGCCAAGCTGATGACCAGCGGCAGCAGACGGGGGTGGAGATGGAGGTTGAGGTGACCGTTGAGAAACCACGGCTTGACCCCAGCCGCCAGGGCGGTTTCGATCTGGGCGGCCAGTTCGGCCCGGATTTGGGGGAGGAGGCCGGTTCGGCAAAAATAGCGCCAGCCTGTGGCCACCGGGTGCCGGGGAAAGGCGCCGGCGTCATCCACCAGGCCGGGAAGGCTTTGGGGCGGCAGCACCGCCCGGCCCTGGATGAGGGTGAGGTGCACTCCCAGGCAGAGGCCGGGGAGCCCCTGGGCCAGCGCCAGGGCGTGGGCGGCGGCTGGGGCTCCGGCCATGAAACTGGCGCAGGTCAGCAGCCCCTGGCGGTGCCCCAGGGCCACGGCCTCGTTGAGCGCCGGGGCCAGGCCAAAATCGTCAGCGGTAAGGATAATGCCCTTGGTGTTCAAGGTGCAAAGCCCAGGCACGCAGTCGCCAGCTGGAAGGGGGCGGAGGCCCGTAAACCGGGCTCCCGGATCACAGCTGCGGCGTTCATTTCCGCCGGTTGACGGCGAGAAAGGGAGATGTTGAACCGTAAGCCGCCGTGTGATGTTGCCGCAGCCAGCGGCGGCCTTCCCACAGGGTGGCCAGCGACTTGAAAGTGCCGGGCTGGGCCACCGCCGCCAGGCTGCCCCGCAGGTCCCCCCTCCGCCAGGCCTCCCGGGCGTCGCCCAGGGATACCGCGGCCTGCTGGTAGGCGCTGGCGTCCAGGTAGCACTCGCTCAGGCAGGCGGCACACAATTGGCGCACGGGAGGCAGCCGGGGAAAATCCTCCAGCCGTCCCAGGCGTTGGCCCAGATAATGACAGCGATAGACCCCCAGGTGCCAGTCGATGAAGAAAAACTTGTATCCCGCCAGACACGGGAGCCTGGCTCGCTGGCCCTGAAGCCGCCGCTTGAGTTCCTGAAGCCCCCAGCGGGTGTTGAGGATGGGGAGCGGCGGGTCGGCCTTCAGGGCCAGCAGGCGGTCAAACAGACAATTGAGCTCAGTCCGGGAAAAATCCACCGCCGCATCCTGGGCATAGCCCAGATAGGGGGAGTGGAGGCGGGTCAGGGGATACGAAAAGGTGAGGGCCGCAAACCCCTGGGCCTTGAGGGAGGCTGCCATCTCTCTCAGGTCGCCCACCAGCCGGCTCAAAGTAACCGAGGCGGTGGGGTTGAGGCCGGCCCGGGCGGCCAACGGCGCCAGGGTCCGGATATGCTCTGCCAGGCCGGGAAGGCCCCGGTGGGCGTCGTGGACCGCCGGGTCGGCCGCGTCCACGGAAATGATCAGGCGCCTCAACCCGGCTTGCCAAAGACGCGGGAGCATCCCAGCATGGAGGCCATGGCCGTTGGTCACCAGGAGGGTGGTGAAGCCCAGGCGGCCGGCTCCTTCCAGAATGTCCCACAAAGCCGGATGGAGGAGGGGTTCGCCGCCGGTAAAGGAAAGGTAGCGCACTCCCTGGCGGCTGAGCAGGGCGAGTCCGGCCAGCAGCCGGTCCGGGTCGGCCATGGTCTGCTCCCTGGGCGGGACCCGGGAGAACCGGCAAAACCGGCAGTGGGCGTTGCAGGCGTTGGTCAAGGCGATCTGGCAAAAGCCCGGACCGCCGGCCAGAAGCAGCCGGAAAAGCTCGCGTCCCGTCATCCCCGGCAGGAAGCGCCGGCCTCACCCTGCCGTTCCTGGCGGCGCTTGAAATAGAAGGAAAGAAACTCTCTCCCTTCCTTGAGCAGGCGGCGGCGTTCCGCCGGGTCGTGGAGCATGGTGCGCAGCGCCCTGGCCATGTACCGGGGGCGGAAGTAGAAGCGCCGGTAAAAGGTGTTCACCGCCCGGAAGATTTCCGCCGCGGCCAGGCCGGGATAGTCCACGGCGCATTGCTGATAGCCGGTGCCCCCGTCCACCAGGGATTGATCCTGGAGGTAGCCGTGTTCCCGGCACCAGTCGTAGAATTCGGTGCCCGGATACGGGGTGGCCAGGGAGACCTGGATGGTGTCCGGGTCCAGCTCGCAGGCAAAGCGCATGGAGGCCTCCAGGGATTCCCGGCTCTCCCCGGGGAGGCCCACCATAAAGGTGCCGTGCACCTGGATGCCCAACTCCCGGCACCAGCGGACCAGACGCCGGCCCACGTCCAGGGTGGCCCCCTTTTTGATGTTTTTCAGGATCTGGGGGTCTCCGGTTTCAAAGCCCACCACCAACAGGCGCAAGCCCCCTTCCTTCATGGCTTTCAAGGTCTCATAGCTGGCATTCACCCGCCCGGTGGTGGACCAGGTGAAGTTGAGCGGCTGAAAGGCCCGGCCCAGCTCCTGGGCGCGCCCCGGGTCGGCGGTGAAGGTATCATCATCAAAAAAGATTTCCGCCGCCTGGGGGAAGAGTTCCAGGGCCCGCCGGACTTCGGCCACCACGTTGGACACGCTTCGCACCCGGTAGCGGCGGCCCGTGAAGGTCTGGGGCCAGAGGCAATAGACGCAGTGGTGGGGACAGCCCCGGCCGGTATAAATGGAAAGGTAGGGGTGCTTGAGATAGGGGATGTGATACCGGCGGAAGTCCAGGTCCCGGTGATAGATCTCGGTGACGAAAGGCAGGGCGTCCAGGTCTTCCACCAAGGGCCGGTCCGGGTTGTGGACGATCCTGCCGTTGGCCTTATAGCTCAGCCCCAGGATGTCCTTGAAGGGGCGGCCCTGGGCCACTTCCAGGATGGTGTAGTCGAACTCCCGGCGGGCCACGAAATTAAGGTGGGGGCTGGCTTCCAGGGATTCCCGGGGCAGGATGGAGACCTGGGGCCCCACCATGCCCACCAGCAGACGGGGGTTCGCGGCCTTCAGCCGGGCTGCGGTGGTGAGATCGTAGCCAAAGGAGGGGCTGGTGGTGAACAGCACCGCCAACTCGAACTGGGGGGCCAGGGCGGCCACCTGCTCCACGCTCAGGTTTTCCGGAGGAGCGTCCACCACCCGGCTTTCGGGGATGAGGCCCGCCGGGTAGCAGAGCCAGGTGGGATACCAAAAGGAGACCACCTCCCGGGTGGCCTGATAACGGGAGCCGGCCCCCCCATCGAAGTCCTGAAAGGAGGGGGGGTTGAGCAGCAGGGTGCGCATCATGAGGTTTGGCCCAAGGAAAGGTTTTGAGGGGAGGCCCGGGGGAGCCTGGCTCCCCGCCCTCCCCGCAAACTCCCCACCCTACCCCGGACAGGGGGTGGGGAAAGGGGGTTGGGGGGAAGGGGCAGGGGGTTGCAATCCCTCCCCTCTTGCCTCAGCAACATTGTGACTATCTTAGCACGGGGCGGCAGGGAGGCGCAAGGCAGGGAAGCTGTTAATAGGCTTCCTCACAGGTGAACCAGGTGAGCAGGGTGAGGATGATGATTTTCAGGTCGAACCAGATGGACCAGTTCCTGAGATAATCCAGGTCATATTCCACCCGCTTGGCCATCTTGTCGAGGGAGGGGGTTTCGCCGCGCCAGCCGTTTACCTGGGCCCAGCCGGTGATCCCCGGCCGCACCTTGTGGCGCAGCATATACCCGGGGATGAGATGTCGGTAGTATTCGTTGTGGGCCACGGCGTGGGGTCTGGGTCCCACGATGGACATGGTCCCCTGCAAGACGTTGAGGAACTGCGGCAGCTCGTCCAGGCTGGTGCGCCTCAGGAAACGGCCGAAGGGGGTGACGCGGTCATCGTTGGGGCGGGCCTGGAGCACCTCCGGGCCGTCTTCGCACACCGTCATGGTGCGGAACTTATACACCAGAATCTCCTCCCCTCCCAGGCCGTAGCGGCGCTGCTTGAACAACACCGGACCCGGAGAGGTCAGCTTGATGCCCAGGGCGATGAGGAGAAGCAGGGGGAAGATGCAGAGAAGAATGGTGCCGCCCAGCAGGAGGTCTTCGGCCCGCTTGACCCAACTGTTGAGGCCGCAAAACGGGGTCTCCCACAGGGTGATGAGGGGGATGCCGTTCAGGTCGGTGAGACCTCCCTGGAGCAGGGAAAAGACCAGGAGATCCGGCGCCAGATAGACGGAGGCGGTGGTATGCGCCAGCCCGTCGATGACTTGCCTGAGGCGGTCTTCCGCCCGAAAGGGGAGGGCCAGATAGACCATGTCCACCTTGTGTTCCCGGACGTAGGCCACCAGATCATCCAGGTCGCCCAGCACCGGCATGGCCGCCTGCCCCGACCCCACCACCACCTGGCGGGCTGCCGGGGAGTCGTCAAAGAAGCCGAGGATGGTGATGCCGATGGCCCGGATCTGGAGGATGTTTTCCGCCAGCAGGCGGCCCAGGTCGCCGGCGCCGCCGATGACCAGGGTGCGGTGATTGTGCCCCCGGGTCCGGGCCCAGCCGGTGAGCTGGTACACCAGGCAACGCACCGCCACCAGCAGCAGCGGGGTGAGAAAGAACCAGGTGAGGAGAAGGCGACGGGAGTAGATCTCGGAACGTTTGGTGATAAAACCCATCACCGTCAGGGCGGCAAAGACCGCCGCCCAGGTGAGGAAGACCCGGCTGACCAGACGCCCCAGGCGGGCCCCGCGCCATACCTGGTACAGGTTGTTAAAAGAGAACGTGGCCACCACCAGGGCAAAGGTCAACAGGCCCAGGAGCACGTAGTTGAGGTCAAATTCGATGCCGTAGAGGCGGCTGAGGATAAAGAGCAGACCGGAAATCACCAAGCCGTCCAGGACCTGATGGATCCGGAGGAAGAGACGGCTGTACTGATCAAACAGTTCACGGTATTTGACGGCAGTCATGGGTGGACTCACCGGCGTTCCGGAGAACTTCGCACATCCGGGCGGCTTCCCGGTCCAAACCGGCCGACCCCGGCCATCAATGCCCTTGACCCAAAAGCACCACCCGGATGGTCTTCAGGAAGATGGCCACATCCAGCAGAAAACTCAGATTCTTGATGTAGTAAATGTCGTACTTCACTTTTTCCAGGAGGTCTTCTTCGGCCAGGCCGTGGGGAAAGGAGACCTGGGCCCAGCCGGTGATCCCCGGCCGCACCAGAAAGCGGTAATTGTAGTAGGGCACCGACTCCTTATAGTCGCTGTGCACCAGGGGACGGGGCCCAATGAAGCTCATGTCGCCCCGGAAAATATTTAAGAACTGCGGCAACTCGTCCAGGCGCACCCTCCTGATGAACCGGCCCACCCGGGTGAGGCGGGCATCATCCTTCTCCGTCCAGATGGGGCCTTCCTCCCCGTTTCCCTGGAACATGGTGCGGAACTTGATGATCCGGAAGGGGCGGTGGTCCTGCCCCAGCCGCTCCTGGTAAAAAAATACGGGTCCCGGGCTTTCCAGCTTGATGGCCAAGGCGATGAGGAGGAACAGGGGCAGGGTGGCCAGAAAGCAGCAAGACGCCAGGACCAAATCGAAGACCCGCTTGAGGTGCCGGTAGTAGAGCCGGCTGGCGTTGACGTTCCACTGGTAGAGCCATTCGCTGGAGATATGGGAGGTGGGCACCTTGCCGGTAATGGCCTCGAAGATGGTGGGCATGTCGGTGACCGTGCAGCCCTGCCAACAGGATTTGATGAGCTGGTTAAGGAGATCGGTCTCTTTCTGGTGCGTGATGGCGACGATGATCAGGGTGACCTGCTCGCGGCGGATGAGTTCGGGCAGCCGGCTGGAGGGGCCCCACACCGGCAGGCCGTTTACCACGGTGCCCACCTTGCCCGGATCGTCATCCACAAACCCCACCGGCAGCAAGCCGCTCCGGGGGTAGTCCCGGATGACCTGCACCATGCGGCGGCCGGCGCCGCCGGCCCCGACGATCATGGTGCGCCTGAAAAAGGCGGGGTTGAACAGCAGGACGGAGAAGCTATACCGCCACAAACAGAGCAGGAGGGCGAATATGACCCCGTGAAGCACCAGCGCACTGGGGCTGAGGGCGTTTCCCCAAAGGATATAAGAGGCCACGATGGCCGCCAGCAGGCCGCTCAGGCTGGCGGCGGCGACCGCGAGCAGCGGGGCGACGGCGCAAAAATCCTGCAGGGGATCATAGCCGTCGGCAATATACAGCATTATGATACACAAGGACCCTAGGACGAGAAGAGGCATATCCAGGAAGGGAAGAGCCACCGGGGAGGGGAGGGAGAGGCGCGGCAGGAGGAGAACGGCCAAAAGCAAGGACAGGCAGAAGCAGAAAACATCTCCAAAGAAGAGGGCGAGTTGCCTGAACAGTATGGGAAAGCTGAGCAACCTGGCCATTTTTAGCGCAATACCTCTCCGGGGATGGAACCCCGATGCTGCCGGTCAGTGGGTCCCTCGGCCTCCGGCGGCGCCGGCAATTACCGCCTCATAGAGTCGCAGGTACTCGGATACCATGCGAGCCGTAGTGTAGTGCGTCTCCATGAGCCGCCGCCCGGCCTCTCCCAGGCGGCGGGCCGCGGCCGGATCGGCGGCCAGGCTCCGGAGAGCCGCCGCCAAGGCCCGGGCGTCCCCCGGCGGAAACAGCCGCCCGTTGACGCCGTCCTGAACCAGCAGGCTCACCCCGGTGGGCAGGTCGCTGGCCACCACCGGTTTGCCGGCGGCCATGGCTTCCACCAGGACCAGTCCGTAAGACTCATAGAGGCTGGGAAGCACCAGGGCGTCGCAGGCCGCCAACCGGCGCCATTTCTCTCGACCGCTTAAAAAACCCAGGAATTCCACCCGGTCGTGGATGCCGGCGGCGGCCGCCTGTTGCCGGAGCCGGCTCTCCGCCGGCCCCTCGCCGGCGATCCACAAGCGTCCCTGAACCTGGGTGAGCGCCTCCAGCAGCACCTGCACCCCTTTATAGGGCATCAGCCGGCCCATGAACAGATACTGCGGCTCCCCCCCGTTGCGGGCCGGGGAAGCCTCCAGCCAGGCGGCCGGCGGCGGTTCGATTCCCAGGGGGATCACGGTGATTTTGTCCCGATAGCGGGGCAGCACCGGGCTGGAGTCCACGTAATGGGGGGAGGTGACCACGATGGCCGCGGCCCGGTCCAGGATGTAGCGCAGAAGCGGCGCATGGAGTTTGGCCAGGTGCATCTGCCTCACAATATCGCTATGGTACGTGACCACCAGAGGGGCGGCGGGCCGCGCCAGGACATAGCTGAGGTCACCCAGCGGATTGGGATGGTGCAGGTGCACGATGGCAGCCTGGCAGCCCTTCAAGGCGAAGAGCGCGCCGGGACTGAGCGGCAACGACTTGAGGGAGCCGAAGGTCTTCAGACACCGGACGTTAACCCCAGCTCGGAGATATTCCTCCCCACCGGAGCCGTGGTCCTGCGAGACGATGACCTCGCACGCCACCCCGCACGCTGCCAAGCCCCGGGTCAGGGTGGCTAAAAACATCTCCATGCCCCCCCGGTGGGGAGTGCAATATTTACCGAAGTGAACGACTTTCATAAGTCGGCGCCCAGGTGTCCGCAGGCGTACCTGTCGGCAAAACCCGGTAGCAAAATCCCTGCCAGGGATGAGGAGGTGGGCAGGTGAAGCCGGCAGTCAGATCCCGCCCCTGGGAGAGGCGGCAAAATCAGGCGGAACCAGGCCAAGCCCGCCAGCGTCTCCCAAAGCCCATGCGGGGTCCCGGCCTTATCCGCCCACGCCGGACTATCTCAAATGCTCTGAAACTGAAACACTGAGCCCATGGTTCTTCAGGATATGTAACGTCCGCCGGAAATTTCCCCCAGAGATGAACCGTACCTCGGCCAAGGGCCGCGGGAAAACGGGACCTTTGCCCGGTTCCCCAACCCTCCCCCTTCTGCCTGGCAGAGGTTGAAAGCAACGTTTGTCAGTTATCACAGAGTAACAGTTCCCGTAGCTTACTATGAGATAACCCGGCAGTCAATCTGTTAACCGAGAAGATCCAGGTCGCCAAGGAGCCGACGGAGGTGAGCTTTCTGGTCGAAGGCCGCCTGGACATAAGCCCTGCCGCGTTCCCCCAAGGCTGCCCGCAAAGCAGGATCTTCCGCCAACTGGAGGCAGGCCCGGCCGAAATCTTCCGCTCCCGTGGCGATGAGCAGATGGTTGCCGTGCTCCAGGCCGCAGCCCTGGGCGGCCACCGGGGTGGCCACCACCGGCAGGCCGAAGGCCAGGGCCTCCACCGTCTTGATTTTCACCCCGGCTCCGTGGAGCATGGGGCTGACGAAGATATCCGCCTCCTGGAACAGGGGGGTCATATCGGGAACGTCAAAGACCGCCCGGATGTCGGCGAGGTTTTCCAGGTAAGCTGCCCGCCCGGCTTCCGGCCGGCGGCCGGCGATGGTGAGGACGGCCTCCGGGCGGCGGCGGTGGATTCGGGGCCAGACGCGCTCCAGGAACCATTGCACCCCGTGCCAGGTGTCGGGCAGGCCCAGGGAGCCGGTGATGAGGAAGCGGCGGCCCGGTTCGGGACGCGGCGTCACGCCGGCCGAGGGGAAATGGGCCAAAGCCGGGGGCAGCCAGTAATTCCTTCCCGGGGACACTGCCTCCAGGTCTTGCCATTCTTCAGTGGAGATGCACAGATTAACGGCCTCCTGGAACATGCGCCGCTCCAGCCGGCGAAACCGCAGGGCCTCCAGATAAAAAAAGACTTTTTTCGCCAGGCTGCGTTCACTCTGCCCCAAGGACAGAAAATAGCGGCTCTCCAGGTTGTGGACTCGATGGAGCAGGGGCACTTGCAGGTAGTGGGCCAGGGCGGCGCTCATGGGAAAGACGTAGGCCCCCTCGGCCAAGACGGCCCGGAAGGGCCGCGCTGCCACCGCCGCGCCAAGGGCCTCCCAGGCCTTTCCTCCCCGGGAGGTGACCTGGAAGGGCCACACCGGGTGCAGGGCCCGGGCCAGGGTGCGCCGGCGGCGGACTACGTAGCAGGCGTCCAGCCCCAAGTGTTCTTTCAGGCTGCGGCTTCGGGCCTCCGCCTCCTCCTTGACGGTCATGACCACCTCCAGCCGTACCCCCAACTCCCGGAGGGCCCGGAGCCGGCCGAAGGTGTCGATTTTGCCCCCGCTGGTGGGGGGCCAGGGGCAGGAACCGGCCACCACCAGCAGGCGGGGACCGCCGCCATCCGCAGGGGAGGAGGCGTTGAGGGCCAGCCGATTCACGCGGGCTCCCCCGGGGGGAAACGGGGGTGGTCTGCCAGCGGGTAAGCCCAGGCCAAGCCCACCATGATCCAGATTCCCGGAGCCTTGAAGCCGGCGGTGCTGAACCCGAAGCCGGCGATGGCCACCAGGTTGACCGCCAGGCTGAGGCCCAGCCAGTCCACCGACCCGGAAAAGGTGCTCTTGGCGGTTTTCCAGGTCCTGAGCGTCAGGGTGCCGATGAATGCCAGCCAGAGACCCAGGCCCACCAGGCCGACTTCGCCGGCGATCCGGGCATACAAGCCATGCACCAGCGGTTGGGTGACCCCATGGAGATAATCCCGGATTTCCGGGCTGATCATGGCCCAGGCGGGCAGGTATTTCTCCATATGGAACGGAAATTGACCCATCCCCACCCCCCAGAACGGGTGGTCCAGGCCCATGCTGATGGCCGCCACCTGGGTGCCGTAGCGGCAGATGTTGGACAGATTCTCCTGGCTGGTCAGGCTGGCGACCAAGCCCTCCCGGAGCAGCAAGGATTCGGCTCCGGCCATCAGGTCGGCAAAATAAAAGCCGGCCAAAGCCGTGAGGGCGAGAAAAAACAGGCCGGCGGCGGCCAGGCCCACCGAAAGGATTCCGGCCCGTATCATAAAAGAGAGCATCAACAAGGATTCCACCAATACCAGCCCATAGGCCAGCCGGGAAGAGCTCAGAAAGACCAGGAAGATGAGGTACAGGGTCAGCACCCCGTACGGCCAGATGGTTTCCTCAGTAAACAGATAGCTGGCCAGCCAGGGAAACAACAAGGCGGCGTACATGCCGAACCAGGAGGGTTCGCCGGTCACCGAGCGGACCTGCCCGAGGAAGAAGACCCCCTGCAATTCCGTGTGAAACCAGGGATTGACGGCCTCGATCACGGCCTCCGCCCAGGGCGTCCCCAGGTTGAAAAGCACCTCGAAGAAGCTGTAGCCGCCGGCGATGAGGAAGCTGATGGTCAAGAACCGGCGTACCAGCCTGAGGTCGATGAGCTTTCGATGCGCCAGGTTGAACACCAAGATCGCCAGGCAGACTCCGAACAGCAAAACCGAAAGCTGCAGGACAAACTTGGAGATGCCGGATCGTCCCGCGAATTGCGCCTCCATGATGGCAAAACTGTTCACCGCCCCGGACAAAAGCACCGCTCCCAGAAACAGGAGCAGGAACGCCACGCTCCCCAGCCGCGGCAGGGAAAAACGGAAGTTGACCGAGGGAAAAAACCACAAAACGGCCAACAACAGCGGCAAAAAAGCCCCTTCGGTCCCGAGTTCCCCGAAGAGCCAGGAGAAGTAGGGCAGGTCGTTGAACGGGAGAAGCACCAGGGCGGTGGAAAACAGCGTCACCATGACGATTGGGCAAGCCCGGTTGGGGAAAACCTCCCGGCGGTCTCCGGCGGTTACCGCAGAGGGTGCCGCAGACCTGCTAACAAGGCCCGGGCCAGCACCGGCACCCGGTCCAGCTGCCGGCGCCGCAGGCGATTAACCACCTTTAAGAAGAATTTCAGGGCGGTGGCCAGCCAGAGCTGCGGGGTGGAAAAGTGTTTCCGGCCAAAGATGACCCCGGAACAGAATTCATAATAATCAGCCCGGGAACTGGCCCCCTCCATACTGGCCCGTTCCTTATGATAGACTCGGCTGGACGGCTCGCAGGCCAGGCGGTAGCCGGCGGCGACGATGCGCCGGCAGAGGTCCACGTCCTCCCAGAAATGAAAGAAGGCCGGGTCGAACAGGCCCACCGTCCGCCAGACCTGCACCGGGACCAGACAGCTGGCCCCTTCCAGATAGTCCAGGCGGGGTTCCCCGGCCCCCGCCGCGGCTTCGGGCCGGCCCACATAGGGCGAGTGCGCCGCCCCCAGCCAGGGGAGGAGCCGTTTGCCGCACAAAGACGAGACGATCTCCGGCCGGTGGTAATCCAAAAGCATGCTGCCCACGGCCCCCACCCGGGGGTCGGCCTCGGCCCGGGCGACGAGGCGGGACAGGGCGTCGGGGGCCACCACGGTATCGTTGTTCACCAGCCACACGTAGCGGGCGTCGCCCCGGGCCAGGATATAACGCAGCCCCACGTTGTTGCCGCCGCCGAACCCCAGGTTGGCGCCGGTTTGGATGAAAACGAGGGGTACCGGTCCGGCCCCGGCCTCGCCCCCCTGCTCCGCCGCGGCCCGGTGGTGGCACCGAAAGGGAATGGGTTTGGCCAGGGGGCCGGCAAAGAGGCGGCTCAGGGGCGGCTTTTGGGGCAGGGGGCAGCCCAGCTCGCCCCGGGCCCAGGCCTTCAGGCGCTCCAGGGAGCCGTCCTCAGAGCCGTTGTCGCAGACTACCACGGCAAAGGGGTCATAATCCTGGCGGAACAGGCTCTCCAGGCACTCCACCGTGTGCCGCCAGCCGTTCCAGTTCACCAGGAGGACATAGACCATGGATCTCATCCGCTCTGTACCCTTCCGGCGGGATGGGCGTCCAGCCGCCCCATTATCAGGTCCGGAGCCTCGAGGCGTCTTAAAGCGCCCGGAGCCTCGCCCGGTACAGAAACTGCAGATACCGGGCCTCATGCAACCAGCCCAGGGTCAGGATATCAAAAAGCCGGAACCACAGGCGATGCCGGCAGGGATTGAGACCATGGATCGATTCCACCAGAAACCCGGCTTCGGCCAAGGTCCGAGCGAAACTCTTTCGGGTGAAAAATCTTACATGAGAGCGATCCAGAATGCCATGGTCTTCATAACGCCAATCCTTGGAAACGAAAAGACGAATGAGATGACCGATGTATAAAACATTGGGGACGACTGCCACCAACATGCCATTGGGAGCCAACAGTTCGGCGGCCTGCCGCAAGACCGCCTCGGGATCCACCAGATGCTCCAGGACATCCAGGCAGGTGATGCAGTCGAAGCGCTGCCCTGCAAACCGGTGCAGCGCAGTGTGCACATCCCCCACCAGGACGTGATCAAGGTCTTCCCGGGCCGCGGCGGCGGCCGCTGCATTGATCTCAAGCCCCCAGACCTGCGCGCCCCACCTTTCCTTTACCAGTCTGCCGAAGGCCCCGGCGCCGCAGCCGACGTCCAGCAGCTTGGCAATCCGCTGCGGCAGAAACGGCAGGACTTCCTCCCGGGTATGGCTATAGTAGTGAGCCGGGCGATTCATGGAGAGGAGGGGGAACGTCATTTCAGGCAATGCCTCGATGACTCGAGATTACCATATCAGGCGGGAGGGCGCCTGTCAGCAAAAATGCCGGAGGGTCCTGGCCAACTGCCGCGGAACCCGGCACACCTGCTGGCGTTCCGCCTCAGAAAGCAGCCTATGCCAGGAGTACAGGCTGAAAGCCGTAAGCGCACCCACCAGGAAGACGCCTTTCAATACCACCTGGGAAAGGCAAGCAGCCAGGACCAGGACGGCCACCGAGACGCAGCCGGTAAGGATCACTTTGCGGGTCACCAGGCGGTCCTCGGGCAGATAACTGCGGGCCAGGGCCAGCAACAGCGCGGCGTCCAAACCAGCCCGCAGGCTCCAGGCCAGGGCGACGCCCTCGATACCCGCAGCTTTAAGGAGCAGCCAGAGAAGGAGCGCATAGAGGGGGAACTCCAGAAACAGCACCTTGGCGGTGAGGTCGGGCCGGCCGGCCCCCTGGATCAAGACGCAGGGAAGGTAGGCCAGGCCGTTGACCAAAACCCCGATGGCCAGGATCTGGAGCACCCTGGCGCTGCGGGCGGCGAATTCTGCCCCCAGCCACCAACGGAGAGCTTCGGGGGCAAAGGTGACGATGACCAGAGCCAAGGGGAAGAGGAGCAGGAAGGTATGCTTCAGACTCGCCAGGAACAACCGGCCGGCGTGCCGACGATCCACGATGAGGCTGCCCACCAGCGCCGGCAGCATGACGCTGGCCACGGCGTTGGGAATGAGCAACTGCCGGGTCACCAGATCGTACGGGGTGGCGTAATAGGCCAGCATGGCCATGGGAAAAAGCGCCCCGATGAGAAACCGATCGAGATACAGGATGAGCATGGCGGAAAAGTTGCTGACCGTCAGCCAGCCGCCGACGCCCCACAAGGTGCGGACCAGACCAAAGTCAAGGCGGAACCGGCGCCCCAGGGCCGGCTCCACCCGGAGGGCGCTCAGAAGCAGATAGCCCCAGGTTGCCAGACGGCTGGCCACCAGGGCGGCAAGCACCAGGGACAGGCGAGGGGCATACTGCAAGGCGGCCAGGGGGGCCAGGAAGGTGAAGCCTCCCGCCAGCAGGCGGCCGAGGTTGGTGAGGTCGTAGCGCTGGCATCCCTCCAGAAACCCCTGCAAGCCCTGGCTTAAAAGCACCAGGGGGAAAGCCAGGGTCAGGATCTGGAGAGCCTCCAGGGCTTCCAGGCGATAGTCGGCGGGGAGGGTTAGCAGCTTCTCCACTCCCCAGGGGACCAGCACCCAAAATCCCGCGCCGCCCAGCAGCCCTGCCAGGGCCAAGAGCAGGGAGGCTGTCCACAACACCTGAGGGAGTTCATCAGTTTGACGGGTGGCCAGCTTCTCCGCCGTCAGCAGCGTGAGGGTGCGCCCCAGGCCGCAGTCGAACAGGGTGAACCAAGCCAAAAGGATCCAGGCAAGGTTGAGGATTCCAAACCGGTGGGTGCCCAAGCCTTGGAGCAGGGCCGGGATGGTGAACAGCGCCAGTACCAGGGGAATGCCCTGGCCCAAAAGGTTGTAACCCACGTTGCGGGTTAGGCGTGTCCCCTGGGCCAGGGGCAAAGGGTCGGCTGACGGGGAAGGTGCCACGGACAACCTCACCAAATCTGAAAAAGGCAGGCCCATCAAACAGTTCGCCCCGTTGCCCGCCCACGGTCCAGCGCCGGGATGGTGGCAAAGAGGTCATGGGCCGACCCTCCAAGCAAGGCGGGATGGGGGGGACCCGCAGGATTCAGCCCCCCCCGGGCGTACGGCCGCCTCGGCGTTTGCCCAGCAGGCGGCGCGCCTCCGCCCGCCAGACCTCCAGCGCCGCCTGGAGAGGGTGGCCGCGCTCCAGATCGGCGGCAGCGGGGGCGCGGCGGACGCGTTCCCGCAGCAAGACGAACAGGCACAAGGCGATGAATGTAAAGCACCCTGCGACCAGGGTGGTCAGGATGCGCTTGGGCTTGGATTTCCGCTCCGGAGGCTGGGCTCGGTCCACGACCTGCACCACCAGGGCCTCCCGGCCAAGGTCCAGACGGGCGATCTCCACCAGTTTGCAATAGAGCTTATGGAGCCCTTCCTGGTATTTCACCTCCCGGAACAGACGCATATATTCCAGGCCAAGGACCGGCATTTTGCCGGTGGCGATTATGGCGTGCCCCGGGGCCTCGGCGGGGCTGTCCTGCATTTCGGCTTGCCGCAACTTTTCCCGCAGTCCGGCCAGCTCGGCTTCCAAACGCACGACTTCGTAATTGTGGGGAGTGGCCCGCTGGCGCAGGACCTGCAATTCCACTTCCCGGTAGTCAATGGCGGCCCGGAGATTGGCGATGTATTCCAAGATCCCCCGGGTCTGCACCTCCGGCAGCAACACCCGGTTTTTTTCGCTGAAGGCGCGCCACTGCTCCTCAGCCTGGGAAAGGCGGATTTCGGCCTGGGTGCGTTCCTTTTCCAGGAAGGCCAGGCGGTCCGTGGATTCCTGGGCGGCCATCTCCCTGAGCAGGCGGGCCAGCTCTTCCACATAGGCGTTGGCCATCTCGGCGGCCCGTTTGGGGTCCTTGTCGGTGACCTCCAGGGCGATGACCCCGAACTTGGTGGTCTTGATGGAGGTGCGCTCCGCCAGCTTCTCCCGGGCCTGCTCGAGGTAGGTGACGTCAAACCGCTCCCTGAGGCCGAAGCGGGCAATGATGCGGTCCGTGATGGTGTCGCTGTAAAGCAGGCCAACGTAAAAATCACCGGGACTCTTGAGGCCCAGCAAACTTTCGGCAAAGCCGCCCCAGCCGCCCCCGGCCCGGCCCGGGATCATGGTGCCTCCCAGCCCTTCCAGAAGTTGGGCGCTCAGCGTGATATTCTGTTGGGGGGGCACGATGCGGGCCACGGCGGTGTATTGCTTCGGGACGAGAAAAACCGCCACCAGGGTGATGAGGCTCACCGCCAGGGTAGTGTAGACGATCATCCGGCTGTGTTGGGCCAAGACCACGAGATAATCCAGGAGGTTGACTTCTTCCAGGTCCGGGCGTCGGTGGGGTGGGCGGTTCATCATCGTTTAAGAGCAATCTGCCTCAGGCGCCCCGGTGGCTGTCCGTAAGCCGCAGCTTTCAGCTTGAAGCCGTCCGGGAGGGAGGCCGCTTCACCAGCCGGCTGGCCGGCAGATCAGAGGGGCTCCCAGCGCCTCCCGGCCGGGGCAGGCGGGATCGGCCGGTTTCCAGTCCATTGGTGCCAGGATATGCGCCAGGCTCATCGCTTGTCAACGCCATTCTGACACCCCCCGGAGCCGTTGACCGGCGGGATGCCGGAGAGGGGCCCCAGGCTTCAGGGAGCCGGACCCGGGGGCGTCGGTCCGTTATCCTCCCATCACCAACCTTGCTCCATCCCCAGGAGAGGGCGCCGCTTGGCCGCAGTGACCGCCGCCTTGACGTCCCCCCATGGCCTTTGCTAAGATGCATCCCTCAGGAGGCAAACCGCTCGGTAGGGGTTGACGATGCGGCAACGTCTAAAGAGAGCCGCTTGGGCATGGGTAATCGTGGGCTGCTGGTGCGCCGCCACGCCCGCCGCGCTTCCGGCCCAGGAATTGCTGCGGGTCTGCCGGCGGGGCGTAATCTATTATCACTTCAGCTCCCGTCCCGGGTCCAAGTCGGACCCAGCCCGCGCCCCCAAGTCCGGGACCACCCCCACCCGCACCCGGCCCTTGGCCCGGCCGCTGTCGCCCGCCGACCTCACGCCGCATATCCATCAGGCCGGCAGAGAGCACAACCTGCCCCCGGCGCTCATCAAGGCCCTCATCCGCGTGGAATCCAACTTCAATCCCGCCGCCACCTCGCCCAAGGGGGCCCAGGGGCTGATGCAGCTCATGCCGGAAACCGCCAGTGAATTGAAGGTTCAGGACCCGTATGACGTCCGGGAGAATATCTGGGGCGGAACCAGATATTTTCACCGGTTGCTCAGCCGCTTCAACTACCAGCTGCCCCTGGCGCTGGCGGCTTACAACGCCGGACCCCGGCGGGTGGACCGCACCCTGGCGGTTCCCAAGATCCCGGAGACCGAGAATTTTGTGCGCCAGGTCTGCGCCCAGTTCCTCCGATACCGGGCCGAGGAGGTGGGGCCCCCGGCCACCCGCCAGTAGTGATCTCCCGCCGGGAGCGGCCGCTGCCGTCCCGTTCTCCGCCTGGGAGCGGCCCCCGCTCCCCTGCTCAATTCTTCAGGCCCACGAGCACCACGCCGGCAGTGAGGGCGACTTGCGCCATGATGCTGACGATGTCCTTGATGGGTTTGAGCCAGGTGACCTTTTCCAGCTTTTCCGGCACCACCACGGTGTCCCCGGGGTCCAGTTTCAGGGAGCTGACGCCCCCCAGGTGGTGGGTGTACTGGTAGCCGTCCCATACCTGGCCGAACCCGAACCGGCCGAAGGAGCTGCGGCCCACGGCGGCGCCGTTGGCCTTGATGATGTAAACGTTTTTCAGGTCGCCGGATCGGGTGACGCCGCCGGCCATCTGGATGTAGTCGCTGACGGTGGCCTGGGCCGAATAGGCAATTGCGGCGGGGGTGAAGACCGCGCCCAGCACCGAGACGGTGCCGGGAATCTGGGGTACCATGAGGCGGTCGGCGTCCATCAGGGCGATGTCGTTGGGGGTGCTGCGCATGCGCTCGGGGTCGTCGATGCGCACGATGACCCGCCCCAGGGGCTCGATGGAGCGGAGGCGGCTGATCAGCTGCTGCTGCAACCGGGCGAAGAACTCGGCCCGCCGGGCTTCCTCCGGCTCCAGGGACTGCTGGAGCTGACCGGCGGCGTAGGCCAGGATGGTGGCCTCGGCCTGATCCAGGACCTGGGCCAGCTGCTCCTTCTGTTGGACTTTCACTGAGGGCCTGGTCAGCGAAGCCCCGAAGGGATAGGCTGAGGAGGTGAAACCACCCGCCCGGCTGATGAGGGAGCTGAGCGTTTCTCCTTTGCGGATGGCATAAGTGCCGGGATATTTCACCTCGCCCTCCACCTTTACGGTCTTGTACACGTCCCATTCGGGGATGGAGCGGACGAAGAGGTAGTCGTTGGGCTGCAGGCGGAGATTTTCCCGGGGGTCGTCGGCCAGGGCTCTCCGGAGATTGACCGGGAGTTGGGAAGCCTGGACGCCCTGGGAGGAGGCGGTGAAGCGGGTGATTTCCAGCACATCCGGGCTGGCATGCCCCAGCAGCCCGCCGGCCAGCAGCACCAGGTCCTTGACCCGCATGGTCTCGGTGTAACCGTATTCTCCGGGCAGGCGGACCGCACCGGCGATGGCCACCTTGCGCTCCACCTGGGAGGGGACCTTGAAGACCCGGGCAAAGTCGCCGTCCACTAAGGCGATGGACGGGCCGCCGGGGCGCAGGACCTTCTCCAGGTCCTCTTCAAACAGCACCATTTCCTTGCGGTTTTTCACCCGCAAGACCTGAACCCGCCCCTTGAACGCCGTGTCCCCCAAGCCGCCGCACAGGGTGAGCAGGTCGCGCAGGGTCTTTTCCTGCCGAAGTTCGTAGATCCCCGGCACCTTGATGGGGCCGCCCGGCTCCAGACGCCGGCTCATAGCCACCTTATGGCCGGCCTCTTTGAGGCTCATGCCGAAGCGCTTCTTGAAATACTGGTTTTCCGCCGTCTCCTGATTCTTCAGCCAACTGGCCGCCGGCCGCCGCTCCGGCCGGAGGACCTCCTCCTGGTCCTTGCCGGCCACGATGCGCCGGGCCTCCTGGGACTGCCAGTTCAGCTCTCCGGGGGCCTCCAGCCGCCGCTGCTGGCGGAGCAGGGCGGACTCTTCATCCAGCTCCGCCCGGGCCACCAGCTTCAACTCCTCTTCGATCTCCTCCGGAGTCTTGGGAGTGCCAATGGCCACCAAGGGGCCGACGGGCGGGATGAAGATGACATCGCCGTTCATCAGACGGATGTCTTTGCTCTTGTCCCCCCGGAGGAGAAAATCGTAGAAGTCGAAATGCACCAGCACCTGCTGGCCCCGCCGCACCTGAATGTCCCGCAGACTGCCAGACTTGGAGGGCCCGCCGGCAGCGAAGAGGGCGGTAACCAGAGTGGAGAGGGAGGAGACCGCATAGCTCCCGGGCATGCGGGCCTGTCCCACCACAAAGATCTGGATGGTGCGCAAGGTGTCCAGGGTGACGTTCATCTGAAAATTCTTGTACTGTCGGGAAAGTTCCTTGTCCAGGGCCACCTGGAGTTGCCGGTAGGTAAGGCCGCTGACGTGGATCACTCCCACGCCGGGGATGGCGATTTGCCCGTTGCGGTCCACCGTCAGGCTGTAATCCCCCTGGACGCTGCCCCAGATGACCAGATGGATGGCATCCCCCGGCCCAATGACGTAATCCGGCCCCACCGGTACGTCCCGAAGCGGCAGAAAGGTGGCGGGAGGCTGGGAAAAGAAGCTGTAGCCGAACTGGCGGAGGAACATCAGCTGGTCCCAGGCCCGGCGCTCGATGGCGGAGATCTCTTCCGGCTGCGGGGGGGCCAGGGCCGGCGAACCGGCCGGCGGAGAAGGAGCCCCCGGTTTGGTGGGGACTTCTCCGGTTGGGGGCGCGGGACGCAGGGAAGAGGAGGTGGCTCGCGGCCCCGGGGTCAGGGGAACGGGACCGGGCGCCGGGGCGGGCCCCACCCGCTGGAGATAAAACTGGGCCTGTTCATCCAGATCCTGACTGCCCGCCGGAGAGACGGGCAGGACGAGGAAAAGAATCTGCCACCAACAGATGAGCTTTCTGAACGTCATCGGCGGTTCCTTGCCTGCGAGAACGGCGTGCTGCGGCAACGGTCGTCCCCATTATAGAAGAAAGTCGGGATTCGGCAAGGGCTAAGTCTGAACCTTCCGTCGTTTAACCGGCCTGGTGCCCGGAGGGCCTGGCCGGCAGGGCTTGGGGCAGAAGGTAGTGGAGGCGGCATTTCAGGTTGTCCCGCAAGAGACGCCGGACAACCTCAACCCCGGCCCAATAAGACTCCCGGGAAGGGAAGGGCGGACAATGGGCCACGATCCCCAGGGGGTGGCCGGCCACCCGGGAGTCTGCCACCTGCCACAGGACCTTCCCGTCGGCGGCCCGGAACAGGGACATGGTTAGGTGGATGATGGCATGGCTGATGGAGGCGGCGGGCGCCTGGGAGGCCACCGGTCCGGCCCACAAGACCTGACGGCGTCCGGGAGTGAGCAGGCGGGCCACCTCCTCCAGGGTATACGAGCGCCATCCCCGCGCCGCCGGGGCCCGCTCCGGCTGCGAGATATAGAGGGTGGGGGCGTAAAACCCCAAAAGATAGGCATCGGCCTCTGGGGTGAGGAGGCGTTGCCGGGCCAGAAAGAGGCTGAGGGGGGTGCGGTCCGGAACCAGGTCCCCGGCGGCCAGCAGCACGGGATCGTATCCCCGGTCCCGCAGGCGTTCCAGGACGACCTCCGAGACCAGGTCGTCCAGTCCCGCCAGATCCACGGCCCGGGGGTTAAGGTCCCGGGCGGCTTCCCAAGGGGCGAAAAATGGGGTGGCGCCGCTGATGAACTCGCGCTGGATCTCCGGAACGCCTGGAAGTTGTTGATAACAGGGCCAGTGGCGGAGGATCACCACCACCCGGCGGATGCCCCGGTAGTCCGGAGCCCGGTCCAGCTGGGCCTGGTTGCTCATGAAAACACAGGCCCCCGGTCCGGCCAGCAGGCCGAGCCACGCCAGCATCAACCCGGCGAGCGGACCTGAAGGGCGGCGGGCGACTCTCCCAGTCATGCAAAAAACCCGGTTATGGCCGGAACCGAACCGATACAAGGGAACCTTGGCGTTTTGGCGGCATGGATACCATGGGCCCTCAGGGAGTGGGCCCGCCAGCGGGTCTGGCCCAAGCCGAAGGGATTGTCCCATGCGGACCGGGCCTTGTCAAAGGTTTTCAGGCGAGGCCGATTGACGGGTTTCCACCTGGGCAATTGCTGCCTGCGGAGAATCCCGGGGGAATATCTTGACAATCTCGGAGACCTTAGTTAAGGATATCTCTTAGGTTGATCTAAGGGATACCCTTGGGGCCGCAGCATGCCCGGGTGGGGAATTGCCGAAAAATGTTGGACGCCTGGTTAAAGTTTTCCCCCCAACGGCCGATAAGAGAGAGGAAAGAGGGGGTGGCGCCATGACCTTTCTGGTCTTTTATGCAGGCGTGGTGGTAGGTACCTTCATCGGTGTGGGTCTCATGTGCCTGTTGGCGTTGGGCAAAGACCCGGCGGAACAGCGGGAGATGGCCGCCAAGCCCCAGTCCCGGTAGCCTGCCGCCCCGGGTGTTCGCCGCTCCCCCGGCCGCCTCTCCCTCCTCCGGGGGCGGCAGGCTTTAAGAGGAAGGCGGCTGCCTTGGCCGCCCGAGGGGAACTTCGCCAGCCGGGGGGGGACCAGGGACCCGGGACGCCAGGCGCCCCAAGCCTGGAGGCGGGGCCGCCCCGGACCACCCTCACCCATAGAGCGGGGCAGTGGTGGGTGCGGGGTGGGCCCCGGTCTTCCTCAAGATATGGCCTGACCTGTCTTGTTCGGTGGGGCGATGGGCGGTATCCGGGCCGAAGGGCTTGGCTACCTGTGCGAGGCTACCTTGGTCCTCCCCTTTGCCGTTGACCTGGCTGATAACCTGCACCTGACCCTTCTCTGTGCCTCACAAGCCTCGCCGGCACATTCCTGACTTCCCTTGCTGCGGGATTGGCGGTGGAGACTTGGCCTTAGCCTGCCTACGCTTTCCTTAGACTCCTGAAGTGTGTCGGCCGGGATTTTGTGCTATAATATCTTGTAGTCCCACGTTCAGGAGCGCCCCATGAGTCCTTTGCCGGCGGTGTTAAAAGCCTGGGAGCCCATCCAGCCTTTTCCGGGCATTTCCGTCAGGTTCCTGAAGGAAAGCCGCTGTCTTCCGGTGAAGCGGGAAGATGGCCGGGTGCTCCTGGCCATGGCAGACCCCGGCGACCTGGAGACCCGGCGCAGCATGGAAGTGGTGTTGGCCGCGGTGGTGGAGCCCTTGGAGATTCCCGAGGCCGAGATCCTGGAGGCCATCGAGGAGGTCTATCTTCCGGGCAGCCCTATGGCCCGGCTGGTGGACGGTTTGGAGTCCGACGACGGGGAGACCCTCCGGGAAGAGACTGCGGAAATCGGACACCTGCGGGACATGGCCCGGGAGGCCCCCATTATCCAGCTGGTCAACCTCCTCATTTCCCGGGCCATTGAAATCGGCGCCAGCGACATCCACCTGGAGCCCTTTGAAAACCAGTTCCGGGTGCGCTACCGCAAGGACGGCGTGTTGTTCGACGCCGAAAGTCCGCCCAAGGGTCTGGAGCCCGCGGTGCTCTCCCGTTTGAAGATCATGTCCCGCATGGACATCGCCGAACGCCGACTGCCCCAGGACGGCCGTTTTCGCCTGAAATTCCAGGGTCGGGACATCGACTTCCGGGTGTCCACCCTGCCCAATCTCTTCGGCGAGAGCATGGTTATCCGCATCCTGGACCGGGAGCGGGTGGTCATGGACCTTAAGGGGCTGGGCTTCCCGGCCGACACCCTGGGGGATTTTGACCGGCTCATTCACAAGCCTTATGGCATGATTCTGGTGACCGGCCCCACCGGCAGCGGCAAGACCACCACCCTGTATGCCGCCCTGGAGCGCATCAACTCGGTGGATAAAAAGATCATCACCGTGGAGGACCCGGTGGAATACCGGGTGGCCGGGGTCATCCAGATGCAGGTGAAGCCCGACATCGGCCTCACCTTTGCCCGGGGCCTGCGGCACATCGTGCGCCAGGATCCGGACGTTGTGCTGGTGGGCGAAATCCGGGACCGGGAAACCGCGGAAATCGCCGTCCACGCTGCGCTTACCGGGCATCTGGTGTTCAGTACGCTCCACACCAATGATGCGCCTGGCGCGGTGACCCGCCTGCTGGAAATGGGCATTGAGGATTACCTGCTGTCCTCGGCTCTGCTGGGGGTGCTGGCCCAGCGGCTGGTGCGCCTCATCTGCCCCCGGTGCAAGGCGCCGGCTCCTCCGGGGGAAGGAGTGGTGGGCGCTGAAGGTGCGGTGGTGTATCAGGGCCGGGGGTGCGAGGACTGCGCTCATACCGGTTATCGGGGCCGCACGGGCATCTATGAGCTCCTGGTGATGGACGATGCGCTCAGGCAGCTGATTCTCAAGAAGGCCGACGCGGTGACCATCCGGCAGGCGGCCCACATCGGCGGCATGCGCTCCCTGGCCAGCGACGGCTGGGACAAGGTGAAGGCCGGGCTCACCACGCCTCAGGAAGTTCTGCGGGTAACCCACGAGTAAGGTATGCCCATTTTCTACTACCGGGCTGCGGATGCTGCCGGCAACGTCATCACCGGCAACCTGGAATCCCGGGAAGAGGCCCAGGTGGTGCACCATCTCCAGCAGGGGGGCCTCATCCCCCTGGAAATCTCCCGGGAGGAGCCGGCGCCCTCCTGGCGGGCCTACCTGCCGGTGCGGCGCCGGATTTCCCGGGCCGAGCTCATCCTGGTGACCCAGGAGTTGGCCGTGCTGCTCAAGGCCGGTCTGCCCCTGGACCGCAGCCTCCAAATCTTACGGGACATCACCCGCCGACCCGGGCTCAAGGGGGTGCTGGACCAGATCTTCCGGGACGTCCAGGCCGGCAAGGCCTTGTCCGAGGCCCTGGGGCGCTACCCGGATTTTTCCGCCTTTTACCTGAGTCTGATCCAGGCCGGCGAGGCCGGGGGCTTTCTGGAAGTCGCCCTGGAGCGGCTGGCGGACTATCTGAAGGCCGTGGGCGAATTCCGGCAGCACCTTCTCACCAGCCTCATCTATCCCGGAGTCCTGGCCCTGGTGGGCGGGGGCACCATTATCCTCATGCTCACCTATGTGGTGCCCCGCTTCGAACTCTTCTTCAAGGAGATGGGCCAGACCCTGTTTTGGAGCACCCGCTTCCTCCTCTGGGCCAGCGCCTGGTTCCTGGAGTACTGGTGGGCGGGGGCCCTGGTCCTGGCCGTGGGATTCCTGGCGTTTTCCCGGTTCCTGAGGACCACCCGGGGGCGACTGGCCCTGGACCGCTGGCAGCTCAAGGCCCCTTTGGTGGGGGATCTCACCCGCCAGGTGTCGGCCTCCTTCTTTGCCAAGACCCTGGGCACTCTTCTGAAGAGCGGGGTGCCCCTGGTGGTCTCCCTGGAGGTGGTGACCGGTTCGGTGACCAACCGTTACCTGTCGCAATCCCTGGACACCGTGGTGGAGGACGTTAAGAAAGGGCAGAGTCTCTCGGGGCTGCTGCGCAAATCCGGCCTCTTTCCGGAGATCTTTCTCCAGATGATTGCCGTGGGGGAGGAGACCGGCCAGTTGGGGGACATGCTCCTTAAGGCGGCTGATTCCCTGGAGGGTGAGGCCCGGAGCAAAGTGAAGCGGCTCCTGGCCTGGCTGGAGCCCGCCCTGATTTTGAGCATGGCAGTGGTGGTGGCCTTCCTCATCATCTCTCTGCTGCTGCCCATTTTGAACCTGTATGAGATTTCTCTATAAGGTTGTAAAACGAGGGGGCTTAGATTGGCAGGCCCCTGCCCTCTCTCCCAAGCCTCTGCCCCCAGCCTGCGTCGGGGGCAGGGCGGGGGAGTTAGGCTCCCTTCCCTTGGAAACCCCTGAATATAGACCGGGAGGTAGGTCGGTGCAGAAATCGAGAAGACGCGAGCGGGGCTTCACCCTCATCGAGCTCATGGTGGTGCTCTTCATCTTGGCACTGCTGGCCGCCCTGGTGGGACCCAAGTTCATCGGCCAGATCGGCAAGGCCAAACCCAAAGCAGCGGCGGTTCAGATTCAGATGCTGGCCAACGCCCTGGACCTGTTCTACCTGGACATCGGCCGGTATCCCACCTCCGAGGAGGGCCTGGAAATCCTGGTGAAGCGGCCCGGCAACCTGCCGCAATGGGCGGGACCGTATCTGGACAAGGGGGTTCCCAAGGACCCCTGGGGCCGTGACTATGTCTATCGGTTCCCCGGTTCCCATGAAAACACCTATGACCTCTACTCCCTGGGAGCGGACGGCTCCGAAGGGGGGGAGGGCGAAAATCAGGATATCACCAACTGGAAGAGCGAGCCCCGCTGATTTTCCGCCGGATCCGGACCCCGGGCTTCACCTTCGTGGAGCTCCTGGCGGTGTTGGCCATCCTGGCGCTGCTCATCGGCCTGGTGGCCCCCAACATCACCCGGGGCCTGGAGCGGGAGCGCCTGCGGGCGGCGGTGCGCAGCTTCAGCGCCTCCCTGCGGTTGGCCCGGAGCCAGGCGGTTACCGAGCGCCAGCGGGTCCGGGTTATTGTGGATCTGGAAACCGGCCGCTGGTGGCTGGAAGCCGGCGGCCGGGGAGGCGGCTGGCCGGCGGGCACCTCCATCACCCAGGCCTCCCTGGTGTGGATGGACCGGAGCCGACGGCGGGGCTATCTGGTGTTTTATGCCGACGGCAGTTCGTCGGGGGGGCAGCTGGAGCTGGCGGCCCGCGGCGGCCGGCGTTTTCTCATCACCGTGGACATCATTACCAGCCGGGTGGATGTGAGCACCAATGGCTGAAGGGGTTGGCGGCAGGGTGAGACCGGGGGGTGAGGGGGCCAAGCTCAGGCTTCCGGCCTCATCCCCCAAGGCGGCCACCGGGCCGGGGTCGCGGCCTCGGCTGGTCCAGGTCCCCAGGGAGCAAGGCGGCGGCAGGCCGGGGGAGCACCCCCCGGGGCCGGCGGTGAGGGGGCACCGTGGCCCGCCGCCGGACGCTGGCGGCTCCCGGGGCTTCACCCTCATGGAGGTCCTGGTGGCGCTGGCCCTGGTGAGCCTCCTGGCCGGGGTGCTGCTCCAGGTGATGACCGTGGGTCTTCGGGCGCAAAAATCCAGCCAGTTGAGCGCCCAGGCCCTGGAGGTGGCCGGCAATGTCCTCCAGGAGTTCACCCGGGAGGGAGGCCGCCGTCTGGTTCAGGGCCGGCGGATCGGCCAGGACGGCAACTTCACCTACCAGGTGACTGTTGAACCGCAATACCAGGTGGCGGTGCCGCCCCCCATGAACACCCGGGTCACCTGTTTTTTGGTGCGAGTGACGGTGAGCTGGCAGGAGCGGGGCCGGACCCGCAGCCTGGGGCTGACCACCATGCGCACCGTCTCCCAGAAACCGGCCTGACCATGCCTGCTCCCGGCCGCCGCGGCGCCTTGGGTTTTACCCTCCTGGAACTGCTCCTCTCTTTGGTATTGGTGAGCCTCATGGGGCTGATCACCTATGGGCTCCTCAACCTCGTGCTCAAGGGAGCCCGGCATGGGGATGCCGCCACCGCCCAGCTCCAGCGGCTGCGCATTGCCCGTCAGATCGTGGAGCGCAGCCTGGGATCGGCGGTGCCGCAGATGCTGGTGCCGGGTGAGTGGCCGTACTTTGTGGGCGAGGCCCAGGAAGTCCGGTTTCTGACCCCGGTTTCCCTGCAGGCTCACAATCCCGGCGGCCTCTACCACCTGCGCCTGCTGCGCGCCGTGGACGAACAGGGCCGGGATTGCCTGGCGGTGGAGGAAATCAAGGCGGTGGCCTGGCTCAAAGACCCGGACAAAACGGAGTCCCGGCATTTTTTACTGAAAGGCCTGACCTTCTTGCGGTTCACCTACTTGGTGGGTTCTGAAGAATATTACACCTGGCACGTGGACGCGCAGAAAATCATGCCGGAACGGGTGCGCATCGAATTGTCCCTGGCCGACCGTCAGGCCCATGAGTGGCTCATTCCCCTGCGGGTGATGGAGACCAAGGTCCGCGAGGGAGGCGGGGAAGGCGGGGAAGAGGAGTAACCGGTGATGCGGCGGTTGTTGCCCAAGGGAGCGGGGAGGGCAGGGGTCCAGCCACCCAAGGCGCTTTGCCCCCTCGACCGGCCTCCCTGGCGGTCTTCGCCGGGGTGGGAGAACGGAAGGGGCAAAGCCAGCAGGGGAGCGATGGCGCCGGCGGGATCCGGCCTGCTCAGGCGGTGGGCCCGGCCCCCCAGGCGCGGCGAGCGGGGCATCGTCCTCCTCATGGTCCTCCTGCTGCTGGCTCTGGTGACGGTCATGGTCCTCAGCCTGGCCCAGGACTGGCGCATCGAGATGCTCCTGGCCAGAAACCTCGTCAGGTCACGGCAGGCGGCGCTTCTGGCTGAAAGCGGCGTCTATTACGCCATGGGCAAGTTATTGGCCACCCAGATCGCCGAGCGGCAGTCCCCCCAGGAGGCCCTGGAGCAGAACGCCGATCTCTGGCGGGGAGACGGCTCCCGGCGGGAACTCAAGGTGGCCGGCGGCACCGTATTGGTAAGGATTACCGATGAGTCCGGCAAGATCAATCTGAATCAGGCTCCGGAGCCTTTGCTGTATCGCTTTTTCGAGGTGATGGGGATCGATGAGGCCCAGGCTCGACCCCTGGTGGAGGCGCTGATGGACTGGCGGGACGAGGACGCCATCCTTAGGCCCCAGGGGGCGGAGGGGGAGTATTATGCCGGTTTGGCCCCGGCCTATACGGCCAAGAACGGCCCATTGGACGCAGTGGAGGAGCTCTTCTGGATTAAGGGCTTCGATCCCGGTCGGTATTTAAGGCTGCGGGAATTTTTCACGGTCCAGCGCACCGGCCGGGGGGTGAACGTCAACGCCGCGCCTCTGGAGGTGCTGCGGGCCCTGGGTTTTTCCGGCGAGCAGGCGCAGAGCATCCTCCAGGCCCGGCAGGTGAAGCCCATCCGCAACCGCCGGGAGCTGGACAGCCTCTATCTGGGGGGCAGCGGAGTGAGATTTTCGGCGCCGGTGGTGTTTCGGGCTTCACAAGTCTTTGAAATTGTTTCCACAGGTGTGGTAGAGTATCCAAGTAGGGGGGGAAGGCACACCATCAAAGCCATCGTCCGCATCGTGCTCAACCGACCCATCCCCTGGGAGATTCTCTGGTGGACCGACGACTATCTGGGATAACCGGGCTTTTGGCCGGGGAACGGGTGATCGGCCGGCTGCGCTCGCTGTGGCGCACCCTGGGGAAAGAGGTTATGGCCGGGGCCGGGAGCCTGGGGGCCTACTACGACCAGCGTGGCCTCACCCTGGCGCATCTGGAAAAAGGCTTTGTCACCACCCAGGTAAACCACGTGGCCCACTTGGAGGTGCCTGCGGGGGGCCTGGCGGGCCTGGCTCCCCGCGTTCGGGATCTTCTGGGGGGCTGGGATCTGGAGCAGCCCGCCGTGGGCCTGGCGGTCAGCCCGCACCTGGGGTTCGTGCGGCCGGCGGTGCTGCCTCTGGTGGCCAAGCCGAACCTCGACCGGGTGGTGGCCTATGAGATTGACCGCTTTCTGCCCTTGGGGGCCGAACAGTTGGTCTTCGACTACGTGGTCTCCCGGGAGACCGATACGGAAATTCACCTGCTGCTCCTGGCCCTGCCCCGGGTACTGGTGAACGACTGGCTGGCCTTTTGCACCGCGGCCGGTTTGAGCCCCGTCTCCGTGGAGCTGGCCCCGCTGGCCCTGGCCAACGCCTTTGCGCTTCTCCAAGGCCGGCTCCCTGCCTCCTGGCTGCTTTTGGCCCTGAACGGCCGTGACTACGAACTTCTGCATGTCCAGCAACATCGGGTGCGCTCCTGGCATCCCGGAAAGATCCCGGACGGCTCCGGAGGCATGGCGGCGTTGGCCACGGAGGTGCAGAAGTTTCCGGAGGTCACCATGCCCCCGCAGGCGCTGTGCATTTCCGGGGCCGCGACGATGCCCCGGGCGGTGGCTGCCTTGCAGGAGGCGGTAACCTTCCCCGTCATAAGCGACGCCCAGGTAACAATAAAAGGTCTGGATGGCGGTACCCGCAATGTTATTGGAATATTGCCGGCTCTGGGAGTGGCATTGCGGGGAGTGGGTAAAGTGCCGCTCCGGACCAACCTGCTCCCCGTGTCGGAGCGGGCCATGCTCAAACTTACGGGGCTCCTTTTTACCCGCTTTTTATTAATTTTACTTCTCAGTCTTACTGTGGTATGGTTGGGGAGCATTTTTATCCATTCGCGCATTACCCTAGCCCGGGTTAACCGGCAGGTAACTCAGTTGGCCCCCTCCGTTAAAGAGGTGGAGAAACAACTGGCTGAGGCGCAGAATTTGGCGAGACAATATCTCGATCTGCAGCGGCGGGTGGAACAGCATCCCGGCGCGCTGCCCATATTAAGGGAGTTGACGCAAATCATTCCCGAGCATACCCATATCTTTTCATTGCGGTTGACCAAAGGACAGATCGAGCTGTCCGGGAAATCCGCCTCGGCTTCCGATCTCATCAATTTGTTGGAGAAATCAGGCCGTTTCACCAAAACGGAGTTTGTCAGCCCCATCGTCAGCGATGAAACTGGAAGCGAAATTTTTAAAATTAAAGCAGACGTTAAAAGCCCAGCTCGAGGCTCTTGAACGGCTGTCTCCGGTTCGGCGCCGCCTGGTGTTGGCTGCCGCCGGCCTGGTGGGGCTGCTGCTGCTCTGGGTCCTGGTAATCTTACCCCTGCAGGCGTTGGAAGACTCGTGGAGCCAGGAGCTCAAGCACAAGCAGGTGCTGCTGGCCAAATATCAGGCCCTGCAGAAAGACAAGGCCCAGGTGGCCCGGACCGCCCAGGAAGTCAAGCGGGCCCTGGCCCAGGCCGAGGGCCAACTCCTCTCGGGAGGCAATCCGGCGGTGGCCTCGGCGGACCTCCAGGAGATCCTCAAGAACCTGACCAAGACCCTGGGAGTCCAGGTAACCAGCACCAAGGTGTTGCCTCCCCAAGAGTCCGGGAGCTACCTGGAAATCCCGGTGGAAGTCCAGATGGCCTGCAGCATTGACCAACTGGTGGGCATGCTGTACCGCCTGGAGAATCACCAGAAGCTGCTTTTGGTGACCCAGTTGGAAGTCAATGCCCCTCGGCGACGGCGGGCGCTGCCCGGTTCCGCCATGTCGCCGCAGGAGGCTCAACCGCTCAGGGCCGTGCTGGTGGTGGAAGGGTTGATCAAAAAAGGGGCCGGGACCTGATGGGCCGGAAAAACCTGATTTTTCTGGGGGGCCTGGTGCTCCTGAACCTCATCCTGGTAGTGGCCGTGGGCCAGGTGTGGTTCGGCGGAGAGGAGGCACCAGGGGAGACCCGAGGCCGCGGCCAACTGGCCCTGCCCAAGCTCAAGCCCCTCAAACACCAGGAACCCATGGAGGGCTTCAAGGTGGTGGTGGCCAAGGACCTGTTCGATCCCCAGCGCAAAGGGACGGAGAGCGCCGGCGGTCCGGCCAAACCAGCCACCCTGGAGGACAGTCAGCTCCTGGGGACCATCATCATCGGCGCCGAGCGGGCGGCGCTCCTCGCCCAGGGACCCAAGGGTCGGCAGAAAATCCAGGTGGTGCGCAAGGGGGAGGAGTGGCGCGGCAATCACCTGGTGGAGATTACCAGCGACGAAGTGGTCTTTGAGGGCAAGGAAGGGAAGCGCACGCTGACCTTTCCCCGTGGCAAGTGAGGCTGCCGCCGGCCGAGCCGCGGCACACGGTTTTGGTGAAGAAAGGGGGGGAGACTCATGACGATCCGGAAGCTTCTGGCATGGCTGTTATGCCTGATCCTGGCCGGTTGCGCCTCAAACCAGGCTGCCGCTCCGCTCATGCCGCCCCGCCCGGCGGTCAAGGTGATGCATGCTCCCGGCCTGCCGCCCGACAAGCCGCCCAAATCCGCCACCGCTCCGGAAGAGGCCCAAGAACCGGATGTCATCACTGACGAGGGCATCCGGGGCATTGCCAACGCCCTGAAACACCTGCCCACCCGCCGCCGAACGGTGCCCAAGGGGGAACAGGTTTACCCCATTGAGCTCAACCTGCAAAACGCCGACCTGGTGGAGGCCGTGCGGGCGCTGGCCGACACCCTGGGGTTGAACTACAGCATCGACCCCAAGGTGAAGGGCACGGTCAACGTCCGGGCCTCGGGGAAGCTCACCCGGGGAGAGCTGATGAGCATCCTGGAGACCATGCTCCTGGTGAACGGCGCCGCCCTGGTGCAGATGGGCAAGGCCTACAAGATCGTGCCCCTGGATAAAGCCGCGGGGGAGGCGGCGCCGGTATTTGCCCGGGGCTTGCCGGCCGCCGGCATGACCGCCCAGGTGGTCCTCCTGGACGGGGCGCCGGCCAAAGAGATGAGCGCGGTGTTGAAGCCGCTGCTTTCGCCAGGGGGCAAGATCGCCGAGGCTCCCAACAACGCCCTGGTCATCGTTGATTATCCGGCCAATGTGGAAAAGCTGGTGAATCTGGTGCAGTTGGTTGATACCCAGGCCCTGGCCAAGACCTCGGTGCATGTGGTGCGGGTGAAGAATACCGACCCGGCCCAGGTCATCCCCGAACTGGAGGCCATCTTTTCGGCTTACGGTGCCCTGACCCCTCAAAAGGGGAGAGGCGGGGTGCAGTTTTTAGCCATGCCCCGGATGAACGCCGTGATGATCCTGGCCTCCACCCCCCAGTTGATGAAGCGGGCTGAGTACTGGGTCAAACAGTTGGATCTGAAGACCGACACCCTGGCCAATGTGCATGTGTATAACGTGGAAAACTACCGGGCCAAGAACCTGGCGGACCTGCTGACCCAGGTGTACGGCGGCACGGTGGAGCGGGCCGGGGTGCGGGAGGTCAAACCGGAAACCACCCCCTCCTGGGCCAAGGTGCCGAGTCCGACTATGGGCGCCACCGGAACCGGGGGCATGGGCACCGGTCTGGGGGGCGGCACTTCCGGCTTCAGCGGCGGCGGGATGGGAACCGGCACCGGGTTGGGAACCGGCACCGGTTTGGGTGAACCCGGTCAAGCCCCCGGCACCGGTCTGACCCCTGCGGCCCCTTCCCCCCGGGAGCGCGCCACTCCCGGGGAAGGAGCCCCCAAGGCCCAGGAGCTCAAGGAAGGGGTGCGCATCATCCCGGATGAGGAAAACAACCTTCTGGTGATCGTGGCGCCGCCCTACGAGTGGAAGATCATCCAGAGCCTCCTGAAGCGGCTGGACGTCCAGCCGCGCCAGGTATTGGCCGAGGTGCTCATCGCCGAACTCTCCCTGACCGACGATCTGACCTATGGGGTGGAGTGGTTCATCAACAGCCGTCAGGTCAACCCCACCAACACGCCGCCCAACGTCATCCAGCCCTCGCCCATCGCCAGCAATCCGTCCATCCAGATATTGACCGGGGCTTCGGCGGCGTTGCAGCGCATCGGCGGCTTCACCTTTGCAGCCCGGGACGCCAATAACGAGTTCCGCCTTATCATCAACATGCTGGCTGCCAAGGGGCTGGTGCAGGTGCTGGCCTCGCCCCACATCCTGGCCGGCAACAATCAGGAGGCCCGGATTCAGATCGGCCAGGAAGTGCCCATCCTCACTTCCCAGAGCACGCCGCTCATCGGCCAGACCACGTCCCTGCAGACCCAAACGGTGTCCTACCGTTCCACCGGCATCATTCTCATGGTGCGGCCGCAGATCAACGCCAAGGGCATGATCACCCTGGACATCAGCCAGGAAGTGAGCGCCGTCGATTCCTCAGCCCAGAGCACCGGGGTCAATTCCCCCACCTTCCTCATCCGCCAGGCCAAAACCTCTCTCATCACCGCCGACAACCAGACCATCATCCTGGGAGGCCTGATCCGGGAGGACTCCACCCGAGGTGGGCGGGGCATTCCGGGGCTGCGCAACATCCCGCTGCTGGGCCCCCTGTTCGGCAGTGAAACCAGGACCACCGGGAGGACGGAGCTCATTTTGCTCATCACCCCGCACATCGTCCACAGTCCGGAAGAAGGGGCCCGCATCACCCGGGAGGTGCAGGACCGCATCGAGCTTCGGGGTATGCGCAATCCGGCGGAGCAGTTGCGGGGCAACGACCGCACCGCGCCGGCTCCCGCCGCTCCGCCGGCAGCACCCCCGCCGCCTCCGGCGGCCGCGCCGGCTCCGCCCGCGCCGGTGCGCACCGAGACCTTCTGACTTCCGGCACCCTGAGAAACCAGCCGGGCCCCAGAGGAAGGGGCCCGGTTTTTTTGATCGCTCAGTTACAACCCTGCGGGACCATGAGAAGAGGAGAGGTTATTGAGACTTGCCCGCCGTTCCCGGGGCCTTGGCGCCCGGCGCTCCGGCGGAGGGAGCTTGACCGCCTTGGGGTGCTGGGGTTCCCGGGGTCGGCTGCTCCGGGGTGGCGCCGGCTTTGAGGAGAAGCTCCTCTAACTCCTTCTTCTTGCCCTCCAGGGCAAAGGTCAGGGCGGTCTTGCCGGCCTGGTTCTTGGCGTTGACCTCCATCCCTTGACCGATCAGGAATTTCACCGTTTCGGGGTTGGCCGCCCTGACCGCCCACATGAGGGCGGTATTGCCGTCCTTGTCCACGCTCTTGGGGTCGGCCCCTCTTTCCAGGGCCAACTTCACTGTGTCCACATGCCCCCGGGAAGCCGCCACCAGCAGCATGTCCAACCCGTTTTTTTCCCGGGCCTTGAGGTCCGCGCCTTTGTTCAGGAGAAGAGTCACCAGTTCGGCATTGCCGCTCTGTGCAGCCCACAGGAGGGGGGTGCGGCCCTCCTTGTCCGGGACATTGGCCTCGGCTCCCCGCTCCAGGAGCACCTTGGCGGCTGGTAGATGACCCCGGGCCGTGGCGGACAACAGGGCGTTCATGCCGTTTTTCTCGTCAGTGGCCTTAAGGTCTGCGCCTTTATCCAGGAGGCTCTTCATGATGTCGGGGTTTCCGCTCAAGGCGCCCCAGATCAGGGGGGTGGCCCCGAAGCGCTTGTCCCGGGCATTGACGTCAGCGCCTTTTTCCAGGAGTGCCTGGACGATTTCCCCCCGGCCGCCCCGGATGGCTGCGATGAGGGCGGTTTTGCCTTCCTTGTCGGTAACATTGACATCCATGCCGGCCTGAAGGAAGAGCCTGACCGCCAGGGGGTCGCCGTCTTTGGCCCGCTCCACAAAGGTGTCCTCGTTATATTTCAGATTCATTTGCCCGAGCTTGATGCGGGCTTCTTCCTGCGGGTTGCCGCAGGCCAGGGCAAGCCCGCAAAAAAGGAAAAAACTGGCGAACCGGAGCATGCTGACGGACATGAGACTACCTCCTGACAGATTGGGATGACGAGCGGCTCGGAGAAGGAACCGAGGCCACGGGAGCCGCAACCTCATTGTAGCCTTAAGGAGCCAGATATGCCAAGGCAGAGGTCAGCGCCGGGCCCACTCGGGGATAAAACCCGATGGAGCCGAAAAAAACTCCTGGCCGCCCTTGATATTTCCTGCCGAAGACCGATAATTAAGCATACGTTGTGGAAAAAATCATGAGGGGAGCCCATGAGCCACACAATCCTGCGGGTTTGCGCCTTGGTTGTCCTCCTTACCGTGCCCCTGACCGGCGTCAGCGCCGCGGCCCAGATCCAGGTTCGCCGGGTGGAAGCCGAGCCCACCGCCGCCTGGAAGGCCATGGACACCCTGTTCCTGCGGCCCATCGGCATCGCCACCACTGCGGTGGGGGTGGTTGGTTTTGTTGGCACCCTGCCGGTGAGCCTGGCCACCAACACCGCCGGCGAGGCCGCCAATGCCTTTGTGGGGCAGCCAGCGGAATGGACCTTTCAGCGAAAGCTGGGAAAACCCGGCCGGGAGCCGGACTTTTTCCTTCCGTAGCCCCTGCTGCCGAATCGCCGCTTTGGTCTCAGGGTGACCAGAGCAGGTCCCCCGGGACGTCCTCCAGAAAGAGATAGATCAAGGCCGCCAGGCTCAGGAAGGGTCCATAGGGAATAGGGGTGAGGCGGCCTGCTTTGCCCCGGACCATGAGCGCCAGTCCGGCAGCGGCCCCCATCACCGCACTTACGAGCACCACCCATGGCAACGCCCTGACACCCAGGTAAGCCCCGATGAGGGCCAGCAGCTTCACGTCCCCCCACCCCAGGCCCTCCCGTCCGGCCAGACGCTGATAGAGCCAGGCCACGGCAACAAACGCAGTGCCGCCGGCCAGGGCCCCGCTGAGCGACTCCACCCAGGTGAGATGCGGTAAAACCAGGGAACAAAGTATCCCCCAGGCGGTGAGGGGCAGGGTGATGAGGTCCGGCAGCCAGAAGTGTTCCAGGTCCAGAAAAGCCAGGGCCACCAGGGCAGCGGTAAAAGGCGCGTACGCCACCAGCAGGAGACTGTGGGGGAATTTGACCCACAGGCCCGCGCCCAGCAGACCGCCCATGAGTTCCACCACCGGGTACCGCCAGGGGATGGGTGCCTGACAGGCCCGGCAACGCCCCCTGAGCAGGATGAAGCTGACCACCGGCAGGTTGTCCCGCCAGGCGATGGGGGCTTGGCAGGACGGGCAGCGGGAGCGCCAGATCAGGGGCGACTCTTCCCGGGGCAGGCGGGTGATGACCACATTTAGAAAGCTGCCCACGGCCAGCCCCGCCAGCCCGGCGAGCACCGTCTCCCACCACGGCCCCTGGGTGGTCATCAATCCTGGCCGAATTCGATCCAGGACACCTGGCTTAGCGGAATGTTCCAGTAGCCGGCCTCGGTGTCCCCTTCGATGAGCCCCCGGGTGTGGACCTCCACCTCGAGGATTTCGCCGGTGTTTAAGATGATGCGGGCCCGGCGGAAGTCATCAGGCTGCAGCGGGCCGCTGAAGCGGATCGCGGCGATCTCCTTGAGGCCGATCCACAGATTGCTGTCGCCGCGCCGGGCGCGAAATTCCTGGCGGGTGCCGGGGAGCTTCAGGCCGCGGATATTGTACTGGACCCGGGATTCGGTGCCCACCACACTGGGCCAGGTCGGCGGTTTCATGGGCGGCGCCGGTTGCTGGCAGCCTGCGAAAAAAACCAGGCAAAGGACCAGCCAGGCGGCAGCCAGGAACATTTGAGAAGGGGCGGTTCGCGGCATTGCTGTCATTCCCCCACCTCACCGGCGGCACCGACCGGCACCTCCGGACCTGAAAGGTTGTTTTTGAAGGCCGATTACCCGGCTAAGCGATTTCCTTGCCGATGGCAAAGGCCAGGCCCAAAAAGCTGCCGAGACCGTGGTAGGAGCGGACTTCCGGCCCAAAGACCGCAGGTCTGACCTTTTCCATGACCGGCAGTCCCTTTTCCCCCAATACTTCCCGATCCGCCTTGACGTCCAGGATTTCCCCAATGAACTGGGTGTGCAGGCCGATTTCCAGGGTGTGAATGACCTTGCATTCCAAAACCAGGGGAAACTCCTAGATATAAGGGGCATCCACCAAGTCGCTTGGCACCGGGGTGAGGCGGGCCTGCGCGAACTTGTCCTGATCCCGGCCACTGGCCATGCCCAGGTAGTCGGCCTCCCGGATATGGGCCTCGGAGGGGATGTTCACCGTAAAGGCCTGGCGCAGCACCAGGTTGCCATAGGTATACGTGGCCTTGCGCAGGGAGACGGCCACCGCCGGCGGTTTGGAGCAGCAGATGCCGGCCCAGGCTGCGGTCATGGCGTTGGGTTTGCCGGCCTGGTCGTAAGTGGCCACCACCCACACCGGCGTGGGGAAAGCCAGGGTTCTGGGGCCCAGCGATTTTTTCATGACACCCTCTCCTGGTGAATCGGTTTCGCCGCAGCCAACCGGCAGGTCGGTGGGGCGACCCGGCCCGCGGACCGGGCTTGGCCCGGCGGCTGCCGGAAGGCCCGCCAGGAACCGGCTGGAAAGCCGATCTTGGCGTTATCCTACCGTTAGACACCAGGGAAAAGCAACAGGATTTCCCATCTCCGTCCGGTTTGCCCTCCTGAAGGCATGTCCGGGGGGCCGCGGCCGGAAAGTGCCCTACCGCAGCGTTGACCCGCCCAGAGGTTCTTGCTAAGCTGAGGAAGGCTGACAACCATACTGGAGAATGCCCTGCATGCTCGCCGCCGACCTCTATTTCGACACGGTTGACCTGGCCCGCTACCTGACCCCGGAGGAATGCGCCGCAGCCGGAACCACGGACCCTGCCGCCTTGGCGGCCAAGCTGAAGGCCGGGGAAGTGCAGCCGGAAGCGTGCTCCTTTTTCCCGCCCTGGAAGCGGCACGCCCTGTCTTTGGCCCTCCGGGGCCGGGACATCCTGCCGGCGGTGCAGTCCCTGGAGCTGCCCCGGCCGGTGCCGCCGGACTTGTTTGAGCTGAATGAACCCCAGGCCGGGGACGTCGTTTTGGCAACCGGCAACAGCGAGTTCACCCTGACGGTCATGACTGCGCTGCTGGCCCTGACGGTGAGTCCCATGTACCTCCTCGTGGTGGACTGCCGGGGCGACACGGTGGACATGGCCATGGTCTATCGCAGCTTCACCCCCCAGCGCCTGGATCAGGCGCTGATGAAGCACCGGCTGGCCGGACGGCTGAGCCACCGGCGTCTCATCATTCCGGGGGTGCTGGCCCCGCTGAAGGCCGAGCTGGCCGGCTACACCGGGTGGGAGATCCAGGTGGGGCCCATCTGCGCCGCAGAATTACCCTTGTTTCTGGGAGAGGCCTGGCAGCCACCGGTCTGACCGCGGCCTGGCGCTTGCCCCTTTGCCACCGTTGGCTTATATTGGAGGGTGTGGTCTTGAGGGGGGCCGGGGCACTGCCGGCCACCTCTCCCCAGGCTCCCCCAGCTCCCTGACTGGAGACCGGTTATGAAAACCATCCTGGTGGTGGATGATGACAGCGCCATCCGCGAACTGTTGGTGGAAGAGCTGAAGGATGAGGGCTACCAGGTCCTCTCGGTGGACAACGCCCGGGACGCCCTGAAGGTCGTGGAAAACGAGCTTCTGGATTTGGTGGTCCTGGACATCCGCATGCCGGGCATGGACGGCCTGGAGGCCCTGCCCCGCATGCTGGGCCTCAAGGAGCACCTGAAGGTCATCCTGCACACGGCCTATTCCGCTTACAAGGAGAGCTTCATGAGTTGGGCCGCGGATGCCTACATCGTCAAATCCTCCGACTTCACCGAGCTGAAGGAGAAGATCAGGGAGCTTCTCGGCTCATAGGAGTCTCATGGAACCGCTGAAAAGTCTCACCACCATTGTCATGGCCGGAGGCAAGGGCGAGCGCCTCTTTCCGTTGACCCGGGACAAGGCCAAGCCGGCCATCACCTTCGGGGGGATTTACCGGATCATCGACTTTACCCTGTCCAATTGCCTCAATTCTGGAATCCGCCGTATCTATGTCCTCACCCAATACGGCAGCCTCTCCCTGGATCTGCACCTGCGCCTCACCTGGAACTTCCTGCGACCGGAGCTGGGGGAGTACCTGTACTCGGTGCCGCCCCAGCAGATCACCACCAACCGCTGGTATCGGGGCACCGCGGATTCCATTTACCAGAACCTTTTCCTCCTGCAACAGGAGCAGCCGGAGCACGTGCTCATCCTTTCCGGCGACCACGTCTATAAGATGGACTACGGCGCCATGCTTCAGTTCCATCTGTCCCGGGACGCCGACCTCACGGTGGCCACGGTCATGGTGCCGCGGCAGGAGGGGAGGGCCTTCGGCATCCTGCACACCGGGGCAGACGGCGCTGTGGTGAATTTCCTGGAAAAGCCCGCCGATCCTCCGGCCATGCCTGGCCGCCCGGAGGTGGCCCTGGCCTCCATGGGGGTCTATATCTTCAAGGCCAAAACCCTGGTGCAGGAAGTCATTAGGGACGCCAAGAATCCGGCCAGCAAGCACGACTTCGGCATGAACATCATTCCCCAGATGGTGGGGGCCAAGCGGGTCTTTGCCTTCCCCTTCGGCGATCCGGCCACGGGAGCTCCCAGTTACTGGAGGGACATCGGCCAGTTGGATGCCTACTTCGCCGCACATCACGACCTGCTGGGGGAGAAGCCGGTCTTTGACCTGTTCGGCGGGGACTGGCCCATCCGGGGGCATCTCGCGCCCCTGCCGCCGGCCAAGTTTTTCAGCCGGGAGCAGCCGGTGAGGGTGAACGATTCCCTCATTTCCGCCGGGTGCGTGATCCATGGGGCCAGCGTGGAGCACTCGATTCTCTCCCCCGGGGTCCGGGTGGGCCAAGGAGCGGAACTCAAGGAGGCGGTGCTCTGGGATGGGGTCCGGGTGGGGGTGGGGGCCAGAATCCGCCGGGCCATCATCGAGGACGGCGTGAACATTCCGCCCCGCTTCACCATCGGCTACGACCCAGAGGCGGACGCCCGGCATTTCACCGTCACCCCGGGCGGCGTGGTGGTGGTGCCCAGCAACGTCATCCTGGAGGGGCCCTGATGCGGGTGGCCGCCTTGCACCGGGACAAAGCCCTTACGCCCACCCGTCTCTACCTCATGCGCCACGGCCAGGTGGCCGAGGGTCACACTGACCGCTACCACGGCCACAATGACGTGGATTTGAGCGAAACCGGGCGACGGCAGTTCGAAAGTCTGGCGGGCCACCTCCAGGCGGTGGACCTGGCAGCCATCTATTGCTCGGATTTGCACCGCACCCGGGAGGGGGCCCGGCTGCTGGCGACCGGTCGGGAGCTGGCGCCCCAGCCGTGCCCCGAATTCCGAGAGCTCTGCTTCGGGGTGTGGGAAGGCCTCACCTTGGCGGAAATCGCCCAGCGCTACCCCCGGGAGCTGGAGGCCCGCTTCCGGGACCTGACCAACTTCCGCATCCCCGGCGGTGAGTCTCTGGCGGACGTCCGGGCCCGGGTCATCCCCAAGCTCCAGAAGATCCTGGCGGCGCACCCGGGGCAAACCATCGCCCTGGTGGCCCATGCCGGGGTCAACCGGGTCATCCTCTGTGAGGCGCTGCACCTTCCCTTCAGCCAGATCTTCCGCCTAGATCAGACTTACGGCTGCCTCAACATCATCGACTACTTTCCGGACTTCTCCCTGGTGCGCCTCTTAAACGGCGGCGTCAACGGGGCGGGCTAAGGGCGCGGGGGTTCAGAGAAGGGGCCAGGAAGCCCGGCTCCCCCGTTCTCCCCCCAAACTCACCCTCCCCCCTGAAATGGCAGGCGAACATGGGGTAGGGTGGGTGACCCTCGGCCCTTCCTCCCGCTCCGCCTCAGTCCCGGCAGGGGGTGGCGCCGAAGGGGTTTTTCCCCAGCCGGCTGAGGAGGTCCAGGAGCAGGCGGGCGGTGGCCCCCCAGATGCAGATGTCGCCTTGGTGCCAGCAGCAGACGCTGACGGTTTTCCCCTGGTAGGTATAGGGGCCGGTGCGCCACCTGGCCGGCGGCAGGAAAGCCGGCAAGGGGTAGATGAGGAGGTGGGCCACTTCCTCCGGGTTGGGGCGGAAGTCATAAGGATAGGGGATCAGGCCCACGAAGGGGTTGATCCAGAAGCCGGTGATGGTGGCGGTGGGCTGGAGCATGCCCAGGACCTCCACCTGACCGGGGTCGAGCCCGATCTCTTCCTGGGCCTCCCTAAGGGCGGTGGCCAACAGGTCGGCGTCCCCCGGATCCGCCACACCACCCGGGAAAGAGATCTGGCTGCGGTGGTGCTTCACCGTGTCGGTGCGCTGGGTGAAAACCAGGTGGGGCGTGTCCTGTCGCCAAAATACCGGGATGAGCACGGCGGCGGGCTGACAACCCGGGGGTTCGGGAATCGCCAGATTCAGAGGGGCGAGGCAGTCTTTCAGTGTGGCCAGGGGCGGCAATGCCGGTCCAGCAGGGGATACCTTACTCATTGCTTCATTGTGCCGCAGGCGCCGCAACTTGGCAAGGCCCGTCCTGCAGGGGCAGGTAAAGCCCCTCTCTGGTGCCTGGCCGGGAAAATTGACAGGCACCGGGGGGCGTATTATGTTGAAAAGGAATGCAGACAAAGCGCGGCGCGGCATCCCCCGGCCCCCTGCCTGGGGCAATCCGGTTCAGCCGGAAGCTACGAAGGAGAGGCAGTCATGACCACGGTGCGGGAGTATATGCTGAAGGCCTTGAAGGAGGCCATCCAAATGGAGGTGGACGGTCGCCAGTTCTACCTGGAGGCCGCCAAAAAGGTGCAAAGCGAGGGCGTCCGGCAGATCCTGGAGCACTTGGCCGAAGCCGAGATCTACCATATCAAGAAGTTCAACGAGATTTACCACAGCCTGGAGCGGGATCCCCAGTGGACGGAGTCCCTGGCTTCTTTCAAGCCGCCTAAAATCGAGCCCTACGCCTGTGTCCTGGCCCTGGAGAAAGCCAACCAGGGCGCTGGCGGCAAAGATGACCTGGAAGCCCTGAAAACCGGCCTGCAGATGGAGCAATGCGCCATCGACTATTACACCAAACTGGCCAAGGAGACGGAGGTCCCCCTGGCCCGGCGCTTTTTTATGAGCTTGGCCCACGAGGAGCGGGGGCATTACATGATGCTTTTGGACATGCACAACTACCTCACCGACCCGGCCGACTGGTTCTACGTCCACCAGATGGGCCACGTGGACGGGGCCTAGGAAAGGCCGACGTCCAAGGTTCAACGGCCAAACGGAGGCGGGCGGTGGCCCGGGCCTCTGGTTTGGGAATGATTCTGGCCCGCTGCAGCTGAAGCGTTGAACGTTAACCTGCTGTATGGAACTCGTCATTCTGGGCTCCGGCACCGGGGTCCCATCTCTGCGCCGGGGGGCTCCGGGTTATGCGGTCAAGGCCGGCGGCCACCTGGTGGTCCTGGACCTGGGAGCCGGGTCGCTCCGGGCCCTGGCCAGGCACGGACTGGATTTCTCCGGGATAGATATCCTGGCCCTCACCCACCTGCACCCGGACCACGTGGGGGACCTGGTGCCGTTTCTGTTTGCCACCCACTACGCTCTGGGCTACACCCGCTCCCAGCCCTTCACCCTGCTGGCGGCCCGGGGAATCCGGGAATTTCATGAGCGTCTCCAGGTTCCCTTCGGCCACTGGGTGGAGCCGCCCCCCGGTGTGATGCGGGTGCAGGAACTGGCCCCCGACGCCCCGGACCGGGTGGAATTTCCCGGCCTGATCATCAGGAGCGCGCCCACCCGGCACATCCCCGGCAGCCTGGCCTTCCGGCTGGAGGCTGACGGCGGCTCGCTGGTCTATTCCGGGGACACGGACCGGTGCGACTCCCTGGTGGACCTGGCGGCCGGCGCCGATCTCTTCGTCTTGGAGTGCGCCAAGCCCTATAAAGTTCCCGGACACCTTACCCCGGCCGAGGCCGGGGGGGTGGCTCTGCGGGCCGGGGTGAAACGCCTGGTCCTGACGCACTTCTATCCTCCCTGCGACGAAGTGGACGTGGTGGCTCTGGCGGCGGAGGAATTTGCCGGGGAGATCATCCGGGCCGAAGACGGGCTGCGGCTGAAGGTGCCGGCCTGAAGGCCGCAATGTTACCGGTTAGCCTTGGCCGGGAGGGCTACCCGGCCGGATACGGCTTCAGGGGGGTTCTGTCTGGGAGAGAACGTCATCGGGACTGCAAGGGCAACCGGGATGGCCCGGGCAGCAGGTTCAGGAGGTGCGTTCCAGGAGCATCTCGGTGATGTCCCAGAAGTAGCCTTTTTCTTTGGAATCGGGGAAGGCCTGCAGGTTTTCCTGGGCCGCCAGGGTGTAGGTGCGGGCCAGACTGCGGGCGTAGTCCAGGGCGCCGCAGTGTTCCAGGAGCTTCCGGATTTCTTGAGCGTTTTCCGGATGAAGATCCTGGGCCAGTTCCTGCAGACGCCGGCGGTCAGCCTCGCCGGCCCGGTGCATGGCGCTGATAAAGGGCAGGGTGATGCGGCCTTCCTTTAAGTCGTTGGCCACCGGCTTGCCCAACTGGCGTTCGTCCCCGGTGAAATCCAGGATGTCATCCACCACTTGGAAGGTGAGTCCCAGGTTGAGACCGAACTGGGCCAGAGCTTCTTCCTGGCTCTCCGGCGCGCCGCTGACGATGGCGCCAATCTGGCAGGCCGCGGACATGAGCACTGCGGTCTTGCGGTGGATGACCTCGAAGTACTGGGCCTCGGTGAGGTCCAGATTGCCGGCGTGCAGGAGTTGGAGGATCTCCCCCTCGGCCATCATGGTGGTGGCGTGGGCCAGGACTTTGAGAACCTTCAAACGGTCCGTGGTTACCGCCAGGGATAGGGCCTTGGCCAGCAGAAAATCCCCCACCAGGATCACCGCCTGGTTGCCCCAGATGGTGTTGGCCGTGGACGTGCCCCGGCGGACGGTGGCGGCGTCCACCACGTCGTCATGCAGTAGGGTGGCGGCATGCAGGTATTCGAAGATGGTGGAAAAATCGGTGAGGTGGTTGCTCCGGCAGCCGCAGAGGCGGGCGGACAGGACAAACAGCAACGGCCGGACGCGCTTGCCGCCGCTTAACAGGATGTGCCGTCCCACCTCCGAGATAAACGGCACATGGGTGGTGAGGTTGGCCGCCAGGGCCCGGTTGATGGCCTCAATGTCCGGAGCCAGGGCCGCCAGAAGGTTTGCCTGCGACATGAATTCCTTCCGCCAAGTGCAAAAAATAACTTAGAATGAGCCGTCTGTCAATGCCTTGCCCCAGGCTGCGGTTCCCCGGCAACCTCCATGGAGCCGACCTGTAAATTCTGTCGTATGGTTGCCGGTGAACTCCCCAGGTATGAGGTGTGGGAGGACCAAGCCACCTTCGCCTTCCTGGACCACCGCCCCCTGTTCCCCGGCCATTGTTTACTCGTGCCCAAACCCCATTACCCCACCCTGACCCAGTTGCCGCCGACCCTGCTGGCCCCTCTGTTTGCCGCAGCCCGCCTGCTGGCCCGAGTGGTGGAAGAGGCCCTGGGGGCGGAAGGGTCCTTTGTGGCCATCAACAATACGGTGAGCCAAAGCGTGGGGCATCTCCATATTCATGTGGTGCCCCGGCGGCGGAAGGACGGACTCAAAGGCTTCTTCTGGCCCCGGCAGAAATACCGGGACGAGGCGCATCTGCGGGAGGTCCAGACCCTGCTTCACCAATCCGCCGTGCGCCTGCATGAGGCGGGTTGGTGAGGGGGGCCTCGTAGGTGGGGGGATGGGGAGGTAAGACCTTCTGCCTTCTCCCCTCAAAATCCTTCCGTCTCAGGATAGTGTCGGCCGGCAAAGAAAAACGCTTCTTCCGGGAGTTTGACACAGGTGAGGAAGTTGCCGTACACCGCGCCGGTGTCGATGCCCAGTTTGTTGGGCATCACCAGGGGCTCCCGGAAAGGGGTGTGGCCGAAGACCACCCGCTTGCCGAAATCCTCGAAAGAGGTGATGAACTCGCCCCTGATCCACAGAAGGTCTTCCTCCGTCTGCTGGTCCAGGGGCAGCCCGGGCCGCACCCCGGCATGCACGAAGAAATAGTCCGGGGTCTCGTAGAACGGCAGCAGCTCCCGATAAAAACGCTCGTGCTCCGGGGGGAGCCTCAGTTCCTTGAGGCCTGACCAGCCCTCTCCCCAATACTCCCTGAGCGTGCTGCGCCCGCCGTTGAACAGAAAGAGCTCCGGGTCCCTGCCGGTGAGGAAATCCAGAAACATGGCCTCGTGATTGCCCTTGAGGCAGATGACCCGGCCGGCCGGCTGGCCCTCCTTGAGCCGGATGAGGTAGTCCACCACGCCCCGGGAGTTCATCCCCCGGTCAATGTAGTCCCCCACGAAGACCAGGGTGTCCCGGGTCAGATCCGGGTTCACCGTCTCCAACATCCGCTCCAGGTGCGCCAGGCAGCCGTGAATGTCGCCGACGACGTAAATGCTCATGGTTCCGAACTGGTTGTTTCAGGAGGGGCCAGGGAACGAAGACCCTTGCCCCCAATCCCCACCACCTAATCGGGGGTAGGAAGGGTGGGGGGGCGGGGCCCCCCGCCCTCCCTTCAACCGACCTTACAAATCCAGCCAGCGGAACAGCTTCTCCCGGCGGTCCAGGCGGGTGAGACCCGCGTCCCGGGCCGCCTGCTCCGCCGCGGCAAGCTCCAGGCCGGTGGGGTGGCGGCTGAGGGAGGGGTGCTCAAAGGCCCGGCCGCAGGGGCGGTATTGCGCCATGACGTTGACGTAGGTGTCCGGGGAGATCTCCTTGGCCAGAAACTCCATGCATTCCCTGGTGCCAGCCAGGTTGTCGGGGAGCACCAGGTGGCGCACCAACAACCCCCGCCGGGCGATGCCGTCTTCGTCCATCACCAGATCGCCCACCTGACGGTGCATCTCCTTCAATGCCTCCCGGGCCCGTTCCGGGTAATCAGGGGCGTTGGTGAGCTGTCCGGCCACCGCCGGGTCCCAGAATTTGAAGTCCGGCATGTAGATGTCGATGACCCCGTCCAGCAACCGCAGGGTCTCCACCGCATCGTAGCCCCCGGTATTGTAAACCAGCGGCACCTCCAGGCCGCCGTCGATGGCCTGGGGCAGGGCGGCCAGGATCTGGTACACTTGGTGGGAAGGGGTGACGAAATTGATGTTATGGCATCCCTTCTGTTGCAAGAACACCATGATGGCCGCCAGGTCCGGGATGGTGATCTCCTCCCCTTCGCCGCCGTGGCTGATTTCGTAGTTCTGGCAGAAGATGCAGTAGAGGTTGCAGTGAGTGAAAAAGATGGTGCCCGAACCGCGGCGACCCACCAGGGGGTCCTCTTCGCCGAAATGCGGGCCGTAGGAGGAAACCACCGGCCGGTCGCCGGTGCGGCACAACCCCACTTCGCCGGCATGCCGGTTCACCAGGCAGTGGTGGGGGCACAACGTGCACGAGTTCAAGATGTCGTAAGCCGAGTCGATTTTTTTCTGCAACTCGCCCCGGCGATGCGTCTCCAAATACACCGGCTGCCGCATGACAGGCACCTCGGCTGGATGTAGAGGAGGTGGGGGCAGGGACCTGTGTGCCGCCACCCCCTCCTGAGCCCGGCCCCGCACCCCCTGGTTAGGGAGTTGGGAGGGGAGCGTGAGGGGAGGGGGGCGGGGTTGCGCTCCCCCGGCCCCCCCCCAGCAACTCCCTCCCTCACTCCTCTCGGACCTCGGCCCGCATGGGTTGGAGGAGCGAGCGGGGCAGATCGGCAATGAAGCGAGAGGGAGGGTTGAAGGTCATCCCCAAGCTTCTATTATAGCTGAGGGAGGGGAAAATGATAGTCAGGTGCCGTTTGGCCCGGGTGACGGCCACGTACATAAGACGGCGTTCCTCCTCCTCTTCTTCCAGCTTGTCCAGGGAATAGTAAGCCGGAAAGCGGCCCTCCGCGGCCCAGATGATGAAGACCGCGTCCCACTCCAGGCCTTTGGCCGAGTGGATGGTGGAGAGGGTGAGGTAGTCGTGGGTGGGGTTGCTGACGTCCGCCAGGCTGGCCGGGGGCTCCAGGGTCAGATCGTTCAGAAAGCTCTTGAGTTCCTGGTAGCGCGCCGTTATGGCCACCAGGTGTTCCAGGTCCTTGAGGCGCTTGGGAAAGTCGTCGAAACGGCCCTGCATCAGGGGCTCGTAATGACCCATGGCCATATTCAGCCGGGAGATGAGGGTCTGGCCCGGGTCCTTGAGGGCCTCCAGGGCGGCGGCCAGGTCATTCAGAGCGGCCGGTTTGCGACCCTTAAGCCAGGTGATGCCGTCTTCCAGGGTGAAGTCGTCTCTGATGCGGTCGGTGAACTTGGCGGCGGTCTGGCGGCCTACTCCGGGGACCAGCAGCAGGAGCCGGTTCCAGCTCAGCTTGTCTTTGGGGTTGGCCGCCACCCGGAGGTAGGCCAGAAGGTCCTTGATGTGGGCGCTTTCCATGAATTTGAAGCCGCCGAACTTCATGAAGGGAATGCCGGCCCGCACCAACTCGATTTCCAGGTCAAAGGAATGGAACGCGGCCCGGAAGAGCACGGCCATCTTGCTCAGGGACAGGCCCTGGCGCTGTAATTCCTTTATCTGAGCCACCACCAGGAGGGACTGTTCGTTTTCGCTGCCGGTCTTAAAGAGGTGCGGCCGCTTCCCGTCGGCCTGCCGGGAGAACAGGCATTTGGTGTATTTCTCCCGGGCCCCGGCGATGACCGCGTTGGCCAGGTCCAGGACCGGCTGGGTGGAGCGGTAGTTTTCCTCCAGCTTGATGACCCGGGTTCCGGGGAAGAGGCCAGGGAAATCCATGATGTTCCGGAAGTTGGCCCCCCGGAAGGAGTAAATGGACTGACAGTCGTCCCCCACCGCCATGACGTTTTGGTGAGTGTACGCCAGCAATTGCACCAGCTCGGCCTGGAGCCGGTTGGTGTCCTGGTATTCGTCCACCAGGATGTAGCGGTAGCGCTCGCTGAGCTTCCGGCGCACCGGCTCGTGCTCGCTGAGCAGCCGGCGGCCGTTGAGCAGCAGGTCGTCATAGTCCATGAGACCCAGGCGGGCCTTTTCTTCGTGGTATGCCGCGATGAGGCGGCTGAGATGGGGCAGCTGCTCCAGGAACTGGGAGTAGTCCCGGGCCACCAAGCCTTCCAGGGTAAGGCCCTTGTTGTTGATGCCGCTGGCGATTTCCGCCAGGGTCTCCTTGCGGGGAAAGGGGCCGGCCGCGGTCTTGAGGCCCAGCTGCTCCTTGAGCAGCGACAGCAGGTGTTCCTGGTCGGACCGGTCCATGACCGTGAAGCCTTCGGGGTAACCCAACAGGCGGCCCCAGAGGCGCAGCCAGTGGTAGCACACCGAGTGGAAGGTGCCGCCCATGACCTGGGTGAGGGGCCGCTGGAGCAGGTCCGCGGCCCGGCCCAGCATCTCCCGGGCGGCCTTGCGGGTGAAGGTGAGGAGCAAGATGGCCCCGGGGTCCACGCCCTGGTCCACCAGGTAAGCCAGGCGGTACACCAGGGTGCGGGTCTTGCCGCTGCCGGCGCCGGCGATGACCAGGACCGGCCCGTCGGTGGCGGTGACCGCCTGATACTGGGCCGGATTGAGCTCCCGCTGGTAGTCGAGGCGGCGGGGGGCGCCGGCAGGCGTCTGGTGTCCGAAACCTATAGACATTGCTGACAAGCTGAAAGATTTTTCCAGGAGAACAGCCGCCCCGGAGGTTGTGCCGAGAAGCGAATCCGGGCACCGCTTCCTCATCCCATGGGCTGTTCCCTGGGGGAGCGTCCTTGGCCCGGCTCACGCTTCGGGCGGCGCCGAGGTCCCGTCGGGGTTCAGCGGCAGGTTGGCCGGGGGCTCTTCGGTTTTCCGGGCACGGCTCTATCGTTCAGTATATCCCAAACCGCCGCGGACGGCAGGGAATTTTCTCCGGGACGCCCCCGGAGGGCCGGCCCCGGCGATGCATTTTTTTCTTGAAATGGCCTTCCGCCTCAGATATATATAACAAGTCGTCAGGTGCCGGGGCATGAAGCCCCGGTGATTGTTCGCCGTCTTCGAAAAACCAGATCGCCTCAGGCCATGAAGGCTTGCCGCTCCTCCGGCAGGAGGGGGCCTTCATGGCCTGTTTGTTTTTGGCCCGGCGAAATCGGTCCCGCAGCGCCGAATCGGCGTGGGAAAGGAAAGGATATGCACATTTCCGAAGGGGTGCTCTCGCCTATGGTGTTGGCAGGAGGCGCCGGGCTGGCGGCGGTGGGCACCGCCATCGGCATGAAACAGATGGATCAAATGGACATTCCCCGGGTGGCCCTGCTGTCCGCCGGGTTTTTCGTGGCCACCCTCATCCACGTGCCGGTGGGTCCGGTGGGTCTGCACCTGGTCTTAAACGGCCTCATGGGCGCGCTGCTGGGCTGGCGGGCCGTGCCCGCCATTCTCATCGGGCTCTTGTTGCAGGCGCTGCTCTTTCAGTTCGGGGGCCTAACGGTGCTGGGAGTGAACACCGTGATCATGGCGGCCCCGGCGGTGGCGTGCTTTTACCTCTTCCGGCCGCTGCTCAGGCGCCCGGGGACGCCGGCGGCGGCGGGGGCCTTCGCCTGCGGGGCCATGGCCATCCTTTTCAGCGGCCTGTTGGTGGCGGTGGCCCTGATCACCACCGGGGAGGTTTTCACTGAAGCGGCCGAATTGGTTCTCCTGGCGCATATCCCGGTGATGATCGTGGAGGGAGTCATTACGCTGTTTGTTTTCCTGTTTCTCAAGAAAGTCAAGCCTGAAATGCTGGAGGGAATTTATGGGTGACAAAAGATGGTTCGGGAAGCTGCCTCGGCCGTTTCCCTGGGTTCACGGAGCCTTGCTGCTTCTGGTCCTCGGTGCCTTCACGACCCCCGCCCTGGCCCATCGGGTCCTGGTCTTCGCCTACACCGAGGGCGACGCCGTCCACACGGAAAGCAAGTTCGTCCCAGCCACACCGGTTCGCCAGGGAAAGATTCTGGTCATGGAGGCTAAAGGCGACAAGGTCCTGTTGACCGGCCAAACCAATGACCAGGGAAAGTTCTCTTTCAAACTCCCCCCTGAAGCCCAGAAAGCGGATCTGAAGATCGTGGTGGAGGCGGCCATGGGCCACCGGGGGGAATTTCTGCTCAAGGCCAAATGAGGCAGATCCCGGGGTCCATGCCACGGTTCAGCCCCGGTCTGGCTGAAAGATCCGTATTGAAAGGTTGGAGGGGGTAAATGCGTGCAACCTGGTTTGTGCGGACAAAATCTAAGACGTTTCTCTGGGCCCCAAAGCTCTTCTTGCTGCTGCTGATGGGTGCCTTGGCGGGTGCCGCCATGGCGACCCCGCCTGCGCCCCTACCCTCCGAGACCAAGGCCACCGCCGGTGCCATGGACCAACAAATGCTTGAAGAAGTGGTGGCCAGGGTCCTGGAGCGCCAGCTCGCGCCGGTCAAAGAGATGCTTGCCGAATTGACCCTTCACCGGACCTCGCTCACCGACATCATTGGCGGCATCGGCTATATCCTGGGCCTCTTCGGGCTCTGGGCCTATTGCCTGAGCAAGAGGAAGAAGGATTCTTGAGCGTTCTTCAGGAGCCTTTCTCCGGAGGTGCCTCCCTGGTGCACCGCCTGGATCCCCGGGGCAGGATCGTGGTGGCCGCTCTCTTTGCCATGCTGGTGGCGGTAGCCAAAACCTATGGTGCTACCCTGGCGGGACTGGCTTTGGCTTTCTTGTGGCTGGCCCTGGCCCGCCTGCCCCTTAGAAAAGTGGCCGTCCGGTTGCTGCTGGTGAACAGCTTTATTTTCTTTCTCTGGTTCATCCTCCCCCTTACCTATCCGGGCGAGGTGGTTGGCCGCTTCGGACCTCTGGCCGTCACCCGGCAGGGGCTCATCTATGCCGGTTTAATCACCCTGAAGTCCAACGCCATCATCATCGCCCTCATCGCCCTGGTGGCCACCATACCGGTGGTCACCCTGGGTCAGGCGCTGCATAACCTGCGGTTGCCTGGAAAGCTCTGTCATCTCCTCCTGTTTACCTACCGTTATCTTTATGTCTTTGAGCAAGAACATCAGCGGCTGGTGCAGGCCATGAAGATCAGGGGATTTCAACCGCGCACCAACCTCCACACCTATCGAAGCTATGCCTATCTGGCGGCTATGCTGATGGTGCGGAGTTACGACCGGGCCGAGCGCGTGTTCCAGGCCATGTTATGCCGGGGTTTTCATGGGGTCTTTTACAGCCTGAAGACCTTTTCCTGGCAGCGCCGGGACGGGGTTTTTGTATTGGCCTCCATGCTGATGTTACTAACTCTTGGCTATCTGGAATGGCGGATTTCCGGCCTCCCGTGAGGGTATGATGAGTGAACCGTTGATTGCATTGCAGAACCTGACGTTTTCCTACCCCGGGGCATCCCGGCCCGTGTTCCATGACTTTAACTTTCAGCTTCTGCCGGGCAAGCACATCGGCCTCATCGGTCCCAACGGCTGCGGCAAGACCACGCTCTTGCACCTGATCATGGGCTTGCTTAAACCCCAGGCAGGGCGCATCGTCATCTTCGGACAGGAAGTCAGCACGGAGAAGGATTTTGTCGAGGTCCGGCAGAAGGTGGGCCTGCTGTTTCAAAACGCCGACGATCAACTCTTCTGCCCCACCGTCCTGGAGGACGTGGCCTTCGGCCCGCTGAACCAGGGGAAGACGCCTGCAGAAGCGATTCGGATCGCCAGGGAGACCATGGCGAGGCTGGGTCTTGACGGCTTCGAGGAGCGGGTGACCTACAAGCTTTCCGGGGGAGAAAAAAAGCTGGTCTCCCTGGCCGCCGTCCTGGCTATGCAGCCGCAGTTGCTCCTGTTGGATGAACCCACCGCCGGCTTGGACGAGGAGACCAAACACCGGCTCGTTCATATTCTGCAGGACTTGGGCACCCCCTATATGATCGTTTCCCATGAGCCGGATTTTTTAAACCATACGGTCAAGGAATGCTGCCACGTTCATACCAGCTGCTGTAAATCCGGATAAATCGCAGGCAGTGCCTGCCAACATCCAAGGAATGGAGGAGGTCATGCAACGTTTCTTCACCTGCAGTCTTGCCCTGATGTTCGCCATGGGTCTGGTCAACGTCAGCCAGGCCCATTTCGGCATGATCCTGCCAGAGAAATCCATGGTGATGCAGGGAGACAAACCGGAACTGGAGGCGGTCCTGTCCTTCAACCACCCCTTTGAGCAGAAGGGCATGGTCCTGGCCAAACCCAAGGCCTTCGGGGTGCAGACCGGCAAGCACAAGACCGATCTGTTAAACACCCTCGTCGAGACCAAGGTCCTGGATAACCCGGCCTGGAAAGGCACCTACGTCATCAAAAAGCCGGGCGTTTACGCCTTTTTCTTCGACCCCCAGCCCTATTGGGAGCCGGCGGAAGATAAGTTCATCATCCATCAGACCAAGACCTATGTGGCCGCCCTGGGTGGCGAAGAGGGCTGGGACGCCGAGGTGGGCCTCAAGGCGGAGATCATCCCCTTGACCCGGCCCTTCGCCCTCTATGCCGGCAATGTCTTCCGGGGGATGGTGAAATTCAAAGGTAAGCCCCTCCCTGGCGCCGACGTGGAAGTGGAGTACTGGAACCCGGGGGGCAAGGTGAAGGCTCCCAACGACTACTTCGTCGCTCAGGTGGTGAAGACCGATGAACAGGGAGTCTTTTCTTTCTCCCCGCCCGCCGCCGGCTGGTGGGGGTTCGCCGCCCTGGCCGAGGAAAAGGATGCCCTCCGGGGCCCGGACGGCAAGAAAAAGAAGGCTGAATACGGCGCGGTGCTCTGGGTGGAGTTTACTGATTGGCCGGGGGCAAAGTGAAGCCAGGCTAACAGGCTATGAGGCGGGAGCAGTGCAGCCGCAGCCCTGGCATCATGGGCTCACGACTGCCAGCAGCCTCTATTACCATTTCGACATTGACAACCATCGGGGGAAGGCTTATGAGGAACTCCAAACTACTGAAAGCGATCTGGCTCTTGGGGGCGATGGTTTTGGGAGGAACGTGGACTCAGGTGGCGTCACCGGCCCTGGCCCAGGTGCCGGGAGTGCCTTTGGAGTTGCCGGGGCCGCCGGAAAAGCAGGAAGAATGTCCTGCCACGTTCGGCCCCATCATCACCGACACCGCCATACCCATTGACAAAGGCAAGTTTGCCGTCCAGCCCACCTTCGCCCTGGGATTTGTGACCAACCGCTTTACCCAGAGCTGGCGGCGGGCGTCCACCCACGGGAACTTCCGGTTCTTCAGCATGGACTGGAAATTCACGTATGGCCTGTGGAATAACCTGGAGGTCTTTGTGGTCGTTCCTTATGTCTATAACTGGGCCAGCAGTGTCAGGCCACCGGGTCCCCAGGGGGAGACCTCGGCCAATTACGGCAACCTGGGGGACATTAACCTGACCTGGAAGTACCGCCTGGTGGAGGAGACCGAGAAGCGCCCCACCGTGACCGCCTTGTTTGCCACCGATTTCCCCTCCGGCAAGTTCAAGGGCCTCAACCCCGGCACCTTGGGTTTGGACGTTACCGGCGGCGGGGCCTATGTCTTCACCACTGGTCTGAATCTGTCCAAGTGGGTAAAGCCGTTTGTCCTGTACGGCAACCTCTGGTATTCCATGCAGACCGCCTTTACTGACGATGCCGGCCGGAATTACCCCCGGGATTTCGTCACCGTGAATCTGGCGGCGGAATACCCGCTCAAGGGAAAATGGGTGGCTCTGCTGGAGTTCACCAGCTTTTGGGACGCCGGGAGACTGTTCGGCCACAAGGCTAACACCCCCCCGGGCGCTCTGCTCTCTATTTTGCCGGGCATCGAATACATGGCCACGGAGAAATTCTCCCTGGCCTTCGGAGTGAATATTGACCTCCTGGGGAAAAACAGCGATGCTGTGGTGACGCCGATATTGTCCATGGTATATGCTTTTTAATATGCCCAAAGGGGGGGCCAGCTGATGAACTGGTGGAAGCTCGGTGGAATCAGTGTCTTAGGCATCATGGTATGGTGTTGGGCGGCAGCCAGCCCGACATGGGGCCAGGGCCGCGGCCAAGGCTTCCGGCCCTGCCCTTACACGCCTTATGCCTGCCCGGTGAAGCACACCTGCAAGCCCTTTGACGAAAGCGGCAAGGTGGTGCAGGTGTTTACCGAGACCCTTAAAGAGGGCATGCAACCGGGGATGGCGACGGTGGTGGACACCAAGACCCAGGGGCAGGTGCACGTCAGCCTGGGACCGGTGTGGTACCTGGAGCGCCAGGAGTTCGAACTCAAGCCCGGGGACGAAGTGCGGGTCAAAGGAATGTGCGAGAAGGATGGCAGGCTGCGGGTGATCGCCTTCGAACTCATCAAAGGCGATTATGTGCTCTTCCTGCGGGATTCCCAAGGACGCCCCAATTGGGAGGCCTGGCGCAGAAAGTAGCACAGTTAGACCCTGGCAACGCCCTCATGGGCAGGGCCGAGGACGGGCTGGAGCATCGGACTACCAATGGTTGCAGATAACGGCTGCTTAGCCCTCGGCACGCTACCGCGAATGCTTGCTTCGGGGGGACTCTCCGAAAACTGAGCGTTCGCGGTTTATTTTTTAAGCACCAGGAAAACTTCAAGGCAAAGATTGACCGGAAAGAGGACGGATGCTCACTGCAAGGCAAAGGCAGCGCCAGGAAGAATGGTTAAGGTGCGGTCATGACCAAGACAAGTATGAGCATGAACACAACCCCCAGGCCCTATCCCACCGCCATGACGAGCATGAGCACAGTCACGCGGCTTGGGTTCATACCCCTGGGCACGCGCCCAACGACTGGCATCACCGACACGGGCACACCTGCTGCCGCCAACGGAAGGCCCTGATTTGCCTAAGAATTAAGCCACGAAGGCTTCTTCCCGTCTGGAGACTGGAACAAAAGCGTTTGGGGCTTTCCTTTGGCCTCTCCTTGGCCACCCGCTCAGACCCAACAGTCAGTGCCCGGTCCGCCAATCTTTTAGATCCAGGACAAAATCTCCTTCACCAGGGCAAGAAGTATGTGGCCGCTGTGAAAGCGGAGCCGGGTTGGGATGCGAACCTGGGTCTGGAAGGGGAGGTTGTGCCCTTACCCCGTCCCTTCGGGCTCGATGCCGGCAACGTTTTCCAGGAGATGGGGAAAATTCAAGGGCAAGCCTTCGGCCAACACCGGCGTGGAGGTGGAATATTCCGACCACGGGACCGAGGTCACGGCGCCCAATGGGGATATTGGGGCCCAGGTGGTGAAAACCCATAGAAACGGGGTGGTTGGCTTCCCAGTAGCCCAGGCGGGCTGGTGGGGGTTTGCCGCCCCGGCAAGGAGGAACCGGCCGTTGCCGGACCGGACGACAAGAGGAAAGACGCCGAATCGGGCCCGGGCCTTGGGGGTGCCGTTCACCCGCTGGCCCAAACCTGAACGCCGCCCCCACGGCTTACGCCGGCGGACCTGATTTTGGGGGAAACGACGCCGGCGCCTGCCGCCCACCGGCCCGGGAAGGCCGAGAAGTCCCTTCCTGGCCTATCCGGGCGCGCCCTCCCGTCTTGCCTCTTTCCTTCCAGAAGAAAACCAGATAAGCTGCAATTCGCTGCCGGGGCCGGCTGCTTAGGACAAGTCCTGCAGCATTTCCGGCCTTTCCCGTGGGCGAAGCCTCTTCCGCCCCCCCGGTAATCCCGTGGCGGAACTATCCCTAAATCCGGGGGCGAACCAATTCCCCCCCTCGCAGGAGGGGGATTTACTAGGGTCTGTCATCCCCCACCGCCTCTTCCTCCATCAAGAGGGAGGGGACCAGAGGCGTGATAGGTTTTCCTGAAACCATCCCCGGGGTGGGCCTAATCGTCTGAAATCCCTGCCCATGTTTAATATGCCAACACCTGAACCGTCGAATGGACGTGATATAACCTGCTGTTTTATCAATGAAAATTTTTTAGCTGTGCGGGAAGGCAACAATCTTCCGGGGCCGGCAAAATTTTTTTTGGACAACTGCCAGAAATTTGCATAAGATGCATTGTGATGCTTTTCACAGAAAAATTCAGGCCAATCCCTGCCGTTGCACTGATGATCACCCAGGTTGGGCTCAGACTTCCATCCTAAGGACTGAAATTATGGAGAGAGGAAAACCTTTGCTGCGATGGGCCGGGCTGTTGCTGGTGGGCGCCGCCGCCATGTTCTTTGGCGGCGAGGCCCAAGGGGACAAGGGTTCGGCGCCGGCCCCCCAAGAGGCCCGGCCGGACCGCCTCACCATCGACACCCTGGCCGCCTTCGGCAAGCTGGAGCTGCCGCCGGTGACCTTCTTCCATGACAAGCACACCGAGGCGCTGCAAAAGGAGAAGAAGGATTGCCAGACCTGCCACCTGGTGGAGAACGGCAGGCTCTCCTTGCTGTACAAGCGCACGAAAGCAGCCAATCCTGCAGAACTGCAGACCATCTACCATGAAGGCTGCATCGGCTGTCATATGGAGATGGCGGCGGCGGGCAAGCATACCGGCCCGCTGGACGGCTTCTGTCGTTTGTGCCACAACGCCAGGCCTCCGGCGGGAGCCGCGCTGGAAGCCGGGATGGACAAGGTCTTGCACTACCGCCACGTGGCCTCCAAGGAAATCTCCTCTCCCAAGGACCAGGACAATTGCGGGGTCTGCCATCACCTCGCCGACCCCCGGACCAAAAAACTGGTCCATGTCAAGGGGCAGGAGTCCGGCTGTCGTACCTGCCACGGGGAGGGAAAGGCCGGGGAGGCTCTGAACCTGCGCCAGGCGGCCCACCAGCAGTGCGTCCTCTGCCACCTGGAACTGGGGGGCAAGGGGGTGAAGGCCAATGGCCCCTATGTCTGCGCCGGCTGCCATGGTGCCGCCGGCCAGGCTCTGACGGCCAAGAACAACCAGGCGGCGCTGGCCAAGCTTCCCGACCAGGAGGTGCCGCGGCTCAACCGGGGCCAGCCCAACGCCACCCTCATCGCCTGGGGGGCAAAAGACGCCAAGGCCGCCAAGCCCATCCTGATGAACCCGGTGCCCTTCGATCACCAGGCCCACGAGAAGTACACCGACTCCTGTCGGGTCTGTCATCACGCCACCATGGACGCCTGCGGCAAATGCCACACCCTCCTGGGTGCCAAGGAGGGCGGCGGCGTCACGTTCGAGCAGGCCATGCACGCCCCGGACAGCAAATCCAGTTGCATCGGCTGCCACACGGCCCGGCAGGCTGCGCCCCAATGTGCGGGCTGCCACGTGCAACTGCCTCGTAAGGAGGTCGCGGGCCCCGGCTGCTCTCTCTGCCACCTGCCACTCCCCAAGGGAGCCCTGCCAGTGAGCGAGGCGCTGTTGCAGAGTCCGCAGCAAAAGGCGGCGGTGGCGGAAATCATGCTCAAAGGCCGCACCCTGAACCCCGGCACCTATCCGGCCGAGAGCGTGCCCGATACGGTGGTGATTCAGGACCTGGCCGATCAGTATGGGCCGGTGACCTTTGCCCACCGGAAGCACCAGGTGCTGTTGGAGAAAGGCACCCAGGGCAACAAGCTGGCACAGTATTTCCATTCTGAGCCAGGCACCCTGTGCCAGGGCTGCCACCACAACAGCCCGGCCTCACTGAAGCCGCCCCGCTGCGGCAGTTGCCATGCCGCGGCCTTCGATGCCCGGCAGCCGGCCCGACCGGGACTGCAGGCGGCTTATCACGGGCAGTGCATGGTCTGCCATCGGGAGATGAGCGTCAAACCCGTGGCCACGGCCTGCACCGAATGTCACCAACCGAAGAAGCAATAACCGGCTCAGGGTTTGGAAAAAGAGGAGTCGCTCCATGGTACGAAGACAGTTTCTTGGGCTGCTGGGAGCCACCGCCGCCACCGTTGCCTTGGGCAAGTCGGCCCAGGCCGGATCGAAACACTTTACCGGCCACCCCGGGAGCTACGGCGTGCTGTTCGACGCCACCCGGTGCATCGGTTGCCGGCGGTGTGAGGCCGGCTGCAACCGGGTGAACGGCTTGCCGGCCCCGGCCAGACCGTTCGACGATTTGACCGTGCTGGACACCAAGCGGCGCACCGACGCCCGAACTTTCACCATCGTCAACCGCTACGACCATATTCCCGGCGCCAGCGGGCCGGTCTATCGCAAGAACCAGTGTCAGCACTGCCTGGAGCCTGCCTGCGCCTCGGCCTGCTTTGTCCGGGCCTTTGACAAGACCAGCCAGGGGGCGGTGACCTGGGACGAATCGGTATGCGTGGGTTGCCGCTACTGCATGATCGCCTGTCCCTTCGACATCCCCACCTATGAATACTGGGAGCCCGTGCGGCCCCGGGTCATGAAATGCCACATGTGCCATCCGCACCTCATGGCGGGGACCCTGAGAGTGCCGGGTTGCGTGGGGGCCTGTCCCACCGAGGCCCTGGTGTACGGGAAGCGCACCGACCTTCTCAGGGTGGCCCGGCAGCGCTTCCACCTGTTTCCGGGGCGCTATCTGGACCACATCTACGGGGAGCATGAGATGGGCGGCACCAACTGGCTGTACATCTCCGGGGTGCCCTTCCGGGAGATCGGCCTGCGAGAGGACCTGGGAGTCACCCCCGCACCGGAGCTGACCTCCGGCGCCTTGGCCGCGGTGCCCATCGTGGCCGGCGCCTGGCCGGTGCTGCTGCTGGGGATTTACGCCATCGCCAAGGCCAAGGACAAGAACGCCCGCCAGGAAAGACTGGAGGCTGTGAGCCAGGCCGTGGCCCGGGCCCAGGAGGCGGCGGCGGCCGAACTGGCCAAAGTCAAGGCCAAGGCCGAAGCCGACAAGAAGGCCGCCATCGAGCGGGAAGTGAAGAAGGCGCTGGAAGAGGCCGCCAAGGCGGCCAAGGAAGAGGGCGAATAACATGGCCACCGAACACCCCACTTTGGAACAGACAGCGGCAGGCAAGCCGTCGCTGCTTACGCCGTTCAACCTGGTGGCCGGCGTCATTTTGTTCGTCGGCCTGATCATCACGATCCTCCGGTTTACCAAGGGCCTGGCCGGGGTCACCAACCTCTCGGACAACAACCCCTGGGGGATCTGGATTTCCTTCGACCTTCTGTGCGGCGTCGCCTTGGCCGCCGGAGGCTACACCACCTCGGCCGCCTGTTACGTCTTCGGCATGAAGCGCTATCACTCGGCGGTGCGCCCCGCCATCCTCACGGCGTTTTTGGGCTATGCTCTGGTGGTCTTCGCCCTGCACTACGACGTGGGCCGGCCTTGGCGCCTGCCCTATCCCTTCTTTGTGCAGTCCGGCCCCACCTCGGTGCTCTTTGAAGTGGGCTTGTGTGTCTTTCTCTACCTCAATGTGCTCTTCCTGGAGTGGAGTCCCACCGCCCTGGAGTGGCTGGGCCTGAAAAAGATCCGCAATGTCTTGGTGAAGCTCACCCTGGGGCTCACCATTTTCGGGGTGGTCCTGTCCACCATGCACCAAAGCTCCCTGGGCGCGCTCTACCTCATCGCGCCCTCCAAGCTGCACCCCCTGTGGTATTCCGCCTACCTGCCGGTGTTCTTCTTCGTCTCCAGCATCGCCGCCGGTCTGTCCATGGTCATCTTCGAGGGGACGCTCTCCCACCGCTACCTGCATGACAAGATGGATGAGACCTACCTGGCGGAGCACGACGGGGTCATCCTGGGATTCGGCAAAGGCGCCGCCATGATCCTTACCACCTACTTCTTCCTCAAGGTGGTGGGTTTGGCCCTGGACAACAACTGGAGCTACCTGCTCACCGGCTACGGCGCCTGGTATCTGCTGGAGCTTTTGGGGTTCGTGGCCCTGCCGGCGTTGCTTTTCGCCTTGGGGGTGAGGGAAGGGAATCTCAAGCTCATCAAGCGGGCGGCGGTCCTCACCGTGCTGGGCATCGTGCTCAACCGCTTCAACGTCTCCCTGGTGGCCTTCAACTGGCAGCTGTCGCCGGCGGAGCGCTATTTCCCCAGCTGGATGGAAGTGGCCATCTCCATTTACATCGTTACCGTGGGCCTGCTGGTCTTCCGGTTCATCGCCACTCGGATGCCCATCTTCCATGAGCACCCGGATTTTAAGGAGCATGAGCCGGTGGAGTTCCACGAGCACGAAACCAAACCGCATCCCCAAAGCTTTGGGCATTGAGGAAGGGAGCCATGGAGTTCTTCACCTACCACGATTTTACGGTGTATACCAAAGGGGCGGCCTATCTCCTGATGGGCGCCACCTTGTTGGGCATCCTGGGCTTCTGGCTGTTCATCACCGGCCGGGATGAGGACAAGATGATCAAGTAGCCTGGCGGGCCGGACCCGGCCAGGTGGAGGAATACCCCTATGTATCAGTTCATCACAGGCCCCCTGTTGTGGCTCAGCTTTCTCATCTTTTTCGGCGGCCTCACCGCCCGGGTGGTGCTTTACATCCGGGGGCTGGACTGGCAGTTGGACCGCGTGGCCTATCGCGCCTATCCCTCGCTGGGGCTCAAAGGCGCCTTGCAGTCCATCATTCATTGGCTCATTCCCTACGGTTCCTTCGGGTGGCGGGCCAAGCCCCTATACACCCTGGTGTTCTTCGTTTTCCATGCCGGTTTGGTGATCACCCCGCTGTTCTTACCCGGGCATGCGGTGTTGCTGGCGGAGCGCTGGGGCATCACCTGGTGGCCCACCATCTCCATGGGCCTGGCCGACGCCCTGACCATTGGGGTCATGGTCACCGCGGTCTGCATCTGCATCCGTCGCCTGGCCCTGCCGGAGGTGCGCATCCTCACCACCTTCTATGACTTCTTTCTCATCCTGGTGAGCGTGGCCCCCTTTGTCACCGGCTTTCTGTCGGTACACCAGGCCAGGGACTATTCCTTCTGGCTCTATGCCCATATCCTGAGCGGGGAATTGCTCCTCATCCTCATCCCCTTCACCAAGCTGTTCCACGTGGTGGGCTTCTTCCTCTCCCGGGGCCAGTTGGGTATGGACTTCGGCATCAAGCGGGCCTGGAAGTCCCGGAAGGGGTTTGCATGGTAGCAAGGAAGGTATTATATTAATTTTTGATGGACAAAATAATTTCTAGAGAAAAGATCGCCCGCCGGGCAGGTCGCCCAGAGACCGGCGAGCCCTTACCCAAGGAGTGAAGACCCATGCCGGAAGGAACCCTGTGCAATAAAACCCCGGTAAACACCAAGGAACAATTGGATGCCCTCCTCGCCGACAAGACCGGCAAGATCTATTACGAGGAGATGAAGCATCTGGATGTGGACCAGGAAAAGCTGGCCAACTCCCTGAAGGCGACCTGCAAGTCCCGCTTCCGCACGTGGCTGGAGATCTGCGCCCATTGCGGCCTGTGCGCCGACAGCTGCTTTTTTTATCTGGCCAACCGGAAGGACCCCACCCAGGTGCCGGCCTACAAGATTCAGTCCACCCTGGGAGAGATCGTCAAGAAAAACGGCGCGGTGGACAATGCCCACATGCGCTACTGCATGGACGTGGCCTGGGGCAAGTGCACCTGCTGCAACCGCTGTGGCACCTTTTGCCCTTACGGTATCGACATGGGGGTCATGTTCAGTTACCTCAGAGGTCTGTGCTTCTCCCAGGGGTTCGTGCCCTGGGAGCTGAAGATCGGCTCGGGCATGCACCGGCTCTTTCGGGCCCAGATGGACGTGACCCCGGAAGACTGGGTGGAAACCTGCGAGTGGATGTGCGAAGAGCAGCAGGAGGAGTGGCCGGGTTTGGAGATCCCGGTGGACAAGGTGGGGGCCGACCTGCTCTACACCTGCAACGCCCGGGAACCCAAGCACTATCCCGAGGACATTGCCGAGGCGGCCATCCTCTTCCACATCGCCGGCGAGAACTGGACCGTGCCCAGTGAGGGCTGGGATCAGACCTCTCTCACCCTGTTCGCTGGCGACTGGGAAGGCTGCAAAATGCAGGTGGAGGGCATTTACAAGGCCATCGATAAGCTGAAACCCAAAAGGGTGGTGGGAACCGAGTGCGGCCACGCCCACCGGGCCACGGTCATCGAAGGCCCTTACTGGATGGGCCGGGAAGACGGCCGGCCGCCGGTGCCCTACATCCATTACACCGAATGGGTGGCCGAAGCGCTGCGCACCGGCAAGCTGAAGATCGATCCGGCCAAGCGCATCAAGGAGCCGGTGACGCTCCAGGATTCCTGCAACTATATCCGCAACTACGGGCTCAAGGACGTCACCCGGGAGATCATGAGCTATCTGGTGGAGCCTGGCTACCTGGTGGAAATGGACCCCTGCAAGGAACACAACTTCTGCTGCGGCGGGGGCGGCGGCATGAACGGTCTGGGTATCTACCGGCAGCAGCGCAACATCGGCTTCAAGGTGAAACGGGACCAGATCCTGGCCACCGGCGCCAAGCTGGTCATCGCCCCCTGCCACAACTGCTGGGACGCCATCCGGGATATGGAAGAGGTCTTTGAGATCGGCATCCGCTGGAGTTTTCTCAAACCCCTCCTCCTCAAGATGGTCATCATCCCCGACCACCTCAAACCCCAGGAAGCAGAAGAGGAAGGGGAGGAGTAAACCCGGAAGGGCAGGGGGCCAAAGATCCCCTCTCCCCCCAAAACCGAGGCGGGCCTCCGGGCCCGCCTTTTTTGTGGCGGTGCGCCTTTGGGGGAGGGCCGGGGGGCGGCGGCCTCCGGCCCCCTCCCTTTAAAGCCTCCCCTCACGACCCCAGGCTGTTCAGCAGCAGGGTGAGAGGCTTGCTGGCGGCGCCGGCGCCCTGGAACTGGATGGGACCCGGACAGCGGTAGTCGTCTTCCAGGGCCCATTTTTGACGCTCCTGCTCCAGGATCTGAAAGGCCGGCGACTCCAGGTCCACCTTCTGTTTGGCAATGACCAACTCCAGGCGGCCGGTGCGCTCCTCCAGGTGCATGAGGGGCGCCAGGGGGATGCCGATGGGCTGCCATTCCTCCAAGGGCCGGTGCAGGTTGCGGATGGCCGCCATGTAGCCGGTGGCGCCGTTGGCCAGGAGGGCAAAGGCTGCGGCTCCCAGGTTGTAGCCGTAGTCGCAGTCGAACTTGGTGGGGAAGGTGCCCCGACCGTCGTAACCGTAGTAGTGGTTCTGGGTGCGGAAGGTGCCTTTGTAGATGCCCTTGGCCCGCTGTTTTCTGAGATACGTGGCCACCATTTCCAAAAGGATGCGTTCGGTGTTCACCGCCGCAAAGGGAAAGTTGCCGTGGCTGTCCCGGGGCAGCAGGAGCCCCCGCTGCAAAAGGGAAGGGAAGCCCAAAAAGACGCGGCTGTCGTAGTCCCGCCAGATGTCGCTGTTGTCAATGAGCTGCACCTGGTCTTCAAAGGAGAGTTTGTGGAAGGATTCCTCCTCGGAAGCCTCCCGGTTGTAGGCCGCGATGATGTAACTGATTTTGATGATCAAGACGTTGATCTCGTGGATGAACTCCAGAATGCCTTCAGGGATCAGGACGGTGCCGTAATTCTTGCCCCGCCTGGCCCGTTCCACCACCACGTCGGCGATGAGACGCACCACGTTGTGGATGGTGAGCTCCTTTTCCTCGATTTCCTCGCCGATGAGGACGACGTTGGGATGGGTCTGGAAGGCCACCTCCAGGGCGATGTGGGAGGCGCTGCGGCCCATGAGGCGGTTGAAGTGCCAGTATTTGAGGTCGGACTTGCAGTCGGTGTTGAGGTTGCCCACCTCGGTGGCGAAGGCCATGCAGGCCGAGTGGTAGCCGAAGGGCACCTGGAGGAGGCCGGGCACCTGGAGGTCGCCGTCTATGGTCTTGGGGATGCCGATGACCTGGGTCCCCTGCTCCCGAAGACTCTCGGCCAGAAAAGCGGCGTTGGTGTTGGAGTCGTCGCCGCCCACCACCACCAGCCCGTCCAATTGCAGATCAGCACAGGTGGCTTTGCACTGGGCCATTTTCTCCGGGTTGTCGATCTTGTCCCGGCCGGTGCCCAACAGGTGGAATCCCCCGGTATTGTAGTGCCGGTCCACCAACTCCCGGGTGAGTTCCTGGTGCCGGTTCTGCATGATGCCCTTGGGACCGGCCAGAAACCCAATGATCCGGTTGTCCGGATTGGCCCGCTTGGCGGCGTCGAACAGCCCGGCGATGACGTTGTGCCCACCGGGAGCCGGGCCGCCGGAGAGGACGATGCCGAGGCGCCGGGGGCGAGAGGCTCCAGCCGGGGAAGCCTGGGGGACGATTTCCACCAATTGATTGCCGCTCACAAAAGGGAGCTGCTCCCTGGCCACCTTGAGGGGCTCCAGGGAAAAGCCTTCAAGGGGTTTCAGGGCGGTGGAGCCGGGAGCCATGGGCGGACACAGGCGCGGGCGGTAGGCCAGGCGCTCGGTGAGAAAGGGCGTCTCAGAAGACAACAAGGCCTGCAGGGCCTCCTGGGAACTTGTTGGGGTCATGGCGATACTCCTTGGGCGCCCCACCGGGATGGGCTGGCACGTCATGCCGGAAGCGCGCGGCGCCCCCGATGAAGATAACTGTGAACTAGTGTTCAGGTCTGGCGAGTTTTTTTAAAGGCTCAACCCCTTCCTTCCATCCCCCTGGGGGAAAGGATGGGGGTGACAAAAATAAGCTCCCAGTTAGCATATTAACCGAAATTACCCTCCTCCCAGAAGGGGAGATAATCACCGGGGACCGTTTTAACGGCATTGCCGGGACACTGCCCGGGGTGAAAGCACCGGGAAGGAACCCACGCAGCTTACCCGGCGCATCCAACGTCAGCTTAAGCCTCTGGGGCTTGATGGTCGGTTATCCTGGCCTGGTCGGCTCAAGGCACGCTCTTTGCACTTTAAGAAAGGTGAGCTTTGCCGCCATGGCAACCCAGGCACTCCTTGATCACCACGGCACGGCCAACGCCCTCGCCAAGCGGGACCGAGGCGTGCCCGGCTCACCAGCGGTTTAGAAAACGGCCGGAGGATATCAAGCCCATGGGGGCGGGCCCCCGGGGCACCCATCGAGAAAAAAATTGCCTTGTGAAGTAATCATTCCTATACTGAATTCAGGTATGAATATTGTTCAAAAGTGCAGAATGTCATGGCTCCTTGCCTTGATCCTGCTGGGACTGGGTTCATATCTCGTTCTTTTCCCGAGGTGGCAACCGGTTTGGGGGCGGGCTGAAGGGATGCCCGCCACCATGGGGGCGCTGGACGCGGATTCCCCCTCGCCGGACCGAGCCAATGCCCTGGAATTCGGGGTGAAGGTGGAGCCGGACGGCGCCACCAGCGTCAAACTGCAGCAGGGGCGTCTCTCCCTGAAAAACCCGCAAGGGGAGGCCGACCTGCACCCGGGGGAGGAAGGCTACGTTGAGCCGGACCGCGCCCCACAGAAAAAACCCGCCCCGGTCTCCCCTCATCTTGCGCCTCCCGGGCGCTGACCGCCGCCTCGCTTCTCCTGTCAGCATTTTTCCCGGACGATCCCTAACAGGCCACGGTTTGGTGCGGCTCCGGGATGGTGACCTGGGGGCAACCCAGGTCATTTTGCAGGGCAGCCGCAAGGGACGCCAGTCCCTCCGGTTCGCCATGCACCAGAAAGATGTGGGCCGGCCGTCGCTTGAGGGCCTTGACCCAGGCCAGCAGTCCCGGGCGGTCGGCGTGGCCGCTGAAGCCATTGAGCGCTACCACCCGGGCCCGCAAAGTATATTCCTCCCCGAAGATCCTCACCACCGGCTGCTTTTCCACCAGGCGGCGGCCCAGGGTGTTGGGGGCCTGCCAGCCGACGATGAGCACTGTGTTACGCGGGTCTTCGAGGTTGTTCTTCAGGTGGTGCTGGATCCGGCCGGCCTCCGCCATCCCGGAGGCGCTGATGATGACCGCCGGGCCATTCAGACTGTTGAGCTCTTTGGATTTCTGGGTCTCCCGGATATACCGCAGGCGTCTGAAGCCGAAGACATCCTGGTCCGGGTCCTGGCGGAGAAATTTCAGGGTATCCTCATCGAAGCACTCCGGGTGGTGCCGGAAGACGCTGGTGACGTCCACCGCCAGGGGGCTGTCCACGAAGATGGGGATTTCCGGCAGTTCTCCCTGATGATAGAGGCGGTTGAGGAGGTACACCAGGAGTTGGGTGCGTTCCACGGCAAAGGCCGGGATAATCACCTTCCCACCCCGCCGGGAGGTTTCCCGGATCACTTCGGCCAGGACGGCTGCGGACTCCTCGATGGGAGGATGGGTGCGGTTGCCGTAGGTGCCTTCCAGGAGCAGGAGGTCGGCCGCTTCCAAGAGGGTGGGGTCCCGCAGGATGGGCACCTGGGTTCTCCCCAGGTCTCCGGAGAATACCAGGCGCCGCGGCTTTTCCCCGCCGTCCTGGAAGTCCAGGGCCACCAGAGCCGAACCCAGCATGTGGCCGGCATCATAGAGCGTCAGGGTGACGCCGGGAAGGAGGGGAAAGGGTTGTTGATAGCCGAGGCCCACCAACTGCCGCAGACAGCGAGCCGCGTCCTCCTCGGTGTAGATGGGTTCCACCGGGGGCTCCCCGTTGCGCAGCCGCTTCTTATTGACATATTCCACATCCCGCTCTTGGAGACGGCCGCTGTCCAGCAGCATGGCGCCGCAGAGATCGGCGGTGGCCCGGGTGCAGACGATGGGTCCCCGAAAACCGCTCTTCACCAGGTTGGGGAGGTTGCCCGAATGATCGATATGGGCATGGGAGAGCACCACCGCGTCCACCTGGGCGGCGTCAAAGGGAAGATGCCGGTTGCGCTGGCGAGCCTCGTCGCGTTTTCCCTGGAAGAGGCCGCAATCCAGGAGGATGCGCCGGCCGTTGATGGTGAGCAGGTGCTGGGAGCCGGTGACCGTCTGGGCTGCGCCGTGAAAGGTGATCTGCATGGAGACCCCGCCCTTCCCGTGAGGATGTTCCCCACGCGGCTATCATAGCTCAGGCCGGGCGTTCGGGCAAGGCTGATGCGGGGCCGGGAGGCTGGAAAAGGCCGGCCCCCGTGTCCCCGCCGTTGGGCGCCTGGGCTCCCGGAAACGGAGGTGTTATAACTAGGCCAGCACCCCCCATTTCTTGCTGCCCCGGAACCGACAGCCGTGCCGCCGGCAGACCAGCGCCTCTTGGAGGTGCCCGAGGTGCTGGGGCGGCTCTTTCACCCCCGGCCGGAAGGGTCTTTTTTGAGTGGTCCCGCCGCAGCCCGGGAGCTCTTCATCCCGGTGGCTCCGGAAGTGGATTTGGGGGCGCCGGCCGGAAGGCGACTGCGACCCCGAAGAGAAGGCGGCTCCAATCCGTAAATCCACCTTGACAGAAGCAGGGGCCTTCCCTAGGATAGGGCAGGCGGGCCAGAACCGGAAAAAATTCCAACTTCCGGTGATCGTCTGGTCCGGTGGCTCATGGAAAAAACGCCACTGCAGAAATTGCGCTGGGAGATCGTGGCCACCATAATTGGCTTTTCGTTGGTGCCCTTGATCGTGCTGGGCGCGGTGTTTTATCGGGAGTTCAGTTTCTCCTATCACGCCAAGGTGAGAGAAAGCCTTCGAACCCTGGTGGAAAACCGTCGCGGTTCTCTGGACCTGTTCCTGGAAGAGCGGGTTTCCCAGCTCGTCACCCTGGCCAACACCCATTCCCTTAAGAGCCTTAGCGAAGAAAACTATTTAAACAAGGTTTTCAATATCATGCAGGCCCGCTCCCGTTCCTACATGGATCTCGGGGTGATCGACGACGAAGGCCATCACCTGGCCTATGTGGGGCCCTTTTACAATCTGCTGAAGGGCGTGAACTACAAGAGCGAGGACTGGTTCGCCGCGGTGATGTCCCAGGGCATTTACATCAGCGACGTCTTCCTGGGCTTCCGGAAGGTGCCCCACTTCATCATCGCCATCATGGTGCGGGAGGGGAACCGGAATTGGATTCTCCGGGCCACCATCGATTCCGACATCATCGAAAACATTGTCAAGGCTGCCTGGATCGGCAAAAAGGGGGACGCCTTTATCATCAACCGGCAAAACATCCTGCAGACCTCCCCCCGCTTCAGCGGCACCCTGTTGGGCTCCCCCACCACCCCGGATTTCTCCAAAGTGGTGGGGACCGATGTGGAGGAAATCAGTTACCAGGGGGAGACTTCCCTGTATGGCACCACTCTGCTGACGGTGAAGAAATGGGTGCTGGTAGTGCGGGAAGACCCGGGCGAACAGTTGGGCCCGCTTTTAAGCGCCCGCCTCCTGGGATTCATCATCGGTCTGTGCGGCTTGCTGGTGATCGTCGCCGGCGCCTTGTTCATCAGTCGCTCCATGATGAAGGAGCTGCTGGAGATGGAGCGGCAGAAGGCGGCCAGCGAGGACCTGGCCATCCAGTCCAGCAAGATGGCGGCCTTGGGGAAGATGGCCGCCGGCATCGCTCACGAAATCAACAATCCCTTGGCGGTCATCGGCGAGAAGGCGGGCTGGATGAAAGACCTGCTCCGGGAGGAAGACCTGGCCAAGAGCTCCAATTTTCAAGAATTCGCCGAGTCGGTGGCCAAGATCGAGTATCACGTGAACCGGGCCAAGAAAATCACCCATCGGCTGCTGAGCTTCGGCCGCCGGATGGAGCCCGTGCGAGAGCAGGTGGACCTCAACCGGGTGCTCAATGAAACCATCGACTTCCTGGAAAACGAGGCCCGGTATCGTTCCATCGACATCCAGACGGACCTGGCCGAGAATCTGCCCCAGATTACCAGCGATTCCTCCCAGTTGCAGCAGGTGTTTTTAAACATCCTGAACAACGCCATCGACGCCATCGGCAAAAACGGCCTGATCCAGGTCAAGAGCCGCTACATGCCCGGGCAGTCCCAGGTGGCCATCGAGATCAGCGACAACGGTCCCGGCATCCCCAAAGATCTTCAGGACAAAATTTTTGACCCCTTTTTCACCACCAAGGAGGTGGGGAAAGGCACGGGGCTGGGCCTCTCCATATCCTACAGCATCGTGGAAAAGCTGGGGGGGCGCATGATTCTGGCCAGCCAGGAGGGGGAGGGCACCACCTTTACCATTTATCTTCCGGCCAGATAATGGTTTTTCAGGGTATGATGGCTTGGGTGGCAGGAGGCCGGACTGCCCCAGCCCTTCTCCCGCCGAGACCCGGCGGTGGGGGCGGGTGCGATCCGGAGGGTGGCGGAAGAGGAGATTATGGAAAAATTCAGAATTCTGGTGGTGGATGACGAAGATGATTTTCGGGAGACCATCGTCAAGCGCCTCAAAGGACGCAATCTGGACACTATCGGCGTCGCCAGCGGTGAAGAAGCCCTGAAAATCATGGAGAGCGAGAACTTCGACGTGGTGGTTCTGGATGTGCGCATGCCGGGGATGGACGGCATCGAGGCCTTGAAGGAGATGAAGAAGAAGAGGCCCCTCACCGAGGTCATTATGCTCACCGGCCACGCCTCGGTGGAGTCAGGCATCCAGGGCATGCAACTGGGGGCCTTCGATTATGTCATGAAGCCGGTGCCCCTGGATGAACTCCTGGATAAGATGCGCCAGGCCTACGAACGCAAGCGGATCCAGGAAGGGAAATTTTAGGGCGGCCCCGGCTTAAGGAGGAAAGGGACACGGGTCGGACTCTCCGCCGGGCTGAGATCCAGGGCGCCTGCCTTCCAGAAGCGGAGGGTGGCGCTCGGTGGGAAGCTGTTGGAGGGCGGCCGGCTGAGGCGATGAGGCGCGTATGCCGGTGAAGAGCCCCCCTGGGCCGGACCGCTGGTGGCTGCCCTATATCGCGCCGGGTGTCCTGCTGACCGCGGCCGGGCTCCTGTGGCTGGCCGGGTGGGAATTACTGGGACTGGCGGCCCTGGCCTTGGCGGGGCTGAGCGGCTATGGCGCCCTGGAAACCGCCCGGAGGCTGGCCCGGGCGGAGCAGCCCCGGCTCCTCATGGAGGAGCGGCTGCTCCAGACCCAGAAGCTGGCGGCCCTGGGTGAACTGGCGGCGGGTATTTCCCACGAAATCAACAATCCTCTGGCCATTATCCGCCAGGAGGCGGAATGGCTGGACGAGCTGCTCAAGGGGGCCCGGTTTCAAGACCCCGCCCAGCTTCTGGAGTTCAAGGAGTCCCTTCAGGAAATCATTCAGGCGGTGGAGCGGGCCCGGGAGGTCACCCGCAGGGTCCTGGACCTGGCCCGGGAGCGCCAGCCGGTCATCCAGAAGGTGGAGGTGAACCGCATCCTGGAGGACATGGCCCGCTTGGTGGAGCAGGAGGCCAAAAAGCGCCACATCGTCATCGAGCGTCATCTGGCGCCGGACCTCCCGCCCCTGGAGTCGGACGGGCCGCTTTTGAGGCAGGCGGTGTTAAACCTGCTCACCAATGCCTATCAGGCTATGGAGGAGCAGGGGCGCATCATCATCACCAGCACCTGGGCCGGGCCGGACCACGTGAAGATTGCCATCCGGGACACCGGTCCGGGGATCCCGGCGGAGATTCTCCCCAAAATCTTCACCCCGTTTTTCACCACGAAGCCGCCGGGAACCGGCACCGGGCTGGGCCTGGCCATCACCCAGACCATCATCCACAAACTGGGGGGCAATATCACCGTGGCCAGCAGCCCCAAACAAGGCACCACCGTTACCATCGTGTTGCCCCTGACCTGGGAGGAAGAGAAAACGACGCCATGAATCAGACGCCCCGGGTATTGATCACTGACGACGAGGCCCGCTTCCGCACCACCCTGAGCAAGATGCTGGGGGCCCGGGGGTTGGCGGTCCAGTCCGTGGGGAGCGGGGAGGAGGCCCTGAAGGAATTGGCGGTCCAGCCTTACGACGTAGTGCTCCTGGATATCCGCATGCCGGGGATGGGCGGCATGGAGGCCCTGCGGCGGATCAAGGAGGAACATCCCGAAGTGGAAGTTATTATGCTCAGCGGCCATGCCAACCTGGACGTGGCCATCGAACTGCTGAAGCTGGGAGCCTACGACTACCTGCTGAAACCCTGCCCCCTTCAGGAGGTCCTCCTGAAGATCGACAACGCCTTCGACAAGAAAAAGGAGCTGGAGCGCATCAAGGCCCAGGCCGAAGCCCGGCGGCGGGAAAAGGAGGGATAGCAAGATTCGGGGGGGCGGGGGAGCCTGCCTCCCCCCTGCCCCCGAGCTCCCCCTCCCACCCCCGATGAGGTTTGGGGGAGGGGGCAGGGGGTTTCAACCCCCTGGCCCCTTTTCCCCCATTGCCCCTGCTAAGATGTATCCTGTGGAGCTTCCTGGAAGAGGGAGGGTTCCAGGGAGTAGTTCCCGGCCAGGAAGTTTTGGGCCGCGGCCTCCACGCTGAATTCGCTGGTCATGAGCATGTCCATCTGCCGGGTGTAAAGGAGCAGGCGGCCGATCTGGACCAGTTTCTCCTGGAGAAGCTCGCAGTCATATTTCTGCAGTTTGGCGTCCACCCGGTCGGCCTTGACGTCCACTTCGAAATCCAGGGCCGTGAGGATGACAGCGATGGCCCGCACCCGGCGATGGCGCCGCTGTTCGTCGGCCGCCCCCCCTTTGAAGGAGAAGGTAATATAGTTTTTGTTCACGGTGGCCCCGCAGTAGGCGTCCAGGACGCTGAAGTGGTATCCCACCCGGGAGCTGAAATTGAGGTACTTGTCGGAAATGACGGCGTAGGATTTTTCCCCAAAGCGCTCCTCGAACTGGGGGGCGGACAGCCACTGCTCCCGCATCACGGAGAACAATCCGGAAAACTCCACCGGACGAGGCTCCAGGGCCTTGAGCCTGGGATCCAGCATGCCCTTGAGAAGGGCGGCGAAGGGCACGGAGGCCACCTCCGCCGGGGTCACCCGGCCATTGGCTCCCGGTGCCCGGCTCAGGCCCTTGCCCAAGTCGATGAGATAGAGGTCCAAAGGAATAGGGGCGTCCAGTTTGAGAGCGCCGCCGCCCCGGTCCGCAGTTAGGTCGCTGATGCGGAACATCTCCTGGTAAGAGTATTCGTGTACCAGTCGGCCCAGGTCGTGCAGGGTGCGGCACGAGGCGGGGGCGAAGCTCTCGGCCCGGGGGTCCAGGAGGTTCAGGGGAACGATGTGGTCCGCCACCCGGCGCAGGAGGCGGTAGATGGGGGTGTCCTGCATATGGGGCTGGCGCACCTCCGCCAGGGCCAGTAATTCCGGCACCCGGCCCTGGTAGACGCGGCCGGTGAAGGCGTCCACGGTGATCTCCATCCCCGGCGGCAGATCCCGGGTGGCGGTTTTGGTGTCTAGGAGGCTGGGGATGCCGAACTCCCGGGCCACCGCCGCCATGTGGCCAGCCACACTCCCCGAGTCGGTGACGATGGCCTGGGCCCTGGCCATGACCACGACGAACTTGGGAGAGGAGTGCCGGGCCACCAGCACGGCGCCCTGAGGGAAGTGCAACAGATCTTCGTCTCTTTCCACCAGAAAGGCCGGACCGCAGCCCACGCCCGGAGAGGCCACCGCGCCTCCCGTGAGCAGTACCGGATAACCAGGCGCCGCCGGGCTCTCCACCACCTCGCCGGCCCTGGTCTGGACCTTCAGGGGTCGGGTCTGAAGCACCAGGAGGCGGCCCTGGCGGTCCAGGGCCCACTCGATGTCCTGGGGGCCCTGGTAGTGCTCCTCCAGCCGGAGGGCCCACAGGGCCAGACTCCGGACCTGGGCGGGGGTGAGGCAGGGTACCTGCTGCTGCTCCGGGGGCACCGCCACCTCCCGCAGGCCGCCGGCCGGGTCGGGGGCCAAGGCCACGGGCTTGAGCGCCACCTCCTGCCGGACGAGGGGGAGATCCGAGTCTTTGCCCACCACGAAGAGGTCCGGGCTGACGGTGCCGTCCACCGCATAGGGCCCCAGGCCCCAGACCCCGGTGATCACCACCCGGTCCTCCAGCGGGTTGAAGGGGTGGCGGGAATACATGACGCCGCTGGCCAAGGCATCCACCATGGCCAGGCAGGCGACGCTCATAGCCGCGTCTTCGTCCCGGATGCCTTTGTGCAGCCGGTAGGTGACGGCCCGGGGGGTGTAGAGGCTGGCCACCACCTCCCGGTAGGCTGCGGCCAGGCGCTCCCGGGGCTCGTTGAGGCAGGTGAGGTATTGGCCGGCAAAGGAAAGCTCGCTGTCTTCGCCGATGGCGCTGGAACGCAGGGAGACCTTGGGTTCGCCTCCCACTTCGGCGGCCAGGGCCTCATAGGCCCGGTCCAGGGCGGCGGTGAGGTCATCGGGAAGCGGCGTGCTCAGGATGAGTTGCCGGAGGCCCTGGCAGACTTCGTCAATGGTTTCCGGGTCCTGGGGGTCGATCTCCATCTTGCGTTTGTTGATTTCGTCCAGCAGGTCCCGGTGCTCCAGGAAGCGGATGAAGGCCCGGGTGGTGATGGCGAACCCGGGCGGGATGGGGAGGCCCACGCGGTTTTTCACTTCCCCCAGGTTGGCGCTTTTGCCGCCCACCCAGTCAACCAGCTCCTTGGTGATGGCGGTATAAGGCAGGATATAGTCCGGCGCCCGGGTTTCGGCCCGGGGCCCCAGCTCCGCCTTAATGGCTTCGTTGATCCGCTCCAGGACCTGGTAAAGTATGGGGTACTTATGGCCGGAAAGGACGTCCAGGCTCTTGACCATGCGAAAGGCATGGAAAGCGGCCCGGCTGGTCTGGGAGCGGATATAGGACATGCCGAAGACTTGGTGTCCTTTGAGTTTTTCTTCCAGGTCGGAGATGATGGCCAGCAGTTGGGAATTGGAGTCCAGCAGGTCCCGGAAGCAGGTGTATTTGAAGCGAAAGACCTCGGACACCCCCCGGGGGGGCTCTTTCCGGTCCCTCCACTTGCGGTAGAGATTGCGGAAGAGATTGAAGGTCTCCACCATGGCATGTCCGTCCCTGATCGGCCGATCTAGGCCATCCCTTTTTCAAAGATTATACCACACCCGGGGTCGGCTTCCCCAGGAAGGAGCGGGCCACCCGGATGGTCCGGGTCCGAAGGCCGGCCTTCCCCGCACCCGGCCCGGAACCCGCCCCGGAAAGCACCCGGCACTGACTGTAAGCCTCAATGCTTGGGGACCTGGGGGGATGGGGTTCTGTCTCCGGGTTTGCGGCCTCGCTCCCCAGGGCGGCGTGGGGCAACCCTGGGGTTCGCCCAACGTTTCTCAACCCTTCCGCTCCCGCTTGGCAGTCAGCGCGGCTGCTCCCGGTTTTCCTCTCCGGTCTTAACAGACTGTAAAAAATGCTGACAGGGGGGAGGGCGGCCTCAGGCCCCACAGGGTGGTCTGAAAATTGAAAGAATTAATGATACCAAGCGGTTGTTCCTATCTGCCTGCATGGTCGAATTGGCACGGGCATTGCGATAGCAAGGAAGCGAGGGTTGAGGCGAAAACCGCCAAGGTTTTGAGGGTCGGGCCTTGGAGCAGAACACTCCGACGGGAAGGAGGTTCCTCGATGAAGGTGTTGGTACCCATTGACGGCTCGGAAGCTTCCATGGGCGCAGTCCGGCGGGCCCTGGAAATTGCCGAGAAAGTGGGGGCGGAGGTCACCCTCATGCGGGTGGTGCAGGTGGGTGACTTTGATGTCATGCTCCCCAATATCAGGGAGAAAATGGAGCGGGAGGCCAAGGCGTCCCTGGAAAAGGCCAAGGGTCTCTTTGATGCCAGGGGCATCAAGGTGGAGATGGTCTTGGAAGAGGGCTTGGTGCCGGCCAACAACATCATCCGCAAGGCGGAGGAAGAAAAGTTTGATCGCATCGTCATCGGCAGCACCGGCGCCACCGGGTTGATGCGCATCCTCATGGGGAGCACCGCCGCCAAAGTGGTGGCCCACGCCCCCTGTGAGGTGACGGTGGTCCGGTAACCTGTGAGCCCCAAGGGAGGATCGCATATCATGCGGAGCATAGGAAAAAAAATCATCGGACTGGTTGCCCTGGCCCTAGCCCTGATACCGCAATTGGCCCTGGCTGCCGGGGAGAAGGCGGCCGCCCTGGTCATTGTGGCGGATACTCGGAAACTCACCGGCTGGCAGGCTTGGTGGGCCAACCTTTACAATGAAAGCCACCTGTATTTCACCCTGATCACCGTGATCCTCATCCCCATCATCGGGCTGATCTTCGGGACCTTGGCCGACCTCATCATGGGACACATTGGCATTGATCTCAAGTCCCGGGAACTGGCGGAGCACTAGCCCGCCGCATTCTCTTCCGGAGGTACATTCCATGGACTTTTTTTACGTCCTCATGCCCATTTCGGGAGTGACCATTTTTTGGCCGGGCCTCATTATCCTGGGCATCGGCGTGGGCATCATCGGCGGCTTTTTCGGCATGGGCGGGGCCTGGATGGTGACTCCCGGCCTCAACATCCTGGGCTTTCCCATGGCCTTTGCCATCGGCACGGACATCGCCCACATGGCGGGCAAATCCCTGATCTCCACCATGCGGCATGGCAAGTTCGGCAACGTGGACTACAAGCTGGGCATCGTCATGCTGGTGGGGACCGTGGTGGGCTTTGAGGTGGGAGCCCAGATGGTCATGTGGCTGGAACGCATCGGTCAGGTGGAGAAATACGTGCGGTATCTCTACCTTATCCTGCTGGCGCTCATCGCCTGGATGGTCTTCGCCGACGTGGCCAAAAAGAAGCGCAAGGAACGGGAGGCGTTGGTCAAAGGCGGCGAGGTGGACAAGCTGGCCACCGGTATCGAGTGGCACAAGACCATCCACCGCATCAAGATCCCGCCCATGGTGCACTTCAAAGAGGCCCAGATTACCATCTCCTTCTGGATGCCGGTGCTGGTGAGCTTCGCCACCGGCTGGCTGGCGGGCATTCTGGGCATCGGCGGCGGCCTCATCCGCATGCCGGCCCTCATCTACTTCATCGGCTGCCCCACGCACGTGGCCGTGGGCACCGACCTCTTTGAGGTGGCGATCTCCGGCCTGTACGGCACCGCCACCTACACCTATAAAGGCCGCACCGAACTGGTGGCCGCCATCCTCATGCTCATGGGCGCCGCCATCGGGGCCCAGGTGGGCACCGTGGCCACCAAGTACATCAAGGGCTACGGCATCCGCATCGCCTTCGGTCTGGCGGTGGTGGGCTGTGCCGTTTCCATCGTTCTGAAGCTTTTGGCCAAACAGATTCCGGCTTACGCCGCGGCCTTCGACAACTCCGCCACCGTGCTGATTCTGGGTCTGGTGGCCGCCATGTCCCTCTATATCTTTGTGCGCATGGTGCAGGGGGCCAAGCAGGAGATCGCCATGAAAAAGGCCGGGAAGTAACCAGGCCGGCCGGCGACTCGGCAATAAGGAGAACAAGATTATGGCGAACCGCTCTTTCTGGTTAGGTTTTTTATGGTTGCTGGCGGCGGGCCTGCTCTGGGGTTGCGGTGAGTTGGGCAAGGTGGACCAAGGCCGGGTCATCGCCTTCGACAAGGCCAAGGGCATAGTCACCCTGATCCAGGATAAAAAAGCGGAGCCCGGCAACCCGGACTACAATACCCTGCCGCCCCACTCCTACACCATCCCTGCGGATCCCAATGAAATGGGGCCGGAGCCCAAGGCCGGCAAGCGCATGAAGCTGGACGCCAAGGCCAAGGCAATCACCATCTTCGATGACGTCACCCAGAGTTTTAAGATGATCCCTTACACCCTCATCGACCAGCGGGAGGGGGTAGAAAGAAGCAACCCCATGGTGGCCGGGAAGAAATTCCCCATCGTCGACAAGGAGAAAAGAACCATCACCGAGTATTCCGGCCGGCAGCGGCTGCTGGTGACCTTCTCCGTGCCTGATGAATATTTCAACCTGCCCCCGGAGGTCTGGGAAGCCGGGGACGAAGTGCGGATCTATTACAAGGAACCGGGCAAGGCCCTGCGCCTGATGAATATCACCCGGACCGATATCTTTAAGAAATAGACGCCAGACCGTCCTCCAACCAGACGGAGGGTGCCGCGCCAGAAGGGAAAGGCGGCGCGCCTCCGCCTCTTATGCTACAATGGACTCCAGCATGGCAGGGCGACCCGGGCCTGAGGGGGCGGGAGCACCGCACTGCCGCCGATTGAGGATGATTGTCGGATGACCCTGACCCAGGCGCTTGGCCTGCGCACCCTCCTGGGCCGGATCGGCGCCCTGTGCTGCTTCCTGGCCCTGGCTGCGGTGCTGGACGGCATCATTACCAAGTTTCGGGAGCCCTTCAACGTCTTTGCGGTGCTGCCCGGAGAGACGGTGGAGATCAACGGCCCCACCGCCCAGCAGGTGCAAGGTCCCCAGGACCTGGAGTGGGTGAGCAGTTCCCCGGACCTCGGGCTGAAGGTGGACAAGGTGCACCCCGGTTATTTCCTGGGGGGCCGCATGTGGCAGGGCCGTCTGCTGGTGGGTCAGGGAATCGCTCCCGGCAAATATGCCGTGGCCATGCGCCCCAAGGGGCTGGACCCCAAGCAGGCCCAGGAGGCCTTGGTTTTCCGGGTCACCGTGTACCCGGACGCCGCCAGCCGGCAGCGGGCAGCTCTGTCCGCCGTGCGGCGCTACCTGGGGCTTTCCCCCTTCCTGGCGGCGTTTTTTCTGCTGCCGGGGATGCTGCTGGCCATCGGCGGTACCTTTCTTTTGTCCCGGCGCGTTGAAAAGCTCATGGCCGCCCAGGGCCAGGGTGAGATTTACCGGGTCACCCGAGGGGAGGGTATCCTGGAGGTCAGCTTCGGGTTGGGAACCGAACACGGCGTCCACCCCGGCGACCGCCTGCCGGTGTTTGACCACCAGGGGAGGCGTACCGGCATGGTGGAAGTGAGAGAGGCCAGCCCCACCGACGCGGAGGGGGTGGTGGCTGCTGATCAAGAGGTCAAAGCGGGCTACCTGGTCAGCCTGACCCGTTCGGAATCCGACCGCGGGCGATAGGGTGGTGAGGTAGATGTTGAGGTGAAGTCCGGGGGCCTGGTTCCCCCGCCCTCCCATCCCCTTGGTCCGAGGTTGGAGCAGAAAGTGGGGGAAAGAGAGCAGGAGCCCTGGCCCGCTGACCCCCTCTCCCTTATCATCCCCTGAGGCGCTTCCCCCATGAGCAGCTTCCTATCGCGCCTGAAAAATCTGTTCTCCCGGGAGCGGGTCCCGCCGACCGCGGCCATGGAAGCGTGGCGGCGGGCCTTTCGGGCCAAGTTTCACGCCTTCAAGGTCTTGTTGAATGCCAACAACGCTGCGCTGCAGATCATGGCGGAAATGGAGACCACGCTCCACGGCCAGCGCAGCTTCGGCATGACCTTCGTGCGCTCCCACGCCACTGCGGCCTGTGTCAACGTCTTTGCTCTCATCCGCTCGTTAAACGAATTGGCCGGCAATAAATACCAGGATATGGTGCCGGTGTTCGAGCGGATCCGGGCAAATATCGAGGCAGTCTTAAACCGCCAGGCCGCGCCGGCGATGCAGGACATGGTGCTCCCGTTGCATCAGGTGACCAGGGAAATGGCCGATGGGGTGGGGAGCAAAATGGCTAACCTGGGAGAAATCACCCAGGCTCTGCCGGAATTGGCGGTGCCACCGGGGTTTGTCATCACCGCCGCGGCCTTCCATGAGTTCCTGCGTCATAACGGCCTCCAGGAGGAGATTAACCGGCGGCTGCAGGCCCTGGAGATGGAGGATATCGCCGATCTCTACCGCCTGAGTTCGGAAATCCAGATGGAGATCATTCGGGGGGAGGTGCCGCCGGCGTTGGCCGAAGCCATCCAGACGGCTTATGAGGACCTGGCGGCCCGGGCCAGCAAGCCCGTCAAGGTGGCCATGCGCTCCAGCGCCATCGGGGAGGATGCGGTGGAAACCTCCTTTGCCGGCCAGTATCGCTCCGAGTTGAACGTCAGCCCGGAGAACCTGCTGTCCGCCTATAAGGAGATCCTGGCCAGCAAGTATGCCCTCACCGCCTTGAACTACCGGTTGCACAAGGGGCTCAGGGATGAGGACGTCCCCATGTGCGTTGGCTGCATGGAGATGGTGGCCGCGGCGGCCGGCGGCGTCATGTACACCCGGGACCCCACCAACATCCGCCGGGAGGTAATCTTCATCAACGGCGTCCACGGCTTGGCCAAGAGCGTAGTGGATGGCAGCGTTACGCCTGACGTTTGGGTGATCGACCGGGATCCCCTGGCCATCGCCCGGCGGGAGGTGGCCCACAAACACCAGAAGGCGGTGTGTCTGCCGGGGGAGGGCGTGGTCATGGAAGAGGACCCCAAGGCTGACCAGCCGTCCCTGACGGACGACCAGGCCCTGGAGCTGGCCCGCATGGCCCTGCGCTTGGAGGAGCACTTTCAGGCCCCCCAGGACATCGAATGGTCCATCGACGAAGCAGGCAGGATGTTCATTCTCCAGAGCCGCCCCCTCCAGCAACTGTTGGCGGCCGCCCCGGAAGAACGCCCCTGCCTGGAGGCGGTTTCCAACCCGGTCCTCCTCCGGGGGGGCGAACGGGCCAGCCCGGGGGTGGCGGCGGGCCCGGTGCAGGTGGTGAAAAACAATCTGGACGTACTCCAGTTTCCAGAAGGGGCGGTGCTGGTTACGACCTTCGCCCACCCGGGCTGGGCCACCCTCCTTCCCCGGGCGGCGGCGGTGGTCACCGACCGGGGGGGGATCACCGGCCACCTGGCCAATGTGGCCCGGGAGTTTCGCATCCCCGCGCTGTTCAATACCTTTGAGGCCACCCGCCTTTTGCCGCCGGGTGAGGTGGTCACCGTGGACGCCGACGGCCATACCATCTATGGAGGCCGCGTGGAGAGTTTGCTGGCGGCGGCCCCGGTCAAAAAGGGGCTCATGCACGGGACCCCGGTATTCGAGACCCTGAAAGAGGTCATGGCCCAAATTACGCCGTTGAACCTCACCGATCCTCAAAGCCGGGAGTTCTCGCCGCAGCACTGCCGCACCCTGCACGACATCACCCGGTTCGCTCATGAGGTGGCGGTCCGGGAGATGTTTGCGGTGGAGCGGGACAAGGCCCTGACCCGGCACTTCATCAAGCGCCTGGTTACCGACGTGCCCATGCAGTGGCTGGTTCTGGACCTGGAGGACGCCTTCAAGGAGGAGGTCCCGGGCAAGGAGGTGACCCTGGACAACATCGCTTCCATTCCCTTGCTGGCTCTGTGGGAGGGGATCACCGCAGTACCCTGGGAAGGTCCGCCGCCGGTGGATACCGCAGGATTCATGTCCATCGTCATGGGGGCCGCCACCGACCCCAATCTGGCCGCGGCCGGCGGCACGGTGTACGGCAACCAGAACTATTTCATGGCTTCCAAGTACTTCTGCAACCTGACGTCCCGTCTGGGGTTTCACTTTTCCACGGTGGAGGCCTTGACCGGCGAGGAGCCCTACGAAAATTACCTGCGGTTCACTTTCAAAGGCGGCGCCGCGGACCAGCCCCGGCGGGTGCTCCGAGCGCAATTCGTGGCCGAGATCCTGGAGCAGTACGATTTCAAGGTGGAGGTTCGGGGGGACGCTCTCTTCGCCCGGCTGGAGGGGGAGCCCCTGGACTATATGCTCAGTCGCCTGAGGGTCCTGGGCTACGTCACCATCCACACCCGGCAGTTGGATATGATCATGCTCAACCCGGAGGAAGTGGAGCGCTATCGCCGGAAGATCCTGGGCGATCTGGAAAAGCTGGCCCGCGCTCCCCAAGCAGGCACCGCGGCCTAAGCCCGGTTCCGGACCCGGGAGCATCCTCTGAACTTCCGAGTCTCCCGCCCGAAAAAAAGCCGCTGCGGTCTGGGCGGGCCGCAGCGGCTTGCCGGTTCCTGAAGAGGGTTAACAGACTATGGTGCCAGGTGGGCCAAGACCTCCGGCCGGACGGCCAGATCCTTCCCCAGGATAATCTTGACGTCCATGGTGTCCGGGAGCTTCTCCCCTATTTCCAGACGGGCTTGGGGGAAAAATTTGCCGGCCAATGCCTGGGCGACCCGCTCAAAACCCGGGCGATGGAAAATCACCGTCTGCTCCATGCCGAAGTCGATGTGATTTTTGATCTCCACAATGTTAAAGCCGTTCAGGTCGAGTTGGGAGCGGCAGAACCGGGCCATGTCCGGCAGGCCGTTGCCGTTCCTGATGGCCACGCGGGTCTGGCTGAGTTCTTCGGCCGTGAGGCTCACCGGAGGGCCGGTGTAGGTGGCCGGTGCTGCCGCTGCCGGTGCAGGCTCTGGGTGCGGGGAGGCCGAGGCTTGGGCGGCCTTCGCGGGGCCAGGCTTGGCGTCAGCTGCCTGGGCTGTCAGAGCCTCAGCTGCTTTGGCATGCAATACCGCCAGGCGGGCGCTGACCTTGGCTTCCCAGGTGAGTTGCTCTTTGCCTAGGATCACCCGGACGGCCACCTCGCCCCCCAGGGGGACGGTTTCCTTCAGTTCAGCCTGGGGATAGCATTCCCGGGCCAGATGCCGGGCCACCCGGCCGGCGTCGGGTCGGTAGGCGATGGTGGTGCGCTTCTGACCGAAGTCCCGGAAATTGCCGTGGGCGGTTACGGTGTAACCTTCCATCTCCAGCCACTGCCGATGCTTCCGGGCAATCCCTTTCCGGCCGTTGCCGTTCAACACCTCCAGGCGGGTATTCAGGAGCTCCTGGGACGTCAGGTGAGCCTCCTGCACCTGGTTAGGGATAGAAGGAGCCTCCACCGTTTCAGGCTGGGGAGGGGCCGTGGGGGTTGGCGAAGCCGCCGGCGGCGCCGCGGTTGCGGCCGGGGCAGGACTCTTGGCGAACGCCGCGGCCTGCTTCTCCGGCTTGGCCGGAGTTGCGACCTGTGGCTTGGGCGGCAGGCTTAGTGGTTCGTCAGGTTTGGACGCCATGGCCTGTGGCGGCCGGGTTGACTTGGCAGGTTCGGCGGCAGGAACTGCCGCCGGTTTCGGCGCCGGCAGGCTGGCGGGGGCCGGCGTGGCTTCGGGGACGTTGGCCGCAGCCGGCTTAGAGGCCGCAGCCACCATGGGTGCGGGAGTTGGCGCCGCCGGGGTGACCGGCAGGACCTGCGGCGCCGGGTTGGCCGGGGCCTGAGGGACAGCCGCCACCGGCACCGGCGTCACCAGCGGCTGCGGTTTAGGTTGGCTGACGGCCGCGGTCGGAGAGGCCGGGGTGGCCTTCAGCGCCTGGGGCGCGGCAGTCAGGGTTTTTTCGGCCGGCAGCCCCAAGGCCGCCAGGGCCTGGTTCAACCGTTGCCGGGCCGCTGCCTCGCCCTCGGCTTGTTGCCATACCATTAACGCCTCAGCCTGACGGCCCTGACGGGCCAAAAGCAGGCCCAGGTTATTGCGGGCCTTGGTATTGCCAGGGTCCCGTTTCAGGGCCTCCCGGAAGCAGGCCTCGGCTTTCTGCCACTTGCCTGCCTGGTAATAAGAATAACACAGGTTGTTGGTCACCGCCGGATGATGGGGTTCCCGCTTGAGAGCCTCCAGGTAAAGGTCCTGGGCCCTTTGGTAGTCTCCCAGCTCTTCATAGCAGGAAGCCAGGGCGTCGACGATTTTCAGGTTGCCCGGTTCCCGCTGGTAAGCCTCTTCCAACTCTTTCAGGGCCAGGTGACTGCGGCCCAGCATCCGCAAGAGGCTGGCGTTTTTGAGCAATCGGCTGGTTTCGTCGGCCGGCGGCCTCAGCGATTTGAGAAATTGCTTTTGGATGCCCGGGGAGGAAAAGTTTTGCCCCGGTCCGGTGGTGTTGCAGGCGGCGGTGAGAAGCAGGGAGGCGCCGCCGAGGCATAGGAAAAGGATAGCCAGGCTCCCGAAAGCCTTCGACCGTGGTAAAGGTTTCATCGTTCTCCCCCCGAGGTGAACCGGCCTTTCCATAACAGAAAGGTCAGCCGCATCCCTCCTGTTTTCCCAATCACCCAAGCATGAGCTGAGTTGGCCTGCCTAACCAGGCAGACGGGAGAGCGACGGCCTGATGGCTGGCGTCGCCCCCGCCCACCTTCTCCTCACGCCCTGGCGCGGCAAGCTCAACTGCCGGAGGAACCGGTGGTGAGCTGCAGCATCGGACGCCCCTCCTCGGCCTTGAAGCTCTTGTCGTATTTACCCAAGAGATTGGCGCTGGCAGAGGGGTCCAAGCCTGGCGTGGGCGTGTTGGCCAGCCCGGCCTGAGGGTTAACATATTGCCCCACCAGGTTGTTGGTCACTGAGCGGCCGTAGTCCCGCTCCAGGGTCTGGGGCTGGCAGCAACCCGCCGCCAGGACCGCCAGGGCTACTGCCAAAGCTGCGAAAGCGCCGCCTCGACGCATGCGGTTCATGGTTTCTCCCCCTTATTCCACAGTCTGCCGCCCGAATCCCGGGGGCATGGAAGTAGCTGGTTTCGGGTTCTCGGCTGCCGCCTGGGCTGATGGTTTAGGCTGGCCCTGCTGCCATCCCAGCAGGTAGAACTCCAGGTCGTTGGGCTCCACATACTTGTCGGTGGGCAGCTTGGCCGCCTGGGTGGTGATGGGCTTCACCAGATGCGGCGTTACCAAGAAGACCAGCTCGGTTTCGTTCTTCTGATACTGCGTGGAGCGGAACAAAGGCCCGAGGATAGGCAGTTCCCCCAAAATGGGGAACTTGCTCACGGCGCTGCGATGCTGGTCGGCCAGCAACCCGGCGATGGCAAAGGTCTGGCCGTCGCCCACCTCCACGTGGGAGGACAGCCGCCGTACTCTGATACCCGGGACTGCAAAGCCCGCCGCGGTGAGCGCCACCCCCGAGGAGAAGTCCAGCTCGCTCACCTCCGGGGCCACCTTCAGGGCGATGCGGTTCTCTTCCAGCACCGTGGGCGTAAACACCAGCCCCACGCCGAACTTTTTCCACTCGATGGTGATGGTTTGGAACTGCTGGGGCACCGGCACCGGGAATTCGCCGCCCGCCAGGAAACTGGCCTCCTGGCCGCTGGTGGTCACCAGGTTGGGCTCAGCGAGCAGGCGTCCCAGGCGGTTTTCCTTGAGGATGTCGAAGAACATGGTCCAGAGATAACTGCCCGTCTTCCAGCCGGCGATGGCGTTGATGTTGGAGCCGATGGTATTGGCGATGCTCGTGGCCCCGAAGATATGCCGCAGGCTGTCCACCGTGGTGAGGTTGCCGATGGTGCTGATGCCGAAGGCGTGGCCGCTTCGGTCACGGATGATGAAGTTGACCCCCAGGCGGCGGCCGACCTCACGGCTGATTTCCGCCACCCGCACCTCCACCATCACCTGTTGGACGCCGCCCACATGCAGCAAATTCACCACCCGGTCCTTTTTGCCTCCCACAAAGGGCGTGGCCAGAGCCAGGGCGGTCTGCTGGGCCACCGGACCGGAGACCTCGCCGGAAAGGACCACGGATTCATCCGCGGCCTGCACCGCGATTTTTTCCTTGGGCAGCACCTGGGCCAGCTTCTCCTTGAGCAGGCTGACGTCGGCCTCCACCGTCACCCGGGCGCTGGTAAAACGATTGCCGCCCCAGAGACTCAGGTTGGTGACCCCGGGGGCCAACCCGTTGATGTAAATCTCCCGGGCACTCGTAAGGATGATGTCGGCCACCTCCGGGTCGGCGACGCTGACCCGGGTGATGGAAAAGGGCGTTCTGAGCACCTTGGACTGCCCCACCTTGAGCTTCAGCGTCTGCGTCAGCTCCTGATCCTTGATCTTGAGCTGCGCCGCTCCCGCCCCAACCGCTCCCAGGCAGACAAGCAACAGAGCTGCCAGGAGTGCGGGAATAAGGCTTAACGGCACCCTCAACCCCCGAACGTTTCGGTTTACCACCATGTCAGTCTCCCCCTTTGTGCGGCTTGGGCCCCACTGCCCAAACCGGGTTACCCATCCGATTTCCCATGGTCATGCCTGAAAACAAGAATGCCAACATGATTCATGCCCCCAGTTCGTTATCGGCGTTTCCTGGGAAAGGCTGTCCAGGATCCCACCGCTCCTCCTCACGCCGAGGAACCATTACACCACTTGAACATGGGAGAACAATCCAGTAAAACATGCTAGGGGGAAAAGAAAAAAAAGTAAAGCATTTTTTTCTGCCCAAGGCTTTTTGTGAGCAATTAAATAAAGAATACTCGAAGATATAATTTAAACACTGTGGTCACCAGGGGCCGGAGTTTCAGGTCACGCCGGGCTCCGGGGCTGATGATTTGCACCAAAACCCTAAGTTTTTTCAAGGGCGTTGGCGTTTCTTTGGAAAACGACCGGGGTAAGCTCATGGAACAGCGGGAGCAAAAAGACCAGCCGGAGACAGTGCCCCGGCCGGAGGTCCCGTCGGCTCCGTTTTGGCGTCCTCTTCTTTTCCTGGCCGCCTTGTTGCTACTCCTGGCGGCGGCGCGGCTGTTGGGGCTGGGGGAACGGCTGGGGGCGGTGCGGGGCTGGTTGGCCGATCTGGGCCCCTGGGGACCTCTGGTCTATGTGATCATTTATGTAGGGGCCACGGTGGCGGCGGTTCCCGGCTCGGCCTTGACGGTGGCCGGGGGGGCCCTCTTCGGGTCGTTTTGGGGGGTCATCCTGGCCCACAGCGCCGCCACGCTGGGGGCCGCTCTGGCCTTCCTTCTGGGCCGCTACCTGGCCCGGGACGCCGTGGAGCGTTGGTTGGCTGCCTCCCCCCAGTTTCAGCGGTTGGCCCGCCTCACCGCCGAACACGGCGTGGTCATCGTGGCTTTGACCCGGCTGGTGCCCATCTTCCCCTTTAACCTGCTGAATTATGGGTTCGGCCTGACCCGGGTGCCGTTTCTCACCTACCTGTTCTGGTCCTGGCTCTGTATGCTGCCCGGCGCCATTCTCTATGTGGTGGGGGCCGATGCCGTGGCCCAGACCCTCACCCAGGGCCGGGTGCCGTGGAAAATGGCGGGGCTCCTGGCGGTGCTGGCGGCGGCGGTGGCCGGATTGGTGCGGATCGCCCGGCGACGGCTGGAGGCCAAGGAGGCGGCCCGGGGGGCGGGTCTGCCACCGGAAGGGGAAAACTGAGACCCCCCTGAGGCTGGAGGGCGGCGTGAAGCCGCTCTCGGGTTTTTCGGGGCCGTTCAGACCGTCGGGCTGAGCTCTGAGGTGCAATGCGGGCAGCGGACCGCCTTAAGGGGAATGGCGGTAAAGCAGTAGGGGCACTCTTTGGTGTCGGGGGCGGCGGGGAGCGCCTCGCGCTTCATCCGGTTCATGCCTTTGACCACCAGGAAAACGGCAAAGGCGACGATGAGAAAACTGTTGACGGTGTTGAGGAAGATGCCCACGTTGAGGGTCACCGCCCCGGCCTGCTTGGCCGCGGCCACCGACAGGTAAGGGCCTGCCGTCTTTCCCTCCCTGAGCACCCAGAACAGGTTGGAGAAGTCCACATTGCCCAGGAGGAGGCCGATGGGCGGCATGAGCACGTCATCCACCAAGGATTTGACTATGGTGCCGAAGGCGGCGCCGATGATAATGCCCACGGCCATGTCCACCACGTTGCCTTTCAGGGCAAATTCTTTGAATTCCTTAAACATATTTTCTCCTGGCAGGATGATGGGGGGGTTCCGTCACTATTATGCCCTAAGCTGGCGGGGAGCAGGGAAAAAAGTGGTGCGGGGCCAAGAACGCCGGAGCATCGGTTGCGGGTCTGGATTTCAGGGCTTGTAATACATCAGCCCCCGGGCAAAAGGTTGCACCGCCGCCTCCAGCCGACGCTGCTCCTCCGGCGGCATGGGGGTAAAATCCCGGGCGGCGGCAATGAGCTCCTGGACCTGATGGATGTCGTCGGCGCCGATGACCACCAGACTCACCGGCTGGCTCAGGGCGTAGCGCACGAAGTCGCCGATGGGGGCCACCTGCAACTGGCTCGCCAGCCCCCGGCACAGAACCTTCATGCCGATGACCCCCAGGCCCCGTTCCAAAGCCTCCCGGGCCAGGGGCAGGAAGCTGGCGGCATGGGGTTCTGCCGGATTGACCGGGAGGAGCACGGTGTCAAAGGGTAAAAGGTCCAGGGCCCGGCGCAGGACCGCGGGATCGTGGTGGCCCGTCACCCCGATGAAGCGAACATAGCCTGCTTCCCGGGCCCAGCGGAAGGCCTCCAGGGCGCCGCCCGGAGCGCTCAGAGCCGCCAGGTCCGCCTCGGTGCGGACGTCGTGCACCTGCCAGAGATCCAGGTGGTCGGTTTGCAGATGGTGGAGGCTCGCGGCCAGATGGGTTTCGGCCTCCTGGCGGGTGCGGCCATGGGACTTGCTGGTGAGAAAGACCTGGTCCCGGCGACCCTTGAGGCCCCGGCCCAGATAGGCTTCGCTGCCGGAGTAGGCCCGGGCCGACTCGAAGTAACGGATACCGCCGGCGAAGGCGGCGTCGATCACCGCCTGGGCCTCCCGACCATACCCGAAGGTGCGCAGCACTCCTTCGCCTCCCAGACCCAGCCGGGTGGCCTGCTCCCCCGTGGATCCCAATGGTCTCCTAGGCAGGGTCATCCAAGCCTCCTTGGCGAATCGTTCCGGCCCGCTTATGCTGTATAATAATAAGAACGAAAAAAGGCTTGTAAAGGATGAGTCTTGCCAGAAAGCCAGGGAAATCCCCAGAAGCCCGAAGGCCGGGCCACTACGGCGGCCGAAGAGGCCCCCGGCAGCCAGCCCCCCTATCCGGCCTTGTTCGCCATCCTCCCCCAGGTGCCCCGACAGCCCGGGGTCTATCTCTTCCGGGAGCGTGGCGGGCGGGTGCTGTATGTGGGCAAGGCGGTGAATCTCCGCCACCGCCTGGGCTCCTACCTCAAGGCGCCGGAGCGGCACGACCCCAAGACGGCCATGATGCTCCGCAAACTGGCGGAGGTCCAGTACCTCCTCACCGCCACCGAGCGGGAGGCCCTCATCCTGGAACGCAACCTCATCAAGGAACACCGTCCCCGCTATAACGTCGAACTGAAAGACGACAAGAACTTTCTCTGCCTCAGGCTGGACCTGAAGGAGGATTTTCCGGCCCTGCGTTTTGTGCGCCGCTTCGCCCCGGACGGGGCGCTCTATTTCGGCCCCTACGCCTCGGCCTCCCTGGCCAGGGAGACGGTTAAGGTAATGAAGCAGGTCTTCGGTCTGCGCACCTGCAAGGAACGGCGCCTGACCTTCCGGCCGCGGCCTTGCCTGAACGCCCAGTTGGGCCGCTGTCTGGGCCCCTGCGCCGGGTGGGTGACCAAGGAGGATTATCAGCAGGCGGCCCAGGAGGCGGTGCAGTTCCTCAAGGGGCGGGGCCGCACGCTCCTGAAAATCCTGCACCAGGAGATGACCCGGGCCGCCGCAGCCCTGGATTTCGAAAAGGCGGCGCGGCTCAGGGACCGGATGCACGCCATCCGCCGGACCCTGGAGCGCCAGGACATGGCCCGCCCCCACCAAAAGGACCAAGACATCATCGGTCTGGCCCGGGAGAACGGCCAGGCACTGGTCCTGGTGCTGCTGGTGCGCCAAGGCTTGGTTACGGGCAGCCAGGAATACTTTTTCCCCGACATGCTGCCGGGAAGCGACCTGTTGGGCGATTTCCTTAAACAATATTACCAGGAAGGCAGACCGTTGCCTGATGAAATCGTCCTCCCTCAAGACCTGCCGGACCGCCGCCTGTTGGGCGAGATCTTCGGGGAGCAGCGGGGCCGGCCGGTGCGGTTGCTGGTGGTGGCAGGCGGGGGAGGGACGGCCGCAGAAGGCGGGGCTGCAGGTCCGACTTTCTCGAGCCTCCATAATGGGGGTGGGGAAGGGGGTTTGAAGGGGGGGCAGGGGGCCAGTGGTCCCCCGGCCCTTCCCTCAACCGCCCTGCTCGGGTCCACCGAGCGGCGCCGGCTGGCGGCTTTGGCCCAGGAGAACGCCCGGGAAGCCCTCCGCCGACGGCAGGCGGAGCCGCCGCCGCCGGACGCCCTGGAGGACCTGCGATCCCGTCTGGGTTGGCCGAACCGTCTCCGGAAGCTGGCCTGCCTGGATATCTCCACCCTCCAGGGGAACCAGGCCGTGGGGGCCCTGGTAACCTTCACCGATGGACTGCCGGACAAATCGAGGAATCGCCGCTTTAAAATCCGGGGGGTGGCCGGTCAGGATGATTTTGCCATGCTGCGGGAGGTGGTGGGGCGCCATTTCGGCAAGGGGGAGGTGGAAGCGCCCGACCTGTTGGTGGTGGACGGCGGCAGAGGTCAACTTCACGCGGTATTGACGGCTCTTCAAGAGGTGGGGCGAGGTGAGGTGCCGGTGGTGGCCCTGGCCAAGGAGACCGTCACCCATCAGGGTGAGCTGGTGCGGGACCGGTTGTTCTTGCCAGGGCGGAAAAACCCCAAATTTTTTCCGGCCAACGCCCCGGGTTGGCTCCTCTTGTTGCGGCTCAGGGATGAGGCCCACCGGTGTGCCGTGTCCTACCACCGGCGGCGGGCCCGGAGAGCACAGACCGCCTCCCTGCTGACGGAGATTCCCGGCATCGGCCCGGCCCGCCGCAAGGCCCTGCTGAGGCGTTATGCCAGCCTGGAAGAGCTGCGGGCCGCTCCATTGGAGGATCTGGCCTCCCTGCCGGGTTTCAGCCATACTCTGGCCGCCCGGATCAGGGAGTGGCTGCTGAAAGCTTCGGATCAGCGGGCGGAGAAGTGAAGGGTGGCCCCGGCGGTTGCGTGGGGCCGCGGGCCGGAGATATCGCCTGGGGCTCGAGAACTACCGGCTGACCTTGGAAGAGGCCCGGGATTCCACCTGTTCCTGGGTGAGGCCGAAGCGCCGGTCGCGGCGCTGATAGTCCCAAAGCGCCTTGAGGAATTCTTCTTCCCGGAAGTCGGGCCACAGGGTGTCGGTGAAATAGAGTTCGGCGTAGGCCATCTGCCAGAGAAGAAAATTGCTCAGGCGGTACTCGCCGCTGGTGCGGATGAGGAGATCGGGGTCGGGAAGCGCTGCGGTGTACAATGCCTGGGAGAAGCGCTCCGGGGTGATGGCGTCCGGTTCCAGGGAACCCTTCTGCACTTCCCGGGCCAGCTGTTGGGCCGCAGCCACGATTTCATTGCGGCCGCCGTAGCTCAAGGCCAGGGTGAGGACCATGCCGTGGCCGGTGCGGGTGGCCTCCATGGTCCGGAGGAGCTCCGTCCGGACCTCAGGAGGCAGCCGGGAGAGGTTGCCGATGGCGTTGAAGGCGATCTGGTTTTCTTGCATCTCCTGCAGTTCGTAACGGAGATAGCGCCGGAGCAAGGCCATCAGGACCCGGACTTCCAGGGGCGGCCGTTGCCAATTCTCTTCCGAGAAGGCATACAGCGTCAGAAAGCGGATGCCCAGCCGACGTGCCTGACGAATGATGATCCGGGCGGTCTCCACGCCGGCGGCGTGGCCCCGGACCCGGGGATAACCCCGCTGCTTGGCCCAGCGGCCATTGCCGTCCATGATGATGGCCACATGCCGGGGCAGCCGGGCAGGGTCCAACAGCACGGGGGTAGAGGCGGGGGGGGTCATGGCGGCCGTCAAAAGGACATGATCTCCTTTTCTTTTTCGGCCGCCAGCGCATCCACTTTCTTGATGAATTCGTCGGTGACCTTCTGTACCTCATCGGTGGCCCGGTGGGCGTCGTCTTCGGAGATCTGTTTGTCACCCTTGAGCTTTTTAAACTGCTCGTTGGCATCCCGCCGGATGTTGCGCAGAGCCACCTTGGCCTCTTCGCCCATCTTCTTCACCATCTTCACCAGCTCCTTGCGCCGCTCAGTGGTGAGGGCCGGGATGGGCAGGCGGATGACCTTGCCGTCATTGGCCGGAGTGAGACCCAGGTCGGATTTCAAAATGGCCTTTTCGATGTCGCCGATGAGGCCGGTGTCCCAGGGTTGCACTGTCAGCAGACGGGGTTCCGGAGCGGCCAGGGAGGCCACCTGGGGGAGAGGCAGGGGACTGCCGTAAGCCTCCACCTTGATGCCCTCCAACAGGGCCACCGAGGCCCGGCCGGTGCGGACCCGGGCCAGGTCCTGGCCCATGACCTCCAGGACCTTGCTCATCTTGCGCCTGGTTTCATCCATCACCTTCTGTTTCATGAGCAGCAGTCTCCACGATCGTGCAGGTTCCCTGTCCCAGCAGGACGTTCACCATATTGCCCGGGGTGAGCAATTTGAACACCACAATGGGAATGTTTTGTTCCATGGCCATGGTCACCGCGGTGGAATCCATGACCCGAAGCGATTTTTCCAGGACCTCGAAGTAGGTGAGGCGGGAGAGCAACTTGGCCTCGGGATGGGCCACCGGGTCACGGTCATAGATGCCGTCCACCTTGGTGCCTTTGAGGATGGCCTGGGCGCTGATCTCGGTGGCCCGAAGCGACCCGGCGGTGTCGGTGGTGAAGAAAGGGCTGCCGGTGCCGGCGGCGAAGATGACCACCCGACCCTTTTCCAGGTGCCGCAAGGCCCGGCGCCGGATGTAGGGCTCGGCCACCTCGTGCATGGCGATGGCGCTCATCACCCGGGAGGGGATACCTTCCCGCTCCAGGGCGTTTTGCAGCGCCAAGGCATTGATCACCGTGGCCAGCATCCCCATTTGGTCGGCCACTGCCCGGTCCAAGCCCATGGCGCTGGCAGCCAGCCCCCGGAAGATGTTGCCGCCGCCCACCACCACGCCGATTTCCACCTTGAGGTTGCGGGCGGCTTTGATCTCCAGGGCGATGGCCCTGAGCGTCTCAGGGCAGAGGCCGAAGGGTTTGGCTCCGGCCAGGGTCTCACCGCTGACCTTGAGGAGGACCCGGTGGTAGCGGGGGATTTCCGGGGGCATGGCCCCTCCTTTAGGCGCCCACTTGGAAGCGGGTGAAGCGCGTCACGCTGAGCTGGGCGCCGACTTTGGCGCCGGCCTCTTTGAGCACTTGGGCCACGGTGACCTCCGGGTTCTTGATGAAGGGCTGCTCCACCAGGCAGACCTCCTTGAAGAACTTTTCCAGCCGGCCGGTCACCATCTTCTCGATGATTTTCTCGGGCTTGCCGGATTCCTTGGCCTGGACCTCGTAGATGGCCTTTTCTTTGGACACCGCCTGAGGGTCCACCTCCTCCCGGCTGACGGCCAAGGGGTTGGTGGCCGCCACCTGCATGGCCAGGTCCTTGGCCACGGCCTGGACCTCCTGGGTGGCGGGGCCGCTGATTTCCAGGAGCACCCCGATCTTGCCGCCGAAGTGGATGTAAGCCGCCACCGCCCCGCTGCCGGCATAGCGGGCGAACCGCCGGATGCGGATATTTTCCCCCAGTTGCCCGATGAGCTCGTTCAGGTAGTCCTGGACCGAAAGACCAGGCGCCCCCTGCCAGGGGTGGGCCAGGAGATCCTCTACGTCCCGGGATTCCCGGGCGGCCAGGTGGGCTGCCAGCGCCTTGCCGAAGTTCTGGAAACCGTCGGTCTTGGCTACGAAATCGGATTCGCAATTGACTTCCAGAAGCACACCGGTGGTCCCGGCGGGGTCCACCACGGCCCAGACGGTGCCCTCACTGGTGGTCCGCTCAGCCCGTTTGGTGGCCACGGCAATGCCCTTCTGCCTCAGATAGGTGATGGCGGCCTCCAGGTCGCCGCCGGTTTCCTGGAGGGCCTTTTTGCAGTCCATGAAACCGCAGTTGGTCTTGTCTCGCAGGGTTTTTACCAGTTCCGCAGAAATGTCCACGGGTATCGTCCTCCTTGATGGCAATCCGGATGCAGCCGGGAAGGTTGTTCGGAATCGCTCCCGGCCGCCGGTTGGGTCGGGAAAGCGGTTATTCCGGGGCTGCTTCGGCCTCAGGCGGGGCCGATGAGGCTTCGCCTTCGGCCAGGGCCGCCTCCTTGTCCACCATGCCCTGCAAACGCTCCTCCCGGAGGCGGGCGCCTTCCGCGCAGGCATCGGCAATGCGGGAGGTGAGCAGGCGAATGGCCCGGATGGCGTCGTCGTTCCCGGGGATGGGGTAGTCGATGATGGTGGGGTCGCAGTTGGAGTCCACGATGGCCACCAGGGGGATGCCCATTTTGCGGGCTTCATGCACGGCGATGTTTTCTTTCCTGGGGTCCACCACAAAGATGACGTCAGGCAACCGCCCCATATTCTTGATGCCGCCCAGGGCGCGCTCCAACTTGGCAGCCCGCTTTTCCATGACCAGCACTTCTTTTTTGGGGAAGCGCTTCAGGCTGCCGTCGTCCCGCATGGCCTCGAAGGACTTGAGCTTGTCGATGGAGCGGGCGATGGTGGCATAGTTGGTCAGCATGCCGCCCAGCCAGCGGTGGTTGACATAGAACATGCCACAGCGGGAGGCCTCTTCGGCGATGGCGTCCATGGCCTGTTTCTTGGTGCCCACGAACAGCATCTTGCCGCCCTCCGCCACCTTTTCCTGCACGAAGTTGTAGGCGGACTTGAAGTACTGCACGGTCTTTTGCAGGTCAATGATGTGGATACCGTTTCTGGCCCCGAAAATGAACGGCTGCATTTTGGGGTTCCAGCGGCGGGTCTGGTGGCCGAAATGCACCCCGGCCTCCAACAACTCTTTCATGGTGACATACGACATGGGTCTTCCCTCCTGGTTGGTCCGCCGCTCCGCCCGGGCGAGGCCCGCCGGCTTTGGCCCCCGGAGGGCGAAGCCGGCACCAGTGGATGAAGGCAGAGCGTGTGTCGGTACAATTTCAAATCTCTTTTATATAACAAAAAAATCATTTGCCTGCAAAAAAAACCCTTGCCGTTGAGGGGAGGGCGGGGGAGCCAGACTCCCTTGATCCTCCCCCCAACCTGCACCCTCAACCCCGATGGGGGAAAACGGGCAAGAGGCGCCGGCCCCTGGACTCTTCCCGGAAAAACCCGGTCTTCACCGCACTTCGGGGCGGGCCTCTTTGAGTTCGCTGAAGTCCAGGTCCCAGAGCTCCGGGCGTCTGAGAAGCAGGCAGCCCACCCCCAGGCCCGCCGTCAGGCTGCCCAGGGTTAGGGTGGTCTGGACTCCCAGATGCTGAGCCACGGTGCCGTACAGGAGGCTTCCCAGGGGGGTGGAACCGATGATGATGAGACCGAACAGACTCATGATGCGCCCCCGGAGGTGGTCCGGCACGTTGAGCTGCAGCAGGCTGTTGCCGGTGGAGAGCTGGGTGGCCATGCCGAAGCCGGTGAGGGCCATGGCCGGCAGGGCCTGCCAGAAGTGGCGGCAGAAGGAAAGGGCCAGCACTCCCAGGAGGAAGAGGGCGGTCCCCCCCAGAAAGGAGGGCATAGGCGGCCGGTGGCGGAGGCGCCGGGCCAGGGTGAGGCCGCCCACGAAGGCCCCCAAACCGCTTACCGCCATAAGCAGGCCGTAGCCCTTGGGGCCTGCGGCCAGGACGTCCCGGGCCAATACCGGGATGAGCACATAGTATGGGTGGCCCAGCACGGCTACGGTGGTCATCAGGAGAAGCACGAGTTTCAGGGCCGGCCGGGTTTCCAGGTAGTCTCTCAGCTCCCGCCAGGCCTGGCCCAAAGACACAAACGGCGGCGGCGCCGATGGCGGCAGCTTGATAATCGCCAGGGCCAGGAGCACTGCCAGAAAGCTGAGTCCATTCAGGTAAAAGCAGTTGGCCATGCCGAAGGCGGCGATGCAGATCCCAGCCAGGGCCGGGCCCACCACCCGGGTGCCGTTGAACAGGGTGGAGTTCAGGGCGATGGCGTTGGCCAGGTCGGGTTTGCCCACCAGCTCCACGATGAAGGCCTGGCGGATGGGAATGTCAAAGGCCATGGCCGAACCGCTTAAGAACACCAGCAAACCCAACAGCCAGATGGTGAGGAACTCCCCGCCCACCAGACCCCCCAGGGAAAAGGCCACCAGCATCATGGCACCCTGGGTGAGGAATAACAGGGGCCGTTTGGGATGCCGGTCCGCCACCACGCCGCCCAGGAAGGAAAAGAGAAAGATGGGCAGGGTTTGCAGGGCGCCCATAAGCCCCAGAAAAAAGGCGGAATTGGTGAGCACCAAAGCCAGCCAGTTCAGGGCCACCGCCTGCATCCAGGAGCCCATGAGGCTGATGCCCTGGCCGGCGTAAAAGAGGCGGAAATTGCGGTGGCGCAACGCCGCAAAGGTGTCATACAAAAGGACGTTCATACCCCACTCAAGGACCGGACCTGAGGGAAAGATTTCAGAAACCGGCAGGCCGCCAGCGGTTTCTGGTTACGGCCCGCTGATTACTTCGTCCCCGACGATCTCTCCGTCTCTCAGGGTGAGCTGTCGCCGGGCGTAGCCCGCCATCTCGGCATCGTGGGTCACCATGATGAGGGTGAGCCCCTCCCGGGCGTGCAGGTCCCGGAAGATGTCCATGATCAGGTGACTGTTGGCCCGGTCCAGGTTGCCGGTGGGTTCGTCGGCCAACAGCACCCGGGGGCGGTTGATCAGCGCCCGGGCGATGGCTACCCGCTGCATCTCGCCTCCGGAAAGCTCCGCCGGCAGGTGCCGGGCCCGATCCCCCAAGCCAACCTGTTCCAGGGAGGCCTGGGCCCGCTGCCTCCGGTCGGTGGCGCCGAGGTCGGAATACAGCAGGGGCAGCTCCACATTCTCCAGGGCGGTGAGCCGGGGCAGCAAAAAAAAGCTCTGAAAGACAAAGCCCAGTTTGGCATTGCGCAGCGCCGCCAGTTCATCCGCGGTGAGCCGGGAGGTTTCCCGGCCTTCCAGGTAGTACTCACCGGAGGTGGGGCGGTCCAGGCACCCCAGAATATAGAGCAGGGTGGATTTCCCCGAACCGGAAGGGCCCATGACGGCCAGAAACTCACCGGCCTCCACCGTCAGGTTGATGCCTTTCAGCACCTTGACCGGGTGCAAACCGGGACGGTAGGTCTTGGCGAGGTTGACCAGCCGGATGAGAGGGGCCATTTAGAAAGGCCCCCGGGGCGCTCCCCGGGGGACGGCCGGCCGGGAGCGCTCTTCCAGGGCGCCCACCACCAGCGGCTGACCCTCGGTCAGGTCGCCTTGTCTGACCTCGGTCCAGACGCCGTCGCTGATGCCGGTGGTAATAGCCAGCGGCTTGAGGGTTCCCCGCTCCAGGCGCCAGACCACGGTGCCTCCGGGAGCCGGCGGGCCCTCCCCGGGGGCCGGGAGGAAGCGCAGCGCTGCGTTGGGCACCGCCAGGACCTGTTCCTTTCTGGCCGCCAGGATGCTCACGGTGGCGGTCATGCCCGGCCGCAGGAGGAAATCGGGATTGTCCGCCGAGACCACCACGGTGTAGGTGACCACGTTCTGCACCGTCTGGGGGGCCAAGCGGACGCTGGTCACCGTGCCCCTGAAGGTGGTGCCGGGGTAGGCGTCCACCGTGAAGGCGGCCTCCTGGCCCTCCTTCACCTTGCCCACCTCGCCTTCGTCCACCGCGGTTTCCACCTGCATCTTGGTAAGGTCCTGGGCGATGGTGAAGAGCGTGGGCGTCTGAAATGAGGCGGCCACGGTTTGGCCCACATCAACGTTGCGGGAGATGACCACGCCGTCCACCGGCGAGAGGATGGCGGTATACCCCAGATTGGTTTCGGCCTCCTTCAAGGCGGCGGCGGCGCTGGCGGCCTGGGCCTGAGCGGCTTTCACATTGGCCTGTTCGCTCTGATAGCGGGTATGGGCGTTGTCCAGATCATCCCGGGCCACCAGGTTATCCTGCCAGAGTCTCTGGTAGCGGTGGTAGTCATTCCGGGCGTCCGCCAGGTTGGCCCTGGCCCTGGTGAGGTCGGCCAGGGTCTGCTGATGCCGGGCCCGGGTTTCCGCGACCTTGGCCTCAAAGAGCCGGGGGTCGATTTTGGCCACCATCTGGCCGCGCTTGACCACCGAGTTGTAATCCACGAAGATTTCCACGATCTTGCCTGACACCTGGGACCCCACCAGCACCGTGGTGACCGGATTCACCGTGCCGTTGGCCACCACCTTTTCCTCCAGGGTGAGGCGCTTCACCGGCTGGGTGCGGTATTTTTCCTTGGCGTTGCCGGCCTGGCAGCCGCCAGTAAGCAGGGCCCAAAGGCCCACCAAGAGGAGCAATCGTCGGGGGTCTGCAACCATGCGGCGCTTCTTTGGGTGAAAGAAGAGGGCCCCGGCGCCGTTTTCTCCAGAAATTTCCTTGGGCATCGGGGTGGGAACGGCAACCGGAAAGTCCACCGCCCGCCCTTAGCATTGTAATGAATAAATCCGGGAGGCGCAACGACCAAGGCGGTTCTCCCCCTGGCGGGAAGCGCGCCCCGCAAGGAAATGCTTGACAACGGCCCCCAGGACTTCTCTAATTAAAACGATATACGTGCGAGGATGTCGTGATGATCGCCCTCAGACATTTCCTGGAAGCCCTGGCCACGGTCCTGCATTGGGCCCTGGACATCTATATGTGGTTGATCATCGCCCGGGCCCTGCTGTCCTGGGTCAACCCCGACCCCTACAATCCCATCGTGCGGTTTCTCTACAACGTTACCGAGCCGGTCTTGGGGGCCCTGAGGCGGCGGCTTCCCCTGTTTTACGGGGGCATAGATTTCTCCCCCTTGGTGGTGCTGGGGATCATCCTCTTTCTCAAAGTTTTTTTGGTCCAAACGCTCCTGGACTACGCCCGGCTCCTGCCGTGATGACCTCCGGTCCCCCTGAAGAAGGAGAGGCCTTCTTCCAGGCCACCTGCCAAGGATACCTGATCAAGGTTCAGGCGGTGCCCGGGGCGGCCCGCACCGAGGTGGCCGGGCTGTATGGCGATCGCCTCAAAGTGCGGCTGGCGGCCCCGCCGGAAAAAGGCGCCGCCAATCGGGAGCTTTTGGAGTTTCTGGCCCGACGCTTGCAATTGGGGAAGAAAGCGGTGCGCCTGCTTTCCGGAGAGGCCAGCCGGGCCAAGGTGGTGGTCGTGGACGGGCTCGAACCGGAACTTAGGCACCGGCTGCGGGCTCTTCTGCCGCCGGCCCGGCCCTCACCTTGACAAGCCCGCATGGAATGATAATGCTATAGGCAAGTGGGGGTTGCCGAGATTGCAGCAGATACGAGGAGTTGTGCAAGGGGGATGGCGGATTATTACGAACTCCTGGGGGTGTCGAGAAACGCCGGGCTTGATGAAATAAAGAGCGCCTATCGGCAATTGGCGTTGAAATATCATCCAGACCGGAATCCCGGGGACAAATCAGCTGAAGAGTTGTTCAAGCGCATTTCCGAAGCCTATCAAGTACTTTCCGACCCGGAGAAGCGCCAGCTCTACGATTTATACGGCGAAGCTGCCTTTAATGGCATGGATCTGGGCGGCTTCGGCGGCTTCAACGACCTGTTCCGGGGCTTCGGCGACATCTTTGAGGATTTCTTCAACTTCGGCCGCAGCCGCCAGCGCGGGCCCCAGCCGCAGCCGGGGGCTGATCTGCGCCATCGTCTCACCCTTACTCTGGAGGAGGTGGTGCAGGGGGTGGATGCCGACCTGGAAATCACCCGGCGGATCTCCTGCCCCACCTGCCAGGGCACCGGGATGGAGCCCGGAACCCAGCGACAGACCTGCGGCCGCTGCCAGGGCCGGGGACAGGTGGCTTCCCAGCGGGGGATGCTCCGGGTCTTCACCACCTGCCCGGGCTGCCGGGGGGAAGGGAGGGTGGTGACCTCGCCCTGTACGGCCTGCAAGGGCAGCGGAAGCGTCCGGGAAAAGAAACGGATGCAGGTGCGCATTCCGCCGGGGGTGGACCAGGGAACCCGCCTGCGCCTTCGGGGCGAAGGGGAAGCCGGTCGTTTCGGGGGCCCGCCCGGCGACCTCTATATCGAGGTAAACCTCAAGCCGCATCCCCTGTTCATCCGCCAGGGGAAAAATCTCCACTACAAGACCGCCCTGTCCTTTGTGGCCGCCGCCCTGGGAACCCAGCTCACCATTCCCACCCTCAACGGCCAGACCACCCTCGCCGTGCCCCCGGGCACCCAAAACGGCGCGGCTTTCACCATCAGGGGGGAAGGCGTCCCCGACCTGCGCAACTCTCACCGGGGCGACCTCATCGTGGAGTTGGCCCTGGAGACCCCCACCAACCTCAGCCCCCGCCAGCAGGAGCTGCTGCAAGAATTCCTGCGCTCGCAGCAGGAGGCCGCCCCCCAGGAGTTCCTGGACCTTTCCCGGGAAGCCCCGTAAACCCCCGCCGCAAAAAAAGGACGGGCCCGGCGGCCCGCCCGCTGGTTCACGCCCGTGCCTCAGAGCTAGGGCTTGGTCATGGTGATGGCGGGGCCGTTGCTGTCGCCGCGGCGCCCGTCAGGTTTTTCAGACCCCTGGATGGCTGACCCGGGTATTGGCGGAGGGAATGGCCGAACCTACCTCCGGGGGTTCACCTGCAGATTTCCCCCCGTCGGTCGGCGGCCATTCCTTCCGGGGAGCGGCACAGGATCCCGGCGCTTCCCGGACACCCCGGCACCCCCTGCCCGCCCCCGAGGCGCAGTTTTAGCCCCTCATTGCAGGGCCTTGTTGAGATTCAGCCTGCCGCCGGTGACACACACGCCGGTGGTGATCTTCCCCCGCACCCCGCCCGGATCCACATTGTTCAGGATCCGGGACTTGATCTCCAGATGATTATTGGCCGTGAATCTGCCCCACACCAGGGCGGCGGCCCCGCTCACGTGCGGCGCCGCCATGGAGGTGCCGCTCTTGAAGCCGTATTTGTTGGTGGGCACGGTGCTGTAGATTTCATTGCCCGGAGCGAAGAGATCCACACGCTGGGGGCCGTAATTGCTGGCCCAGTACAGGCTGCTGATTTCGTCGTCCTCGTCGGAGCCGCCCACGCTGATGATGTTGTCGAGGTCGAAACCGGCCGGCACCATTTTATACTGCTCCGTGTCAATATTGACCCCGTCGTTGCCGGCGGCGGCCACAAAGAGAATCCCGTCATTGCCGGCCGCTTGGATGGCCTCATACAAAGCGGCCACTGCCTCGGGGGGGGGCGGGATATAGAAGGGCGGCAGGTTCAGATTTTCATATGCCCCCCAACTGGCGTTCATCACCATGCGGGGGATGTTTCTGGCCTGCTTCATGTTCCGGGCGTAGGTGATGCACTCCACCGCGTCGAACTCGCTGCCGGAGCCTTGGGAATTCAGAAACTTCAGAGCCATGATTTTGGCGTTCCAGGCCACCCCGGCAACCCCGGCCTTATTGTTGGTCTGGGCCGCGGCGATGCCCGCCACATGGGTGCCGTGGCCGTTGTCATCCGCCGGATTGCCCGTGTTGGTCAGGGGAATGGCGTTCATGCCGTACACGTCGTCGACGATGCCGTTGCCGTCATCATCCACCCCGTTCCCCGCCACTTCGCCGGAGTTTTTCCACATGCGGGTGGCGAGATCCGGGTGGGTGTACTGGACGCCGGTGTCAATGACCACCACCACGGTTTCGGCCGCCGGGGAGGTGCCGAAGGAGTTCCACGCCTCCAGCCAGTCAATGTCCGCATCCGGGGTGCCGTAAATGTACATGAAAAAATTCACCGTGATCTTCTGGCCGGTGTTATTCAGGGCCCACTGTTTCTTGAAGTTAGGGTCGTTGGGGGCCGCCAGGGTGCGGAAGAGATGGTTGGGCTGGGCATATTCCACGGCCAGGTTCTGCCGCAGTTTCTGCACCGCCTTCTCCACGGTGAGGGGTCCCCGGAGCCTGACCCGGAGGATTCCCAAATCGGCGTTGACCCGCAGGACCTCCCCCTGGATCTCTGCCAGGGCCAGGCGGGCCGGGGCCGGCAATCGTTCCACAAACTCCGCCGCCGCCGCGCCGCGCAGCACCCCCCGGCCGCGCTGGGTGGGGGTGTCCATGAATTTCACCAGCACTTCCCCCGGCACATAGGCGCCGACGGGAAGTTCGTCCCGTGCCTGCCCCACCTCGGCATAACCGAGGGCGGCCCCCCACAAGAAAACCGCCAGGAGGGCCAGGGCGCCAGCTATAAGAAAAAATTTCCTCTGCATGGCCGCTTCCTTTCCCCAGGAACCTGAAGAAAAATGAAATGTTGGTGGTTGGAGAAACGGGCAAAAGGAATGGGCCCGGGTGACGAGCGGGTCAAAAGCCAGGGTGCCATGGCAGAACGGGTATGGGTTCACCCGGGGCAGCAGGTTTGTATCTTACTGTATTTATACGGTTGGGCCTTGTTACGCTTATAGTAATACGGAAACAAGAATGGTCCCCGGCAATACCGGTTCTTGAGAAATTTTTGCCCCGGGCCCATCTCCCGGAGAATAAGCCAACTGCGGGAGATGTTTCTGCTTTTTTAGATGGGGCCTCCTTTCCCCGTCGGTGAGAAGCGTTGAAAAGGTTCGTGCGGCTCTGAAAAGGCGCGGTCACCGCCACGCCTGGGGCCAGCGCCCCTCGCCGTTACCCGCGGTGGGCAGGAGAGAGGGGCTTATGCCCAAGCGGCAACCGGTTGTAGGTTCTGGAAGGCGGTGGCAGCTGATGCAAAACCTTTAAGGAAATAGTAGCAAAAACTGTTCCAATAAAAGTAATAATAAAAACAATAAGTTTCAGAAAGATTCCTTCGCCTGAATGTTACAAAATCTGAACATATGTTCCAGTTATGAAACATCTGCATTGACCCGAGGCCGGGGTTGGGATTGCGCCCGATATTCGTCCAGGTGAGGGACAACCCGGAGAGAGGCTTTCAAGGAGAGGGGAACAGGAGATGCAGGAGTAACAAGACCCCAGGTGAAAAAAATAGTTAACAAAAAGCCATTTTCTTGTAAAATACCTTCCACTCTTTACCCCATGGTACGAACAGGGATATGGCAATCATGAGGAGAACGAGGAGGTATCTTTGTCTCATCACGAGGATTTTCCGGGGTCCGTCTCCGGCGCCAGCCTTTCTGCCCTGCAACCGACGGGCACTCAGCCTTCCCAGGATTTTGAGGCGGCCCTGAACCAGTTCCTGGCCCGCCACCCCGAGGTGGCCGCCGACCCGCGCCGCCTGGAGGTGGTTCGGTACTGTTATAAATACTACGTCAATTACGATCCGCAGTATCGGGACCTGCCCATCAACGACAAACTCAAGCAGGCGATAGGAATGGCGGGGAAGTTTTTCGGCGCCATGTCCTCTCCCAAACCCTGATCGGATAACCGGGGCGCTTGCGGGAGGGGGGGCGGGGTGCCCGGGGCACCATGCCCTGACCCGCAGATGCCTCGTTCCACTGGCTTCAGCCGAACCGCAACTCCGCCTGTTCCAGGGCCCGGATGCGGTCCCGGAGGGTTGCGGCCCGCTCAAACTCCAACCTTTTGGCTGCTTTTTGCATCTCTTTTTTCAACCGGGCGATCTGCGCCGGGGCGTCCTCCACCAGATAGGGGGCCTGCTCCTCCGCGGCCAGGGGCACGGTGACGTAGTCCTGCTCATATACTGAGGCCAGGATATCTTTGATGGTGCTTTTGATGGTTTCCGGGGTGATGCCGTGCTCCCGGTTGTAGGCCTCCTGGAGCCGGCGCCGGCGGTTGGTTTCGCCGATGGCGGCCCGCATGGAGGGGGTGAGGGTGTCGGCGTAGAACAACACCTCGCCGTTGACGTTTCTCGCCGCCCGGCCGATGGTCTGGATGAGGCTGCGCTCGCTTCTGAGGAAGCCCTCCTTGTCGGCGTCCAGGATGGCCACCAGGGAGACCTCCGGCAAATCCAATCCTTCCCGGAGCAGATTGATGCCGATGAGCACGTCGAAGACCCCCAGCCTCAGATCCCGGATGATCTCCATGCGCTCCAGGGTGGTGATGTCCGAATGCAAGTAGCGCACCTTGAGTCCCAGTTCGGCGAAGTGCTCGGTGAGGTCCTCGGCCATGCGCTTGGTGAGGGTGGTCACCAGAACCCGTTCGCCCCGGGCAAGCCGCTTTTTCGCCTCGTAATAGAGATCGTCCACTTGGCCGGAGGCGGGCTTGACGGTGATTTTGGGGTCCATGAGCCCCGTGGGCCTAACGATCTGCTCCACCACCCGGCCTTGGGCCTGCTTCATTTCATAAGGGCCGGGAGTGGCTGACACATAAAGGACCTGAGAGACCCGGGCCTCAAATTCTTCAAATCGCAGGGGCCGGTTGTCCAGGGCCGAAGGCAGGCGAAAGCCGTAGGCCACCAGGGTCTCCTTCCGGGAACGGTCCCCCCGGTACATGCCCACAAGCTGGGGGATGGTGATGTGGCTTTCGTCAATGACCACCAGAGACCGGCGGGGCAGGTAGTCCAGAAGGGTAGGGGGGGGTTCCCCCGGGGCCCGGCCGGTGAGGTGGCGGGAGTAGTTTTCGATGCCGTGGCAGAAGCCCAACTCCCGCATCATTTCCAGGTCGAAGCGGGTCCGCTCGGCGATGCGCTGGGCCTCGATAAGCTTCCCCTGGGCCTCGAACCACTGAAGGCGCTCCCGAAGCTCGGCTTCGATGGCCGCCAAGGCCCGCTGCCGCACCGCGTCCGGGGTGACATAGTGGCTGGCCGGGTACACCGTGACCTTCTTCAACGTCCGCAGGGTCTTGCCCCGTAAGGGGTCAATCTCCTTGATGGCCTCCACATAATCCCCAAAAAACTCCAGGCGGATGGCCCGTTCCTCTTCATAGGCCGGGAAGATCTCCACCCGGTCGCCCCGCACCCTAAACGTTCCCCGGTGGAAGTCGAGGTCGTTTCTCTCGTAGAGAATCTCCACCAGTTTTTTCAACACTGCCCGGCGGTCCTGCTCCATGCCCTCTTCGAGATAGAGGAGCATGCCGTGATAGGCCTCGGGCGACCCCAGGCCGTAGATGCAGGAGACCGAGGCGACAATGATGACATCCTGGCGCTCCAACAGGGACCTGGTGGCGGAATGACGGAGCCGGTCGATGGCTTCGTTGATGCTGGCGTCTTTTTCGATATAGAGGTCGGCTTGGGGGATATAGGCCTCGGGTTGGTAATAATCGTAATAGCTGACGAAATACTCCACCGCGTTGTCCGGGAAGAACTCCTTGAACTCGCCGTAGAGCTGGGCCGCCAGGGTCTTGTTGGGGGCCAATACCAGGGTGGGGAGATTGACTTTCGCGATGACGTTGGCCACCGTGAAGGTCTTGCCCGACCCCGTCACTCCCAGGAGCACCTGGTGAGGATGGCCAGCCCGGAGGCCCTGGACCAGGTCCCGGATGGCCCGGGGCTGGTCGCCCCGGGGGGTGAAATCGGTGATGAGGCGGAAGGCGTCGGGCATAGGCGTATGAGTGGATTTTCCGGGGAGGGGGCCAGGGGTCGCAGATCCCTGTCCCCTCCCTGGAAAGATATCATCGGCTCTGGGTGCGAAGAGTTGAAGGGGGAGGCGGGGAACCCCGCCTCCCCTCAAAGCTCCTGAAGAATTATAGCATACGCGGGTTGGGAGGGGGGTGAGGGAGGAGGGAAGGGGCTTCGAAGCCACTTCCCTCCCCCCACAAACTCTCACCCCTTCACGGCCCCTCCAAACTCCGGCGCATGATGTAGAAGCTTTCTTCGTCGTCTTCCTGGTCCAGGGAGATGACCTCGGCCACCTGGAAGCCCACCTTTTCGTAGAGGCGTCGGGCGCCGGCCTTGAGCACGTCCACGTCCAGGTCCACTTCCTTGAGATTGAGGCGCCTCAAGTGCGCGAAGGCGGCTTGGAGCAGAGCGGTGGCCACACCGTGGCGCTGGTAATCAGGGTGCACCGCCACCCTGAGGATGACGCCCCGGCGGGAGAGGGCGCAGCAGCAGGCGATGATGTAGCCCATGAGGCGGTGGTCGGCCAGGTCCTCGGCCACCAGGAAGACGTCGTCCAGTGAGGCCTGGAACTGGTAGCGGTCCCAGTGGTGATCGAAGGTCCGGGACTCGATGTCCAGGACGCCGAGCAAGTCACGACGGGTGGCAGACCGAATGGTCGCCTGGGTCTGGGGAAGGGGAAGGGCCATGGCTTCCTCCTGATGGGACATTCCCAGATGGAGCACTTGCCCGGAGTCTGGTGGGGGAGTCAGGGTGGCGGGCTGAATGAACGTGGGCCTCAATGCCCCGAATCGTTGTACGGCTCAAGGATCTTCAAGCCATACTTAATAATAAGACATGGTGCAAAAAAGATCAAGGACCCAAAGTGTTGCTCCTTCTTCAAGGTAGAGAAGGGAAGGGATGCCCTACTGCCTTTGAAAGAGGGCGCTGCCCGTATCCGTGTAAACCTCCCGCCAGCCCGGTTCCCGGCGCAGAAATTCGGCCACCGGTCGGCGGGCTCTTACGAGGATGAGCGCAGGAGGATAATCGCGCAGAAACTGCCGATGTTCTCCGGGATTTCGGAAAAAGGCAAAGTAGCGCGTGGCCACCTCGGGAGGATACACCGTTTCATAGCGACCATCCAGGGCCACCCGGCAGCCGGGGTAGAGATTCCAAAGGAGAAATTCCCCCCAGGCAAATTCGGTGAGCAGGTTGCCGCTAAGGCCCTGCCGCTTGATGTATTCCAGGGCCCCCACCGGATATTGCACCCGGATATCTGCCCTTGCCTCGGCGCATGAGGGGATGGTGAAGCTGAGGGGCTGCCGGCCGATGAAATGCTTTCCGACGATGAACAAGCAGAGGAGAATATTAACCAGGATAAGGGGGGATAGCAAATGCCAGTGCCTGGCTGCCGCCGATTGCAAAGGCCGGAAATGAGAAGATGTTCTCCAAAGCCGGGTGAGCAACGGCGGCAGAAAGATTCCCGCTACGATAAAGAAGAGGGTAAGATGCCGGTAATGTCTCACTCCCAGAAAGAGGGTGATGCCTAATATCAATAACGAGGTGACATCCCGCCATCGGGCCGCCAGGACCGTAAGGCACGTTATCAGCATAATGATCAGGGGAGCGAGGGTAATGGCCGGATGGTCTTCCTGAAACACGCGCCATAGTGAAGCCCACTCCCGAATTTCAGCTCTAGGCATCACCACGGCAGAAACAATATATTCCCAGTAGTTGAAAAAATAGGGGTTTATCAGGGTGGCGGCGCCGGCCAGAGCCAGGGTGTAGGCGTATGGCCGCCAGGGTCGGCGGCAGAGGGCCTCGCCCAGGGAGTAGAGGAAGATCAAGCCCAACCCGGCCACAAACCCGCCATGCAGGTTGCACCAGACGACCTGCATGGGTGCCAGCCACAGCAATATGGGCCAGGCGCCTGTCCTTCTGGCTCCTTCGAGGATCACCAGGGTCAGGGCAAAGAAGAAGAAGGTGAAGATTTGTGGCCGCACCGGGCTGTAGCCTATGACAAACAAGGGATGCAGGAGAAGGAACGTCACCGCGACGCTCACCGGGCCAGCCCCCCTAAGCTTGGCCCCCCAAAACATGCAGCCCCACAGAGCCATCCCGGCTGCCAGTTTAAGAAGCTGCAGGGCCTCGAACCCCCCGGCATGGTGCAGCAGGAAAAACAGGATTCCGGCACCCCATTCATGATAGACCCAAACAGGGTGGGTGGGCAGAAAGGTGAAGACATCCTGATAGGGGAACCTGCCGGTTTCCCACCAGAGGCGGCCGAAGGCGAGAAATCCCCAGAGGTCGGGGTCGGCGTTGGTGGTGGCCAGCCAATAAAGAGAGGTCATCAGAGAGAGCGCGACGAGGCCGATGGTCGGCAGGGAATCGGTGAGTTGGCGGATAACCAAGGCGCGCATGGGAGTTCAAGCAACCAGCGGTGGCGGGGCAGGTCGCGGCGATGGCAATGCCCCCGGATGATTTACTTCATGGGGGTTGTCCGTCTTTCAGTCCGCCCCGATCCGCCAGATCACCCCCGAACCCGCCAGATGGTTCCCTGGGGCGTATCTTCCAACAGGATCCCCTTGTCGGTCAATTCCTTCCGGATGGCGTCGGCCCGGGCGAAGTCCTTGTTTTTCCGGGCTAATGCGCGCTCGGCGATGAGGCGTTCGATCTCCTCGGGGGCGATCTGCAGTTCCCCCCCCTGGTGGCGCAGCAGAATCGCCATCTCCTGGGGGTCGTCCTGGAGCAGGTTCAGCACTCCTCCCAGTTCTTTGAGGTTCCGGTGCGTCAGGGCCAGGAGCGCCAGATAACCCGGATCGGCGCTCGGGCTTTCCAACAAGCGGTTGGTGAGGCGCACCGCGTCGAAGAGGTAGCCCAACCCCAACGCGGTATTCAGGTCGTCGTTCAGGGCGGCGTCGAAGCGAGCCGCCAGGGTGAGGAGGCGCTCCACCTCTTCGGCGGTGAGGCTGGCCGGGGCTACCTCCGCAGGGGGTGATTCCGCCGCGGCCGGGTGCTCCCGCAGAATCTCCTCCAGCTTGGCCAGGGTGGCGTAGAGGCGCAAGAGGGCTGCGGCAGCCTCCCTGAGGGCGGCATCGGAGAAGTCCAGGGGGCTGCGATAGTGGCCGTTGATCAGAAAGAAGCGCACCACTTCCGCGGGAAAGCGGGCCAACACCTCCTTCACGGTGAAGAAGTTGCCCAGGGATTTGCTCATCTTCTCCTGGTTGATGGTGAGGAGGCCGTGGTGGACCCAGAAACGGGCGAAAGGCACGCCGTTGGCCGCTTCGGACTGAGCCAGCTCGTTTTCGTGGTGGGGAAAGACCAAGTCCCGGCCGCCGCCGTGGATGTCCAGAGTTTGCCCCAGGTATTTCATGGACATGGCCGAGCATTCGATGTGCCAGCCCGGGCGCCCCGGCCCGAAAGGGCTCTCCCAAGCGGGTTCCCCGGGCTTGGAGGCCTTCCAGAGCACGAAGTCCAGGGGGTCCTCCTTGGCCTCGTCCACCTCGATCCTGGCGCCGGCCTCCAGGTCCTCCAGGCTCTGGCCCGAAAGCCTCCCGTAGCCGGGGAATTTCCGTACCCGGTAATAGACGTCGCCGCCCGTAGGGCCCTGATAGGCAAACCCCTTGTCCATGAGGCTGCGGATGATCTCCAGCATCTCCGGAATGTGGTCGGTGGCCTTGGGCTCGATTTGGGCCGGGGGGATCCCCAGGGCGGCCATGTCCTCCTGAAAAGAGGCGATGTAGTGTTCGGCCACCTGGTCCCAAGTCATCCCGGTTTCCTGGGCCCGCTTGATGATCTTGTCGTCGATGTCGGTGAAGTTGCGCACCCAGGTAACCTCAAACCCAAGCCGCCGGAGATATCGCACCAGCACCTCAAAGACCACCGCGGAGCGGGCATGCCCCAGGTGCACATCATCATAGACCGTCACCCCACAGGCATAAAGGCCCACCTTGCCGGGCCTAAGAGGGGTAAAGGCCTCCTTCTTCCGAGTCAACGTGTTGTAAAGCTGCATGCGTGTCATCCGATGGGTGGTATTGCGGGAGGAGGACCGGGGGTCGCAGCCCCCTGCGTCCCTCCCTCAAACTCCCCTCAAGGGGTTGACAAAATCTGAGAGATAGGCGAAGTCTTTGCCAAGCCGGCGGGTTGCCGGCACCATGTACGGGGGAGAAGCATGGCCGAGCCCATCAGCAAGGTTCCCAAGAATGCCCGGGAAGTGATTTTCCTGTCATTATCAGAATTTAAGGGCCATCGCCTCATTGACATCCGGGTGCATGTGCCGGGGGACGAGGAAGACGTCTGGGTCCCCACCCGCAAGGGGGTGTCCCTGGCGGTGGGGCTGTACCCCGCCTTTAAACAGGCCCTGGGCCAGTTGGAGGCGGCCCTGCTGGAGCAGGGTCTTCTGGACCCCGAGGACCTGGAATCCGCCGGTTAGAAAATCCCTCGCGCTCTTAAGGGATGGGCCGGGCACCTTTCTGCCCCACCTGCCATTTGCACCCGAACTTTTCAGGCGAGCAGGCTGGAAGGGCGGGGGAGGGGACGGAAAGGCCGTTTCCCTTCCCTCTGATAACATTCTATTTTACGCTAAACCCGTTGGAGAGGCAAAGGAAATGGCCTTTTGGATTATTTTCGGAAAAATAACTTTCTAATAATAAATATCGTTAAAATTGCCTGTCCCGTCTTGATTCCCAGCCACCGCGGACTATCTTTAGAAAAAACCTCAAGCCTTCCCGGGCCGGAAAGGAGTGACGCATGAAGAAATACGCGGTCCTTGACTATTCCCACCTCATCGGGATGCAAGGCTTCAGCGAAACCTTGCTTAAAAACCATTTCACCCTGTACCAGGGGTATGTCGCCAACACCAACAAGGTGATGGAGACCCTTCAGACCATGCTGAAGGACGGCAAACAGGCAGACTACGAGGCGGCCGAACTGAGACGCCGCCTGGGTTGGGAATGGAACGGCATGCGGCTGCATGAGCTTTACTTCGAGAACCTGGGCGGGGACGGCGACCCCACCAAGGCCCCCACCGTGATGCAGGCTGCAGCAGCCATGTACGGCTCTTTTGACGCCTGCGCCAAGGATTTCATGGCCACCGCCACCATGCGGGGCATCGGCTGGGTGGTGGTGTACCAGGATATCGCTCAGGGCATCATCTTTAACCAGTGGATCAACGAACACGACGTCGGACACCCCGCCGGCCTCAACCCCATTCTGGTGCTGGACTGCTTCGAACACGCCTTCATGATCGACTACGGCCTGAAACGCGCCGACTATGTCGCTGCCTTCATGAAGAATATTAAATGGGAAGAAGTGGAGAAGCGCTTCGTGAAGAAGTGAACAGTGACGGCAAAGGTTGGCGGATAGCGGGCGGTATCTGGGAAGGAGCCTGATTCACTTTCTTGGGCCGCTATCCGCTGGCCACAGCTGCGGGCCCTTCCCCCATAAAACCCTTTACTCCCTCACCGGATTGCGATAATTTGAACAAGACCGCCCAGGCGGGCGGTTTTTTTTATGAAGGAGGCTGAGATGCCGTTTACCACCGGTCTGGTGTACGATGACCGTTATCTCTTGCATGATCCCGGAAGCTGGCATCCGGAACAACCGGCGCGGCTCAGTGCCATTATCAAACGCCTCAATTTCTCCGGTCTGCTCAAAGACCTGATGCTTTTGAGCCCCCGGGAGGACGCCCTTCCTTGGGTGGAGAAGGTGCACGCCCCTGACTATGTCCGGCGGTTTCAACAGGCCTGCGCCAAAAAGCAGAGCATCTTCATGGTGCCGGATTGCGGCATCTGCGAGAAATCCTATGAAATCGCCCTGTTGGCGGTGGGAGGGGTGTTGGCCGGGGCCGAGGCGGTGATGCAGGGCCGGGTGGAGAACGCCTTCTGCGCCGTCCGGCCGCCGGGGCACCACGCCGAGTACAACCGGGCCATGGGTTTCTGCTTTTTCAACAACGTGGCCATCGCCGCGGTCTACCTTTTGGAGCAGCATGGCCTGGAACGGGTGGCCATCGTGGACTGGGACGTGCACCACGGCAACGGCACCCAACATCTCTTTGAGGAGGACCCCCGGGTCTTTTACCTCTCCCTGCACGAGGATCCGGATTATTGCTATCCCGGCACCGGCCGGCGCAAGGAGCGGGGCAAGGGCAAAGGCGAGGGCTTCAACCTGAACCTGCCGCTGCCGCCCCGCAGCGGCGACGCCGAATATCTGGAGGCGCTGGAGCAAGAGGGCATGCCCCGGCTCTATGAGTTTGCGCCGCAGTTTGTTCTTGTGTCCGCCGGCTTCGATGCCCACCGCCTGGACCCCCTGGCGCACCAGAAATTGACCCGGGCGGGGTATGCCGCCATGGGCCGCCTGCTCACGGGGCTGGCCCGGGATACCGCTGAGAAGCGTTGCATGAGCGTCCTGGAGGGGGGCTACAACCTGGAGGTGCTGGGCGACTGTGTGGAGGACCACCTCCGCCTGCTTATGGGCCAGGAGTTGAAGAAGCCGGAAGCTGCCGGAGAAAATTGAGGCACTTGCGGAAATTCCTTGACAGGCGCGGGTTTTCCATGCTAAGCAGGGACATTCTCTGGTTCGGGCGATGCTGGCAGTGTCTGGGGAGTTCATTTTTAGGACGTAGAAAAGGAACGGTTCGGCGGCCGCCGACCGTTTTTTTTATGCCCTGCCCCGCTCTCAATGCCGGCAACTGATGGGGTGATTCACTTCAGGAGGAGGTATGCGCTACACCGGCAGGGTCAAGTGGTTCAATGAGGCCAAGGGGTATGGGTTCATCCAGCGGGAGGAAGGGCCGGACCTGTTCGTGCATTACACCAACATCGTGGGCAAAGGCTTCCGCACGCTGAAGGAAAACGACGAGGTGGAGTTCGAGGTGAACGAGGGCCCCAAGGGGCTGCAGGCGGTGAACGTCACCAAGATTTAGGAAGAGGGCGGGAGGAAAGGCCGGGGAACCCCAAGCCCCTGCCTGTGGCCCTCCCTGCCGACCCCCCCAACAGGACCGGGGCTGGCGGGACGTGAGGTTCCGCCGGCCCCGGCTCAATTTTGTCCGCATGCTGCAATCGGGGGGAGGCTAGCAGGTGCTCCGCCCCCGGCACCCCTTTCCCGGCTCAGGTTATCCCGATCTCCTCGTCCGTCAGATAGCAGGCCGGGTCCGGGGCCCAGAGATCGCCGGTGACCGCCTCGGCCCGCACCCGGAAGTTGCCGGCGCAGACGTTCAGCCATTTACAGGCGGCGCAGCGCCCGGTGACGTAGCGCTTCTTGTCCTTGAGCCGGGCCATGAGCGGGTCGCCCAGGTCGGTCCAGATCCGGCTGAACGGCCGCTTTCGGACGTTGCCGAAGGAGTAATGCCGCCAGAACTGGTCGGCGTGCACCGAACCCTCCCAACTGACGCAGCCGATGCCCCGCCCGGAGTTGTTGCCTTCGTTCATCTGCAGGAGTTCCAGCACCTGGGAGGCCCGGGCCGGGTCCTCTTGCAGGAGTTTAAGGTAGATGTAAGGGCCGTCGGCATGGTTGTCCACGGTGAGGACCTCCACCTGCCGGCCGGCCTGGAACAATGCCCTGGTGCGGGCGCAGATGAGGTCCACCAGTTCCCGGGTTTCGGCGTGGCTTAAGGCCTGGTCCAGAAGCTTGCTGCCCCGGCCGGTGTACACCAGGTGGTAGAAGCAGATGCGGGGTATGTCCCGTTCCTCCACCAAGTCGAAGATGGCCGGCACCTCCCGGTAGTTCAACCGGCTGACGGTGAAGCGCAACCCCACCTTCAACCCAGCTTCCTGGCAGTTTTTCACGCCCTCCATGGCAGCGGCAAAAGAGCCCGCCTCGCCCCGGAAGCGGTCGTGGGTGGGTTGGGTGCCGTCCAGGCTGATGCCCACGTACGAGAGCCCCAGGGTTTGGAGACGGCCAGCCACCTCCCGGGTGATGAGGGTGCCGTTGGTGGAGATCACGGCCCGCATCCCCAGGCTGACGGCGCGCTCGATCAGGGAAAAGAGGTCCGGACGCATCAGGGGCTCGCCTCCGGAAAAGAGCACCACCGGCACCCCTAAGTCGGCCAGGTCCTTCAGGAGCGCGAGGCCTTCTGTGTGGGTGAGCTCATCGGGCGCGGCTTTGGCCGTGGCCTGGGCGTAACAGTGCAGGCACTTGAGATTGCACCGCTTGGTGACGTTCCACACCACCACCGGTTTTTTATCCGCGGAAAACTGCAGCAGGTGCGAGGGCAGTTCCTTGGCCCGACGGGCGCCATGCCCGTAGCGCAGCACGTCGCCGGCCTCCACCGCCCCGCAATATAGTTTCGATACCCCGACCATGCCTTCTCCTTGAAGGGTGTGGGGGCACAGGGGGGTCAGGGACCCTGATCCCCAGGCCCTCCCCCTAGATGCACCCTCGGGTTACTCCCGGAACAGGGTGGTTTGGTAGTGTTCCCTGATTAACTCATTAAGGTAAGCATCCAGATCCTGGATGGCCTCCCGGGTAAGCAAAAAAATGTGCTGGGAGGTGCGATCGCGTACCAGCTTCAGGGCGTATTCCAGGTCGTGGGAGAGGTTTTGGCAGACCTTGCGGGCTGAAATTCCCTGCGCCGCGGCCTGCTTAAGGATCCCGTCGGTGGCTTCGTCGTCCAAGTGGATTTCGATGAGGTGTTTTTCAAAGAAATCTTCCTCGAACCGCCTCACCTCCTGGAGGAGTAGGGCCACCTCTTCCAGGGCCCCCTTCAGGTCCCCGTCCCACTTCAAATACTGGCTGATGATCAGTTCCATCCGGGCATCCGTCAGGGGCAGGTGGTAGAGGGTGAGGAGTTCCTGCTCCCGGCGGCGGACGGACTGCCTCAGCAGTTCCCGTTCCCGGGCGGCTGCCTGGGCGAAACGTTCCAGGCGGGCCGGATCGTCGGGGGCGGCCAGCAGGCGCTCCAGTTCTTCCTTGGGGTGCCGCACCACCTCAGGCGTCACCAGGAACTGGCGGATCTCGGTGGAAGGCAGACGCTTTTCAAAGCCGATGAGCACCCGCTCGATAACGCTCACCAGACCGCGGGCGCCGGTTTTATGGCGGGCCGCCTTGTCGGCCAGCAGGCGCAGGGCCGCGTCTTCAAACTTGATGTCGATGCCGTACGCCTTGAAGTCCCGCTTCTTGCTGGTGATGATGGGGTTGTTGGGGTTGGCCAGAATCTCGTAAAGGTCCTCGGCGGTGAGTTCCTCCAACACCGCGATGACCGGCAGCCGTCCCACGAATTCCGACTCGAAGCCGTATTTGATGAGATCCTGGGTGGTAACCTGTTTCAGGAGGCCGCGCTCGTATTCCTTGGTGGTGGCCTTGACCCCGAAGCCGATCTCCTGCTTGGCCAGCCGCTCCTTGACGATCTTGTCCAGGCCATTGAAGGCGCCGCTGACAATGAACAGGATGTGACGGGTGTTGATGGTGCGCTTCTCTTTCTTGCCGGTGCGGCGGTAGTGTTCAATGGCCTGAATCTGACTCACGGGGTCGTGGGCCACCTTCAGGTCCACCTCGGTTTCTTCCATGGGCTTCAAAAGGGCTCGTTGCACGCCGGTGCGGGAGACGTCCGGGCCCCACCAGGCGTGGGATGAGGCGATTTTATCAATTTCATCCAGGTAGATGATGCCGTATTGGGCCAACTCCAGGTTATCATCGGCGGCGTGGACCAGGTCCCGCACCAGATCCTCCACATCTCCGCCCACATAGCCGGTTTCGCTGAACTTGGTGGCGTCGCCCTTGACGAAGGGCACCCCCAGCTTTTTGGCGATAAGCTTGACCAGGTAGGTTTTCCCCACGCCGGTGGGGCCGATGAGGATGATGTTGTTCTTAATGGCCCCCACCCCGGATTCCGGTTCCCGGCCGCGCTCCAGGTAGTGGCGGATGCGGTTGAAGTGGGTGCAGACCTTGGTGGCCAGGATGCTCTTGGCTTCATCCTGTTTGATGACGTATTCATTCAGGTAGGCTTCCAGCTCTTCCGGCTTCAAGGAGAAGTTGATGCCGGCAAGTTTGCCTGATTTGGCGCGCTCTTGGGATTCTCTCTCACCCTGAGCGGCTGAAGTGCTGGCGGTCACGGCGTTGCGGCTCCCATAGTTTAGAAAAAATATCCGCTTCTTCCCCCTCCGGCCTGGGGCAACCATCCGACTGAGGGAAGAAAGCGGCGGCGTTGCGGTCTAACCCCTGCCTTTAATAACATTATATGCAGGCTGGGCATTCTCCGCAAGGTTCGGGGCTGCTGCCCGGCAGGGACAGGGGAGAACAGCCCTGGCCGGCCGGGGGGACCGGGGAACCAGGCTCAGCCCTTCACGTTAAAAGCATGGCGCTCCGTCTCACAATTTCGACAAAAATCAGGTAAACTACAAGCATAACTATATCCGGTGGGGTCACCCAGAGGTCATCTCCATCGCGCGGGCGGCGAAATGACAGAGGATTTTCTTACCGAACTGGCCCGGCCCCGGCCGGACCCGGGGGGCGGCGCCGCAGCCGCCTTCAGCGCCCGGGTGGCGGTGGCGCTGCTCAGCAAGGTGGCGCACCTGGAGCACCGGCGACGGCGTGGCAACCAAGGCGGGCCGGGACCGGAAGATGAACGACTTGCCGAGTTGGAGCGTTTGGCTGTCCATCTGCGGGAGCTCCAGGAAGCCGATGTCCGGGCCTATGAACGGCTGTCCCGGGCCCGGGCTGCGGGAAGCGAGGCCTTGCTGGACGCGGTGGCGGAGGCCACCGAGACGCCGGGAAGGATCATCGCCGCGGCCGTCCAGGGTCTGGCCCTGGTGGCGGCGGCGGGCCGGCACTGCCGGCGCCATCTGGTGGCCGACCTTAAGGTGGCCGCCGAGCTTCTGGCCGGCGCCGGCCGGGGGGCAGCGGCCATCGCCTTGGCCAACCTGCCGCTCTGCCCGGAGGCCGAGTCCCAGCGCACCTGGCAGAGCCGCCTTCAGCAGGCCCTGTCCGGCCTGGAGGGACAGGCGGCCCGCACCCATGAGACTCTGAGGGCTCGGGGGGGAGGGGTGCAGGCATGATCCGCCTGGCTGCCGACTGCCTCACCGCCGCCAATCCCCGGGTGGCCCAGGCCCTGGCCGACCTCAATCCGGCCCCGCTTCAGGAGCTGGCCAGGCGCTGTCAGGAGGCGGGGGCCCAACTCCTGGACCTCAACCCCGGCTACCTTCCGGAACGCCGCCTGGACCGGATGGCCTTCCTGGTGGAGGCGGTGCAGGAGGCGGTGGACCTTCCCCTTATCCTGGACAGCCCCCAGGGGGAAGCTCTGGCCCGGGGACTGGCGGTCTGCCGGGACCAGCCGATTTTAAGCGCCTTGACCCTGGAGCCCCGCAAACTGGCGGAAATTCTCCCTCTGGCGGTGGCACACGACTGCGACCTAGTGGTGCTCCTGCTGGATGAACGGTCCTTTTCGCCCCCGGGCCTGGAAGAGAAGCTGAATCTGGCCATGGAACTCTCGGAACAGGCGCTGGCCGCCGGCCTCCCTCCGGAGCGCCTGATTTTCGATCCGGTTTTGCCCAACCTGAGTTGGCCTGACGCGTTGAGCCGTACCGGGGAGGCCGTCCAGGCGGTGCGCTGGCTGGCCAGCGGCCAGGTCTTCGGCGAGGCGGCCCGTACCATGGCCGGCCTGTCCAATTTGAGGAGCGGACTGAGGAGACACTATGCCGTGAGCCTGGACACCCTGGTCATGGCGCTGTTGGCTGGCGCCGGCCTTTCCATCGCCCTGGCCGACGTCCTGCAGCCGGAGATCGCCGCAGCCGCCAACGTTATCCGGCGGCTCAGGTGAGTGTGGCGGGGGAGGGGGTTACGGGGCGGTGGCTCCTTGCCCCCTCTTCCACACCCCTCCCCCATCCTATCTTTTTGTTTTTTCCCTCCGTCGGGGGAGAGGACAGCCGTGAGGGGGAGAATTTCAAGCGAGGTATGCGTCATCCATAAACCCTTGGGCAATCTCATCGGCCTCAAGCATGAGCAGCTCCGGCGGCTGGAGCGCCTTTACCGGCGCCGGGTGCCTCCCAAAGAACTGCTGACCCCGGAGTTGGCCCGTCAGTTGGCGGAACTCTCCGCCGATCTCCACCGGCAGGTGGGGGTGTTGCTGGACCGGGCCGGCCAGGTGAGCTATGTCATTGTGGGGGACGCCAAAGGGCTGGTCCTTCCCCTCCTACCCCGGGAGCGGGGCGCCCGGGGACGGCTCAAGGGGTTGCGCCTGATTCATACCCATCTGGACGCCAGCCCCTTGAATCAGGACGATTTCATGGACCTGGCGCTTCTCCGGCTGGATGCCGTGGCGGCCGTGGCGGTGACGCCCGCCGGAAGGGCGGGAGCGGTGCAGGCGGCTTACCTGCTGCCCCGGGAAGCGGACGGCCGGGGCTGGGCCGTGCTGGACTTCGACCATGCGGCCCGGGTGGACCTGGACTTTGCCGCCCTGGTGGCCTCCCTGGAAGAGGAACTGGCCCGGGCCGGGGAGAGCCGGGAGCACCCGGACCGGGAGCGGGCCATCCTCATCGGGGTTACCGGCCGGGACCGCCTGGCCGCCGAGGAGTCCCTGGCGGAACTGGGGGAATTGGCCCGTTCCGCCGGTCTGGAAGTGGCCGCCGCCATCCTCCAGAAACGGGAGCGCTTCGACGCCCGCTTTCTCATGGGCAAGGGCCGGCTCTCGGAGCTGATGCTCCAGGCGCTGCAATTGGGTTCGGACCTGCTGGTCTTCGACGCCGAGCTCAGTCCCTCCCAAGTGCGCTCCATTACAGATTTTACGGAGCTTAAGGTCATCGACCGCACCCAGCTCATCCTGGACCTCTTCGCCCAGCGGGCCCGCAGCCGGGAAGGCAAGCTCCAGGTGGAAATGGCCCAGGTGAAATATCTCCTGCCCCGCCTCAGGGGCCGGGACGACTCCCTTTCCCGCCTCACCGGTGGCATCGGCGGCCGGGGTCCCGGGGAGACCCGCCTGGAGATCGACCGGCGGCGGATGCAGGAACGCCTGCAGCGGCTCCAGCGCGACCTGGAGCAGGTGCGGGCCGAACGGCGGGTGCGCCGGGAGGGGCGCAAACGCCAGCAGTTGCCGGTGCTCTCCCTCATCGGGTACACCAACGCCGGCAAATCCACCCTGTTCAATGCCCTGACCAGGGCCCAGGTGCTGGCCGAGGACCGGCTCTTCGCCACGCTGGACCCCACCACCCGGCGGCTGCGCTTTCCCCGGGAGCGGGAAGTCATTATCACCGACACGGTGGGGTTCATCCGGAACCTGCCCCAGAAGCTGCTGGACGCCTTCAAGGCCACGCTGGAGGAACTGGAGGACGCGGACCTGCTCATCCACGTCGTCGACTTGGCCAATCCCCGGTTCCTGGAACACATGGAGGCGGTGGAGCAGATTCTGACCTCCCTGGGTCTGGATGCCAAGCCGGTGCTCAAAGTGTTTAACAAGACGGACCTGGCCCCGGCCAATCTGGCGGCTCTGCAATGCCGCATCCACCAGGGGGTGGCCGTCTCGGCCCTGGATCCCGGGACGCTGCCGCCCCTCATCGCTCGGCTGGAGGAGAAGGTGGAGGAGCTCATGACCCGGCCGCCGCAGCCGCCGGAACTGGGCCGGGCGGTGCGGGGCGGGGCAGTGGACGGGTGAAAAAAGAGATTGGGAGCGAAGTCAGTGGTCACGGACCCCTGCCCCCACTCCCCAACCCCTGAAGAGAAATAGGGGCGGGTTTCAAACCCGCCCTCACCATTAAAGGTCCAGGCCGGTCGCCCGGCTGGCAATCTTGACCGCCGGTCTCGGTCAACTCACAGGTCCCCTCCCTTCCAGCAAGTCCAGAGCAGCACCAACAGGCAGAAGATGATGAGGCCAGCCCATGGGTTCCCCTCCATCAATCAGCCCTGGCTGAAAGCCAGAGCTACCTCGAGGGGCTGGGAGGGGAGTTTGAGGGGAGGGCGGGGGGGCCTGGCCCTTCCGGCTCTCCCCTCAAATCCGTTCTCCTTACAACATTCCCTTGGTGGACGGCGCGCCTTCGGCCCGGGGCTCGGGTTGGGTGGCTTCGTCCAGGGCCCGGCCCGCGGCCTTGAAGATGGCCTCGATGATGTGGTGGGTGTTCTCGCCGTAGGGCACCTCGATGTGCAGGGTCAGGCCGCCGTGCACGCTCACCGCCCGCCAGAACTCCTTGACCAGCTGGGGGTCCAGGCCGGCGCCGCCCGGGGGAAATTTCACCGCAAAGTGCAGGAAGGGGCGGTTGGAGAGGTCCACGGTGACCTGCGCCAGAGCCTCGTCCATGGGCACCCGGGCCGCGCCGTAGCGCCGGATGCCGGGCCGGGCCGCCAGGGCCTCCCGGAGGGCCTGGCCCAGGCAGATGCCCACGTCCTCCACGGTGTGGTGCTGGTCCACCTCCAGGTCGCCGGCGGCCTTGAGGGTCAGGTCGAAGTAGCCGTGGGCCGCGAACAGGTGGAGCATGTGGTCGAAAAAGGGGATGCCGGTGGCCACCTCCGCCCGGCCCCGGCCGTCCAGTTCCAGGGTCAGATCCACGTCCGTTTCTTTGGTGGTGCGCTTCACCCGGCTCATAGGGCTCATGGGGTTGGCTCTCCTTGCAGGTGAGTGGCTGTGGGTTTTGCGAGGGGGAAAAGGTCCGTCCCCGGCTGCCTCATTATACACCCGGACCGCCCGGGGTGATACCGGCTGCGACGCGGTTCAAAGGGGGCCGGAGGTCATTTTCGCGTACCGGGGAACCAGGCTTTGTGTTATGATGGAACCTATTGGAAACCCCGGCCCTTGGCCCGGGTAGCATTGACACCCACGGAAAGAACGATCCAGTTCCTATGAAAAGCACCATACGCTCCTTATGTTGCGGGCTTATGCTGGTGATCCTGTTCATGGTCTTCCCGCCGTCGGCTCAGGCCCGGCCCCAGGCGGTGTTCCCGGAAACCAGCCGCGATTTCGGGGAATTTACCCAGGATCTGGAGCAGAGCCATGCCTTCATCGTAAAAAATACCGGGACCGATATCCTCCAGATCCTGGAGGTGGACCCGGACTGCTCCTGCACCGCGCCCTCCTATGACAAGGAGATTCCTCCGGGGGCCGAGGGCAAGATCGTCCTCAAGCTCAAATCCTTTTCGGTGAAGGGCCCGTTTGAGAAAAAGACCCGCATCCGCACCAACGACCCGGACAAACCCCAGGCGATGCTGATCCTTACCGGGGTGTCCAAGCCGATGATCGAAATCCTCCCCAGTCATATCATCCGCTTTAAGGGTCCGGTGAAGCAAAAGTATGAGGCCCAGGTGCGCCTCATTTCCTACCTGGCTTATCCCTTGGAAATCAAGGAGATCAGAAACAATTTGCCGGCAAGCCTGGGGGTTTCCCTGAAGGTGGAGGATCCCGGCAAGGTCTATGTGATTACCTTGAAAAATCTGGCCGAGCAGCCGGGGAAGTATGCCGGCAAGGTTGAAGTCCTCACCAATTTCGACAAGCGGCCGATGATATGGCTGCGGGTGTTCGCCGATCTTCAGCCCGATTCCGCCAAGCCGTAAAGCAGCAGCTGGTTCACCAGGCGTTGGGCAAAGGCCCGGGAAAGCTGCCGAAGGAGCAGCTCGGTTTCTTTGGGGTCCGTCCGGCCGGGGGCCAGGGGGGAAGTGAGGCGCAGGGCATCCCGGAAGGCGAAGACGGGGCGAGTGCCCTGGATAATGCTGCCGGAGGCCTGGAGTTCCGCCGCACTCCTGCCCCGCAGGAAGCGCAAGACGGAAGAAACCGCCACCCGGTGCACCACCGCCTCCACCCGGCAGTCGGCCTCGGCGGCGGACAAGGCGAGGCCGTTGGCTGCGAAGGCCTTGGCCAGTTCGGTCTGAAACAGCAGGCGAAAGACCGCCGGGTCCACGCCCGCTGAAGCCTCCAGGACGAAGGGCGCCAGGTCGTAACGGTGGCGGGCCGGCTGAAAATCGGGGGCGGCGTAATATTCCCGGAGGTAGTGTCCCGGCTTGAGCGCCACCCCGGCGGGGCCCGGCGGCAAGGCGAGGCTGCGGCAGCCACTCACCAGGAGGAGGGTAACAACCGGAAAGCACAAACACCGAACCCATCCGAGACGCTTAAGCTGCATGGTCAAGTGATTACCACAACCCGCTGCCGGATACCATGAGAATTTGTCGGCACGCCGCAAAAAGGAGGTCCCATGGCAGCTGAAAGAATAACTCTTTCGGTAATTAAGGCGGATGTGGGGGGATGGGTGGGGCACAGCACCTCCCATCCGGACATGCTGGCGTTGGCGGAAGAGCGCGTGAAGGCGGCCGTTGCCCGGGGTCTGCTTGTGGATGGGCAGGTCCTGAACGTGGGGGACGACTGCGAACTCATCATGACCCACCTCCTGGGCGAGAACGCCGCCGAGGTGCACGGTTTCGCCTGGGACACCTTCATGGACATGACCCGGCTGGCCAAGCAACTCAAGCTTTACGGGGCCGGCCAGGATATGCTGGCGGACACCTTCTCCGGCAACGTCAAGGGCATGGGGCCCGGGGTGGCTGAGGTCGCCTTTGTGGAGCGTCCCAGTGAACCGGTGGTCATCTGCATGGCGGACAAGACCTCCCCCGGGGCCTGGAACCTGCCCCTGTTCCGCATGTTCGCCGATCCCTTCAACACCGCTGGCCTGGTCATCGACCCGGCCATGCACCGGGGTTTCCGGTTCCGGGTGCTGGACGTCTTTGAGAACAAGGAGTGGATCCTCTCCTGCCCGGAGGACATGTATGATCTCCTGGTGCTGGTGGGGGCCACCGGGCGGTATGTCATCGAGAATGTCTATCGCAAGCGGGACAACGAGGTGGCTGCGGTGGCCTCCTCCCAGAAATTGGGCCTCATTGCCGGCCGCTATGTGGGCAAAGATGACCCGGTGATGATCGTCCGCTGTCAGTCAGGCTTCCCGGCGGTGGGGGAGGCCCTGGAACCCTTCGCCTTTCCGCACCTGGTGGAAGGCTGGATGCGGGGCTCTCACCACGGGCCGCTCATGCCGGTGGGGTTTGCCGATGCCCGGCCCATCCGCTTCGACGGCCCGCCCCGGGTCATCGCCGCCGGGTATCAGATCTCCAACGGCAAACTCATCGGCCCGGTGGATCTGTTCAGTGACGTGGCCTACGACGAAGCCCGGAAAGAGGCCAATCGCATCGCCACCTATATGCGGCGACACGGTCCCTTTGAGCCGCACCGCCTGGGGCTGCACGAAATGGAATACACCACCCTGCCCCAGGTGATGGCCTTTATCTTCGAGAAATCGGCTATCCCCCGGCGCAGCGACCTGGAGGACCAACTCCAGCAACGCTATCCCCACCTGCGGGAGGTGCGGGTGGTGGACCCCGGGGTGCGAGATTTCGACGCCATCCAGAAGACCATCGCCAGAGCCGGGGCCTATTACCTGGAAGAGGTGGTGCCGGCCGGAGCCAGGATCGGCCTGTCCGGCGGCAAGACTCTGTATTATCTCATTACCTATCTGGAACCGGAGCGCCTCACCGGCCTGCATCTCTACCCCCTGACCATGACCTCCATTCTCACCATGCCGGGGCTCACCGCCAACGCCCTGGTGGGGATGATGAGCACCAAATACCCGGACGCCACGGCCATCAACCTGCCCTCCATCCCCGGCCTCTCCCAGGAGGAATACGAAGCGCAGATGGCCGCCAACCCCGAACTCCTGAAAAGCTATCGGGAGATCTGGGAGGTGGACTTCATGGTGTTGGGCATCGGCTATCTCACCGGGCCGCTGCCGGGTTTTCGGGCCCTGGCGTCCCAGGAACTGGGGCTTACCGCCCAGGATCTGGCGGCCAAGGGGGTGGTGGGGGAGATCAACCACACCCCGGTGAACGCCCAGGGCGAACCCCTCACCGACTCTTCGGACCCGGATCTCCGGGCCTTGGTGCGGCGGGTCATCGGGATGGGGGCCCTGGACCTGAGGGAGCGGGCCAAGCGGGCAGACCGCTCGGTCATCGCGGTGGCCGGCGGCCTGGAAAAGACCGAGGCCATCCGCGCCTGCCTGAAGGGGCGCTATTTCAACGTGCTGATCATCGACGCCTATACGGCGGAAGCACTGGTGACCGGGTAGGAGCGTCCATGGCGGCCACCTCCCGGCGGCGGGTCGGATGACGCTTCGGCGACTGGCTATCTTGACCGTCCTTCTGGGCGCCACGCTCTTTTTCGGCAGCCTGGGCTATGTCTGGCTGGAAGGCTGGAGCTTCTTCGAGGCCCTCTACATGACGGTGATCTCCCTGACCACCGTGGGCTATAGCGAAGTCCGGCCCCTCACCCAGGCGGGCCGGGCTTACACCATGGTGCTCATCCTGTGGGGCGTCGGGTTCATGCTCTACGTCTTCGGCACCGTGGCCCGGGTGGTGGTGGAAGGCGAAATCCGGGAGGCCCTGGGGAAGCGAAAGTTGCAAAAGCACCTGAAACAGCTCCGAGAGCACTACATCATTTGCGGATTCGGCCGCATCGGCGAAATCATCGTCCGGCAGCTCCACCAGGCGGGGATTCCCCTGGTGGTGGTGGAAAACCACCCCGAGGCCCTGGCCCGGCTGGAGGATGCGGGCTATTCTTATGTGGCTGGGGACGCCACCCGGGAGGAGGTGCTCCTGGAAGCGGGCATTGAGCGGGCCAAGGGGCTGGTGGCGGTGGTGCGCTCGGACGCGGGCAACGTCTATATCGTACTCACTGCCCGCAGCCTCAACCCCCGCCTGTTCATCGTCGCCCGGGGGGAAGAGCCGGGGGCCCGCCAGAAGCTGCTGCGGGCCGGGGCTGACCGGGTGGAGTCGCCTTACGAGATGGGGGGGACCAAAATGGCCCAGTGCATCCTTCGGCCCACGGTGGTGACCTTCATGGAGCTGGCCATGCACCAGGGGGTGGAGTGGAGCATGGAGGAGATCGCGGTGGGGTCGCATTCCCCCCTCATCGGCGTGCCCCTGAAGGACACGGGCATCAGGAAGGAGCTCAACCTCATCCTGGTGGCCATTAAACGGGCTGACGGCGAGATGCTCTTCAACCCCACTCCGGAAACGGCCCTCCTGGCGGGCGACACCCTCATCGCCGTGGGCATGCGCCAGAATCTGGAAGCTCTGGAACGCATCGTGGGGCAATAGCAACGGCCAGAAGGATTTTGGGGGAGGGCGGGGGGACTTGGTTCCCCCGGCCTTCCCCTCAACAGCCCACAAATTACACGGAGGAGACCATGGCGGCGAAGATCAGTCGCGGGGTCAGGATCACCTATTATGGTCATGCAGCCTTCAAGCTGTCCGGGCAGGGGGTCAGTCTCCTTATCGACCCGTGGCTCAGCAATCCGTTGTTGAACACTCCGGTGGAGGAGGTGGGTCAGGTGGACCTGATCCTGGTAACCCACGGCCACGGCGACCACGTGGGAGACACGGTGGCGGTGGCCCGGAAAACCGGGGCAGGATGCGTGGCCATCCACGAACTGAGCCAGATCCTGGCGGGCTGGGGTGTGTCCCAGGTGGTGGGCATGAACAAAGGAGGGTCATTCACGGCCAAAGGGGTCACCATTACCATGACCCAGGCGGTGCATTCCTCCACCGCCGAAGTGGAGGGGCAGATGGTGCCCGCGGGCGATCCGGTGGGCTTCGTCATAGGCTTCCCCAACGGCTTCACCGTGTACCACGCCGGGGACACCGCGGTCTTCCGGGACATGGAGCTCATCCGGGACCTCTACCACCCGGAGTTGGCCATGCTGCCCATCGGCAGCCATTACGTCATGAACCCGGCGGAGGCGGCCTACGCCTGCCGGCTGCTCAAGCCCCAATGGGTCATCCCCATGCATTACGGCACCTTCCCGGTGCTCACCGGCACTCCCCAAGAACTGGCGGAGCACCTGAAAGACCTGCCCGACATCCACCTCCTCCCGCTGAAACCCGGGGAGACGGTGGAGTAGCACCGGCTCCCAACCCTGCAAGGGGTTGGGGGTGGGGATTTGGGGAGGGGGCGGGAAAGCACCGGCCCCAGGCCCCTCCCCCAACCTCATCCTGAAGGAGTTCCGATGCGGCAAAAGGTGTGGCGGCTCTTGCCGGAGCGGCCGGAACAGGTGCGGGAGCTCAGCGCCCGGCATGGGTTCCCCCGGTTGGTGGCCCGGCTGCTGGTGAATCGGAGGGTCCTGGCTGACGATGACCTGCTGGCCTATCTTCAGCCGTCCCTCCAGCAACTGAGCTCGCCCTTTGAGGTGCCGGACCTGGAGGAGGCGGCGGCCCGTCTGGCCCGGGCGGTCAGGTCCCGGGAGCCGGTGGTCATCTATGGGGACTATGACGCCGACGGCCTCACTGCTACCACCCTTTTGCACCAATTCTTGAGGGAATTGGGAACGCCGGCGTTCGCTTACGTGCCGGACCGCCTCACCGAAGGCTATGGCCTCAATATCAAGGCGTTGCAGGAACTGGCGTCTCTGGCGCGCCTTTTCGTGACGGTGGACTGCGGGATAAGCGACCGGGAGGAGGTGGCCTGGGCTGAGGGCCGGGGCTTGGAGGTGATCGTCACCGACCACCACGAGGTGCCCGAGGAACTGCCTCCGGCTTTGGCGGTGGTCAATCCCAAGCGGGCCGGGGCGGAACACCCCTTTGCCTCCCTGGCCGGCGTGGGGGTGGCGCTGCTGCTGGCCCTGGGGGTCAGGGCCAACCTGCGCCGCCAGGGCTGGTTTGCGGGCCGCCGGGAGCCGAACCTCAGGAATTACCTGGATCTGGTGGCCCTGGGCACCGCGGCCGACGTGGTGCCGGTGGTGGGAGAAAATCGCATCCTGGTGCGCCAGGGGCTCAGGGTGATGGAAGAGACCCGGCGGCCGGGGCTGGTGGCCCTGAAAGAGGTGGCGGGGTTAAACGGCCGGCACGTCTCCTACCGGGACTTGGTCTTTCGCCTGGCTCCCCGGCTCAACGCCGCGGGCCGGCTGGGCCAAGCCCGGGGGGCGTTGGCCCTGCTGTTGGCGGCAGACCTCCCCCAGGCGCGGTTTCAGGCGCAACAGCTCAACCTCCTGAATCGCCAGCGTCAGTCCCTGGAGGAAGAGGTGCAGCGGCAGGCCCTGAAAGTGATCCGGGAGCAGGGTCTGGACCAGCGGCCGGTAATGGTGGTGGCGGGGGAGGGTTGGCACCAGGGGGTCCTGGGCATCGTGGCGGCCAGACTCATGGAAGCGTTTTACCGGCCCGTGGCCTTGGTGAGTCTGGAAAACGGCTTGGGCCGGGGCTCGGCCCGCTCCATTGAGGGATTCCACCTCTATGAAGGGCTGTACGTCTGTCGCCATCACCTCCTCAAGTTCGGCGGGCATGCCGCGGCCGCCGGCTTCGTCGTCGCGGATTGCGACCTGGAGGCCCTACAGATTGGCCTGGAAGCGGCTTTCCAGCGCCAGCTGGGCGACATGGTTCCCCGTCCCACCTTGAACGTGGACGCTGAAGTGAACCTGGCAGAGTTGAATGGCGAGTTCTTCAGCCATCTGGAATTGCTCAGACCTTTCGGTCCCGGCAATCCGGAGCCGGTGTTCGTGGCCCGACAGGTCAGGTGCCTGGGAACCCGGGTGATCAACGACCGTCACCTCAAGCTCCAGTTGGCCCAACAGGAATGCGTTCAGGAAGCCATCCTCTTTGACGGGGTGGGAAGTTCCCTTAAAACCGGGCCGCTGGAGGTGGCCTTCACCCCCCGGATCACCTATGTCCAGGGGGTCCTGGTGCCGGAGTTTCGCCTGCTGGATTGGGACCGGCAACCATAAGCCACCGAAGTCACTGCACGGGAAGGCGGGGCTTTGTGATGATTTGCACTTGCCGCGCCAAGGGTTCTATGATATGGGAATTGGAAGCTTTCAGGCCCCAAAGGAGGAAGCATGGCTGGGGGCGTTAACCGAGTGATCCTGGTGGGCAATCTGGGGGCCGACCCGGAGTTGCGCTACACCGCCAGCGGCACCGCGGTGGCCAAATTCCGCATCGCCACGTCGGAGACCTTTACGGACAAAAACGGCCAGAAACAGGAGCGCACCGAATGGCACCGCATCACCGCCTGGGGCAAGCTGGCGGAGATCTGCGGACAGTATTTGGCCAAAGGCAAGTTGGTCTATATCGAAGGGAAGATCCGCTCGGACACCTGGGAACAGGAGGGTGTCAAACGGTATTCCTATGAGATTGTGGCGGACGGCATGAAAATGCTGGGGGGCGGCGGCCGGGGCCCCGAGCGGGAGGCCGAACCCGAGTGGCGGGGGCCTGACGCCCCGCCGCCGGAGGATGACATCCCCTTTTAGGCAGAGTGGAACCGTCCCTGAAGGGCCGCAGATCATCTCCCCTCCCTCCCAAGATATCCAGGAAAGGGGGGGAGTTAGAGGAGAAGGCAGGGGGTCAGGCTCCCCGACCCTCTCTGCGACGATTTTCCACGTGAGACCGATGACCGATCAGAGTGCCCTCAGGGCGCAGATCAACGCCTTGCTGCTGGAAAGCGATTACGCCGGGTTGGTGGCCTTGGCCGGTCGGGAGCGCAATGTGGTGCGCTTGCTGCTGCAATATTTCTATGACCCCCAGGACCTCTTGCACTGGCGGGCCCTGGAGGGCCTGGGCCATCTGGCCGCGGCGTATCCCCAGCAGGTGCAGAAGGTCGTCGGCCGCTTGTTGTGGCTGTTGAATGAGGACTCCGCCAGCGTCGGCTGGGGGGCGGCGGCGGCCCTGGGAGAGATCGGCCGGCACAATCTGGCGGTGATCCGGGATATTATTCCCATGTTTTGCGGCTTCCTGGAAGAGGATTTCTCCCGGGCTCCCATGCTGTGGGGGATGGGTCGGTTGGCAGAAGTCCATCAGGAGGCCCTGGCGGAGGTGGGGCCGTTCATTGTGGCCTGCCTGGCGGACGGGGACTCCGAGGTGCGGGGCTTGGCGGCTTGGTGCGCTGGCCGGCTGCGCCTTTTGGACGCCCGGGAAGCCCTGAGGTCCCTCGGCAGCGATGGCGCAACTGTACGCCTCTACGACCGGGGGGACTTCCAGGAAACCACCGTGGGGAACCTGGCCAGGGAGGCCCTGGAGCGGCTGGCAGCGCCTCCCTGAAAACCTGGCGGTTGATCGCAGAAGACCATACCTTAACCAATCAGAAAGGATTGCGGCATGGGCATGTTGATTTTCGGGCTGTTGTGTTTTGTGGCCGGCGCAGTGGTGGGGGTGAAGTATCCGGATCAGGTGAACAAGGGCATTGACAAGGCCAAGCAGCTATATTGCGACCTGAAGGACAAGCTCACCAAGAAGGAGACTCCGCCCCAGGCCTAAGGGGCGGCCAGAGGGTCCGGGGGGAGACGGGAGGTTCCAGGAATTCCGCCCCCCGGAACGACAGTTCGCCATTATTCTGCCAGGGCGATGACCGCCCCCTGGCGGCCGGTGAGCCGGTCCCGCCGGTAGGAGTAAAATTCCTGAGGACGGCAGCGGGTGCAGAGCTCGGCGCACTCAATGTGGCGCGCCGTTAAACCGGCGGCCAGGAGTTGATCCCGGCTCAGGCGCCACAGATCAAAGAAGCCCGGCCGTACCTGGTAGCCCCACATTTCCCGGGGAAACTCCCGCTGATAATTGACGAACTGGGCGCAGCAGGGTCCCAGGCCCGGCCCGATGGCGGCGTAGAGGTGCGCCGGCTGGCAGTGAAACGTCTCTTCCAGGAGACGGACGGCCCGCGCCAAAATTTCCTGTACCTGCCCCCGCCAGCCGCAGTGGACGTTGGCCACCACCCGTTGGTGCGGATCATACAGGAACACCGCCTGGCAGTCCGCCTGCTTGATGAGCAGGCCCACCCCGGGTTGGCGGGTGATGAGGATGTCGGCCTCGGCCCCCTCCGGCCCGTGGAGGTGGGGAGCCCCGTGGGCGAGGAAGGCTGCTTCGGTCCCATGTACTTGGCGGGTGCTGGCCAAGGTGGCCAGGCCCAACGCCTCGGCCAGTCGTCGCCGGTTTTCCCCCACCGCCTCCGGCAGATCCCCCACGCTGAAGCTGACGTTAAGGGCGGCGAAGGGTCCCTGGCTGACGCCTCCCTGACGCGTGAACACCCCGTGCCGCAGCCCGGGAAAGGCACTCAGGCCAGGAAAGCGGTAATACCTTAGGGTTTGGCGGCTTTCAAGCAACACTGACATCCCGCCTCCTGCTTCGAGGCGGCACTGTATCATAAGTTTCGGCGCCGGAAAAGGAGGACTTCAGGGAACAGGCCTGGACGCCTTTCCTGCAGGCGCTTCCGGCCCCGGTTGCCCACCCCTTGCTGCCGATTCAGGGGGCCCGCCCCGGAACGCTCCGGAGGGTTTTATGCCGACACAGCCATTGGCCATTGTGCAACACATGTCATGGGAAGGGCCGGGAGGCCATCTGCAAAGGGGCCTTGCGGATCTGGGTCTGGAATACCTGGTGGTGGAAGCTTGGCGCCAGCCTCTGCCGCCCCTGGCCGCATTCAGCGCCCTGATCGTCCTAGGGGGGTCCCCCAACGTGGACGAAGACGACCGCTTCCCTTATCTGGCCCCGTTGAAGGCCCTCATTCGGGAGGCGCTGGCCGCCGGCAGGCCGTATCTGGGGTTCTGTCTGGGGCACCAGCTCCTGGCTCATGTGCTGGGCTGCCGGGTGGGACCCCTGCCGCAGAAATCGATCGGCTACGCCATGGGCGTCCTGACCCCGGCGGGAAGCCGCCACCCGGCCTTTCGGGGTTTGCCGGAGCGCTTTCCCATGTTCAAGTGGCATGGCCAGGGGGCATTGCCGCCGGTGCCGCCCGAAGTGGAAATCCTGGCGACTTCTGATGGCGTACCGGTGGAGGCTCTGGGGATGGCAGGCAATCCCCGGGTGGTGGGCTTGCAGTTCGACAACCATGCGGCGGTGGCTGATGTCGAAGGTTGGCTGAAAGCCGACGCCGACTGGGCCCTGCGTGACTCCGGGGTCGTGCCCGCAACCCTGGTGGCGGAGGCCCACCGGCAGGATGAGGCTGTGGGCCATTGGTTCCGCGGTTTTCTGGGAAATTTTTGCCGTCTTGCCGGCTTGTGCACCTGAGGAGCGTGGGAAGCGGCGGAAGAGCCCGGCTCCCAAGGCTGCGGGGATTGGCATCGAAATTGAATACCCCCCGGGAAAAGCTTCGAGGAGTCGGCCATGAAGCGCAACAAACGGACGGTTTTCTTGGCCCACGAGGATCTGAGCCCGTTGACGGAGCACATCCTGGCCGCCATGGGGACTGAGGGCAGGATCATCCGGCGGCGCCTGAGGAGTTTTTACCGGGAGCGGGCGCTGAAACGGGAAAGTCTTGGCGAGTCACCTGCGGAGAACCCATCGCTGGAACCCTCCCTCCGGTAAATCTGTGGGACCGCGGTATTCCTGACCGACCCCGGGGCGCTCGATCTGATCGCCCTGCCTGGGGCTCCCTTCCGCTTTGGTGCGCGGGTATTCCTCACCCGTAGGTTGACGCCTCGTCTCCCACGGCTTATATTTCCCTCAGAGTAGCAGGCAAAGCGAGGTTGGCGGGAACGTTGGGAACCGCCTGGCGATTCAGGGGCTGAGGCGCGGGTTCGGCTACTCCGGGAAACCACCGGCCGGATCCCGGAGCAAGGGGATCGGGGCCGACGGCCGCCGCTCTGGGTGCGCCAGGCCGTCCCGGATGATTTACCATCGCCGTCTGACAGGTAGGGGGTCATGGGTCGAATCTGCATGGCGATATTGCTGGCAGGACTGTTGGGAGGGTGCGGCGAAACTGTGCTGACCCAATGGCCCCAGGAGCGCATCTTTCAAGTCTATTTTCGCTTACAGGAAGTGAAGCCCGGCATGAACCGGGCGGAAGTGGAAGCCATCATGGGTCCGCCCCAGGTCCAGGAGGAAGGCGATTTTCTTGGAGGACGCTTCCTGTTTCTGTTTTACCGAACCCATAACATGGATTACGAAGGGAGCAGCACGGTGCGGGGCGGGTTCACGCCGCTGATTCTTCAGGGGGACCGCCTGGTGGGCCTGGGACGGCGGGATTATTTCCGGGCCACCGACCGGCCCTGGCTGGGGGACGCGCCGCAGCAGGAAAGCGGCCCCCAAGGCCTGCCCAGCCCCTGGCAGCGCTCCTGGTGAAAAACCAAGGCATCGTTCCCCACCTCCGGCCGGACAGGTCACCAAGGGGATCAGACTGCCCGGGCTGGCGCAGTCGTTCAGTATTCTGAACGCCAAGGTCCATTTTCTTAACCACCCGGATCACTCGTTCCTCCCGAAGAGACCCCATTGGCCAGCCACTTCCCCCTCGGGCTGAGTCTAGACTTTTCCCCTTTCTGGGGAGCAATATCCCCTGGAGTCTATACTTTCAGGGCTGCAAGCGAAATGCCCTGCGACCGGCTGCCGTCCTCAAAGACGGGGGGATGCTACTTTTAGGGGGGAAAGTGGCTGGTGGCATTTGACTTGCACTACTGACAGAAAACCGAGCGTTTCAGGAAACGTTGGCACCCGAAGCGGATTCTTGAACCATTGTCTCTCATTCCTCAGATGACCCGAGCGCGGTCGGCTGGGAAAAGGCTAACTAATGATAACTTATGGTTTTTATTGGTTTCTGTTGCTTTGCGAAGCGGTGGCGGTGGTCTTTCTGGTCCTTACCTTGATTCATAAATTAAAGGGCCTGCGGGAACACTTTTAGGGGGTGGCCGACATTACCGATTGGAGCTGAGGACCGGCGGCACGCCCACCTCGGCTGCCAGGGTGGCGGGATCGGGTCCCGAGAGAGGGTGAGGGGGGGCACCCTTCGATGGGCAAGCCAAGCCTGGGCCGGGCCACGGGAACCCCGGCGGGGTTGGTGCCGGGAAGGGGAGGGGTGGTCAGTTCGGTGTCTGTCCTTCTTTCCCGAGAAATTCCCTGGCCATGCGCAAAGCCTCCGCCACCTTTTCCTGGGGGGGGCGGTCCACGAAATCAGGGTGAATATTAATGTAATTTTTCAGGCAATAGAGGAGCATTTCCTTTTTGTGCAGGTCGGCGGCAATGTCCGGGTTTTCCAGCAGGCACTCCTCGATGGCCTCCTCCATCGCGCCAGCCCGTTGATCCAATTGTAATTTCTGGCGAATGGCCTCGTCCCAGTTGCTCAGAGTCCCTCCCAACGCCGGCGCGCCCTGAGGAGGTGTGGGGGGCGTCCGCTTTTCTTCGGCGCTGGGGGTGCTGGGCAGGACGCTTTCCACCAGCTCGGCCACTTGGCGTTCCAAGTCGGTCCATTCCTGAAGAAAGCTGAGAGACTGGGAATCAAACTTATCGAAGCAGGCAGGGGCCTTGTCCGGTTCCCCCTCCTGGTCCGGGAAGAAACTCTGGCCCCACTGGGCCAGTTGTTGTTCCAGTTCTGAAACCTTGGTGGCCAGCTTGCGCAGCTCAAAGAGCACTGCCTCATAGCGGCAGCGTTCCACGGTCACCCGCTCGCCCAGAAACAGCAGAGGTTCGGCCAGGGGGCGGACCGGGGCCGGCGCGGCGGCATCCTCCCGCAAGCCCTCGGCCACCAGGTCCTGGAGGTATTCCCAGCGGTCCGGATGGTGCAGGGCGTCTCCGTGGGGGGCGTGCCATAAAAGGCCGAGAAGCAGGTGTTGGTCCTTAAGGCCCACCCCCAAGGCGGCTTTCATCAAATTCTGGTAGTAGTCTTCGGGCTGGTCGGCGGGCGCCAGCAAGGCCTGGAGGACGGTGGCGCAGGGTGATACCAGTCGGTAAATCTCGTCCCAGGAGGGGAGTTCGGGTTCTTCCTGCTTGACGGTGCCCAGGGTGCCGGCCACGTGCCGTTTCAGGTATTGCCACAACATGGGCCGCGGTTGGCGAGGCTGCTTCACCCAGGGGGGGGTCTGCCAACGCCAGGCTTCGGCAAAGGCCGGCTCCCGGGTGGGCGGCGCAAAGACCCAGGAACCCTCGCCATACACCAGGATGTGTTCTTCCTGCTGGATGATGGAGGCGGTGGGCAGTCGGCACCCCGGCGGCAAGGCGTAGAAATGGCGTTCCAGGCCGCTGTTGTTCCGGGCCAGGCAGTCGGACTGCCAATCGCCCACCATCTGCCCGAGACCGGGGCTGTCAGGCGCAGCTTCCACCGCGAAAATCCGGGAAGTGGTGCCGGTTCGCACTCCCAGGCCCACCTGGACGCCCTTGGTGGTAAAGCGGGTGAGGTATTGGGACCAGATCTCCAGGGGCTGGCTGAAATCGAGCGCCAGTTCCGCACCGTTTTCCAGGTCCACCGCCACCAAGACCCAGCCCAGTTTGCGGTAGCGGCTGGCGAAGGTGACCAGCAGGCCTTTAAAATCCTGAGTCTCTTTTAAATCCAGGATCCGGCTGAGCTCATCTTCGCCGATCTTGGGCGCAAAGCCGCTGGAAGACTTGGTGCTTTCTTTCTCCATAACGCTCCCCCCGGAGGTCGCCTGAACACCATACACCTCCCCTCATAGGCACGATAGCACAAGAAGGTAAAAAAAACCATTTTTTTCCCAGATCGACAGGATTTCTGAAAAATATCGTGAGAAAGGCGCCGGCAGTCTGCAGCCCGAGCCTTGGGTTTACTCCAGGAGGCGCCCCCGGTCATAGAACCGGGCGGTTGCCGGTTCGCCGGCCAAGGCCCCCCGGCCGGCCAGCACCATGAGCCCGCCGATGACCATATTGGTCATGATCACCGCCGGGTCCGGCTGATAGACGCACGCCGACCGCTCCCGCACCCCCCCTTCCGGCGCCCTGGCGCGCACAATGGCCTGAAGCCCCAGGAGCTCCGCCGGGGTGGGTCCGCCCCCCTGGGGGTCATAGACCACCACTTGCCCGGCCTCCACCCCCGCGCCGCCGCTCACCAGGAGCTTTCCCTGTCGTTGGCAGGCCGCGCTCAAAGCGATGCGCGTCTCAAAATTGTCCACGCAGTCGAATACCGCGCCATAAGGCCCCAAGTCGGTGGTTTCCCGGTAATATTCCTCCCGGGCCTCAGCCCGGGCACCCCAGAGACGGTTGAGACGGTCCGCCAGGGTGCGGGCTTTGGCCTGTCCTACCGCCCCATAAAAGAGCACCTGCCGGTTGAGGTTGGTGGTCTCGATTCGGTCCGGGTCCATGAACACAAGGCGGCGAAAACCGGACCAAACCAGTCCCAGGCCCACGAAGTTCCCCAGGGCCCCGGCTCCGATCACCAGGAGGGGGCGCTCCACCGCCGGAACCGCCCCCGGGGTGGGAGGGATGGTCACCAGGCCCGGTGCCACCGCCTGGTGCATGAGCAGATTTTTTACCGCCTCCAGGGCCAGCCCTGCGGCCGTCAAAGCCAAGGCGCCGTCCTCCGGGCCGGCCCCGGGAAAACTGCGGGGGCCCATCAGGGCCTGAAGCTCTAAACTTTCCCGGCCAGGCAGGCAGGTGAGGACCCGGGCCTCCAAAGACCCTTCCTCGCCGGCCAGAAAGGCCCGCACCACCGGCAGGCCGGTCTTTCGGCCCAGCTCCAGGGACAGCTTGGTGGCCAGACCGTAGCGGCTCAGGTCCACCAGAACCCGGCAGCCCTCAAAGACCCTGCCCATGGCGGGGTGCGTCAACCAGCCTTCGAGAAAGACGGGGGAGAACTCCGGATTGAGGTGTTGGGAGGCTTCCAGCAGGCGGGGCTCCAGCCGGGGGGCCAGCACGATGAGCCGGTTCAGCCCCAAAGCGGCCGCCCCCAGGACAAACACGGAGGCCAGCAGGTCGGCGTCCCCCACCACCCCCACCCGGTCCTGAGCCAGGGTCTCCTGGCGCCAGCCGGGGATGCGGAGCTGCCGGTCCAACCGCTCGGAAAGTCTGAGAGGATTCATAGAAGAGGTCCGGCGTGGGCCGGGGCCAGGTGCCCCCTCTCCCAACCCCTGGGGCAATCTTGGCCGGGAAGACTGGGCCAAGCGGCAGACAGCCGCACGTCTCCTCTCACACCCGTTCCAGCTTTTCCGGTTTGGAACGCAGGGGGTTGATTTTCTGCCGCACTTCTTCTTGAAGCGCACCCTGATCCAGGGCCGGAGGGGCCGGGACCGCCACCACCGTAAGCTCGGCTTGCCGCCGGCTGACCTCGGTCTGGCCGGTGAGCAGTCCCCGGGTCTTGTAATGGATTTCCTGGCGGTGCCAGCCGCCGTCTCCCACCACCAGGGCATAGCAGAAGCCGCCCAGCACCGTCTCTAAAAGCCGCACCCGGCGGATGCGGGCGTCGGTGATCAAGGTGACGCTGCCTTTGACAAGATCCCGGGGTCCATGGGTGCCCTCCACCAGCAGGGCCAAGTCCTGGACCACCACCTCCCGCTTGGCCAGCGGTCGTTTCACCAGGGTGGTGACGTAGTCCAGCACCGTGGCCTGGTTGGCCGCGTCGGTCTCGGAAAACCCCTGAAAATCCAGGTCGCCGTGGGAGTGCACCCAGCCGTTCACCACCATCCCGGCAGGCAGGGTTTCAAGGAAGGCGGCGATGCGCTCGGCTCCCACTCGGGTGAATTCCTGGAAATTTTCGTCATTTTGGGGGAGGCCGATATCCACCACCACCTCCGGTTCAGCCCGGGCGGCCAGGGTGAAGCCATACCACTCGAGGCTTCCCTGGAACAGATGACGCACCGCGGCATTGACGGCAAAGGCCTTGTCCAGGGCAAAGCGGGTAATCTTCAGCGCTTCGGGGAGCGAAGCCAGAGGGATTTCCAGGGCCGCCGGCCTTTTCAGGTCAGCCAGGGAGCGGAGTCTCATGGCAAGCGCTCCCTGACATAGGCAGCATCCACCAGCAGCCTGCCGGTGAAGCTTCCGGGCAGGCGGAACATGTCTTCAAACAGGACCCGGTGCAGGATGCTCACCAGGCCCCGGGCCCCAGCCTCCTCCTGCCGGGCCCGCTCGGCCACCAGGGTGAGGGCCTCGTCCGTAACGGTGAGGTCGATATCCCAAGCCTTCAGGTCATTGACATAAGCCAAAAGCGGGCTGTCGGCGCTCCGGATGAGGATGTCCTTTAAATCTTCGGTGTTCAGGCCATGGAACACCACCTTTACCGGAAAGCGGGCCATGAGCTGGCGCTCCATGCCGAACTCCACCAAATCGTCGGTGAGCACCAGATCCCGCCATTCTCCGGTGATTTTTTGCCGGGCCAGGCGTTTCTTGACGATGCTCCCCAACCCCTCAAAGACGCCGCCGGCGATGAAGAGCACGTGCCGGGTGGAGAGGGCCAGGCGCTCCTTGCCCAGCTCGATGGTGTTGCTCACCCCCTCCACCAGCCGGAGCAGTCCCTTTTGCACCCCCTTGCCCGAGACGTCCCGGGTGGTGGAGGCCTCGGCGGCAATCTTGTCCAGCTCGTCCAGGTAGACGATGCCCATCTGGGCCACCAGGGGGTCGCCGCCGGCGGCGATGAGCAGGTCCACCAGGATATCCTGAGTGTTTTGGCCTACGTAGCCGGTCTCGCTGAACTTGGTGAGGTCTTCCACCACGAAGGGGACGCCCACCAGGTGCGACACGGTTTCGCCGGTGTAGGTCTTGCCCACCCCGGTGGGTCCGATGATGAGGATGTTGGCCTTGGGGGTGCGCGCCTGTCCGATGGCGCTCTCCAGATCGGTGAGCCCTGCAGCCCGGGCTTCCCTCAGGGCTGCGGCCAGACGCCGGTAATGAAAGGCGATGGCGGTGGCGATGACCTTCTTGCCGTGGTCCTGGCCGATGACAAAGCGGTCCACCTGGGCTTTGAGGCTGGCCGGGGTCTGGTTGAATTCCAGGATATGGGCCAGGGTGGCTCCGGTCCGGCGCTCCCGGAAATCCGCCAGTTTGGCCTCCAGCCGCCGGCGTCGGGCGTCGGTGAGGTGGTCCATCATGGCGCCGGGGCTCCTTCGGGGGCCGCCAGAGCCGCCAGGTGGGCTTCCAGGCGGACCATCAGGCGCCAGGCCGCCGCCAGACGCACGGCATGTTCGGTTTCCATTTCGTCCCACGCTCTGGGTGGCTCCAGCTCCCGCACCTCGGCCCGCACCAGCTCCAAGGCCAGGAGGGTGGCGAAATGGAACCGGCTCAGGGCCTCAAAGGGCAGGCCGGGGCAGTGCCGATAAAGGCGCAAGGACAGACAGAGCTCATCGGCGTCCCGGGCGTAAGCCAGGTAAGGGTTGTCCAAGGCTGCCAGCAGGGCCAAGGCCAGCCGGTAGGCCTCTTCTTCCAGGAGGGGGAAGAGCGGCGGCTGCCAGGCGGACTTGGCCCGGGGCCTGCCGGCAGGCAGCAGGGCCATCCACCCCGCGGCCTCCAGATCCTGGCAGCGTTGCTGGATATCCGGCCCCACCTGACCCTCCTGCAGCAAACCGGCCACTACCGCAAAGGGGGTGGGCAGCCAGGGCTCCGGCTGCCGGGGGGCCCTTGCCCGCTTCAGATGGGCTTTCAGGTCAGGCGAAGTGATTTTTGACCTCCACCTCGCCGGAGACCAGGCGGGGGTCGTCCGGCGGAATGAGATAGTCCTGGAAGGAGATGAGCTGCTCCTGATGGAGACGGTCAAGACTGTGGTAGCCGTTGCGCCGCCGGGGATTGTAACCGTAAAAGAGCGCGTTCAGACCTGCTTCCAGGGCAGCGATGATCTGGTCGGCGCCGACGGCCAGGGGCGGCTGGTATTCCTGGGGCAGGCAGATCTCCTGCCCCGGCGCATGCCACCGCAAGAAGGGGTGCTTGTAGCGGTCCAGCACCAGCGGCCGCAGGCGCTCCCGGGTGCTGACGGCCACCCGGCAGTCGGGAAAGAGGTAGGGACGGCCATAATAGTCCTTGAGGGCGTAGGCTCCGGTATGGCGGTAAATCCTGTATTCCGGCGGGTTGCGGGACAGCCGGGAGAAACCGAAGCCCTCAACCTCCAACGTTCCGGTTTCGGCCAGATAGAGGAGCAGGGCGGTGGGGGCCAGCCGGTCTTCGCCGGCCCCGGGATCGCCTTCCAGCCTTCTGGCCAGGGTCTGCCGCTCCTGACGGATGATCCTGGCCCGCCAGGACTGCTTAAGCCAGGCATCCAGCATGGCGCCCGTCACCAATCCCTGGGGGGGCGGTGGGGGCGGGCCATCGTGGGCTTCCAGGATCCGCAACCGCCGGGCCAGCTCCTCTGGGGAGGCGCAGCGTCTTGCCTGCTCAGCATACCGTGGGGGCACGGAGAGCCGCCGGCTCAGAGCACGGAGCACCTCCTGCGGCCGGAAGGGGCCCCTGGCGCCAGGCGGGGTCAGCCGGACAAAATGGGGCAGGACCCCGAAGACGATGGCGGCCAGCTTGTCATCCAGGATGGGGCTGGCTTCCGGCCACAGGTCCAATTCCCGGAGCAGGGCCTGGCGGACTTCCCGGTAGGCTTCCGGCCACAGGGCCTCGCTGGCTGCGGCCAGGGAAGGCAAATGGAGGGTGGGGATAAAGCGCCGGCCGGCGCTCTGCACCACCACCGCTTGGCCCCGGAAGGCGCCAGACAGGGTGTGGGTGACAAGTTCCCGGGCTATTTCCGGGTCCAGGAGCAGCGGCAGGCACAGGAGGCCGGCAGCGGTCACCAGGCCCTCACCGGCTTCCCACGGCGTGCCGGGCATTCCGGCGCCTCCGGTGATGGCTATCCCCCCTCTTGCGGCTTGATGGCCCGGATGGCCACGTAGAGATAGCGCTCACCGGCTTCGGTCTCCTCCAGAGTGCCGGCGGCGTGGGGCGAGGCGGGCAGCTCCCGGCCCCGGTAGAGGAATTTCCCGCCCTGGAGCTGGCGGTTGATGTCCTCCAGCACCAGTTGTTCCTCGATGCTCAGGTTCCGGCGGTTCAGCGCCTGGTTGCAAAGCTCCCGGAGGTCGGCAGTTTCGTAATCGCCTGCTTCAAAAATCGTCACCAACCCCTCTGCAGCCTGGCCGGGGAGGATTTCCAGCACCAGGGGGAGCCGCTCAGGCAGGGGCGCCGCGGTTTGCTCTTCACGCAGTTCCTGTTGGGCCATGGCGACCTCCGGGGCGGTCACCGCACGTTTCGCCGGGACCGCCAAACGTTAACATTCCTACTGACTGAATATAGAAGAAGCGGCCCGCCCTGTCAAGGAAGGGGTAAGAGGTCGGGAGTCGCCGCCACATGCATGGTCCTTGGGGTGTCACGGCATTGCGGGCGCCGCCTGGGAAGGGGGTCATGCAGGGCGGTTTCGGCCTGCCAAAAAATTGAGCACCCGGCCGGCGGCGGCGCTTCCCTGACAGACGGTTTCGGCGATATCCTTGGGACCCTGACAGGTGCCTGCCAAAAAGACTCCCGGGGTGGTGGCGTCCAGGGGAGCCAGGACCGGGTCAGTCCCCTGATAAAAGCCCAGGGGATCGCAGGCGGTCAGGAGTCCGTTGAGAAGCGGGTCGCTGGCGGGCGGGGTCAGGCCCACGGCCAAAACCGTCAGGTCCACCTCCAGGCGGATGGGCCCGCCGCTTCCCACCGGCGCAACACTGATGGCCAGGCCGCCCTGGGAGCCGGCTTCAATCCTGCCGGGCAGGCCCTTGATAAAGCGGACCCCGGCGGCCCGGGCCCTCACGTAGAGTTCCTCGGCGCCCTTGCTGGAGGTGCGGATGTCGTTGTAAAAGATGGTGATCTCCAGGTCAGGGTCATGCTCCAGGGCTACCATGGCCTGCTTCAAGGAAGCGGTACAGCAGACCCCGGAGCAGTATGGCAGAAAACGCCGGTCACGGGAACCGACGCACTGGATGAAAGCCAGCCGTTTCAGCGGTCGCCCGTCCGGCCTCAAGAGCGCTCCGCCGGTGGGCCCGGTGGCGCAGATCAGGCGCTCAAACTCCAGGCCGGTGAGCACCCGGTGATCGACGCCGTAGCGGTATTCCCCCTTAATGCGGGGGTCGAAGGGCCGGGCCCCGGTGGCCAGGATGATGGCGCCCACCGTGAGGCCGCGGGGCCGGGATTCGGCCGCCAGATCGATGGCGCCGCGCTCGCAGGCCCCCAGGCACAGGCGGCAGTCAATGCAATACTCCTTTTCCACCGTGGCCCGTAGGGGAACCGCCTGGGCGAAGACGATGCGGATGCACTTGCGGGCCTTCAGACCCAGTTGCCAGCGGCTGGGGAGGATGACCGGGCATACCTCGGAGCAGGCGCCGCAGCCCACACAGGAACTCATGTCCACGTAGCGCGGCTTTTGGATCAGCTCCACCGTGAAATCGCCGTCAGCCCTCCGGATGGCCGTCAGGTCGGCCCAGGTGATGAGTTCGATGTTAGGGTGAATGGCCGCCTCCACCAACCGGGGACCCAGGATGCAGATGGAACAGTCCAGGGTGGGGAAGGTTTTGTCCAACTGCGCCATGGTGCCGCCGATGGACAGGGAGGCGTCCAAGAGATACACCCGGACGCCGGCATCCGCCAGGTCCAAAGCGGCCTGGACGCCGCCGATGCCGCCGCCCACCACCAGCACGTCCCGGGAGACCCCCACAGGGGGGCATGGCGGCTCCGGAGGGTCGGCCAACGCCAGGGTGAGGCGGGCCGCAGCTTCCTCCAAGTCGGCGGCGGTCAGCAGGTCCGCCACCCGTGGAGGACGGTGGGACGCCAAGAGAGAGATAAAGCCGGCGCCGGGCGATCCGCAGGCGGCGATGAGCCACTCCTCCGGGTCGGCCAGGGCGGCGGCCAGCTCTTCCAGGCCCGCCGGGGTGCACAACGCCGCAGTGGTGCGCATTGCCACCCCGTTTCGGGCCAGGCGGCTTGCCAGCTCCCTCGGATCCCAGGCCAGATCCGGGCAGGGACACAAGAGGACGCGGGGGCGAGGCGTATCATTCCCGGTCATGTGGCCCCCCGCCCAAGTCGGCGGCCATCTCGGCGATGACCTGCTGAAAGGCCCGGCCTTCAGTAGCGGAAATCCACTCCAGGCGCAGGCGTTCCGGGTCGAGGCCCTTGGCCGCCAGGCTGTTCTTGACCCGGGCCACCCGGGCCTGGGCTCGGAGGTTTCCGGAGAGGTAATGGCAGTCTCCCGGAGGGTGGCAACCGGAGACCAGGACTTTGCCGGCTCCTTTTTCCAGGGCGTGCAGGATGAGTCGGGGATGCACCCGGCCAGCGCACATGGTGCGGATGATGCGCACATTGGCGGGGTAGGCCAACCGGGCCACCCCGGCGAAATCCGCACCGGCGTAGGAACACCAGGAACAACAGAAGGCCAGAATCTTGGTTTCGGGGCGGTGGGCCAAGGCTTCGTCGATCTGAGCCAGGAGCATGGCCTCGGTGAAGCCCAGGGCGGTGGCCGCCCCGGATGGACAGGCCCCGGCGCAAACGCCGCAGCCCTTGCAGGCCGCACTGATCACCCGGGCCCGGGCCTCCTTGCCTCGGCCCACCAGCTCAATGGCCTGGAAGGGGCACTCTTGGGCGCAGGCGCCGCAGCCGATGCAGAGTTCCGCATCGATTTCGGCCACCAGTCCGGGCAGGGTGATGACCTCATGGGAAAAAAGCTTCAGGACTTTGGCCGCCGCGGCCGTAGCCTGGGTGAAGGTGGCGGTGAGGTCCTTGGGGCCCTGGCAGGCGCCGGCCAGATAGACGCCGTCCAACACGCTCTCCAGGGGTTTCAGCTTGGGGTGGGCTTCCAAAAAGAACCCGTCCTCCCCCACCGGCAGCTTCAAGACGTCCCGCAGGGGGGCCCCGGCCCCCTGGCGCAAGCCCACGGCCAGCACGGCCAGGTCCACCAAGTCCTCGGTGGGCTGATCCATGAGTTCATTATGCGCCCGGATCAGGACCTTGCCCGCTCCCCCCCGGGCCACTTCCTCAACCTGGCCTCTCAAGAAGAGGATCCCGGCTTCCCGGGCCGCCTCATACAGGGCCTCCCAGTCTTTCTGCGGGGTGCGGATGTCCCGATAATAGATGCGGATGCGGGCCTCAGGCAGGCGCTTTTTCAGCTCCACCGCCTGTTTCAGGGCAGTGGGGCAACACAGCCGGGAGCAGGCCCGGAAGCCCTCAACCTCCCGGGAGCCCACACAGAGAATAAAGGCCACCTCCCGGGGCTCGGCGGCCAGGTCGGGAGGCGCCGGCCGTCCGCCGGTGGGCCCGTCCTCGGCCAGAAGCCGCTCCAGGGCCAGGGTGGTGATGACCCCGGGGGTCGCCACCCAGGGCGCAAAACGGCCCTCCGCCGGTGCAAAAGGCAGGGCGCCGGTGGCCACCACCACGGCGCCAGCGGTGAATTCCAAGGCTTCGCCGCCAGCCTCCAGATGGATGGCCCCCCGGGGACAGGCGGCCAGGCAGGCGCCGCAGCGGTTGCAGGCCTCCCGGTCCACCACGGCCCGGGAGGGAAAGAGAGCAGGGGAAGGGAGGTAAATGGCGGGGCGGAGGCTGAGGCCTGCCTGGGCCTCGTCCGGTACGGCCACCGGACAGACGGCCAGGCAGGCGCCGCAGCGGTCGCAGGCCTCGCTTACCTGCGGCAGGCGGCGCTGCATCCTCACCTGAAAGTTTCCCAGATGGCCGCCCACCGCCAGGACCTCGGCGTCGGTCAGCACCCGGATGCGGGGATGGAGGCAGGCAGCGGCCATGAGCGGCCCCAGAAGGGTGGCGGCCCGCCGGCCGAAAGGGAAGGTGCGGTGCAAAAGGGCGGCCAGCCCCCCCAAGACGGGCCGGCGTTCCACCAGGGTCACCTGATGGCCGGCGGCGGCGATTTCCAAAGCCGCCTTCAGGCCCGCCGGCCCCCCGCCGATGACCAGGGCGTGCCGGTTCACCGGGACCCGGCGGTCCGTCAACGGCTTGGCCAGCCTGACTTTGGCCAGCCCCATGCGAATGAGTTCCAGCGCCTTGTCCGCCGCGGCCTGGGGATCGTGGGCGTGCACCCAGGTGCACTGTTCCCGGAGATTGACCATCTCCAGGAGATGGGGGTTGAGCCCCTGGTCCTTAAGGAGGCGCTGGAAGGTCAGCTCATGCAGCCGGGGGGAGCAGGCGGCCACCACCACCCGGTTGAGTCCCGCCGCCTGGATGTCCGCGGCGATTTCCCGCTGTCCGGCTTCGGAGCAAGTGTACAGATGATGGCGGCAGACGGCCACCTGGGGCAGATCCCGGACCCGGGCCACCAGGTCCTCGGGAGCCACTACGCCGGCGATGTTCAGGCCGCAGTGGCAGATATAGAGGCCGATGCGCAGCTCTTGGGTCATGGTTCCGATTCGTACTTGCCCGGGGTGGAGGGTTGCATCCTTCTGGCGCCTTGCTCATCCCTGCCGTTTCATCTCTATTCCTTGGCAAGGGAAGTCGCCCCTACACCGGCCTCACCCGGCTGCCTGCCCGAGCAGGAAGGGAGGCAGGGGAGGCAGGGGGCCAGCCCGTTCCGGCCTCTGCCGGCTTCCCGATGCCTCAGCCTCCCCGGCGCAGGAGTCGGGCCACCGCCTGTTCCCAGGCATGGGAATATTCCCCGGGTTCGGCCACTACTTCCTCCCGGATGACGGTGATGGCGTCCTGGTCGCAGATGGCCTGGCAGACGCCGCAGAGGCTGCAGGTCTCGGACTTCAGAAAGACCCGGCTCCCTTCCCGCACAATGACCTTAACGGGGCACAGACTGATGCACTTCCGGCAGTCCGCCGGGCACTTGTGGTCTTCGAGGTACACCCGCCCTCTGAACTGGGGGGTGACGATGATGGCCCCCTGTTCACAGGCAGTGAGGCATTGGCGGCAACGCAGGCAGTGGTCAGGCGCCGCTTGGGTATGGCCGGTTAAGGTGTCCGGGAAAAGGGCCTGGCGGGGACAGGCCGCCAGGCACCGCTGGCATTGCTTGGGGCATTCGCTCAGGGTGTTGGGCACCAACCGAAGCTCATGGCGACACCAGTGCTCTTCTCCCTCGGGGGCCGGCGGGCAGGGCCTGGGGCATTTCTCCGGGTCCAGCTCGATTTTGGGGTAAAAGGGTGCCAGCCCGCGGTGGTGGAATAAAATGTCCTTGACCCGCTCGTTATACGTCAGGGTGATGGCCCCGGCGGGGCAGAAATGGGAACAGACTTCGCAGAGCACGCAGCGTCTCGGGTCAATGGCAATATCCAGCTCCTGCTCCCCCGGCAGCAGCCATACCGCCTCTTTGGGGCATACCAGGGAGCAGACGTCGCAGCGGAGACAGCGCTCCTTATCCAGCCGGAGACGCACTTCCTCCAGAAAGAGCCGGAGGCTCAACTCCAGATAACGGTCCGTTTCCCGAAGGGTCAGGGGCGGAAGGCGGTCCATGACGTGAGCAACCGGCGCCGCGCCAGCTGGCGGCGTTTTTAAAGGAGGCTAAGGCCGATCCCCCTGCAGCTTGAGGTGAAATTCCCGGGCCTTGAGTTTCAGCTGCTTGCGGCGCAGGTTGATCTTCACATCGGGAAATTCGGCCAGGAGGTAATCGAACTTGTCGCACTGCTCCAGGTCCGGACAATGGGAACACTGCGGCAAACCCCGCGCGATGGCGCAGACGCGGATGGGGCAGAGTTCCACGCCTCGTCCGCCTTTGCAACTGGGGCACTCGGTGTGTTGCAGGAACCATTCCAGGCCCTGGCGAAATGCCGGAAAATCGAAGCCTTCGGTGGCGGGAAAGCAGTGCACCCACCAGTTGGCCCGGAAGCGGTCCACGAACTCTTTCAACCGGCTGACGGTCTCCAGGAATTCCCGGTTGCCCAACTGGCAATCGTCGCACAGGCCACAATAGCTCTCTTTCATGGTTCCTTCTCCTTCAAACCTGAACCCCTCTCCAGCCACGGGGTCCGTGCCCGCTTTACGGACCGAGGTCAGGTGGCCACCGCCGCCTCGATCTGCACAAGGATTTCTTCGTCGCTTTCCCGGCTCAGGGTGAGGGCTCGGGCCGGGCAGGCGGCAACGCAGACCCCGCAGCCCCGGCAGGCTTCCACCTTCACCCGGGGCCGGCCGTCAGCCCCGATGATGAGGGCCCCATACGGGCAGAGACCGACACAGGTGAGGCAGCGCCGACAGTGATCCCGGGCCACCTGGGCGTACACCTCGCCGCTCACCAGTTGGGTTTGCGAGAGAACCCCCGCGGCTTTCAGAGCCGCGGCTTCAGCCTGGGCCAGGGTCTCACCCAGGCTCCGGGGGGAGTGAGCCAAGCCGCAGAGAAATACGCCTTCGGTTACGGTCTCCACCGGCCTGAGCTTCTGGTGGGCCTCCTGGAAAAAGCCGCCGGTCCCCAGGGGCACAGCCAAAAGACGGGCCAGGTCCGCGCCCGCCGGGTGAGGTTCCACTCCGGCGCTCAGGACCAAAAGATCCGCCCGCAGGGAAACCTCCTGTTCCAGAAGGTCATCCCAAACGCGTACCAAAAGCGGGCGCCGCCGCGGGTTGAGGACCTGGGGTGGCCGCGCCGGGTCAAACGGGAAAAACCGCACCCCCAGCTCCTTGGCCTCCTGGTAGAAAACCTCCCGCCGGCCAAAGGCCCTGAGGTCCCGGTAAAGCACCGTGACCTCGACGGACTGCTGGCGCTTCTTCAGAAGAATAGCATTTTTCAGGGCATGGGAGCAACAAAGCCGGCTGCACCAGGGGCGCTCCGGCTCCCGGGAGCCGACGCACTGCAGCATCACCACGTGGCGCAACCGGGTCAGCGCGGGGTCTTGCAAGGCCAGGCCTTCCTCCAGCTCCAGTTGGGTGAGTACTCGGGGGTCCTCGCCGTAAAAGAACCGGCCCTGCGGGGAGGATTCCCCGCCCCCGGTGGCCACCAGGAGCACGCCGTGCTCCAGGATGGTCTCCCGCCGGGGGGCCCGGAGGCGGCGTACCCGGGTGGCGAACCGCCCCACTTGACCGGCAACGGCCACCACCTCGGTTTTGGTCAGGACCTCCACGTTGGGATGTTCCAGAACCGCGGCTTCCAGGTCCTGGAGAAGCCTTTGGGGGTCGGTGCCTTCCAGGGTGAAAAAGAGCCGCCGGGCCACACCGCCGAGATGCTCCTCCCGCTCCACCAAGTAGGTATGGAAGCCCTGCCCGGCCAGGGACAGGGCGGCCTTGAGGCCGGCGACGCCGCCGCCCACCACCAGGGCCCGGGGGATGACGGGAAAGGACTGCCGCTGGATGGGGTTGAGCACCGCGGCCCGCCCGACGGCCAAGGCGACGATGCTGCGGGCGGCGGCCAGGGCGCCGTCAGGGTTTCCCTGGTGCACCCAGGCGCACTGTTCCCGGATATTGGCAAAGGCTAGAAAACCCGGATTGAGTCCGGCCTCCTCCAGAACCTCCCGAAAGACCGCCTCGTGGGTGCGGGGGGTGCAGGCGGCCACCACCACCCGGTTCAGTCGGTGTTCCCGGATGGCCTCTTGGAGGTAGCGGGTGGAGTCCACCGAACAGGCGAACAGCGGATCGGCGACCCACACCACTCCCGGCAGCTTCCCGACTGCCTGGGCCAGGTTGGCAAGATCCACGGCTTTGGCGATGTTGGTGCCGCAGTGACACAGGAAGACGCCGATGCGCACCGGTTCGGAAACCCCGGCGGCGCTCGGGGAACGGCTGGGGCCCGCCGGTCTGGTCCTGGACCCCAGGAGGAGCAGGGTGGCGGCGGCCTGGGCCGCGGCGCCGGCTGAGATGATGGCCTCAGTGATGTCGGCTGGTTCTCGGGCTGCCCCGGCCACGAACACTCCGGGACGCGGCGTGTTCCACGGCTCCACCCCGCTGGAGTAGACGTAGCCCACGGGCCCGGTGGCAAGGCCCAGCCGCCGGGCCAGCTCTTGGAAACCGGGCCCGGGGCGCTGCCCCACTGCCAATACCGCCAGGTCGAAGGGCAGCTCCCGGCTGCAACCCCGGGCGTCGGTAAACCGGACCCGCACCCCGCTGACGGGAGCGGCCTGGACCGCCGCCACCCGGCTCCGGACCACGGCCACCCCCTGGTTTATGGCCCGATTCAGGTATTCTTCCTGGCCTTTGCCCGGCGCCCTCAGGTCCATGGCGAAGATTGCGGTTTCCAGCCCCGGAGGGCTGAGTTCCCGGGCCATGATGGCCTCCTTGAGGCTGGCCAGGCAGCAGTGGCTGGAGCAGTAGGGAGCCCCGTGCGCCAGGTCCCGGGACCCCACGCACTGGATGAAGGCCAGGCGCCGCAGGGGAGCGCCGTCCGAAGGCCGGGCCAGTTTTCCCCCCAGGGGCCCGGTGGCGCTCATGAGGCGTTCGAATTCCAGGCTGGTGACCACGTCTGGGAGTTCGGCGCCGGGAAAATCCGCCGTCGGCCCCGCCTGGACCCCGGTGGTCAGGATGACCGCCCCCACCCGGCGCACCAGGGTCTCCGGCTGCTGCGCCAAGTCGATGGCCCCGGCGGGGCAGGCCTGCACGCAGGCCTGGCAGGGCTGCCCCTGAAAATGACGGCAGGCTTCAGCCGTGAGGACCGCGGCCTGGGGAACGGCCTGCGGGTACGGCACCCGGATGGCCTTGGCGGCATTAAGCCCGAGATTGTGGGGGTCAGGCAGTTTCTTCGGGCAGACCCGGGCACACTCGCCGCAGCCGGAACAGCGGCTCAGGTCCACATAGCGGGGCCGCCGGCTCAGGGAGGCGAGAAAATCGCCGGCCTCGCCGGTCAATGCCTTGAGGCTGGTGAGCGTCAGGATCTCAATGTGGGGATTTCGGGCCGCCTCCAGCATGCGGGGCGACAGGATGCACATAGCGCAGTCGTTGGTGGGGAAAGTCTTGTCCAACTGGGCCATGAGTCCGCCCAGGGACGGGCCCTGTTCCACCAGGGTGACCGGGAATCCCAGTCCGGCAGCATCCAGGGCCGCTTGCAGGCCCGCCACCCCGCCGCCCACCACCAGCACCCGGGAGCTGGCCACACGGGGCAAGGGAGCCGTCAGGGGCATGACCGCCAGTCCTCTGCCGCACTAAGCATACCGGGGCGGGGGTTATTCATCGTGGGGTGACTGCTCCGGCTCCGACTGCAACTCCCTGAGGAGCTTGCCAACCTCCGGGCATGCGTCCGCCCCCCCGATCACTTTCGCCAGCACCTGCCGGCGCAGGTCCGCCAGGAGCTTCTCGGCCTCCTCCAGGGCCCGGGCCTTCTCTGTGCTCACATACCCCTCCCGAAGGGCCAGGCGGCGCAACGCCTGGATAACGTCCAAGAACCGCACGTCCTGGGGGCACTGGAACGAGCAGCGGGCACAGCGGGCGCACTGCCACAGGAGCGGCGAAGTCAAGAGCTGGCTCCTCAAACCCAGGAGAATCTGACGGATGATGAGGCTGGGACTGAAGTCGGGCTCCACGGCGCTCACCGGACAGGAGGCAGTACAGACTCCGCAGGCAAAGCAGCGCTTCAGGTGCTGGCAGCCCGGTTCCCTGGACACCTCATCCAGAAACCAGGGGTCAAGTTCGTGTATTTTCAACGATTCGCTCATAGGTTAAGGCTATCCCGCAAGCAGGAGGCCATCCGCCGCCCCTCCCGGCCCCGGCCTGTGCCCTTGCCCCTTGAGCTTAACAGGACACCGGAGACCGGGGAACCTGGAATTCGCCTTGGACCTCAGTTCAGGGTGATGGCCTCAGTGGGGCAGTGCTCCGCGCATTTGCTGCATTTCTCTGCGGCCTGGAGCAGGCGGACGCACTGTTCCTGGGCCACCACCTGCACGGTGCCGTTCACCACCCGAAAGATAACCGGGTCGTCGAAGCCCGGCCCTCGCCCCAGCCGGGCTTCCGCCACTTGGGCCAGGTGGTGCTCGCACATGGCCACGCAAATCCCGCAGCCGATACAGCGCTCCGGGTCGATGCGCATGCCGCGGCCGGCAGCGGGCGAGGCGGCCAGCAATTCCTCCAGAGCCTCAATGAACCCGGCAAAATCCGGTTCGTGCAGCACCGGACAGTCTCCCGGAGACAGGTCCCGGCTGAGGAGCAGCCGGGCAAAGGCCGCGCAGTCCAGCCCGCACTGGCCGCAATCGGTGCGGGGCAGAAATTCCAGCAGGTCTGCTGCCGTGAGCATGCCTCAGATTCCTGCCCAGGGCCCGCCCAGGGCCTCGGCCATCCAGAGATTGGCCGGCCTGAAGCTGGGGAGCCGACACAGTTCCTCCAGGAGCGGGGTCTCCGGCGCCCCGGTGCGCCGGAACACCGTGTGCCGGGGGACGTCGGAGCCCACCAGCTGAAAGTCCCGGATCACCACCTGGCCGGCCTTGATGAGGGTACGACAGCGGCTCAGGCATGGGGACCACCGGTCCCGTCGGTTCTCTGGCGGCAGGTCATAGAGCGCCAGGTCGGCCCGGGCCCCCGGGCTGAGGCGGCCCCGGTCCGCCAGACCCAGGACCCTGGCGGGCAGGGCGCGGGTGGCGTGGGCCCAGTCCGCCAAAGACCACTGGCGATGGTCCACGGGGCCGAGCCCTTCCCGCTCGCGGCTGTGGGCGTCCATCAGCCAGGCCGCCAGGCGCCGATGGTCAGCCGCCAGCCGGGAAGCCGGCCCCAGACTGGAGTAGGCCAGATTTGAACCGGGATCCTCCAGGGCCAGCTCCAGGACCCGCCTCACCGCAGCCGGAGTCGGCCGGGCATTGAGCCGGCGGGGGGCAAACCAACCCAGGTCCACCGTTACCGCCAGCCCTTCGGGTTCGGGCAGGGCCAGACCCAGGTCGGCGGTGGCCCCGGTCGCCAGGAGGGCTCGGGCGGCTTCCACCTGCTCCTCCCCCACCAGGCCGAGACTCAGCCCCGACAGGTGGAAGCGTTCCGGTGCAGGAAGCGGCCAGGCCGGGAGTTCCGGGCCAGCCTCCAGACCCAGGCGCAGGTCGTGGCGCGCCGCCACCGCGGCCAACAGGTCAAGGGCCGCAGCCGGGGCCAGGGTCCGGTGGGCATAAAACTCCTGGCGGTAGCGCACGAAGGGTTCGGCCACGCTCAACTGAAGACAGCGGGTGCGTTCCAGCAAATGGCAAAGGGTGTCGCCCACTTCGGGGAGACGGATCGGGTCTTGCAGTGCCAAATCCAGCTCCCGCAGGTTTACCACCAGCGACGCGGAGGCGTCCACCACCGCCAGGGCCTGAAGCTGGCGGTGCACCACGCCGGCGGTGGTCAGGGTCAGGCAGGGCTCGTGCACATGGGTATAGCCCAGGCGGGCGTACGCCTCCCCCAGCGCCCGGGGCGAGGCCCCCTCCCCCCGGAGGCTCAGCAGGTGCTGCCCGAAACCGGCCACCGACGCTCTCAAGGCAATGCCCCCGGCCAGCACCGCCAATCCCCGAGCGTCCAGGACCTCATCCACCTCATCCAGCGGGGGCACCAAGCGGTTGCCGGCAATATAGAGATCTCCCACCTGGCCGTTTAATCCGGAGGCCGGGTCAAAGAGGTGTCCGCCGGAAATTTTCAGGCGCATGAAAATGATCCACGCTCCCGTGGGGCAAGGGCCGGGTGAATCCGCCTCAGGCGAATGATCATGACTTCCCTTCCCCCCAATCCCCTTCTCAACTCTCGTCCACCGTGGCCTGGAGGATAATTACCTCCTCCACCGGCACGTTCTGGTGCTTTTCCCGGATGGTCACTGGCTTGGTGGCCAGGACCTCCAGGTGGTGGAGGCCGGAGATCACCCGGCCGAAGACGGCATAGCCAAAGTTTACCGGCTCGGGGCCTTTGTGGTCCAGTTTGGGGTTGTCCACCAGGTTGACGAAAAACTGGGCCGCGGCGCTGTTAATGGGGTAGGCCCGGGCCATGGCCAAGGTGCCCCGCTTGTTCTGCAGGCCGTTGTCTGCCTCGTTTTTAATGGGAGGATGAGTGGGTTGCCGGTATACCATGCCGGGCTCGTAGCCCCCGGTCTGGACCACGAAATTATGCACCGCCCGATGAAAGATCAGACCGTTGTAAAATCCCTCCCGCACATAGGTCAGGAAGTTCTCCACGGAGACGGGGGCCTTGTCGGGCCAAAGTTCCAGCTTGATGGTGCCCATGGTGGTCTTCAGCGTCACCACCGGGTAGGCGGGGTTGTCTGCGGTCATGCCTCACCTCGAAATGAAAGTGGAAGTTGTAAGGATGTCATGCAAATCCTGTAAGATCTGGTGAGCGGGAGGAGCCAGCGCCGGGAAAACGGGACGGAGCCACAGGGGCAGACCGTCCATCCGGTAGGCGATTTCCCCGGTCTCCAGTCCGTCCAGGGCGGCCGGCAGGACCACTGCAGCCTGCCCGGTGGTCCGGTTGGCGAACGGGCTGATGGCCACCACCGGCACCTGCCGCCGCCTGAGGTCCTGGCGCTGTTCCTCCGGCAGCAGCCAGAAGAGGTCGCCGCCGGCGGCCAGGACGGCGTCGGCTTCGCGAAAGTCCAATGGCTGGGCGTCCCAGACCGGATCGCCGGAGCCGGCGAAGTCCGGCGCCAGGGGGCTTCCCAGTTCGGTGAGCAGGAGGTGGTAGAGGCCGGCGCTGTTGAAGTCGGTGGCCAGGGGGAACAGGGCGAAGCGGGCCCGCCGGTTCAGGGTCTGGGCCAGGTCGGCCAGGGCCAGGAAACGTTCCCCGGCCCCGGGGCTATAACTGACGCCCCGGCCGACAAAGATCACCCCGTACTCGGCCCGGGTCAGAAAGTCGGCCAGGTTACCGGCGCCTTTCATTCCTTCGGCAGCCACACCGCCACCCTGGAGCAGGGCGGCGGTGGCGGCCAGCAGGGAGAGTTCCTGGCCGGGGACAACCTTAACAAAAATCTGGCAGAACTTCGCCAGTTCGGTTTTCCGCAGGTCGGCGGCTCCCACCCGGCGGTCCTCCAGGCCGCGCTCCGTGAAGCGGCCCCGGCAGAAGACGGCATAGCGGGCCAGGTGCCGGGGACAGGAGTGCAACGGGTTGGCCCCCCAGTAGAACACGGTGTCTGCCTCATCCCGAATGACCTCCAGGGGGGACCAAAAGATTTCGTGACGGGTCAGGGCCTGATAATAGGGGGCCATGAGGTGGAGGTCGGCGGGTTCCAGGCGGGCCCGGAGTCGCCGGGCCAGGGCCAGAGCGGCGGTTTGGGCCAGGACCCCGACACTGGTCAGGCCATACACCACCGGCCGCCGGGCGTCGGCCAGGAGTTCGGCGCCCGCCGCCAAGGCCGTTTCGTAGGGCACCGTCTCCCAGCGTTCCCGGCGCCGTATGAGTGGAGTGCGGAAGCGGTGCCGGAGTTGTCCGGGGTGGAATTTCTTGGCTCCGAAAAACTTGGCCACCCCCCAGGCGCACACATTGTTCACCGCTTTGAGCCGGGTTGACTCCCACTCAAGGTCCAGGTCGTCGCACAGGCAGGCGCAGCCAGGGCAGATGTGTGATTCCCGTCGGTGCTCCACGAACCCCTATACCCAAGAAGGTTTAAACGAACATATATTATCAGGTTTCTCTAAGGCTTAGAAGGAAAAAGAGGCTGACGTGATGAGGGCCCAAGCCCAGGTAGGCACTACCTCTGGCCCAGCGGGGAGGCAGAATCGCCCGCCAGGGAATCTCCCTGGATGCTTTGACTATTCCAGACGAAGGAGCCAGACGGCCAGGAGCACCACCCCCACCACCACCGCCACCAGGATCATGGGGTTTTCAAAAAGGCGGTCGAAGGCGATACCCATGGCATCCCAGGCTTGCGACCAGACCGTGCGCCCCACGTTTCGCATGATGATCAAATATTCCATGGGTGGTTCTCCTTCCGGCGCCAAGGAGCGCGTTCCCTCAGCCTCCGGACCAAGGTTTCAAAGGGAAAACGTCCCTGAGAGGGGGGTCTCTGCTCATTTTTTGCAATCTTAATGCCAAAACGGAAAAGGCCTCGGCGGTCTCCTTGGTCCTCCATTGCGTCGGGTCATGCCCTTTCAGGTGGCGACTAGGTGACTCCAAATTACGGATCGCCCGGAGTCATCATCCAGGTGTCGATGGGCAGCTTGAAATGCTGAATGGTGGAATTGAGTCGCAGCCAGTACTTGTAGTCCCGTTCTTTTTCCAGGATGAGGACGATGCCGCTTCGCTTGCCGGTTTGCAGGCTGTAATATAGAGCTTGGCCGATGGCCTCGGCCCATTTGGGGGCGAAGTCGAACTCAACCGCATGGGTGGCCGTCAGGCAGTCACACCGGGTTTTATCCGACAGGGGCACTTCTACCCGCCCCTGTTGTTGGGTACACCACTTCTGCTGATACCAGGTCTCCGGATGGAGGCGCCGGGAACCGGCCCAACCTGGCGGACACAGCAATCCCAGCACCGAAACCACCGCCACCAAGCGGATCAGATAACCCACAGCGCAGCTCCCGTCGGCACCGGGACCACGGTGCGCCTCCGTATCCCGGACCGGTTCCTTTCCTCGTCCTTTTCCTTTAAAGCACAGGATCGCCGGGGCTGTCAATGACCGAGGCCGTCTAGGAGCTTTGATTTTTCAGAGGGAGAGCATGGGGGCGGCATCCTCCTGGCTCCGAACCCTTGAAATTTCCTTTAATTTTTTGCCTCTGACGGCCGATATGGAGGGAAACCCCGGGCCGTGGGCAGTGCAGGCTGTCCCACCAGAACTTTCCCTGGCCAGGGAGCGGGACCATGGCGAATACCAAAGACCTCCGGGTTGCCGTGCAGGTTTGGGAGCGGCTGGCCGAAGAGGCCGGAGCGGTCATCTGGGTAGTGGCGCTCCACGGGGGGGATCTTAAGGCAGCGTATGTCAACCCGGCCTATACCCGGATCTTCGGCCGCTCCCGGGAGAGCTTCTCTCTTGACCCTTGGTCGGCTCTTCAGGCGGTGCACCGAGACGATCAGGAGCGGCTTGTCCAACTTCTGGAACAGTTGACCCGGGGGCAGCCGGTGTCGGCCGAACTGCGCCTGGTGCGCCCCAGAGGGGAGGTGCGTTGGCTGGCCGTGGAAGGCTTCCCTCTTCCTGCCGGGGAAGACGGGGTCCACTGGCTGGCCGGCCTGGCGGTGGATATCACCCCCGCCAAGGAGGCCGAGGCGGCCCGGCAGGAGACCCAGGCCCGCCTGCAGGCAATTTTCGCCTCACCCTCCCTGGGTATCGGGGTGATGTCGGCCGACGGCGATCTTTTGGAAGCCAATCAGCATTTCCGTAGAATGTTGGGGCATGGCGGAGATTTGGAACATGAGCTCCGGGCCATGTTCACCCGGCTGACCGCCCGAGGGGAGAGCTTTGCCCAAAGGGAAAAGCGTTATGTCCGCCGGGACCACCAAGTGGTGTGGACCCGCCTCAGCCTCTCCCTGGTGCAGGACGCCGCCGGCCGGCCGCAGGGGGGCATGTGCCTCTTGGAAAACGTTACCGGCCACCGCCGGGTGGAAGAGGCCCTGAAGCTGAGCCGGGAGCGCTTCCGGCTGCTCTATGAAAAAGCCCCCCTGGGATATCAGGCCCTGGACGAGGAAGGCCGATTCCTGGACGTCAATCAGACCTGGCTGGACATGACCGGCTACGGCCGGGAGGAGATCATCGGCCGCTGGTTCGGCAGCCTGTTGGTCAAAGAATCAGCCGCCCTCTTTGAGGAGGTCTTTGCGGCCCTGCGGCAGGGCGCCGATCTCAGCGAAGTGGAGTTGGACCTGGTCTGCCGGGACGGCCGCCGTTTGCCGGTGGCCTTGACCGGCAAAGCGGCCACCGACGAGGGCGGGGGCTTCCAGCAGGCCCACCTGATGGTGGCCGACCTGACCCGGCGCAAACAGGCGGAACGGGAACGGCAGACCTGGCAGAGCATCCTGGCCAGCACCTTTAAGGCCTTTCAAGACCTTATCCTGGTGCTGGACCGCAATCTCCGGGTGGTGATGAGCAACTGGCGCAACCTGCCACCGGGCGCGGAAAAGTGCCGGGAAGGAAGCTTCTGCTACCAGTGCCTGCTGGGTAAGGACCTTCCCTGTGAGCCCTGCCATGTCCGGGAGGTGTTCGCTTCCGGTCAGATGCGCCAGGTGGAGCGCTCCAGCCAGGATGGCCGTACCTGGGAAATCCGGGCCTTCCCCATCCTGGACGAGCAGCAACAGGTCATGCTGGTGGTACAGCAGGTGGTGGACGTCACCGAACGCCGCCGGGCCGAGGAGGCCTTGCGCCGCAGTGAACAGAACTACCGCCTGCTGGTGGGGAGCATCCCCGGGGTGGTCTTCAAGGGGTACGCCGACTGGGGTCTGGAAGTCTTCGACGACAAGGTGGAGGAGCTCACCGGCTATCCCCGGGAAGACTTCGCGGCCGGCAGGCTGAAATGGTCCCAGCTCATCCTGCCAGAGGATCGGGAGGAGGCCCGGGCCCTGTTCCTGCAGGCCTTGCGCACCACCCGCTCCTATGTCCGATCCTACCGCATCCGGCACCGGGACGGCCGCATTGTCTGGGTCCAAGCCCGGGGACAGATCATCCTCAATGACCAGGGCCGCATCGATCATGTGAGCGGGGTGCTGTTTGACATCACCCGACAGAAAGAGACCGAGCACCAACTGGAGGCCGAAAAGGAGCGGCTGGCAGTGACCCTGCGCTCCATCGGCGACGGCGTCATCGCCACCGACACCGCCGGGAGGATTGTGCTCATGAACCAGGTGGCCGAGGACCTCACCGGCTGGACCCAAGCCGAGGCCCTGGGCCTGCCGGCGTCCCAGGTGTTCGCCATCTATCAGGAGCAGAGCGGCCAACGCTGTGAAGACCCGGTGGCTCAGGTCATCCAGAGCGGCCAAACCGTGGGCCTGGCCAACAGCACCATGCTTCTGTCCCGGGACCAGCGGGCCTTGAGCGTGGCGGCCAGCAGCGCTCCCATCATCGACGGCGGCGGCCAGGTTCTGGGGGTGGTCCTGGTCTTCCGGGACATTACCGTCAGAAAGCAGATGGAGGGGGAGCTCCTGAAAGTGGAGAAGCTCTCCTCCCTGGGGATCCTGGCCGGGGGGATCGCCCATGATTTCAACAACATCCTCACCGGCATCCTGGGCAACATCTCCCTGGCCATGCTCTCCGCCAAGGAGGGGGAGTCGCTCCTCCCGCGTCTGGCCGAGGCCGAGCAGGCCACCCTGAGAGCCCGAGACCTGGTGCAGCAGCTCCTGACCTTCGCCAAGGGCGGCGCTCCGGTGAAGGAGGTGGCCTCCCTGGCTGAAATCATCCAAGAAAGCGCCAACTTTACCTGCCGCGGCTCACAGGTGCGGCCGGTGTGCGAGTTCGTGGACGATCTCAAGCCCGCCGAAGTGGACCCGGCCCAAATCAGTCAGGTGATCCAGAACCTCATCCTCAATGCGGTGCAGGCCATGCCCACCGGGGGCACCATCCGGGTAACCGCGCAAAACGTCACCCTGTGCCCCGACAGCGGGTTGCCCTTAACTCCTGGCCATTACGTCAAGATAGGGGTCCACGATCAGGGGATCGGCATCCCCAAGGCCTATCTCCACAAGATTTTCGACCCCTATTTTTCCACCAAACAGAAAGGCAGCGGTCTGGGGTTGGCCACGGCCTATTCCATCGTCAAGAACCACGACGGCTACATGACCGTGGACTCCGAACCGGGGAAGGGCACAGTCTTTCACCTTTATCTGCCTGCCTCCGGCCAGCCGGTTCCCCGGGCCCGGCCGCCGGCGTGCGAGCCGGTGGCCGGCCGGGGGCGGGTCCTGGTAATGGACGACGACGACACGGTGCGCAGCGTCGCCGGCAAGATCCTCACCCACCTGGGCTATGAGGTGGAGTTCGCCCTGGACGGCGAAGAGGCGCTGCGCCTCTTTGCCCATGCTGCCTTTGCGGGGCGACCCTTCGACGCCATCATCATGGACCTCACCATCCCAGGGGGGATGGGGGGCAAAGAGACCATCCAGCGTCTCTTGGATTTGGCCCCCGACGCCCGGGCCATCGTTTCCAGCGGCTACGCCGACGATCCCATCATGACCCATTATCAGGAATACGGGTTTAAGGGCGTCATCCGCAAGCCTTACCGGGTCACCGCCTTCAGCCAGGAGCTGGCCCGGGTGCTGGCCGCGTCGCCGGAGAGCCCCGACGCCGATCCTACGGGCAGCCCAGCTCCCGGTTGATCTCTTCCAGCGCCTGCCAGAGCTTTGCCAAGGGCGGCACCAGGTGCCATTCCGACGGTTGGGTGGCATACCGTTCGCCTTGGTTGATAAACTTATAAAGGTAAATTTCGCAGGCCCGGTATTCCTCCTGACCGCCGGCCCAGCGGGTGAAGTTGCCTGGAAAGATGCCGGCCACCTTCCAGCCTTCCCCCAGCTCCAAGGTTTTGGCTTGGGTGATGGTGTGCCAAGTCTCCAGGAACGTGGTGAGGTATTCCGCTCCCGAGGCCAGGGCGATGCGGTGCATCATCGCGCCCAGGAGGTTCATCAGCCCCCTGCGGCGAAAATCCGGGTGCGTGGCGGCAAAGGTGTATTCAATCTGGAGGTTGCAATCGAATTTGGTCATCAGGGTGGCGGCCGCCAGCCTGCCGGAGCTCACCTCTTCGGACAGGAGCATCAGGCAGGGCTTGGCGAGTCCGTCGGTTTCCCAGGTATCCGCCACCGCCACCTGGGCGGCGCAGTCCTCCGCAAAGAGCAGGAAGTCATGGGCCGACCCGTAGATTTCGGGATAGGCCTGGCGCCACAACTCCGCTGCGGCCGGCAGGTCCGCCAGCCGGGGCACCCTCCCCAGAAAACGTCCGTCCCGACTCAAGCGGGGCGGCGGTTGCACCCAGACCACCCGTTTTTCCCGGATGGGCCGGGTAAGACAGGTGGCCCCCATGCGACGATAGGGTTGGTATGGGGTCATGTCCAGGAAACGCATGGTTTGCCTCCCGAAAAGAATTTCTGGCATCGCTTTCGGTTATTAGGATAGAACCACCAGAAATGCCAGAGGCAGCCGCCGAAGACAATGGTGACCGGGCACAATCTCACGGACCATGGAGCAGCGGCAAAGACCGGATGATCCTGGCTGCGGCTTCCAGGCCGGTTCCCTAACGTTCCTTTTGGCGGCTGCCCTTATGCGGCTGCGCTGGGGTCAACCACATCTCCTGGCGCCCCGAGGATTGGCGTCGGTGCCGGCCAAACCGGGGGAGCCGCCGGTGCCGTGCCTCGGTCCCTGGCCCAAGGCCGGGGCCGGCAGTTTTGGGGGATGAGCAGGGCAAATGGAGTTGGAGCCGGGCTGTAAAGATGGGGATTTACCCATTGGATCGTCGAGGTTGCATTTCACCTTCTCCTTACCTAATATCTTAAAGAAATTAATCAGTGCGTGAAGGGGACTGCGAGTCCCCTTTTCCCCGCAAGGGACAGCAGGAGGTGCAGCAATGCTGAGAAGGCTGGCGACCGGGTTATGCTCAGTCCTGGCGGGGGCACTCCTCTTGCCCCTCCTGGCTGGCGCCGCAACGCTCAAGGATGCGGAGTCGGCCAGCCATGGTGACGAAGCGGCTGACTACCAGGTGGTCAAGGTCTATTCTTATCCGGGTTACCGCCTGGTGCAGTTCAACCTGGCGGTGCTGTCCCATTACTCCTACCTCCTGGTCAGCGGCAAGGAGGCCCTGGTGGTGGACCCTGGCAGGGATGTGGCCGCCTACCTGGAGTGGTGCCGGAAGGAAGGGGTGAAAATCACCGGGGTGTTGTTGACCCACAACCACGCGGATTTCGTCGCCGGCCACCTGGAGGTTGCCAAAAGCGCCTCCTGCCCCGTGTATATCAGCGCCCAAAGCGGTGCCGCCTTCCCGCACCAGGGCCTGAAGGAAGGCTCCACCCTCAAGGTGGGGGAGGCCCTGGTGAAAATCATCGAGACGCCGGGACACACGCCGGAGGGGGTGTGCGGCCTGGTGGCCAACCGGGCCAAGCCCTCCGAGCCTCATCTGCTGCTCACCGGGGACACGCTCTTCATCGGCAGCGTCGGCCGGCCGGACCTGATGGGGGGGTCGGTGTCCGCCGCGGCGCTGGCGGGCATGCTGTTCGACACCTGGACCAACAAACTTTCCAAACTCCCGGACCACCTGGATATCTTCCCGGCGCACGGGGCCGGGTCGCTGTGCGGCGCCCACCTGAGCGACGAGCCCACCGCCACCCTGGGGTCCCAAAGACAGGCCAACCCCTACCTGAAATATCGTCATAAGAGCGAGTTCATTACTGCGGTGCTGGAAGGATTGCCGGAGGCGCCTCAATATTTCAAGCACAACGCCGCCCTGAACAAGAAGGGGCCGGACCTGGTGGCCTGGCAGGCCGGCCCGGCGATGCTCAAGCCTGAGGCCTCCCTGGCCGATTTTCAGAAAGTTCAGGTGGTGGATCTGCGGGAGGCCCGGGACTACGCGGCCGGCCATATTCCGGGATCTCTCAACATCGCGGTGCGGGGGCGGCTGGAGACCTGGGTGGGGACTATGGTGCCCTGGGGTGGCCGGGTGGTGGTGTGCGGCGGTTCGGAACAGGTGGCTGAGGCCTGGCGCCGTTTGCATCGGGTGGGGTATGCCGTTCAAGGGGTCAACTTTGCCGACTGGCAGAAGGCAGGGCTGCCCCTGGCCAAGACCGGCCTCATAAAGCCGAAGGAGCTCCACGCCCAGATGCACCAGGGCGAGGCGCCGGTGATCGTGGATGTGCGTCTGCCCCAGGAATGGATGGGCCTGCGGATCGGGATGGTGGTCAACCTGCCGCTGAACCGCTTGGCCGAACTGGCCCCGGCCAAGCTGGACAAGGAGCAACGGGTGGTCACGGTGTGCAACTCCGCCTTTCGCTCCAGCTTGGCGGTGGGGGTGCTGGAACGCCTGGGCTTCCGAAAGGTGGCCAGCCTGGACGGCGGCAGCGAGGCCTGGCTGGAGGCAGGATTGCCAACTTTGGGGGCCGAGGCCGCGCCGGTGGCCCAGGCGGCGGTGCCGGCGCCGGCCCCCGCGAAGGCGCCCCGCCGGGAAATCCGGCTGCCTGAGCGTCTGGCACCGGCCGAGCTCAAGCGCCTGCTGGTGGACTTGCCTGGCACCTTCGAGTTGGTGGATCTGCGGCCCCCGGCGGCGTTTGCCGACTATCATCTGCCGGGCGCGGTGAATGTGGATCTGGAGGAGGCGATCAAGAACCCGGCTTTCCTGAGCGGCCCCGGGCCGCTCATCCTGGTGGACCGGGACGGCAGTCTGGCCATGGCGGTGGGCGGCATTCTGAGCCAGAAGACCGCCAGGTCCATCAAGGTGTTGCATGGCGGGTTGGCGGCCTATTGGCAGGAAACCGAGTTTCCGTCGGCAGTCGGCGCTCCGGGGGATGTCGCCCCGGCGCCGGGCCCCGCCCCCCCCGCCGCACCCGCTGCGCCTCCACCGGCGGCTCCCAAGAAAAAATCTGCGGGGTGTTGAGATGACCGGCGACGCCAAACCTCCCATGAACCCTTACCTGGCCGGGGTCTTGCTGGGCCTGGTGCTTTTGGCTTCGTATGCCGTGCTGGGCGCGGGCCTGGGGGCTTCCGGCGGGCTGGCCCGGCTGGCCGCCTTCCTGGAATCTCTCGTGGCTCCGGACCACACCCGGGCCAGCGCCTACTTCGGGGCCTGGGGCCCGCATTATCTTAGATATTACCTGGTCTTCATGTTCGCCGGCATCTTCTTGGGCGGCTTTCTCTCGGCCCTGGCCGGGGGCCGTCTGGGCCTCTGGCTGGAGCGGGGCCCGGGCTGCCCCCTCGGCAAGCGGGCCGGGTTTGCCTTTGTGGGCGGAGTTCTGGTGGGGTTTGCCAGCCGACTGGCCCAGGGCTGTACCTCCGGTCAGGCTCTGAGCGGCGGGGCCTTGCTCCTCACCGGCAGCCTGATTTTTATGGTGAGCCTGTTCGTTGCCGGCTATGCCACCGCCCGGCTCTTTCGGGGGCAGTGGCATGCTTAGCACCTTCTACGGCACCGATCGACTGGACACCGCGGCGGCCTTCGGGGCCGCCCTGGTCCTGGGCGTCTTTTTCGGCCTGGCGTTGGAGCGGGCCGGATTCGGCAGTTCCCGGCGGCTGGCGGCGGTCTTCTACCTGGAGGACATGGCCGTGGTCAAAGTGATGTTCAGCGCCTTGATCACCGCCATGCTGGGGCTTATTCTTTTCACCGCCTCCGGCCTCCTGCCGCCTGAGCAGCTTTACTATCTGCCCACGGTCTATGGGGCCCACCTCGCGGGCGGGCTCCTCTTCGGGGTGGGCTTCGCCATGGGGGGCTGGTGCCCCGGCACCGCGGCGGTGGGAGCCGCCTCCGGTAAGCTGGACGCCCTCATTTTCCTGGGCGGTGGGATGGTGGGCGCCATCCTTTTCAACGAAGCCTTCCCCCTGATTCAGCCGTTGTCCACCTGGGGCGAGGCCGGCGTGGTCTTTATCTACCAGACCCTGGGCCTGGGGCTGGGCGGGGTCGCCTTCCTCCTGGCCCTGATGGCCGTAGCGGCCTTTTGGGGCTGTGAAATCCTGGAGCGCCGCCGGGGGGTGGGGGGGGTGTTCCTGGTGGGGCGCTTCCTGCCTTCCTTCAGCCTGGCAGTACTCGCGGTGGCTGCCGTGGCCTACGTGGCCGCGCCCCTGCCGGGAGAAACGCCCGGGCCGGTGGCGGCCCACACCGGAGAGGCGGCCCTGCTGAGTCAGGTGGAGGCCGGCCAGGACCATATGGAGCCCGAGGAACTGGCAGACCGGCTCCTGGCCGGGACCCCGGGGCTGGTGGTGGCGGACGTGCGCTCCGAGGCCCAGTACCGGGCCTACCACCTCAGGGGGGCCATCCACGCTCCCCTGTCCCGCCTGGGTGAGGTGCTGACGCCCTATAAGAACCAGGGGGTCATCGTGCTCTATTCCGGAGGCATGACCCATGCCGCCCAGGCCCGGGACTCCCTGGCCCGACAGGGATTTGCCAATGTGTATCTCCTCACCGATGGCCTGCGCGGCTTCCGGGAACGGGTCCTGAAGCCCGTCTCCCTGCGGGAGGAGCCGATGTCGCCGGCAACCGCCGCCCGCATCAACGCCTGGCGGGCCTTCTTCGGGGCTGCCGCCCCCGGGCCGGCTCCTGGGTCCCCGGACCCGGCTGCGACGGAGCTTCCGGCCTCCCTGCCGGGCTTGGTGGACACCGGCTGGCTGGCTCAGCATCTGGGTAAACCCTGGTTGAAAATCATCGATCTGCGCAGTCAGCCGGAATACAACTCCGGCCATATCCCCGGGGCCTTGTACCTCAACGTGGAAAGCCTGAGGGGGGTAGTGGGGGGAGTCTCCTCCATGCTGCTGCCGGCAGAGCTGCTGGCCGGACACTTTGCCCTCATGGGCATTACCCCTGGCAACTTGGTGGTTTTTGCCCCTGGAGACAAGTGGCATGACGCCACCTTGGCGGGCATGGCGGCCGAGCGCCTGGGTCACCGGCGCTATGCCCTGCTTCAGGGCGGGATGGCCAGATGGCTGGAGGAAAAGCGTCCTCTGAACACGGCCCTGCCGGTGGTCAAGCCCAGCCGTTACCCCGTCATCCCCGGGGCCGACGACTTTACCGTGGATGCGGCCTTCGTTTTAAAGGCCAGCCGCCAGGGAAAACCTCTGATCCTGGACACCCGGCCGGCGGAATATTTCAGCGGCAAGAAGTCCGACGAAGCCCGAGCCGGCCACATCCCCGGCGCCCTCAACCGCCCCTACACCGAGGACGTGCTCAAGGACGACCGGGGGGTGGGCTTCAAGCCTCTGCCCGAGTTGGCCGCAGCCTATGCCAGACTCCTGCCCGACAAGGAATCGCCGGTCATCGTCCACTGCCGCACCGGCCACCAGGCCAGTCAGACGTTCTTTGTGCTCAAGCGGCTGCTGGGGTATAAAAACGTCAAGTACTACGACGCCGGTTGGAGTGAATGGGCCTCCCGGCCGGAACTGCCGGTGGCCGCGGCGGGGAAGTAACGAAAGGGAACAACGGCTGGAGGCCGACTGCCCCTCCCGCCTCCCTCAAACCCGACTTAAGGGGGAGGGGAGGTGGTGAAGCCAGGTGCAGGTAGCCGTTCTCTTCCAACCATGAGCAGAGGTGCCCAGTGCAGCGCGACGAAGCCGTGGTCCTTCAGACCTTCCCAAACCGGCTCCTGGCGGAGATGGCCGCCCAACTCCTGGCGGGGGAGGGCATCGACTCCCTCATCCTGGCCGACGATGCCGGCGGCGCCTACCCGCCCCTCCAGTTCATCCGAGGGGTCAGGCTCCTGGTGGACGCGGCGGACGCCTTCCGGGCCCGGCAGGTAATGGAGGCCCAACCATTGCCGGAATCTGAGGAACCGCCTGAAATCCCGAAAGATTGAGGCGGCGGCCCGCCTGGCCCCCCGGGCGTCTCCCTGCCGGTGCAGGGACTAGCGGTGCTCGGTCACCTGTCCTTCCCCGCCAAAGATCGCTTCGCCCGCCACCCAGCCGGCCAGGACGTCTTCCCGAGGCAACATGTTGGCCAGCGCCGCGGTGAGGTTCAGAGTGTCGGCCTGGAGACCGGCCTGGGCCGCGCCGTTCCTCAATCCCGCGCTGACGGCCAGGGCCAGGTCATGGGGCTCCTGGTAGTATCGGTCCGGGATAAGCTCCCCGGTCTCCAGGGAGTGGCGGCAGGCGTCGGCGTCCAGGGAGTGCATGGCCCGGCAGGCCAGGGGGCGTACCGGATAGATGATGCAGCGATGGTCGGCCAACAGCGGACAGGGGTGCTCCCGGCGGCGGGCCGCCAGTTGGATCCTGCTCAGTCCCTGCTTTAGGGCCAACCGGCGTTTCAGGTTGGCATCCAGCCATTGCCGCTGGGGGGTGGAAAACCGGGTGGTGATGAAATGTCCCACCAGCAGGGCCTCCGGCGGCGTAACCTCCACCTGGTTGTAACAGCAGAAACCGCAGCCCGGCCCACAGGCTATGGGGTGGGGGATATGGGCGGTCGTGGCGAATCGCCGGATAAGATGATCCGTCAGGAGGAGTGCACCCTGGACGGCTTCCAGCACCGCACCCCCGCCGGCCTCTGAGCGACAGGCTTCCGCCAGCGTTTGCGCCACGCCGTCGGCCACGGCCTCAAGGGGGATCATCGGCTGGCTTTCTTGTGGGCTCGCATTGTCATGCCGCTGGTGATTGACTGGCAACCTTGAATCGTAAACCTTGCCCCACCCAGGTCTCTTGCCGGAAACCGGGTGGCGCGTTTCTCACTCCTTACCATATCTTGCCGGAAAAGTTCCAGGAAAACCGCTCTCCGGGACGATAGCGGGGATTGGCCGGCCTCGGCCCGGCGACCTCCAGGGGGCCGGGTGCCCGGCAGTTGTGCGTTGCCGCCCACCTTTCCCCGCGATACAATGAACCTGATAACAAGCCGGTTTTTAGCCAAGATTTCAGAATCCGAACTGTTTTCCGGACGGCCCGATCATTATCGTAATCCCGGGCGCCAACTCCGGCTCTGGCAGGGCCCGACGCGGAGGACGTATGCAGCGGCATCGGCTGGACGCACTGTTCAAGCCCGAATCCGTGGCCGTGATAGGTGCCAGCCCCCGGCAAGACAGCTTCGGTCGGGCGCTCCTGGAAAACCTCCTGGACTACGGCTTCCTGGGAAAGGTCTTCCCGATCAACCCGCGCCACGAAGAGATTTTGGGTTTGCCCTGCTATCCCAGTCTGGCCGCGGTGGGGCAGGCCATGGACCTGGCCGTGATCGCGGTGCCCATCGCCCGGGTGCCGCAGGTAATGGCGGAGTGCGGGGCCGCGGGGGTGGGCACGGCGGTCATTCTTTCCACCGGAGGCCGGGAGGTGGGCCCCGAGGGGGAAAAGCTCGAAGCCGCCATCCGGGAGGCCGCCGCTCCCACCGGCATCCGCTACCTGGGGCCCAGCTCCTGGGGGGTTTTCTGTCCACCCGCCCGGCTGGCCGCCACCTTTTCGCCCCACTGCGCCAAGTCGGGGAACCTGGCCTTTATCTCCCAAAGCGGAGCGTTGTGCAGTTCCATCCTGGGGTGGGCCACCCAGAAAAACATCGGCTTCAGCCACTTCATCAGCGTGGGCTCCAAGGGCGACCTGGACTATGCCGACCTCATCGATTATCTGGGGAATCAGGAGTCGGCCCGGAGCATCATCATCTACATGGAGAATCTCACCTGGCCCCGCAAGTTCATGAGCGCCGCCCGCTCCGTCTCCCGGGTCAAGCCCATCATCGTCGTCAAGTCCGGGAGGGGGCCGGCTCAGGACGGGTGGGCCGCCTCGTTTCCGGAGGCCCTGGCGGGGGAGGACGCGGCCTATGAAGCCGCCTTCCGGCGGGCCGGCATCGTCAGGGTGGACACCGTGGGACAACTGTTCCGCTGCGCCGAGGCCCTGGGCAAAATGCCCCCGCCGGTCCGGGGCGATCTGGGGGTCATCACCAACGCCTGGGGGCCCGGCCTCATGGCGGTGGACGCTCTGGCCCGCTGGGGGGCACAGCCGGCACCCCTGGCCCCGGACACCCTCGCCCAATTGAATGCCATCCTGCCAGCCCATTGGAACCGGGGGAACCCCATCGACCTCCTGGGGGACGCCGCCCCCGAACGCTTCGCCCAAGCGGTGCGGGTGGCCATGCAGGCCCCGGAATTGGCCGGGTTGGTGATCATTCTCAGCCCGCTGGCCATGACTGAACCCACCCAGACGGCCCGGGCGGTGGTGGCCGAGGTCAAGCCCGGTCGGCCGGTATTCGCGGTCTGGATGGGCGGCGATGAAGTGGCCGGCGGACTCAAAATCCTGAACGAAGCCGGCATCCCCACCCTGGAGACCCCGGAGCAGGCGGTGGACACGTTTATGGAGATGTATTCCTATTCCCGCCGCCTCAAGGTGCTCCAGGAGACCCCGCCGCGCCTGCCCCGGGAAATCACGGTGAACACCCGGCAGGCCCGGGCCTACCTGGACCACTGCCTGGAGGAGGAACGGTGGAGTCTGACGGAGCTGGAGTCCAAGGCCATCCTGGCCGCCTACGGCATCCCCACCAATCTCACGGTGGCGGCGGCCACCGCCGCCGACGCGGTGCGGGAGGCCAAAAACCTGGGGTTTCCAGTGGTCCTGAAGCTTCACTCCCCGGATATCCGGGCGCGGGCCGACGGACACGGGATCCGGTTTTCCCTGCACAATGAGGGGGAAGTGCTGGCGGCCTACGAGCACCTCATGGCCGAGGGCCGGGAGCGCCACCCCGAAGCCGTCATTCTGGGGGTGACGGTCCAGGCGCAGGAGCCCGAACCGGATTGCGAACTGCTCCTGGGTTGCCGACAGGACCCGGATTTTGGGCCGCTTCTCCTCTTCGGCCTGGGAGGGGTGATGGCCGAGGTGCTGCAGGACTGGGCGGTGGATCTGCCGCCCCTCAACGTCCACTTGGCCAGAAGCCTCATCCAGAAGCCCCGGGTCCATCGGCTGCTCCAGGGCTTTCGGGACCTCCCCCCGGCCAACCTGGATTTGCTATGCGAAATCCTGGTGCGCCTCTCCCAGTTGGTCACCGATTTTCCTGAGATCATGCAGTTGGACGTCAACCCTCTGATGGTCATCGGCGGCCGCTTCGTGGCGGTGGATGCCCGCATGACCATCCGGCCCAGCAGCGTACCCGCCCCCCGGCACCTCATCATTGCCCCTTACCCCAATCAGTATGAGCGGGACTGGATGCTCAGGGATGGCACTCCGGTGCTGCTGCGCCCCATGAAGCCCGAGGATGAGCCTTTGGTCTTCAATTTCCTCCAGACATGCTCGGACGACACCCTGTACTTTCGCTACTTTCGCCGGATCAAGAACTGGACCCATGAGATGCTGGTGCGCTTCACCCAGAACGACTATGACCGGGAGATCGGACTCATGGCCGTGGGACAGCCGCCAGGGCCGGAGGTGATGATGGGGGTGAGTCGTCTGGTCATGGACGCCGACCGGCAGACCGCCGAGTTCGCCATCATCGTGGCCGATCCCTGGCAGGGCAAGGGATTGGGTCCCCGGTTGGTGCAGGGAGCCATCGACATCGCCCGGGACCAGGGGGTCAAACGCCTTTACGGCGACGTACTGCCTCAAAACCAACCCATGCTGGACCTGGCCCGGCGCCTGGGGTTCGCCATGAAACGTCGGGATGAGATTATGCGGCTGCAATTGGAGCTTTAGCGGGTGCCGTCGGCCGGAGCGGGCAGGTTTCAGAAGTGGAAAGGAAAGGACGATGGATGCCGGGACTCCTTTGACAGAATCCCAGGCGCGGGCCTTGGCCCTGTGGTGGTGCGGGACCTACCGGGACCTGGGGGAGGACTTCGGAACGCGCGGTGGCAGCCGCCATGGCGTGACTTTGGCCTGCTTCCCTGAACCGATGTGGTCCCGGGAGCAGGCTCAGGCAGTTGAGCAGACCAGAAGCGAAGTCAACCCGGCCGCCCAGGATTGGGTGGGGTGATAGGGTTGGCAGGCCGGTCTGGAGGACCGGCAAGCAAAGCAAGCCCCCAAGGCCCAAACAAACGAGGTGGCTGGATGAAAGCGAAAATCCTCAAGGTGGGAACCCTGGAACCCGCAGCGGAGGGAGGCTTCGCCCTCAAGGGGTGGGAATTCGCGGTGGAGGGCTCCCCCGAAGATTATCAAAGCGGCGATGCCTGGGGCTGGACTTGGGCGGAGTTACATGAGATCAGCCGGGAGAACTTGACCCTGGGACGGCTCATCGCCGACCTCAAGGGTGCGGCCCTCAGATGCCCCAACTGTCGGGGCAGCCGGGAGTGGACCTACACGTACCGGGGCCGGGACAACCTGGTCCCCTGTGTCCGATGCGAAGCCATCTACCAGCTGTTGACGCCCCTGGAGGCGGCCTGGGAGATGTGGCGGGGGGAACATCCCTACTGAGGCTCAGGGAACGACCCGGATGGCCCCGGGACCCTGACCGGTGACCTCCCCGATTAAGGCGGCGGCCAGCCCCTGCCGTTTCAGGGTGACCAGGAGGGCATCGGCCTGAGCGCGGGCCACCGCCAGCAGCAGGCCGCCGTTGGTCTGGGCGTCGGCCAGGAGGTTCAGGACCACCGGATCAACCTCAGGGTCAACCAGCAGGCTCTTGGCGCAGAAGTTGCGGTTGGCGAAACTGCCGGCGGGCATGAGTCCCATGGCGGCGTAATCATAGGCCGAGGGCAGCAACGGCACCTGGCCGGCGGCAATGGTGAGTTCCACCCCGCTGGCCACCGCCAGCTCCAGGGCGTGACCCAGGAGGCCGAAGCCAGTAATATCGGTGAGGGCATGGACGCTTCGGCTGGCCAGAACCTGATCCGGCAGCCGGTTCAGGGCGGTCATCACCGCCACCGCCGCGGCCTCGGCTTCAGGGGAGGCCAGGCGGCCCTTCATGGCGGTGGCGATGACCCCAGTGCCCAGGGGTTTGGTGAGGATGAGGCCGTCGCCCGGCTGCGCGCCGGCGTTGGTGAGGATGGCGTCCGGATGCACGATGCCGGTCACCGCCAGCCCGTATTTCAGCTCAGTGTCGTCCACGCTGTGGCCGCCCACCAGGAGGGCCCCGGCCTCATGAATCTTATCCAGCCCGCCGGCCATGATGGCCTGGAGCACCTCCTTGGGCACCGTGGCGCTGGGGTAGCAGACGATGTTCATGGCGGTCAGCGGGCGACCGCCCATGGCAAACACGTCGCTTAGGGCATTGGCTGCGGCGATCTGGCCGAAGGTGAACGGATCGTTCACCACCGGGGTGAAGAAGTCCACCGTCTGGATGAGGGCGATCTCCGGAGTCAGGCGGAAGACGCCGGCATCGTCCGAGGTCTCCAGACCCACGAGCAGATCGGGATGTGCCCGCCGGGGGAGAGTTGCCAGGATTTCCTCCAACAACCCGGGAGGAAGCTTGGCAGCTCAACCGGCCGCCCGCACCTGTTCCATCAGTGGCTGATAGGGTGGTTTGTCCATAATCCGTTCCTAGTCCGGGGGGTGAAAAGCGTGGCCCCCAAACCATCCTGCGGGGGCCAGCGGCGGGGATTCGCCTGCCGCCCCAGTGGAGTGAGGTTGCCCGGCAGCCTTCGGGCATGCCTTATGCCAATGCCAACAACTGGCATTATACCATAACCTGGGCCGGCAGGCCTTGCTTCTCTGCATTTCGGGTCCCCCGGCCCCCGCCGGGCGGGAGTGGCGCCGACGCCCTTTGCATGGTAAGATTTTGCCATCAAGTGGCGGGGTGAGGGGGGCCGTTCCTTTCAGCCCAACGGAGCCGGCTGATTCAGGTGGGGAGGAGGCTGGCGCCCCCTGCTCATAGCCAGGGCCCCAACGCGGTAAGGAGTGGGCCGGAGCCTTGCAGCCCCCGTCCCCCGTCAGCAACTGGGACCGCCGCCGTTTCAGGGTGGCGGCGGGCTTGGAGGCGGCCGGTGGGGCCACCCGGCCGGTGACTAAGGTCCAGGAGCGCTCCATGACTGGATTGCCGTGGTCTGAGATCGCCTTCCCGGCGGCTACCTTTGCGGTGCTGACGGGCTACCATCTCTATTGGCTGGTGCAGGTGCGCCGGGCCCCGTTGCAGACCTACCTGGGGGTGACCCGGCACCTGCGGCGCATGTGGGTGGAGTCCATCATGCAGGAGCGGCGGGACATCCTCTCGGTGCAGACCCTGCGCAACTGGATCATGGCCGCCAGCTTCCTGGCCTCCACCGCCATGCTCATCGGCTTGGGGCTGCTCAGCTTCCTGTTCCGGGCGGAAATGCTGGCCGAATTGAATTTTGAGCTTTTGGCCATAATCACCCGGGTGGAGACGTTGTTCCTCATCAAACTGATGGTCTTGAGCCTCCACTTTTTCTTCGCCTTTTTCAGTTTCACCCTGTCCATCCGCTACCTGAACCAGGTGAACTTCATGATTAATGTGCCAGTGACCTGCGACCCCATTTTGACCCCGGATTTCATCGCCCACACCTTGGATTTGGGGATGATGCACCACACCCTGGGCATGCGGGCCTATTATCTGTCGGTGGTGGCGGCCTTGTGGCTCTTTGGACCCTTGTGGATGTTTCTGGGCTCCCTGGTCCTGGCCTATATCCTCTACCGGCTGGACCATTGCTGTTCCCTGGATTACTCCACCGCCAAGTGCGAGATCGCCCTCAATCGCCCCAGGTGCGGGGCCTGAAGGCGGCAGGGGGCGGAAAGGACGCCGCGGCGGGGGGCTCCTTTGGATTGCCCCCTGCAAAGCGCCCCATCACCATGCCCCCGGCCAGGCCTGGCGGGACCGCGGGTGTGGACCGGGACCGGCAGACCCGATCAGATTACCGCCTGCTCTATCTGGACGATGAGATCGGCGCTTTTGGAGACGGTGGCCTGGGGCCCGGGGAAGCTCACCTGGAGTTCCCCCACATAGGCCCACGGCGACAGATCGGTGTCCGCCGCCGTGAGGAAGACCGTCACCACCCCGTTTTGGGCCTGGGACTTGTCAAAATCGGCATCCTCTTTGGCCAAGGCGAAGGCGGTGTCGCCCTTGCGTTCCTTGACCCCGAAAAAGAGGCTGGCGCTGCTCAAATCCACCGCTTCGCCTTGCTCCTGCACGGTAAAGGTGAGGTTTCTGGCTTCCCGCTGCTTCAAGGTGATGACGCTGCTCATCGGCATCCCTCCATCTGTTCGGAAAGTCGCTGGCCTTCGCCGGCCTAAACCGGCGGCTGGGCTTCTTGTTATCGCACCGGGGCGCTGTCCGGCCAGTACAGACGGCTCACCTGTCCCGGTTCGCCCAGGAGTTTTTTCCCGGTCATGGTTGATTCCCCGGGGGGGTGCGTTATATTAGCCAGTAGAACCTATCCGCCATCGCCTGCCCCCGCAGGTGGACCATTTCTCGGGAGACCCTGTGCCTATGGACGTTGATCCGGCGCACCTTGCCAGTCTGGCGAGGTATTTGCGTTTTCTCATCCTGGCCTGCACCACCGAGGCCGGCTCCGGGCACCCCACTTCCTCCTTGTCCGCGGTGGAACTCATGGCGGCCCTGCTGTTCGGCGGCCACTTCCGGTATGCCCTCGAGGAGCCCCAGCATCCCAACAACGACCGGCTCATCTTCTCCAAGGGGCATGCCTCGCCCCTGTTTTACGCCCTGTGGGTGGCCGCCGGGCGACTCTCCGAAGACGAGCTCATCAGCACCTACCGCAAGTTGGGATCTCCCCTGGAAGGTCACCCCACCGTCGCTTTTCCGTATGCCGAGGCGGCCACCGGCTCCCTGGGCCAGGGCCTCTCCATCGGCGTCGGCCTGGCCCTCAACGGCAAATATTTGGACCGGCTGCCCTACCGCACCTACGTGCTGCTGGGGGATAGCGAGATGGCCGAGGGCTCGGTATGGGAGGCCCTGGCCTCGGCGGCTTACTACCGGCTGGACAACCTGGTGGGCATCCTGGACGTCAACCGCCTGGGCCAGCGGGGCGAAACCATGTACGGCCACGATCTGGCCGCCTACGAGAAGCGCCTCAGCGCCTTCGGTTGGGAAACCTTCGTCATCGACGGCCACTCATATCCGGCCATCCTGGCGGCCTACCGGGAAACGTTCCGGGTGCACGGCCGCCCCACCATGATCATCGCCCGGACCATCAAAGGCAAGGGGGTCTCCTTTCTGGAGGACGTCAACGGCTGGCACGGCAAGGCCCTGAACCGGCAGGAGCTGGAGCGGGCCCTGGAAGAGTTGGGGCCGGTGGCGCATGAGGTGCGGGGGGCGATCACTCCCCCCCTAAATCTGCGGCCGCCCGCGACCTCGCCGCTGGCGCCGATGCCTCCGGCCTATGCCCCGGGCGAGAAGGTGGCCACCCGCAAAGCCTTCGGCAACGCTCTGGCCCGTCTCTACTCCCTGTTCCCCCAGATGGTGAGTCTGGACGGTGAAGTGAGCAACTCCACCATGGCGGAGATCTTCAAAGAAGCGCAGCCCGGCCGCTTCTTTGAGATGTTCGTGGCCGAGCAGAACATGGTGGGCGTGGGCCTGGGGTTGGCCCGCCGGGGGAAGCTCCCCTTTGTCTCCTCCTTCGCCGCCTTCCTCACCCGGGCCTTTGACCAGATCCGCATGAGCCAGTACTCCGATCCCAATCTCAAGTTCGTGGGCTCCCATGCCGGCGTCTCCATCGGGGCCGACGGGCCGTCCCAGATGGCCCTGGAAGATCTGGCCATGTTTCGCACCATCCTCAACGGCGTGGTGCTCTATCCGGCGGATGCGGTGGCCACCGAGAAACTGGTGGAGGAGGCGGCCCGGCATCCGGGAATCGTCTATCTGCGCACCACCCGGGAGGCCACCCCGGTGATTTACGAGATCGGGGAAGCCTTCCCCATCGGCGGCTCCAAGGTCTTGCGGCAGACCGAGGCGGATCAGGTCACCGTGGTGGCCGCGGGCATCACCCTGTTTGAGGCCCTCAAAGCCTACGAGTCTCTGCAAGGGGAAGGTGTGGCCCTCCGGATTATCGACCTCTATTCCATCAAGCCGGTGGATGCCGCCACCCTGCGCCAGGCTGCCGCCCAGACCCGGGCCATCCTCACGGTGGAGGACCACTTTGCCGAAGGCGGGCTGGGAGAGGCGGTGCTGAGCGCTCTGGCCACCACGCCGGTGCCGGTGTATTCCCTGGCAGTGCGGAAAAAGCCCCAGAGCGGCACCCCGCAGGAGCTGCTGGACCTGGAGGACATCTCCAGCCGGGCCATCATCCGGCGGGTGAAGGAGATTCTGGCGGCAGCCTGACGGGTGTCTTGCCGGAACCTGGAGCCGGCGAGAAATGTTCCTGAGGATGGTCACCATGCGCGTGGGACTGGCCGCCGACCACGGCGGCTTTGAATTGAAGGAGCAACTGGCCGAGGAAATCCGCAACCTGGGCCATGAGGTGCGGGACTTTGGGGCCTTTGAATATGCAGGGGACGACGACTACCCGGATTTTGTCGTTCCCTTGGCCCGGGCCGTGGCCGCCGGGGAGGTGGACCGGGGGGTGGCCATCTGCGGCAGCGGCGTAGGAGCTTCCATCGCGGCCAATAAAGTGCCGGGGGCTCGGGCGGCGCTGATCACCGAGGTATATTCCGCCCGCCAGGGGGTGGAGGACGACGATTTAAACATCCTCTGCCTGGGGGGCCGGGTGACCTGTTTCGCCTTGGCCTGGGAACTGGTCAAGATCTTTCTGGCGGCCCACTTCCGGGGAACCGAACGCTACCGCCGGCGCCTGGAAAAGATCGCCCAGCTGGAGTCTCCCGAAATGCCGCGGCGGTGACCGGTTCTCCACTTGGGGGCCGGCAGGGGCGCCGGCAGGGGGCGGGCGAAAGGCCGGAGCGCCGGCTCCGGATTGATTGGCCGGCAGAGCCCTCCGCTGGGGATAGGCTGCCGTAGAGGTCTTGGAGCTCTGCCAACCACCAGGGAGTTCTCATGCTCTATCAAGGATGCGACATCGGGTTGGTGGGCCTGGGGGTCATGGGCCGCAACCTGGCCCTCAACTTGGACGACCAGGGCATTCAGGTGGCGGTTTACAACCGCACCCCGGAGACGACCAGGGATTTTCTGGCCAAAGAAGCGTGCGGCCGGCACCTCAAGGCCGCCTGGGAGCTTAGGGAATTCATCGGGCACCTGCACCGGCCCCGGGCGCTGCTCCTCATGGTCAAGGCCGGACCGCCGGTGGACCAGATGCTGCGGGACCTGCTGCCGTTTCTGGAGGCCGGCGACCTGGTAATCGACGGCGGCAACTCCCACTTCACCGACACCGCCCGGCGGGAACGGGCCTTGTCCAAAAAAGGGCTGCTCTACCTGGGGTTGGGGGTCTCCGGGGGCGCCAAGGGCGCCCGCTTCGGTCCCAGTCTCATGCCGGGGGGCTCCCGGAAAGGCTACGATCGAGTGGAGCCGTTTCTCACCGCCATAGCCGCCAAAGTCAACGGCGAGCCCTGCGTCACTTACCTGGGGGCCGGGGCCGCCGGGCACTACGTCAAGATGGTGCACAACGGCATCGAATACGCCCTCATGCAGCTTCTGGCGGAGAGCTATGACCTGCTGAAACGGGGGCTGGGCTTTACCGCGTCAGAATTGGCCGAGGTCTATGGCCGCTGGCAGACGGGAAGGCTCAACTCCTTCCTCCTGGAGATCGCCTGTCGCATTTTTCAGCGCCAAGATGAGCTCACCGGCCAACCCCTGGTGGAGCTGATTACCGATGCGGCCCGGGCCAAGGGCACCGGCAAGTGGTCCTCCTGGGACGCCATGGACCTGATGGTGCCCACCCCCACCATCGATGTGGCCGTAACCATGCGGGACCTCTCCAGCCGCCGGGAGGAGCGCCGGGAAATCGCCCGACTGCTGGGCGCGCCGGAGCCTCAGCCACAGGTGGACCGTGAGGACTTCCTTAGGCAATTGGAAAATGCCCTGTATGGCGCCATGGTGGTGTCCTACGCCCAGGGGTTCGCCCAGATCCGGCAAGCTTCCCTGGCTTACAACTTTGGGGTGAATCTGGAGGCCGTGGCCCGGGTGTGGCGGGGAGGCTGCATCATCCGGGCGGCGATGCTGGAGGAGATGCGGGCTGCCTTGCAGTTGCGCTCTGATTTACCCAACCTGCTGCTGGACAGCCGCCTGGGAGAGGCGGTCCGGGCCACCCAGGCCGATTGGCGGAACGTGGTGCATCACGCCGTGGCCTGGGGACTGCCGGCCCCGGCCTTCATGGTTTCCCTGGCTTACTATGACGCCTGCCGCAGCCCCTGGTTGCCCGCCAACCTCATCCAGGCCCAGCGGGACTTTTTCGGAGCCCATACCTACGAACGCCTGGATCGGCCGGGCACCTTCCACACGGACTGGGAGGCGGGGGACTGACCCCCGAAGCCCCGGACCTTCCTTCCATGCTGGAGATCTTCCCCGACCTGGAGGCTCTGAGCCGGAGGGCGGCGGCGTTGGCGGCGGCCCGGGCCCGGCAGGCCGTCCGGGACCGGGGCCGTTTTCTGCTGGCCCTCTCCGGCGGCGGCACCCCGGCCCGCACCTATGAACTCCTGGGAGGCCCGCCCCTGCGGGATCAAGTCGCCTGGCCGCAGGTGCATTTCTTTTGGGGGGACGAACGCTGCGTGCCCTCGGACGACCCCCGCAGCAACTACCGGCTGGCCCGGGCGGCGCTCCTGGACCGGGTGCCGGTGGAGTGGCTCCAGGTGCATCCCATGCTCTGTGGGGCCGACCCCGGACAGGCGGCCCGGCGCTATGAGGACCTGCTGCGCCGGGAACTGCCGGAGCCCGGCGCCGGCTTTGACCTGGCCTTCCTGGGCCTGGGCGCCGACGGTCACACCGCCTCGTTGTTTCCCGGCCAAAAGCCGCCGGCGGGATGCTGGGTGACGCCGGTGCGCCGGGCCGGGGAGAAAATCTTTCGCCTCACCCTGACCCCGCAGGTGCTCAACCGCTCCCGTCTGGTGGTCTTCCTGGTGAGTGGCCCGGACAAGGCCGCGGCCTTGCAGGCGGCGCTGGCCGGCGACTCCGACCCCCTGAACCTCCCGGCCCGGGGCATCCGGCCGGTTGCCGGAGAGGTGCGCTGGCTGGTGGACCGGGAGGCCGCCGCGCTTCTCGGTCCCGGGAGGCTTTAGCTTGAGGGCGAAAGGGCCTGGCCGGCTGCCGGGGCGGATCCGTGGGCCGCGGCAGGATCAGGTGGCCTGCTGAAATCGCTTCCGCTCCGGCGGCAAAACGCGGTATGGTAAAATCGGCGGGAATCCCAAACCCGGGGCCCCATCTCCCGCTGGCCGCCGGCCCCAGTATTGGTGAACGCAGAAGGAACGGCTGCATGAAACGTCTTATTTCCGCCTCCATCCTGTCCGCCGACTTCGGCCGGCTGGCGGAGGAGATCCGCCGGGCCGAAGAGGCCGGCGTGGACTGGATTCACGTGGACGTCATGGACGGGCATTTCGTGCCCAACCTCACCATCGGGGTGCCGGTGGTCAAGGCCATCCGGGGGGTGACCCGGCTGCCCCTGGACGTCCACCTGATGATCAGCAATCCGGAACACTACCTGGAGGCCTACGTGGAGGCCGGGGCCGACTGGCTGGGCCTCCACGTGGAGGCCGCGGTGCATCTGGAACGCCAACTGGCCCGCATCCGGGAGCTGGGAGCCAAGGCTACCGTCACCCTCAACCCGGCCACGCCTCTGTGCAGCCTGGAAGTCGTCCTGGGGCAGGTGGACATGGTGCTCCTGATGACCGTGAACCCCGGCTTCAGCGGCCAGAAGTTCATTCGCGCCACGCTTCCCAAGATCCGGCGCCTCCGGCAGATGATCGACGACCAGGGCCTTAACGTGCTGCTGCAGGTGGACGGCGGGGTGCAGCCGGACACGATCGACGACATCGTGGCCGCCGGGGCCGATGTCATCGTCTCCGGCTCCGGCATCTTCAACCACCAGGACATTCGGGAGAACGTGCGGCGCCTCCGAGCCAGCCTGGACCGGGAGGGTAACCGGCAATGACCCGCCGGGCGGGGAGCTTGCCAGGAGGGGACGATGGTGAACCGGGCCGATACGTCTTTGGCTGATGCCCCGGCTGAGGCCGTGGTGACGGGCCGGGCTCCGGATTTGGGACTCCCGGTGGAAACCTGCCTCTTCGAAGGCCGCCTGGACCCCTGCACCCTGGTGATCTTCGGGGCCTCCGGCGACCTCACCGCCCGCAAGCTCATGCCCGCCCTCTTCAATCTCCACCGCCACGGCGCCCTGCCCCAACCCTTCGCCGTGGTGGGCTGCGCCCGCACCGACTTCACCAGCGAAGCCTTCCGGGACCTCATGCACGAGAAGGTCCAGGCCGCCGGCCCGGTGGCCCCGGATTCCTGGGCCGACTTTGCCCGGAATCTCCATTACCTGGCCATCGACTACACCTCCCTGGCCAGTTACGTGCTGCTCAGCGATTTCCTCCTGGATCTGGAGAAAACCCATAAGACCCGGGGCAACCGGGTCTATTACCTGGCGGTCCCTCCGTCCCTTTATCCGGAGGTGGCGCAACTGCTGAGCCAGGCGGGGATGGCGGAGCAGGGCGTCCGGGGCCAGGGGTGGGCCCGCATCGTGGTGGAAAAGCCCTTCGGCCGGAACCTGGCCAGCGCCGTGGATCTCAACCGCACCCTGCAGCAGGGGTTCAGCGAATCCCAGGTCTTCCGCATCGATCACTACATGGCCAAGGAAACGGTGCAGAACATCCTGATCCTGAGGTTCGCCAACACCATCTTCGAGCCCCTGTGGAACCGGAATTACATCCAGCAGGTGGGCATCATCGCAGCGGAAAAGCTGGGAGTGGAGCACCGGGCCGGCTTCTATGAAGAAACCGGGGTGCTGCGGGACATGTTCCAGAACCACATGATGCAGCTTCTGGCCCTCATCGCCATGGAGCCCCCCTCCCTCTTTGAGCCGGAGCGGGTGCGGGACGAAAAGACCAAGGTCTTCCGTTCCTTAAAACCCATCCAGGAACCCCTGCCGCCGGAGACCCTGGTGCTGGGGCAGTATGCCGCCGGCAGCCTGGACGGGGTGCCGGTGCCGGGATACCGGGAAGAGCCGGAAGTGAACCCCGGCTCGCTGACCCCCACCTTCGCCCTCCTGAAGGTGCACATTGACAACTGGCGCTGGCAGGGGGTCCCTTTTTACCTGGTGTCCGGGAAACGCCTGGCCCAAAAAGTCACCGAGCTCATCATCCAGTTCAAGGAAGTGCCCCACTCCCTCTTCCGCCATGTTCACCTGGGGGCTATCCAGCCCAACCGCCTCATCCTGGGCATCCACCCCGAAGAGACTATCACCCTGACCTTCGAAACCAAAAACCCCGGCGCGGTGGTCTGCCTCCGCCAGGTGACCATGGACTTCCCGTATTACCAGAACTACCGCGGCCCCGTCATGGACGCCTACGAAAAGACCCTCATCGACGTCATTCAAGGGGACCAGATGCTGTTCTGGCGCCAGGACGCGGTGGAGCTCTCCTGGGCCTACTTCGATCCCATCATCGAGGCCTGCGAAACCTGCCCCGATCCGGCCCGACACCTCCAGTTGTACCCGGCGGGCTCCTGGGGCCCTGCTGAAGCCCAAACGGTGTTGGAGCGCTGGAAAGGGTGAATTGAGGGGAGGGCCAAAGGAGCGGTGACTCCCCCGCCTTCCCCTGAAAACTATTCCTTCACCCCCACGTGGATGACGGCGATGCCGTTGGTGAGGCGGTGGTAGGTGACTTGGGTGAAGCCCAGGTGGGTGAGCAGGGCGGCCAGGGCGTCGGGCCCCGGAAAGGCCTGGATGGAGCTGGTTAAGTACGTGTAAGCCTCGAAGCTGCCGGCCAGAATCTTCCCCACCAGGGGGATGCAGAGGGCGGAGTAAAGTTCGTAGAGGCGAGCGAACCAGGGATTGGCCGGGTGGGAGAATTCCAGGCACATGAGGCGGCCGCCGGGTTTCAGGACCCGGTGCATCTCCCGAAAGCCCTGGACCATGTCGGCCAGGTTTCTGACGCCGAAGCCCACCATGACGGCGTCCAGGCTGTGGTCCGGAAAGGCCAGCCGCTGGGCGTCGCCCTGGACGGGCAGGACGCGGCCTGCGAGCCCGGCTTGGGCCACCTTGTCCCGACCCCGGACCAGCATCTCCCGGTTGAAGTCGTAGAGCACGAGGCGGCCTGACTGCCCCACGCTGCCGGCGGCCAACAGGGCCAAGTCGCCGGTGCCGCCGCAGATGTCGGCCACCCGGGCCCCGGATTGAAGCTTCAGGAGCCGAACAGCCCGGACCTTCCAGGCCCGCTGCAGGCCGAAACTCAGGATGTCGTTGGCCAAATCGTAGCGCGCCGCGATGGCGCTGAAATGGCGCTGCACCAGCGCCGCCTTGCCCGGACCGGCAGGCGGGGCCCCGCTCTGGGACATGGAAACCTCGGGTGTTCAGCAAGGAAAATTTCGTTTATTATAACAGCCGCAAGGACTCCAACGAGCGTTTAGGCTCCGGAAAAGGTGAACGTAAGCCCATGGAAGACCGGGACCGTCTCCTCGCCGTGGTCCGCGACCTGCTTACCTCCCAGCGCCTGGCGGTGATGGCCACCCAGAGCCAGGGGCAACCCTACACCAATCTCATGGCCTTCGCGGCCACGGAGGAGTTGCGGCACGTGATCTTGGCCACCACCCGGGCCACCCGCAAATTCGCCAACCTCCTGGCCGACCCCCGGGTGGCCCTCTTGGTGGACAGCCGGGCCAACGACCCCAGGGACTTCACCGAGGCGGCTGCGGTCACCCTGCTGGGGCGGGCGTGGGAGTTACAGGGCCGGGAGCGGCAGCCCTATCTCGAGCTCTACCTGGCCAAACACCCCTACCTGGCGGACTTCGTAGCCCAGCCCGCCTGCGCCCTCCTGCGCCTGAGCGTGGAGCGCCTCATCCTGGTGACCCGGTTCCAGGAGGTGCACCAGCTTTACCTGGGGCCCTAAGGGTGCCAGTTACATCTTGCAGATGCCATGGATGGAGTCGCAGGTCTGGGCATAGAGGCGCTCGATCCAGTCCTCGGGACGCTGGTAGGGGGCGTAGCCGGCGGCGGCTTCCGCCAGAGCCGCCTTTTTGGCCAGAGACTTGAGCAGGCGGTGCACCGTAGCCACGTAGGTGGCATGGCTCCAGGTGAGGGGCGAGACCGACAGGGGCTCGCCGGTAAGGGGATGGAGCTGTTCGGCCAGAACCCCTGAGGGCAGGGCATGGTCCGCCACCCAGGTGAGGATCTCCAGGGCCTCCCGTTCAGCGGCCTCATCCTCCCGGCCCGTCAGGTAATCGGCCAGCCACAGGGTGCAGATGAACCAGGGGTTGCCGGGAAACTCCCCGCTCACCCGGTGGTAGGGGTCGTTCTCGTAGCGGGCCAGCCCGCCCACCCCGCTGCGAACCCAGAGCCGCTCCCGGAGGGCGGCCATGGTGGCGGTGATGCGGGGATCATCGGGGGTGTAGAGGCCGAAGGCGAACAGCCCCCATAAGCTGGCGTCCGGGGTCAGGTCGGCCTTAAGGGCGCCGTCCGGGGTCCATTGCAGCATCCGGCAGAAGCGCCCTGCCTCCGGCCGCCACAGGTGGAGGGAGGCCGCGTCCCGGATTTCCGCGGCTACCCGGCGGTAGCGCTCCGCCTGGTCTTCCTCGCCGAAAACCATGCAGAAGAGCGCCGCCGCGGTCAATCCCCCGAACACCGCGCCCACGGTGAAACTGAAAATCCCCCGACGTTCTTCCCAAAGGTCATAGGACGGCGCCGGCAGGCCGGTCGCGGCGTCCCGGTACTGGCACATGAAGTCCGCCGCCTTCTTGATGAGGGGCCGGTACAAAGGCTTGATGAAGTCCAGATCCCGGTAGGAGACGAAGTGGTGCCACAGGGCCCAGAGCACCAGGGCGGTGGAGTCCTCCTGGATGGGGAGCTGAGCCTGGCCCTCTTCGAACCAGGGGTGCCAGGAGGAGGCCAGCGTGCCGTCCGGGTTATACTTGTGCAAGAGGCACCCTTCGGGCTCCAGCCGTTGGGCGATGAAGCGGAAGAAGTTGCGGCTGGCCGAGGGGTGCCCGGAAAGGTCCAGGGCATGGGCCACCAGGGCCCCGTCCCGGGGCCAGATGTACGAGTAGGTGTCCCGGTTGAAATGGATGACGTCCGAGTCGTTGGCCGCCACGATGCCGCCCTGCCAGTCGGTCTGGGTCCGCAGGATGAGGAGGCTGCGGTGATAGAGCTCCCCCACCTTGGGGGGCAGCATGCCCAAGGGCGGCGATTCCTTTTTGATCCACAGGCTCCAGTAGTCCGCGGTGCGCTTGAGGAGGGTGGCGGGGTGTCGGGACTTCACCAGGCTGTCCAGGCGCTGCACCTCCTCCCAGTTCTGGCCGGCGGCCAGCCAGAAATAGGCCCGTGCCTGGCTCATCCCCGGGACCACCAGCCGCACCCCGATGACCGAGTCCACCGAGCCCTGGGCGATGGCGTTGCCGGAGAGCTCACCGTCCTCCGCGTCCTTGAAGGTGCCTTCCTTGCCGGCCACCCCTTTTTCGCCCACCGCGAACTGGTCCAGGCCGTCGGTGCCCCCGCCCCAGCCGTTGGCCAAAAAATAGCGGGCGCCTTTGTAGTGCACCACCCCGCCGGTCTTGGGATCCAGGGCCGCGGTGTCTCCCACGTTGTTCCCGGAGATGCTCAGGTCCAGGGTGAAGAACAGGCGCACCTCCTGGGGCTCGGGGGCTAAATTCTCCACCAGCACCTCCCGGAGGAGGACATCCTCGTGGAAGTCCACCGCATCCCGACAGCGGAGCAGGACCTTCAGGGAGTCGTGAAACAACCGGACGTCCGTTACCAGGGTGTCCGGCTGATACAGGAGCTCCCGACGCCACTCCTCACCCACCCAGGCAAAGCGCCCCGCCACCCACACTCCCAGGCGGCAGTGGTTCCCTATCACGTGATTTTCTTGGCCCACGTGGGGAAAATAGAGATCGCGGATGGCATAGAACCGGTCGAAACAGAGCAGTAACCGGCCATTGCCAACAGGCAGATCCCGGGGCATCCCGCCTCCCAAGGGATTGAGGGGAAGGCCGGGGGGATTGCCACTCCCCGGCCCCCCTCGAGCACCACACCCAACCGCCTGTATGGGGCTAGGGGAAGGAGACAGGGGCCCACCGCCCTCTGGCCCCCTCCCTTTAGGGTCTCAGCCCACCAAACGCAGGGCTTCCCGGATCATCTGGTTGGTGTAGCCCCATTCGTTGTCGTACCAGGTCATCACCTTGAGGAGGTCGCCGTCCACCACCTGGGTCATGCTCAGTTCCACCACCGAGGCCCGTGGGTCCTTGATGATGTCGGAGGAGACCAGGGGGTCTTCGGAGACGCCCAGGATGCCCTGATAGCGAGGGGAGGCGGCCTCTTCCCTGAGGATGCCGTTCACCTCTTCCGCGCTGGTGGGGCGGGCCATGACCATGGTGATGTCGGCCAGGGAGCCGCAGGCCACCGGGCCCCGGACGGCCACCCCGTCGAATTTGCCTTTATATTCCGTGAGGATCTGGGTGACGGCCTTGGCCGCGCCGGTGGAGGTGGGCACGAAGTTGGCCGCGCCGGCCCTGCCCCGGCCGAATTTCTTCGCCGGTCCGTCCACAATGGCCTGGCTGGAGGTATAGGCGTGGATGGTGGTCATAATGGCCTTTTTGATGCCGATGCGCCGGCCCAGGACCTCGATCACCGGAGCGATGCAGTTGGTGGTGCAGCTGGCGCAGGAGAAGGCCTGCTCCCCGGTGGCCGGCTGGGTGACGCCGTGGACGATGGTACAGAGATCGTCCTTGGGAGGGGCAGAAAGGAGGGCATATCTGGCACCGGCCTGCAAATGCTTGGTGAGGCCCTCGTAATTGGTGAACACGCCGGTGCACTCAAAGACCAGGTCCACCCCCAGGTCTTTCCAGGGGAGTTGGGCCGGGTCCTTGAGGCTGAAGGTCCTGATGCCTTTGCCGTCCACGGTGAGATTACCGTCCTGACTGGCGACGTTCCGGTGATAGCGGCCGTACACGGTGTCGTATTTCAAAAGATAGACCAGGTTGTCCAGGGGCATCAGGTCGTTAACCGCCACCAGCTCAAGCTGGGGGGTATCCATGATGATGCGCAATGCCGCCCGGCCGATGCGGCCCATGCCGTTGATGGCTACCTTGGCCATAGCGCCCTCCTCTGTTGCATGCATAAAGGGTTGCAGTTATCGGATAATGTGAGGTGAGTGGCTGAAGGTCACCAGAGGCCGGCCGCCAAACGGTCCTCCTCCTGACCCAGCCAGGCAGTGGCTTATGAGCTTACCTTAGCATGAAAACCGGGGGGTCTGCAAGACGCCACCGGGGGACCGGCTCCGGGCCACAAGCCCGGCAGACCTTTGGCAGCCTGGACTTGCGGGCCTCAAAGAGCCGGGGGGCCGCCCTGAGGCAGGCTGAGCTCCCGCCGGTGGGGAAAAAGCCTGAGGCGAAGCCGTTTCCACAAGAAATAAACCGCCAGATAGCACAGCAGGAAAATCCCGCTAAATCCCAGAGACAGGCCCAACCCCGGAATAGGAAACGCCAATTCCCGGAACCGATATTGCATCCAGGCCAGGGCCACAGGCACCGGCCACAGGAAGGCGCCGGACATGGCAATCTGCTGGTAGAAGGATTTGTTGAAGGCCTCGTTGGCCAGCTTGTTGGCGGCCTCGTAGGCCGCCCGGTCGCCGGACTTGAGGGCCTCCAGGGAGAGATCATGGTAGCGCCGGGCCTCCCGGGAAATATCCTCCAGGTGGCGCCCCACCAGCCGGCGGACCAGCAGTCCGGTCCCCTCCCCCAATGCCAGACAGTGCACCGCCAGAGCCGAGGTCCCCAGGAAAAAATTCCACCCCGGGTGGCCGGTAAGCCGGTAAAACCAGATGAGGTAAGGATCCAAGACCAGAAAGAACCAGGGCATCTCCATGACGGCAGGGACGGCTGCAAGGCGGAGTTGAGGGGGGGGCTCGGGGCCTCAGGCCCTTAACCCCTCCCCTCAGACTAGTTCCCTGGGCTTACATGCCCGGGAAGATGGACTTGCCCATGAAGCCCTTGGTGAGGTAGCCGATGCCCACGTACACGGCCAGCACCACGAAGAGCCGCTTCAGCCAAACCTCGGGGATCTTTTTGGAGGTCATGGGCCCCAGGACGGAGCCGATGGCGATGCCGATGAGTTCGGTGAAAATGAGGATGAAGTCCACCGGCACCTGCCGGACTACCATCATGTTGAAAATGTTGACAATCATGCCCACCAATACCGCCAGCGCCGAGGTGCCGGCGACGATGAACATGGGGAGCCCCGCCACCGAGGTGAGGAAGGGCACGTAGAGAAAGCCGCCGCCCACCCCAATCAGGGCGGAAATGCCGTTGATCACGAAGCCGCCCAGCAGAGGCCACAGGGGGTTAAAGGAGAATTCCGCGCCGTAGAAGGTGAATTTAATCCGACTCATACCCCAATGGGTGACGTGCACCCCTTTGGCGTGTTCCGCCGACACCTCGCCGGTCTTTTTAATGTGGGCGTCTTCGAAGGCTTTGGCCGCGGCCCGGGCCGCCTTGCGGGACTCCTGCCCCCTGGGGGTGGTTTCATAAAAGAGTACAAAAGCCACGGCGAAGACGATGATGCCGAAAAACCCCACATAGAGGCTCACATCCATCTTGCCCACGGTGAGCAGGGGCACCAGGTAACCGGCTAAGATGCCGCCGATGGCCAAACAGAGGCCCAGGGGAAGCACCAGACGACCCATGCGCCAGTACGTGAAGGAGGAAATCAAGGCCGAGAGAGCCACCAAATATTGATTGCTGGTGCGGATGGAGTCGGTGAGCAGCTTGTTCAGGGTGGGGCTGGTTTTCTTAAAGGAGCCGGCATAGTCAGACAAACCGAAGACCGAGATATGGCCCACGCCCGCCATGATGCCGCCGAAGGCGCCCACCGAGGAGAAGATCCAGCCTACCCAGGTGCCCCAGAGGATGTACCAAAGCCAGAAATGGCTGGGGGCGCCGGGAATGCCCATAAAGCCCTTAGGGGCCTGGGGGCTGATTTCCCCTTTGCCGGTGCCTTGCGGGGTCTTGGCAATGGCTTCTTCCAGTTTGGACATGCCCTTGGTGTCCACCACCGCAGGCTTGGAAGCTTCGGGGGCGGCCGGGGAAGCCGCCGGTTTGGCCGCTTCCGCAGCCGGAGCGGGAGGCGTGACTGCCGGGGCGGGGGCGGCGGGAGCCGCAGGTTTGGCGGCCTCCTGGCCCAGGGTGGGAAGGGCAGTGACCGCAAGGGTCAGGAAGGCCAGCAGGGAAACAATGGTGAGATACTTGTGTTTCATTCAAACCTCCTAATGTTTAGTCAACCTATCAAGGTTTAACAGCCTCCGAACGCCGGAGTGGTCTGAACCAAGGGACGTCACCGGCGCCAGCTGGGCAGGCCGCGGTCTTTTGAGGGCAGAAAGATTAACCATAACCTTCACGGCAGATAAGTCAATAGTTATTCGGCAGTTAGGGGGAAAACCGCACCACGCCTTCAGGCTTTGGGGAGCATTCACCTCACCGGCGTCCCCGGTTGCCGGATGGCGGCAAACACCTGGGTGGCCCGCACGGTTTGGCCGGCGGCGACGACGCCCACCCCGGTGTCCGTGAACTCCTGCTGCAGCATGGCCTCCCGATGGCCGCTGCTGGACATCCAGGTGTCCACGATGATGCGGGCCAACCGCGTGGTCTCCAGGGGATGGGTGCCTTGGGCTCCCCAAATGTTCTCACCGGTCAGGGTCAGGGCGTAGGGGCAGCCCGAGGCAAGGCGCTCCTGGGGGGTGCGTCCTTCCGGACTTACGTGGTTAACATACTGGCGCCGCACCATGTCTTCGCTGTGAGCCCGGGCAACTCGGTTCAGGGACTGGTCCCGGGTGAGGACGGGGAGGCCATGCCGGCGACGCAACTCGTTGGTGAGGCGGTACATCCCCTGTTCCACCTCCTTGAGATAACGCAGTTCTGCACCCGCCAGGGCTTCGGGGCGCTCCCGGAGCCGTTTCATCCGTTGAGCCGGGGCCTCGTCCGCTGCCAGCAGCAGTGCCGCCAGCCCGGCCAGCAGGAGGCTTTGCCCCACCAGCCCCAATCTCATATCCCGTTTCCCTCCTACCGGTGCCCGGCCCCTGAGTGCATGTTGAACCGTCTTGGCATTTGGTCGTCTCCATCACCGGAAAAGGCCAGCCCATCGAGCCTGCGAGCGTGCGGCCACGCTCCGGTTTAGGCCAGGCGCCGCTTCAACCGCCAACGCCGCCACCAGCGGGCCAGAGATCCGGCGGGTGGGGAGTTTAGGGCTGGGCGCCAGTCCGGATTGAAGATCAGCTCCAACAGGTGCAAAGAGGGCCTGCCGGCGCCGGCGAATACCGCCCGGCAGGAGGCGCAGTAGGTTGCCAGGTTATGGCTGGCCTCACTCAGGCGGAACTCCGTCATCCGCCGGGCCAGTCCCGGGTCCACCGCAGGCACCATGCCGCCGGCCCCGCAGCAGATGCTGGTGGGCCCATGGTGCGCCAGCTCCTCCAGGTGGTGCCCCAGCCGGCCCAGGAGCTCCCGCACCGCCTGGTGGACTTCGGGCATCTGCCGGGCCCCGCAGGCGTCATGGAGGTGAAAGACGCCGCGCTCCGCCCGGGAGGTCGGCGGGAGGCCCTCCTCCCGCAGCACTTCATACAAGGATTGGGCCGGGAACTCCGGGAGGTGGTTTTTCAAGACCTCCAGGCAGTGGGTGCAGGCGCAGACGACCTCCCGGGCCCCGAGACGCGTAAGCTCTTGCGCCAGATTCGTAAGAATGCCCTGAAACCAGGCGGTTTCCCCGGTGAGCATGACCGGCGCGCCGCAGCAGTTGAGCATGAGGCCGGTGCCGGGGAGCCGCTCCCTAAGATACTGGTAGGAGCTGACCACAAGGTGGGGGTGGTAGCCGGGGAGGGAGCAGCCTGGGAAAAAGACCCGCACCGCCCGGCCGGTAACCGGGTCGGGCCGGCTCAGGGTGAAGGCGGGGGAGGTCCCCCAGCGCACGTAGCTTCGGATGCCCCGGTGCTGGGGAAGCGGCCCCAGACCGGAGGCCACCAGGCGTTGGCGCTCGTTGAGGCAGAGCTCGCCGGCGTGCAGGTCCTTGGGGCAGACCGCCTGGCAGAGGCCGCAGTAATGACAGGAATAGGCCACCTTGGAATCGGCCCCGGCTTCTGGGGCCAGCAACCTGGCCAACCCTTTTTCGGTGGCCGGGAAGTCCCGAACGTAAGCCTGGAGAAAGGTGCAGTTCTTAACGCATTCGGAACAGGTGCACCTCAGACAGCGTCCGGCTTCGGCGGCGGCCTGTTTTGGGGTGTAACCCCGCTCCACTTCGGCCTGGGGCGTGGCCAAACGGGCCGCGGGGGTCAGGCCGGGCGGCTGCTCCCGACGGGCGGCGGGAACCTCGCCCAGTGACACGATGAGCCCGGTTTCCCGGCTCCCCAGAGGGGGTGGTGGCTCGGCGGGAGGTCGGCCTTCCAGGAAGGCAGCCATAGCCCAGGCCGCCCGGCGGCCCGCCGCAAAAGCCGCCACCGCGCTCTGCGAACCGGTAACGCAGTCGCCGCCGGCGAAAACGCCGGGAAGATCGGTGGCCAGGGTGAGGGGGTCCACCCGGAGCGGGGGGCCATCCGGGGCCGGGGAGGGGAGGGGGGGGCAAAGCCCCCGCCAGTCCGTCTGCTGGCCCACCGCCACGATGACCTGATCCACTGACATGTCGGTGGAGCGGGTGGTATCATAGGCTGGGGCGAAGCGGCCAGCCTCGTCAAAGACCCGGGTGACGGCCGCGAGGCGCAGGGACTGAACCCGGCCCCCCTCGCCCAGAATGGCCTGCACCCCCCGGCGGTGTTGGAAGGCCACGCCCTCCTCCTTGGCGGCGGCCACCTCCTCAGCCAGGGCGGGCAATTCCTCCGGCGCTTCCAGACTGATCACCGTCACTTCCCCCACTCCCAGGCGGCGGGCCTGCCGGGCCGCATCCATGGCCACATTGCCGCCGCCGATGACCGCCAGGCGGTTGCCGGCCGCCTGAGCCGTGCCCTCGTTGGCGGCCCGGAGAAAGGTCAGGGCGTCGGCCACCCCGGGGAGGTCGACGCCGGGAACCGCCAGGCCAACGGGCTGGTGGGTCCCCAGGGCCAGGAATATTGCGGCGAATTCTTGCCGGAGGTCGTCCAGGCTGAAGTCCTGCCCCAAGCGCCGGTTGAGACGCAGGTCCACCCCCAGGCGGTCCAGCACCCCCGCCTCCCGGTCCAGCACCTCCCGGGGCAGGCGGTAGGCCGGCACATAAAGCCTCAGTGCTCCGCCCAAGGTGCCTTCTGCCTCGAACAGGGTCACCGGATACCCCCTGAGCCGCAGTTCATAGGCGCACATGAGGCCCGCGGGCCCGCCGCCCACCACCGCCGCAGGCTGAGGTTTGGGCGGGCCGGCAGCCACCCGGAGCACCGCCTCGGGGTCCAGATCGATAATCTGGCGCTTGAGGGCCCGGATGGCCACGGGCTCGTCCACCCGATTGCGGGTGCAGGCGGCCTCGCAGGGATGGTGGCAGAGGCGTCCCAAGATGCCGGGGAAGGGGCAGCGGCTCAGGAGCAGGGCCAGGGCTTCGGCGTGGCGTCCTGCCTGCATCAGGGCGAGCTTTTCCCGCACCGGGATGTCCAGGGGACAGGCGGCCTGACAAGGGGGCGGCTCTTCGCCGATGCACTCGCGCAAGATTTTCTGACGCCAATCGGTCATGGAACGGACCGGGAAAACCCGGGACGGGAGGGCCCATCTCAGGCCCCTGTCCCGGGTCGCCGCTCAGGTCTCCAGGTAAGGGAAGTGTAATGCCAGTTTTTCCGCCCGCTGGACCCGGGCGCACTGGGGACACAGATTCCTCAGCACCTGCTTGGCCATGGCCTTGTCAGCCCGGTGCGTGACGTACTCCAGATAACGGGCCGGGACAAACGGTTCCCCGCATCGTTTGCACCGGGGCACTTCCAGCCGGTTCAGCACGGTGCCGCACAGGCGCACTTCTCGGAAGTCCGGGCCTTCCACGTAGTCGATGGCATTGGTGGGGCAGGCCAGGGCGCACGCGCCGCAGGCAATGCAGCGCTTCTCGGCCCGGGGATAATCGGTAAGAACCCGTTCCGTGGTGCTGATTTGGCTGAATTTCAAGGCCGCCACTTTCATGCGGTCCCGGCAGGTCTTTTCACAGACGCTGCAACGGATGCAGACGTCGCAGCGAAGGCAGCGGGAGGCCTCCTGGCGGGCCTGGTCTTCGGTATAGGGCAGTTCGATGGGCTCAAAGGTGTGGCGGCGCTCCGACGGAGGCAGCATGGCCACCGGAACCCGGTGGTTGGCAATCTTCTCCGGGGCCGGGGTCACCTGGAAGGGCAACTTGAGACGCTTCTGGAAGCGCACCCGGGGTGGCGGTCCGGCAGCGCCCGAAAGGAAATGATGAATCTCCGCCGCGGCCTGCTTGCCCGCGGCAATGGCCTCCACCACGGTGGCTGGACCGGTGACCGCATCGCCTCCGGCGAAGATATCTGTTACCGTGGTGTGCAGGGTTCGATCTTCAGTGACGATGGTACACCAGGGCGTGGTGGCCACCGGCGGCTCCGGAAAGGGGCAGAGGTCGGGTTGCTGGCCGATGGCGGTGATGACCGCCCCCACCTCCAGGCGGAAATTACTGTCCGGAATGGGGATGGGCCGACGGCGGCCGCTGGCGTCCGGGCGGCCCAGTTCGGCCTGGAGGCATTCCAGATACTCCACCTTGCCGTTGCCGCCGATGCGAATGGGGACCGTGAGGAAGTGAATCTGTACCCCCTCCTCCAGGGCCTGGGCCACCTCCTCGGGGTGGGCCGGCATCTCCGCCCGGGTGCGGCGGTAGGAGACGTGGACTTCGGAACACCCCAGCCTCAGGCAGGTGCGGGCTGCATCCATGGCGGCATTGCCGCCGCCGATAATCACCACCTTGTCCGCAGGCTTCTCTTTCTTTCCCAGATAGATATTCCGCAGAAAGGAGATGGCGTCATAGACTTCGGGAAAATCGGTTTCCCCTTCAATCTTGAGGCGATAGCCCAGGTGAGCCCCCACCCCCAGGAAAAAGGCTTCGTAGCCTTGAGCCCGCAGTTCCTCCAGGGTGATGTCCTGCCCCACCATGACCCCGGTGCGGATCTCCACCCCCAGGGCCCTAACCAGTTCGATTTCCTTGCCCACCACGTGCCGGGGGAGGCGGTAATCCGGGATGCCTTCCGTGAGGAGCCCGCCGGGGGTGTCATGGCCCTCGAAGACCGTCACCTGATGGCCCCGGATAGCCAAAAAGTAGGCGCAACTCAGGCCGGCAGGGCCGGAGCCCACCACCGCCACTCTGTGGCCGGTGGGCGGCGCGGCCGGCGGTGGCTGCATGACTCCGCGGGCGGCCACCCATTCCGAGGCGAAGGCCTTGAGGTAGCGGATGTTGATGGGTTCGTCCAGACTGCCCCGGACGCAGGCCCGCTCACAGGGATGGGGGCAGATGAGGCCGCACACCCAGGGAAAGGGGTTGTCCCGGCGCATCACCTCCCAGGCCTCCTGGTGCCGTCCCACCGCAATGAGCGCTAGAAAGCTGGGGATGTCAATGCCCGCAGGACACGCCAGGTGGCAAGGTGCCGACAGCAACTTGGGGCAGACATGGGCGTCGCAGTAATGGTTCTCCACATGGGCCTGGAATTCGTCCCGGAAATAGGTAAGGGCGGTGAGGATGGGATTGGCCGCCTGGCGCCCCATCTGGCAGGAGCCCTTGCGCTTCAGTTCCTGGGCCCGCCGCTCCAGCTCCTCAATGGTGTCCAGGGTGGCGCTGCCATCCACCATCCGGTCCAACAGGCCCTTGATTTCCTGGAGAAGGGGAGCGCAACCAGGGCAGTGGGCTCCCGGCTGCTCCAGGATAAAGGCCAGTTGGCGGCGCACGTGATCCACCACGCAGTCGTGTTCGTCCAGCACCTCGATGAGGCCCAGCGCCAGGGAGCCGCCCATTTCCCTGATGGTTTCATGGTGCAGGGTGAGATTCTTAAGCGCGGCCGGGAACAGGCCGCCGGTGGGGCCGCCCACCAGCACGCCCTTGGGAGTGCGGGCGTGGCGCCAGCCGCCGCCGATCTCCGTAACCACCTGTCCCAGAGTGGCGGTGAGGGGTACTTCCACGAATCCCTGGCGTTCCACCGCCCCTGCCAGCCGAAAGATCATGGTGCCCGGCGCGCACTCAAAGCCCAGTTTGCGGAACCAGGCCACCGGCTGCTGGGCGATGAAGGGAAGTGCGGCCACAGCCATGAGGCTGTGGCTAAGGAAGGTGGGTTTGGGGTGGCGCTCCCAAAAGTCTGCGGGCAGGGAACTGCTGACGCTGCGGAGCAGCAGCTCCTCATCGTCCATGAGGAACGTACCCTGGCCCCGAACCACGCTGAGCCGGATGAGAGGCTCCTTGGCGGGCCACAGACGAGAGGCCCTGAACGCCTCCCAGGCGCCTTGCAACCGGGCCGCGGCCAACTCGGCCGTCTCCGGGAGATAGACCACCGTTTCGCTGATCTTGAGGGTCTGGGAGGCGAGGAAGATACCTTCCAGCACCTGGTGGGGCAGAGCCTCCAGCAGGAACATCTCCGGGGTGGCCTCCTTCAGGGGCGGGGCGGCGTTGACTACCAGGATGGGGTGCTCTTTTTCCACCCGGAGCTCACACCAGCGGGGCCCCAGAGGACGCACGGCCAGCCGCCCGAACTCACAGAAACCCGCGGCCACCACTTTTTGGAGGAAAGAATCGAACCCCTGGCTGAAAAAGGTGCGCAAACCTTTGTAGCCGTCGTAGTCCTGGTATTCCTCCCAGGAGAGGGGGTCGATCCTGCCTGCCAGCTCGGTGATATGGTTCTTCTGGGACTCGTAGAACTCCTGGAAGTCCTTGCCCACCAGCCATTGGCCCAGGGGTCGGCCGTCGTCCATGTGGCTGGCGATGATGCGGGGAACCATGTCCGGAGTGATGAGCTCATAGAGGTTGGCGCCGTGGCGATCCCGGATTTCCACCACCACGTCTCTCCCTGCCAGCCCCCGCCAGCCTACCAGCCGCACCTCCACCGTGCCCAGCTCATGAAGGGAGCGGTGCTCGATTTCAGCCCGGAAAGCCTGCTCCACCTCCCGAGCCGGGGTGATCTCGGCCCCGGGAAAGGTGGCGATGCTCACCGTCATGATGTGTCTTGTGTTATTGGGAGCCATACAGGTACTCGCGTCCACCCGGTACTCAAAGGGGCCGGGTTATCTGGCGCTCACCACCTCGGTGAGCTCAAAGGCCACGGTTTTGGCGAACTTTTCCCGGCGGCTCTGATCCAGCCGGTCCGCCCGGCCGAACTGGAGGCAGTGGGTGACGCACTTGGCCACGCAGGCCGGCTCCAACCCCTGGTCCACCCGGTCCATGCAGTAGTCGCACTTCACCACCTTGCCGGTTTCCGGGTGCCACTGCGGCGCCCCCCAGGGGCAGGCGGTGATGCAACTCTTGCAGCCCACACAGAGGGACTGCTCCACATAGACGATGCCATCCTTGGGACGCATCCGCATGGCCCCCGTAGGACAGGCGGGCACACACCAGGGCTCGGAGCAATGAAAGCAGGGCATGAAGACAAAGGCCTGACGGGGCACCTGGTTGATCATTTTGGGACCCACCGGTATGATCTGCCCCAAACGGGGCCCCAAGGGCAGGCCCTTATTGCTTTTGCAGTGCACCTCGCAGCTCAGGCAGCCGATGCAGCGCTTCTGATTCTGCAACAGGTAATACTGGCTCATGCTACCTCCATATCAGGAGTCAGAGGCCGGTGGTCAGCGTTTTAAGCCTTATGGTTTCGCAGGTTCCGGCGGCTGACTGACAATTACGATGATTTTACCGGGCGCACCCGGATAAAGGTGTCCTCGTAGGCGGGGCTGCCGCCTACCGGGTCGGAGAGGTTTTCCTGCAGGACTGCGTCGCTGGCCCCCTTGAGGTAGGCCCGGGTCTGGGCCGGGACGGTCTTGCCGAACCCATGCAGCATAAAGGCCGCCTCGGGATGGATGAAGTCCGTGACCCTGGCCTTAACCCGGCCTTTGCCCACGGCCGACTCCACTTCCACATAGGCGCCGTCCTTGACGCCCAATTTTATGGCCTCCTTGGTGTTGAGCCAGAGCTCGTTTTCCGGCACCAGTTCGTGGAGGTAGAAGTTGTTCTGGGTGGAGCAATGGGTATGGGCCGCACAGCGCCCCACGGTGAGGCGGAGCTGGCCGGCGGGGGGTGAAGGTACCGGGGTGTAAGGAGGAAAGGAGGCAAACCCCGCCTTTTCCAAGAGCGGGCTCACCAGTTCGATTTTCCCGGAGGCGGTCTTGAATTTGATGCCGCCCTGGCGGTCCCACAGCAGAGCCTCCTCAGAGAGGACTACGAATCCCTTGGAGTCGAAGTCCGAAAGCTTCACGCCCAGATCCTTCAGCTGGAAGGTCCAGATGTCCTCAATGGTTTCATAGGGCAGATAAGCGCCGATGCCCAGGCGGTCGGCCAGGCGCTTGAGGATCTCCCAGCCGGGCTTGGTGTCGTAGCGGGGGGTCACGGCTTGGCGCCGGATAAACAGTTGCGGTTTTAACCCGGAGGCGAGCTGGATGGAGTCGGCCCGTTCCAGATAGATGGACTCCGGCAGGATGACGTCGGCATACCAGGCGATTTCGCTGTAGTTCACATCAATGGCCACGATGAGGTCCAGGTTGTCCAGAGCCCGGCGCATGGTGCCCGCGTCGGCGATGGACTGCAACGGCTCGATGCGATTGAAAATGGCGGCCTTGATGGGGTAGGGGTCCTGGCTCAGGATGGCTTTGGCCAACTGCTGGGGGTTGCCGTGGGAGCCGTCGGCCACGGGAAAGACGGTCCCTCCGGAGCCGTCAAACCGGGGTGCGGTGACTTTGGGGAATTCTTGGCTGACGTATTTGCCGATATCGCCCCGGCCAGCGTCTTTGGGACCTTTCTTGAAAAAGAGACCGCCTTTGGCCTCGATGCTCCCCATGAGGGCGTTTAGGATGACCAGGGAGCGGCGGAAATAGATTTCGTTGGTATGGTGGGCGCCTCGGTAGCCGTAATGGAAGACCACCGCCGGCTTGGCCGCCGCCGCCTCCCGGGCCACCTTAACGATCTCGGCCGCCGGGATGCCGGTTTCCTCTGCGGCCCACTCCGGGGTATAGGGCTTCACGAAGGCCCGGAGTTCATCCAAGCCCGTGACCCAGCGATTCACATACTCTTTGTCGTACAAGCCTTCCTTCAGGATGGTATGAATCAAGGCATAGTTCAAGGCCAGGTCGGTGCCCGAACGGATCATCAGGTAGCGGTCGGCTTTGGTGGCAGTGACGGATACTCGGGGATCGATATAGACGAGTTTGGCGCCCTTCTCCATGGCGTCCAGGAGGTTGTTGATGGGCTTGATTTCCAGGGACTCGAAGATGTTGCGCCCGTAGAGCACGATGTACTTGGTGTTGGCGTAATCGATCCCCACCTCCGCATCCGTGTAGCCGGTGAGGCTGCGGAAGGCGGAGTTCACCGACCCTTTGCACAGGGCGTCGTGGGTGAAGTGGTTGGGCGAGCCCAAGGCTTTCATGAAGGTCTTGCTGATATGGGTGTTGAGGTTGGTGCGCTCCCCGAAAACCACGCTCTGGGGGCCGTGGTCGGCGATAATGGCCTTGAGCTTGTCGGCTGCATAATCCAGGGCCTCGTCCCAGGTGGCCTTGCGCCACTGGCCGTCTCCCCGCCGCTTGCCGGTGCGGATCATGGGATACTGCGGCCGCTCCTGATCGTGCAGCAAGGCCAATCCCGCCGACCCCTTGGCGCACAGCGCCCCCTCGATGCCGGGGACATGAGGATTGCCCTGAATCCAGACCACGTCGTCGTCGGCCACCACCACCTTGATGGGGCAGCGCACGGTGCACATGAAACAGATGCTCCAAACGTCCTTTGCCATGGATGCCCGCCTTTCGTCGCAAAATCAATAAGCTATATTGGTTACTAAATAGTAGTTTTTATTATAAAGATTGGGGCCTCACAAGGGAACATAAAAATAAACCGCCCCGAAAAAAAATTCAAGCCTTCCCGGGAAACTCCCCAGACCTCGGTTTAATCCGCCGCCAGGAGCCGGTGGGCCAGGAGGTGGCTGCGCCAGCCCGGGGCCCCCTTCGGGAGGGGCTTTTGCGCATAAGCCTTAAGGTCCTCCAGCGTGTCGATATCCGGCCAGGGGGCCAGCAGCGTTGCGCGTCGCGCCAACTGGCGGGCGCGTGCCAGGGTGCATTCCAACACTGCGGTGGTGGACCAGGGGATGTCGGCGAAGAGTGCCGGGGCCGGAGCCGTCAGGCCCACCAGATAGTAGCCCCCATCGGGGCTGGGCCCCAGGATGAGGTCCAGCTCGCCGCCAAGCAGCCGCCCCGCGGCCTCGGCCACCACCGTGGCCGGCAGGTCCGGGCTGTCGCTGTTGCGGATCATGACCGCCTTAAACCCGCGGCTGAACCCCCAGGCACTGGCCGCGGCCAGCCGGGCCCCTAGGTCCCCCGGTCCCTGGGGCAGCAATTCAATTCCCGGGGCCATTCTGGCGAAGGCCCTCTGCGCCGCAGGAGGGGTGAAGGCCAGGGCCAGGTGGATCCCGGTGAGGGTCTGCATTTCCGCAAGTACGTCCACCAGGAACTGGCGGTAGAGTTCGGCCGCAGCCTGAGGCCCCAGGCGACAGGTCAGGCGGGTTTTCACTTGCCCGGGCACCGGTTCTTTGGCAAAAATGATGAGTACGGCAGCCATGGTGCAAATTGTCTCGGGAAAAGGAGTGGCGGGGGAGGAGAGGGCGGGGCGCCAGCCCTTATCCTTTGTCCCGCACCGCCTCCCCCCATCCCCTAAAGGGGGGGCAGGGGGAGGCGGTGGAAGGGCAGGGAGCTCAGTTCCCGGGTCCTCCCCCCGCATTTCCATCATTATCCCCACCCTCAATGAGGCGATGACTCTGGGCCGGGTGTTGGCCGGATTGCCTATGGACCCGGAGGTGGAAGTCCTGGTGGTGGACGGCGGCAGCGACGACGGCACACCCCGTCTGGCCGCCTCCTTCCCCCACGTCCGGGTGTTCAAAAGCCCCCGGGGCCGGGGCGTGCAGATGAACACCGGGGCTCGAGCCGCCCGGGGTGAGCTTCTGGTGTTCCTGCACGCCGACACCTTCATGGGCCCGACCCACCTCAGGGCCCTCAGGGTGGCGGCGGCCGATCCGGCCTTTCAGGCCGGGGCCTTCCGCTTCGCCCTGACCCCGGACCTGCCGGCTTTTCGCTTCCTCGCCCGGGGGGTGAATTTGCGCTGCCGCCTGTTCGCCCTGCCCTACGGTGATCAGGCCCTGTCCCTGCGGCGGGGCCTCTTTTTCCGCCTCGGTGGCTTCAAGCACGGCCGCCCCGAAGATCTGGATCTCGTGCTGCGCCTGCGACGCTACACCCGCCTGCGGCTGCTCTCCCCACCCCTGCCCACCTCGGCCCGCCGCTGGCTCACCCAGGGCTACTTCGCCCTCACCCTGAAAAACTGGGCCGGCCTCCTCCGCCACCTGGCCGAACGCTGCTTTACTTCCCGCTGGAGCGGGGGAGGCGAAATTGGGGGTCGCGGCTAACGCCACCTGGCCCCCAGACCCGTTCCTCAATTGCCTCCATCCAGACACCCGCCGCAGGACGAGCCGCCGCCGGCGGTGCAGCCGTAGCAGTGGTCGTCCAGGCGGATGCGCCGGCGTTGCAGGGCAGGCAGATCAAACTCCAGGATGGTCTGGGGGGCCTCCTCCACCAGATTAAGGTTCAGGGCCTGGTTGAAGTCGCAGTCGAAGAGGCGGCCGTCCCAGGCGACGCTGATGAGGTGGCGGCACATGAGGCCGGGAACCGTGGCCGGGTTGAAGCTCGTGGCCAGCCGGTCCAGGTAGCGGCCATAGTTGTTAGAGCGCCGGAGAAATTCCAGAAAACGGCCGATGGGCATGTTCAGCAGGGTGTAGAGCCGGTTGAAGCTGAGGCCGTAGCGCCTCTTCAGTTCCTGGTGGAAGCGGGCCTCCAGCTCCGCCTGCCGGGCCGGGAGATAAGCCCCGGCGGGGTTGGCCATCAGGTGGAGCAGCAGGCCGGAGCCCTCCCGGCCATACCCCTGGTCGTTCAGCCGGCGAAGCGCTTCCAGGCTTTTATCGAAGACCCCCGGCCCCCGGAGACGGTCCACCTGCTGTTCTTCATACGACGGCAGGGAACAGACCAGCTCCACCCGGTGAGCTTGGAAGAAGGCGGGCAGGTGACCTTTGTCCGGCTCCAGCAGGACGGTGAGGTTACAGCGGTTGATGACGTGGGCGCCAAAACGGGTGAGGCGGGCCACCAGGTATTCGAAGTGGGGGTTGAGTTCCGGGGCGCCGCCGGTGAGGTCCACCACCGGCAGGCCCCAGCGTTCCACCGCTTCGGCCACGGCCTCCGCGGTTTTGCGGTCCATGACCTCGGTCCGGTGGGGGCCGGCCTCCAGGTGGCAGTGCTTGCAGGTCTGATTGCAGCGCCAGCCCAGGTTTACCTGCAGAATGTCCACCGCCTCGGCGCGCAGCTCCGCATACCCCAGATCTTGCAGCCGGCGGGCGAAGGAGAGCATGGGCCCGGGCCTCAGATGCTGATCTTGGCGGCGACGTTGTGCATCTGCACCCCGTGCACCAAGGCCGCGCCCCCCCGGATGGCCGCGGCCACATGGATGGCCTCGGTCATCTCTTCCAGGTTGGAGCCGGCCTCCAGCGAGGCACGGGTATAGGCGTCAATGCAATAGGGGCATTGCACCGTGTGGGCCACCGCCAAGGCAATGAGGGCTTTTTCCCGCTGGGTCAGGGCCCCTTCGGCCATCACCAGGCGGTAGTAGTTCATGAAAGCGTCAAAGAGCTCCGGTCTTTGGGCTCCCACTGCGGAAAAGCGCTCCAGGTCATCTTCCTCGTAATAATGGGACATGACTGGCTCCCAGAGAAAAAGGGCAGGGGACCCCTGTCCCCGCCCCCGTTGAAAGCACGGCCCGGTTGCCGCGGTTTCCATCCAAACAGCGGTTAAATCGTCCGGGTGAAGCCAGTGAACCGGTAGAGGTCGCCCATGAGCTCTTCGTACTCGCCCTTGAGTTTCTGGTAGAGCCGGGCGTTTTCCATGGCCAGGGCGGCCTGCTCCGCCAGGGAGGACATGAAGGTGATTTCATCGTCGGTGAAGTCCCGGGGTTCGGCGGTGTAGAGCCGCATGACCCCGATGACGTTCCCCTTCAGGGCGATGGGAACCGAAAGAATGGAGCGAATGCCCTCTTCCGCCAGTTCCTTGGGGTAATTGGCCCGCGGGTCGCTGGCCACGTCATAGATGGACACCGCCTTGCCCATCATGGCTTCGGTGATGGACTTGTCGGTGCCCACCGGCCCTTTGTTGATGTAGCGGTCGCTCAGGCCGTACGAAGCCACCAGTTCCATCTGCTGGCGCTTCTGGTCCAGCAGGCGCACCGCCGCGGCTTTGATGTCCAGGGAGGTGGTGGCGGTCTTGACCAGGAGTTGCAGGACCTTTTTCACGTCCAGGGCGGAGTTGATGGCCTTGGCCACCTCCAGCATACCCTTGAGGAAGTTGAGCTCCCGGATGCGGGCTTCATACATCCGGGCATTGGCGATGGCCTGGGCCCCCATGTCCGCCACGGCGCAGGCGAAGTCCACTTCATCCATGAGGAAATCGTGGGGCTCGGAGGTCAACAGCCGCATGACCCCGATGACCTTGCCCTTGGAGACCATGGGAATGGCCAGCATGCTGGCAATGCCTTCTTCTTTGGCCTCCTGGGGATATTGGATGCGGGGGTCGTTCACCACGTCGGCGATGGCCACGGGACGTCCGCTCAGGGCGTCGGAGATGCTCTTGTCCATGTCCACCGGCCCTTTTTGCAGATACTTGTCGCTTAACCCGAAGGAGGCCGCCAGTTCCAGGGTGTTGGTCTTGGGGTTGACCAAGCGGATGGTGGCCCCTTTCAGGCCCATGGCTTCGGCCATCTGCCGCACAATGGTGTCCAAAACCTCGCTCACCGCCAAGGTGGACCCCAAAGACTTGCTGATTTCCTGGAAGCTCCTGAGATACAGGCGTTCTTTGAATGACATGGTGGAACCCTCCTTCTGGTGTATCGTCTATTATAGTAAATCCTCAGAAGAAAACCAGTCAAGTTCGCCGATTTGCCAGGAACTTCACCCACTGACGGGAACACCAGGGGCGGGCGTTTCGCAATCCGGCCGAAGATTTCGCATGGTGGCCAGGTTACCGGTCATCCGGGGAAAACAGCCGCAGATATTGGCCGTATCCCTCCCGCTCAAGGTCATCCTTGGGAATGAAGCGTAAGGCGGCGGAATTGATGCAGTACCGCAACCCGGTGGGCGGCGGCCCGTCCGGGAAGACGTGGCCGAGGTGGGAGTCACCCTGGCGGCTGCGCACCTCGGTGCGCACCTGGAAGAGCTTGCGGTCTTCCCGGGTTGCGATGTTTTCCGGCTCCAGAGGCCGGGTGAAACTGGGCCAGCCAGTGCCGGAATCATATTTGTCCCGGGAGCTGAACAGCGGCTCTCCCGAAACGATGTCCACGTAAATCCCCTCCCGCTTATTATCCCAGTACTCATTGCGGAAGGGGGGCTCGGTGCCTTCTTCTTGGGTGACCCGATATTGCAGAGGAGTAAGTTTCTGCCGCAGTTCCGCCTGCGATGGCTTTTTCCCGGCGGCCGGACCAGGGGGGGCGGCAGGTTTTTCCTCGGTCCCCCAGACTTTTTTGAGGAACTGGTCCCGCCCGGAATTGGCCCGGTAAAATTTATAGCGCCAGGAATGGTGCCGGTAGTAGTCCTGGTGATAGTCTTCTGCCGGATAAAACCTGGCAGCAGGCAGGATCTCCGTCACCAGGGGTTTGCCGAAGCGGCCGGAATCGGCCAGCGCCTTTTTGGAGGCTTCCGCCAGACGCTTTTGCTCCTCGTCATGATAAAAGATGGCGCTGCGGTATTGGGAGCCGCGGTCCACGAACTGCCCTTCCCCGTCGGTGGGGTCAATATGCCGCCAGAAGTACTGGAGCAAATCCTGATAGGTGACTTTCCCGGGATCGTAGGTGATGCGGATCACCTCCACATGCCCCTTCTTGGCATAATCGTCATAGGTGGGGTCCGGCCCCTGACCGCCGGTATATCCGGAAACCACTGTCAGTACTCCGGGAACCTTTTCAAAATCAGCCTCCATGCACCAAAAACAGCCGCCGGCAAAGGTGGCCTGGGCAGAGGTACGCTTGGTTTCTGACATTGCAGCCCTCCTGGACGGATCCTGGGGCGCCGGGGCCCCTAGGCTCGGATGGCTTGCGGCCACCAGGCCGAGAAGCCATCCGATCAGCAGATGAGTTGGCTTTTTCATGGTGATCCCCTAGGGCGGATGAGAACCAGGATCCCCCGGCCCCGCCCTCTTACTCGCGTTCTCTAATGGTAAAGAGATAAGCATGGTTTTCCTTATTGGCCAGGGGGAAAAACCGTTGCCTCTGGAAGCCATGTGGCTGCTGCAGGCGGCTCGGCCGGGGGCAGGAGTCTTTCCTTTTCAGGGTGCGAACGGTTTTTAGCACGGCGTTGCCCCAGACAGTGCGCCGGCGGGGCAGACCGATGCCCCGCGTTGTGATTTCCGTTTTGGTGAGGAACCGCCCAACGGGGGCTGCCGGCGTCAAACAGGGGATCGAGGGCGGCAGGTGGGGGTAGCCTTTCTCCCCATATCTGCTAAATAATAATGAAACCTGAAGGTCTGGGTAGGGACGAGCCCTTGGACCCAGCCCTGGGGTGGCAGGAAATTTTGCCTCGGATGGAGGCGGACTTTCCGGCCTGCAACCCCGACACCGTTCAAGGGGGTTCCTTAGGGCAAGGAAAGCCGGAGGGGGCCGGGGCGTAGGCCTGAAGCCGGTCTTATGCCGGAACGGAGCGGGAGGCAAGGGTGTCGGGAAGGCAAGACGCCCCCGGGGAAAGCTGCGGGTTTAAGGGAGAACTATGAGGAAACCGAAAGATCCTCCGGCCCAAAAAAGCATTCGCATGGGCACCAGCCCGGAAACCCTGGCCCAGGCGCTCCTGGACAACCTCTCCTATACGCAGGGGCGCCCCCCGGAATTGGCCACCCCGAAGGATTGGTACATGGCCCTGGCTTACACGGTGCGGGATCGTTTGCTCCACAACTGGGTGGAGACGCTAAGGGCCATGGATGACCACGTAAAGGTAGTGAGCTACCTTTCGGCGGAATTCCTCTTGGGGCCGCAGTTGGGCAATAACCTCCTCAACCCGGGCATCATGGAGCAGGTCAGGAAAGCAGTGGCGCGCCACGGGCCTTCCCTAAGAGGCGTTGTTGGACCAAGAGGGGGAGCCCGGACTGGGCAACGGCGGCTTGGGTCGCCTGGCTGCCTGTTACCTGGACTCCCTGGCCACCCTGGAAGTGCCCACCATCGGCTATGGCATTCGCTCCGAGTTCGGCATTTTCGACCAGGAGATCCGGTACGGCTGGCAGGTGGAGGTCACCGACAAGTGGCTGGAAATGGGCCATGGGAGATCTGCCGGCCGGAAATCGCCCATCGGGTGGGCTGGAAAGGGTATACCGAGACCTACACGGATGAGTTCGGCCACCAGCGGGTGCGCTGGGGTCCCCGGCGGGGTGGTGCGGGAACCGGGGGCCTGCATCCGGAGGTCAGCCCGATGATCCCACTTGGCGCCGGACCCCCGGGGGCTGACACCCACACGGGCAGAAAAGCATCAGCACCACCCGGTTCCCTGCCATAACCCCAGCCGGGCCCAGGAAGAGAGGAACCATCATGGATCGGCATGTTCTCAACCGGTTCTTCAAGCCCAAGGCGGTGGCCGTGGTGGGGGCCAGCCCCAAAGCGGGCAGCATCGGCTTCACCCTGGTAAGAAACCTGCAGGACGGGGGCTTTCCCGGACCCATTTATCCCATCAACCCCAAGCATCAGGAAATTCGGGGGCTGAAAACCTACCCCTCGGTCACCGCCGTGGCCGCGCCCATCGACCTGGCGGTGATCGCCGTTCCCATCGCCGGAGTGCCGGAGGTCATGCAGGAATGCGGCCAGGCGAATATTCCCGGCGCCATCATCATCTCCGCCGGGGGCAAGGAGGTGGGGGAGGAGGGCAAAAAGCTGGAGGCGGCCATCGCCGCCGCGGCCCGGGCTGGAGGTGTCCGTTATCTCGGACCCAACTGCCTGGGCATCATCTGCCCCCACACGCGGGTCAACGCCAGTTTCGCGGCGCGCTCGGCCCACCCCGGGGCCCTGGCGCTGCTGTCCCAAAGCGGTGCCATCTTAAGCGCCATCCTGGATTGGGCCGAAACCCAGAATATCGGCTTCAGTCATTTCGTCAGCATCGGCTCCATGGCGGATATCGATTTTTCCGAGATGATCGACTACCTGGGAAACGACGACCAGGCCCAAAGTATCATCATTTACATGGAAAACCTGGAGCACCACCGGCGGTTCCTGAGCGCCGCCCGCTCGGTGTCCCGGGTGAAACCCATCATCGTGGTCAAGTCCGGCCGCAGCGAGGCGGCGGCTCGGGCCGCGGCCTCTCACACCGGCGCCCTGGCCGGCCAGGATGAAGCTTACAATGCCGCCTTCCGGCGGGCCGGCATCATCCGGGTGGATACCATCCAGCAGCTCTTCAACTGCGCCGAGGCCTTGGGCAAGATGCCCCGGCCCCTGGGGGGCGGATTGGCCATTATCACCAATGCCGGCGGCCCCGGGGTGATGGCGGTGGACGCCTTCAGCAAGTGGGGGCGGGAACCGGCCGCGCTGAGCCCTGAGACCATCGGCCGGCTCAGCGGGTTTTTGCCGGCCCACTGGAGCCATGGCAACCCCGTGGATGTTTTGGGCGACGCGCCGCCGGACCGCTTCCTGGCAGCCACCCGGGTGGTTTTGGCCGCGCCGGAGGTGAACGGTCTGGTCATCGTGTTGTCGCCCCAGGCCATGACCGACCCGGCCGGCGTGGCTCAGATCCTGGCACCGGAAATCAAGCAGCAGGCCAAGCCGGTCTTCGCCGTCTGGATGGGGTCCAGCGACGTGGCCGCCGGGGTGGCCATCCTGAATGAGGCCGGGATTCCCACCTTTGATACGCCGGAAGAGGCAGTGGACACCTTTATGCAGATGTACTCCTACACCCGCAATCTGGAGCTCCTGCAGGAGACCCCACCCCGACTGCCCGCCGAAATCCAGGTCAACACCCGCCAGGCCCGGACCTTTATCGAGGAGTGTTTTCGCCGGAACGTGCCGCTTTTGAGCGAAATCGAAGCCAAGGCGGTGCTCTCCGCCTATGGCATCCCGGTGAACCTCACCCTCACCGCTTCGTCGGCGACGGCGGCAGTCAAGGCAGCCAAGAAAGTGGGCTATCCGGTGGTCATGAAGATCCACTCCCCGGACATCACCCATAAATCCGACGTGGACGGCGTGCGCCTCTCCCTCAAGGACGAGGCCGAGGTGGCGCAGGCATACGAGGAAATCATCGCCAGGGCCAAAGCGGTCAAGCCCGAGGCCCGCCTCTTCGGGGTTACCATTCAGGCGCAGGTGGGGAAGGACCCCCTGGAGCTCATCCTCGGGGCCAAAAAAGACCCCAATTTCGGCCCCCTGCTGGTCTTCGGCATGGGCGGCGTCTTCACCGAGGTCTTCAAGGAGTACGCCGTGGATCTGCCGCCCCTCAACCTGCTGCTGGCCCGGCGTTTGATGGAGCGGACCCGGATCTACCGGATCTTGCAGGGGTACCGGAATATTCCCCCGGCGAACCTGGAGGAGCTGGCCGGCATCCTGGTGCGCCTGTCCCAGCTGGTGACGGATTTCCCGGAAATCGCCGAACTCGATATCAACCCCCTGCTCATCAGCGACGGCAGGCCAATCTGCGTGGACGCCCGCCTGCGGTTGGAGCCCAGCCCGGTTGCCGCCCCCCGGCACCTCATCATTGCGCCGTATCCCAACCAGTATGAAAGCGACTGGCTGTTGGCGGACGGCACGCCGGTGCTGCTCCGCCCCATTCGGCCGGAGGATGAAGGCCTGGTGCAGGAACTCCTGGAAGACTGCTCCGACGAGACCCTGTACTTCCGCTACTTCCACCTCGTCAAGAGCTTTCCGCACAGCTTTCTCATCCGCTTCACCCAGAACGACTACGACCGGGAAATCGGCTTGGCTGCCTTGGGCATTCCGCCGGGCCCCGAGGTGATGATGGGAGTGGGCCGCCTGGTCATGGCCCCGGATCGCAGCACTGCGGAATTTGCGGTCATCGTGGCCGACCCCTGGCAGGGCAAGGGCTTGGGGGAAAAGCTGACCTCCCGGGTCATCGAAATTGCCCGGGATCATGGGGTGCAATCCCTGTGGGGCGAAGTCCTGGCGGAGAACGTGCCTATGCTGGGATTGGTGAAAAAGATGGGTTTCACCCTCCATCCCCCGGCAGAGGGGATCCGCCGGGTGGAGATGGTCTTGTGATCCGGGGGGGTAAAGAAGTGGGCGCCGTTCATCCCTGAGTCGGGGGTGTCCTTTGAAGGGGGACCTTCTCAGAAGAAGCTTGCCAGAGAGGCCGCGGCTTCGCCCTCACGGCCTAGCACCCGGTACTTACACAATCAAGGCTCGGCCATTGCAGGGGCCTGCCTCCTTTCGTATAATGGCCGCGAGTGAAGGGAGCCTGAAGGGGTTCACCGGCTCGGCCTCCTGCGCCCAGCCGGGTTGCCAGTCCTGAGGGCAAAAAGATCTGCCGCGTGGACACCGATCTGAATTGCAGGCCGAGTGGTTTCCCCGCCACCAGCCAATACTTTACTGCAATCCTTGATAAGCCTGGGTGGCGGAACGGGTAGACGCAAGGGACTTAAAATCCCTCGGGGGTTACCCCCGTGCCGGTTCGAGTCCGGCCCCAGGCACCAATGATTTCAGTAAATGAGCGATATTGATTTTCCTTCCCGGCGGCAATTTTCGCCCCATGTTCCCACAATGTTCCCATACCTTTTAAGTAGGAAATCGAGGTGGGGTTTACGGTAACCTCCCGAATAGGGGAGGATTGTCATTTTTTTGCTTTGACACAAGGTTATACAAGCTACCCAAATCAGAACCTCCTATTGGCTGCATAGGGGTTCGGCTGACCTGCCAGCCTCGTGCAATGGCTCTGCCGCCGTATTGAGAGCGGCATTGTCCAGGCTTCCACACCTCAAAAGTCGGCAGGATTCGCTGCAATCGATCTGGGACACACTACCGGCGGGCACTTCTCTGGAAGGAGAACTCCACTGCGGCCTTTGCCGGCTGGCCGCCGATTTCCAATACAGGGTAGGCCAGGAAATTGATGGGGCCGGAAGCGGGCCCGGGGTCAACCACCAGATCGCGGCCGCGACTGAGCTCGATGCGGTTGGCCGGATGGTGGCCGAAGTAATAGGATGCCAACCCTGAATATTTGTTGGCCTCGCTGAGGTCCACAGGCCACCACTTGCCGTCGGCAAAAAACTCCGCCCAGCAGTGATAGCCGTCTATTCCCCCTTCATGGCGTTCCGACGGAATTGAAGCGCCGATGGCAAAGCGAGCCGGTATGCCCACCGCCCTGGCCAGGGCAATGAAGTAGGCATGGAAATCTGTGCAGTTGCCGGTGCGCACGTCGCAGGCGTACACCGCGTCGCCTTTGCCCCAACCTTCGCCGTATTTCCTGTACCGCATGCGCTCGATGACATGGTCGTAAAGCGCCCGGGCCCGCACCAGGTCACCCGCCTTCCCCTGAATTACCTCCCCGGCGATCCGGCGAAAATTTTCCTGAACCGGCACCAGCCGCTCCGGCTTCAGGTATTTGCCGGGGTCGGGCAGCTCGCTGGCATAGGCGGCCTTCTCCAGGCGCTGCACCTGGTAGCGGATGATGATGGTTTCGCCGCTGTCCTCCGGGCCGAGTTCGAGGAACAGCACTTGGTTGCCGTGCTCCCGGTCGGTCAAGAGGCGTTGCTTCCCCGCCGCCTTGAGGGCTTTCACCGCCACGGTCTGAAAGGCGTCCGTGGTTGCCATGGGGAGCCACAGCCGGGCGGCGGCAGTTATCTCGGGCAGGGTGGCCCGGTAGATGAATTCGAACTCGTCGCGCCCCCTGAGGACGCCGAGATGACTCTCCGAAGCTGCTTCCAGGGGGAGGCGATGCCAGGTGCCATCAGGCTTTTGCTCCCAAGCGTAGAAGGGCTGGCCGTTGATTTTATGGACTGAGGTTTCGGTGACCTGCATGGCCGTAGGCTCACCAGCCAGGAAGAAATCGACGTCATAGACGTCGCCGCCGACATCCGCTAAATCCACGCAGGCGAAATAGCGGGATGGCCCCAGTTGAGCCAGGTATTCGGTGTGGACCCGGACCAGCTTGAGCCTGAGTTCCTGATTGCGGAAGGGGAGCTTGAAATGGCCTCCACCCAGGCGGACCTGCTCTGCGACGTGCTTTTCGATGCCGGTCTGAATCTGGGCGGCGGATACCGAAGGGGGCTGGGGCGAGGGAGACGCACCTTTGGCGTCTGACCCCTCTTTCTGCCCACAACCCGCCAGGGTCAGGCAAACTGCCCCCATCGCCGCTGCTGCCGTTCGCCAAGTCATGGAAGCACGAAGCGTTTTGTTGGTGCCCTCAGACTGCGCTCAAGGGTGTGGTCGTCACTTGGGATGTTCCGGTTTCGGCTCTCCGGGTTTGGGATGCTCCGGCTTTCCGGGCTCCGCCTTGGGATGTTCCGGCTTTCCGGGCTCCGCCTTCGGTTGCTCCGGGGCTTTAGGAGCAGTGGCTGCCGGTGGGGCCGGCGCTTTGGCCGGGGGTTTCTTTTCTTCGGCGCTGCCACAGGCCAGCGCCAGACCGAACAGTGCGGCAAGGAGCACGATTCCCAATCTTTTCATCACCGCCACCTCCTGGCTGAAATGCTGTTGCCCGCGCTTGCCTATATGAACTAAACCTAATGCCTCAGTTCCCCCTGTCAACCGATTTGCTCCGGGAAAATCTCACCGGCCTTAACAACGCTTTCGCCAAGCTCTCTTGGCATTGTTTGGAATATGCCCATAATTTTCAAGTTATCCCGTAGGTTATCCACCGAACAAGCGCCTCAGCCAGCCCCGCTTGACGGGTTCGGGCGGCGGCAGCCCCAGATGGCGGCAGATAACAGCCTCCAATTGTGCTTCGTCGACGTCCGACCCCTCCACCACGATCTCTTCGCCTACCATGACCGCCGGCGCGGTGGGCAGGTCCAGGTCGAAGTATTCGTCCGTCTGGTACTCGGCAATGGGCTTGGAAATGGTTTCGATGTCGAGGTCATATTTCTGGCCCAACCTGGGCATCATCTTGAGGAAATGCTTTCAGGGCTTGCCGTTGGGCTCATTGAGAAAAAATCTTACCTTGACCATGTTCCTCTCCTCTCTCAGGCTGCGGGGTTCTTAAGGGTTCAGCGGCGGCAGACCCAGGCGCCGGCGGATCACCGTCTCCAGACTTGCTTCGGAAACGCCGGAACCTTGGCCCGCCAACTCGTCTTCCACCATCACCGCCGGAGCCGGGGGCCAGCCCGAGGCGTTGTACTCTTCGCTCTGGTATGCTTCCCTGGACCGGGAAATTTCCTCCACGGCAATCTCATACTTCTGACCCAACCTGGGCATGATCTCCAGGAGCCGCTTTCAGGTAAGGCCACAAGGATCGTTCAGAAAGACTCTGATCTTCAGCATATTTCTTTCTCCTGGTGAGTTAGTTCTGGCCCAGTGCGGCCATCCGGTTCAGGAACTGCTCCGGCGGCAGGTAATCCACCAGGCGCAAGTCCGCGCGCTCCTTCCCCTGCGCATCCAGGAAAACCACGGTGGGCACGCCCTTGACCGCGTAGCGGCTGAGCAGGCGGTCATGCAGCTCATCGCCTTTGCGCGTGAGGTCAACCTTGACCATGATGAAAGCCCGGGTCGCCAAGCTCACGACCTCGGGATGACGGAAAGTGATGTCGTCCAGCTCCCGGCAGGGGGTACACCAAGCGGCGGAGAAGTCGATGATCACCGGCTTGCCGGCTTCCCTGGCCCGGTCCAGGAGCTGATCCGAATACGGCTGCCAGGTTACTCCCGGACCCCGCAACACCCAGGAGCCCACCAGAAACGTGGCGATGACCACTCCCGCCAAGGCCGTCAAGGTCTTGAGCCACTGGAAACCCCGGAAGGCGGTCGTAGTGCGGTCCAGCCACCCCAGGTGGAGGGCGGCGGCCAGGGCCACCCCGGCCAGCAGCGCCAGATTGAAGGATTCCGGCAGCAGGGGGGTGACAAAATAGGCGGCCATCCCCAGCAGCACCCAGCCCATGAGTTTCCGCACCCAGAGCAGCCACTCCCCCGACCGCGGCAATTTATCCAGGCTGCCGGATGCCATGGCCAGGATAAACAGGGGCAAACCCAGCCCCAGACTGAGGGTGAAAAAAACCAGGAAACCCAGCCGGGGTGATCCCATTGCGGCCACCCAGGTGAGGAGGCCCAGCACAAACGGCCCGATGCACGGGGCCGCCACGACCCCCAGGGTCAACCCCATGAACAGGCTGCCGAAGTAGCCCGCATAGGATTTGGAGGCCGCCTGCGTCAGGCTGACCGGCAGCTTGAGTTCCCAAAATCCGAATAGGCTGGCCGCGAAGCCGGTCAGGATGGCGGCCACCGTCACCAGCACCAGGGGATTTTGCAGCAGGGACCCCATGAGGCCGCCGGTCATGGCCGCGGCCACCCCCAGGGTGGAGTTGGCGGCGGCCAGGCCGGTGAGATACAGCAGGCCATGCACCCCTAACCGGCCCGATCCCTGGCCGGTCTTGCTGCCAAAGTAAGAGATAGTGATGGGGATAAGGGGGTAAACACAGGGAGTGAGGTTGAGGGCCATGCCCCCCACGAAGATGCCTAGGAGGGTCCAGACCATGGTCCAGCCGGACAGGGGGCCGGGTGCTTCGGCTGCCGCCGCAAGCTCGCGCCATCCCAGGGGAGCGCTGGCCACCGGCAGCCCGTTTTTCTGCCATTCCGGGAACCCCAGGGGGTCGCGGTGAATGTTGCGGTAGCCCAGTTTGACGGCCACCCGGGCCGCCGAGTCGCTGCGGACTCAGGCCAGCCCGGCTCAATAAAACACCACCGGCCGGTCCTTGTCCGGCCCCAGCAAGTCCTGAAGCCGGCTTTGGGACCGCCACCGGGACCACCAGGTGGGCTCCATGGGGAAGGCCACCGCCCCTTGTATATGGCCGGTGCGATATTCCCACTCCTGGCGGGTGTCCACCAGCAACAGGTTTGGGGTTCCCTGCCGGTGGAGCCTGGCCAGTTCCTCGGTGCTGATGAGACGGTAGCCCCCGCTTTGGGCTTGTGCCCGCACATCCTCCCAGGTGGCCTCCTTGATGACCGCCGGGCGGTGGGCGAGCCAGAGCCCTCCAAGGGTCAGCGCCGCCGCAACGATCGCCAAGATGGTGGTGCCTTTGGGCGTCATGGCAATCCCCGGACGCTTACGGCAGCTTCCCTTCCCTCTTCAGCTTGGAGAGAAGAAAGGTGATGCCCCGGGTGGATAAGCCCAGGTTACGGGAGAGAACTTCGGTATCCAGGAGGCCGCGGTTTCTCATGAGGCTGACCACCTCTTGCTCCAGTTCATCCAGCCAATCCTCGAAGAGGGCCAGCAGTTCCGGGTCGGCCACCGCCAGGAGTTGCCGGGATTGGGCCACCCGATCAACCAATCTTTGACACATGTGCGTTGGATCGACACCTTCGTCCATGCACTCCGCCAGTCAGAGGTGCACCATGCTGGCCACTTTGTCGTCTCCGGCGCCGCCCATGAGGTGGATCACAAAATTCAGCCGGTCCTCATCAGGGAGCAGCGGGAAGAGCTTTTTCAGCGCCGCGGCGATCTCGCCCAACGCCTGCTTCGGTGCCATGCGCTCCAGCATCTCCTGAATGCGGCTCATCATGGAGATCTCCCCCGGCTAGAACGTGTTCCGGTCTGCCAGCAAACCCTGAGCCAGGTCTTTCAAGGCCTCCAGGATGGGCAGGATTCTTTCATCGGCGATTTCGTAGAACACGAAGGGACCGCGGCGTTCCACCTTGACCAGGAGGGCGCGCCGCAATTCCTTGAGGTGGTGGGAGACCAGCGGCTGCGAGAGGTTCACTTCATCCACGATGCCGGTGACCGATTTCGGGCCGAGGCTGACAGACAGGAGAATCCGCAGGCGGTTTTCATCTGACAGGCTCTTGGCCACAAAAGCGACCTCCGGCAAGGATTCCCCCAAAGGCATGACTGGCTTGCGGCTTGGCTGCGCCACCTTGACCTCCCTATCCCGCCTCATACCCTGATGGGCAGAAATAGCCACCCTGTTGATGACCACAATATATTAATATATGTTTATATACTTACCGGGTTCTGTGTCAAGAAGAAAAATTTAGAACGGGTAACGGGGACGTTAAATCAACTCCTTCTCCGATTTGCACCAAGTTCTGCACCCCTTGCAAATCAGGTATTACCCAGGACATGTAATTGCTCAACTTTTCAGGCTGCCTGGTGTCCCTGGCTCCCCTGGAACTAGTTGGCGACGATATCCTTTCCCGGCCGCTGAATTGAGCATATAACATGGCCACGAACTGGGCCCCATAAGTTACCTTTCTGGGTTTGGGCCCCAGCCAGGCTTGGGCGTCCACGATGTGTTCGAAAACCTGTCTCGGTATAAGTTGTAGCATTTGCGAAAGAATGGTGTTAACATGTGCCATAGCCCATTAACTCTTTTCAGGGTCTTGCTAATACCCAAAAGTATTTTAGCACGGGAAGAATGTTATTGAGCTTTTTATTTAACAAGTTACGCAACTGCTACCGGACAGCAGTGGACCATGGGTTTTAACCGAGGGTTTTTCTGGAGGTAATCCTGGTGGTTCTGAATGAACTGCCAGAACAGCCCGTCCCATACCTCACACCAGGGGCCTGTCGGGTAGTCGCTCATCTTCAGAAGGTAACGGCTGGAACTCACGTAAGGCTTGGTCATGATCAGGCCACCGTCGGCAAACTGGCTCATGCCGAAGACGTTGGGGACCATGACCCAATCATAGGCGTCGATGAACATCTCCATGAATTATTGATAGACCGCCCCGGGTTCGATCTCCGCCAATAACATGAAGTTCCCCAGGACCATGAGGCGTTCGATGTGGTGGGCATAGGCAGGTGCCATGAGGCGACGGATAACCGTGTCCAGCGGCGGGATACCGGTGCTGCCGGTATATAAAGCATGGGGTAAGGTCCTGGTATGGCCCCAGAAATTACCGGCCCGCTGCTTTTCCCCTGCCCGAAGATAGACGGCCCGGACATACTCCCGCCACCCCAGGACCTGCCGGACAAAGCCTTCCAGGCTGTTCAGGGGCACCGGGTGGTCTTTGGCAAAGTCCAGAGTGGTCTTTAGGACCCGGTTCGGGGTCAGAAGGCCGATGTTCAGGAGGGAAGAAAGCAGCGAAGGGAATACAATGGGCTCCCGGGCCGAGATGGCATCCTGGTAGTCCCCGAAATTTGCCAGCCGTTCCGTCAGAAAATGCTCCAGCCACTTCTGGGCCGCGGCATGGGTTACCGGCTAGATAAATGGGGAGGTTTCGCCGGGATGGCCGGAGCATTTTTTCTTGCGGTAATCCCTGGCTGCAGAGGCATAGGGCTCATTGTCCGGCTCCGGCAAGCCCGGCACTTTTATGCCTCATGGCAATTTCCGCCGATTCAGGGGGTCGCAGGTCCAGCGTCCTCTCAGCGGCTTGCCGCCCTCCCCCAGAATATCCCAACGCCGTCTCTGCCAGATGTAGAACCTGGTCCGGTGAAACTTTCCCTTCCCCTGGAAAAAATCCTCAATCTCGCCTGCAGACCACAAAAACATGGGAGTGGCCAGGAAATTGAGCTTCAGACCCGCGGCTTCGGCCTCGCCAACCAGTCTATCTGTCAAGCCACGCTCCACCGGCTCACAGGCGACAATTTCTCTGCCCCCGTTCTTCTTGAGGCGGTCCCAAAGATACCCCCCCCTATCAGAGGTGAATTCCAGACAACGGACCAGGTGTCCCCGACTCGCCAAGAAATCTCGATACGCCTGCAGGCCGGCCCGGTGCAGGACTAATTTTTGTCGATGAAATCCAAGTTGATTACCCGGATCCCCAAAAAACCAAGGGTCCTCCGCCAGGTAAATGATCCGGTCTGGTTTGAGGCAGGGATGCGCGCAGAAGAGTTGGTGAGGGAAAACTACTGCTGCCGAGTCCATGGTTTGGCCTGAATCCCAAATTATCCAAAACCGCCGGGAATTATCTCCTCGTCAACACCTGATACACCGTGAGCAGCAGGGCCCCCCACCACCCGGCAAAGGAGAATAAGAAAGCGATGACGATCTGCTTTTGCAGCGCCGGCGGCAAAAGATCTGAGGCCCGGCCCTCGCGTTCCTGCTGGAGGAGAAAGGGGCTTACCCGGAAGGAAAGAAAAACCCCGTTCACAACGAGCCCCAGAGCAATGGCTGCCTGCAAGGCCAAAGACCAGCTCCAGCCGCGGCCGCCATGAAAAATCCAGGCTCCCAGGATGGCCAGGGTCATTCCCAGCCAGATGAGGGGTTTGGTCACCTTGTGGGTGCGGATGGTGGCTTCGGTCCAGTACGATGACTTTCTCCCCAGGAAGCCGTGAAGATCGATGACCGTGACCGCGCCCAGACCGATGACAAATCCTGCCAAGTGGAGATAAAGCCCCAGGAATTCTGTCCACGTGAAATGACCCATAAACTCGCACTCCGTATGCATATAGAACAAATTTTGACAAGATACCAGCCAATGCTTAGTTTACCTCAGAGATGCAATCCTTTTCAGAGAGAAAATGCACCTGGAGATTTTCCATGAATGAACTAATCGACTCCAAAAGTCTGGCCATTTTGCATGCCAGCTTGAGCTGGGAAAGCGAGGTTGCCAGGCATGTGGAAACCCTTTATATTCCCCTGAATGTTTGGCGGGAGCTTGACCTGTTACCGCCTCCTCTGGCTCAGGCCCTGGAAGGGCAAAGGGCGGGTTTTGTCTGGAAAACTTCGCTTTCTCCTGGAATCCTGGTGCCGCCCCATGACGATTCCCAGGTGAGATGGTTCCCGCCGGAGAGTTTCGCCCAAGGCCGCAGGCGGCCCAGGGTAGGACGGTTTTACCCCCAGGGGCGGCTGCTGGGCCATGCGCACATTCCCACGCCTTTTCGCTGCTCCGCCGTCAACCATGGAGGCTTTGCCGCAGATTTCAACCATCCCTTGGCAGCATACCCCCTGGAGTTGGAAGTCACGGTCGCCGGGGTGCAGAAAAAGCGGTCCGACACCGGCGGGATTTGCCATGACTGGGTGGAGATTCTCTGCGACGGTCCCGGCATGCAGGCGCGGCAGTCCCGGACGCCCACGGATTTCTTCGCCGACGACCCTTTTGCCCGGGCCGATGCCCGGGATGACGCCCTATTTTACGAGAAACCGCGGTTGGTCAACCACATTGATGACCAGGCTGACGCCATCATCAGCGCCCTCTATGGGCGCCTGTTGAAACCCGGCGCCAGGGTGCTGGACCTGATGAGCAGCTGGAATTCCCATCTCCCCGAGTCCCTCGAACTGGCGCAGGTAACCGGACTGGGCCTGAACCGTGAGGAACTGGCGAAAAACCCCCGGCTAACCGATTATGTGGTCCAGGACCTCAACCAGAATACCGTTTTGCCCTTCCCAGACCGGTCCTTTGAGGCGGTGATCTGCACGGTATCCGTGGAGTATCTCATCCACCCCCAGGAGATTTTTCAGGAAGCAGCCAGGGTGTTAAAACCCGGGGGACTTTTGGTCCATACCTTCTCGAACCGCTGGTTCCCGCCCAAAGTGACCAAGATCTGGACGGAAGTGATGGAATGGGAGCGCCCCGGCCTGGTGCTGGAGTATTTTTTACGGGCCGGAGCCTATGATCATCTCCAGACTTTTTCCGCCAGGGGCTGGCCCCGTCCGGCAACGGACCGCTATTTCCCGCAGGTCCCGCTCGCGGACCCCGTGTACGCGGTCTGGGGGCAGACCAAAACATGATTCTCACGATACTTCCCAGGAGGAAATAATGCCAGCTATTGAACCGGGATTGGTGGGCGAGGCCACGCTGGTAGTGCAAGCAACCCACACGGTCAGTCATCTGGGGAGCGGCGGGGTTGAAGTCCTCGCGACCCCGGTGATGATCGCCCTGATGGAGGAGGCGGCGCGCACTTCGGTTGACTCCAAACTTGGGCCGGGGCAGATGAGCGTTGGGGTGAATCTCAATGTTTCTCATCTGGCGGCCACCCCCCTAGGGATGGAGGTCACCGCCCGGGCAGAGCTTTTGGGTGTGGACCGACGCAAGTTAACCTTTAAGGTGGAAGCGTACGACGAAAAGGAGAAAATCGGCGAAGGCACCCACACCAGGGCCATTATCAATCTTGAGCGCTTCATGAGCCGGGTGCACGAGAAAACGCGGCCCAGAAGTGTTTGACCCAGGCCGGGGCACACTTTTCACGGTCCTTCCTGGAGGTCGGTGGGTCAAATTGACCTCCGCCCATGGATGATGAAGCTCAAAGACAATTAGGGTCATATTTCAAGAAAAATTCCCCCTGGCTCGGAAGGGCTGAAATCCGGGGGATAAGGGAGAAAGGAGTTCGTCATGTCAAAGATTCTGCGTGTTTCCCCTGAGGAAATTTATCCCCGGGTCAAATCCGGGGATTGCCTCCTGGTGTGCGCCTATGACAGCGATGAAACTTTCCGGTCCATGTGCCTGGAGGGGGCCATTTCCCTGAACGACTTCAAAACGCGGGTCGGTGGAATTTCCCAAGACCAGGAAATTGTCTTCTACTGCGCCTGAAATAATGAACATTCCTCTGCCGTTCTGGCAGACGAGTATCAAAAACAGGGATTCAAAAACGCCAAGGCCCTGCTGGGGGGTGTAACAGCCTGGAAAGAGGCGGGGTTCTCCATCATCCCGGTAGAAGCCTGATCACCCCTGGGTTTTATATGGAACCAAACTCTCTCCCCTATCTCTTGGGCCTCAATCTTCTGGCTGCGCTATTGTTCATGGGAAGTGTGTGGCTCCTCAGCCTCCCCACCCGAAATGCCAGTCTGGCCGACATCTTTTGGGGCCCGGGGTTCATGCTCCTCGCCTGGTTGAGCTTTGCCCTGACCGAAGGGTATCTGGGGCGCAAACTTCTCCTGGCCCTCCTCACCACCGCCTGGGGGCTGAGGCTTTCCCTTCATATAGCCTGGCGCAACTGGGGGCAGGGCGAAGACCGCCGCTACCAGGCTTGGCGGGCCAAACGGGGGGAAAGCTTCTGGTGGGTTAGCCTCTTCACGGTGTTCCTGACCCAGGCCGTGCTCTTGTGGCTGGTGTCCCTGGCCGTCCAGCTCGGGCAGGTGTCGCCGGCGCCGGCCCGCCTCACCGGACTGGACGTGGCGGGGGCAGTGGTCTGGGGTGTCGGGTTCGCCTTCGAGGCGGTGGCTGACTGGCAACTGGCCCGCTTCAAGACCGACCCGGCCAACCGGGGCCGGGTCATGAACCGGGGCTTGTGGGCCTACTCCCGCCACCCCAACTACTTCGGCGAATCCCTTATCTGGTGGGGCCTCTTTCTCATCGCCCTGGCCACGCCCTGGGGCTGGTGGGCCTTGGTGAGTCCGATGGTTATCACCTTTCTGTTGCTCCGGGTCTCCGGGGTGACGCTCCTGGAAAAGGACATCGTGGAGCGGCGCCCCGAATACCGGGAATATCTGGAGACCACCAGCGCCTTTATCCCGTGGTTTCCCAAAAGGAAACGCCCATGAGGCTGCTTCTGGACCTGGCCGAGCGGGGCTTCATTCCCGATTCCCTGGTGCGCCTGGGCATCCGGGAGCTTTTTCGACGGCGCCTGGCGAAGGAGGCCCGGCGGGAAAGGGCGGGACAGGGGGAAGGCCTGCAGCGTTTTCTGGACGATCTGCGGCAGAGCCCCATCGCGGTGGCCACCCGGGCCGCCAACGAACAACACTACGAGGTGCCCCCGGCCTTTTTCCAAAAGGTGCTGGGGCGGCGGCTCAAATACAGTTGCTGTTATTGGCCGCCGGGAGTTGAGACCCTGGCCGCCGCGGAGGAGGCCATGCTGGCCCTGACGGCGGCGCGCGCCCAACTGGCGGACGGGTTGGACATCCTGGACCTGGGCTGTGGTTGGGGTTCCTTCACCCTTTGGGCGGCGGAGCATTTCCCCCGCGCCAGGATCCTGGCGGTGTCCAACTCCCGGCCTCAGGGGGAGTTTATCCGCAGCTTGGCTGCAAACCGGGGTCTGGGTCAGGTGGAGACGGTTACTGCGGACATGAATGATTTTGCCCCGGGGCGCACCTTTGACCGCATCGTTTCCGTGGAAATGTTCGAGCACCTGCGCAATTGGCCGGCCTTCCTCCGCCGCTTGTCCGGGTGGCTCAAACCCGGGGGCAAGCTCTTGGTCCACGTCTTCAGCCATCGGCGGTTCGCCTATCTCTTTGAGACCACCGGGGCGGCGGACTGGCTGGGACGAACCTTCTTCACCGGTGGCATGATGCCTTCAGACGAATTGCTCCTCCACTGCCAGGATGACCTGGTGGTGGAGGCCCACTGGCGCGTCAACGGGCAACATTATCAAAAGACCGCAGAGGCCTGGCTGGTGAACCTGGACGCCCACCAGGGAGATATTTTGCAGATCTTCCGCGACTGCTACGGCGAGGAGGCCGCCGCCCGTTGGGTCCAACGCTGGCGCCTGTTTTTCCTGGCCTGCGCCGAACTCTGGGGGTTCCGCCGCGGGGAGGAATGGCTGGTCTCCCATTATCGTCTCCATCACCGGGACTGAGGCTGGATTGCTGAGGACGGCAAGATGCGCCTGGTAAATATCCTGGTTTGGTTTAGTCTGGTCATGGTCATGAGCATCGGACCCCTTGGCTCGGGAGAAGTTCTGGATGTGGCTGACCTGGGACAATATCACGGGAAGAACCGCGTGCTGCTGCTCTTTTCCCTTTCCCCCGAGCATCCGGCTTATCAGGCCCTGGGGCGGGAATTGCAGGAGCAGGCCGGCGGCGTGCGGGAACGGGACCTTGTGGTGTTCCATGTCCTGGAAGCGGGGAAGAGCTTCAGGAACAGCCAAGAAATCTCCCCCACAGGGGCCAAGGCTCTCCGGCAACGCTTCCGCATTGAGCCGGGGGCCTTCACCGTGGTGCTGGTGGGCAAAGATGGGGGGGTGAAGCTGAAGCGAACGACTAAAGTGGCGCTGGCAGACATCTTCGGACTCATCGACAGCATGCCCATGCGCCAACAGGAGATGCTGCAACAAAAGTAAGAAATCTCCGGCAGGAAAGGCCTTGAGGACTCGCTCTCCTCGGAATTCAGAGAGGAAAACACATGTCAGACGCCAAAAATGTTCTCGGCGGCAGGTTGGACACTTGCTGCACCTCCCCCCTGACCGGGTTTTATCGCACCGGCACGTGTGAAACTGGACCCCAGGATGCAGGGACCCATGTCATCTGCGCCCAGGTGACAAAGGAATTCCTGGCCTTCACCAAGTCCCGGGGGAATGATCTCACGAACCCGGCTCCGGAGCATGGCTTCCCGGGCTTAAAACCAGGAGACCGTTGGTGCCTGTGCGCCACCCGCTGGCGGGAGGCCCTGGAGGCGGGGGTGGCCCCGCCCGTACTCCTGGCTGCCACTCATGAGGCCGCCCTGAAGTATGTCTCCTTGGGGGACCTGAAAAAGCATGCCCTCGATCTGTCCTGAATGTTGCGACGCTGAAAAAGAGGCATGGACGTGAAGTCAGATGACCGACCTGAAGCCCTGGGACCCTGCCCGCTCTGCGGCCGCCTGATGCTCAAGGGCGACAGCGTGGACCGCCATCACTGGCGGCCCAAGTCCCGGGGCGGCAAGGAATCCGAGTACCTGCATCGCACCTGCCACCGCAAGGTGCACTCCCTGTTTACCGATAAGGAGCTTGCCGCTGATTTCCACAGCCTCGACCAGGTGCGGCAGCACCCCGAGATACAAAAATTCATCAGCTGGATACGCCGGCAGCCGCCGGAGCGGGTGATGCGCCACCGTAAGCCCCGAACTCACCCCTGAGGGCACAGATGATGATGGCGGGAGAGGGGGAAAACATTCCCCCCCGCCCCTCATGAGAAGTGCTTTATAGCAGTCGCCTATGAGCCGTTGGCTCACCCGCAAAGCATGAAAAGGTCTTTTTGGGGGGAGGGCCGGGGGAACGCGGTTCCCCCGCCCTCCCCCCAAACCCCCCTCCACAACCCCCTTTAGGGTGTTTAGGAGGGGCGGGTGAAGGTGAAGCCCTGAGGCTTCACCTTCACCCGCTGGTCTCTATGCCCTTTAAGGGGTTGGGGGAGGGGGCAGGGGCCCGCGGCCTCTGGCCTCCTCCACCACCAGCAACTTTTCGGCACAGCCTCAATTTCAGGCGCCTTTGGTCCCCGGGCCGATGAGCGGCAGGACCTGGTCAACCCGGAAGAACACCAAAAAGCGGGGCCCCTCCTGTTTTTCTTTTTCCGCCGGGTAGGTGCGGCGGCGCAGGGAGTAGAGCAGCTCCGTGTCCTGTTCCTCCCGCACTTTGGTGAGGTAGAGCCGCTTCCCCTGGTAGCCGGGCCCGCTCTCCATGAAGAGATAGGCGGCGTGGGGGTTCTCCTGGAGGTTCTTATGGGTGAGCCGGTGGGGCATGATGAAGGCCGCAGTGCCGTCCTCCATGAGATGAGGCCGGGCAAAAACGGCCTGATTCACTTTGCCCACCGCGTCGGCGGTGGCCAGGACGCCGTGGCCGGTGATGTGGTCAAAGTATTCCTGAAGTTCTCGAGGGTGCATAACGCTCCTTTTTCGATTAACGTGTTGGTCAACAAATCAGGATTAACTCAGCCTTGACCGGGGAGGCCAATTGTTGGCCTACGAGCCTCCCGATAACCGGGCTTAGCCAACACCAGCTGCACATCGCCGATATAGTGCTCCGCAAAGCCCCCCTCGCAGTAGCACAGGTAAAACTCCCAGAGACGGATAAAGCTCTCCGGGTAACCCAGGGCCCGCACCCGGTCAAGGTTGGCGAAAAAGCGCTCCCGCCAGAGCCTCAGGGTCCTGACATAATGGGGCGTGATATCCTCCAAGTGGATGAGCCTCAGGTCCGTGACCCGGGCCAGGGAGGCGGTCATGGCATTTATAGCGGTGAGGCAGCTCCCCGGAAAAACGTGGCTCCGGATAAAATCGAAGGAGCGCCGGTAGCGGTCAAACACCCGGTCGGCGATGGTGATGGCCTGGAGGCACATGAGGCCGTCGTCCTTGAGGCGGTCGCTGCAGACCCGGAAAAAGGTGTCGAAATACTCGTAGCCCACCGCCTCGATCATCTCGATGGACACCAGCTTGTCATAGGTGCCTTCCAGGTGGCGGTAATCCTTGAGAAGCAGATTCACCCGGTCCGTCAACCCGGCCGCGGCGATGCGTTCCTTAGCCAGGTCATATTGGGCCGGGGAAATGGTGGTGGTGGTCACCCGGCAGCCGTAGCGTCCCGCCGCGTGGAGGGCAAAGCCGCCCCAGCCGCTGCCGATCTCCAACACTTCATCGTCCGGTTGCAGCCCCAATTTGCGGCAAATCCGGTCATACTTGGCCAGGGAGGCCTCTTTCAGGCTGCTGTCCTCCCTCTCGAAGATCCCGCAGGAATACGTCATGGTGTCATCCAGGAACAGGGCGTAGAAGTCGTTCCCCAGGTCGTAGTGGGCCGCGATGTTGGCCCGGCTGCCGGCCAGGGTGTTGCGGCAGGGACGCTGCAGAACGCGGTAACAGGGGGCCGCCAGCCTTACCCACTGCCCCAAGGAACTTTCTAATACATGCAAGTTGAGGGTGAGGATGCGGATAACCATGGTCAGGTCGTCGGCGGACCACCAGCCTGCCACGTAGGCCTCGCCCAGACCCCGGCTGCCGGCCCGGAGCAGGCTCCGGTAAAAGCGGGAATGGTGCACGGTGACGGTGGCCTGCAGGGTCGCCTGGCCCGGCGGCTCCCCGAAGCTGAAGGCCTGGCCGTTTTCCGTCAGGGTCAGGCTGCCCCGCTTTACCTTGCCGAGAAGCCGGAAGATCACCCGCCGGGCCAGCCTGTCCAGGGGGCCGCCGGCTGATGGCCTTGATGCAAGGCGGGGGATGATGCTGGGAGTACTCATACCGGATGGAGACCCTTCTCTTTCCGTTTCCTGGGATGCACGTAAAACCTGGCTCCTTTGAGCCACAGGCGCAAGGCCTGCCAGTGGATCATGGTGATGACCTTGAGGGTCATGGGGGGGTAGCTCAGGAGCACCCTGGTCAAATTCCGGGGGGTGAGCTCCCGCCGGGCCAGGGTCAGGGTGGCGTCAAAGATTTTTTGCCCTTCCCGGTAATTGATAAAATGCGCGCTGAGGGTATCTCCCGGCTCCTTGAAGCGCCAGTCATACCAGATGTCCATGGGCATGAACGGCGAGACGTGAAAGGCTTTGGCAAACTGAAAGCGCTTGAAGCCGGGCGCAGCATACTCGTTTCTGGCCTCGTCCAGGACGTAGCAGTGCTCCTCGCCCCAGGGGGTATTGTGGATCTGCACCACGATGGCGTCCACCCGCGCGCCCGACTCGTCATAACAGTAATAAAAGCTCGCCGGATTGAAGCAATAGCCGAAGTAGCGCAGGTGGGCGAGGAGGCGGATGGGCCCCAGGGGCCGGGTGCCGGTCTGTTCCGCCACCAAATCCCGCACCGCCCGCTCCAGGGGAACCTTCGGGTCTCCCAGGTGATCCCGGCGGCGGAAATAGGCCAGGTTCACCCGGTCTGCGGACCACAGCCAGCGTCCTTGGAACAGGATGGGAAGCTCGGCCAGGTCCAGGTACATGAGAAAGAGGCGATAGCGGAACTGGTTCGCCACCGGCTGAAAACGGCGGTGCCGGACGTACCCTTCATAGATGCAGCTTGCCGGATTCACAAGGTTTTCCCAAATTCCCGGCAGACCCGCAAGGCGCTCACCACGCCGTCTTCATGGAAGCCGTAGCCCCAATAGGCGCCGCAAAAATAGGTCCGGTTGACCCCGTTGATTTCCGGCCAGCGCTTTTGAATTAAAGGAGCCTCTCGCCGGTACACCGGATGATGGTAAATCAGTTTCTTGATGATCCGGGTTGGGTCAATGTCTTGGTCCCGGTTCAGGGTGACGCAAAACTCCACCGGCGCCGACAAGCTTTGCAGCCGATTCATGTGGTACGTCAGGGTGGCCCGCTTCTGGGGCTCCTTCGGCAGATAATAGTTCCAGCTGGCCCAGGCAGCCCGCCGCCGGGGCAGAACGGTGGCGTCCGTGTGCAGGATAGTGGAGTTCTCCTGATAGGGGAAGGCCCCCAAAATTTCCCGTTCCCGCTCCGAGGGGTCAGCAAGCAGGCGCAGGGCCTGATCACTGTGAGCCGCGATGACCACCCGGTGGAAGGTCTCCCGGTCCCCGCTCAGAGTTTGGACCTCCACCCCGTCGGCCTGGCGCTTCACCCAGGCCACCGGGGTCTTCAGGCGCACCCGGTCGCGATACAGTCGGGTGAGAGGCGCCACGTAGCTCCGGGAGCCTCCCCTGATCACCTGCCACTTGATCTTGCCGGCCAGATTGAAAAAGCGGTGCCGCTGGAAGAAGTCCGCCAAATATCGTGCCGGAAAATCCGGCAAATCCCGAGGGTCGGCGGACCACAGGGCCGAACCCAGGGGCAGCAGAAACTGATCGGTAAAGGCCCGGGAATAGCCTTTGGAGGCCAGGTAATCACCAAGGGATATCCGGTACTCTTCATCCCGGGCCAATTCCCCCGACTCCCGCCGAAACCGCCGGATGTCCCAGAGTAGTCTCAAGAATGCGGGCCGCCACACATTCTGCGGCTGCGCCAAAACGCCCCTAAGGGTGCGAAAACCGAATTCCAGTCCGGCGGCGTCATCCTGGACGCTGAAGCTCATATTGGTGGGCTGCCAGGTAACCCCAAGACGCTTCAAAAGGGTGACGAAATTGGGATACGTGGACTCGTTGAAGACGATGAAGCCGGTGTCCACCGGGTAGGTCCGCCCTGCCGCCTGCACATCAATGGTATGGGTGTGCCCGCCGATATAGTCGTTGGCCTCGAAGACCACCAGGTCATGCTCCGGCGCCAGCAGATACGCGGCCACCATGCCGGCGATGCCCGTGCCGATGACGGCGATTCTCACCAGGTTCCCCACTCTCCGGTCAACTGTCCCCCGAAACGCCTGAGTTCGGCTGGATCGTTTGCGGGTAGCGGACGTTCTCCGGCACCGGCCGGAGGTTCCTGATAATTCCCAGCCAGGACATGACCACTAGGAGGTAATAGGTAATGTCGTACTCCCACCAGAAAAACCCCTGCCGGGCGGCGATGGGGTAATGGTGGTGATTGTTGTGCCAGCCCTCTCCCAAGGTGATGATGGCCAGGAGGGGGTTGTTGCGGCTGGTGTCCCTGGTGTCATAGCGCCGCCAGCCGAAGAGATGGCTCAGGGAATTGATGGTGCAGGTGCCGTGGAACAGGACCACCGTGGAAATGAAAAAGCCCCAGACGACCAGTTGCGCGCCGCTGGTGCCCAGGTGCGGGTAAGTGCGGGCCAGAATTTCTCCCCCGGCAAAAAGGGCTGCGCTCAGCAAGATAGGCACCACCTTGTCGAAGCGGTCCAGCCAGACCAATTCCGGATACTTGACCCAGTCCTTCACATATTCCCATCGGGTGGCAAAATTGGCCGGGTCGGTGAGCCAGCCGATATGGCTCCACCAGAACCCATGGCGGCTGGGGGAGTGCACATCCTGGTCGGTGTCGGCCGTCTGGTGATGGTGCCGGTGGTGCGCGGCCCACCACAGGGGGCCCCGCTGGGCGGCGCTGTTCCCCAGGACCGCAAAGCCGAACTGCCAGAAGCGGCTGGTTTCAAAGGTGCGGTGGGAAAAATAGCGGTGATAAAAAGCGGTGATGGCGAACATTCTCAGAAAATACAGGGCCGCCGCCACCTCCACCGCAGTCCAGCTCCACCCCACCCAGATAACCCCCAGGCAGAGGAGATGCACCAGGAGATAATTCTTATTGCGCAGCAGGTTCTGGAACGGGGTGGCTGCGGGGGAAACTTCCAGAGGGACGCTGGAATCAAACCAGCGGTGCAGGGAGCGGATGATATGGTGAAGGCGCCGAGGTTCCGTCCAGGGGAGCATGGGTCCGCAAAACGAGCAACGGAGAGCGGGCGACCTCACGCCAGCCAGCGGTCCAGAAGTACCGCCACATAGGAGGTCACCGCACCGATGAAACCTCCCCAGGCCATGTCCACCAGGGTCATGCGCCAAGGCCAGCGGTCAATGAGGGAGTAGTTCGTCAGGTCATAAACCCCGTAGAGGATGACTCCATAGAGAAATCCCCATCCCAGGGCCGAAGCCGCCGGATTTGCCAAGGATACCCTGGGCACGACAAACAGCACGATTCCCAGAGGGATCAGGATATAAACCAGGAACGCGGCCCACCATACCGGAGTCATGGCCTCCCCGGAGCGCCGCGCCAGGGGGCCCAACTCCGCCTTGTAAAACTTGGCCATGAGCACTCCCAGCCAGGTGAGGTCAATGGCCAGGAAAATCACCAGAACCAGCAGATAGAGTTTGAGGGTGTGCCCCATGGCTCAGATCCTTGCCGCCGCTCTTGGCGTTTTGTCGTTAAAAGGTAAAAATGAATGAAAGCTTGCCCCTCAGCCGACCTTTTCCAGTTCTTTGAGACACTCCTCAGCAGTCAGAAAGCCGGCGAAGCGGTGCTTCTCTTCCCCATCCGGAGAAAACAGCAAGGTTGTGGGCGCGCCGGTAACCTGAAATTGGCGCACCAGATCCATGTGCCCCCGCCCTTCCAGGCGTATGGGGATAAAACGCTCGTTTAAAACCTTGACCACGGCGGGATCTTGGTGGGTCTCACGGACCAATCTGCCGCAGTGGGGTCAACCATCCAGATAGAATTCCAGGGCCAGTGGACGGTTGAACTTCTTCGCCTCCTTCTGGGCCTCCTGCCAGTCCGTGCGCCACTCAATCAACTCTGGCATATCGGTTGTCTCCTAAGCCCACCGTCTCTTAAGGAATTCGGGGGCTTTTATCAGCACCTTTTCGTTTGGTCCCCAGAGGCGGCCTCACCGAGGCCGCGGTTTCGCTGTCAGCACCCCGGCTCCCCGGGATGGCCGCAACAATTTTGGAAATTTTTCAACTTCAGCCAATTGTTGCGCATGAGCAGCCGGATTTTTTCCGTCCAGGGCTCCGGTCCGGCCAGATTGGTGAAAAATGCCCGGGGGCTGGGTCGGGGTTTTTCTTCCTGGCACATGGCCGCTCTTCCGGGCGCTCAGCGCTCGGCGTCAATCTGCCCAGCGGTATGGGTGACCACATCCAATTCTACGCAATCGTCCAGCTCTGCCTGGGTGGCGTCGGAGGCTTTTTTCAGCGCCTCCAGGGGGCACAGCCAAACAGTGCCCGAGCTATCCTTTAACCGGACAAACCGTTTACCCAGTTCTTTCCCTTCAACCATGAAAGCCTCCTTAGCCTGAGAGATGTTATCATCCTTAAGCAATCTATCTTTAAGAAATTGAGGAGGCGGGGTGTGCCGCCCCCTCGCCATCGCTGCGGGGGAACTTCTAAGTGTCCCTGCAACTTTATGTTTTCGCTGCTTATAGGAGCGGCGGTAAGGGGTTGGGAAAGCCCTATTACTACTTGACGTACTTGGCTTTCATGGGGATGGCGCACTTGGGGCACATCAGGGGCTCGCCGGGCTTGTGTCCCGGGAAGGCATGCTCGGCAGTGCACTCGGGACAAACAAACAGATTTTCACTCCCGGAAACATCGCCGGAGCCGCCTTTGCCGCCAAATTCCTCTTGGGATTTGGGTTTGTCAGCCATGTTGCCTCCTTCTTTTGTGAAAGTTATCCTAAATAAGTAATCATTCCTTTTTCCTCTGTCAAGATTTCCGGGCTAGAAATTTATTAAACTATGGTTAGTATTTGATCAGGGCCGCGGGGGATCTTGGGCCCGCCACCAGCCGAATTTCCAGAGAGGATCATCTGCATGGACGGTATCATCATCGGCGCCGGCTTGGCAGGGCTGTGGTGCGCCCGCACCTTGCATCAGGCGGGCATTCCCTTCCTGATGGTGGAGGCCTCGGACGGGGTCGGCGGGGGGTGGAGCCTGTCCCAAATTCAGTTGACAGTGGGGTGGCGGTTAAAGGTTTGAGAAAGATTAGGCTGCGGCCTGGCGCACGTCAAGGGCCACCTCGTTTTCCAGTTTGGCTTTGAGCATCCAGAGATCGCGATAGCCCTGGATCCGGCGGAAGTCTTTCTCGGTGGCCAGGAAGGCCGCGGCCACCCAGCGCAGCACCATGGTGCCGTCCCGCCAGCGGCTCACTCGGTTGGTCCTGAGGCGCACCCCGGCATGAGGGCTTTCAATGCTAGTGGTGGTGCCCAGGCAGCGCCGGAGAGTGGCCGGCAATTCCAGGCGGTTAATGGT